>CAZRWD010000001.1:0-251120 GCA_964603785.1 uncultured bacterium
GTGGACGGCGACGGCGACATGGATGTCCTGGGTGCAGCCAGCCTTGCCAGCGAAATCACCTGGTGGGCGAACGCCGACGGCTCGGGTACGAGCTGGGTCGAGCACACCGTGGATGTGGGCTTCGACTACGCATCTTCTGTTTACACTTCCGATGTGGACGGCGACGGCGACATGGATGTCCTGGGTGCGGCTCAAATGGTCGACGACATCACCTGGTGGGGGAATGCCGACGGCTCGGGCACGAACTGGGTCGAGTACATCGTGGACGGGGGTTTCGACGGCGCCTGTTCCGTTCATGCCTCTGACCTGGACGGCGACGGCGACATGGATGTCCTGGGTGCGGCCTATAATGCCGACGACATCACCTGGTGGGAGAACGCCGACGGCTCGGGCACGGACTGGGTCACGCACCCCGTGAATGGATCCTTCGACGGCGCCACTTCCGTTCATGCTTCTGACGTGGATGGCGATGGCGACATGGATGTCCTGGGTGCGGCCTATTATGCCGCCGACATCACCTGGTGGGAGGTGTCGGAGTTCCTCGAATCAGGTCAGTTGACCGGCTCGATCCTGGATGCGGGTGAAGCTTCGGACTGGGGCCAGGTCACCTGGACCGAATCCGTACCGGAGAACACGGATCTCACAGTGGAATTGCGAGCTGGCAACACTCCTGGGGCGATGGGATCCTGGATACTGATACCTAGTTCTGGGGACGAGATTCCGTCGGGTTTCGACGGAATGCGCTACATTCAGTACAGGATCACGATGAGCACAGAGGACAACAGCGCAAGCCCATGCCTGGAGGATATCACCGTCGACTGGACGCCCTGGGTCGGAATCGAAGAGGAGACGGGGGGCCCCCCGACTTTCCAGCTTATAGGCGCATTCCCTAATCCTACATGTGGTTTCGTACAGATAGACTTCTCGGTTCCCGAAGCGACCGGTGTGGAGCTGACGGTGTACGATCTGGCGGGCAGAAGCGTGGCCGAGGCAGGTATAGACTGCGCAGAGGGCATGCATTCATTCACGCTGGATGGCCTCGCAGTCGGCGTATACCTGGTGCACATGCGGGCCGGGGATTTCGAGGCGACAGAGCGCTTCGTGGTCGTGGAGTAGACCGATCAGACTCCAGTAGCATCCACAACCCTGGACCAGAGAGAGATCCCTGCTCTGCAGGGGTCCTTTCTATGCGGGGCTGTCTTTCATACGGCCCTCCGCACATGCGACCCGCAGGATCATTGACTCCCGGGACAGACTGATGCAGGATGATACCGGGATCGAACGGGGAGGTGAATGATGCCTGCCCTCTGCTCTCTTGCACTGAAGCTCCTGCTGATCGTTCTCACCTCGGGCCAGGTCCGGCTGGACAGACCGCTGTACGTCGGCGGGACCGACGATGTGCTTCAGTATGACGATGGCACGGCCATTTGGGTGACATGGGCCGGGGTATACAGAGGTGTGTGGTTCGACGTGGATGACTTCGGGGCATCTCCGGGGGTGATTCTGGGCCAGATAGAACTGTGGTTCTACCATTACACGCCCTACTACACATGGGATACCGGTTCGTTCTACCTCGAACTCTGGGCTGGGAGCTCGAATGGCCCTGAGATGCTGCTCGATCAGACCTCGGTGACCGCACTCCACAAGACCGCCTTGCATGTAGGCTACCCGACTCCAATATGGTGCGGTTCCACGTTCTGGATTGTCGAGAACACCCTGCTCTCGTCCGGCGGATGGCCCTCCATCCTCGGAGACAATTCCCCCAACACAACAGACCACAGTTTCTCGAGTGACGATTTCCTGATCTGGGATCCATGGATAATAGGGTATCCCTATATCCACGCCTCTGACTTCCTCTTCAGGGCTCACGGCAGCGAAACCTCGCTGGACAGGAGGAGCTGGGCTTCGGTCAAGACCCTCTTCCAGACTTCAACCTACGATCGTGCTGTTTCTGCCGCCGGGAATCCCGAGGGACAAGGGCCTCAGGAATAGCCTCCGATCGCCTGCAATCAGTTATCGAGTGATCCTTGGACAAAGGGACGCCTCCTCCGCGGGGTCTGCTTCCCCCCCGGGCGTGGCGGGGCGCCGAGAGATGGGTTCAGGGGATCCGGCTCCGGGGGGGGCGGTTGTGGTTCCAGCCGCCCTGCGGACATGACCCGGGAATACCGCCGGGCCATTTATCCATCATATTCCCCCGGTCAAGCCAACTGAATCACAGGACGGGACGGTTAGGATGACTGCTGCCTTCCTGCTCGCGCTGGCTCTCACCTCCGCTGCTGCGGACTACTCCGGCACGTGGGAGACGACTTACGGCACCATGGTCCTGAACCAGACCGGCACCTCCGTGTCGGGCTACTACATCATGGGGGGGATGTGCACCGTGGAGGGCACGGTGAACCCCTCCGGGCGCCTCGAGTTCGAGTACGTCGAACCCAGTGCCTCGGGCGAGGGCTGGTTCGACCTGGCCCCAGACGGGAACAGCATCTCTGGCCAGTGGCGCGCCGACGGATCCACCCAGTGGTCCGGCTGGGAGGGCTACCGCGCCGGGGCCGGGAACCCGGACGCGAAGTGGCTGGTGATCCTCGAGGCCGAATGGCAGTCCTCCTTCCAGGAGCCCGAGTACTCCTTCGGTGAGATGCTCGACGCCTTCTTCGCAAGGGTGGAGGGCGTGAACGTCCGCCATCGCTTCATCCACGACCGGTCAGACCTCGAGCTCTTCGCCCTCGAGGCCGGCACGCTCCCCGGCGAGGTCTACCTCCTCCTCTCCTCGCACGCTGACGAGAGCGGCATCAGCCTCGCCGACGGCTCGCTCGGGGGCAGGGAGATAGCCCAGGCCCTGGCGCCCTGCGGCAACCTCGCCATGCTGCACTTCTCGAGCTGCCTCGTGATGAACGGGGACATCCCACGCACGATCATGCAGTCGCGCAGGGACTGGCCCGAGGGCTTCGTCATCTCGGGCTACACCGAGAGCGTCGACTGGGGCGGCAGCGCGATCATCGAGTTCTTCTACCTGGACATGATTCTGGAGAACGGCCTCAGCCCCGAGGAGGCCGCACAGGCGACGATCGGCAGCATGACCTTCGCCTCCGACAAGCCCGGCAGGTGGATGGACCCGGCCGGGTTCACCTGGATAACCCCGTAGGGAGCTGAAATGGCGGATCAGGACCTGTCTCTTCTGAAGGAGCTCTGCGAGACCGACGGCGTCTCGGGCCGCGAGGACGCGGTGAACGCGGTGCTCGAGCGCGAGCTCGGCCCGGTGGCTTCGACCCGTGTCGACGCCATGAAGAACTTCTACGCCAGGAGGGAGTCGGCCGGAGGCGGGCGCGAGGTCATGCTGGCCGCCCACACCGACGAGATAGGCTTCCTCGTCTTCAACATCGAGGACGCCTACCTCTCCCTGGCCCCAATAGGCGGCTGGGCCGCCGAGAACATGGTCGGCCACCGCGTGCGCATACACACGCGCAAGGCTGGCGTGAGGCACGGAGTGGTCCAGCGCAGGGCCGCCTGGCTCCCCGAGCACTCCAACCGCCAGCTCCGCCTGGACGAGCTCTATGTCGACACCGGCATGAAGAAGGATGATGTCGAGGCCACCTTCGAGCGCGGCGACTGGGTGACCATGGCCGCCCCCTACCAGGAGATCGGCGACTGCCTCCTCGCCAAGGCCTTCGACGACCGCGTCGGGGTCTTCATCATGACCGAGGCCATGAAGCGGTTCACCGGCACGGGCCTTAACGTCACGGCCGTGGGCGCCGCCCAGGAGGAGGTGGGCCTCCGCGGCTCCACTGTCGCTGCGCAGGATGTGAAGCCCTCCATAGCGATCGCCATCGACATAACAGGCGCCGGCGACATCCCCGACTACCCAGCCAGACTGAAGATAGCAACCCTCGGGAAGGGCGTGGCGATCAAGTACATGGACGGCTCGGTCATCAGCTCACCCGAGCTGGTCGACTTCGCGCGTGACACAGCCGAGAAGAACGGCATCGACCACCAGATGGAGATCCTCCTCGCGGGAGGCACGGACACCGCCTCGATGCAGAAGTGGGGCGGCAGCCCCCACGCCGTGTGCCTCTCCATCCCCACCCGCTACGGCCACGGTCCCGGAGCGGTCATCCACCGCCACGACGTGGAGACCGCCATCGACCTGCTGACGGCCATGCTCGACCGTCTCCACGAGTTCGGGGGGTAGCCGCGGAGTCGTGATCAAAGGAGGCCGCCGCCCGCGGCGGCCTCTTCATACAGCTTTCAGTGACCTATCTGGGATGTACCTCTAAGCCTGTCTAGATGCCGTACCCGCCGTAGTAGCAGGGGGATGAAGCTGTAGGCTGCCCGTGCAGCTGTCCGAAGCAGAGAATGCCCTGCTGATGGTGTGACAGCCTCCGCAGCAGGACTGCTCCCACTGTGGTGAACTGGCAGGTGCCGCCCGGGTGGGGCGTCCCGCCGCTTGAGCAGATCCATCACGGAGACGAAGCAGTGAGAGTCTCGTGCGGGGGAGTAGCCGCCTTATCCGGGGCCGGGCATCGATCCAGTCCGTCAGGTCGGGCGATATCGGATTGATAGTGAGATGCGGACAGAGGCATCCACTGGATGAAGGGCATGACGTAAGATACCCAGCCCGGGCTCTGGTATTCGTAAATATTATATTGACGGCAATATGCAGCGTAATGATGTTGGACTCGAGCATGGGTGGGGGGTAGAATCAGCCGGAGAAGCCAGACTCTGCAGAATCAGAGTTAACCCTTGACGATACCGAAGGTATGACCAATGGTAATACTGGAGGTGAAGCTATGAGAACTGCGAAAGTCGCCATCAGCCTGAGTGAGGCGATGCTGAAGCAACTGGATGATCTTGTTTCTGAAGCACGATACCCCAGCCGGAGCGGAGCCATCCAGGAAGCTGTACAAGACCTCCTGGAAAGAACATCAGGCTCACGGCTGGCCAGAGAGTGCTCCAAACTCGACCCCGAGCAGGAAATGGCCATAGCTGAAGAAGGCATGAGTCATGAGAACGGATCATGGCCGGAATACTGAGGGGCGATATCATCTGGGCGGATCTGAATCCGACAATCGGACATGAGCAGTCGGGACGCAGACCCGTCCTGATACTGAGCAGTGATGTCTTCAACGACCGTTCTGGAACAGTAATCGCCGTGGCTATAACCAGTCAGGAACCACGAGCAGGCTTCCCTTTGACCTTGAGTCTGGAGTCCGAGAAAATGCCTAAGAGATCCTGGGTCAAGATCAACCAGATCAGAACCCTGTCGATCCAGCGCATGGGAGAGAGGATCACAAGGATCTCTCCGGAGAATCTGGCCAGGGTAGTGGCTGGGCTGAATGAGATCATCGGAGGTTAACAACTGAATGCAGCAGAACTGCAACAGGTCATGAGAGTCGAGTTCTCGCAGTCTGCTGATTCAGATCGTTAGGCCCACGGCGACCGGAGGGTAGAGAAAGTGACTGAAAACCGGCAGATGCCCTCAGCCTTGCGATGGTTGTTCTTCGCCATCGGCGTGGGTTCTCTGATCTCATGCGGGATCTACCTTGGACGCGCGATCGGCGCGCCCGTGCCTGCGGCGGGACTGCTTCGCGCTCTCATGTTCCTGTTGATCGGGCTCTTCTGCTCGCTGATGTACGGTGAGAACAAGAGGTCTGGCAAAGAGCAGAGATAGGGGGCTCGGTCGCCGGGACCTAACTAGCGTATGCGGCCGACGGTTGCTCGGGTGTCACGGTAGCTCCAGGGGGGCGAACGCTTAGCTCGCGCGGCACCCACCTCGCCGCCCTTCGCCCGCGGCCGATACCCAGGCGTTAGAACATTGGAAGAGTAAGACATGGAACAACCGTCATCTGAGGTAACCGAACCGCTGCGAAGCAATAGAAGGATATCCCCGTTCGGCCGCCTCTTCAGGTTCCTTGGCTGGTGGTTCGGGTTCACGGGTCTCTACTCCATGTTCGCTGTCTGCCCTTTTTGTGGACGACAGGGATGTCCGGTCGGTTTGGCCTCCGCAGGGACTGTCGGAGCATTCTTCGCACTTTGTGTTCAAGACTGGAGACTGCTCTTCAGGTTTCTGAGAAACAAGCTGAGAAAAGAGAAGACAGAGGAAACGAGTTCTGACAAAGCCATGCACTCTGACGGGTTTCCGCTACGCTGCATCTTCGCCGGTGATGGCCGCGTCGGGCGAAGGACGGCGTCCCGTTGACTACGCAAGCATCCTATACCACTGACGCACCCGCCTATTCGATCATCATTCCAGAGGATACCCTCGCCCGCGCCAGCGACTACCTGCAGGCGTTACGAGTTGGCCGAGCACAGGCTGGATCGCTTCTTGCCGATCGCCTCCGAGGCGCCGATCTGCGGGCAATGATGGAGCTGGAGCTCCTCGGCAAGCTGTTCGACACCAGGCGGCCCCAGATCTTCGCAGAGATGGGGGTGGCAGGGGACGGCTCCGACTGGAACCTTACCGAACTCGGCCTGTTGGGCGATATCTCGATTGCCGTACCTGTAACAATCTTCGATGACGGCAGCCACAGTTCCCCAACGCTGCACGAACCGCCCTTGTCAGGGGTGCTGGTATTCACTCCCGGTGCTCTCTTGCGCAACGGGCGGGGACATACCCCGGCGGACTGGAACGAAGCGACCGCGTCAGACGGCCAGCTATCGACGGAGGGTTACTACAGCCTCTACCGACGCAGACTGCTCCCGGTCTTCCGCTACATCAACGACCATGCGGGCAAGCCACGATCCGCATTCGTGACCGTGCCGGGCCTCGGCTGCGGGCAGTTCGCCGGTCCCTTCCGTCATCAACTCGGGACGCGGTTGGAGGCGGTTCTTCAGAAGCTCCTGACCGAGTACGGCGGTTCCTTTCCGAACATCATGTGCGTCTACTTCGACCCGTACAGCGAGTGCGAGAACTCCCGCCGCGAGATCCACGGTATATCGCTGATGGTCCGCCCCCTGAAGATTCAGGGGAATCACGCGAAGTCACAGCTCTGCCCCCCGGTCGTCTATGCCGAAGACACCGACGACTTCTCGGGATGCGCTCTGTACAGCATCGTCGCCTGGGACCATGTTTCCTGGCCGGGCAACGACTTCTACGTCGGCTCGCGTGCCACCGACGACGGCGTCAAGGCTGCCGCCACGAGTTCCATGTCAGTGCTTACTGGCGTCAGGGGAGAATATGCCGCCGCACGCAGCAGGTTCGAGCCTCCGCAGCCTTATGCCAACTGGGGGGCGGTCGTCGACGAGAAGATACGCAGAGAAGAACTCAGACTGTGGAACCCGCTTGCCGTATGGCGGGCGGTTGAGCCGATGTGAGCATATCTTGAAACTCCTGGATTGCATGTGTGGAGGGTCTTCGCCTAGCAATCGCATGCTCCTGAAGGGCTTCGCCCTCAGGTGATGCTGCGGGAGACCGGAAGTCCCGAGGGCGGAGCAGTCAGAAGGGCCATCGGCTGTCCGGGTGATGCCGACACGCTGATCATCACAGCGGGAACCTGCAGTGGGGGCGGATGCTGAGCTGGGCGAGAGGGATCCATGAAGGGTAGAGCCAGCCTCGCGGTGATCCTGACTGTGCTCGCGGCAGTTGTGTCCGGCGGGGTCGGCGACCTCTCCTCCCTCACCCTCGAGGAGACCCTGGAGGGGGTGCCGCCGGAGTGCCCGGCGTGGATCCTGGAGAACCTGGTCCTGGTGGATTGTCTCTACTGGGGCTTCGACGGGAGTCTGCACGAGGGGTGTCTGGTTGCGGACGCCAGGGTCGCCCGGGATCTGCGTTGCGTCTTCCTCCTCATGCTCCTCATCCATTTCCCCCTGGAGTCCGTTGCGCCGGTCTCGCTGTACGGGTGGGACGACTCCGAGTCCATGAGGCGGAACAACACCTCCGTCTTCAACTATCGCACGGTCCCCGGAACAGGCAACCTCTCCAGGCATGCCTTCGGACTGGCAATCGACATCAACCCGCTGCAGAATCCATATCAGTCCGGATCGCTGGTCCTCCCCGCTGGTGCGGTGCACGACGCATCCGCCCCCGGAACTCTGTTCGACGGCCACCCTGTCGTGGAGCTCTTCCGTGCGCTCGGCTGGAGATGGGGGGGGGACTGGCAGGAGAGTGACTACCAGCACTTCGACAAGCCGTTCGAGGATGTCCCGCAGGAGGGCGATGAATGCCCGTCGTGACGATTCCCGTGAGGGGGAAGACTGAATGAAGACCGCTTGGTTTCCTCTCCTGGCCGTGATGGCCTCCATGGTCCTGACAGGAGGCGGCATGGCTGGCTATTCCGGTGGGGCTCCCTCCGCCGATCTCCTCCTATGCTACGCCACCTCGGTATCCATGCCCGAAAGCGGGTGCGGACCGGAGAACGTCCTCGACGGAAATCCGCAGACGGCCTGGGTCACCATGCCGGGGGCTGCTCTGGACGAGGGGCTGTTCCTCGCCTTCGAGGAGGCGATCCTCATCGAAGCAGTCCGGCTGCAGTTCGTGCCGGACGGTGAAGGGTTCGAGGGCATTGTCTCCTGCAGGCTCTACGTCAACGGGGTCGAGACCCCCTTCGTTCTCTCGGACGGTGCGACCGTGGCTCTGAACCTGCCCGTCAGGAGCCTCTTCGTTCGGATCGCATCGACCACTTCGACATGGGGCGAGTATCCTGTCGACGGGATCAACTACAGGGGAGACCTTCCCGTCGGCATCAGCGAGATCGTCCTGCTGGTGGATGACGGGAACGGGAACGACGTCCCGATGAGGGTGAACGGTATCGGGAAGGTCGACGGCAGAGTGCGTGCGAGTTCCTCCCTCGCACCCGCGGAGGCCTACTGCCCCGACTTCCTGTTCGACTCCCGCACGGGGTTCGGCTGGGCCGACGGGAACACGGCCGGGAGCGGTGAGGGTGAGAGCCTGACGTTCACCTTCGACGACCTCCAGCGCATCGAGCGGATCAGGATCTGGAACGGCTACCAGCGTTCGCAGGCCCATTTCGAACAGAACGAACGGGCATCGCTCTTCTCCTTCGGAACGGGAGAGGAAACCCCGGAGTACAGGCTCGCCGACCTCATGGGGCCGCAGGAGATAGTCCTCGAGCACCCCCTGGAGGGACGCGCCTTCACCATGACCTTCCTGGATACCTATGCGGGGGAGACCTACCGGGACCTAGTCGTCAGCGAGATGAGCTTCTTCGACGGCTCGACATGGTTCGTCATCTCCCCGGGGGAGGGCGAGACGAGGAAGCGTGCGATCCTGGACTGGGCGGCCGGCACGGAGGCGGGCGCCTTCATCGACAGGCAGGTCTTCCGCGGGGATGGAGACCCGGAGGGCTCGTCGCAGTCGCTCCTCGTAAGATCGAACGGCAGCTTCGTCCTCTGGAGGCGCGAGGCTCTCGGGGACGGCACGGAGAGTACGTACGCGGACGGCAACTGGCAGGTCCTGGATGACCGGACCATCCGGATATTCGGGCAGCTCCACCGGATTGCCCGCTACCAGGAGCCCGGCTTCGACCCCTACTCGGGGGTGCGACCAGGGGACGGTGCACCGGACATCGACCGGACAACCATCTTCAGCGACACCCTGACCTTCGACGCCAGCCGGATCTCGAGCCGCCGGGGGCTTTTCGAGGACTTCGCGTACTAGCGCGGAGAAAGGGTACGCACTCGTGACCCCGTCCATGCGACGGCTGTGGAGCACCTCCCTGGTAGCCCTGCTCCTGGGTGCCGTCGTAGCCGTAGGGCTAGCATCACTACGGGACACGGAGCATCCAAGCGGCTGGGACGGCTACTACTACCTCGTGCAGATGCAGGCGCTCAGGACCACCGGCGAGATGCACTCTCCGGAGTCCTCGCTGGTCTGGCCGCTCCTGATGCTCGCGCGAGCCGTCAGCGGAGACGACGTGACCTCGTGGCGGATCTGCGCCGTGCTGTTCAAGACGCTGTTCGTCCTCTCGGTCTTCACGCTGACCCTGTCGATGCTCCGGACGAATCGCTCGGGCGGTGATCCGGCCGCCATCCACACTGCTCTCCTCGCGGGCGCCCTATCCGCTGCGAGCCCCTCTCTCGGATACTTCTTCACCCAGTTCCCGAAGAACCTCCTCGGCTTCTCCCTGTTCCTCCTCTTCGCGGCCTCCCTGATCGGTATCCACCGTGCCCCAGAGGCGGGGGAGCGGAGACCGACGGGTTCCAGGATGCTCCCGCACCTGGCGGGAGCCCTGCTGCTGTTCCTGGCAGCATTCTTCACGCACCGGTTCTCCGCGGTGCTCTCCCTCGGCTTCCTCCTGCTCTATCTCGCTCCTTCGGTCCGGCGTCTGCCGCGATCCCTGCTCCTGATCCTCCCAGCAGGAGTGATAGCAGTTCTGGCGCTCTCGCACCTCCTCCCGCTGACCGTTTCATACCGGGATATGGAACGCGTCACAGGCGACCTGTCGTGGAGCCCGATCTTCGTGCCGGTCTCGTTCCTGGGCGCTTTCGGCTCCGGCAGACTCACCACGGTCTGGATCGGAGAGATCGTCCTGGCCGGCATACTGCCGATCCTGACCGGGATCCTCCTCCCGTTCCGGCGCTTCCCGGGTTCGAGCCAACCCGACAGGGGGTTCGCCGTCATGACACTGGTTGCTCTGACCGGGCTCCTCCCCTTCCTCCGATTCTCACTTACGGGCCTCTCCTACAGGCTCTTCTTCGGCACTCTCCTGCTGCTTCCCTTGCTCTGCGTCCCCTGGATCCATGCCGGGGTCCTTCGCGTGATCCCCGACGGGAAGGCATCACGGGCTGCGGGGCGGAAGGCTGTCCCAGCAGCCGTGTTCCTGGCTCTCATCGCAACCTCCCTCCACACGGGACGATCCTACTCCCGGGAACTGCACGATCCCCCGTACCCGTTCTATGATGAACTCGCGGCCGATGCTATGGACGCTCTCTCCGGCAGTGACTGCGAGTTGATCGTCGCGCATGCTGCGCTTGCCGAGCTCATCACCTACCGGTACGGGGTCGACGCCCTCCCCTGGGCGCCGGAGGATTCCTTCCCCCGGGAGCGGGTCTGGCGGATCACCGCGGGCATACTGCGCGACGAGGTGTCGCTCTACCTCGGTCCTGCTACCTCCGACAGCTTCTTCATCCCTCTCGGAAGGGACTATGCTCTGATGCGCGAGGATCACTGGGAGGAGTTCCTGCTGGAGATCACCGACGAGCCGGTGATGCTTGAGGCCGTGGAGGGCGACTGGCGAAACCCACTCGTGCGGAGACCCGCCTACCTGAGGAGGCGAGTTTGACGACCAGGGGCAGTCTCTCCACGGGCCATCCCAACGGCTGGCATCGGCGGTCGGATCGGACGCACGCATCATCGAAGTCGACGGCTCCAGCGTCTTCTGTGAGATCACAAGGCCCCGCGAAGTCCTGCGGCTCCATGCCGCAGGGGGCGATGCGAGTCACAGCCCTTGACGAGGGCGGGCATCGGCAGACAGGGGAGTCCGGACGCGTAAATTCTTGGCATGGATAGTATTCCGTATTCGTACTCAGAGCGCTCCGGGGGGATCGGACGGGTGCTGAGTTTATTGACCGGGAGTTCATTGCGCCGTTAATATCGACCGGTATGCCGATTCGAGCGGCAGCAGGTTCCCGGGGCGTGCGGTCCATACCGCGGGACGACCTCGGAACCGGCGGGGAAGGAGCTGCATGAACGGAAGGCTGTTTTTCCTCGCGGTTCTCCTGACAGGTGTCTCCACCGCGGATCAGGAGTCCCAGACCGACTGGACCGGCGGTGACGGCGTGCCAGGGCCCGTGACGGACTGGGGCCAGGTGTTCGACCTGGCGAGTGCCGTGAACGCCGGCTGGCCGGGTCTGCTCCGGCTGGACTTCGATCCGGTGAAGACTACCGTCGACAACAGCCTGCCGGGGGCGGCCTGCGCCCTCCCCGTAGACATCGACGGCGATGGTGACAAGGATATCGCAGCCGCCGGATACAGCTGCAGCACGGTCTCCTGGTGGAGGAACGCCGGCGGCACCTCCTGGACGGAAGTCGTGATCGACTCAGGCTTTCCCTCCTGCCTGGCGATCTGCCCCGGCGACTTCGACGGAGACGGCGACTGGGACATCGTGGGTGGCTCCTATTCCACAGATCAGGTGGTCTGGTGGGAGAACCACAACGGCATCGGGACCTCATGGGTGGAGCATTCGATCTATGACCTGGCCGACGGCGTTTACTCGGTCTACGCCGTCGACATGGACGAAAACGGATCCACCGACGTGGTCGGAGCCCTTCTGGACGGCGACAAGGTGTGCTGGTGGAGCAACAACGGGACCGGGACCTACTGGGGCTGGATACCCGTCGCCAACTTCTGCAACGGAGTCAGCTCCGTGACGGCGGCGGACATCGACTCAGACGGCGACCCGGATGTGGTCGGCGCCTCCTCCGTCAGCGACCAGATCGTCTGGTGGGAGAACATGGACGGCTATGGAACCACCTGGTCGGGGGCGCACCTCGTCCAGGGAGGCTTCGACGGAGCCTTCTCGGTCACCGCGGAGGATGTGGACCAGGACGGATCGATGGACATCGTCGGAGCGGCCTTCAACGGCAACAAGGTCTCATGGTGGCGGAACGCCGACGGGAGTGGCGGGAGCTGGACGCGGCACGACATCGACATCGTCGCCGGGCAGGCATCCTGGGTCGATGCGGCCGACATGGACGCCGACGGGGACATCGATGTCGCAGCCACGGCCTCCGGCGACGACGATGTCCTCTGGTACGAGAATCTCGACGGCTGGGGGACGGAGTGGAGAAAGCGCACGCTGGCCGGAGGGTATGACGGCGCCTGCTCCGCCGTCATCGCGGACATCGACGGCAACGGCCGCATGGATGTGGCAGGCTCCGCCCGGAACGCGGGCGACGTGGACTGGTGGAGCGCCACCCGCTTCGCCCTCGAGGGTCTCCTCGAGTCGAGCATCCTGGACGTCCAGGACCAGGCGGTCTGGCAGACGATCGCCTGGACATCCGTACTGCCCACCGGGACGTCGATCGCCTTCCAGGTGCGCTCGTCCGACGACCCGGGCGACATGGGCCCATGGTCGGCGGAGATCTCCTCGCCGGGTGGTCTCTCCGGATACCTGACGGATCTGGACGATCTCGTGCAGTACCGCGCCATCCTGCGCAGGGGGGCGGGCAACCAGTTCGTCACGCCCGTCCTGCACGACGTCACCCTGTCCTGGCTTCCCTGCGTTGGTTCGGAGGAGCATGAGGCCTGCGTCCCCTCCTGGAGCTTCGCCCCGCTTCAGAACCCCGCCCGGGGAGGCGTTCTCGGCATGAGCCTTGGAGCCGCCGCGGCCGGACCTGTGGCCGTGCGGGTGTTCGACCTCTCGGGCCGGGTGATCGCGGAGACGGAGGTGCAGGCCTCCGCCGGGCTCCAGACATTGAGCTTCAAGGATCTCCCCGCCGGGGTGTTGTGCTGCACGGCCGCTGCGCCGGGCTACGCTGAGACGGTACGGGTCGTGGTCATCGACTAGATGGTAGCCTTGGGCTCCCTCCCCGTCCCGGGGATCTGGGAACCTGAAGGGGGTTGATACGATGAAGATCCTTCTGCCGTACGCCCTGTTCGTCCTCGCCTCCACGGGAACCGCCGGCTCGGCCACGCAGACGGACTGGTCCGGGGGGGGCGGCGTGCCGGGGCCCGTCGATGAATGGGGAGACACGTTCGATTCGGTCACGGGGATCGGCTGGCTCGACGCACCGGGAGATCTGCTGCTCGGTGGTACCCTTGTCACCCCGGTGGTCCATCTGCTCGACGGGAGTTACGTGTCCAGCTGCATCAGAGTTCACGACATCGATGGAGAAGGCGACAACGACGTTCTCTCCACCGGAGCACAGTATGCCACCTGGTGGCGGAACGAGGGCGGCGGGACCGCCTGGACCCGGATCAACCTCACCACATCGCGACCCGGGTCGCAATCCGTTGATGCCGGCGACGTAGACGGGAACGGAACTTGTGATGTAGTCCTCGGTGTGGGGTACATCCCTCCGCAGGAAGGTCTGTACTGGTTCGAGAATACCGACGGGAGCGGGACCGTATGGGCAGAGCACCATATCACAAGCGGCTTCGGTGTGAAGAAGGTCTGCGCATCGGACATCAATGGTGACGGCAAGCTCGACATCGCATTCCTGAGCACCGGCTCACCATCGGTCTACTGGTACGAGAACGTCGACGGACTGGGATTCAACTGGATGCTGCACACCTGCCCGGGCGATTCTTCCTTTCAGCGGGACCTGAAGCCAGTGGACCTGGACGGTGACGGAGACATCGACCTGCTGAATGTAACCGACTCGGGTTTCTATTGGTTCGAGAACACTGACGGCACCGGCGGCACCATGCTTTGGCACGAGATCGGCGCTTCCACCTACAACCGGTCAGTCTCGTCCGTTGACGTCGATGGCGACGGCGATCTGGACGTCCTGGCCGGTAGTCTGAGCGCTACATTCTGGTATGAGAACCTCGACGGCAGCGCCACCGACTGGGTCCTCCACCCCATCTCCAGCATCGTTTCGTCACACTCGAGGGGTCTCGATCTGGATGCCGACGGTGATGGCGACTTTCTCTCAGCAGCAGGGAACTTCCTGCTGCTCGTGAACGATGATGGCCTTGGAACCTCCTGGACCCAAGTCACGCTAGCTACCTCGAGCTACACGAGCTGCTGCGAGGCGGGGGATCTGGACGGAGATGGATTCGATGAGGGCCTGACCTGTAAATTCAACGACGGAGATGTCATCTGGGTCGAACTGGTCGAGCCCGTACCCTCGGGGCAACTGACCAGCTCCATCCTCGCCACAGGCGAATACCCTCTCTGGGGCAATCTGAACTGGACCGAGAGCTGCCCGGCCGGCTCAGACATCACGCTGGAGTTCCGTGTGGGCTATACACCCGGGACGATGGGCGCGTGGTTCTCCTGCTCCACGCCGGGGACGGCCATTCCTTCCTACATGGACAACCATCCATTCTGCCAGTACCGCGTGAACCTGGAAAAAGGATCTGCCCCCTCGAGCCCGGTGCTCTACGACATGACAGTAGACTGGAACACAACAGGTACGGAGGACGGACAGGGAGCCATCGTCCCCTCCTGGAGCTTCGCCCCGCTTCAGAACCCCGCACGGGGAGGCGTTCTCGGCATGAGCCTTGGAGCCGCCGCGGCCGGACCTGTGGCCGTGCGGGTGTTCGACCTCTCGGGCCGGGTGATCGCGGAGACGGAGGTGCAGGCCTCCGCCGGGCTCCAGACGGTGAGCTTCACCGGGCTGCCCGCAGGTGTGTTCCTCTGCACTGCCGAGGTACCGGGTTACACCTGTGCTGTGAGGGTCGTGGTGATCGACTAGATGTCAGCCTGGAACTCCATCCCCGTCCTCCACGCCTCGGGGATCGGGGCACCTGAAGGGAGTTGATTCGATGAAGATCCTGCTGCCGTGCGCCCTGTTCGTCCTCGCCTCCACGGGAGCCGCCGGCTCGGCCACGCAGACGGATTGGTCCGGGGGGGGCGGTTTCCCAGGCCCCCTGTTCGACTGGGGAACCTCGTTCGACTGGGCCACGGGGATCGACTGGCTCTACGCACCCGGGTTCCTCCAGCTCGGGGGAATCCTTATCACACCGGAGACGCACCTGTTCGACGGCAGTTTCTATGCGAACTGCGTCATCTCGCACGACGTCGACGGGGACGGGGTCTTGGACGTGCTCGCCTGCGGCATCCAGTACGTGGCCTGGTGGCGGAACGAAGGCGGAGCGGTCGCCTGGACCAAGATCCTGATCTCCTCGAATTCCCCCGGATCAACATTCATAGACGCGGGGGACATCGACGGCGACGGAGACTGCGACGTGGTGCTCGCACAGAACTCCCTCCCCCCCAGCAGGGGGCTCTACTGGTTCGAGAACACGGATGGCAGCGGCACCGGGTGGGTGAAGCACTCGATCATCGGGGTCTTCACGCCCTGCCGGGTATGCGCGTCGGACATCAACGGCGACGGCGACCTGGACGTCGCCTTCATCGAGGCCGACTCCGATTCGGTCTGCTGGTACGAGAACGTCGACGGAGCAGGCATGCAGTGGCACCTGTACGTCACGGTGAGCGATGCGACCTACGAAACGGATCTCGGGACCGTGGACCTGGACATGGACGGGGACATCGACCTCCTGAGCGCGGACTCCGACGGATTCATCTGGTACGAGAACACGGACGGCACGGGTACCACCCTGGTGCCCCACGACATCGGCGTATCGATTTCGCCACGGGCGGTCTCGGCCTTCGACATCGACAACGACGGCGATCTCGATGTCCAGGCGGGATGTTCCGACCACACCGGCTGGTACGAGAACCTGGACGGCACCTCCACAGCATGGGTCTTCCACCAGGTCTCCGGGACCACCTCACTCGACGTGCTTGCCTTCGATGCCGACGCAGACGGTGACGGCGACCTGCTTTCGGCAGTAACCTCACTCGTCCTCTGGCGGAACGAGGACGGTGTAGGGACCTCCTGGACCTCCCACGAGCTGGTGCCAGGGAGCACCACCAACAGCTGCGGGTCTGGAGACCTGGACGGAGACGGGTTCGCGGATGCCCTGGCCACCCAGCAGTGGGACTCGAAGATCTATTGGTGCCGGATGATCGAAACCGCGCCTTCCGGGGAGCTTTCGGGCTCCATACTCGACACCGAGGACGACCCGCTCTGGGGGACTATCAGCTGGATGGAGTACTGCCCATCAGGAACCGACGTCAGCGTAGACGTCCGGGCGGGGGACGATCCCGCCGACATGAGCGCCTGGTTCACGTGCAACACGCCGGGAACCGCGATCCCGTCGACCATGGACCACCACCCCTACTTCCAGTATCGCGTCAACCTGGATCGGGGCGCCGCCACCCTGAGCCCCACCCTCCAGAACCTTGCGGTGACCTGGAACTCCACCGGGATCCCCGGAGATCAGGAAGCGGAATGCTGGAGCCTCGCCCCGCTTCAGAACCCCGCACGGGGAGGCGTTCTCGGCATGAGCATTGGAGCAGCCGAGGCCGGACCTGTGGCCGTGCGGGTGTTCGACCTCTCGGGCCGGGTGGTCGCGGAGACGGAGCTGCAGGCCTCCGCCGGGCTCCAGACGGTGAGCTTCACCGGGCTGCCCGCAGGTGTGTTCCTCTGCACTGCCGAGGTACCGGGTTACACCTGTGCTGTGAGGGTCGTGGTTCTCGACTGAACCTGCTGCCTGTAAGCACGGTGCGGCCGTCCGGGGGACCGGGCGGCCGCGTCGCTTCAGGGATGCGCTCGGAGGCCATGCCTCGGCGGAACGGTACGGCTGCAAACCCGAAATGCAGCAGCTGATGCGGATGTTCAGCCGCACCAGCCGATCGTGGTTCCCATCCGGTCCTTGCGTTCCCCGCTCCCATTGTACAGGATGTCGGCGCAGGCGGTCGTCATTCCACCTCGTAGCAACTTGCGGAGGGATGGGGATGTTCTGAGGTTCCGGGTCGTCTCGCGTGTCTCATCTGCGTTTTCGAGCCGTGGAATCGATGATCGATCCGAAAGGTGATGAGCATGAACGATGAAATCAGGAGAAAGGCCATGGTCGGAGGGCTCGGCACCTCCAACAAGGACTGGTGGCCGAACCAGCTCAGGCTGGACCTGCTGCACGCCCACTCCTCGAAGTCGGACCCGATGGGTGAGGGCTTCGACTATGCGAAGGAGTTCCTGAGCCTCGACCTGGCCGAGGTGAAGAAGGACCTGGCGGCCGTCATGACCGATTCACAGCCATGGTGGCCCGCGGACTTCGGTCACTACGGCCCCCTGTTCATCCGCATGGCCTGGCACAGCGCAGGCACCTACCGCACCGGCGACGGGCGCGGGGGCGGCGGCAGGGGTCAGCAGCGGTTCGCACCGATCAACAGCTGGCCCGACAACGTGGGCCTGGACAAGGCCCGCAGGCTGCTGTGGCCCGTCAAGCAGAAGTACGGCAGGAAGATCTCCTGGGCCGACCTGATGATCCTGGCGGGCAACGTGGCCCTCGAGTCGATGGGCTTCAGGACCCTTGGGTTCGGCGGGGGGCGCGAGGACGTGTGGGAGCCCGACCAGGACGTGTTCTGGGGCGCCGAGAAGACCTGGCTGGGTGACGAGCGGTACTCCGGCGACCGCGACCTCGACAACCCCCTCGCCGCAGTCCAGATGGGCCTCATCTACGTCAATCCCGAGGGGCCGGGGGGCAACCCCGACCCAGTGGCCGCCGCGCGGGACATCCGGGAGACCTTCGCCAGGATGGCCATGAACGACGAGGAGACGGTCGCCCTGGTCGCCGGGGGGCACTCCTTCGGCAAGACGCACGGGGCCGGCCCGGCTTCCCACGTCGGGCCCGAGCCCGAGGCCGCGCCCCTGGAGCAGCAGGGCCTGGGGTGGAAGAGCACCTTCGGGACCGGCATGGGAAACGACACAATCACAAGCGGCCTCGAGGTCATCTGGACCAACACGCCGACGAAGTGGAGCAACAACTTCTTCCGGATCCTCTTCGGCTACGAGTGGGAGCTGACGAAGAGCCCTGCCGGCGCCTACCAGTGGGTGGCGAAGGACGCGCAGGCGGTGATCCCCGATCCGCACGACCCCACGAAGCGCCGCGTTCCGTCCATGCTCACCACGGACCTCTCGCTGCGCTTCGATCCCGAGTACGAGAAGATCTCCAGGCGCTTCCACGAGCACCCCGAGCAGTTCGCCGAGGCATTCGCCAGGGCATGGTTCAAGCTCACGCACCGCGACATGGGCCCCCGCTCGCGCTACCTGGGTCCTGAGGTCCCTGCGGAGGAGATGATCTGGCAGGACCCGATCCCCGCGGTGGATCACAAGCTGGTCGACGCGCAGGACATCGCAGCTCTGAAGGACAGGATGCTCGCATCCGGCCTGCCGGTCTCCGACCTGGTATCCGTCGCATGGGCCTCGGCCTCCACCTTCCGCGGCTCGGACAAGCGCGGCGGGGCGAACGGCGCCCGCATCAGGCTGGCCCCGCAGAAGGGCTGGGAGGTCAACGAGCCCGCCCGTCTGGAGAAGGTGCTCGGCGTCCTCGAGGGCATCCGGAAGGACTTCGACGGTTCTAGGAAGGACGGGAGGAAGGTCTCCCTCGCCGACCTGATCGTCCTCGGCGGGTGCGCCGCCGTGGAGAAGGCCGCCCGGGACGCGGGCGTCAAGGTGACGGTGCCCTTCACACCCGGCAGGATGGACGCCTCGGAGGCGCAGACCGACGCCGGGTCCTTCGCCGTGCTCGAGCCGAAGGTGGACGGCTTCCGCAACTACTCGAGGGCCAGGCATGCCGCATATGCCGAGCACATGCTCGTCGACCGTGCCCAGCTACTCACCCTCACCGCGCCGGAGATGACGGTGCTGCTGGGAGGCCTGCGCGTCCTGGGGGCGAACCACGACGGGTCGCGCCACGGGGTGTTCACGAAGCGTCCGGGTACGCTGACAGGAGACTTCTTCGTCAACCTGCTCGACATGGGCACGGAGTGGAAACCGATCCCGGACTCGAACCTGTTCGAGGGTCGTGACCGCAGGACGGGCGAGCCCAGGTGGACCGCCACCCGAGTCGACCTGGTGTTCGGGGCCGACTCGCAGCTGCGCGCCCTGGCGGAGGTCTACGCCTGCGCCGACTCGGCGGAGAAGTTCGTGCATGACTTCGTGGCGGCCTGGGACAAGGTGATGAACCTCGACCGCTTCGAGATCGCTCGGTAGAGGTCGGAGGCCCGGAGTGGATCAGGGAGGGGGGAGCCCCGGCAGCTACCTGGGGACCGAGATCGGCGGGAAGTGGTGGCACCGCTACTCGGGAGAGGGATTCCTCGCCCGGGGGAACGGCGAGTACAGGCTCGACGGCTCCTCCCTCCTCTTCAGACGGTACCTGACGAAGACCACGATCTCCATCCCCTTCGAAGACGTGGTGGATGTGGAGACGGCCCGGTGGCACGCCGGCCGCTGGGCCGGAGGCGCGCCGATCGTTCGGATGCACTGGAGGAAGGGCGACATGCTGCTCGTCTCCGGGTTCGTGCTCTCCCGCGATGCCGGTGAGACCGCGAAACTCGCAGGGGAGATCCGCGCCCGCATCAGGCCTCTCCCCGGTTCGGACGGGAGGCGGGCATGACCGGCGGAGCGAGGATCTCGGTCTGCGGGATCGCCTGCGAGATCTGCCCGAGGATGGCTAAGGGGGCCTGTCCGAACGGGGAGGCGGGATGCCTGCCGAGGGAGAACAGGTTCTGCAGCATCTGCACCTGCGCCTTCGAGAGGGGGGTGCGCCACTGCTTCGAGTGCCCCTCGTTCCCCTGCGAGACGACCAGGTCCGGACCGATCGGCTACGGGTACTGCCAGTACATCTCCGGGCGGGAGTGACGCATGGCCGGCCGTCCTGACGGTCGCGGTCCGGAGCCGACGGTCCTCCTGTTCAACGACTGCATCAACTCCCGTGACCTCGAGGGGCTCTCCGGGCTGATGACGGAGGACCACGCCTTCGTGGACAGGGTGGGGGAGAGGCACGAGGGCAGGTCCTGCATGATCGAGGGCTGGAGGGCCTTCTTCCGCGAGTTCCCTGACTATCGGAACACCATCACCGGCATCAGCACCGTCGGTGATCTCGTGATCGCGACCGGCTGCGCCGAGTGGACGGAAGGGGGCGAGCCCGACCGCGTGATCTGGACTGCGCGTGTCCGGGACGGCCTGGTCGCTGAGTGGAGGGTGATGGTGGACTGCGAGGAGAACAGGGCGCTCCTCGGCATGATCAGGGAGGGTGTCAGAGGGGCCGGGGCGTGACTCCCGGCCGCGGAGTTCAGAGCATCGGCAGTGCTGCCGGCCTCACGAGGCCGTCCTCGCCGGTCCGGAAGAGCTCGATCCAGCCTGAGAGGTGGTCGATTTCCTCCAGGTTCACCTGGTCGTAGGAGCTGCAGTCCACCAGGGCCCAGGAGCCCCGCCGCTCCCTCAGATCGACCACCGTGCCCACCTCCAGGACTCTGGTTACTCCGCCCGGATCGTCGGGTGTCTCCAGGAGGGGAACGCCCTCCGGGTCGATGACCGTCAGCCTTGCCGGGGGGCCGTCGGACAGGGAGGCATAGATGAAGGCGCCGCCGAGTGCGTCCGGCCTGGGCCCAGTTCTCGAGATGCGCCATTCCCTGACATCTTCCGCGACGTAGTAGGCTATCGCCATCTGGCCGAGGCCGGGGAACAGCCCCAGCCAGTCGTCGGTCGCGGCCGACGGCTCGAAATCCGAGAAGCTCCATTCGAAGCCACCCGGATGGCTCGTGTCCGCGAGCCGTGAAAGCCTGGTCCCGTCGAACGAAGGATGTCCGGCGATCTCCGGCAGGGGCTCGAACGAGGCGGGGGGTAGGTTCTCCGCGGGAGGGAGCATGGAACCGGCAATGAATGTGATGATTCCGGGGTTGTTGGGTTCCTCGGTGACGACGGTCACTCTTCCCCTTCCTATCGTCCCCTCCCATGTGGCGCCGGTCTGGAGCGGGTAGCAGAACAGGGAGAAGGTGGAGTCGTAGTCGAGCGTCATCCCGCCTGTGACGTGGTACTCCACCAGTACGGTGTCATCGACTCCGAAATCCGCCGACCAGGCTGCATTCAGGGCCTGGCTCGGGATTCCCGGCAGGTCCGCCTCCCAGTCCATGCACGAGTCGGTCACCTGTTCCAATGCAGGGATTCTCGTCGCGTAGAAAGGCTCTCCTGGATCGGGCTCCCCAGAGAAGATGGGCCTGGTCATCTCCCTGATGGAATCCCACGGCAGGCCCGGCTCCGCGGATGGGTCCCATTCGCACACGAAGAGGGGGAAGACCTCCCTCTCCACCCCGTCCACCGTGACGTCGACCCTCTCCAGTAAGGGGTCCGGGTCGGTCGAGGAGTAGAGCATGGAGACGAAGGGTGTGATGATGTCCACGGGGAAGTACATGTAGACCGTGCCCTCGTCTCCGGACGAGTGGAGCAGGAAGCAGCCCGTGATCTCGTACGTTGTGCGGTCGAGGGTGATCAGGACGTCCTGGGCGAGCATCCTCACCGCAGGACCCGAATCGGAGAGCGCCGAGGGGCCTCTCACCACCGAACCTAGGATCCCCGCATCGCCGCAGGCTGCGGCCGGGATCAGAAGGACCAGGAGCTTCAGAAGCTTCATGTCGGCCTCCCCGGGTTTTCGATAACAT
The DNA here is from genome assembly GCA_964603785.1 of uncultured bacterium. GTDB lineage: Bacteria > Fermentibacterota > Fermentibacteria > Fermentibacterales > Fermentibacteraceae > CAZRWD01. The sequence continues at coordinate 22,132 of CAZRWD010000001.1, forward strand.
GAGGCGGGACCGGGGGGCGCGGAAGAGCCCCGGCCGGTACGGGAAAAGCTTCCAGGGCCGGAGGGCAGGGACGGGAACGCCGGGCGTCTTGCCCGTCAAGTCATGCAGACCTATCCTAGCCGGGAGCCACGATGGCGGGTCCGGCTGCGGGCGGCGGATCCCGGGAGGCGGTTCATGGGTTGTGGATGCCTATGGGGTGCATGGTGAGTGATGGGTGAGCACGCAGCCGCCCGGCTGATCGAGCTGCTCGACGCCTTCGGCGCGGGGGTCTACTTCCTGTTCGCCTGCATCCACCTGGACCTCTGGCTGCGTCGCAGGGCCCGCTCGGGGCATCTGTGGCTCGCCTGCGCCAGCCTGTCGGCACTCGTCGTGGACGTAACCGGGCTGCTGGTTCGATGGCAGGGGCCGGATCCTTCGAAATGGCTCGGCTCGCTCAATGCACTTGGGGTCGCAGCCGCCACCGTCGCACTTTTCGAGCTCGTCTCCACCCTCGCGGGAGTGTCCACGGGCAGGCTGACGCGGGCCGCCCAGGCCCTTCTACTGGTGCTTGCTCCGTTGTCGGTGCTGCTCCTGCCGGTGCTCAGCGGAATCATGCTGGCCGCGTGCTTCGTGCTGCTCCTGTGGGCCATGGGCAGGGCATTCAGGGCGGCGGGAGGGGGAGACCGCGACTCGGCGATCGTCGCCCGCGGGTTCATGGTTCTGAACCTCTGCCTGCTCGGAGACCTCCTCGGGGAGATGAAGGTGCTTCCCCTCCCCGGCGGCCTGCCGATCCTCGGGTTCATCGTTCTCTTCCTCGCCTCGGCCCGTTCTCTGAACGACCGCTTCGACCGGGAGGAGGCAGCCTCCAGGACGGATCCGCTGACGGGGCTCCCGAACCGTCGCGGCTTCCTCGAGACCGCCGGGGAGGTGATGGCGATCAGCAACCGCTCCGGCAGGCCCGTCTCCGTGGTGATGGCGGACCTGGACCGCTTCAAGGAAGTGAACGACGCCTGCGGGCACGCTGCAGGAGATCATCTTCTGAAGGCCGTGGCTGGCAGCATCCGGGCCTCGCTCAGGGCGCAGGACATCGTGGCGAGGTGGGGCGGGGACGAGATCGTGCTCCTACTGCCCGACACCGCTGAGGAGGAGGCGATGCACGTGGCGGAGAAGCTGCGTGCCGAGGTCGCCGGACTCGTCGTAGAGCACGGCGGCGACCGGATATGCACGACGCTCTCGCTCGGCGTGGCAGGTCATGCGGGGGGCGCGGACCTGGGTGAGACCGTATCCCTGGCGGATGCCGCACTCTACCGGGCCAAGGATGGGGGCCGGAACCGTGTCGCGAACTGATCCTCCGAAACGGCTCGATCATCCAGCCGGCCGCGGTGACGGGCTGGAGGAGCTGTGAGCTACTCGGTCGAGCGCATCGCGGAGCCTCGGGAGCCATTCGGCCCCTACCGGTACAGGATCCTGCTGGACGGCAGAGAGGTGGCCGTCTTCACCCACGACTTCAGGGGCGAGTGCGAGTCGATCCGCACCGCCGACGGGTACGAGGAGGACCCTCCCTTCGGCATGAGCTCGGAGTTCCTGTCGGGCGGCCCGAGGGGGCCGGGTCTGACCTCAGGCGCCGCGGAGTATCTGGAAGGGCTGCTTCACGGGCATCCGACACCTCGGTACGGGAATCACCGAGATCAACCAGCCCGGCCATGTGCAACCACTGACGATGGAGTGACCTGCTCGGATGACTGAGTATCATCTCGACGCCCCCTGCGGGCTGTACTGCGGTGCGTGCGGAACCGTGCTGGCCGACATGAGGGGCACGGTCGAGGAACTGGCCCGCGAGTGGGAGATGGAGCCCGGGCAGCTCGTATGCCACGGCTGCCGGTCGGACACCACGGCCGTGTTCTGCCGCGACTGCAGGTTCAGATCATGCACGGCATCCAGGGGCGTCGAACACTGCTCCGAGTGCGGAGACTTCCCCTGCGACGAGCTGGTGGCCTTCCGCAACGACGATGCCCCGCACCACTCGGTCGTCCTCGTCAATCTGCGCAGGATGAGGGAGGTCGGCACCGCGGCATGGCTCGAGGAGCAGCGCCTCAGATGGTCCTGCCCCGGATGCGGGGAACCCTTCTTCTGGTACGACACCGCGTGCAGGTTCTGCGGAACGGCTCTCCGCAACTGCAGGGCGGAGGAGGCGGCCCTGGAGGCGGATGGAACGGAGTGACCTCGGGCGCGAATGGTGCGAGCTGGCACCCGCCTGGATCCACGAGGCCCGCGAGGGCGCGAACCCCACGAGGACGGGTCTGCTCGACGGGCCGATGCTGGAGGCCTGCGGCGACGTGACCGGGCTCCGGGTGCTCGACTGCGGCTGCGGCGAGGGGCGCTTCTGCAGGATGCTCGCTCGGCGGGGGGCTTCGTACGTGCTCGGCCTGGATCTCTGCGGCGAGATGATCCGCGCGGCCCGAGACATGGGGTCGGCCCGCGAGGAGTACCGCATCACCGATGTGCAGGATCTGGGCTCGCTCGAGACGGGCAGCTTCGACCTCTGCGTCTCCTACCTCAACCTGTGCGACCTGCCCGACTTCCTCGCCAACGTCCGGGAGGTACGGCGGGTGCTCCGGACCGACGGGCGTTTCGTCGTGGCGAACCTCCATCCGATGAGGTCCGCCGTGGGCGGCTGGCACATGTCCGAGTCCGGGGAGAAGCTGCACGTCATACTCGACCGCTACCTCGACGAGGGCGAGCGCCGCTGGCGCATGATGGGCGTGGACTTCACCAACTTCCACAGGACGCTCTCGACACATGTCAGGGGCTTCCTCGGGGCCGGGTTCGCGCTGGCCGACCTGGTGGAGCCGTCGGTCACGCCGGAGAGGCTCCGCGAGTACCCCCAGCTCGGGGACGAGGCCAGGGTTCCCAACTTCATCATATACGTCCTGGCTGCCGTCTGACCGTGATGCCGGAGGGAAAGGCGGCGGTGACGCAGGGAGGTGACCGGATGGCGAGCAGGCCGGGTGACCCGGAGCGCGACTTCGGGCTGATCTCAGCCTGGTTCAGCGAGCTGGATGCAGTGTCCCGTCCGCCAGTGCGGAGCAGCCGGAGGAGGGTTCCATGAGCTCTGATGTCGAGAAGAGCAGCGAGGGCAGGAGGGAGGAGGATCCGAAGCCGAAGAAGCGCAGGCTCCTCGGACTGGAGCCCGTGGAGACGCATCACGAGCTGGATCTGCCGGGGAGGCGACTGGCGTACACGGCGAGGGCCGGGGTGCTGCCCCTGCGGGACGAGTTCGACGAGCTGGAGGCCGAGGTATTCTTCACGGCATACGAGCTCGAGGGAGGCGGAGACAGGGCTTCGCGGCCCCTCACCTTCCTCTTCAACGGCGGCCCGGGGTCGTCGTCGATCTGGCTCCACATGGGGGCCGCGGCCCCCTGGCGCGTGCGCATGGAGGACGAGGGGTGGATGCCGAAGCCTCCCTACGTGCTGGAGCCCAACGGGCACACCTGGCTCGATTTCACCGACATGGTCTTCATAGACCCGGTGGGCACGGGGTACAGCAGGGCGGTGAAGGAGGACCTCGACAAGAAGTTCTGGAGCTACAGGGGCGACATCGAGTCCGTCGGGGAGTTCATCAGGCTGTACCTCGGCCGGTACGGCAGGTGGGGATCGCCCCTGTACCTGGCGGGGGAGAGCTACGGCACGACCAGGGCGGCGGGCCTGGCCGGACACCTGGTCGACATGGGAATAGCCTTCAACGGCCTCGTGCTGATCTCCACGGCGCTCGACATCAGGCCGATCGACTTCGTGACCGGCGACGACCTGCCCTACCAGCTCTTCGTGCCCACCTACGCCGCCACTGCATGGTACCACGGGAGGCTGGGGCCGGAGCTACTGGAGCTGAGCCTGCCCGAGCTGAACTCGATGGTCATGGACTGGTCGGAGAGGGAGCTGGGAGTCGCGCTCTCGCAGGGAGACAGGCTGCCCGAGGAGAGGAAGCGGGAGCTGGCCTCGCAGCTCGCCGCATACACGGGACTCGATGCCCGGTACGTACTGGGCACCGATCTCCGCATCCAGATCCATCGCTTCTGCAAGGAGCTGCTGAGGGACGAGAGGCGCAGCGTGGGCCGCCTGGACTCGAGGTTCAGGGGGATCGAGGCGCTGGCGGTGACCGAGGTGCCGGAGTTCGACCCGGCCATGAACGACATAAACCCTCCCTACGTGTCGATGATGAACGCCTACCTGCGGAACAGCCTCGGCGTCCGGACCGACATGCCCTACGAGCCGATGAGCGGGAAGGCCGGCGAGAAGTGGGAGTGGGAGAAGGGCAAGCTGCCCACGACAGGGGAGGTCCTGCGGGGCGCGATGGCGAGGAACCCGCACATGAAGGTGTTGGTCGCACAGGGGTACTACGACCTGGCGACGCCCTTCTATGCGACCGAGTACATGATCAGCCACATGAACATCGATCCGGCGCTCCGCGGGAACATCGCCTCCAGGACCTACGAGGCGGGGCACATGTTCTACCTGGACAGGAAATCCCTTGCAGCGTTCGGGTCCGACGTGGCCGATTTCATCCGGGGGTAGTGCCGGCCCGGGGGCTCCTGAGCAGCGTATCCGGGCCCCCGGGGCTAGAGCCTGACCACGCTGACCGATGAGATCTGCCCCGAGATGGCCCCCTGGATCAGGTAGGTGCCGGCGGGGACGTCGTCTCCCGCAGCATCACGCCCATCCCAGGCGAACGACGAGCCCTGGCGATCGGACAAGCTGCGGAGGAGACGCCCGGTGATGTCGTACACCATGAGCTGGCCGGGGAGGGATGTGCCTTCGCAGATGATGGACACGGAAGACGTGAAAGGGTTGCAGGAAGGGCCTAGAAGAAGAGCCGGCTCGGCCACATCCGAGCTGTCATCCTCTACTCCCAGCCAGTTGTGGTCGAACCAGCCCAGTGTTAGGTACTTGCCCTCTCCGGTATTTGGAGCACTCCACTGTGCAAACACGTCTCCCTGATCGTTGGACGTTACTTGCAGGCTGTATATGAGCGATTCTTCCGTGTAGTCGTAGGCTGCGTACGGTTCCTCGATGAAAAATCCGTCAGGATCTATTACGGCGCAGATGATCTGCTGGGTGCCGCCTCCGGGACCGCTCCCTCCCCAGAGGAGGAAGAAGCACGCCTTGTCCGGCCCGGGGGTGATCGACGGAAACGTATGCCCGAAGGGCTCCGTGACGATGATCGCGCGATCCACGAGGATGGCCCCCGTCTCCCTGTCGATCCTGTAGAAGGTCAGCCAGTCATCCGTCTCTAGGGATTCCCAGACGAAGATGCTGGCGTTGCCGTTCGCATCAGAGCTGAGCCCCCACCACTTGGATACGTTGTCGGCAACATTGATGAAGTCCACCGGGCCAGCCGTGACATTGCCCTCCAGGTCGTACTGGACGTACTCCGGGAACTGCTCGGGGTTGGGATTGGTGTAGAGGATGTGCACGCGGTCTCCATCCACCAGCACCTTCGAGGACAGCCAGCTGTTCGGTATGGTGTCCCTGAAGCTCTCTATCCCGGTCAGAGGGTCGAACACCGAGTAGTAGACACCAGCAGGCCCCTCGTAGGTCAGATGCACCCGCCCGAGCGAATCGGCCGAACAGGACATCCTGGGCCAGATGGGATAGCCCACGGTGCTGAACAGCGTCGGCGGGATCATCAGGTCACCTTCACCGTCGGCCATCCCGTACCAGATCGGTGTGTACTCACGCCATACACCGGCTATACCACCACCGAGCTCACAGGAAGCGGGGTATGCGGACCATGAGTTTCTGGAGAACAGGGTGTCTTCCAATAGATAAGTCCCGTCCGGGAGCACGATGTTCCGGCCGATCCTGGTTGCTGATAGGTAGTCACCCCAGACCTGGTGCACATGAGAGCCGTCGGTGACCTCCAGGTCACTTTCCTGCGTGTAGTCCGATGGCACCTGGCAGACAGGCGCGGCCTCACTCCATCCCGGGGCGTGGGGCACCGAGATCATGCAGGCAGCCAGCATGGCGCAGATCACTCCAGCACTCCCGTCCTGGCTGCATCATGCTGGCACTGCGGCCACGGGCTGAAGTATTCGTCGCACGAGCCCAGCTCCCAGACGTGCAGGTAGTTGTCCATCGTGCCGAAGACTAGCTCGACCCTCTCGTCACCGTCGATGTCGGCCATGCAGAAGCCTCCATTGACCTCTGACGGCAGCATGTAGGGGAAGCCGAGTTCCTCGAGCATCTCTACTCCTGACTCGAAAGCCATCACCCAGCCTGTCCTGGTTGCCACGACCAGGTCATCATTCAGGTATTGGTCCTCGTCATCCAGCTCCCCCAGTGCCGGGAACGGTGGGCGATAGCTGTCCGGGATGTCATAGGACTCGGGCCAGCCTGAGAGTGCTTGCCCGTTGTCTCTCCAGGCGAATGCCTGGTTCTCTGTGGGTGATACAATGGCGTCGGCTCCTGTCACTACCGAATCCCAGTCAGTCATCATGCAACAGAGCACCTGGTTCGCATCCAGGCTGGCGTTGTACTGGCAGCTGTCCTGCAGGGTCAGCCCTGTATCCAGGATATATGCCGGTGCGTGTTCGTCGTTCGAAGTCAGCCGGGAGAGGGCGATCCTCATGCTCCCGGCGAGTCTGCCCACGGCGGGCACGGCTTTCATCAGCTCGTCTCTCCACAGCTCGCTGTCGTAGTATAAGCCCTGCCCGTTCTGATACCTGTACAGGCAGCACATCGAGTTCAGAATCGGGGGTTCAGGTGGTGGAGGACACATTGCATATGCGAGAGAGACTATCAGCTCGGTCGGCGCCGAACCATCGAGATCGCAGGCGGTAACCCAACCCTGGCTCACACCGCCTATCCCTGACGGCTTCGGTTCGCTGTCCAGAAGAACCAGCGAGCCGGACTGGACTCCCATGAGATAGAGGTTGTCTCCGCAGATGAAGGCGATCTCATCCCTGGCGATTTCGCCCTGCCCCTCACGAATGATGTCAGCAAGTGTCACGGCGTGGGGATGGTCCTGGCCTAGCGACGGGTGCTCGTACGAGTAGAGCACCTCTCCCGTCCCGCCATCCAGGATGCAGATGTGGTTCTGGCAGTCGATCACGATCTCCGGCTCTGGTCCTCCACACACACTGCCGGCTGCGGGGATGCTGTATCCAGTTCCTCCGGCAGGATCAGGCGGGGAAGGCGGCAATGTAATCCAGACAAGCTCCCCGTCGGGCTCGTAGGCGCACACGCAGAACATCCCGCACACCGCCACGATCTCCAGGTCCTCGTCACCGTCGATGTCCACCAGGCAGGGCGGTGATTCGATGCTTCCCGGCGTGAGGACAGGCCAGCCCGACTCGTTCGGGAAGGCATCCTTGATCTCTAACTCGGCTGAAGCGTCGTTGTTCGCGAACCAGCTGTCCGGCGTCTCCTCGTCGAGATCAGCCGCCACCCCGATTGTGAATGTCGCCGGGAGGCTGACGGTGGAGGGCAGCCTCCATCGGAAACGGAGTACCTTCTCCTGCCCGGGATCGATGCCGTCACAGCTGGATGTGAGCAACGTGTCGTAGCTCCCGCACTCGATGGTCATCTCCGCATCGAATGCGCCGGACTCGATGGCTCCAGCGTTGCGGACGGCTATGTGAAGAACGACCGGATCGCCCGAGCCCGGTGTGCTTCGCGTAGGATAGGCGGCCATCCCGATATCGCCGGGGCTGACGATGAGGTCACACCTGTCGCGGAACTTCACGCGATCACCGATATCGACGGCTGGATCACCCAGGAGGTTGTAGGAAGCAACATCCATGTTCCATCCAGCGCCCTGCCACAGCATGCCGAAGCACTCCACCCTACCCGAGGCCACCGCATCCCCCACCCGGGTGATCCCTCCCCGGAGGACGCCCTCGACGACGGGAGCGATCAGCAGATTCTGATGATATGAGGACCAGCTGCTCCCGGTGACCGCAATCGCCCCTCCAGCAGTGTTCTCCAGCAGGGCTTCCGCGAAGCAGTCAACGGTGAAGTCATAACCTGTTCCATGGTAGCTCCACGGAGGATATCCTGCGTAGTACTGGAGACTGTCCGTCCAGTTGAACGTGCCCTGCGAACAGGATCCGAGCATGACGAACGGCCAGCCGTGTGCCTCCTGTCCCTGGCAGAGTTCGTTGATGTCGAGGTTGTCGAACGTGGAGTCTGGTGGACCATCAGGGCCGTCTGCTCCGCAGTCGAAGTAGTGCACGGCGCCGTGGTCTGTGTAGAAGACCATCTGTGCGCCAGTCTCGAATACACCCTCGCAGGCTTCGCACCACTGCCTGCTGGACATCGTGCTCCCATCGGAACTCGTAGCAGGGTCTCCATCCCCGCAATAGTAGTCTGAGTGCGCATATCCTGCCCAGCTGGAGATGCTGTCGGTCCAGCCGGAGGTCGGGACGTGCCCGGCCAGTCCCACCCCCTCGAGTCGTATGATGCTTCTCCTCCAGGCCAGTCCCTGCGAGGCCGGCCATGTCACACCGGCCTCGAAGCTTCTGATGCTCGTGATCATGTCCCGCAGGAGACCAGGAGTCCTCGCCGGAAGCCGGCCGACCACCATGTCCGGGAATACTGCGAAATCTCCCGGATCATCCCCGAAACCCGCATACCAGCCATCGCTGCCGCGCTCAGCCCATTCGCAGTCTTCTGCGGGAATCACCTTCGTTGGGAGGAACCAGGCTCTCTGCGCCGAATCCGGGTCCTCGTGGTCCCCGATCAACAGCAGATAGGACGGCCGCTTCGTCTCAGCCGAGCCCCAGTCCCACATGGCTTCGGTGAAGTCGCGGATGATGTCGGGGGTGATGGCCTGCGCCGCACCCCCGAACTGGTTCAGCACGCTGTCGGTGCGGGCGATCGCCACGTCGAACCCGTCCAGGTCGGCCCTGTGGTGCGCTAGCGTATCAACCCACCAGCCGTCCAGCCCGGAGGCGACCAGGATCATGTAGTCCGGCACAAAGCCCGGTCCTGACTCCAGATCCCCCGGTCGTGACACCCTCCCGGGTATCGGCGCCCAGGGAGGCGGCTCTGGGCTGTACCCAAGCAGTCTGTCCCCGATCAGCCCCTCGTAGCAGCCGAGGTCGCAGGTCGGCCAGGAGGCAGTGGTGTCGTAGCTCAGTGAGATCTCGATGTCGCTCCAGACACGCAGGCTGTCTTCCGAAGCCAGGTACTGCACAGGATAGACATCGACGATGCCTACTCGCAGATCTCTAAGCCGGAATTCCCCGACAAGCTCGGCCTGAACATCCGGATACCACTCCTCCGAGGCATAGGCTGCCGAGTCCTGCCTGAAGTACTCCCCGAACCAGCTCGCTCCAGTGCTATCCGTGACCAGGCTGTCCAATGGCGCAGGATACACCGGCAGGCACCCGATGCCCTCGCAGCACGAGGCGGAGCACTCCAGCGCGATGTCGCTGTCATCTGGCAGCCACACCATCCTGCGCACGACAGGGATCTCGGGATAACCCACGATGTCGGCCGGAACGGTGCCGGGGGAGGAGGGGAACCTCAGGTAAGCCTGCGAGTCGACCGTGACGGTCTCAGCGAGGAAACCGCGAAGCTCGACGTCAAAGGTCAGGAAGCTGTCCCATGTGCCGTTGTGGATGACCAGCGGCTCGCTGCCCTCGGGGCAGCCCGCGTTCCACTCCAGCCACTCGGACGAAGCAGTGTTCGAGGAGAACAGAACCACCGATAGGAGAAGAGGAAATGCACGCACAGCGCTCCTCCTATGCTGTAGACCTCTGTACCGCAGAACGATGAGGCAGCGTCCGGAATGCGTCAAGACAGGGCGCGATCGCCACGGGTCTTGACGGCAGGACGAGACTCATCAGTCAGAGAGCCTTCAGCAGGAGAGATTCGAGAGTGCAGGCCGGGGGCGAGGTTCCTCTGTTCCCTGAGACCGGGGGCACCGTCGATGATGAGTACCTAAGAACCTCGTAGGAGGCGTGATTCTGCTATCCCGAAGAATGCCGACGATCCTGCGGTAACACGGGTCGCTGACCGGACCTGCACGGGGGTTCAGCGGGGGGACGGTCTCCCGGGAGCACGGTTGAGCCGGGGTCCGGCTCCGGAGGAGGCGCCTCCGGAGCCGGCCTCGAGCCTCGGCCGATCAAGTCGGACGGATCGCCGACGATTATCAACACCCCTCCTCAGCTCACCAGCATGGCCCGGGCAATCCTCCCGTGGAGGCGCCCGGTGAGCCGTCCGAGGTGCAGGGTGGCCACGATGAAGAGGAACCCCGCCAGGACGGCGACCGGATAGCCCCAGACGGGGATCCAGAAGTCCGGCTCTATGAAGGGTTCGTCCAGCACGGCCTGGAGCACGGGGGCTGCGGCGAACGACAGGCCGGTCGCCAGCAGCGTGACGAACACCGAGAAGTAGAGGGTTCCGAGCGGGAGCATCAGGATCATGTACAGAAGCCCGGTCCATGTGCTCCTGGTCGCCAGTATCCTCCTGAAGCCCGCCCACCAGCCGCCGGCGTTCCGGGGGTAGACCGCCCTCCTGGGCATCCTCACCCCCAGCAGCGCCTCGACTATCCTGCCCTCCACGAGGCTGACCCCCCTGAAGGAGAGCAGGAAGAGCCACGCCACGGGCAGGCCTATGATGAGGATGAGCAGCCCTAGGGACACGTACAGCCCCGTCACGGCCCATGTGAAGTAGATGCACCCGGTGGCGACGGACAGGAGGAGATAGAGCATGGCTCCCCACGCCTTCGGATCGGCCACGATCCCGACGAAGCGCAGCAGCCCGCTTCGCCCGCCGCCGGGAGCGGCACCGATCCCGGGGCTCGTCAGCCTCTCGATCTCCGTGCAGCGGGATGCGATCTCCACGGGTGTGCCGAAGCGCTCGACAACCCTGGCGAAGGCCTCCTCCTCGGGGATCCCGGGCGAGGATGCCGTCTCCGCCCGCAGGGCCTCGGTCAGATGGTCCTCCGCGTCTGCCAGGGCGTCCTGGACGACTGCGCGGTCGAGGCCGCGGAGGGCGGTCCCGAGTTCGTCCAGATACGCGGAAATCCTCCTGTTCATGCGCCTTCACCTCCCAGCAATGCTTCGATCCTCCCCGCGGTGGACCGCCAGATGGACTTCCAGCGGTTCAGGGCCTCGACACCCTCGACCGTGGCGTGGTAGTAGCGCCTGGGCGGACCCGATGTCGAAGGCTCCACAACGCTCTCGAGGAGCCCGTTCCGCTCGAGTGACCAGAGCACGGGGTAGAGGGTGCCCTGCTTGAGGGGCTGTGGCTCGCCCTCCGCGCCGTCGGACAGGGTCGACGCGATCTGGTACCCGTAGAGCGCCTCGTCCGACGAGCAGAGGATCGCCAGGAGTGCCAGGGACGTGGTCCCCGCGCTCAGCTCCTTGCGGAACTTCCTGTCCGCCGCCGGTTCCTCGACCATCTCCACCACCTCCGTTCCTTCTACCGATGCTATCACCGGATGGATACTGTCATGAGGTGGATACTAGTATCAGGTTGGTAATATGTCAAGGCCGGATATAGCATCAGCCCTTGCAGTGCGGCTCCTACGCTGTAGATCGATGTAGGACAGGGTTATGAGTTCCGGCGGATGATCCCGGGTCCCGACGGAGGGGTAGGTCTCAGCCCCTCGTCCTCCCGAGGAGCCAGGCCATGTTCTGGGCGAGGATCTGCATGGTGAGGACGCCCTCCTCGTCGGATCCGACGTCCCCCTCCCGCAGGCCGAAGGCGGAGTTCCAGTATATGGAGCCGGGGACCACCATCTGGTTGATCAGGAAGAAGTGGTTGATCGAGTCGAAGACCCTCGTAGCACCCGCACGGCGCACCGCGACCACCGCCGCGCCCGACTTGTGCCTGAGAAGGTGGTCGTTCGCGACGCAGACCATGCCCGCCCTGTCGATGAGGGCCTTCACCTCCGGCGTCACGTCGGCGAAGTAGGTGGGGGAACCGATGACGATTCCGTCGGCGGATCTCATGGCGTCGACGAACTCGTTCAGCCTGTCGCCCTTCTGGACGCACTTCCCGTCGCGGTTGTCGAAGCACTTCATGCAGGCCCTGCAGCCGGGCAGCGGCTCGCCGCCTACCTGGAAGACCTCGGTCTCCACTCCGTGGCGTTCCAGCTCGTCCGAGACTATCCGGATCAGTGTCGCCGTGTTGCCGGCCCTTCTCGGACTGCCGTTGAAAGCGACGACCTTCATAGGGAACCCCCCTCCGTCGAGTGGAAGATAGCCCCGCCGGGCAGGTGACGGCCATCGTCCCGTCCCCGGCTGCCGCCCGGCGCCCGCATGCCTCATCCTGTGCAGTTTGCCCCGGGGGTGCGGTTCCCTATGATCCAGCCATGTCTGGAATCCGGCAGGAACCGGACCGGGGGGACCCGGGCATCCGAAGGGCCATCGAGGCGGTCGAGGCCCTCGAAGGGATCCTCCCCGCCGAGGTGCGCGGGACCGTCCTGTCCGTGCTGCGCGACAGGATGCGCCGCGGGCCCGGACCCGGCGTCACGGGCGAGGGCGACATCCGCAGGCAGGCTTCGATCCTCTTCGCCGACATCACGGGCTTCACGTCGATCTCCGAGTCGCTCGACCCGGAGCACGTCACGGATGCGGTCAACTCCCTCTGGATCGAGGTCGACGGGGTCATCAGGGATCACGGCGGCTGGATAGACAAGCACATCGGCGATGCCGTGATGGCAGTCTGGGGGATGGGGCGCACGAGGGAGGACGATCCGGTGCGCGCCGTCAGGGCGGCCCTGGCGCTGCAGGAGCGCATCCGGCTGCTGAGGGAGTCCTGGCCCAGGCCCTTCAGGATGCGGGCGGCCGTTCACACCGGGCTGGTCTACATCGGGAGGGTCGGAACCACCGGCGAGTACACCGCGATAGGAGACGCCGTCAACACCGCGAGCAGGCTCCAGTCCGCGGCCCCTCCCGACGGCGTCCTGATATCGGGCGACACGTCGCGCCTCGTCAGGGGCGCATTCGAGACCGTGCCCGTCGAGCCTCTCAGCCTGCACGGGAAGAGCAGGAGGATCGACGCCTGCCTTGTCACCGGGGTCTCGGGCGCCGGACGGATAGAACGGGGGATCCCCGGCATCTCCTCGGGTCTCGTCGGGAGGCGCGGGGAGCTCGAAGCCCTCGTCGGGCACGCCGGGAGGTGCGCCACGGGGGAAGGGTCTCCGCTCCTGACGGTGCTCGGCGAGGCCGGCATGGGCAAGTCGCGCCTCTCGGACGAGTTCCTGCGGGCGCTCCGCCCCGGCTCCGGGGATGCGCCGATGACCGCACGGGCGACATGCTCTCCTGATTCCGGGGAAAGCCCGATGTCTCTGTTCCGGGACGCCCTGGGCTCGATGGCTGGCGTCTCCGATTCCGATCCCCCTGCCGTGCTGCTGGATAAGCTACGGGCGGCCTTCGGCGGGGAGGTCCCTGCGGAGGACGCGGCACTCGCGGGCAGCGCTGCGGGCTTCGACCTCTCCTCCGTCGAGTCCGTCAGGAGGCTGAGCGGCAGCGCCAGCTTCGGCGGCCAGGCCCGGGCGGCCCTGTCCCGGGTGCTCGGCGCCTCGGCCGACAGGCAGGGCCTGCTCATGATCCTCGACGACATCCACTGGGCGGATGAGGCATCGCTTGAGTTCCTCTCCGGCCTGGCCGCGTCACCACCCTCCGCCCGCCTGGCCATCGTCTGCCTCGCAAGGCCCACCCTCCTGGAGAGGCTCCCCGACTGGTCCCGGACAGGCCGGGTGATCGAGCTGCATCCCCTCTCGGCCTCCGAGAGCGGCGAGCTGGTCTCGACGCTCCTGACCAGGCGGGACCTCCTGCCGGAGGGTCTCGTCGAGGCGATCGCGTCGGCATCCGAGGGCAATCCCTACTACGCCGAGGAGATGCTCAGGATGATGATCGAGGAGGGGGTGCTCACGCGTGCCGACGGCTGCTGGACGTCGACCGTCGAGGACTTCGGCGGGATGGACGTCCCGACGACCCTGACCGGGATCCTACAGGCCAGGCTCGACATGCTCGACCTCGCGGAGAGGCGCCTCCTGCAGAAGGCCTCGGTGATCGGAAGGCAGTTCTGGGACGGAGCCCTGGCCGGGCTCGACGAGACCGGATGCTCACCCCTGCTGGAGTCGTTGGAGGGCCGCGGGCTCGTTCTGCAGAACGGATCCACGACCTTCGATGGGACGCTCGAGTACCTCTTCAGGCACTCCCTCCTCCGCGACGTTGCCTACGGGACTGTACTGCTGAAGCTCAGGAGGACCTATCACTCGAGGGTCGCTCGCTGGCTTTCGTCGGCGAGCCCGGGGCGCAGCGCAGAGCACTCTCCCGTTATCGCCGGGCACTTCGACAAGGCCGGGGAGGCGCCGGAGGCGGTGAGGTGGTACGTCGTCGCCGGAGACAGGGCTCGTCGGATAAGCTCGTTCGCCGACGCGCTCAGATGCTATCGAAGGGCCTCGGAGCTGCTCTCGGACGGGTCGGACGAGCCGGCCAGGGCACGGTGCCTCCACGGGGCCGGCAACTGCCTGGAGAAGCTGGGCCGGTACGACGAGGCGAGGGAGACCCTGCGCGAGGCTCTGGAGATGGCCGGGGCGTTGGGCGATCCCCTGACCGAGTCGCTCGTCCTGTCGACCCTCACATGGATCACGGGGATCATCGAGGGCATGCGCCCCGCCGAGGAACTCGCGAGGAGAGCCCTTGATGCCGCCGAGAGATCGGGCGACCCCCTGGCGCTGGCCAGGGCGGTCATGAGGATGGCCGACTACGAGGAGGAGCCCCTCTACGAGAAGCACCTGCCCTACTACCTGCAGGCCCGCGAACGCTACGGCGCGGCAGGGGACAGGCACGGGGTGGCCCTGGCCCTCCTGAACGCGGGGAACAGCGCGATGCGGTTCGGGATGCACGAGGAGGCCCGCAGGTGGTACCGCGAGAGCCTCGAGATCTACAGGGAGATCGGGGACAGGTGGGGGCAGGCGAACTGCCTGGGCAACCTGGGCAACGTGGAGGCCGCGGCCGGCGCCTTCGGCGAGGCAGCCGCGCTCCACCTGCAGAGCCGTGACATGTCCGACTCCATCGGGGATGTCGAGGGAGTGGTCATCTGTCATCTGAACATGGCCGATGACTGCGCCCGGCTCGACGACCGCCCCGGACTGGCCGCCAACCTCGCGAGATGCCTCGATCTGGCTGTCGGGGTGGGTCTGATGCCGCTCGCGATGGAGGCCGCAATGAGGCTCTGCCTCGAAACCGGGGGAGGTGCAGTGGGTGAGGTGCTGCGTCAGCTGGCGGTGTGCGGCGGCATGAACGACAGGGTCGAGTCAATCGTACGGGAGAGGTTTCCCGGGCTCCCGGAGAACTCCTCAGGGTTCGATCCCGATGGTTTCCGGACGGCAGTACGGGCTCTGCTCGACGAGGTTGCGGGTGCGGGGCATTGACCCGGGACAGCGCAGGTGTAGGTTACCGCATCCGGTCATGATCTAGGTCCGAAGGGCCACCCAGACCGCAGGGAAGGGTGGCCATGTTCGTCTCCACGGGAACCGGATGGCGCGATGGTCCGCTGCGGATGCCCGCCACCGCGGCCCTGCTTCTCATCGACTGCCAGAAGGCGTTCACCTCTGCCGGGAATCCCGCCTCGGCGGCCGGCGCGGACGATGCCCTCGCCCGTGCCGTTCGGCTGGCCCGGCTCTTCCACGACCTTTCACTCCCGGTCTTCGCGACGATGCACGTCCACTCCGCGCCACCCCCCCGGGGAGGCATGGGAAGCTGGTGGAACACCTTCCTGGAGGAGGGCGACGCCGCCGCCGGGCTGGATCCGGCCATCTCCGGCATCGCACCGAAGGTGATCCGCAAGGAGTGCTACTCCGCGCTCCGTGGGACCGGGCTTGTCGAGGATCTCGAGATGCTGGGAGTGGACACCCTCGTGCTCTGCGGCTTCCTGACCCACATCTGCGTCGACTCCACGGCGCGGCACGCATTCCAGCTGGGCTACGACGTGCTGGTCGTCTCAGACGCGTGCGCATCGGTGTCGACCTCGCTGCACGAGGCCTCCCTGCTCTGCCTCTCCCATGCGGTCGCCCGCGTGGAGACGACCGGGAGGATAGCGCGGGTCCTGGGTTCGTGCTGACGGGGAATGCAACCCTTGTGGTCGTCGGCGCCGGTCCGGCCGGAGTGGCGGCCGCCGTCGAGGCCGCAAGGCTGGGTGCATCGCCGGTGCTGCTCGACGAATCGGGGAGGGCGGGAGGCACGATACTGGCGGCCATGGAGGTGAGGAACCTCCCCTCCGACAGGCTCCCGCTCTCGGGCGCCGACGTCGGCTCGATGCTGGAGGCGCTGCTACGCGAGTGGGGCATCCACCCGGAGGAGGGGCGGGTGGTCAGGGTCTCCGTGCGGGGGGACTCGGTCATCGTCGCCACGGGGTGCGGCTTGGAATGCGCATGCGACCTCGCCGTGATCGCGACCGGCACCAGGGCCAGGATGCCCTCCGTGCAGGGGATGCCGGAGGGAGTGCTCCGCACATCCGCACGCGATGTCCTCCGCGATCCGGGAGTCGCGGAGGCGGCCGTGATCGGGGGAGGTGACACCGCATTCGACCAGGCGAGATTGCTCCTCGCAAATGGTCTTCGCGTGTCGCTTCTGTGCAGGTCGCAGGCCCCCTCCGCGCCCGGCTGGCTCGTGAGGAGGGCGCTGGGGGAGGGGCTGGACCTCCGGCTCTCCACCCTGGTCCGTTCCGCAGAGGCCGCCTCCGGGGGGGTCAGGCTCGTCTGCAGGGACGGTGGGGGAGAGTCGGGGATCATGTTCGACGCGGTGGTCGCGGCCGTGGGAAGGGATCCCGTCCTCCCGGACGGGGCGGCCGCCCTGGCCTCCGATCGCCCCGATCTCGTCTCGGTCGCGGGCGATGCGGACGGTTCAGCGGGAAGGTACGTCACAAGGGCGATGGCCGCGGGGATGCTCGCGGCGAGGACGCTTCTGGAGGGAATATGGAGCCGCTCGTGAGGCAGATCGCGCACCGTCGCGCCGGCAGTGTCGCAGACATCTTCCTGCTGTCGCTCGGGGACGACCCCCGGGAGTCGGTGGAGTGCGTCGGGGCGGTAGATCCGTCGCTGCCGTCGCGCGAGGACAAGATGGTCCTGATGGTCTCCACCCAGTTCGGGTGCCCCATGGGATGTCTGATGTGCGACGCCGGGACGGAGTTCCACGGCAGCCTGACTGACGGACAGATCCACGCGCAGATCGACTGGCTGCTCGCGACCTGGGCGGGTGACGCCGCGCGGCGCTGCCGCAAGCTTAAGGTGCAGTTCGCGAGGATGGGCGAGCCGTCCCTGAACGACGCCGTTCTGGACGTCTTGAGGGCGCTGCCGGAGAGGCACGGTCTGCCCGGCCTGCTCCCCTGCATCGCCTCGGTCATGCCCCGGGGGAGGGACGGCTGGTTCGAAGCTCTCGCAGGGATCAGGGACGAGCTGTACCCGGGCGGGATGTTCCAGCTGCAGATATCCATGCAGAGCACTTCCGAGAGCGGGAGGAGGAGGATGATCCCGGCCCCGACCATGAGCTTCGAGGAGATGGGCGGGTTCGCGGAAAGGTTCGTCGGGCAGGGCGACAGGAAGGTCACCCTCAACTTCGCCCTGGAGCAGGGCGGGGAGTTCGATCCGGGCAGCCTGCTCCGGCACTTCTCCCCGGGGAAGTGCCTCGTCAAGCTGACCCCTCTGAATCCCACGGCATCGGTCGGCCGGAACGGGCTCGTTCCCGCGGCCACGGCGAGGGACACCGCGATGCTGACCGCCGCCGCCGGAGAGGCCGCCGCATGCGGCTACGAGGTGATCGTCAGCGTCGGCCTCGAGGAGGAGAGCCTCGCTGGTTCGAGCTGCGGACAGCTCGCATTCGGGTCCGGCGGGAGGGTGCAGGCCGGTGATCTCCAGTCGCAAGTCGAAGTGCTGCAACCCTGAAGCACTCAGCTGCAGGACCCTCTTCATCCCCTCCCGGAAGCGCCGCACCGGGAACGGTATGGTTGGCAAGGTTATGTGCGCCGGCCGGATCCCTTGACGTTGCCCGGAGTTCAGCTATTATCCCCGTGTTTGATACAGTTTGTCTTGCGTCTGGGGTCAGTACCTTCCTCTCTGTTCACGCACTCCCCGTCCCAGGCATCTGATCAAAAGGGGTCCCTTCCGGACCCGGGGCCGCCCGGCGCCCATCTGCCGGGAATCTGCCCCGCGAGATCGGGGCGTGTCGGCGGGAAACCGCCGAGAGTGAGGGTGGAAGCCCTCAGAAGGAGAGAAGCGTGAGCAACAAGCTGTTTGTCGGCGGTCTCGCATGGGCCACCACGGATCAGTCCCTCGCCAAGGCCTTTTCGGCCCATGGTGAGGTCACCGAGGCTCGTGTCGTGCAGGATCGCGACACCGGCAGGTCCCGCGGCTTCGGCTTCGTGACTTTTGCCACGGCCGAGAGCGCGCAGGCTGCGAAGAACGCCATGGACAACGCCGTCATCGACGGCCGCAACGTCCGCGTCGACTTCGCAACCGACCGGGAACGCAGCAACACCAGAAGGTAATTCCGGGCGCTGTGTCTTTCGGGGGGGCGGTCCTTCGGGGCCGCCCCCTCTCTTTGTCGGGCCCTCGCACATGCCTTATGTCTTGTCCTGCTCGACCGCCGGCGGCCCGGTGATCCAGCCGCCGCTTCACGCGAGGGGGGACCTGACCATGTACCGTGGATACAGGAGGGTGCTGGCGCCAATCCTGCTGCTGGCGCTGCTCCCCTTCGGCTCGGAGTCGTCGGTCTTCGTCCAGACCGACTGGTCGGAACCGGGCGCCGACCTCCCCGTGCGCGAGTGGGCGGACGACTTCGATGACGCCTCCGGCGTCAGCCTCTCCAGCTTTCCGGGATCCCTCGTCCTGGGCTTCGAGACGACCGAGATCGGGCTCGGGGGCGTCGGAGCGCCCGTCGCCGCTCTGTCATGCGCAGACCTCGACCTCGATGGAGACTGCGACATCGCCGCGGCCACGGGCGACCGCATCGTCTGGTTCGACAACCTCGGCGGCGGGCGCAGCTTCGCGGTCCACCCGGTCCTCCCGCCCGGCAGCGGAACACCCTCCGGTCTGGTCCCGCTCGACTCCGACGGCGACGGCGACATTGACCTCGCGGCCGTCCTGGAGCCGGGAGGATCGATCCTACTCCTGCGGAACGACGGATTCGACATCTGGCCCGTGACCACCCTCGCCGGGGGCGTCGGAGCGGCATTTCCAGTCGTCGGTGACTTCGACGGAGACGGGCTGGACGATCTCGCGGTCCTGACTGGGACCGACCCCCTGGCTGTGGTGCTCCTGAATCCGGGTTCGGCAGGGGGGGAATGGGTCCGATCCGTGGTCGCACAGGCTCATGTCTGGGATCGTCTGTTCGCGGGGGACGTCCAGGGCGACGGAACCGACGATCTGCTGATATCCGTTCTCTCCGCCGGGATCGTGCGAATCTGCACGATGATCGACGGCGGGTGGGTCGAATGGAGTGTGAACTGCCCCTGGCCGTCGGGCTGCGCAGTCGCCGACCTTCTCGCCGACAGTCCCGGGCCGGAGACGGTCCTCTCGTCCTCCTCCGCCGATACCGTGTTCGTGGTGACGGATGACGGCTCCGGACGCAGAGCCCTCGAGCCCCTCGCGGGAGGCCTCCTGGAACCGCGTGACCCGTTTGCCGGCGACTTCGACGGAGACGGGGACGAGGACCTCGCGGCATTCTCGTCGGGCCTGGACGAGCTCTCCTGGTGGGAGAACACCAGCGGCGGATTCGAACTGCGGTTCGGGGGGAGCATCCCGGGCGTCTCCGCCGTGGCATGCGGAGACCTCGACGGAGACGGCGCCGACGAGCCTGTTACGGGGACCTCTCCTGAAGGGGAGGTGTCCTGGTGGGACCTCGGAGGCTTCGAGGACCGCGGGGAGATCGTGTCTTCGATCCTGCTGGTGTCGGAAGGAGCCCCCTCCGCGACTCTGACGGTCGACGCGGACACCCCTCCCGGCACCTCGGTGCAGGCGAGCGTGAGGATCTCACGGGACCGGACCCGGATGGGGGACTGGATTCCCGTTTCCGGATCGGAGGGCGCCATCGCCGGCTTCCCGGCACACGGACACTTCCTCCTCCAGTACAGGCTGGTCCTGGAGTCGATGGACCCCTCCGCCACCCCCGTGGTCCGCGAGGTCCGGCTGAGGCTCTGAGGCTCCCGTTCAGTCCAGCGGCTCGTTCAGCCGTTCGGTTCCCGGGAGCACGAACCTCCCGCCGCTTATCAGAAGAGTCTCCCTGCCGTCCGGCCCGACCGCCGAGATGCTGTCGAGCGAGCTGTAGGGCAGGGTTATGTCGGCATGCCTGTGGGTGTACGCCCTGGAGGGATCCTCCCTCCTCAGGCAGGTCCTCTCGTTCTCCCTTGCGATGACCTCCTTGCCGTCCAGCACGTTGTGGACGGGATGATCCTCCTCCCACGAGAAGCAGGTGTCCCCTATGGCGATGTGGGGGCCCATCTTCTCCAGGATGAGCACCGGCATCAGGTCCATGATCCCGTGCCGCCGCGCCATGCTGTATGCGAATGTGTTGGTGCCGATGGCGAACTCCCCCATGGGCAGCGTCTCGTACGGATGCAGGAGGTTGTCGTAGACATACTTCCTGCCCTGCTCCGGGTCCGGGAAGTTGCCGCAGCCGTATCCGGTGACGAGTCCGTTCGCGAACACGATCTCGAGGTCGATGTACTTGAGACCGGAGATGAAGGCCTCCTCGACGTGCAGGACCCCGGCCGTACCCTCCAGGACGGGCGATGTGTAGACCTCCCCGAGCGGGATGTTCACAGTGGCCAGGCAGTTCTGGAAGTTGGTCTGCGTCGCCGGGTCGGACAGGGCATGGAGTCTGACCTCGAGGTCCGTCCTGTTACCGGCGGCCCCTCTCACGCGGACCGACGATGCCGTGTCGAGGACGTCTATGAGAGCCTTCTGGATCACCGCGTACTCCGAGTTGTCGAGGGTGTTCATCCTCACGGTGTCCTCGAAGATCGAAGGGAAGTCGCCCCTTATCGCCGGCGAGGGGAAGGCGGCCGCCGTGAAGCTCCAGCCGGCCCGGGGCATGAACTCCTCGGAGAGCTTCATGATCCTCGTCGTGAGTTCGCGGTAGAGCGCGTCGGACTCGGGGCCGGGCCGTGCCGCATGGGGGGAGGGGACCGGTGAGAAGGGCTCGTTGCCGAAGGTGCTCACCGAGATCACGCCGGAGTAGCGGGAGGGAAGAGGGCCGAGCGCCTCGTACGCGGACCGCGATTCCGAGACGAGCCTTTCGACGGCCTCGGGGGAGATGTAGAGCGACCAGTCGAACTTGTGGTCATAGTCGGCCTGGCGGTTGACCGGCTGTGTCGACACCCTGGTGAATACGGGGCTTATGGACCTGGATTCCAGCTCGCCTCCGACGAGAGCGGCGATCCGCTCGAAGCCCGCCGGGAACATCAGGGACGCGGTGCCCTTGGCCGAGAGGTCCTTCCCCTCAGTCGAGAAGCCCAGCTCGTAGGACTCGACGATCCTGCCCGCGATCAGGGCGGCCTCCTCCGCGGGGAGGCCGTTGACGTGCGCGGCCATCCTGATGTCCTCCGGCCTGATCCTTCTCCCGTATCTGAAGAGGTGGCGAGGGTCGCCGTCTGCGGCGGCTGCCGGGACGGTGTCCCCGAAGAAGCGGAACGAGGGGTCGAGCTGTTCGGAGATCGATGTCCGCCTGATCCCCGAGATCGCGTCGACCATGAACGTCCTGAGGACATCGACCGCCTCGTCGGCGCCGCCGCACCCCTCGAGCGCCGGGAGAACACGGAAGACCAGGGACATCAGGCTCCTGTCGTGCCGGAAGGCGAGATGGCAGCAGGTCTCGATGTTCATCCTCCAGGCGGCCAGGAGCTGCCCGGGGACCTCGCCGAGGACGGGGACGGTGTTGGACGGGTTCATCCATCCGAGGGCGTAGCCGTCGCCCTCGAGAAGGCCGAAGAGGCTGTCGTTGTCGGCCTGCAGCTCCTCCAGGCCGCGCCTGAAGTAGTCCGGTCCCGCCTTCTGCTCGATCCCGGCGATCTCCAGTATCCGGCCTGCCGCCTCGGCGAGCATCGGCGAGAGAGCGCCCCATCGCGGGGAGGATTTCCCGGAGATGCGTCCGGCCGTCTCGAGGATCTCCCCCCAGGCACGCGAACCTTCCAGCTTGTCCGTCATCTCGACCCCCTCCGGCGGAAACCGTGCACTATCCTGAAGCACGCGGTTATGATATACAGACGAGGTTTGTCCGGCACACGGCCGGGGGTGGAGGTTTCGGAAGCCATGAAGGAATACGGGTCATCCACGTACGGAGATGTCATAGCACCAATCTACGACGAGCTGTACCCCTCGGCGGAGCCGGAGGCTCTCGACCTGGTGGCCGCTCTCGCCGGGGATGGCCCTGTACTCGAGCTGGGCATAGGAACGGGGAGATTCGCGCTTCCCCTGGCCGAGAGGGGGCTGAGGGTGGAGGGGGCTGACGCCTCCGCCGCCATGGTGCGCAGGCTTCGCTCCAAGCCGGGCGGGGCGGACATCCCCGTTCACATCTGCGACATCGCCGAACTGCCCGGCGGGATCGGTCCCTACTCGCTGGTGTTCTGCGTCTTCAACACCTTCTTCGGGCTGCTCACGGCCCAGGCCCAGCAGGCCTGCCTGAGGAGCGCCGCCGGCCTTCTGCTCCCGGGAGGCAGGCTCCTTCTGGAGCTGTTCGTCCCGGATCTGGGGAGGTTCGACAGGGGTCAGTGCGTCAGGGCTCTCGAGGTGAGGGGCGATGCAGTGGCCCTCGAGGTGTCCAGGTTCGATCCGCCCACGCAGGTGGTGAGTTCTCAGAGGGTGTACCTCTCGGACAGGGGGGTCAGGCTCTATCCGGTGGCGGTGAGGCTCGCCTGGCCCGCCGAGGTGGACCTGATGGCCGCCGGGGCGGGGCTGAGGCTGGAAGACCGGTGGTCGGGCTGGGACCGGGGCGCCTTCGGCCCCTCCAGCACCCGTCACATCTCCGTCTACCGTCCGGGATCGTAGGCGAAGGCGTCGAAGAGGTCGACAGGGATGCGAACGGATTCCCCGGACCACATGTCGTAATAGATGACTTGAGACATCAATGAAGCGATCTCGCGGAATTCCGGGAACGCAGATTGCATGCAGCTGCATGCCAGCAGTTTACCGAGGCCATTTCAACGATTTCAAACCCGAAGGGGTCGGTACGGGCCGTCAGCGGAGGATGGCAAGTCTCGAGCTGATCGTGGATCCTTCCGCCTCCGCCGATACGACATACACCCCCGAGGGCAGGTTCTCCAGCTGCAGAAGCGCCGGCAGCCCTCCGATGGATTCCGAGATCCCCACGATCCTGCCGGTGATGTCGCAGATACTCACGGAATAGTTTCCCCGCACCCCCGAGATGGACGCCTGCGCGCTCGACACGGCGGGATTCGGCCAGACGGCGAGGGTGCAGGAGGGTCCGGCGACGCCTCCGCCCGGTGCTCCGGATGGTCCGAGGGGCATCGCCAGGCTCGCGAGAGCTGCGATGGCTCCCTTTGCACACAGCGTTCCGAAGGGCCAGTAGGAGGAGTAGTTCTCCAGGAGGTCCGTGGGGCTGTGGTAGAAGGGGTTGTCGTCGACCGCGTACTCGATTCCCAGCACGGCGGGGTATCCGTACTGCCAGAACGAGGAGTGGTCGCTGTAGGTGGCCGAGGGATCGTAGACCGATACGACCTCGAGCTCCGGGACGTAGGTGCCCATCGCGGAGACCACCGCCTGGGCCAGGCCCTCCGACTGCGCGTCGTACGGTATCCACAGCGAGTCGAATCCGGGGGGCGAGTAGAGGATCATGTCGAGGTTGATGACCCCCTTGACCGCTTCACCCGCGGAATACGCCGACTGGGCGTAGAACTCGCTGCCGATGAGCCCGACCTCCTCGGCGCCGAAGCAGATGAACCTGACCGTATACCGGAAGTTATAGGGTGCCATGACCCTGGCCGCCTCCAGCACGGTGGCGGAGCCGCTCGCGTTGTCGTCCGCCCCGGGCGCCGAGTCGCTGAGCGGCCAGGTGATCGAGTCGAGATGGCCGCAGATGATGTATATGCTGTCGGGCTCCTCGAGTCCGGTGATCTCTGCGATCACGTTGCTCATGTCGTCACCGTAGAATGTGAACCACTGCTGATCGCAGGGAATCCAGTGGAGGCCGAACCACTGGTCCACCCATGAGGCCGCCTGGTCGTACTGGGGCAGGACGCAGAGCCTGGTGCCGTAGTCCTCCAGGTGCTGGATGGTCGCCATCAGGCTGTCCTCGCTCACGGCGGCCACGATGTCCTCGACCATGCCGTCGAATTCGCGCTGCTCCACCCGGGACGCTGCGGCCGAGCGGACGTAGGGCCGAAGGGGATGGACCATCCTGATGCCGGGTCGCACGAAGAAGGGCGGTCTCTCGCCCGGGCAGAGGACGAGGGCCTCGTCGTCCCTCAGGAGGAGAACATCTCCGATCTCCCCCAGCCAGACCGCGCCCAGTTCGGAGGACAGGTGGACCATGACGAGACGTTCGATGTCGACCGGACCCTCCAGGAGCACCGTGGCCGATCCGATGGCTTCCTCGCCTTCCGTGACCACGATGAGATAGTCACGGGCGCGGAAGAGGACGGTGACGTCCTCCGGCACGCAGTACTCATCCGCGAGCAGTGGGTCGATCTCGAACAGGCACAGGTCGCCCGTGGCCGCCGCCGCCCCGGTGGAGGTGGCCACCATCGTTGTCAGGAGGATACCCATCATCTCGCGCCCACCGGTCCCTTCCGCCCGATTCGGCTGTCCTGGGAATGGCATGCTGACATTCAGCCGGTCATCCCCTTCCGAGAAGGTCGGAGAGGATGCCGAGCAGGAACAGGCCCGTCTGGATGACGGCTATCACGAAGGCCGTCCGGGCCCTCTTCGGGGACGACTTCAGGGACAGCGCCCATATCACCCAGGCCAGGGGGAAGAAGAACAGGCAGAGGCATCCGAGTCCAACCCCCAGCTTGTCCTCGGTCCGGTGGACGTAGCGCACCTCCCGGATGACCACCTGCTGCGGAGCGGTGTTCGCGGGTGGGATCGGGTCGTGGAACAGCGAGCGGCAATAGGCGCACCGCCAGGCTTCGCCCTCGCGCCGGAGATCGTCGGCCCCGCAGTTCACACACTTCGTCACTGCCGCCTCCCGCGTGAATCTACCGTTTCCGGGACGATCCGCGCCACTCTGCCCCCCCGCGCCCTCCGGGCTTATGTTACCGCGTGATCCGAGTACTGCTCCTGCTCTGTTCGGTCAAGGCGCGCTCCGCCGGGGGCGCGGTCGCATCGATGTGGGAGGGCAACCGGCTGAAGCTCTTCGCGGGCTTCGTGACGATCTGCGTCATAGCACCCGCGATGTTCCTCCTGTTCAGATTCCTGTTCACGAGGCTCGTGACCATCGACGACAGCGAGTTCGGCATCGCGCTCTCCTCCAGGCTCCTCTCGTCGGCCTTCATGGCCTTCTCCGTGTTCCTCGCGATATCCTCGATGATCAGCGGGATCTCCACGCTCTACCGCTCCAGGGAGACCACGATGCTCCTGAGCCTTCCCGTCGGGTCGGCCCCGGTGGCGGTGTTCAGGATCTT
The DNA here is from genome assembly GCA_964603785.1 of uncultured bacterium. Classification (GTDB taxonomy): domain Bacteria; phylum Fermentibacterota; class Fermentibacteria; order Fermentibacterales; family Fermentibacteraceae; genus CAZRWD01. Next base: position 47,704 of record CAZRWD010000001.1, read on the forward strand.
CGAGAGCTGGTTCTACGCGGGCTGGTCGACGCTGCTCCTGGGCCTTCCGGTCATCCTGGCCTTCGCCTCGGTCGTGGAGGGAGGGACCGGCACCGCGATCATGGGCATGCTCCTGCTCGTACCGCTCATCCTGGCCTCCACCGCATCGGGAACCGTTCTGACCGGTCTCTTCTCCAGGCTGGGCGGCATGGGCCTCCTCCGAAGGGGAGCGGCGGGGGTGGTGATCGGGGCGGCCCTGGCCCTCATCCTCTATTTCCAGGGCGCCAGGCCCGGGGCGGTCGTCATACCCGACTCGAGCGCGGGAAGCCTCGACGCGGTTCATCGCTTCGTGGCCGGCCTGCCTGCAACGGGTCATTCCATATGGCCTCACGCGCTGTTCGGAGAGGTTGTCGGGCAGGTCGCGGGCGGGGGCAGCCGCGACTATGCCATGACGGCAGCGGCGATACTCACGGCCGAGGCTCTCCTGGCGGCGATCGCCGCCCTTCTCCTGACCGCGCCGGGATTCAGGGCCAGGCACTCGCGCATCGCCTCCGATTCCGGCGGCTCGAGCAGCTCCCGCAGGTTCTTCAGGAGGGGCGGCCTACAGAGGGCGGTTCTCGAGAAGGACCTCCTCCTGTTCGTCAGGGATCCCGTCCAGCTGAGCCAGCTCGCACTGCTCGCAGGCCTGTTCCTGATGTACGCATCCAGCCTCTCGCGCTTCCCGGTGGACTTCTCGCAGAGGATGTGGCTGGGCGTGGCCGTGTTCATGAACGTCTCCTTCTCCGGATTCGTCATGGCCACCCTGCTGGTGAGGTTCGCCTTCCCCCTCGTCAGCCTCGAGGGCCCCGCCATCCCGTTCGTCCTGCAGATGCCGGGGGCCAGGCGCAGGCTGCTCCGGTCGAAGTGGACATTCGCCATCGCCAGCGTCCTCCCGCTCATGCTTCTCGCAGGCCTCCTCTCCTCCGTCAGGCTCGGAGCATGGAACCTCTTCCTCATCGAGACGCTCGGGTCCATCGTGCTCATGTCCTTCGCCCTCTCCAGCATCAACACCGCCCTGGGAGCGGTCTTCCCGAGCTTCTCGGACAACAGCCCCGCGAGCATAGCAAGCGGTCAGGGAGGGATAATCGCGGCCTTCGCGTCCATGGGATACGTCCTCTCCATGGTCACCGCGCTCTCCTACGCAACGAGGGCCTACCTGGTGGAGGGCTTCCGGGAGCGGGCGATCTCGGGTCCCCTCGCCCTGACGGCCGTCATCACCATCCCCCTCACCGTCCTGGTCTCCGTCCTCTCGATGAGGGGGGCGCTGCGCAGCTTCTCGAGGAGGGACTTCTGACCGTCGCCGCAGTCGACTACGGAAGGGTCAGGACCGGGATCGCCGTTCTCGTGGAGGGCGTCCCCCTGCCGCAGGATCCCGTCCTGGGCGGCGGCTGGAGGGCCATCCTTGAGAGGCTCGAGACCCTCAGGAGCGAACGGGGCGTGACCAGGGTCGTGCTCGGTCTGCCTCTCACCGCCGGGGGCAGACCCACCGAGCTGTCGGACGAGGTCGGATCCCTCTCCGAGGCCATCGCCGCAGCCGGTTTCGAAGTGGTGACGATACCCGAGGCCGGCACGACCGCCGAGGCGTCCGGCCTGCCCGGCAGGAGGAGCCGGTCCTCGGGCAGAACCGACTCCCTTGCCGCCCTCATCATCCTGGAAAGGTACCTGGCATGTCATTGAAGAAGTCGATCATCCCGCTCGCCGTGCTGCTCGCTCTGTCGATCTGCGCCCTGCTCGTCCTGGACTGGGCCATGGGTGCTCCAGGCGGCGAGAGGGAGGTGGTGTTCAGGCTGGAGAGGGGCTGGGGCGCCCGGGAGACGGCCGAGGCGCTGGCCGACTCGGGTCTCGTCCGCTCCGTCCCCTACCTGCTGTGGAGGGCACGGGAGACCGGTCTCGCGTCGAGCTTCCAGGCCGGGAGCTACCTGCTCTCGACCTCGATGCCCCCCGACACGATCCTGGCCGTCATCTCGTCGGGGAGGGTGATACCGGTGCCCACCAGCTGGGTGACCATCCCCGAGGGTCTCACCCTGGAGGAGACCCGCGACCTCCTCTGCTCCTCACTGGGCCTGGGGCAGGAGGAGCTCGACTCCCTCCTGCACGACGAGGGATTCGCTGCTTCGCTGGGGATTCCAGGCTTCGAGGGCTACCTGCACCCGGAGACGTACGAGTTCGCCGACACCCTCGGGGCCGCCGAGGTCGTCTCGCGCATGGTCGGGACCGGTCTGGAGAGATGGGAGCCCGGGTGGGACACGCTGGTGCGGGCATCCGGTCTCGAGCCGCACGAGGCGGTGATTCTGGCCTCCATCGTGGAGAGGGAGGCGAGGCTCCCGGACGAGCGGCCCGTGATCGCCGGCGTCTTCCTGTCGAGGCTCAGGCGGGGCATGAGGCTGGAGAGCTGCGCAACCGTGCAGTACGCGCTGGGAGAGGTCCGCGAGACGCTCACCTACGCAGACCTTAGGATCGAGAGCCCCTGGAACACCTACCTCCACGAGGGCCTGCCTCCGGCGCCGATCTGCTCGCCCGGGCTCTCCGCCATCGAGGCCGTGGTATCCCCGGACACCTCGACCGGTTATCTTTACTTCGTGAGCAGGGACGACGGCACAGGGGGGCACCTGTTCGCATCGACCCTCGCGGGGCACAACGCCAACATCCGCCTGGCGAGGTCCGGAGGACATTGACGGGCGTTCCGCCCGGCGTATCTTGACTGCCGAACGCGCTTCCAGCGCTGAAAGGATGGAGGAGATGGGCGACGAAGGCCGGAAGCTCGGATTCCTGGAGAAGGCCGTCAGGCTGATCCCGGGATACAAGGGCTACAAGAACAAGGAGGAGAGGCGCGACAACGACCAGCTCCTGCGCATGATGCTCGTCCAGAGGCTGGAGATCATCCGCGGGGGCCTGAACGAGGTCGTCAACAGCCTCCGCGGCCCCGCCGCGCTGATGGCCGCCGGCGAGGTCGACCGCCTGGTCAAGCGCCTCGAGAAGGTGACCGACGAGATCAGGTTCGCCGACAGGGGCTACAGGGGCTGGTTCGACGTCCACAAGGTCCAGGAGGAGGAGCTCGACGCCCTTTACGAGTTCGACTCGGGCCTGGCCGAGGACATCGGTCTGCTCGAGGAGGCCATGCAGGCCCTCTCGGAGGCCGCCCGCGGCGGCGAGAGCATCACTGTGCACGTCGGCGGAATGCTGGACCAGCTCCTGAGGTTCAGCGAGAAGATGAACGCTCGCAACAATCACATGATCGATCTCGAGCACAACAGGCCGATCGACTAGAAGCGGCAGGGGGTGGAGCATGGTCAAGAGACTCGAGATAATCGAATGGCTCGACGACACGGGCAGGGAGATGGTCCACCGCGAGCCGCAGTCGGGCTCCGGTGAGTTCAGGATCGGCAGCCAGCTCGTAGTCCGGGAGAGCCAGGAGGCTGTATTCTTCCGCGACGGCAAGGCCCTCGGCGTGCTCGGTCCCGGCAGGCACACGCTCACCACGCAGAACATCCCGTTCCTCACCGAACTCGTGGACATGGCCTTCCAGGGCGAGGGCTCGCCCTTCAGGGCGGAGGTCTACTTCGTCAACAAGAAGACCTTCACCGAGATGAAGTGGGGGACCAAGGAGCCCATCATCTTCAGGGACAAGGAGCTCTCCATCGTGAGGCTCCGCGCGTTCGGCAGGTTCTCCGTCAAGGTCAACCAGAGCCAGCTCTTCGTCAACAAGCTCGTCGGCACGGAGGGCCGCTACACCACCGAGGCCATCGAGGGCTACCTCAAGGATGTCATCAACTCCCGCCTCGCCGACATCCTGGGGGAGAACGTCGAGAGCATCTTCGACCTCGCGAAGCTGTACGACGAGGTCGCCTCGCTCTCGAAGGCCCGCCTGTCCGACGACTTCGAGAAGTACGGCATCCAGCTGGTCGACTTCTACATCAACGCCATAACGCCCCCGGAGGAGGTCCAGAAGAGGATCGACGAGCGGTCCTCGATGGCGGCCCTGGGCAACATGGGCGAGTACATGCGCTACAAGACGGCGACCGCAGTCAGCGATGCGGCCCAGAACCAGGGCGGGGGAGGCGGTGCGGCCGCCACCGGCGTGGGTCTGGGGGCCGGTGTCGGCATGGGCGCGGCCATGGCGCAGATGATGGCCGGAACCATGGTGCCCGGACAGGCCGCGGGCGGAGCGGCTGCAGGCACGGCGGCCCCTGCAGGAGCCCTCGTCGTGTGCCCGTCCTGCGCGAAGCAGGTCCCGGCAGGCAGGTTCTGTCCCGAGTGCGGCAAGGCGATGGGCCAGGTCTGCCCCAAGTGCGGGGCCCCGGTTCCGCAGGGAGGGAAGTTCTGTCCCGGGTGCGGCGAGAAGCTCGGGGGCGGGTCGACCTGCTCGTGCGGCGCCGCGATCCCTCCCGGGAGCAAGTTCTGCCCCGAGTGCGGCAAGAAGGTGGAATAGGCCGAGTTGCTCTCCACGGTCCACGGTGTCCTGAGGGAGGCTGCGGCCGCCTTCGGTGGAAGGACCGCGATAAGGGACGATTCCAGGTCCCTGACCTTCTCCGACTGGTGGCGCGCCTCCCTCGATCTCGCCGCCCGCCTCGGGCAGGCCGGAGTCCGGCAGGGTGACTCCGTGGGGGTCCTCTGCGGCAAGACCGTGCTGCTGCCCGTCTCGTTCGCCGCCGTCTCCCTCGCCGGAGCGCGTTTCCTCGCGCTGTCCCCGGGCTGGCCCGAGACGACGGCGCGCAGGGTCCATCCTCCGTCCCCCCGCTCGTTCACCCTGGCCTTCGACGGCATCCCTCCGGCGCTCAGGAGGGACAACAGCCTGAGAGTCGATCCGGAAGCGGTACTGACCGGAAGCCGGGAACCCTCCGACCTCCCGGTGGTCGACCCCGGATCCGACTTCTACCTCAATGTGACATCCGCATCGACAGGGATCCCGAAGGTCGCCCCCGTATCGCACGGGGCGCTGCTCGCCAACACGAGGGGAGTCTGCAGCGCCCTACGCCTGACCGGGGACGATGTCCACATGTCCCTGTTCTCGGCCGCCGGACACCCCCACGAGCTCTTCATGAGGGGGCTCCTCCTGGGCGGCTCCACCATACTCACCGAGGGCAGGTATCCCCGTTCGGCGATCAGGCTCATGGTCGAGACCGGGGTCACGGCGCTCATGGGCCTCCCCCCCCAGCTGGAGGGCCTGGCCCGCTTCAGCGGCAGGGAGTCCGGAGACCTCTCCGGCCTGCGATTCGCCGAGGCCGGAGGGATGTACTCGTCCAGGACCTTCATCGACAGGTTCAACGACCTCGCCGGGGTCGACGTGATCCAGGTCTGGGGAAGCACCGAGACCTCCGGCGTGGCGCTCTTCGGCGAGCGCAACTCCGACTGCCTGTCCGGAGTGGTCGAGGGCTACGAGGCCCTGATAGCCGACCACGGGACGGAGCAGGCCGGCGAAGGCTGCCCGGGTGAGCTCCTGCTGAGGGGCGAGGCCGTCGTGAGGGGCTATCTGGGAGACAGGACGGCCACCGACGAGTGCTTCCGGGACGGATGGTTCCGTACGGGGGACATGTTCGTCCGCAACGGGAGGGAGATGCGCTTCGCCGGGAGGCGCGGCGGTCTCGTCAAGTCGGCGGGGCTGAAGGTGTTCCCGCTCGAGGTCGAGCTCGCGATCCTCAGGCATCCCGACGTCCTCGACACTGCCGTGGCGGGGGAGGACCTGCCCGGCAGGGGGGAGACCACATTCGCACGGGTGGTGCTGCGCCCCGGGAGGGAGCTGGGCCAGGCGGCGCTGAGGGCATTCCTGCGGGGCGTGATCGACGAGTACAAGATTCCTCATACCATAGCGTTCGTGCCCGACCTCCCACGCACGCCAGGGGGCAAGCTGGACAGGGCGGCCCTGGGCCGGCCGCCCGGCGCGCCCGACTGGCGGGGAGAGCTGCTCAGGACAGACGTCGAGATAGTCCGTCTCCTCTGCCACAGGGCCGAGACGGCCGCCCGGGCGGGTGCCGTGTACGATCCGGCGTGGATGGAGGAGCAGCTCGAGAACGCGACGGGCCACAATCCCGGCCCCCTGTCCGACGACTCGGTGAGGGAGATGTTCGCCTTCATCATCAACACTCTGTCCAGGGGGTAGGATGGCGACGAGGATCGTCCGTGTCGGGAACGCCGTTTTCGGTTCCGGGACGCCCGCGGTCATCGCCGGCCCCTGTTCCGTCGAGAACCGGGAGATGATCCTGTCCTGCGCCGCAACCGCGGCGGAGTGCGGTGCGGCCATGCTGAGGGGCGGGGCGTTCAAGCCGCGTACCTCGCCCTACTCGTTCCTGGGGCTGGGGCTCGAGGGTCTCGAGCTCCTGGACGAGGCGCGCAGGCTGCACGGGCTGCCCGTGGTCACCGAGGTTCTGGCCTGCGACCAGATCGGCCCTGCGCTGGACCATGCGGACATGCTGCAGGTCGGAGCCCGGAACATGCACAACTTCGCCCTCCTGACCGAGCTCGGGAGGGCCGGCTGCCCCGTCCTCCTGAAGCGCGGCTTCATGGCCACCGTGGAGGAGTGGCTGCTGGCGGCCGAGTACCTGATCAAGGAGGGCAACGAGAGCGTCGTCCTCTGCGAGAGGGGGATAAGGACCTTCGAGCCCTGGACCAGGAACACCCTGGACATCTCGTCCGTGCCGCTCGCCCGCGAGAAGGGCGGCCTGCCGGTGATCGTGGACCCCTGTCACGCCTCGGGCAGGAGCGACCTCGTCGCGCCGCTGTCCATGGCGGCTCTCGCCGCCGGGGCGGACGGCCTGATGATAGAGATCCACCCGGAGCCGGCGAGGGCGCTGTCGGATGGCGGCCAGTCGCTGGGCTTCGATGCCTTCAGGGCGCTCTCCGGCGAGATCCGGAGGTTTGCCGCCTTCGCTTCCGGAAGCAGAGAGGGAGGTTGACGTGCATCTCGGTATCCTGACCGGAGGGGGGGATGCCCCAGGTCTCAATGCTGTCACGAGAGCGGTCGTATATCGCGCCCTCGCCGGGGGGCACAGGGTGACGGGCTTCCTCAGGGGCTGGAAGGGCCTGCTCGAGAATCTCTCCAGGCCGCTCGGGATCGAGGAGGTCAGGGACATCCACAAGAAGGGCGGGACCGTCCTGCTCTCCTCGAGGACCAACCCCCTGAAGGCCGAGAACGGTCTGGAGAGGATCAGGGCCACGCTGGCGGCGAACTCCATCGACTGCCTCGTCGCCGTCGGCGGCGAGGACACCCTCGGGGTGGCATCGCGCCTCGCATCCGGGGGCATCCGCGTCCTGGGCGTCCCCAAGACGATCGACAACGATCTGAACTCCACCGACTACACCTTCGGGTTCGACACCGCCATCAACATCGTCACGGAGGCGCTGGACAGGCTGGAGACCACCGCCAGGAGCCACGAGCGCGTGATAGTCGTCGAGATAATGGGCAGGCACGCAGGCTGGATGGCTCTCCACGGGGGCATGGCGGGCGGCGCCCACGTCATACTGATCCCGGAGGAGCCCTTCGACACCGACGAGGTCTGCAGGGTCCTGACGGCCAGGTTCGAGGCGGGACACCGATGGGCCCTCGTGGCCGTGGCCGAGGGGGCGATGGATCCGGAGCTCTCCCGGCAGGTGATGCACACCGCCGAGAAGGACGCCTTCGGACACGTGCAGCTCGGGACGGGCATTGGCATCGCCGAGGTGCTGGCCGGGGAGATCGAGCAGCGCAGCGGCCTCGAGACGAGGCATGTCATCCTGGGGCATCTCCAGCGCGGCGGCCCGCCCAGCGCCTTCGACAGGGTGCTGGGGACCAGGCTCGGTATCAAGGTCGTCGAGATGGCGGAGGAGGGGCTCAGCGGGATGATGGCCTCCCTGAAGGGGGGCGAGGTCGTCCCGGTGGACCTGGCCGAGGCCGTGGGAACGCTCAAGACGGTCCCTGCCGACAGGTACGCCGCGGCCAGGCTGTTCTTCGGCTGAGAAGCGCATGAGAGCGGATGTTCCAATCGATTCCAGGACACGCCAGGGGGGCTTGAAATGAGAGTGGCCATCAACGGATTCGGCAGGATAGGAAGGCTGGTCTACCGGCGCGTGGTCGAGCAGGGCGGCATCGACATCGTCGCCGTGAACGACATAACCGATCCGGAGACGCTCGCGCACCTGCTCAGGTTCGACTCGGTGCACAAGCGCTTCCCGGGCGAGGTGGCCGTCACGGGCGATACCATCAGGGCCGGGGCGGACAGCTTCAGGGTCCTGAGCATCAAGGACCCCGCGGCGCTGCCCTGGAAGGATCTCGGGATAGACGTCGTCATCGAGGCCACCGGGCTCTTCGCCTCGAAGGAGAAGGCTTCGGCGCACCTGGCGGCGGGGGCGAGGAAGGTCCTGGTGAGCGCACCCGCCAAGGGCGCCGACCTGACCATAGTCATGGGGGTCAACCACCACCTCTACGATCCCTCCAGGCATGCCGTGATGTCGACCGCGAGCTGCACCACCAACTGCCTCGCACCCGTCGCCAAGGTCCTGAACGACAGCTTCGGGATCGTGCGAGGCATAATGACCACCATCCACGCCTACACCAACGACCAGAGGGTCCTCGACCTCCCGCACAAGGACAAGCGGAGGGCGCGCACTGCGGCGATCAACCTCATCCCGACGACCACCGGCGCCGCGGTGGCCGTGGGCCTCGTGATCCCCGAGCTCGACGGCAGGCTCGACGGGTTCGCGATAAGGGTCCCGGTCGCCGACGGCTCGATAGTGGACCTCACCTGCGAGCTCGAGAGGGACGCGACTCCGGAGGCCGTCAACGAGGCCGTCAGGAACGCCGCCCAGGGCGAGCTCAGGGGCATACTCGAGTACAGCACCGACCCGCTGGTCTCCACGGACATCATCGGCAACCCGGCCAGCTCCGTGTTCGACTCGGAGTACACCCGCATGGTCGGGAGCCGGATGCTCAAGGTGCTCTCCTGGTACGACAACGAGTTCGGCTACTCCTGCAGGATGGTCGACATGCTCAGGTACATCGGCGGGGTGGGGCTGTGAGGGTCCCCTCCGTACGAGATGCCGATCTGGCCGGGAGGAGGGTCTTCCTCAGGGCCGACCTGAACGTGCCCCTGGAGAACGGGACGGTGGCGGACGACACGAGGATCGCAGCCGTCCTGCCCACCCTGAGGATGATACTGGACAAGGGGGCCGCGCTCGTCGTGGTGGCCAGCCATCTGGGCAGGCCCGACGGCGCGCCCGTTCCGGGGATGAGCCTCGCCCCGGTGGCCGTGAGGCTGTCGGAGCTCCTGGGCCGACGGATCGTCATGGCTCCGGACTGCGTCGGGGCGAGGGTCGAGACCATGGCCGCCGGTCTCGGTTCGGGCGGCCTGATGCTTCTCGAGAACCTCAGGTTCCATCCGGGGGAGGAGGCCGGCGACCCGGAGTTCGCGGCATCCCTGGCCAGGCTCGCCGACGTGTACGTGAACGACGCCTTCGGGACCTGCCACCGGGCCCATGCCTCGATGACGGGCATCCCGGGGATCCTCGGCGGCGGATTCGCCGGACTGCTCGTCGAGAAGGAGATGGAGTTCTTCGGGAAGGTCACCTCGGATCCCGCGAGGCCCTACACTCTCCTGCTCGGGGGTGCGAAGGTCTCCGACAAGGTCCCCGTCATCGAGAACCTCATCGACAAGGTCGACAGCATACTCATAGGCGGGGCGATGGCCTTCACGTTCCTCCGCGCAGGCGGTCTGGAAGTCGGGCGCAGCCTCGTGGAGGGGGACCGGATAGGCGTTGCCGGGGAGATCGCCGCGAGGGCGGTCGAGGCCGGTGTCAGCCTGGTCCTTCCCCGGGACGTCGTCGTAGCCCCGTCGCCCGACCGCGGCGACCTCGCGCGGGTGGTCGCGGCCGATGCGATCCCCGCCGACATGGCCGGCCTGGACATCGGCCCTGCTTCGACAGGGGACTTCCGGGAGGTCATCCTGGCCAGCAGGACGGTCGTGTGGAACGGACCCATGGGCCTGTTCGAGAAGGAGCCCTTCGACAGGGCTACAAGGGCGCTGGCGTCCGCGCTGGTCGAGGCCACCGCCGCCGGCGCGCTGACCGTCGTGGGCGGGGGGGACTCCGCCAGGGCGGTCTCCGAGGCGGGGGCCGACGGCGGGGTGAGCTTCGTGTCCACGGGGGGTGGCGTCTCTCTGAAACTCCTGCAGGGCAGGAAGCTAGTCGCCATCCAGGCTCTCGAGGTGCCGGGGCCGTGAACAGGTTCGTCGGCGGCAACTGGAAGATGAACGGCTCCGGTTTCGAGGGCATCGCCTGGATGCAGTCGGTCAAGGAGGGCGCGGGCGGGCTTTCCGGTGTCGACCTGGCGCTCTTCCCCCCCTTCACCCTGCTCCCCGTCCTCGCGGAGGACGCCAGGGAGGCAGGGGTGATGCTCGGCGCCCAGGACGTCTACTTCGAGGCCCGGGGCGCCTTCACGGGCGAGATAAGCGTTTCGATGCTCCTCGAGGCCGGCTGCGAGTGGGTCATAGTGGGCCACAGCGAGCGCAGGCACGTGATCGGGGAGAGCGACGGGACCGTGAGGCGGAAGCTGTCCGCAGCCCTCGCCGGAGGGCTCTCGGTCGTCCTGTGCGTCGGGGAGAGGCTGGAGGAGCGGGACTCGGGCATCGAGGAGGACACCGTCCGGACGCAGCTCGCCTCCGCTCTCGGGGGACTGGACCCGATCGACCCCGGCAGGCTCGTCATAGCCTACGAGCCCGTCTGGGCCATAGGCACCGGGAGGAACGCAACCCCGGCCCAGGCCGTGCGGATGCACGACTTCATACGCTCGACGCTCCGGGGTCTCGTCGGTGACGGCGATGCCCCGGGATGCCGCGTCATCTACGGAGGGAGCGTGAACCCGGGCAACGCCGGCGACCTGCTGAGGGAGCCCTCCATCGAGGGAGCCCTGGTCGGCGGGGCCAGCCTGGACGCCGCGTCCTTCCTGTCCATCGCCGGAGCCTCCCGAGACGGCTGAGGACCGCACCCACCCCTGGAACAGGCTGACCGGCAGGTTCGACCTGCCGGCCAGGGGCCTGCTGCTAGTAGTCGCGGTCGCTCTCCTCATGGGCGCCAGGGGGCTCCTGTGGAGGGTCGGCCTGTTCGACCTTCCCTGGGGATGGCTGCTGGGCGGCGCGGCGGCGTCCATCCTCGTCATCCTCCCCCTCTGGCTCCTCCTCCCGAGTCCCTTCCCGAGGTTCCCCACCAGAAGGGCTGCACCGCTGGTCCTTGCATCCGCCTGCATTCTCACGCCCTTCGCAGCCGTCGCCCTGCGGGCCGGGCTCGTCGCCTCAGGACCGGATCCCGGCTGGTGGGTCGGAGCCCTGGTGCTCGTCCCGGCCGCCCTCGCGGAGGAGCTCCAGTTCAGGGGATTCCTCCTCGACCTCCTCTCGCGGAGGGGCGGCACGGTCTTCGCGGTGGCCGCGAGCTCCCTGGTCTTCGCGGCAGTGCATCTCGACAACCCGGGTTCCGAGCCGGTGGGCATCGTCAACATCGCCCTGTTCGGCGTGGTGCTCGGAGCGCTCAGGGTGAGGGGATCCGGGATCGTCGGCCTGACGGCTCTGCACTGGCTCTGGAATCTCATGACCGGGATGGTGTTCGGATGGAAGGTGAGCGGGCTCGAGCTTCCCTCGCTCTTCCGCCCCGCCCACGACTCCTTCGGCGGGTTCGGCCCCGAGGCCTCGCCGATCCTGACGCTGGCCCTGGCGGCGGCATTCCTCTGCATCATCTTCGAGGCGCGGGGGTGCGGGTGCGCGAACGCCTGCCTCCCGGCCGGAAGGAGTAGCGGCCCGGATGAGTAGGACCCTTCTCGTGAACCCGCCCTCGGCCATCGGGGTGTACGACAGGAGCCACATCAGGGTTGCCATCACGTCGGCCCCCTTCATCACCCTCGCCAGCCTGGCGGGAGCCCTCCTCGAGGCCGGCGAGGAGGTCGAGATAGCCGACCTGATGATCGAGGGGATGCCGGAGGATGCCTACAGGCAGACCCTGCGCAGGTTCCGCCCGGACTTCGTCGGGCTGACCTTCACCACCCCCCTTTGGAGCGAGGCCGAGAGACTGGCCCGCATAGCCTCCGAGGAGCTCCCCGGAGTGGTCACGATAGCCGGAGGGGTGCATGCCACCACCCTGCCGGGGGAGGTCCTGGAGAGCGGGGCGTTCCATCTGGTCGTGATGGGCGAGGGGGAGAGGACGCTCGTGGAGATCTGCTCCGGGGCTCCCGTCCCGGGCATCGACGGGGTGGCTTACCTGGACGGCGGGGCGCTGACCCTGACCGCGCCGCGGGTGCTCATCGAGGACCTGGACCTGCTGCCCCTCCCGGCCTGGCAGCTGCACGACCTCCGGTACTACCGGGCCCCGCACATCGCCGCGAGGCGGAACCCCGTGGGCTACATGGAGACCAACAGGGGCTGCAACCACCACTGCCTCTACTGCAGCCAGACGATCTTCGGCCACCATGTGAGGTTCAAGTCCCCCGAAAGGGTCGTCGACGAGATGTTCCGGATGCTCGAGATCGGGTTCCGCGACATACACATCAAGGACAACAACTTCACCGCCGACATCTCCCGGGCCTCCGAAGTCTGCCGGCTGCTGGTCGAGAGGGGGTTCGACGCCCCCTGGGCCCTCCCCACGGGGGTCAACGTCCACGACGTGAGCGGGGAGTTCTTCGAGCTGGCGAGGCGCGCGGGCTGCTACCAGGTGGCCTTCGGCATCGAGAGCGGGGTGGACGAGATCCTCGGGCGCGTGAACAAGAGGCAGACCTCCGCGGAGATCCGCGAGGCGGTCCTGATGGCTCACAGAGCGGGCCTCGAGACCGTGGGCTTCTTCATGATGGGGCTGCCCGGCGACACCGAGGAGACCATGCGGGAGACCATCGACTTCGCATGCTCGCTGCCCCTCACCTACGCCAAGGCTTCCATGACGCTCCCCTTCCCGTCCTCGGCCCTCTTCCGGATGCTGGACCGGGAGGGCAGGATCCTCTCCAGGGACTGGGACAAGTACAACTTCCACTGCACGAGCGAGGTCTGGGAGCACGACAGCCTCTCGTGGGACACGATACGGCGCTACTACGGACTGTTCCACAGGAGGTTCTACTTCAGGCCGTCCTACATCTGGAGACGGTTCCTGCGCGACATCAGGATGGGCCAGCTGCTCGACGACGCGAAGGCGGTCCTCTCGAACAGCTGGCTGGACTGACATGCCGATCCGCGGGGGCAGGCCGGTGTCATGGGCTCTCGCGGTGGAGGCCGTCCTCCTGGTCCTGGCGCTCGTCCTGCTGCTCGTGCCGGACTGGCCGCTCGACTTCGTGGAGATCCGCACCATACCCTCCCGCGCCCTGATCGAGCCGGAGGAGGGTCCCTCCCTGACATCCCCGGCCATGCTCCCCGTACCGGCGAGCGGCGTGCGGGTGAGGATCTCCAGGCCGGGGTACCTGCCCGCCGACACCACGATCGAGCTCGGGACGGGCGTCTATCTGGTCTACCTCGGCTACCTCTTCCCGGTCTCCATCGGCTCGATACCGCCAGGCGCGGAGGTCAGGGTCGATGGAGCGCCTGCGGGAAGGACCCCGGTGGTCGTCGAGGTGACATCCCCGGGAACGCACGTCATCGAGGCTGTCTCGCCCGATTCGGTCATCCTCAGGGACACGATCGTGCTGGCCGGCAACAGGCGGAGGGAGGTGCTCTTCAGGTTCCCGACCCCCGTCTCCGGGGGGCTGGTGTTCATACCCGGCGGGACCTTCGACTTCCAGAGCACTGATGGAGCCCGGCTCCCGGCCGCCCCTGCCGGGCTCGCGCCCTACTACATCGGCGCGACCGAGGTCACCAACGCCTCCTTCTGCATGTTCCTGAACGCGGTCGATCCCCTCGCCCTGCCCGACAGCGTGATGGGCAGGGGTCTCACGCCGCTCCTGGGAGACCTGTTCAGGTGCGACTACCCGCTGGACATCATGGCGGTCCCGACCGGGGGCTATGCGGTCCATGAAGGCCTCGAGACGCACCCCGTCCGGGGTCTGACGGTGGCGGCCTGTCTGCGCTACTGCGAATGGCTCACGCAGGTGGACACCAGGGACCTAGTATTCCGCCTCCCCACGGAGCACGAGTGGGAGTACGCGGCCCGTGCGGGCGGAGGGATCTCCTGGCCATGGGGGGACGAAGAGCCCGACGGAACCCTCCTCAACTGCTCCGACTCCTGCGAGGGCATCGCCCGGAGGGCGCCGTGGATCGTGGACGGGTACCCCGAGACCTCGCCTGCGGGCTCCTTCCCCCCGAATCCGTGGGGGCTCCGGGACATGGCCGGCAACGTCTGGGAGTGGTGCTCCGACTGGCAGGGCGGTGAAGCCTCCGCCAGCTTCGCCGGAGGTGACACCATCCGCTGCCTGAGAGGCGGCAGCTGGCTCTCGGACCCGCTCGACTGCAGGTGCGCCTCGAGACTGGGGCTCGACGGCACGCTGGGCTATCCATTCGCGGGATTCCGCCTTGCCGCGGAGATCCCGGGCCCGTAGAGGCTTGACCTCCGCACGAGGATGGCGCAAGTATCCACCCCGAGGGGGCGTCCGCCCCTGACGGGCTTCTCCGCGACAAGGAGGGCGGTTTCGTGCAGAGAACAATTCCCGGCGGCCCGCTCATCGATCCGCCCCCGTTCCGCTGCATCAGATCCATGCTCGAAAGGGCCGCGGCCCTCGACCCTGACAAGGAGGCGATAAGAGAGCCCCAGCCGGACGGGACCTGGCGGTCGGTCTCCTACGGGAGCCTGAGGCGGGATGTCGAGGCGCTGGCCCGCTACCTGTCGAAGGGCGGGAGGAAGCCGGTGGTGGGGGTCGTGGGCAGGAACTCCGCCGCGTGGGCGAAGGTGTACCTGGCGACCATGAGGGCCGGCGGAGTGATAGTGCCGATAGACAGGGAGCTCCCCTTCCCGGAGATGAGGGCGATCCTGCACTATTCGGGGGCGGGACTGGTCTTCTTCGACTCCTCCTATGCCCAGGACTTCATCACCTCTGGCTCCGGTCACGGGAGGCCCATCGAGCACGTCGTGATGAACTCCACGGGCCCCGCAGGCTGCGCCACCCTCGAGCAGGTGCTCGCCGAGGGGGCCGGTATCCATGCCGAGCTGCCCGACGAGCTCGACACGGCGGCGCCCGCGGCCATCTACTACACCTCCGGGACCATGGGCCAGGCCAAGGGCGTGGTCCTGTCGCAGGACAACATCCTCTCGGTGGTCAGGCAGATGCACCAGATGGTCAGGATAGAGAGGTCGGACGTGTTCCTCTCGGTGCTCCCCATGCACCACACCTACGAGTGCAGCTGCGGTTTCCTCGGCCCGATCAGCACCGGAGCGTCCTATGTGATCTGCCGCGGCCTGAAGTACGTGGGCGAGGACATCGCAGGCTCGGGCGCCACTGTCGTCCTGAGCGTGCCACTGATGTGGGAGGCCGTCTACCGCAAGATAATGGCGGGAATCAGAGCGAAGCCCGGCGGCAGGATGAAGTACCGCATCGGTCTGGCCCTGGCCGGGGCCGCCGGCCTCGTGGGGGCGGGGGGTGTGAGGCGCAGGCTCTTCTCTCCGGTGCACGAGAAGTTCGGAGGCAGGATAAGGTTCCTCATCTCCGGAGGAGCCGGCGTCGATCCGCTGGTCGCCCGCGGCTTCCTGAAACTGGGCTTCCAGTTCCTGCAGGGATACGGGCTCACCGAAGCCTCGCCCCTCGTGTCCGTCAACAGGCCCGGGGCCAACAGGCCCGCGTCCGTCGGCCCGCCGCTCCCCCTCGACGAGGTGCGCATCGACGACGCCGACGAGGACGGGGTGGGAGAGATCGTGGTGAGGGGTCCCAACGTGATGCTGGGCTATCACAACGATCCGGAGGAGACCGCCAGGGTCCTCTCCCCGGACGGCTGGCTCAGGACCGGCGACTTCGGCTACCTCGACGACGACGGCTTCCTCTTCATCACCGGGCGCAAGAAGAACGTGATCGTCGCCAAGAACGGCAAGAACGTCTATCCCGAGGAGATCGAGTCCAAGCTCAACCGGTCGGACCTCGTGATGGAGTCGATGGTCTTCGGACGCGAATCCAGGACCAAGGGCGAGGAGATCTGGGTCGTCGTGGTCCCCGACATGGAGAGGCTCATAGAGCGGGCCGAGATGAAGGGCGACAGCCTCACCCCGGAGTATGCCAGGGACATGGTCTCCCGGGAGGTGAGGCACTACAACGCGTCGCAGCCCGTCTACAAGAGGGTGTCTTGCCTCATACTGCGCTCGGAGGAGCTCCCGAAGACGACGACACGGAAGATCAGGCGCAGGGATGTCCTGAAGGAAGCCGGTCTGGAGCCGGAAGCCGTCTTCAGGGTCTGAAGGGGCATTGAACCTCGAACGCATGTCCCGACCCTCCAGTGCGGGCTGGCTGACGGCCGCCGCCGTGGCGGTCCTGGGAATCCTCGCCGTCCTCTCGTGGCAGAAGAGCCTGACCGGAGACGAAGCCCTCACCGTGGCTCTCGCGCGCAGCTCCTTCTCCGACATGACGCGCACCGTCGCCGTCGAGAGCCACGTGCCGGGCTACTACGCGCTGATGTGGCTGTGGGTCAGGCTTTTCGGCCACACCCTGCCATCCCTCAGGATCCTCGCGTTCCTGCCGGTCGCCGCGCTGCTCCTCGTGGCCGGCGGGCTCCACCGCAGGCATCTGCCGATCATCCTCGCCGCGAGCCCGTTCCTGCTCCATCTCGGGGTCGAGCTCAGGATGTACGGCCTCCTGGCGGCCCTCTCCGCGGGCATCCTCCTGACGATGCAGGCGATCGACCGGCAGTTCACACGCAGGCGGTTCGCCCTGCTGGCGGCCCTCTGCATCGCCGCCGTCTGGACGCACCACTTCGGCTGGCCCGCCGTGGCCGCCTCGGCCGTGCTCCTCCTGATGCGGAGGCGCAGGCTGGAAGCCCTCCTCCTGACGGCCATCGTTGTCGCGAGCTACATCCCATGGGCGCCGAACATCCTGAGGCAGGCCGCCCGCTTCGGGCCGGCGGCCGACGGGGGTGCGGCGGACCTGGCCCGGACGGCCTCCATCCCCGAGATGGTCCTCGGCATCCCGTTCTCGATCGCCGGGACCCTCCTGCGCTTCTCGGCCGGCACCGCGGCCTTCAGCTTCGAGCAGTTCTCGGTGAGGGCGGTGACGCCCTGGACGGCAGCCGGGCTGGTCCTGGCGGCCCTGTTCGCGACCGCGGCCCTGAGGGGGCTCAGGAAGGCTTTCGCACCCGCCGTCCTCCTGCTCTGTCTCGTCATGGTGCCGGTGAGCCTCCTGCGACCCTCGGCCAGACACTTCTCTCTGGCCTTCCCGGCATTCGCACTCATTGCGGCATCCGGGCTCGACCGACCCGGACGCCTTTCGGGCATCCTCCGCACTGCGGTCCCCCTGCTCTCCCTCGTCATGTGCGTTCCGTTCATCATGCGCTCCACGCTTCCCCAGCGGTGCACCTTCGACCGTGACCTCAGGGAGGCCGCGATCGTCGCCGGGACGACGGCCAGGGCCGAGGGCGCGGACATCCTGGTGTACCTCGACAACCACTCGACCCTGGCCGTCCTGTACCACCTCGAGGACGAGGGCTTCGGGGACGTGGCCGTCAGGCATCCGCACGAGGAGCACTGGCGCTCCGACGGCCTCGTCTACATGACGCCCGAGGACATACTGGCCTTCCTGATGCAGGACACGGGCGTGGCGATCTCGAGGCTGCGCACCGGCGACGGACCCTTCGTGATCCTGGCCAACGACCCCAGGGAGGCCAGGGGGCCTTCATGGGGCGGGGAGAACCGGATAGTAGGCAGGGGAAGCGACACCGTCGCGGACGAGGACCTGTACGATGTGCTCTCCTCGACGGGCAGCGTGATCGAGCTGGATCTGCCGTCCAGCGAAGGGCCGTTCTCCGCCTTCCTGGTGACCCCGTCCGCCGGGGGCGGGGGCGGCGGATGACCGCGGGAGCACCGGAAGGGTCTGCGAGCCCGGTTCGCAACAGCAGCCTCTACGCCCTGGGGCAGCTAGCCTCCAAGGGGTCCTTCCTGGTCTCAATGATGCTGTACTCCAGATACCTCGCCGACGATTCCTTCGGCGCCCTGCTGCTGTGCATCTCAATCGGCCAGATCTTCTTCTTCATGGCGGACATGGGGGTGAGCCTGCTGGTCAACCGCACGATCAGCACGGTCCGCGACGGAATGAGACCTCTGATCGGGGTGTCCCTCGACCTCCGCCTCGCCATGTCCGCCGCCTCCTTCGTCCTGGTCACGGCATTCGCGATCGCGGCCTTCCCCGGAGTGGTCCGGAGCGGGATGCTGCCTTTGATACTCCTTTTCCACGCCCTCGAAGCCTTCTCGGAGCTCGGCTTCTCGGTGTTCCGTGCCCTCGAGAGGGGAGCGGCGGAGTGCTCGGCCAGGATCGCCTCGGGACTCGTCTCAGTGGCGGGCGCCGGGCTCGTGAGCCTGCTGGACCTCGGCCCGATCGCAGCCTCCTCGGTCTACGTGGCGAGGGGTGCGGTAGGCCTGGCCCTGGTGCTCGCCGCGATGTCGCGGGGCGGCCTCCTCGGCGGGGAGCCGTCGAGCGACCGGCTCTCCCGTGCGCGGATCCTGCTCGGCAGGGCCGTTCCCCTGGGTCTGCTCGGCATGGCGATGGTCCTGCACCAGAGGGTCGATTCGCTGTACCTGGGGGGCATCCTCGGCGAGACTGCCGTGGGCGCATTCCAGGAATGCTACAGGCTGCTCGACTCGCTGGTCCTGATAATCACCCCCACGCTGCTCCCCGGAGCCCTCTTCCCGGGCCTCTGCAGGGCCTTCAGGGAAGGCGGCGAAGCTCTCCGCGGAAGGTTCCGCAGGATTTCCGCGCTCGTCGGCATGCTCTCGGTGACCATCGCCTCCACGCTGCTCTCGGCCGGGCTCGAACTGCCCGGGCTGGTCTGGGGGGGCGACTTCCTCCGGTCGATCCCGCGCGGCGAGTTCCTGCTCTGCTACAACCTCGTCTCGACGAGCATCGTGCCCGTGTTCCACATGAACTTCCTCCTCGCCTCGATGCTCGCGGCCGGGCTCGAGCGCCGGGCGCTCCTCGTCTCCCTCGCCGGGCTGGCCGCCCTCACGGCCGTCGACCTGTACGCGATACCGCGCATAGGCACGGCCGGGGCCGCCCTCGGGCTCCTGGTCTCATCGGTCGTCCTCTGCGCGGGCATGCTGGCCGGCCTGAGCCGGACCGGCCGGCTGGGCTTCGCCGGGAGCCTGCTCAGGCCGACCGCCGTCGCCCTCGTCTCCGCCCTGGTCCACTTCACCCTGTCGGGCGTCCTCCCCTGGCTGCCCAGGAGCCTCGCCGTGCTGGCGTCCGGAGCGGGCATGATGCTGCTGGACATGAGACTGCACAAGGACTGGTGGCGGTTCCTCCACGAGCGGACGGTCCTGCGGGACGAGTCGTGCGAGGTTCGGGGGCCATCCCCTCACGACATGTAGTAGTCCCGCGGGAGTCATGCACATCATGTTGCGCCTCGCGCTCCCGGCTGCATGTTGGTATACTACCGGCGGTCGACGGTACGCCTGAAACAACAACATGTCGTGGAGCGCCATGGATCCTGCTGAGACACCGACCGGGCAGGCATACGACGAGAGCAAGGTCAGGACGCTCTCGTCGGTGGAGCACATCAGGCTGCGCACGGGC
Organism: uncultured bacterium; assembly: GCA_964603785.1. Lineage (GTDB taxonomy): Bacteria > Fermentibacterota > Fermentibacteria > Fermentibacterales > Fermentibacteraceae > CAZRWD01. The sequence continues at coordinate 67,346 of CAZRWD010000001.1, forward strand.
ATGTACATCGGCCGCCTCGGCGACGGCAGCCATTCGGACGACGGCATCTACGTCCTCCTCAAGGAGGTGGTCGACAACGCCGTCGACGAGTTCATAATGGGCTTCGGCCGGCGCATCACGGTAAGGTGCGACGGGCGAAGCTGCTCGGTGCGCGACTGGGGCAGGGGCATACCCCTCGGCAAGCTCGCCGACTGCGTCTCGGTGATAAACACCGGGGCCAAGTACAACACGGACGTCTTCCAGTTCAGCGTCGGCCTCAACGGGGTTGGCGCGAAGGCCGTGAATGCCCTCTCGGAGTCCTTCCGCGTAGTCACGCACAGGGACGGGGAGTTCCGCGAGGTGGTCTACTCCAGGGGGGAGCCCGTCTCCGACAGCACCGGTCCGACGACAGAGAAGAACGGGACGCTCGTCGAGTTCACCCCCGATCCCGGCATCTTCCCCGGCTACCAGTTCAGGGAGGACTTCCTGGCCCACAGGGCGCGACACTACGCCTACCTCAACGCCGGGCTGAAGATCGTCCTGAACGGGACCTCCTTCTCGTCCGAGGAGGGCCTGAGGGACCTCCTGGCCGACGAGGCCGGCGACTCGGCCCTCTACCCCCCGCTCTTCTTCAGGGAGCGCACCCTCGAGTTCGCGCTGACCCACACCAACGACTTCGGCGAGCGCTACATGTCCTTCGCGAACGGCCAGTACACCAGCGCGGGCGGGACACACCTCTCGGCCTTCAAGGAGGGCGTGCTGAAGGGTGTCAATTCCTTCTCAGGCAGGAACTATTCACCCGAGGACATCCGCGAGGGCATAATCGGCGTGGTGGCCGTCCGGCTGCAGGACCCCGTCTTCGAGTCACAGACCAAGACCCGCCTCGGCAACACCGAGATCCGCGCCCCGCTCGTCAACCGCATCAGGCAGGAGGTCGAGCAGTTCCTGCACCGCAACCCGTCCGTCGCCGAATCCCTTCTGGCCAAGGTGCAGGTGAACATGGCCATCCGCACCGAGCTGCAGAGCGTCAGGAAGAAGGCCAGGGAGCGGGCTAAGAAGGTCGCGATCAGGATCCCCAGCCTGCGGGACTGCCGGATACACCTCGGCGACGACGATCCAAGGGCAGAGGAGAGCACGATCTTCATCACCGAGGGGCAGAGCGCCTCCGGCAGCATCGTGGCCTGCCGCGACGTGAACACCCAGGCGGTGTTCTCGCTGAGGGGCAAGCCCCTCAACTGCTTCGGCCTGAAGCGCGACACCCTCTACTCGAACGAGGAGATGTACAACATCATGCAGGCCCTCGACATCGAGGCGGGGGCGGAGGGTCTCCGGTACAACCGCATCGTCCTCGCAACCGACGCCGACGTAGACGGCATGCATATACGCAATCTCCTCCTCACGCTCTTCCTGCACTTCTTCGAGGGCATCGTCCTGGACAGCCACCTGTTCATCCTCGAGACGCCGCTCTTCCGCGTGCGCAACCGGAAGGAGACCGTCTACTGCTACTCGCCGGCTGAGAGGGATGCGGCCCTCTCCAGGCTCGGCAGGGGGGCCGAGATCACGAGGTTCAAGGGCCTGGGCGAGATCTCCCCGGGCGAGTTCGGCAGGTTCGTCGGACCCGACATGAGGCTCGTCCCAGTGAACATCTCGAGGCTGAAGGAAGTCCCGGGGATGCTCGAGTTCTTCATGGGCAGGAACACTCCGGAGAGGCGCGGCTTCATAGTGGAGAACCTCAGGTGAGCGACACCCCCCTCAGGAGCCTCTTCCAGGACAACTTCCTGGAGTACGCCTCCTACGTGATAAAGGACCGGGCCATCCCGGACGCCGCCGACGGGCTGAAGCCCGTTCAGCGGCGCATCCTCTGGAGCCTCAGGGAGCTCGACGACGGCAGGTTCAACAAGGTGGCCAACGTCATAGGCCACTGCATGAGGTACCATCCCCACGGCGACCAGTCCATAGGCGACGCCCTGGTGACCCTGGCCAACCGCGGCTACTTCATAGACAGGCAGGGCAACTTCGGGAACATGATAACCGGAGACGAGGCCTCCGCCCCCAGGTACATCGAGTGCCGTCTGACCGATCTCGCGAGGGAGACCCTCTTCGACGACAGGGTGACGGAGTTCGTCGACAGCTATGACGGCCGCAACCGCGAGCCCGTGCTCCTCCCGGCGAAGATACCCGTCCTGCTGCTGCTGGGTGCCGAGGGCATAGCGGTCGGCATGTCCACGAGGATACTTCCGCACAACTTCTGCGAGGTCATCCAGGCCCAGATCGCCCTGATACGCGGCAGGAGGGTGCAGCTCTACCCGGACTTCCCGCAGGGCGGCAGCATCGACGTCTCGGCATGGGACGACGGCAGGGGCAGGATCCGCAACCGCGCGACCATAGAGAAGAGAAAGGGGCTCAAGAAGCTCGTCATCCGGGAGATCCCCTGGGGCACGACCACGGAGGGGCTGATAGCCTCCGTCGAGAACGCCGCCCGGAAGGGGAAGGTCAAGATCTCCTCGATCGACGACTTCACCTCCGGCACGGTGGAGATCGAGCTCACCCTCGCCAGGGGGGCCGAGCCGGACGACACCATCAAGCAGCTGTACGCGCATACGGACTGCGAGCTGACCCACACCTCGAACATGGTCGTGATAAGGGACGGCACGCCCGTCGAGGCAACGGTCACCGAGCTCCTGCAGCACTCCACCGACCTGCTCCTGGACATCCTCGGGCGCGAGCTGGAGCTGGACCTGCGCGACCTGCGGGAGCGCCTGAGGTGGATGACCCTCGAACAGGTCTTCATAGAGAACCGCGTCTACAAGGGGATCGAGGAGAAGTCCACCTTCGAGGCCGTGCAGGAGGCGGTGAGGAGGGGGATGGCAGCGCACCTGGAGGGTGCGGAGCTGTCCGACGCCGATGTCGAGAAGCTGCTGGCCATAAGGATCAGGCGCATATCCCGCTTCGACATCGACGCCCATGTCGCCGAGATGGGCGGGATAAGGACCAGGATCGGCGAGATCGAGGCTCATCTCGGGGATCTCCGCAGGTACGCAGCCGGCTGGCTCACCGCCCTCCTGAGGAAGTACGGCAAACCCTTCCCCAGGCTCACCAGGATAGAGTCGCTGAGCGAGATAGACATCAAGCAGGTGAGCCTCCGCAACCTCAGGGTGGGATGGGACAGGCAGGCCGGGTTCGTCGGGACTGCCGTGAAGGGCGACGCGGTCTTCGAGGCATCCGAGTACGACCGGATAGCCGTCTTCCACTCGACCGGGTCCTACAGGCTGCTGCCGATGGCCGAGAAGCACTTCATAGACGGGGATGTAGCCTACTGCGGCATCCAGGACAGGGACCGCGTGTTCACGGCCGTGTACAGGCACATGGGCACGCGCGTCGCCTATGCCAAGAGGTTCCGGATCGAGAGCTACATCATGGAGAAGGAGTACGCCTTCATGCCCTCCGATGCCGAGCTCCTGGTGCTCACCGACTCGTCCTCCGGGGAGCTCGAGGCCTGGTTCGAGCGCCGGAAGAGGATGCGCACCAGGAAGGACTCCGTCCCGATAATCGAAGTGCCGGTCAAGGGGGTCGCGGCGAGGGGGGTCCGCCTCGGCGGCGGCAGGGCCGTGAGCAGTGCACGGCTCATCCTGCCCGCGGAGGACGAGCCTGCCACGGGACCGGACACCCCCGTCGGGGAGGCCGGCGGAGCCGGCGGGTCAGCCCCGCCGGCCGACAGTGTCCGGGATGTGCCGGAACCCGCAGCGGAAGATCATGTAGACCCCTCGGAACCCCCCGCCGATCAGGGCGGGATCCGCGAGGATCCGCCCGCGATGCCCTCCCGATCGATGGAGGACATCCTGCGCGATGTCGAGACGCTCAAGGAGCGTTCGTCCGAAGCTCTCAGGAAGGCCGAGGACGAAGTCCAGCCGGACCTGTTCGGCGGATGAGCGAAGGCCCCGGTCCCGTCGCCGGGGCCTCCGGTGCACCTGCCCCTACTCCAGGACGACCAGCCTCCGGACGGCCGTCGACCCATCCCCGCCGGTCAGCCTGAGGATGTAGATCCCGCTCGCGGGCAGGACGCCCTCGAAGGATGCCCCGTCCGAGACGTCCGTCGAGGTCACCTGCCTGCCGGTCAGGTCGTAGACGGACAGGACGCCCGGGCCGGCGGCCAGGGACACCGTGCCTGCGAAGACACCCGCGCAGGGGTTCTCCTCCAGGGTGATGGAGGTCCCGGAGGCCTCTCCGCCCTGGGCGATTCCCGTCGGCAGCCCGAGGAAGTTCTCGTAGCTGGCGTTCATGACCTCCTTGTGGGAGGTGCTGTACTCCTGCACGAAAGTGGCCACGCTGAGATTCGCGGCGACCCATCCCGTGGTCGAGTAGGGCGCCTCGAAGAAGAGCGTGTCCGGGTACGGGGCCGTGAACTCGACGACGGGTCCGGCCACTCCGAAGATGTTGTCGCGGAATGCCTGCTCGAACACGGTGGAGGACCAGTAGCCCGCACCCGGCACGTCGTCCTCGACTATCGTGCAGAAGAGCCTCATGGTGGCCTCGGCCCCGAGGTCCTGCTCCGCGATGAGGCGGATGCTCATCACGCCGGTCTGGGCCGTGCCGTTGCGGCAGACGAGAATGTCCAGGTAGCTCGGGACCGCGTACCTGGTGTTGAACGAGCCCTCCAGGTTGGACGTCCCGGTCAGCACCCCGTCGAACTTCACGGTCGGGACGCCGGTGATGTTGTAGAAGGACTTCCTCGCGTTCTGCTCGCCGGGGTTCGCCAGGTAGATGGGGTCCGTCGGGCTGGGCCAGTTCACGTGGACCCTTATGGGGGCGATGTTCCCGGCGGCGAGATGGCTGTTCACGAATGCGTTGAGGGTGGGCTCGAGGCTCCAGCAGGGGCCGCAGCCCGAATTGGTGAAGTCCTCGACTAGGACGACGCGGTCGGCGGCGATCGAGGACAGGGACAGCACTGAAATCAGCACAAGGGCGATCTTCACTTCGGTTCTCCCTTTCCCGGACCGGGCCCGCCGGTCCGAATCAAGTTCAGCATTCCCTGAAGAGGCGCCATCCTCCCGTCAGGCGCATGCAACCCTCCCTTCCTCCTGGCAGGTGCCGCTGGACGGCATCCGCGGTTCCGGGTCCACACCGGTAGGCCTCATGGGGCGAACGACCCGGACAGCCCTCCCCATGCCCGCTACAGCTCGCCCTCCGGCTCGTCGAGGAAGCTCAGCTCGTCCTCCGCGGTCTTGATCCCCGCCGCGTCGAGGTTCCGCCTGAGCCGCTTCAGGACGGGTTCGCCCGCGGCCGGCGAGAAGGGCAGCCCCGTTATCCTCTCGTAGAGCTGGATGTACCTCGAGGAGAGCTCTATCACCAGGTCCTCCGGGGCCGGGGGAAGGGTCTCGTCCTCGTACGGGTTGCAGTTGTGGACGAACCAGAGCCTCAGGAACTCCTTGTCGATGTTGTCGGGCTCCTGTCCCCGTGCGAACTTCTCCTCGTAGCTGTCCGCCAGCCAGTATCTGGAGGAGTCCGGCGTATGGACCTCGTCGACCAGGGTCAGCCTGCCGTCCATGTCGATGCCGAGTTCGTACTTGGTATCGACGAGAATCAGCCCGTGCTCGGCCGCGGTCTCCTGGCCCCTGCGGAACAGGGCCAGGGCGATGTCGGCGGCCTCGTCCCACTGTCCCCGGGTCATGAGCCCGCGCTTCACGATCTGGGATGGAGTCAGCGCCTCGTCGTGGGTGTCGCTCTTCGTGGTGGGCGTGATTATCGGGCGGGGCAGCTCCTGGTTCTTCAGCATGCCGTCCGGCAGCCTGTTGCCTCCGATGTTCCGCGAGCCCTCGCTGTAGAGGGTCCACGCCGAGGTGTTGGTCGAGCCGGTGAGGTAACCCCTCACTATGAACTCCACCTGGAAGACCCGGCACTTCCTTGCGATGAGCGCCGTAGGGTCGGGGATGGAGACCATGTGGTTCGGCAGGATGTCCGCCGTATGCTCGAACCACCATGCCGACACCATGTTGAGGACCTGGCCCTTGAAGGGGATGGCGGCGACCAGCCTGTCGAAGGCGCTCTGCCTGTCTGTGGTTATCACAAGCAGGTGCTGTCCCGTGTCGTAGATGTCGCGGACCTTGCCCTTCCTGAGCTTCCCGATCCCGAGGTCGGACGTATCGGTCAGGCAGTTGTCGAGGTTCTCCCTGATGACTTCCCTGGCTACCAACGCTCACCTCCGGGGTTCACCTGTGCATCTCTGTCTCCCAGTGCCCTATGTTAGCAATTCCCGAACCATCCAGCCACCCGTGCGCGAGCCCGATGAACGGAGATCGAATATGCAGGATCGCGGAACCTCGGCGAACGTCACCTGGCACGAGCAGACCGTGACCAGGGAGGAGAGGGAGGCCCTCCTGGGCGCAAGAGGCCTCACCATATGGATGACCGGGCTTCCCTCGTCCGGCAAGTCGACCGCCGCCAATGCCCTGGCCCGTCTCCTCCAGGACGGGGGGGTGCCCAGCGTGATCCTGGACGGCGACAACATCAGGCACGGCCTGAACAGCGACCTCGGGTTCTCCCCCGGGGACCGGACCGAGAACATCCGCCGCATCTCCGAGGTCGCCAGGCTCCTGACCTCCTTCGGCTTCATAAACATCGTGGCCTTCATAAGCCCCTACCGCGCCGACAGGCTCAGGGCCAGGGAGATCCAGGCGGAGGGCGACTTCATCGAGGTCTTCGTCGACGCTCCGCTCCAGGTGGCCGAGTCGCGGGACCCCAAGGGCCTCTTCAGGAAGGCCAGGGAGGGGATCATCCCCGAGTTCACCGGCATCTCCGCACCCTACGAGGCGCCGGAGGCCCCCGAGATACACCTTCACACCGACAGGGACGATCCCGACACCTGCGCCCGGATCATCGCCGGGTACCTGGCGGGCGCGGGCAGGATCCCCGGGACGCCGCGTGCCTGAGACCGCCGGCTCCGCATCCGCTCCGCCGCTCCTGCCGCTGGGGCTGGATGCGCCCGAGAAGCGCGTCTTCCGATTCCACCTGCTGGCCTCCGCCGCCGCTGGCATCGCATCGGGCGTGCTCCTCAACAACGAGTACATAGCCACGAACGGCCTGGGCGCGTCGGTCTGGCAGATAACGGTGCTGACAATGATCTGGCCGGTCAGCAACTTCCTGGCGGTGTTCGTCAACCGCATGGTGGAGCAGAGCTGGTCGAAGGCCAGGGCCGTCGCCCTCGCGGGGCTGCTGAGGCTGCCCATCGCCCTGATGGCCTTCTCGTCGAGCGTCGACCTGATGCTCGTGCTGCTGGGCCTGTTCTCGGCCGCCGACAGCCTCGTGTCGCCCCTCATGAACAGCGTGCTGCGCAACCGGTACAGGGAGGGAAGGCGCGGCGTGCTCTTCGGCTGGGCGGTGAGCTTCTTCACACTCGTCTCGGTACCCGCCTCGCTGATCGTCGGGGCGCTGCTCGACCTCGACTTCATGTGGTACAGGATACTCTTCGTGGTGCAGGCGGCGGCCGGGCTCTTCCACGCCGTCGTGTTCGCCCTGATGACCAGGGGCATCCCGAGGAGCCCCGGACCTCCCGGGTCCGGTCTCTCCGTGGCCGGGACCCTCAGGTCCCTCTGGTCCACCTTCAGCAGGGACAGGGAGTTCGCCAGGTTCCAGGCCTACTTCATGATGTACGGATTCGCGTTCATGATGATCCTTCCAGCGATACCCTTCTTCGCCAGGGACGTGCTGGGTCTGAACTACCGCGAGTACGCCACGGCGAAGGGCCTCATCGCCCAGGCGGGCATCCTCTTCCTCAGCCCCTTCCTGGGCACCCTCGCCGAGAGGATCCACCCGTTCAGGTTCACGGGCATCGTGAGCTCGGCACTGGCCGTCTACCCTCTCCTGATCGGGCTGGGGGCGATCTTCCCGCGGTCCGGGAGGCTGCTGTTCTTCGCCTCGTTCGGCGTCTACTCGATATGCATGGCGGGCATCAACCTGTCGTGGAACCTCTCGAGCCTTCACTTCGCACCGCCCGGCCAGGAGGCGACATACCAGGGGCTGCACATAACCCTCACGGCCGTCAGGGGCTTCTTCGCACCGCTCCTCGGCAACCTGCTCTTCCGGCTCTTCGGCCACGTCACCCTCTTCTTCGTGTCTGCGGGTCTCTTCCTGCTGGGAGGCCTGTTCTTCCTGCGGAGGTACGGCCAGAGGAGGGCGCTTGGCATCGTGTCCTGACAGGATGACGGCCCGCGGGGCGACCATATGGCTCCTTACCGAAGACTATCCGCCCAAGCTCGGTGGGATATCCCGCTGGAGCGCGAACACCGCAGGGGCGCTGGAGGCGGCCGGGGCATCCGTCACCGTTCTCTCCAAGCGCGCCGCCGCCCGGAGCGGGGCGGAGGGCCCTGAAATCGTCCCGGTGGAGGGCCGCAGCTTCTGTGCTCTGCGCCACCTGCACTTCATGAGGGCAGCAAGGAGGCTGCGAAGGCTGCGCGGCGGATGGCCGGACGCGATCCTCTGCTCGACCTGGAGAACGGCCGAGGGTGCCCTGCTGGCCCGTGCGGAATGCCCCGTCGCCTCGGCCGTCCACGGTCTCGAGGTCTTCGCCTCCTATACCCCATGGCTGCGTGCAAGGCGGAGGAAGGTCCTGGAGAGGGTCGACCTCGCAGCCGCGGCCAGCAGATACACCGCCGCCAGGCTCTCGGAGACGGCACCGGCCGCCAGGGTGCTCGTGGGGATCAACGGGTTCGACGGGAACCTCTTCAGGCCCGACGGACCGATGAGGCCGCGCAACCGTCCGGTACAGCTCCTGTCGGCGGGCAGGCTCGTCCCGAGGAAGAGGTTCGACCTCGTCCTGGACGCGTTCGCGGAAGTGCTCCGGAGCGGCGTCGACGCGGGTCTCTGGATCGCGGGGGAGGGGCCTCTCGAAGGCTCGGTGAAGGGTCGGATCGCGGACTTCGACGGAAGGGCCGAGTACCTGGGGGATGTTTCGGACGGAGAGCTGGCGGCTCTGTACCGCTCCGCCGACCTCTTCCTGTCACCCTGCCAGTCGGATCCGGCCTCGGGGGATGTCGAGGGTTTCGGCCTGACATTCGTGGAGGCCTCCGCATCCGGGACGGCGGTCGCCGGGCTTGCCGAAGGCGGGGTCACGGACGCAGTGGAGCACGGCGTTTCCGGCATCCTCTCGACCAGGGAGAGCTTCGTCCGGGACGTGGCCGATCTCTGCTCCAGGCCTGAGATGCTGGCCCGCCTCGGGAGACAGGGCATGGACAGGGCGAGGGCGGCCTTCGACTCCTGCTCGGTGGCGGCCCGTCTGCTCGCGGCTCTTCTCGAAGCCCGGAGATGAACGGGGGGCCGGGTCGCCCCGGCCCCCGTTCCGGATCGGGTCCCTCTAGAAGTAGATTCCCGCCCTCACCGAGAGCCAGATGTCGTCGAAGTCCATCCAGTGGGCCTTCGCGCAGAGCTCGAGCTTGGTGCCGCCCAGCGGCACGTTCGTGCCGAGGGTGCCGTAGGCGCCCAGCTCGCTGTCGCTGTCCTCGTAGGTGCTGTCGGGGCCCACGTCCCAGCTCACCTTGGCGATGTCCAGCTCCGCGCCGCCGCCGTAGAAGAGCCCTCCGCCATAGGTCCTCAGGCCGACGAGGAGGGGAATGAGGTTCGCGGAGAATCCGTCGATCTCGTCCTCGGGCTGCAGGAAGACATAGCTGGCACTGGCCTCGACGGCGTAGACGGGCAGGTGCAGCAGGAACTGCCCGCCGAGCATGGGGCTCAGGTTGTAGGCGTCCGCGGCGTCGCCCGTCGGGAAGTAGAACCCGCCATGGAGACCGAACTCCGAATAGCCGGCGCCGGCCGCGAATGCCAGTACGAGCAGCATTGCCATCGTCTTCTTCACTTCATCCTCCTCTGCCGGCCTGTGCCGGCGGTCAGGTGTCGAACCCGGGCGAATCCATCAGACCGGAGAGCCTTGTGATCTCGGCGATCCTCGGGCCATCCCCGCCGAAGTCGCCGCCGGACCTGAACCATACGAACGCGATCCCCGCGGCTTCGGCGCCCCTCATGTCGCTCGAGGCGCCGTCGCCCACCATCACCGTTTCGCCCGGCCGGGACCCGAGAAGCCTCATGGCGGCATGGAAGATCGCGGGGTCGGGCTTCGCGGAGCCGATCTCGCAGCTTATCACGAGGGCGTCGATGTACTGCATGAGCCCCGATCTCTCGAGCCTGGTCCGCTGGACCGGGCCGAGCCCGTTGGAGATCACCCCGACCGAGGCCCCGGAATGCACCAGGGAGAGCGTCTCCGCGGCATCAGGGATGGTCTGTCCCTGGAGGGAGAGGGCCCTGTAGTAGGCATCGAGGAACTCGGAGCACTTCAGACCGGAGGACGGCGGGAAGACCGAGGCTACGCAGGGATCGGTGGTGCCCGGCGCGCCGGGTCTGCAGGCTTCTATGGCCTGCACGGGGTCCGAGTTCACGAATGCGAGGAGGGGGGCCACCAGACCGGCGACATCGTCCAGCCCCAGCTCGGAGAGACCGAGGAGCACGGCCTCCTCCTGGGCCTTCGCATAGTCGAGAAGGGTTCCGTCTAGGTCGAAAAGAACCGTCTTCCACATGGCTCTCTCCTCCCGTCCGGCTCTGTCGGAAGAACCACCGAACACCATCCAATATAGCTGCATGGAGGTCGATGGGTACCCGATGCGGGCTCCGGAGTGCGGCAGGACCCTCCTCCGCGCGATGGCGAGCCTGGATGGGCCGGGCGTTCACGGCCCGGCCCGATGCGTACTAGGCCAGCCCGTGCCTCTCGAGAAGGTCCATGTCGGAAGTCAGGGCCTCGAAGGGTCCGTCGGCCGCGACGCGACCCCCGTCCAGTATCACGAGCCTGTCGCAGACCTCTCCGGCATGTCTCAGGTCCTGGGTGACCACCAGCTTCGTCCCCGTGAAGCCGGACAGGATCGAGGTCAGCGCCCTCGAGGCTCTCGCATCGAGTCCCGCCCAGGGCTCGTCGAGTGCGAGGATCGAGGGTCTGCAGGCGAGAACCGCGGCGAGCGCGGCCCTCTTCTTCTCGCCGACGGACAGGTGGTGGGGCGCCCGCCCCTCGAAACCGGCCAGACCCGCAGCCGAGAGGGCCCCGGCGACCCTTTCCCCGACCTCTCCGGGCGCAAGACGCTGGTTCTCCGGACCGAAGGCCACGTCGTCCCGGACCGTGGTGCAGAAGAGCTGGTCGTCCGGGTCCTGGAAGACCAGGCCGAAGAGACCGGGGTCCCTGCCCTTAGCCTTCCTCCCGCTCGTGTCGGTTCCTGCCAGGCGGATCACGCCCCCGTGCCTGAGCAGCCCCGCCAGGCAGAGGAGGAGGGTGCTCTTGCCCGCTCCGTTGGGACCTGCCAGGCAGAGCGAGGAGCCCTCCGGAACCACGAGATCGATTCCATCGAGGGCTTTCGTGCCGTCGCCGTAGACGAGGCTGAGCCCTCCCGTCTCTATGGCCGGGGGTTTCATCCCAGGACGACCCTCGCCGCCGCCAACAGGCCGAGGGCTGCGGCGGCCAGGGCGATCTGGGAGGCCCGGAGGGCCTTCATGCGCCGGACGGGCATGACCGGGCCGTATCCGCGCAGCAGCATGGCTCCGTGTACCCTTTCCGCCCTCTCGTAGCTTCGCACGAAGAGGCTCCCCGCAAGCCTTCCCACTATCGACGCCTGAGGCAGCCACCTCGGCCTGTAGCCCCTCGAGGCGGCCGCCCGGACCATCATGGTCCCCTCCTCCGAGATCAGGTGGAGGTATCGCCAGGACATGGAGATGACATCGATGAACAGGGAGGGTGCGCCGAGCGCCCGGAATGCGTCCATCGTCCCCTCGAACCCGGCGGAGGTGGTCACGATGCAGACCATGGCCGTCGCGAGGAAGGATTTCATGGCCACGCCGGCCAGTATCCAGAGACCCCTGACGGAGAGGTCCGCACCCAGAAGCGTGACGGAGGGGCCGCCGTCCAGGAAGGGCAGCGCGGCAGCCGCCACGAGGGAGAAGGGCAGGACCGCCGATGCCCGCCGCATGGTCATCCGGAGAGGGACGCCCGCCAGGGCGGAGGCCCAGGCCACCATCCCCGCCCATGCCGTGAAGGTCGTCAGCCTCTGCGGGGGAGTGGTCACCACCGCTGCGATGTAGCCGAGGAGGAGGACGACCCTCAGACGCGGGTCGAGCCCCTCCCGGGATGCAGGCACGGGCTGAGGGCCGCTCAGTTCCCGCCTCTCCTGGCGAGGCGTATCACGACGTACCCGACCGCGAAGACCGATGCCGTGCCGAGCAGTCCGGCGAGGCCCGTCGAGGCGGATTCGCTCCCGACCCCCCCGATGCCGTAGTCCGGGAACGGCGAGCCCTCCCAGAGAGCCTCGCCGCCCTCAGCTGCCCTCTCCAGGAAACCGCGGTCCTCCGCCACCTTCTCGAGGCCGTCGGGGTGGGCCGATGCGAACGGGCTGGCGAAGACGGCCAGCACGAGGGCCACGGCGATCCCTGCCAGGACGAAGGCGGTGAGACGTCGCCCCCCGGCCGGTTTCGCCGGGCCGCGCAAGCCGGCCCATCCGGGCAGGATGTCCGGCCTGGAGACCGCCGTGGCGGTCAGCACGGCGGATGCGATCAGGCCTTCGCCGATCCCTATCACGGCATGGGTCCCCACCATTGCGGGGAAGGCCACTGCGAAGGGGGATGTGCCCGAGAGCGCGAGCTGCAATGCGCAGAAGGCCGATGCGAGGACCACGGAAGCCCAGCTCGCAACGGCGGCCGAGGCCACCCAGAGGCCTCTGCCGGCAGGGAGAAGCCTGCGGATGGCCCTCATGAGCACCCATCCGCCCAGACCCGCGACGACGCCCATGTTGAAGATGTTCGTGCCGAGGGCCGCGATCCCGCCATCCGCGAAGAAGAAGCCCTGTATGACGAGGACCACCGCCATGACCAGGCAGGCGCTCCATGGCCCGAGCAGCGCTGCGGCCGTCACCGCTCCCAGGAAGTGCCCGCTCGTCCCGCCGCCGATGGGGAAGTTGAGCATCTGCGCCGCGAAGACGAAGGCCGCCGTGGTTGCGAGGAGCGGAACGGTATGGGGCCGCTCGGCTATACCGCGCCCTGCCCTGCGGAGTCCCGCCGCCACCACTCCGGCGGAAACGGCGGCTGTGGCCAGGTTGATCGGTGTCGATACGAATCCGTCGGGGATATGCAACTGGGACCCCCTAAGAGGATGATGATGTATTACCAAGCAAAACGAACGTAATACTCAGGCCCAAAAAAAACACGACCCGTCATCCGGCCGCCGAACTCTCCACCATCAGGCTGCCGGTCTCCAGGCCCTTGATGGAGTTGAGCCCCGCGAGGAGCCTCCCGATGGCCTCGGAAGGGCCCCTGACGATGAGCACCTCGAGGCAGTTGTGGTGGTCGAGGTGAACGTGCTGGGTGCAGAGGACCACTTCGCCCGCGTCGTGCTGGACCTCGAGGAGCCTGTTCACAAGGGAGCGGCGGTGGTGGTCGTACACGAGGGTCACGGTCCCGCCGACCGTGCCCCCGCGCCTCGGAACGCTCTCGACCAGCGCCCTGCGCATGACGCTCTCGAGCGCCTTCGAGCGGGTAGGGTAGCCGCGCTCCGCGCAGAGCCCGTCGAACCTGTCGAGCAGGTCCGAGTCAACCGATGCCGAGAACCGCGCCAGACCGGCCAGATCGACCTCCTCTCACGATCAGCGGCGATGATATCGCAGGACCCGGCGGGGGACAAGCCCGCTCCGATTCCCGGGCGGATCATCGTCCGGATCCGCCTGCCGGCAATGCCCGACAGAAGCCGCAGGCGGCGTCGAGTCCCGGCTCGTCAGGCTCCGTCGAGCGCCCTGGCGATCACTCCCCTGTCGGCCTCGACCGGAAGGGTGACCTTGATGCCGGGTTCCGTCTCCATGACCCTCGAGACGGCGAACACCGCTCCGGGATTTCGCGCCCAGGCGCGGCGGGCGAGGCCGTTGGCCACGTCCCACGAGAGCATCGAAGACGCTCTCCGGGAGGCTTCTGCAGATCCGTCCAGGACCATCCCGAACCCGCCGTTGATGACCTCGCCCCAGCCGACGCCGCCTCCGTTGTGGAGCGAGACCCAGGTGGCGCCCCTGAAGGAGTCGCCGATCACGTTCTGTACGGCCATGTCCGCCGTGAACATGCTGCCGTCGCGGATGTTCGCGGTCTCCCTGTATGGCGAGTCGGTGCCCGACACGTCGTGGTGGTCGCGCCCCAGCACGATCGGGCCGGAGATCTCCCCGCGCGCGACGGCCTCGTTGAAGGCCAGGGCGATCCGGATCCTGCCGGGGTGGTCGGCGTAGAGTATCCTGGCTCTGGACCCGACCACCATCCGGTTCTCCTCGGCCTTCCTGATCCAGAGCAGGTTGTCGAGCATCTGCTGCCTGGTCTCGGCCGGCGCATCGGCCGCCATGGCCTCCAGCACGTCTCCGGCTATCCTGTCTGTGGTGCGCAGATCCCCGTCGGCGCCCGAGCAGCACACCCACCGGAAGGGCCCGAACCCGTAGTCGAAGCAGACCGGGCCCATGATGTCCTCGACGTACGAAGGGTACGCGAAGCCGCCGTCCGGTCTCGTCACGCCCTCCGCCCCCGAACGCGAGGCCTCGAGCAGGAAGGCGTTGCCGTAGTCCCAGAAGGCCATCCCCTGACCGGAGAGCGTGTTGATGGCCCGTACCTGCCTGCGCAGCGACTCCCGCACCCTCTGCTCGAAACCCGCCGGGTCGGCTACCATCATGCGGTTCGATTCCTCGAGCGACAGGCCCGCCGGGTAGTACCCGCCCGTAAACGGGGCGTGCAGGGAGGTCTGGTCGCTCCCCAGCTCGACGCGGATCCCTTCCGCGGCCAGCCTCTCCCAGAGGTCCACCACATTGCCCAGGTAGCCCAGCGAGAGAGCCTCTCCCGAGATCCTCGCCCTGTCCATGCGCAGCAGGACCCTGTCCAGGTCCTCCTCCGCCTCCATCAGCCAGCCCTGCGAATGGCGCTTGCGCAGGGCGGCCGGATTGATCTCGGCGATCACGGTCACAGACCCGGCGATCACCCCGGCCTTCGCCTGGGCGCCGCTCATGCCGCCTAGGCCGGAGGTCACGAAGACCTTCCCGGCGAGGTCGCGTCCGGCCTCGAGCCCGAGGTACCTGCGCCCGGCGTTGAGCAGGGTGATGGTCGTCCCGTGCACGATCCCCTGTGGGCCGATGTACATGAAGCTGCCGGCGGTCATCTGCCCGTAGGAGGTCACGCCCAGGGCCGACATCCTGTCGTAGTCGGCCTTCGAGGAGTAGTTCGGGATGACCATCCCGTTCGTCGCCACCACCCGCGGCGCGTCGGCGTGCGAGGGGAAGAGCCCCATGGGGTGCCCGGAGTAGAGCGCCAGGGTCTGGTGCTCCGTCATCTCCGAGAGGTACCTCATGGTAAGCAGGTACTGCGCCCAGTTCTGGAAGACCGCTCCGTTCCCGCCGTAGGTGACGAGCTCGTGGGGGTGCTGCGCCACCGCGGGGTCGAGGTTGTTCTGGATCATCAGCATGACGGCCGCGGCCTGGGGCGTGCGCGCGGGGTACCCGGCGATGGGCCGCGCCTTCATCTCGTAGTGCGGGCGGAAGCGGCGCATGTAGATATGCCCGTCCTTCGCCAGCTCCGCTGCGAACTCCGGTGCGAGGGCGGCGTGCCAGTCTCCCGGGAAGTAGCGCAGGGCGTTTCCGAGCGCGAGCTCCCTGCCCGCCCTGTCCAGCACCTGCGGCCTGGCCGGGGCGTGGCTCGTGCCCGGCTCCTCGGGCGGCATTTCGGGGATGGTCGCAGGGATGCCCTGCCTGACTGCCTCTGCGAATGTCGTCATGGCGAACCCCTCTATGGGAAGAATGCCCGAACCTCTAACGTATCCTAACTGTCGGGCGAGCCGCCGGGCCAGCCGGGGGGAGGGGTCGCCCCCCTAGGACGGGTGCGGGTGTGGTGCCGGCGGAGACCCGGGGGGATGGCTCGGAGGGAATGCACCTGTGCGGACACTGCCCATCGAGCCCGACAGTCCGGGAGAACGGGCACGAGGCTCTGACCGATCTTGCCCCGGCGCGCCGCAGGAACGCATCATACTCCCTGGATCGGGCTCCGGTTCCGACTCGGAGAGTGGGCTGTGAACGATGCCATTCGGTCGCTCGGACAGGTCCTTCGACCCTGCCGTCATGAATCCCTCCAGACGCGGCGCCTCGCCTCGCCGCCCGGGAACCGGAACTCGTTCCAGATCCGCTCGGCGGAGGCGGGCCCGCCCGCCGTCATCGGGCGCCCTTCGCCGCGGCGGCACGGGAGCCGGCGGACGGCAGGCCGTCCCCCCAGCTGCCGAGGTGGACGGCCAGCGTCCGGATGATCGAGAAGGGAGCAGATCATGCAGGCAAGGGGACCGCTGATGATCGAGCACAGGCTCATCGAGAGGATGATCCGGCTCATCGGGAGGGCACTGGTGCGGGTCGAGTCGGAGGGAGGGATCGATCCCGTCCTCGTCGACACGGCTGTCGATTTCATACGGACGTATGCCGATCGGACCCACCACGGGAAGGAGGAGGACATCCTCTTCCGGGAACTGGAAGGGAAGGGTCTCTCGATAGTCGACAGACAGGTCATGAACGAGCTGATCCAGGAGCATGCGTTCGGGCGGAGCACGACCGCGTCGATCGTCGATGCGAACACCCGGTACCGTGGCGGCGACGAGTCGGCTCTCGCCGACATCACGGCGGGACTCGCCGTTCTCGTCGAATTCTACCCGAAGCATATCGAGAAGGAGGACAAGGTGTTCTTCCCGGCATCCAGGGCCTACTTCACGGAAGGGGAGGACCGGGCGATGCTGGCCGGGTTCCGGGAGTTCGACAGCAGGATGATCCACGAGAAGTACGAGGCTGTCGTGAGGGATCTCGGGGGATGAACGCCCATGCGGCAGCGGGGACCCACCCGGGATGGCGTGCCTCGCCGGGATACCGCCGATTGTCACGGGCCTTCCGGGACGATGTCCGCCCCGCCCCATGCTCCCGTGAGGGACGACGCTCGGAGGGAGGCGCCGGAGGATGCTGAACCGAGGCGCTCTGATCGTTCGTCCGGCCCGGCCCTTCGTGGACTGGGCGGCCGCGCTGGACGATTCCGGGCTGCTGCCGGATCCCGCCGGGGAACAGACGGTCTATCTGGTGCCCGGATTCGAGGGTGACGACGAGGCCCGGAGGATCCTGGAGAAGGCGTTCGGGACGGTGTTCGAGAACGAGCTGTCCGGCTGGTGCACCGACGAGGCAGCATGGCCCGCCGACCGCACGCTGGAGATGTTCCTGGAATGGTTCGACGTCGAGCTCCACTCGACGGTCGAGGACCTCTGCGGATACGGGATCGAGGACGACATGGAGGATCCGTGACGGGTCAGGATCTGCATCGGGGGCCGGACGGCCGGCAGGGCCCTGCGGCCGTCGGATGACAGCCCCCCGCGACCCCGATCCCCGCCGTCCGGGGAACCCGGTCCGGGTCGACGCCTCCTTCGCGCGACTGGCGCTGGACTCCCTCGAGGGCGAGTCTCCCGGCCTGAGGGCAGGGATGCTCTCGCATCCGGCACTTGCCGCGCTCCTCCGCCATCGGCGCATCGCGGGGGACGTCGCATGCACGCTCGAGACCCTGCTCGACGACATGCTGGGATCCGTCAGGCGGACCCGCCCCTCCCCGGCAGTCCTCGACGCCTGGGCGGGACGCGGGGACGAGCTTGCCTCATTCGCCGGGGCTGCCTCCGCCTTCCTCCCGGAGTGCGCCGCCTTCGAGGGGAACATCTACCTGGCGGCGGGCTACGACATCGGTGTCGCCGTGCCTCCGGACATCGTCCTGAACGCAGGGCACCCGCACTTCCTCGAAGATCCAGCGGAACTCGGCTACTACGCCGTTCACGAGGCGCACCACGCGGGCTTCATGGCCCTTCGCGAACCGCCGCCGCTCTCGGGGCTCGACGAGCCGCGGAGCCTTCTCCGGGTCGTCCGGTACATGACCCAGCTCGAGGGCATGGGCGTCCATGCGGCTCGGGATGTCCGTGCGGAGCACGGCGCGCTCGGGGCGGACGAGGACTACGGGGTCTATGCCGACCCCTCGGCGGCGACGAGGGTTGTCGAGCGCTATTCTTCGCTGCTCTCCATGATGACCGACCGCCGCCGCCTTTCCGGCGAGGATGTCGGGACGATCCTCGGAGCGATGTCCTCGGGCGAGCGAGTCTGGTACCGGTTCGGCGCGCTCGCGGCATGGAGGCTCGAGCAGACCGGCGGCAGAGGAGCCCTGGTCAGGTCGATCGAGGAGCCCGACATCTTCCGGGCCGTCGTGGACGGGCTGCTCGAGCCATGACGGGTTCATCGGACCTTCGAGACGGTCCACCCGCCGGCGGGAGGCCTTCGTGAGGGAGTCCGACCTCTATCCGCCCCTCAAACGGTTCCTCGAGTCGCGGGGCTACGAGGTCAAGGGCGAGGTGGAGGGCTGCGACGCAGTGGCGGTGCGCGGCGACGAGCCCCCCGTCGTCGTAGAGCTGAAGCTGAGCCTCAATCTCGACCTGGTGCTGCAGGCCGTGAGCAGGCTGGACCTGGCACCGGCGGTGTACATCGGCGTGCCATCGCGCTGCGGACTGCTGAAGAGGCGCCGCAGGCAGGTCGTGAAGCTCCTGAGGATGCTCGGCCTGGGACTCGTCGTGATCGATCCGGGCGCTCGCAGGGGGGGCGTGACGGTGCTCCTCGATCCCGGGGCGTACAGGCCTCGTGAGTCGCGCCGCCGGAGGGAGCGCCTCCTCGGCGAGTTCGCCGCGCGCGTCGGCGACCCCGTTCCGGGCGGACAGGACCGCAGGAGGGGGCTGATGACCGCCTATCGCCAGAGAGCGCTCGCCGTAGCATGTCTGCTCCGGGACTGCGGGGCGACGAAGGCTTCCGTCGTCGCATCCCGGCTGGACGAGCCCGAGGCCCGGCACATCATGTACAGGAACGTCTACGGGTGGTTCGAGAGGGTGTCGACGGGGGTCTACGACCTCTCCCCCCGGGGCAGGACGGAGGCCCCCCGCTGGATGGGCGAATCGACGGACGGGGGCGATGACCGCCGGGAGGGCTGAAGGGAGGGAGGCATGGCGACCGTGAAGGTGACGGGGATGAACGTGCTTGCACTCTATACGGAGGACCTGGACGAGGCCGTGGCCTTCCTCTCGGGGCACCTGGGCTTCGAGCGCGAGGGTGGGATGGAACCCGGAGTCCTCCTCAGGGCGGGCGATTCGACCGTCTATGTGGAGGGCGGGCACGGTGGGAGGTCGACGGGTCCGGGAGGGTTCGTTCCGTGCTTCGCGGTCGAGCACGTCAGGGCTGCGCACGATGCGCTGCGGGACGCGGGCGTAAGGGTGACCCGCCCGTACGTCGAGTACGCTCCGACCTTCGGGATGTTCAGGATCGAGGGACCGGTAGGGTCGGAGATCGAGTTCGCGGGGGAGCCCTGAGCGGAGTGCGCCAGGTGTCGGATGCCCTGCACGGGTGCTTGACGATTCCCCCGGACTGCGTAAACTCGTGCTGATCCGTGCCTCGCGCCGGATGGGGTCGGGAGTCACACGAACCGGAGGGGGAGCAGTATGAGATCCATCGGCGGGCTGATGTTCATCTACGGTCTCGGTTCGATCGTCCTCAACCTCTTCGACTACGAGTTCACCATCCTGTCCTGGATGAACAGGATGGATGCGCCCCTGCCCATGGTCATCAGGATCGGCCTGATCGTCGTGGGCGCGATCCTGTGGTTCGTCGGCAGGCCCAGGAAGCAGGCGGCCTGACGGCGGTGCCGGACCGGGAGCCCTCCGACGCCATGCGGAGGGCTCTTCCGGTTCTGCGGGATCCCGGGGGGGAGACGATCCCGTGAGTTCGAACCGCAGGCCCTCCGGGCCGAGGATGGAAGGAACGACATGCCGGTGGTACCCGAGCGAGCGAAGAGACTGATGAGCCCCGGGAAGGTCTTCGCCCTGGCCACCGCATCCGCCGGCGGCGAACCGAACGTGGCTCCCATGCAGCAGGCCTGGTGGGCCGACGACCGCACGCTCGTCGTGGGCGACTTCTTCATGTGCCTCACGAAGGCCAACATCCTCGAGAACGGCAGGGCCTCCTTCACGGCATGGGACCCCGAATCGAGGGAGAGCTACAAGTTCACGGGCTCGGCGCGCTACGTCACCGACGGGCCGGAGTACGATCTCGCGAACGGCGAGATGCGCCGCAGGATGCCCGGGAAGAACTTCAAGGGCGTCGTGGTCATAGCCGTGGAGCGGGTGTACGACGTGAAGTCGGGACCCGCGGCGGGTCAGCTGATAACCGAGTGACCTTCCCTCCGGGCATGGAGGAGATGCCATGGCCACCGACAGGGAGTTCGTCGACCACATCCTCGACCTGGTCCGGGGCGCCGGAACTGTCACGGCCCGGAAGATGTTCGGCGAGTATGCCATATACGTCGACGGCAGGGTCGTGGGGCTCGTCTGCGACGACCGGCTCTTCGTCAAGCCGACCGAGCGCGGCAGGGAGTTCATCGGTGAGGTCGTCGAGGCTCCAGCCTACCCGGGGGCGAGGCCGAGCTTCCTCGTGGAGGATCGACTGGACGATGACGAGTTCCTCACCGAGCTCTTCCGCATGACTGCGGAGGCGCTTCCGGCACCTGCCCGCCGCAGGCGCGGACAGCTGGCGGACCGATGAGCGACGCGGCCATCTTCTCAGTCCTGCTGCCGTCGGAATGGATCTCCGCGTTCTGAAGGCTCACCGCTCCGCATTCCCGGACCCCGTCAGGTTCGGGGAGGGCGACATCCTCGCCGCGGGCCGCCGGGACCCCGAGTTCCCCGAGTGGGTCTGGGTGCGCGATCCCGTCGGCCGGGAGGGCTGGGCTCCGGCATGCATCCTCGAGATGGACGGGCACGGCGCAGCAACAGCTCTCGAGGCCTACTGCGCGCGGGAGCTGGACACCGAACAGGGTGAGTGCCTCTCCATCCTCCGGCTCCTCGGGGGCTGGGCGCTGGTCGAGAACGCCAGGGGCGGGACCGGATGGGTGCCATGGAGCTCGGTCGAACCGGACATGTCCTCTGGGGGGGGAGGGGCGTGACCCTGCGGACGGATGCCCTGATCAGGACCGGATCGCTGTTCCTGAGGCGGTTCGTTCCGGGCGATGCGGCGCGCGTGTACGCCATGAGCATCGAACCGGGGATGCGGGAGTGGCTGCCCGACCAGGTCTATGCCGACGAATCCGCGGCCCTCGGTGTGCTCGAGCGTCTGACGGCCATGTACGACGATCCGGGGGATCCCTCGATCGCGCCGTTCGTCCTGGGCGTCTGCCTCGCCTCGGACGGGACACTGATGGGGCATGTCGGGCTGAGTCCCCTCGGTGGCGGGGTGGAGATCGGCTTCTGTACGGCGGAGGCCTTCAGGGGCGCCGGGTACGCGACCGAGGCGGTGAGGGCGATGGCCGCCTGGGGGATCGGGCGCTTCGGCCTATCCTGCGTGCTGGGGGTCGCCTCGAGCGAGAACGCAGCATCCTGCAGGGTGCTGGAGAAGGCCGGGTTCGTCCTCTTCGACGAATCCCCCGGCATCCTCCACGACCGCCCCGCCCTCATCCGCCGCTACCGGACCCCTTCGGGTTTGAAATCGTTGACTTGTCATTCATAAGTCGTTAATCGGCAAGATGATGCAAATTCGGTTGCAGCTCTTTTTGCTCCATCCGCAACCTGCTGGCGTGCAGCACTATAGGGCGGGGTTGCGCCGGAGCCGGTTCCGGGTCAGAATCGGATGTGGCCGGGCTTCGACCCGACGCGGGAGGAGGACCATATGAAACGCTACGGAGCAGAGTTCTTCGGTACCTTCTGGCTCGTGCTCGGGGGCTGTGGAAGCGCCGTCCTGGCGGCAGGGCACATAGGAGTCCTGGGAGTCTCGCTGGCCTTCGGGCTGACCGTCCTGACGATGGCCTTCGCCATAGGCCACATCTCCGGCTGCCATCTCAACCCGGCCGTGACCCTGGGCCTCCTCGCCGGCGGGCGCTTCCAGGCCCGCCTGGTGCCTGGATACCTGATCGCGCAGGTTGCCGGAGCCATCGCCGCGGGGGGCGTCATCCTGGCAATCGCCGGAGGCGCAGACGGCTTCGAAGCATCCGCCGGCATGGCCACCAATGGTTTCGGTGCTCATTCGCCTGGAGGCTACTCCTTCCTGTCGGCCCTGGTGTGCGAAGTCGTCATGACCATGATGTTCCTGCTGGTGATCATGGGAGCCACCGACGAGCGTGCGCCCAAAGCCCTGGCTCCTATAGCTATAGGGTTGTGCCTGACCCTGATCCACCTGATCAGCATACCGGTGACGAACACATCCGTGAATCCGGCCCGCAGCACCGGCGTGGCCCTGTTCGAGGGCGGACTCGCCCTGCAGCAGCTCTGGCTGTTCTGGCTCGCGCCCGTAGTCGGCGGGGTTCTCGGCGCGTTCGTCTACAGGATCATCGCGGGCAAGGCAAGGACCTGACGGGTCTGCAGCCCGAGAGGCTGCTCCCGATCGGCTCTAAGCGAAGAAGCACCTGTACGCGGCCTGAAGGGAGGCGGCGAAGGTCCTCCGTCAGGGCCGGGCGCTCCCGGACACTGCCCCGGTTGCTGCGGTCCCGACGTCCGGCACATCCGTCCGGGGGGGTGGCGGTCGATCCCGGGCGGCAGGGAGCCGCCCCCCTTAGCGACCGCCGATGACTTGCCCGGCAGATCGCGAATCTGCATAAAGCCCATTCCCGGAATCCAGGACCAGTACACAGGAGGAGCGGGTGAGCCGGTTCCAGGACCTTCTCGACGGGGGCTCGGTAATCGTCTTCGACGGAGCGATGGGCACCCTGCTGTACGAGCGGGGAGTGCCCGGGGGCAGCTGCTACGACGAACTGAACCTCACCAGACCGGACCTGGTCTCCGGCATCCACTCGGAATACGTGGCGGCGGGGGCCGACATCATCACGACGAACACCTTCGGCGCCAACCCCGTCGTCCTTCAGCGCTACTTCGGACTGGGAGACCGCTGCGCGGACATCAACAGGACGGGCGCCAGGCTCGCCCGCGCCGCATCCGGGGGCAGGCTGGTCGCGGGGTCGGTCGGCCCCCTGACCAGACCGGCGGAGGTCTACGACGAACTGGATCAGGAAGCCAAGGCCGAAGCCTTCAGGGTGCAGGTCGGAGCACTCCTCGAAGGCGGGGTCGATCTGATAGTCTTCGAGACATTCAACGATCCGGCCGAGCTGGCCATCGCCATGGATGCGCTTCACGGGATGGACGGGATCCCCTGCGCGGCGCTCCTGACCTTCCTGGAGGGCGGTCAGACGCTCGGCGGCCTGCACCCCCTGCACGCCGGGCGGCTGTTCGAGGATCTGGAAGCCGAGATGGTCGGCGTGAACTGCGGTACGGGCCCGATCGACATGCTCAAGGTGATCCGGCAGCTCGCCTCCTCCACCGGAAGGCCGCTCTGCGCAATGCCCAACGCAGGGCTCGCGCGGTTCGAGAGGGGCCGCTTCACCTACCCCCACAATCCCGAGCACCTGGGGCTGTATGCGCGGAAGCTGGTCGAAGCCGGCTGCAACGCCGTTGGGGGATGCTGCGGCACTACTCCTGAGCACGTCCGATCGATCGTCTCATCCGTGAGGGACATGAAACCGGGCGTCCGCAAGCGTGTCCGGGTCGCACCCCCTCATCCCGCCGAGCCCGACGAGCCGGCCCCGAAGGTGGAGACCACGCTTTCGCGGATGCTCCGCAGGGAGTTTCTCCTGAGCGTCGAGGTCGACCCCCCCAGGGGCCCGGACGGATCGAAGCTCGTCGCGAAGCTGGAGGCGCTTAAGGGCATGGGCGTCGATGCGGTCAACGTCTCCGACGGTCCGATGGCCAGACTCCGCATGTCGCCCGCCGCATTCTCGACCATGATCCATGACAGGCTGAACCTCGAGGTGATCATCCATGCGACCTGCCGGGACAAGAACATCCTCGCCCTCCAGTCGGACCTGCTGGGCTTCTCGGCGCTCGGCCTGCGCAACGTGCTCGCTCTGTCCGGTGATCCCCCGAGCATAGGTGACTACCCCTTCGCCACCGCCGTCTACGACGTCCGCTCCGACGGCCTCATAAGGATCATCGACGCGCTCAACCGCGGTCGTGACTTGCTGGGCAACAGGATGAACTCCGGAACCGGCTTCTTCTGCGGCACCGGCGTGTCCTCCGCGCCGAGGGACCCGGCGGCGGACCTGGCGGCCCTCGCGAGGAAGGCCGCGTCCGGCGTGAGCTTCGTACAGACCCAGCCGGTCTTCGACATCGAGCAGTTCGGCATCTTCTTCGAATCGCTCCGCAGGCTGGGCCTTCCCGTGATCGCCGGGCTGATGCCCGTGCTGTCGGCCGACAAGCTGGAGTACCTGCGCAACGAGGTCCCCGGGATCAGCATCCCGGAGAGCCTGGTCGACAGCCTCAGGAGGGCATCGACACCGGAGGAGGAGGCCGCCAGAGGTCTCGAGGAGGCCCGGAGGGCTCTCGAAACCCTCAGACGCATGGGCGTGGAGGGGGTGTGCATAATGCCCGCCCTGCACGGATATGATGTCGTCGAGAAGCTTCTTGGTTGAGGAGCCCCGCATCCGGCTGACGGTGGCGATGGTGCGTGCGAGGCTCGGCTCGCCGGGATCCGTCCCTGCGGAGTGGGAGGGCGAACTGGCATCCGCCGTGTCGAACGCGCTGGACCTGGCCGAACCCAGGATCGAGTACGCCAGACTGCCGGTCGA
The DNA here is from genome assembly GCA_964603785.1 of uncultured bacterium. Classification (GTDB taxonomy): domain Bacteria; phylum Fermentibacterota; class Fermentibacteria; order Fermentibacterales; family Fermentibacteraceae; genus CAZRWD01. The sequence goes on from CAZRWD010000001.1 coordinate 92,051, forward strand.
CCTCGTCGACGACCGCGGTGTGGAGATGGAGGGCCGCCGTTTCCAGAGCGCCGATCTCGCCGCCCGCCTTAGGGGATGCTCCCGGTGCACCGTCTTCCTGGCAACGATCGGCCCGGCGATCGACCGGGCCATCGAGCGCCTGGCGGGCGCCCCCTCTCGACAGGTCGTTCTCGATGCCGCAGGGTCGGAGGCGGCCGAGGCCTGCGCCAGATGGCTGCAGAGGGCGGAGTCGGCTTCCGCGAGGAGCAGCGGTTTCAGGACCGTCCACAGGTTCAGCCCAGGTTACGGCGACCTGTCACTGGACCATCAGAGCTGGTTCGTCCAGAATCTGTCGGGGGTCGGGGTCACGCTCTCGCCCGGCGGGATGATGATCCCGAGGAAGAGCATAACGGGGATGATAGGTTGGAAGACCTGCTGAAGAGACTCGGAAGCGAGGTGATGGTCGCGGACGGGGCCATGGGAACCCTCCTCGCGGGAGGGCTCCGCCATGCCGGCTCTCCTCCCGAGGAGATCCTCCTCTACGACCCCGGGAAGGTCGAGGAGGCCCACCGGGCCTATGCAGAGGCCGGGGCGGACATCCTCACCACGAACACCTACGGCGCGGGAGCCATGAAACTGCGCGAGTTCGGGCTAGCCGACAGGCAGCCCGAACTGGTCCGCGCCGCGGTTGCAGCCGCACGGCGTGGCGGAGCGAGGCACGGCTGTCACATCGGAGGCTCCATAGGCCCCCTCGGGAGCTTCCTGATGCCGTTCGGTCCGGTCGGCGCCAGGGAGGCCTGGTCCGTCTTCGCGGACCTCGCCCGCCTGCTCCTCGAGGCGGGGGTCGACTGCATCTCGATAGAGACCATGACGGACATCCGCGAGCTCAGGCTGGCCGCCATGGCCGTCCGGTCGCTCGACACCCGGATCCCTCTGCTAATGCACATGAGCTTCGACGAGGGCGGCAGGACCGTTACCGGAACACCCCCGGGCGTCCTGGCCTCCGTGGCTCCCTCGTTCGGACCCGGGGCGGTCGGCGTGAACTGCGGATCCACACTCGAGGCAAGCGAGCAGGCCGCCATGGATCTCCTCCGCCTGTCCCCGATGCACGTCTCGGTGCAGCCCAACGCCGGGATGCCCGTCCGGCAGGACGGCGGGACCTTCTGGCCGGCCACTCCGGACGACTTCGCGGAACTCTCGCTGAGGCTCTGCAGGGCCGGAGCGGCGATAGTCGGCGGGTGCTGCGGGTCGACCCCGGAGCACACGAGGGCGATTGCCTCCGCGGTCAGGGGTATGTGTGTGGCACACGGGCGGCCCGGCCGGTGCTGCACGATCTCCTCCCGCACGACCCTGGTGGAGATCGGCAGCGGCCTCACGGTGATAGGGGAGAGGCTGAACCCCACCGGCAGGCCGCGGCTGGCCGGATCCATCCGCGACGGCTCGACGAGCATCCTCAAGCGGATCGCCGGCCGGCAGGCCGAGGCCTCCGCCGCAGTCCTGGACCTCAACGTGGGCGTCGGCGATCCCGCTCTCGAGGAATCCTTCATGCCCTCGGCCGTCAGGGCGCTGGACAACGTCGTCACACTGCCCTTCATGATCGACTCCCCCCTGCCGGGAGTTGTCGAGGCCGGTCTCTGGGAGTACCCGGCCCGGACGTTCGTCAACTCGATCCCCTGCATCGCAGGAAGGCTCGAGCGGACGCTGCCCGAGGTCAGGCGCCACGGTGCGGGTTTCGTGGCGCTGCTCATGGACGAGAAGGGCATCCCGGGGGATGTGGAGGGAAGGCTGCGTCTCCTGGAGAGGATCCTCGCGGCGGCCGAATCCACCGGACTGGACCGGGAGGACATCCTCGTCGACCCGGTGGTCCTCTCGGAGGGCGCATCCCCCGGAGCGGCCGCGATCACCCTTGAAACCATCCGCCAGGTTCGCGACCGCTACGGCATGCGGACCGTACTGGGCCTGAGCAACGCCTCCTTCGGACTCCCGGCGAGGAAGACCGTCAACCGCGCATTCCTGTCCCTGGCTGCGGCGGCCGGCCTGTCGGCAGCGATAATGGACCCGGCGGACGCCGAGGGCGGTCTGCTCGGCGAGGCGTCCGCCATGCTCGGCGCAGGTCCCGATGCGGTCCGGCGGTTCGTGGAGGTTGCGGCCAGGATGGCGTCACCCGCCCCGTCGGATGATCCGAGGTCCGACGGCGGCCCCGAACAGACCCTCGAGTCGTGCATCATGTCGGGCGATCCGGAGGGCGCGGCAGCGGCGGTCACCGGGCTGCTCGCCTCGATGGACGCGGTAGACCTCGTGACCACCCGGCTCGAGCCCGCCGTCGCGGCGCTCGGAGGGGCATACGAGGCCGGCAGCCTGTTCCTCCCCGGGCTCCTCGCCGGAGCGGAGGCCGTCAGGGCGGCATTCGACCGTCTCAGGGAGGTCGCGGGAGAGGGCGCCGGCAGGGGAACCATCCTGATGGCCACTGTCGAGGGCGACGTCCACGACATAGGCAAGAACATCGTCGCATCCATACTCGCCGGATACGGCTGGAGGATCGTCGACCTGGGCAGGAACGTGCCCGCAGGGAGGATAGTCGCCGAGACGCTGCGGACGAGGCCGGACGCCGTGGGACTCAGCGCCCTCCTCACACCCAGCCTGCCCGTCCTGGAGGAGACCGTCGCCGCCCTGAGGGCGGGTGCCGATCCTCCGCCGCATCTCATTATCGGAGGCGCGGTGGTCACGCCGGATCTGGCGGCGAGGCTCGGGGTGCTCTGGGGCCGCGACGGGGTGCATGCCGCCAAGGTCCTGGCCGACGCCACCTCGAGGCCGGGGGAGTAGGGAGCGCCCGTGAGGCTCGTCGTCAGCAACTCGATGAAGACCTGGGGCGGCGGCGAGAACTGGAGCCTGACCGCCGCTGAAGGTCTTGCGCGCAGGGGGCACGAGGTCCTGCTGGCCTGCAGGCCCGACAGCGAGCTCCTGCGCAGGGCAGGGAAGGCGGGCGGGCTGGTCGAGCCCCTTCCCGTGATGATCAGGGGCGACATCAACCCCTTCGTCACGCTCCGGATGGCCGGGCTGATGTCCAGGCGCCGGATACAGGCGGTGTGCTGCAACCTCGACCGCGAGGTCAGGTCGCTGGGCGTCGCGGCCCGGATCGTCGGGGTCCCCTTCGTCAGACGCCGGGGAAGCGACTACGGCTTCAAGAACAGCCCGAGGTACCGGGTCACCTACCGGCACCTCGTCAACCGCATCATCGTGAACAGCGAGTCGACGAGGCGGAGCATCCTCGCGAAGAACCCCTGGCTCGACCCGTCGAAGCTCGTCAGGATATACAACGGCATAGACACCGGCTACTTCCGTCCTGATCCGGACGAGGGGGCGGGCTTCAGGCGCACCCTCGGGCTGGGCCGGGAGGACAGGATCATCGGGATGGTCGGCTCCCTGCTGCCGAGGAAGAGGCACATCACGCTGTTCAGAGCGCTTCCTGCTCTCGTCGGGCGCCATCCCGGGCTGTGCGCGGTCGTGGCCGGCCCGTCACCATCGGCAGGTCACCTCGAAGCCCTGAAGAGGGCCGCGGACGAGCTAGGGGCCGCGGAGTCGGTCCGGTTCATCGGCCCCGTCGATGATCTGCGCGCATGCTACAACTCGTTCGACATCCTCTGCATGCCCTCGGAGAACGAGGGATTCGGCTACGCGGCAGCCGAGGCCATGTCCTGCGGGATCCCGGTCGTCGTTTCGGACGCCAGCAGCCTTCCCGAGGTGGTCGGCCCTGATGGCGGCATCACCGTTCCCCTGGATGACCACGAGGCCCTGGCGGAGGCCCTCGACGGCCTCCTGTCGGATCCCGCCGGGCGCGCCGCCCTCGGGGAGGCGGGGCGCAGGAGGGTCGAGACCCTGTTTTCCGTCGAGCGGATGATCGATGATCTGGAAGTCTTCTTCGACGGACTCTGCAAGGGATCGGAGGGGGGATGAGGACCGACTGCACCCAGTGCGGCGCCTCCCTGCAGGTACTCGATCGCGACTACTTCATCAGGTGTCCCTACTGCGAGGCGCGCATCCTTCTGGACTACCCGGGCGGGCTGCCTTCCGCCGCGCTCCCCGTCCTCTCGGAGGAGATGGTCAGGCGCCGGTTCCCGCAGGGAGCGGTGAAGGCCATGCGCCTCCTCTACTTCCCCTATCTCGAGGTCTCCGGGGTGCTGCAGCCGTTCTTCAGCCAGCCGAGACCCGAACTGGAGAGCCACAGGCCCCCCGCCTCCGCCAGGAACCTGCTGTCCTCATGCGACATAGATCCCGACGACCTGATCCCGGTGAGCGGGGTTCCAGAGGGCTCCAGGATCGTCTACCACCCGTTCCGGGAGGTCCGCCTCCAGGCCTCGGGCTTCGACGAGATCCTGCTGGTCGATGCGGTCAGCGGTGCGATCCCCGGCAGGCGGCCCTCCCTCGCCTCCGAAGCCCCGCCCCCCTCGAGGAGCTTCTTCGGCTCTCTGACAGTGGCGTTTCCGGCAGCCGTCGCAGCGACGGCACTCGCGATCGCCGCCGGCGCCCGCCCCTGGGACGTTCTCGCGGCATCCATCGCGGCGGCCCTGCTATCCGGTGGGGCATACCTCTACCTGAAGGTTCTCAGGTGAGCTCCAGGGCAATGTCCTGTCCGTCCTGCGGCGGCCTGCTCGCCCCGAGGGACGGGGACAGCAGAGGCACCTGCGGGAGCTGCGGGACGCCCTATGCACGAACCGACCAGATACCCCGGTACATCCTGCCCTGCCCCACCGACGGCACCGAGGTCCTGAGGACCGTCCGGAAGGTCCTCTCGGGGAGGGATGCCAGGCGCGGGGCGCTCGAGGGGTCACGAGTGTCGAGACCGCTTCTCTTCCACGTACCCTTCTGGCATGTCTCGGCGCAGATCTCCGGCCTGGTGCTCGGACTGGAGCCCGAGTACAGGGAGGAGGAGGTCCCGGTCGTGGTCGAGAGCGAGAACAGCGAGGGCGTCCAGTCCTTCCCGGGCCTGACGCGCAAGGTCAGGAGCCGGTGCGGTGCCAGGGCTGCCCGCCGGGAATCGAGGGCATGGTCCAGCCTCAACATCACGGCCGCCGATCTAGAGCCGCTGGGTCTGCCGAACCTCTCGGAGGACTCCCAGCTGGCCGTCACGGGGCTCGAGATCCAGCGCAGCTCGCTTCCGGCAGGGCTGGAGGTGCTGGACGGCAGGCTCACCGGCATGGGGACGGTCGTCGACCCGTCGGTCACCCTCAGCGAGGCCATAGCTCGAAGCGACAAGTACTTCATGCGCATCGCCCTCGGGGTCGGACGCGGTCTCGAGCAGAGATGGAGCTGGAACGCGATCACGGCCCGCAGGGCCTGCCTTGTCTATTATCCCATATGGATGGTGGACTTCGAGTTCGCGGGGAGGACCTACAAGGCCGTCATAGACGGGGTCTCGGGCCGGATAGTCAGGGGCAGATTCCCCGGCCGACACCTCGATGCCGGAATCATCGCAACCGTCATCGCGGTCTTCTGGGCGGCGATCATCCCTCCTACCATCGCATCGATGCTGTTCCTGGACAGGACCATCCTGATGCACGACGGCGGCCGGCCGGGCTGCACCCCCGTGATCCTCCTGCTCCTCGCGGTCCTCGCGATGTCCACGTGGAAGTTCCTGAAGCTTCTCGACGGCACCGGCGGCAGGGGGGGCGACCTTGTACTCTGAGAAGGACATCGTCCCGCTCGCCTGCCGGAACTGCGGCAGGGGCCTCCGGGGCCTGCCCCACGATCTGCTTCTCTACTGCCCGCACTGCATGATAGTCTGGATCCTCGACGGCGGCTCCCTGGAGCCGGTCGGGCTGGATGTCGTCGGATCTGTGGAGGGCGGGGCGGACCTGTTCCTTCCGTTCTGGCGGCTGGAGACGGTCGTCGAGGTCCGGGCGAGGATCACGAGACAGGCGAGGACGAACAATCCGAACCCGTACCCCAGGGAGTTCATTCCCGCAGCGGAAAGGGGGCTCCAGGAGGGCTCCTCGCGACCTTCGCCGATGACCCTCCTCATCCCGGCCTTCGCCTGCGCAAGGTCGATCCGGACGGGGATAGAGGTCACGAAAGCCCTCGGCGCGCTCGCCCCCTCGACGGGCCGGCCCGGGAGCCTGACGGGAGGGGTGGTCTCCCGTGCGGAGGCCTTCGAGATCGCCAGGGGCCTCGTGATGACCATGGAGTCCGAGTCGGGGGCGGATGCGGCCTTTCTGGAGGTGTCGGTCACCCCCGTCCACGCCTCTGTCGCCGCAGTGGCGGCGGTGGCGCTCGAGAAGGGCGTCCAGCTTGCAGGGCTGCGCCATTTGCTGCCATATAACGCACTGCCGGATTCAACGGCCCTCGTCGGCGGGAGAGCGGATGAGGGCGATGGAGTAATGCGTCCCCGGGGCGACCCCCCGTATCCGATCGGAGAGAGGTAGCGGCGATGTCCGGACACAACAAGTGGAGCACCATCAAGCACAAGAAGGGCAAGGCGGACGCGGCCCGCGGGAAGCTGTTCAGCAAGCTCGTGAAGGAGATAACCTGCGCCTCCCGCGAGGGCGGGGGCGATCCCATGATGAATGCGCGGCTGAGGGTCGCCGTCGATGCGGCAAAAGCCAGCAACATGCCCGCCGAGAACATCGAGAGGGCGATCAAGCGCGGGACGGGCGAGATCGAGGGCGTGACCTTCGAGGAGATGCAGTACGAGGTCTACGGGCCCGGGGGCGTGGCCATCCTCATCGACCTGCTCACCGACAACCGCAACAGGACGGCCGCCGAGGTGAGGCACATCCTGACCAGGGGCGGCGGCAGGCTCGGCGCCAAGAACAGTGTCGCCTACCTCTTCACGACCAGGGGGCAGATCTTCGTGGACGGCGGCAAGGTCGACGAGGACAGGGTCATCGAGGCCGCGCTGGAGGCCGGGGCCGAGGATGTCCAGGCCGAGGAGGGCACCATCGTCGTCACCACGGCCGCGACGGACCTCTACACGGTCCGGGACGGTCTGGAGTCGGCCGGTATAGAGATCGAGGGCCTCGAGGTGGCGAAGGTGGCCGAGACCACCGTCGCTGCCGGCCCGAAGGAGACGGAGCAGGCGCTGAAGCTTCTCGAGATGCTCGAGGACCACGACGATGTGCAGGCCGTGCACACGAACATGGAGATGCCCGAATAGAAGGGTCCTCCGGCGTTCTCCTCGGCATCGACCCCGGGCTCAACACCACGGGCTACGGAGTGATAGAAACCTCGGCCGGCGGGCTTCACCTCCTGGAGGCCGGCACTATCAGGTCCAGCGCCGGGGCGGAACTCCCCGCCAGGCTGCTGGAACTCTACGAGGGCCTCCTGTCGGTGATCGACAGCCACCGGCCGTCCCTCATGGGGATGGAGGAGGTGTATTCGCACTATGCCCATCCCGCCACCGCGATCGTGATGTCCCACGCGCGGGGCGTGCTCTGCCTCGCTGCCGCCAAGTCGGGCATGCGCGTGGTCCCTCTGCCGGCAACGGTGGTGAAGAAGCTGGTCACGGGCAACGGCAGGGCGGGAAAGGAGCAGATGGCCGGGATGGTGAGACACCTCCTCGGCATCCGCGGGGAGGTCCGCCCGCACGACGTCACCGATGCGCTGGCCGTCGCGATAGCCCTCGGCGAGAGCCTGCGCCGGTGATCGAGATGATCGACGGGGTGGTGGAGGCCGTCGAGGACGGCAGCTTCCTCATGAGGGTCGGTCCGCTGAGGGTTCGTCTCCTGGGGTCGAGGAACCTCCTCGGCGCGCTGGTGCCGGGCCGCGCGGTCAGCCTGCTGGTTCAGATGAACCTGGTGATGGACGGCACGAGGATGGTCCCCGCCTGCATCGCATTCGAGAGCCCTCTCGAGAGGGACCTCTTCGAGGCGCTGACCTCCGTGTCCGGCGTGGGTCCGAGGGCTGCGGTCAAGGCTCTGTCCAGGCCGGCCTCCGAGATCGGGTCCGCCGTCGCCTCGGGCGACGAGAAGCTCCTGTCCACCCTTCCGGGGATCGGCAGGGCCCGGGCGAGGCAGATAGTAGCCGCACTCCAGGAGAAGCTCTCCAGGTCGTTCCCGGCAAAGGCCCAGGCCAGATCCGGAGCGGCCGCGGAGGCCAGGACCATCCTTCTCCAGCTCGGCCTGCCGTCGCAGGAGGCTGACGAGCTGCTGGACGCCGTCCAGGTCTCCGAAGGGGAGAAGGCCGACGCCTCGGTGCTCGTGCGCGAGGCCATGAAGGCCAGGGGCAGGAAGTGACCCGGGAGCCCATTCTCTCGCGTGAGGAGCAGAACGGCGACGAGGCCGTCCTGAGCACCCTCAGGCCCAGGTCCATCTCGGAGTACGTGGGCCAGAGGATGGTGCTCGAGAACCTCTCGATCGCCATCCGGGCCGCCAGGGAGCGCGGCGAGCCGCTCGACCACATCCTGCTCCACGGTCCTCCCGGTCTCGGGAAGACCACGCTCGCCCACGTGATAGCGCGGGAGATGGACGGCGAGATCGTCTCCACCTCCGGGCCGTCCCTCGAGAGGGCGGCGGACCTGGTCGGCATACTCACGAACCTGCACGACGGCGAGATCATCTTCATCGACGAGATCCACCGGCTCCCGCGGCTCGTGGAGGAGTACCTCTATCCGGCGATGGAGGACTTCCAGATAGACTTCGTACTCGATCCCGGTCCCCACGCCAGGACGGTCAAGCTGGGTCTGGCGAGGTTCACCGTGGTGGGCGCGACCACGAGGGCCGGCCTGATCACAGGCCCTCTGCGCAACAGGTTCGGTCTCTCGCTGCACCTCGACTTCTACTCGGTCGAGGAGCTCTCGGCCATAGTGAGGCGCTCCTCGGGGATACTCGGGGTGAAGCTTACCGAGGCCGCCGCGGAGACCATCGCCATGCGCGCCAGGGGCACGCCCAGGGTAGCGAACAGGCTTCTGAGGAGGGTTCGCGACTACGCCCAGCTGGCGAGGCGCGAGGTGATAGACGAGGACTCCTCGGTCGAGGCCCTGGAGATCCACGGAGTCGACGAGGCCGGCCTCGACTCGCTGGACAGGAAGTACCTCTCGGTGATAATCGACAACTACTCCTGCGGCCCGGTGGGGATAGCAGCCCTCGCCGCCACCCTGAACGAGGAGCAGGACACCCTGATGGACATGGTGGAGCCCTTCCTCCTGGCGACGGGGTTCCTGGTCAGGACCAGCAGGGGCAGATGCGCCACCAGAAGGGCGTGCCGGCACCTGGGGGCTTCCTGGAACGGTCACCCGGGCCTGTTCGAGCAGCAGGGGGAGCCGGATTGAGCAGGAGTCTCCTGCTTCATGTCTGCTGTGCGCCGTGCCTGACCGTGACCGCCCCTGCGCTGGCCCGCGAGGGCTGGTCCGTCTCCTGCCTCTTCTACAATCCGAACATCCACCCGCTGATGGAGCGCAACCGCAGGCTCGACGCCCTCAGGTCCTACATCCCCTCGACGGGTCTCGATCTGACCGTGGACGAGGCCTATCCCCTCGAGGAGAACCTCGCGATGCTCCTCTCCTCACGGCCGAGGTGCGCCGCCTGCTACGCCGACAGGCTTGGCCGTACGGCCGCACTGGCGGCCGGACGGGGCTCTCCGGGCTTCTCCACGACGCTCATGCTCAGTCCCTATGTCGACCACGACCTTCTCAGGGAGACCGGGGAGGCCGTCTCGCGCCGGGAGGGGGTCGAATTCGTCTATCACGATCTCCGGGGCATGTACGCCGGGTCCGTGGCGCTGTCGAGGCAGGCCGGGCTCTACAGGCAGTCCTACTGCGGCTGCGTGATGAGCGAGCGGGACAGGTACGCGGCCCGGCTGACGGAAGCATCCGGCCCCGTCACGGATCGAGCCGATGGATAAGCCCATGCCGAGCATGCTGATGTAGGGGGGGATCAGTCGCCGCCCGGGACGAAACTTGACCTCTCGCAGGTATTTACATAAACTAGTCATTCGTAGGGCTATTCCGAAGGGGGATGCAAATGAGACTGATGTCTTTGACCGGCCTTCTGTTGCTACTGCTTGCCGGAACCTCACTGGCCGACGTGGCCGTCCAGACCGACTGGAAGGGCGGTCCCGGGATCGGCGGTCCGGTCACCGACTGGTCCGACCGGTTCAGCATCGGCAACGACCTCGACTGGGACACCACCCCCGGGCAGCTCAAGCTCATCGTCGAGGAGGGCGAGTACCCGATCGACACCGCCGTCGACTACGCCTACGGCTGCGCCCTGATGGACATCGACATCGACGGCGACATGGACATCGCGGCCTGCTCCTACAACGGCTTCTGGGTCCACTGGTGGGAGAACACGGGGGGCGGCGAGTCCTGGAGCGAGCACACCATCGGCACCACCCAGGGTCCGCGGTGGATCCAGATCGCCGACCTCGACCTGGACGGTGACAGGGACATCATCGTCTCGGCCGGCATCAGCAACGAGATAGTCTGGTGGGAGAGCCGCAGCGGCGGCTCGTCCTGGATCACCCACGTGCTCGAGTCCGACTTCGACGCCCGGCAGATCTTCGTCGCCGACTTCGACGGCGACGGCGACTCGGACATCCTCGGCGTCTCCTCGGAGACGGGCGACGTCGTATGGTGGAGGAACAGGCTCAACCAGAGCCTGCCCTGGCTCAAGAACTACATCGACGGCTCCCTGACCGGCGCCTACGCCTGCCATGCGGCCGACATCGACCTCGACGGCGACATGGACGTCGCCGCCAGCTCCACCTCCTTGAACGATATCGTCATCTACACCAACGATCTCCAGTACTCGGGCTCCTGGCTCAAGAACGTCATCGACGCGGACAACTCCAACCCGACCTGCGTCCACTTCGCCAACATCGACTCCGACGCCAGACCCGAGCTGCTGGTCGCCAGCGCCGAAGGCCTGGTGTTCTATGACTACAGCGGCATGTCCTGGACCTACAGCGTCATAGACAATTCGATCAACAACGCCGCCTCCGTCACCTCGGTCGACGTCGACGGCGACGGCGACCTCGACCTCGGGATGGTCTGCGGCGGCAGCTTCAACGACGTCTACTGGTACCAGAACCTCCCGGGAACCACCTGGGAGCGCAACATGATCGACAGCAACTTCCAGAGCCCCAACTGCATAGTCGCAGGCGACGTCAACGGCGACAACGTGCCGGACTTCGCGGGCACGGCGGGCTGGGACGACAGGGTCAGCTGGTGGAAGGTCGCCGGCTTCTCGACCCCGGGCACCCTCGAGTCGTCGATCTTCGACACCCAGGCCACCGCGCTCTACTGGCAGAGCATCTACTGGAGCTACGAGCAGCCGATGGGAACCTCCATCGTCTTCAACGTCCGCTCCTCCAACAACCCGTCCAGCATGGGCGCCTGGAGCGGCAGCATCGCCGATCCCGGAACCCTCATCGGCGTCCTGGTGAACAACACGAGGTATCTCCAGTACAAGGTCACCCTTCTCACGACCAACCCGTTCGCCACCCCCTCCCTGAAGGACGTGGCCATCATCTGGAGCCCGACGGGGATCGAGGACGGGCAGAACCCCTTCATCTCGCTCTCCTCGCCCAACCCCTGCTTCGGCTCGTGCACGATCAACTGGAGCCTCTCCGAGCCCGGCCAGGCCGAGCTCTCCATCTACGACTCCGCCGGCAGGCTCGTGAGGGTCCTCGAGAACGGCTGGATGACCGAGGGCAGCCACTCGACCATGGTAGACGACCTGCCCAGCGGCACCTATGCCGCCTACCTGCAGGGTCCCGGCTTCACCGCGATCCACCGGGTGGTGATAATCGACTGATCCTTCGTATCGGGAGACATGGAGGGCCGGGGGTTCGCCCCGGCCCTCTCTTTCGGGGTCAGGCTCCGGTCATCGGGATCCCGAACCTCCTGGCCAGGAGGAAGACCAGGTTCCTGAAACCGTCGCGCCAGAGCCTCAGCTTGGCCTCCCCCAGCCTCTCGGAGTAGCTGAACGGAACCGGTATCTCGCAGCAGCGAATACCCCTGGACCGCCATGCCTCTATCTTGATCTCCTCCGAGAAGGGCATCCCCCTGCTGGTCAGCCTGAGGCGCTCCAGGACCGGGCGTCGGAAGACCCACATGCCCGACTGGCTGTCCCGTATCAGTCTGAGGAAGAGGACGACGGTGACGGCGGTCAGAACGGCGTTTCCGCTGAATCTCATGATGTTCTCGAGATTGTGCGCCCTGTCGTCGGCGACCCGCCTGGCCGACACGAAGTCCCACGCCCCCGACTCGAGCTTCTCGACGAGGAACGGGATCAGCTCGACCGGATAGGTGCCGTCCGCGTCGGCGGTGGAGACAATCTCGCCGGTCGCGGCCGGCAGCCCCGCCATGTAGGCGCTGCCGTATCCCTTCTCGGGCTGCAGCAGGACCCTCGCCCCGAAGGAGCGGGCGACCTCCGACGTGCGGTCGGTGGAGGCGTTGTCGACCACCAGGACCTCGTCTATCCCTTCCGGGACAGAGCCGAGGACCCTCGGGAGCCCCTGCTCCTCGTTGTAGGCGGGGATCACCAGGCTGACGGTCCGGCCGCAGATCAACCTGCCGTCTCCATGGAAGGCCGCCTCGAGAGGTAGGCCAGCATCCTGCTCACCAGCCTCGGGGCCACCCCCGGAAGCAGCAGCAGCCTCAGGGTTCTCAGGATCGGACCGGGACGGGCGTAGAAGGACATGAAAGCCTTTCGCTGCAGCTTCTTCAACTCCCCGCACGACATTCCGTCGGGCGGGGCGGGGCAGGCGGTGTTGTGGAAGGCGCCCCATCCGTCCGGGGAAAGATCATGCCTGGCGAGGTACTCGTCACCCGCCTCCGATCCGGGTATCGGCAGGAACGCGGCGAAGTGCGCCCAGGACAGGGAGCTCCTCCGGGCGAAGCGGATGGTTGCCTCGATGTCCTCCCTGGTCTCTCCCGGGAGGCCGAGTATGAAGTATCCAGCCGTCGGGAGCCCGGCCTTCCGGATGAGCTCCAGGCTCCCCGCGATCGAGGCGGTGTCGGTGCCCTTCCTCACCAGTTCGAGGATCCTGTCGGAACCCGACTCTATTCCGCAGTGGACGACGTACCAGCCCGCCGTCTTCATCAGCCGGAGCAGCTCCGCATCCAGCCTGTCGAGCCGGACCCCGTTCGGTGTGGAGAACAGGAGCGGCAGGCCGGCCTCGACGGCCCTGCGGCAGAAGGCGGCCGCATAGTCCCTGTCGAAGGTGAAGTTGTCGTCCTCGATGTGTATCTCCCGCACGCCGTGTTCACGGTGCAGAAGCTCGATCTCCCGCCACACATGGTCGAGCGGGCGATGCCTGATCCTCCTGCCCGTCACCCTGAACCCGGCGCAGAACGTGCACCTGTAGGGACACCCCCTGGTCGTGATGACCGGGGCGTAGGGCATCCTCCTCAGGACCACACCGTTCGGCAGCCCCCTGTACATCCGCGGTGGTGCATGATGCCAGGCCGGCAGGGGGAGGGAGGAGAGGTCCTCGACGATCTGCGGTTCGGTCTCCACGGGATTCGAGGCCAGGATGACGCCCGGGACCGGATCGCCAGACCCGCATGCGGCCAGGGCCCTCGGGAGGGACTCCTCGGCCTCTCCCACGAAGACGGCGTCGATGCCGGGCAGATCTCCGAAGGCCGCCGGGCCCCTGCACGAGGCATGCGGGCCTCCGAGCCACACCGGAGCCCTTCGGGGCAGCGCCCCGCGTATGGCGGGAAGCTCGCGGACCAGTGCCGCGACATCCGAAGTGAACGCCGAGACGAGGAGGATGTCCGGGTTCGATCCAGCGACCGTCGCGGCGAGCGCGTCGCCCGTCTCTCCCGTCAGCGCGGCATCGACCAGGGTGACCTCGTGACCGTCCCTCTCGAGAACCGCCGCCAGGTAGAGGAGACCCACGGGCGGGACCAGGTTGGTCCCCCTTCCTCCCATCCTCGGGGGATGCAGGAGTGTGAGCTTCAATCCGGCGGGCCGATCGGGACGACGGCGGTCTGGAACGGATGGGATCCGACTATAAGAGGCGGATCGATCCTGGAGGATGCCCCGGGGAGGCCGAAGCACGGGATGCCGCGCAGGTCCGGCTGATGGCTCAGGGGGGGCGGAAGGACGACGGCGTACGTAGCGTGCGCCGAGAGCCCGGACGAGTCGAGCAGCGCCCTGGCCGGAAGCGGAGCCTCCACGTACCCGAGGGCGGGATTCACCGCGAAGTCCACGTCGGGGACGATCACGGTATCGGCAATCGACGCGGCGAGGGCCATCCCCTCCCTGTGGTTCATGGCCGTCCGGAACACCTGGGGCGTCGCCTCGTGCTGGACGGGATCGACGGCGAGGCAGGCCAGGGCTCCCGTGAGGGTGAAGGCGGCCGCGATCGGGTGCAGGAGGCGGATGCCCCCCCGCCTGCGGATGGCCGCGAGGGAGACCGCGATCACGGCGGGATAGGCGCCCAGGACGTACCTGTAGAGGTTGAGCTGAGGGTCGGGCGCGGCCAGCACGATGAGGATGTGGAAGAGCAGCATGGCCGAGACGAACAGGATGGCGGCCAGCACGACATCGTCCGGAAGCCTGCCCTCCCTGAGGAGCGCTAGCAGGAAGGCGGCGGCGAGCACGGCCAGGAAGGAGAGCCTGCCGGGAGGGAAGAGCAGGGCCGGTGTGAGCAGCACCATGACGGCCGTGAGCGACAGGCGGCGTCTCGACTGCGATGCCAGCACGAGCGCCAGCGAAGCCGTCACCGGGATCCACCTGCCGTCGGACGCCAGAAGATGTCCTGCGAAGAGCCGGATCCTGCCTGACAGCCAGCCGGCGCCCAGGCTCGACGGCTCGCCGAGATAGTTGCCGAAGAAGAAATAGCCGTTGACCGCGAGATTGGAGAACCCGGTGATCAGGATCACCGTGAACGGCAGGCAGTGGAGTGCGAGCCTGCCCGGCCTCCTGAGGCCGCTCCCGGACAGCTCCACTAGCAGGTAGGCGACCGCGAGGAAGACTGCCTGCTCGCGGCACGCCGCGGCAGCCGTCGCCAGGAGCGCAGCGGCGGCGTGCCTCCCGCGGGCGTACTTCCAGAGCGAGAGGGCCGCGAATGCCGCAAATCCGACATCCTGGAGCTGGACCACGGACTGGGACACGAAGAGCGGGCTCGTCGCCAGACCGAGCACCGCCCACAGGCCGGCGGCCCTCCCCCCCAGCTCGGATGCGAGCCTCCAGATCCCCCACAGCGCCAGGAAGGTCATGGCGGCCGGCAGGATGTGGGAGACGAGCACCGTGTCCCCCAGGAGCCTCATGAGGAGGGCCCAGGTCCAGAAGAATGCGGACGGGTGGCCCATCGCCTGCTCGCCCCGACCCGGACCCGCCGGAACGGGCTGCATGCCGTTGTCGGCCATCCATCTCGCACTCCTGTAGCCGTAGCCCCAGGCGTCACCGAACACGGGCAGATCGCCGAGAAGCACGAGCAGGGCCGCAGATGCCGCCAGGCACAGGAGCAGCATCGCCAGATCCGGGATCGAAACCCCTCCCCTCATGCCCCGGGCCCCCGCAGCCAGCTCAGAGGACCTTCGAGAGAAGAAGCAGGTCGGGCTCGATCCTCGTGGTCCTCTCGCAGTAGTGGCACCGGTAGACCGGGCCCGAGGAGCTGGAGAGGGAGAACTTCGGGGAAACGCCGAGCACGTTGCTCGCGCAGTTCGGATTCGGGCACCTGATGACGCCCGAGACCTCGCCGGGGAGGGAGATCCTCCTCTTCTCGACCACAGAGCCGCCCTTGATGATGTTGATCGTGGCCTCGGGCGCTATCAGGGCGAGCATGTCGGTCTCGCCGCGCGAGAGCTCCCTGTTCTCGATCTTGACTATGTCCTTGCCCCCCGGCAGCCTGCCGGAGCTGAAGCCCATCCCGATCGTGAGGATGCCCTCGTTGCCTAGGCCCAGTATTCCCACGACCCTCAGGGCGAGGGGGGTGGGGATGTGGTCTATGACCGTGCCGTTGTTGATGGCGTAAACCTTGTAGGCCCTCTCCATGTCAGTCCAGACCTCCTGTCACCAGGCCCAGGAGGGCCTGCCTGACGGGGACACCGTTGTGGGCCTGCCGGAAGTAGATGGCGTTGGGCAGCGCGTCGACCTCTTCGGAGATCTCGTCGACCCTGGGCAGCGGGTGCATGATGAGGACCTTCCCTCCGAGGGCGGCGACCGTCTCCCCCGAGATGCGGTAGCAGTGCGCCACGCTCTCGTACTCCTGCGGATCGCCGAATCGCTCCTTCTGGATCCGGGTGACGTAGAGCACGTCCAGGTCGGTGCCGGCGTCCTCCGGCTCCCTGACCTCCCTGAAGGAGACGCCCGCGGACTCCATCTCGCCCTTGATCGTGTCCGGCATGCACAGCGACTGGGGGGAGATGAAGGTCATCCTAGCGCCGTAGAGGGCCAGCGCCGCCGCGAGGGAGTGCACGGTCCGTCCGTACTTGAGGTCTCCCATCATCCCGATGTGCAGGCCCTGGAGGGTCCCGAAGGCCTCGTGCATCGTGAAGAGGTCGAGGAATGTCTGCGTGGGGTGCTGGTTCGCCCCGTCGCCCGCGTTTATCACCGGCACGGTCGCGAGCTCGGCCGCGAGCCTGACCGCCCCCTCCACGGGATGCCTGATCACCATCGCATCGCAGTAGCCGGTGATCGTCCGGATCGTGTCGGCGAAGGACTCCCCCTTGCTCAGGGAAGAGGCCGTCGGATTGGCGAAGCCCACGATCTGCCCGCCGCACTGCAGGATGGCCGATTCGAAGGAGAGCCTGGTCCGTGTGGACGGCTCGAAGAACAGGACCGCGATGGTCCTGTTCTCGAGGAAGCGCCCCGACCGCCCCTCCTTGATCCGCCCGGCCGTCGCCACGATCATGTCCAGATCAGCCGAAGTCATGTCCCGCAGCGAGATGATGCTCCTGCCGAGAAAGCCTGTCATCCATTCCTCCAAACCCCGCGCATCGCGCGACGACCTTCAGTCGGCCGGGAGCAGCTCGTGCTCCGCGGCCCTCAGGAGTTCGAGCATCTCGAAGGCACCGGCCGCCTCCTCGAGGGCTTCGACCAGTGACGGATCCCTCAGCATCCTGTTCAGCCTCGCGAGGACGTGAAGATGGACGCTCGGATCCGGGAAGAGCAGCAGGAAGAACATCCCGGTGAGTCTGCCCCCGGGGGCTCCGAAGGGGAGGGGACCCGCCGTCCTGGCGAGGATCAGGATGTCGTTCTCGGTGTAGATGCGCCTCATGTCCCTGGGATGCGGGAAGGCGATCCCGATGGGGAGCGCGGTGCTGGAGATCTCCTCCCTCTCGAGGAGCTGCTCGAGGAGGGAGTGCTCGTCATAGGTCGCGCCGGTGGCGCAGGCCAGTTCCGAGAGGGTCCTGAGAATGGAGGCGCGCGTCCGTGCGGGCACCATCGGGTGGATGTTCCCGCACTCCAGCATCTGGGTGACGAAGGGCTGGGACGGATCGAGGCCTGCGTTCGACGCGTTCGAGAGATCCACGTTCCTTAGCTTCTCGATGGTGAGGCTGCCGAACTGCCCCTCGAGCCAGTGGAGGATGGCATCCCGCCGGAAGCGCTTCTGCCCCCCGATCATCGAGGCTTCGAGGGCGCTCCGCTTGATGATCCTGTCCGCCTCGGGTATCGATACACCGAGGCACTGGGCGATTTCGACAAGGGTCAGATGGTTGTCCATCGCTCGATCGGCTCCCGGAATGCAGATGGTGACCTTTCCGGGCGATCTATATACTAGAAAACACGCGCCCGCGGAAGGAGAAGCCGGGATGACCCCCATTCTGGAGAGTTTCCTGAGATACGTGAAGATGGACACCACCTCCTGCGAGTCCTCGACCGCGAGGCCCAGCACGGAAGGCCAGGGAGCCATGCTCGACATGCTGGCGGACGAGCTCCGTGAACTGGGCATGGAGGATGTCCGGAGGGATCGGGGCGGCATCCTGTACGCCGGTATGAAGGGTAGTGCCGGAGCGGTGCCCATAGGGCTTGTGGCCCATGTCGACACCTCTCCGGAGGAGCCGGGGAGGGACGTGAAGCCGATCCTCCACGAGGACTGGGACGGAGGTGCGATCAGCCTGCCCGGAGGCGTCACCGTGGATCCTGCACGCAGCGTCGACATGTCCCGCTACGTGGGCACCACCATAGTGACATCGGACGGCACCACCCTCCTCGGCGCGGATGACAAGGCGGGCGTTGCGATCATCATGGACACGCTGAGGATCCTGGCGGCCGATCCCTCGAGGCCCAGGCCGCCGCTGCGCATCGCCTTCACTCCCGACGAGGAGATCGGCCGCGGGGTGGTGGACTTCGACATCGAAGGCTTCGGGGCGCGCTTCGCCTACACCGTGGACGGCGGCGCCCTGGGGGAGGTCGAGACGCAGACCTTCAACGCATGGAGCGCCGACCTCCTGATAAGGGGCCGCCAGGTGCATCCCGGCAGCGCCGGGGGGCGCATGGTCAACGCGGTCAGGATCGCCGCCGAGCTCGTGGCCGCCATGAGGGCGGAGGACATGCCCGAGAACAGCTTCGGCATGCAGGGCTTCGACTATCCGATGAACATCACGGGCAGTGCGGCGGAGGCCCGTGTGAGGTTCATTCTGCGGGACTTCGAGGAGGACGGAATCCTCGCCAGGCGGGAGCGGCTGGCGTCGCTTCGCGACTACTTCGCCAGGAAGCACCCCGGTGCGGCGATGGAGCTCTCGTCCAGAGAGCAGTACAGGAACCCGGTCTCGATAGTGAGGAAGGATTCGAGGCTCGTCGAGTACGCCCTGGAGGGCACGCGGCGGACGGGGCTCGAGGCCGCGGAGGGCGCCGTCAGGGGGGGCACCGACGGCTCGAGGCTCTCCTTCATGGGGCTGCCCTGCGTCAACCTGCCGACCGGCGGCGAGCTGTTCCACTCCAGGGAGGAGTGGATCTCCGAGAGGGGGATGGAACTGTCCCGCGACTGCCTGGTAGAGATACTGGGGCTGTGGTCCGGAGAGGCCTGATCGTTGCAGGGTGCCGGACCAGGGGCTATACTCGCATGGGGAAGGCCCCGGACAGGCTGGTTGCCATGGTAAGAGCATTCGCCTTAATGCTTGCCCTAGCTGTAGTCTCTCCAGCAGCCGCCGCCGATGCCGAATCCGACCCCGTACTCTCGGCGGTCGCCTTCCACCAGGCCCTCCAGAGCGGCGACTCCACGGCGGTGGACTCGCTCGTATCCGACCAGGCCCTCGTCAATGTCAGGGTGATGCTCGACGCGCTGAAGCAGTCGATCAGGGCCGATCAGGGCGCGGCGGGCGCCAGGCTGGCCTCGGCAGGCTACACGACCGATGTCCGCGAGGTCCTCGACTGGGACGCCAGGGACTACCTCAGGCACACCGTCGCGCTTCCCGTCATGCAGGCCAGGTACCTTCCCTACGAGATGGAGGTGATCTCCTCCGAGGTGGACGGGGACGAGGCGGTCCTCGGGCTCGTCTTCTCCACATCCACGGGCTTCTCCATGGAGAGCGCCGCGCTGCTCGAGTTCGACGACGGCGTCTGGAAGGTGACCTCCTTCATGGGGCTCAACAGCTTTCCCTAGAAGTCTGTCTTCCTCAGCTCGACCGCACCGACGCGCCCGTACTCCGGGCAGTCCGTGCAGAACCCCGCGGGCGATCCTCCCGAGAGGCTCTCCCTGAGCTGCCTGTAGGCCCTTCCGTTCCAGATCCTCCCGAAATCCTCCCTCGAGAGGTCGCCCATCGGCGAGCCCAGGTTCCAGTAGGGGCACGGGAAGACCAGTCCGTCGGGTGCTATGAAGACCCAGCTCCTCACATATCTGCAGATCGCGTCCTTCGGCCTGTCCGCATTGCCCAGGAGGTTGAAGAGCACCCCCAGCCGGCGGGCCTCGTCACGGGCGGCGGCGATGGACGACGCATAGTCGGCGGAGGAGGTGTCCGGCACCTCCGGCATAACGTCCAGACCTTCATAGGGCACGAGCACCGAAGCGTTCACGCCGTCGGCGCCGCATTCCGCCGCGAGTGCGACCATGCCGGGCAGCTCGGAGAGGTTCCTCCGCTGTATCGTGCTGCTGAAGAGGACCCTGGGCAGCCTCGCGCCGGATGCGTCCCGTCCCCGGACCAGCGATCTGATGTTCCCGACCACCAGGTCGAGATCGCATCCGCCCCGTATCGCCGCCTGCGTAGCCGGCTCCGCGCCGTCGACGGAGACGAAGATGGCCGTGGGCGGATGGCTCAGGATGGCCTCGGAGACCTTCGCATCCAGGAGGAGCCCGTTCGTGACCATCTCCCTCCCGGGCACCCCGGAGCGGTGGAGGATCCTCAGATAGTCGGGGAAGGAGGGATTGCACAGAGGCTCGGCACCGCACGAGAGGGCGACGGAGCCCGCCCTGGGGAAGACCTGCGAGGCGATGCGCCCGAAGAGGGCCGGGTCCATGTCGAGCCAGACCCTGTCCGGATCCCTGTCGGACAGCCGCATGGGGCACATGGAGCACCTGAGGTTGCAGCGGTTCGTCGTGTCCATCCTCACCGTCAGGGGCCGGGCGGAACGGAGCCCGATCCACGGGAATCTCCCCGTCCTCCTCAGATGGCGCCTCGCCAGACCCTTCACGTCCATTGACCCGGACATCCCCTTCCCGCGAGTATCCAGGAGTATTCCGGCATCGGGGGGATTCGGCAATAGGAGGCGCTCATGATCGGTTCGAGGGGCGAGTGGAAGGGCGGCATGGCTTTCGAGATCGAGCAGGACGGCGTCTCGTTCGTCGTGGACGCCTCCCCCGAGTTCGGCGGGGCTGATCTCGGCCCCAGGCCGAAGGGTCTCCTGCTGTCTGCGCTCATCGGATGCACGGGGATGGACGTGGTGAGCATCCTGCAGAAGATGAGGGTGACGGGGTTCGAGTTCTCCCTGGAGGCGGAGGGCGAGCTGACGGCCGATCACCCCGTGGTCTTCGGATCGATCAGGCTCAGGTACATATTCAGGGGCGCGGCGCTCCCGAGGGAGAAGCTGGAGAGGGCGGTGGAGCTGTCCCAGGAGAAGTACTGCGGGGTCTCCGCCATCCTCAGGGCCTCGTCTCCCATCGGGTACGAGATCGTGGTCGAGGAGGCCTGACGGGCTTGCCCGCCGGCCATGCGGGGCTATGTTCAACGCTGTGGTTTCGGAGGGGTTACGCTGAAGGCATGAGCACTCTCGTCATCGACTATTCGACGGATGGGTCCGAAGGCGTGAGCATCCCCCGCTGGATGCCCCCCGGCCGGGAGGCCCTGGTCTTCAGACCAGGCGAAGGCGCCTTCCCCGATCCGGCCTCCTTCCCGGCCGTCGTGCACTCCGGATCGGCCGTCTCGATCTGCGGCGATGCACCCTTCCAGGATGCGGCCGAGGCCTTTGTGCGGCGGGCGGTCGCGGCGGGAGTGCCCCAGATGGGCATCTGCTACGGACACCAGCTCATCGTAAGGAGCCTTCTCGGGAGGAAGGCCGTGAGGCGCAACCCTTCGGGGATCGAGGCGGGATGGCTCGGGGTCGAGTGGAGCCCTGCCGCACGCACCGCGCTCGGAGTCCCCCCCGTGACCAGGGTCTTCCAGTCGCATTTCGACGAGGTCATCTCGCTGCCGGAGGGGTCCGAGATCCTTGCCTGGAGCGGGAAGACGCTCATCCAGGCATTCATCTCGAGGAGGCTCGGGCTCTTCGGGGTGCAGTTCCATCCCGAGTTCGACCATGAATCCGGCAACGCCCAGTTCCATGCGGACCGTGCCCTCCTGTCCGGGAACGGCGTCGACGTGGACGCGATTCTCGGGTCGGGTCCGGAGCCTCCCGCTGACGGCCGGTTCTTCCGCTTCTTCCTGGGCGCCGAGTGGGGAGAGAGGTGACGATGCATCAGGAGCTGTTCGACGATCTGGACCCCCGGGGCGTCTGGAAGTGGTTCGGCGAGCTCTGCACGATTCCCAGGCCCTCCGGCATGGAGCTGGCGGTCTCCGACTTCCTGGAGCGCTTCGCCTCGGAACGCGGCCTCGACTGCTCGAGGGACGCCACCGGCAACGTCCTGATCCGCAAGGGCGGCTCGGGAGCAGCGCAGGCCGCCCCCCCCCTCATGCTCCAGGCGCACACCGACATCGTCGCAGAGAAGCTCGACTCCAGCCCCCACGACTTCCTGAGGGACCCGATAAGGGTCGAGCTCGAGGACGGCTGGGTGGTGGCGCGGGAGACCACTCTCGGGGCCGACAACGGCATCGGGGTGGCCCTGATGCTTGCCGTCCTGGACGATCCCTCGCTCGCCCACCCTCCGCTCGAGTGCCTCTTCACCGTCGACGAGGAGAGGGGGCTGACGGGCGCCGCCATGCTCGATCCCTCCTGGATAGCCGCCCGCAGGATGATCAACCTGGACTCGGAGGACGAGGGCAGGTTCTGCATAGGCTGCGCGGGGGGTCTCGACATCCATATCACGGTGCCCGTCGTCTGGCAGGGTGGTGCATCCTCCGACAGCCACTTCCGCCTCGTGATAGAGGGCCTGAGGGGAGGCCACTCGGGCATGGAGATAGGGAGGAGCCGGGCCAACGCGGTGCGCATTGCCGCCAGGGCCCTCGACGTCCTCTGCTCGGGCAGGCTCTGCCGCACGGGTCCGATCACCGCCGGCAGCAAGCGAAACGCCATCCCCAGATCTGCGTCCGCCGGCATACTCATCCCGGTGGGCGGCCTGCAGGATGCGGTCTCCGCGCTCTCCGCCCTGGAGCGGAAGGCCCGGGAGGAGTACTCGGGGATCGACGACGGGATCACGATGAGGCTCGAACCCGAGGCCGGAGATCCCCGCGGAGTGATATCCGCGGAATCTACGGCGAGGCTGGTGGACCTCCTCCTGGCCCTCCCGCACGGGGTCGAGAAGATGAGCGGCATCAGGCCGGGGCTCGTCGAGACCTCATGCAACCTCGCCACCGTGGAGACGCGGTCGTCGACGGTCGATGTCTGCCTGACCGTCCGAAGCCTCATGGACGACGCGAAGGCCGCGCTGGCGCGGAGGATCTCCTCGATCGCCGCGCTCGCAGGTCTGGAGGCCGTCGAGAGCGGCGCATACCCCGGCTGGAAGCCGGATCCCACCTCCCCGATCCTCGCCAGGGCCGTCGAGGTCTATCAGGGCATCCACGGCCGCAGGCCGGAGATCGAGGCGGTTCACGCGGGGCTCGAGTGCGGGATCATCGGGGACGGGGTGGGCGGGATGGACATGGTGTCCATGGGTCCCGACATACGCGGGGTCCACGCCCCGGGCGAGAGGGTCGACGTCGGCTCGACGGCCCGGTTCTGGCGATTCCTCACGACCCTCCTGGCGGAGCTGTGACCCACCCTGACGCCCGGACGGGGTGAAGTGGCGGTGAAGGCCGCTGGCGACCACCCGCTGACGGGCGGAACCCGCGAGATGATCGCCGGGATAGCCGAGCTCCTGTCCCGGCTTCCGGACACCGAGGGATGCAGACCGATCGACGCCGATGCCGTCGCCAGGCTGGAGTCCGTGGGCTGTTCGTCCTGCGACTGGTCGCGCGTCACCGTCTCCGAATCCTGCAGCCTGGACGGCGTGGAGTCCTCGAGATTCGAGGGTTGCTGCCATCTCGACCTGGCCCCGGGGGCCAGGATATCCGGATGCACACTCGAAGGCTGCCGCCTGCACGGAAGGGTGCGCGTCGAGCGCACCGGGCTGGTGAGCAGCTGCATACTCCTCGACGGCTCGGTCGTGGAGGACTGCGGCCGCATCGACGGGACGGATCCGAGGGCCGCGTTCGGCGGACCGCTGCTGGACCTCGGGGTCGAGACAGGCGAGAGGCGCCTCCAGGGCTCGCCGTGGATCTCGTTCCGGCTAGCATGCGTCATGACCGAGGGCGAGGTCCCGCCCGATCTCGCCGCCTCCTATTCGGACGCCCTCAGGACCGTCGCCTCGACGGCCGGAGACCTCCCGGGATGCATAGTGGGCGAAGGTGCCGTGGTCCGCTGTGCGCGGCTCGTTACGTGCACCCACCTCGGGCAGGACTGCCTCGTCGAGAATCCGGGGGTCCTGAGGAGGAGCATCCTCCTCGGCGGCCCGGGCCGGGGCTCGAGGGTGACCGACGGCGCCATGGTCAGGTCCTGCATACTGAAGCCCGGAGCCTCCGTCTCGGACGGCGCGCTGGCGGAGAACTCCCTGCTCTTCGAAGACTCGGTCCTGGAGCATGGAGGCATCCTGACCGCCTCGATACTTGGCCCGGGAAGCGTGCAGGGCGGGGGAGAGGTCGTGGCGAGCCTCGTCGGCCCCCTCTGCTCGATGCACCACCAGTCGCTCCTGATAGCCGCCAGATGGCCCGACGGATGCGGCAACCTGGGATATGGAGCGAACGCAGGCAGCAACCACACATCCAGGCTGCCCGACCAGGAGATGCGCCTGGGTGCGGGAGTGTTCATCGGGCTCGGCTCATCCCTGAAGTTCCCGCTCGATCTCTCGGCAGCCCCCGGAACGGTGGTGGCCACCGGCATGGTGCTGCCTCCCCAGAGGATCGAGTATCCCCTCTCGCTCCTCGCGAAGCCGGAGCAGGGCGGCGGGGCCGTCCTGGTTCCCGGCTGGCTCGTCCATTCGAATCTCTTTGCTCTTCTCAGGAACGAGCTGAAGTACCGCGAGCGATGGCCGGTGGGCATGCGGGATCCGGTGCCCGGCATCCTGCGGCCCGGCATCTACGAGCTCATCGAGCGCGCAGGCCGCAGGCTGGAGGAGGCGACGCCTGGCGGGGGAAGGGGATCGGTCTCGGTCGAGGGTGCCGGCACCTGCGTGATCACCGCCGAAGCCGCAGCCAGGGGTGCGGAGGCCTATTCCTTCCTGCTGGACTGGCTCTGCGCGAGGCTCCTCACGGGCATCGGCGCCTTTCCGGCGATACCCGACGACTACCTGTACGAGAGGGCCAGGCGCGTCTACGGAGGCCTGGACAGGCAGGAACTCGCCGCCAGGCACTCCGAGCTGGGGCGCCGCGCTGTCGAACTGCTCGAATCAAGCAGGACCAGGGACTTCGAGAGGGGCTCCTCGATCATCGCCGACTATGCACGGAGGCACGAACCGCCCTCCTCCGATCCCGTGCTCGGGAAGCTCATCCAGCTGATCATGCCATGAACCGTCCTTCCCGGGAACTTGCCGGGCGCATCTGAAGTATGAATATTTGCTCAAACGTAGCAATGTCACCGGCCGGCGGGGGTGGAGGCATGGAAAGATTCGCAGAGGCTGCATGGAAGGTGACGGTCGAGCTCGCTCCCGCCCTGCTCCTTGGCCTCTTCATCGCAGGCATCCTTCACGTGCTGATCCGCAAGGAGCGTGTCTTCAGGCACCTGGGCCGCCCGGGGCCGGCGAGCGTCGTCAAGGCCTCCCTCTTCGGCGTTCCCCTCCCGCTCTGCTCCTGCGGGGTCATACCCGCAGCGATGGCCCTTCGGAGGGAGGGCGCCTCCAGGGGTGCCACGACCGCCTTTCTCGTCAGCACACCACAGACCGGTGTGGACTCCGTGATGGTGACGGCCGGGATGCTCGGCTGGCCTGTCGCAGCGGTGAAGCTCGCGGCCGCCTTCACGGCGGGCCTGGCGGCGGGGGTCGCCGCGGATGCGATGCGACCGCGCGAGGGTGTCGATCCCTCCGTGCCCGACGCGGAGTGCGTCCCGGGTCCGGGCGGGACCCTGCCCGTGCGTTTCTGGAGATATGTCTCCGGCGTGATACTCAGGGACCTGTACCGATGGCTCTTCGTGGGGATAGTCGTCTCGGCGCTCATCACCGTGCTCGTGCCCGAGGGGGCCATCTCGGGAGCCTCCTGGGCCGGGGGTCCCCTGGGGATGCTGGCCGCTCTCGCGATAGGCATCCCCCTCTACGTCTGCTCGACCGCCTCAGTCCCGATCGCAGCCGGCCTTGTCTCCGCGGGGCTCGCTCCCGGCGCCGCCCTCGTATTCCTCATGGCCGGACCGGCCACGAACGCCGCGACCATCGCGGCCGTGCGCAGGATGCTCGGTAACCGCATCTTCCTGGTCTACCTGGGCTCCATAATCCTTGTCAGCCTGCTGGCCGGACTCCTGCTCGACGGACTCGTGGGCACCGCAGGCGCCGGACAGGTGCACGGCCTCCATCTTGTGCCGGGCTGGCTGGCTGTCGCCTGCGCGGTGATCCTCCTCGCGGGGATGGGATGGTGGGCCCTGTCGGATCTCGGGGTGTTCCTCCTCTCGGCGCGCTCCCGCAGATCCGGGCGCGAGGTCGAGATAGTCATCGAGGGTGCGACCTGCAGGTCGTGCGAGGAGAGGATCAGGGCCGCCCTGCTCGGTGCGGTCGGGGTGAAGTTCGCCAGGGTCGACCGGGAGAAGGGCAGGGCCTGGATCACGTGCAGCCGGTCATGCGATCCCGGCAGGGCCGTCGAGGAGGTCAGGAGGGCGGGTTATGGAGCAAGGCTCGAACAGGCCGACCGGACCTGAACTGGAGGCGCTGGCGGAGCTCTTCTTCCAGGCCTCCGATCCGACGAGGCTCACGCTGCTCCTCATGCTCGGCGCGAGGGAGCACTGCGTCTGCGAACTCGCCGCGGGAACCAGCGTGAGCGTGTCGGCGGTGTCGCACCAGCTCAGGAAGCTGCGCTCGGCGGGTCTCGTGGCTTCGAGGAGGCGAGGCAGGCATGTCTTCTACGCCCTGGCCGACGACCACGTCGCGCAGCTGCTCGCGGTAGCCCTGGAGCACGTCCGGGAGTAGGGCATCCTAGCCCCGGCCCAGTATCCCCCCGAGGAGCCCCCTGAAGACCCTCCGTCCTATCTGGCTCCCGACCGTCCTGGCCGCCTGCTTCGCCATCGTCTCGACCATTCCCTGCCTGCGTCCGGTTCCCCACAGCATCTCGCCGAGCCTTCCCCTGCCTCTCTTCCCCCCGTCGGCTTCCCCCTCGCGCCGGGGTTCCTCCCTCCTGCCGGCGGCTCTGGCGGAGAGGACCTCGTGCGCGGACTCCCTGTCGATCCTCTTGTCATATCTGGTGCCCAGCGGGCTTCTCTTCATGACCGAGGACCGCTCCTCGTCCGTGATCGCACCCATCCTGCACCGCGGCGGGCTTATCAGGGCCTTCTCGACGGGCATGGGCGCACCCTTAGGCCCCAGCATCGAGACCAGGGCCTCGCCTACGCCGAGCTTCGCGATCTCGCTCTCGACGTCGACGCCCGGGTTCTCGACGAAGGTCTCCGCAGCTGTCCGGACGGCCTTCCTGTCCCTCGGCGTGTAGGCGCGGAGAGCGTGCTGCACCCTGTTCCCCAGCTGGCCCAGGATCTCGTCCGGCACGTCGTCGGGGAACTGCGAGCAGAAATAGATTCCGACGCCCTTCGAACGGATGATCCGGACCACCTGCTCGACCCTCTGGCGCAGCGCGGGCGGCGCATCGTCGAACAGCAGGTGGGCCTCGTCGAACACGAAGACGAGCCTCGGCCTCTCCAGGTCGCCCACCTCGGGCAGGTTCTCGTACAGCTCCGACAGCATCCACAGAAGGAAGCCGGAGTAGAGGCGCGGCTTCAGGACCAGCCGGTCCGCGGCGAGGATGCTTATCACCCCGCGCCCCGAGAGGTCGGTCCGCATGATGTCGCCGAACTCGAGGGCGGGTTCCCCGAGGAAGTCCGGTGCGCCCTCCCTCTCCAGACCCAGGAGCGACCTCTGTATCGCCGCTACCGACTGGGTGGAGACGAGCCCGTACTCCGCGGAGACCTCCTTCCTGTTCTCCGCCGTGAATGCCAGCAGGGAGCGCAGGTCGGCCAGGTCCAGGATCAGCAGCCCCTGGTCGTCCGCCATCCTGAAGACGACCTCCAGGACACCGGCCTGGGTGTCGTTCAGTTCCAGCATCCTCGAAAGGAGCGTTGGCCCGATCTCGCTTATCGTGGTCCTGACAGGGTGGCCCCTCTCGCCGAACAGATCCCAGAAGAGTACCGGGCTGCCCTCGGGCGAGTAGTCCCCGATGCCGATCGCCGCGACCCGTTCGTCGATCCTCGGGCCTCCTGCGCCCGGCATCGCCAGCCCCGCCACGTCACCCTTCACATCCGCCACGAACACCGGGACGCCCATCCTGGAGAAGCCCTCCGCCATGACCAGGAGCGACACGGTCTTTCCCGTGCCGGTGGCCCCCGAGACCATGCCGTGGCGGTTCCCGCAGGCCCCGAGCAGGAAGACCTGCTCGGTGCCCTTGCCCATCAGTATCCGGTCCAAGTCATGACCTCCCGTCCGGGAGAACCCGCGCCCGGGTTCGCTCCCGTATGCGAGCGCCGTCGAAACCGGGGTCGCGATGTCGTCGGCAGCCGGCCGTCGCGCATGGAGCCGGGTCTGTAGTCCTCCGTGAGCCGACGGGAACACCGGCCGTCCCTACCCGACCGGGAGAATGCTGCCGGGCGGGGTGTCGGGACGGGCGGAATCCGTCACAAAGATGCATGTTAAGGAGGTTCTGTCAACGAGAGGGAGGATGAGGCGGGGGTGCGCAACTCTCCTGTCAGACGACGCAGATGGTCGCATCCACGGCCGTGAGGTCACGCACGGGGCTGCTGGAGGTCTCCTGCCTCGAATCCTGGCGGGCCTGGCTCGTGGACAACCATCGATCCGCCGATTCGGTCTGGCTGGTCTTCACTCGGAAGGGGGGGGGCGGGTCCTCGCCGACATATGTGGAAGCGGTCGAGGAGGCCCTCTGCTACGGGTGGATCGACAGCATCGTGAAGGGCCTCGACGAGTGCAGATATGCAAGGCTCTTCACCCCCCGGAGACCCGGCAGCGCCTGGTCGGCCCTCAACAGGAGGCGTGCGGAGGAGTTGATCGCCGGGGGGCGGATGACACCCGCCGGCATGGTGCCCGTGGACGAAGCGAGGAGTACGGGCAGGTGGACGGCGAAGCCCGACGGGCCGAAGAAGGAGGCCGACACCGTCCCCCGGGAGCTCGAAGAGGCCCTCGACCTCGCACCTGCGTCTCGGCCGTTCTTCGAGTCGCTTCCCCCCTCGTGCAGGAGGAACTGCATCCTCTGGGTGTCCGCCGCCAGGAGGCCGGCCACCCGTGCACGCAGGGCCGGGGAGGCTGCAGCCGCGTTCGCGCGCGGGGAGAGGCTGGGGCTGAAGTAGGCCGTGTTCCCGCTTCGCGATGACAATCCAACGCTGCACAGGTCGGTGGTCACCTTCCTGATAGTGGCCGTCAACGCCGCGGTCTGGTTCTTCGTGCAGAGGATGGGCGCGGACCCCCACCTGTCGGAGAGCGTGTGGAGGTTCGGCGTCATCCCGGGAGAGCTGCTGGGCAGGGTCGAGCCGGGCACGGCCGTCACCTCCGGCAAGCAGGTGATCGCGGTCCTCGACGGGATACCGGCCTGGTGGACGGTCGTGACCTCCATGTTCATGCATGGCGGCTGGATGCACATCATCGGCAACATGTGGTTCCTTCTCGTGTTCGGGGACAACGTGGAGGATGCCATGGGACCGGTGCGCTTCCTCCTCTTCTACCTTGTCTGCGGCGCCGCGGCCGTGGCGGCCCAGGTGGCCTCGGACCCGGGCAGCACCCTGCCCATGGTCGGGGCCTCCGGCGCCATCGGAGGGGTGATGGGCGCCTATCTCAACCTCTATCCCCGCGCGCCGGTGCACATGCTCGTCTTCCTCGGGTTCTTCATCAGCAGGATCGTCGTGCCTGCCTTCCTGATGCTTGCATACTGGTTCCTCCTGCAGCTGCTGATGGGTGCCGTCTCCGGCGGCGGGGGCGGGGTGGCGTTCTGGGCGCATGTGGGAGGGTTCGCGGCAGGGTTCCTTCTCGTGAGGCTCTTCTGCAGCCCCTCGCGGCTCGCGGCCTGCAGGTCCCGAAGTGGATCCGCGACGAGGCTGTTCGGGAGGGCGTGATGAGGCTGACTCCCGGGTCCCCGGGCATGCGCCCCGCGGCGGTGGTCGTGGCGGTCTCCACGGCCGTCGCGGTGGCGGTCTCCCTCCTGAACGGCTCTTCGCGGTGCGGCGGTGAGGGGCCGACCTCCACCAGCACGCCCGTCGAGATGTTCACGAGCGTCATCCTGGATCCGGTCCCGGAGGGTGTGGAGGGGATCCAGGGCGTGGGCGACACCTGGCAGGGTTACAGTCTCTACCTCAGGTTCGAGGCCACCGACGAAGCCCTGGACTCGATCCTCGCGACCGGCTATCGCGAGGTCTTCTGGTCCGAGATCTCGGAGGAATTCGACCTCCCGCAGGGCTACGACATCTTCGACCCGCCCTGGTCGCCCTCGTCCGTCATCAACAAGGACTGCTACATGGACGAGGTCGTGAACGGATGGACGCACCAGGGAACCCACTACCTGCTCGACGACAGGAGGACCGGAACGGTGCACTTCAGGGGGCTGGGCGCGTAACCGCCTGCGGCATGGATGCGACGGTCGACAGACCGCTTCTCGGGGAGGGGATATGTCCGGATACAGGTACGGGATTTTCAAGATCATCGCGACCTGCAACCAGTGCGGGAAACCGGTGGTGGTGAACGGGCCGTCGACGGCCCCGCCGTGTCCCTCCTGCGGCTCCGCCGTGCCCATCAGCCCGGAGAACTGGGCGGAGATAGTGGGCGACTACGTGCGGGACTACGACGACTTCGAGCCAGGCTCGGGCACAGACGGCACGATGATGGCGGGCGACCTCACGATCAAGTACAGCTGCATCAGGCTGCCCCCGCCCGATCCCGCCTGCCCCGACTGCGAGACCAACTGGGAGGTCGAGTCGGTGCGGAACGGCGCGGACGGGATGCTGAAGTGCACCTCGTGCGGGCGGGAGACCCCCGTGTTCCCGGCTCCTGGGTGGCTGACGAAAGTCGTTCCCTCGGCGCTGCAGATCTTCTTCGGCGAGCGCGCGACAGGTTCGGGCGACGATGCGTCCTCCGCGCCCGGTTCGGCGGAACCCGTCGCCCTGGCCTGCCCGAAGTGCGGAGGCGGCCTCGTGGCCACTGCAAAGAGCGAGCGGATGATGAAGTGCGGGTACTGCGGGGTGGACGTGTACCTCCCCGACCCTGTCTGGCAGAGGCTGCATCCCGCGACGAAGGCCAAGTACTGGATGGTGAGGTTCTCGAACGGCTGACCGCGGAGCACGGGAAGGAGACGGACCTTGAAGGAGATCGTCCTGGCCGGGATCGAGGCCGTGACCTCGGCCGACAACGCGAGCGGCCCCGGATTCGACTCCCCGCGGGTCCTGAGCGAGGCCGCCAGGAGGCGCATGGCGGAGATAGCCGCTCTGGGAGCCGATGCCGTGCCGTTCCTCGTCGACCATGCCAGGTTCCTCTACGGGGACATGCTCAGGCTGGACGAGGAGGAGAAGAACCGTCGGCCGGCGCCCCCTCCGAAGCGGAGCTTCCTGGGAAGGCTGCTCGGGAGGAGGCCGAAGCCCGCGCCGGTACCTGCTACAGTGATATCGAGCAGTACCCGCAGGGCCCAGGTGAAGGCCTCGATCTACGCCCTGGGGCTCCTGTGCGCGGACGAGGCGACCCGCACGCCCGAGGCGCTCCGGCTCCTCACGGAGTTCGCGCAGACCAGGCACTTCGACGTCTTCGACGATGCGAAGGCCGTGCTCGCGAGATTCGGGATCACGGAGAGGAACGTCTGGGAGGCCGCACTCAAGTCCCTCCCCCTGGTGGCCGCCCTTCCCGGCGAGACCGAACTCGGGCTGGACAGGGTGATCTCGATGCTGGGGGATGCCGCCGGCCTCCACCTCGTCGACAGGCGTGCATGCGGGGACTGGTTCGCGTTCGGCTCCTCCTGCACCCACGAGCACAGGTTCTACAGGACGTCCCGGGAGGGCTGGGTCAGACGGGTCCTGCCTGCCTAGCCGCACGATCCCGGAGGGAGGTGCCATTTGAGCGGAAACGAGATCGCAGCCTGGGCGGCCAGGCTCCTGGAACTGACGGCGGAGGCTGCCAGGACGCAGGACATGGGCCCGGGCAGGGATGCGGCCAGGGCGATAGGCGAGGAGATAGACCGGGCAGGAGGCTTCGGGCTGATGCGCGAGGTCGCCCATGCCGCGCGCGACATGGGCAGGATCAAGGGCCAGCCGTTCGCCCTCGGCTACGTCGAGAGATGGTGGAACGGAATCGGGGGCTGGCGGTCCTGAGAGGGAAGTCCACCCCGGGCGAGGTCCGCGATGGAGCCTGAGGACGCTCGCGGGCTCGCCGACGACATGCGGAGGACGGTCTCCTCGGTCCTTTCGGAGCTCTGCGGATCGGGTGGCTGTCCATGCGGTTCCGCCCGCTTTGCGTTCTGGGCCGGCAAGGAGCAGGGGCCGGGATGGCAGGACAATCTGCAGAACGCCCTCGTGGAGGCGGCTCTTGCCCTTCCCTTCTTCGAGACGAAGCCTCCGGCCGAGCCCGAATACTGGCTCGAGGCCGACGTGAGATGCGGGAGGTGCGGCGCCTCCTGGAGGCTCTTCTCGGTCGAGTGGCGCATGATGGCTCATCAGAAGAGGCTGGTGCCGGCAGCCGGCGTGCCGGTTCTCCCGGATGTCCCGGAGGGGCTGATGGGGGACTGCATAGCGGCCACCTGCGGCCACGAGCCGTCCGAGGGGCGGCCGACCATCTCACCCGGCGACTGGGCCGTGTTCATGAGGAACGGCCCGTGCCGGACGCGTCCATACAGCAGGACATGTCCCGGCCGGCTCCGGAGGGAGGATGGATGAACGGATCCGGTTTCGATCCCGCCCCTGCCCACAGGTTCTTCTCCGTCGAGTGCTTCAACCTCGTGTGGCAGCTCCTCGACAGGGAGGGGAGGACCCCCTCGGAGGACGAGGAGATGCTCGGTCTTGCACACGCCTCCCGCTGGCACTGGTCCCGCAGGGAGGACTGCGACGCCACGAACATCTCCGTTGCCTGGTGGATGATCTCACGGGTCTGCGCGGTGCTGGGCAGGGCTGACGAGGCTTCGAGATACGCATCGCTCTGCCTCGCGGAAAGCCCCGAGGGCGGGGTCCCGCCCTTCTTCACGGCCTACGCGCACGAGGCGGCGGCAAGGGCGGCCCTTGCCGGAGGGAATGATGAGGATGCCGGGGGACACCTGGCCGAGGCAAGGCGCCTCTCCGGACTCGTCGAGGATCAGGAGGACAGGAAGCTGCTCCTCTAGGACCTGGAGACGCTCGGGTGACGACCGGGTCGCGACCGATGCCGCCGGGCGTCCGGGTGGAGGTCGCTGACATCACCACCCTTTGCGTTGATGCAGTGGTGAACGCTGCCAACCGATCCCTGCTCGGGGGCGGCGGCGTGGACGGCGCGATCCACAGGGCCGCCGGTCCGGGTCTCCTGGAGGAATGCCGGCGGCTGGGGGGCTGCAGCACAGGGGATGCGAAGCTGACCGGCGGACATGACCTGCCCGCCCGTTTCGTGATCCATGCCGTGGGTCCCGTATGGCGCGGAGGAGGTGACGGCGAGGCAGGCCTGCTGGCCTCCTGCTACCGCCGTTCGCTGGAGGTAGCCTCCGGGGCAGGTGCCTCGAGCATCGCATTCCCCTGCATCGGAACAGGCTCCTACGGCTATCCCGGGGAGGAGGCGGCTAGCATCGCAGTATCGACGGTCGTCGACTTCCTGGACGGGCATGCCGGCATTCGCGAGGTAGTCTTCTGCTGCTTCTCCGAGAGTGATGCCCGGATCTATTCTGCTACTCTCGGGGGTCTCCCCCCTGCCGGGGGCGGTGGGGAGGCCCGCGACGGGATCTGAGATACAGGGTTTCGACCTCCGGCTTCTCTCAGACAGGCCATGCCTGAGAGAGGACATGGAAAGGCTCGGCGCGGAGTGCTGGCCGCGGTTCCTGCTCCATGGGGACGTCAGGGACTGGAATCTCCTCTTCGATCTCCATCCGGGCTTCCAGTTCGCCCTCGTGGACGCCTCGTCGGGAGAGGCGCTGGCCGCGGGTCACACGGTTCCCATAGCCTGGGACGGGAATTTCGGCGACCTGCCCCGGACGATCCAGGAGGCGATCGAGCGGGGGGCCGGGGAGGACGGTGGGGCGAACGCACTCGTGGCCCTGGCGGCTCTCGTGGCCCCGCCGCACAGGGGGAGGGGGCTCAGCAGGGAGATCGTGATCCGGATGACGGCGCTGGCGCGCACCGCCGGGCTGTCCGATCTCGTCGCGCCCGTCAGGCCGGTCTGGAAGGACAGGCACCCTCTTCTTCCGATGGAGGAGTATGTACGGAGGAGGAATCCGGACGGAGGGGCATTCGATCCCTGGATCAGGGTGCATGAGCGCCTGGGCGCCGAGCCTGTGGGCGTGACCCCCTGCACGCTGACAGTCGAGGGCACGGTCCGCGAGTGGGAGGATTGGACAGGCCTGGACTTCGAGCGCAGCGGTTCCTACCTCGTGCCGGGGGCGCTCCAGCCCGTGTCCGTGGATGTAGAGCGGGACCAGGGCAGGTACGAGGACCCCAACTACTGGATGAGGCACAGGATCTCGATTGCCGGCGACACGTCGGCGGGTGGGGGGCAGGCGCCGGCGGTACGGCCTGAACGGGAGTCCCGGTCTGCGGACGGGGGTGGTCGATGATGGGCGTGGCGGCATCGGTGGCGGGTCTGGCTGCCTGCCTGCTCCTGACGTTCGTGGCGGCCTTCGTAGGATCGAGGTTCCCGGCCGATGCCTGGTACCAGGCGCTGGCGAAGCCGTCCTGGACTCCTCCGGGCTGGATCTTCGGGCCGGTCTGGACGCTGCTGTACGCCCTGATGGCGGTGGCAGCCTGGCTGGTCTGGAGGAGATCCGGCATAGCGGGGGCCTGGCTGCCGCTTCTCCTCTTCGCCGCTCAGCTGGTTCTCAACGCCGCCTGGTCCTGGCTCTTCTTCGGCCTTCGCCGGCCCGACCTGGCGCTCGCGGACATCGTCGCGCTCCTCGCGGTGATAGTGCTCCTCTCGATGATGTTCCACAGGATCAGCAGTCCTGCGGGATGGATCATGCTGCCCTACGTGCTTTGGGTGTCCTTCGCCACGGCGCTCAACGCCTCCATCGTGCTCCTGAACCGGGGATGACGGGTTCCAGGGGATCGAGGGACGGCTCGACCGTCGGACCGGCAGGTCCTGCCGACGTGGCGGCGATGCTCGTGCCCTGGGCTGCCGTACTGGCATTCTGGGTGGGCCTGCGCAGCGCCTGGGCGACGATCGTGTCGTATCACGCCCTGATGCTGCTGTTCTCATGGAGGCGCCTGCCGTACTCGCTTAAGGGCTGGCACCGAGGGCAGTTCCTGCTGCACGCGCTGCCCTGCCTGGCGGCTGGCCCCCTGACATACGTTCTCCTGCCGGTCATCACGAAGCTTCCGGTGGCTTTCTGGCTGTCCCGCCACGGGCTGGAGGGCGCATCCCTCCTGCTCATGGTCCCCTGGTACGGACTCGTGCACCCGTTCATCGAGCAGGCCCACTGGGGGAGGCTGCGCGCGATCCCCGGCAACGGCATCCCCGCCGCCGTGATGTTCGCAGGATATCACGGGCTGGTGCTCCAGTCCCTGATGAAACCCCTCTGGGTGGCGGTCTGCGTGGTCGTCCTGTTCGGCACTTCCTTCGCCTGGAGACGGATCGAGCGTCGGGCCGGCGGTCTTCTCGTGCCGGCACTGACTCAGGTGCTCGCGGATGCGGGGATGATCCTCGCCGCCCTCGCCAGCAATACCTGACTTCAGGACCCCTTCGGGTTTGAAATCGTTGAAATTCGAGTTGTAATCTGATGCCTTGCAATAGTCTGGAAATCGCTCTGCGGTGATTTCCTCCGTAGGGCACACCCCGGCCAGGTCCGACCCTCGCCGGAACCCGAATCGTCATCGGTGCCGGAAGATCGCTCCACCCATGATGGATTGACGATCAGCCCCCCCGTGCACACATCGATATCTCTTTTTGATATATTGGGTGGAGGAGTCCGGATGGCCTGGAGGCTCGGTCAGACTCAGTCGGCATATGGGATACTGGCCCTGCTGGCCGAGGGTCCGGCCTCCGGCTACGACATAAAGAAGATCCTCTCCTCACAGGGCTTCTTCTTCTGGAACGAGTCCTACGGCAACATCTACCCCATCCTGAGGAAGCTGCTCGAGGACGGCCTCGTGAGAGTGGCGGAGACCGGAACCTGCGGAAGGCGCCGAGTCCCCTACGAGCTGACGGGGGCAGGATGGCACGAGCTCGGTGCCTGGGTCTCCGCACCGCCCAACCTGACCCGCTTCCGCGTGGAACTGCTGATGAAGATGCGCTTCGGGGCATTCGCCGGACCGTCCTGCATGAAGCGGAATGTGCTGCACTACAGGAAGCTGGCTGTCGGGGAGATCGCCGAGACCGAGGAGGCGCTCGCAGAGCTCGGTACAGCACGGGCCGACCTCGGGATCGAGGCGCAGAAGATGGCCCTGCAATACTTCCTGCTCTTCAAGGAGGCCATCGTCAGGTGGTGCGACGATTGCACAACCAGACTGGAACAGCTGGAGAAGGAGGAGTCGAGCACGTAGAAGCGGACCAGACCCTGTCATCCCCTGCGAGCTCCGAGATAGGTCGGAGGCCCCGATCACCCCCCGCGGATCCATCCCTGCAGAAAAGCAGGAATCGCATTTTTCAAGTGATTTGCGTAAAATGAATTACAAATCGCATTTCAACGATTTCAAACCCGAAGGGGTCAGGGGGGTCAGGGCCAGGGGATGGCGGGGGCGAAGAGGGCGACGGGGTCGACGGCTCGGCGTAGCGCCCTCATCCCGGCGATGGTCTCCTCCCCGTGCATGATCCCCAGCAGGTGCCCCTTGAGCCTTCCCAGTCCGTGCTCGGCCGAGACCGTCCCGCCCATCTCGACCGCCATCCGGGCGGTCTCCAGCATGGCTTCGCGGGCGGCCACCATCTCGCCTTCGGACCCCGGCAGGATGTTGGCGTGCAGATGGCCCTGACCCGCGTGTCCGAAAACGATCCCCTCGAACCCCCCGTCGTCGAGGAGGGTTCTGATGCGCGAATGGTAGACCGGTGCCGACGCCGGGGGAACGGCGCCGTCCGAGCCCAGCTTGTGGATCCCCGGGAGTGATCCCCTCCGCCTCGAGATCTCCATGTTCACCACCTCGGGCAGAGCGTGCCTGAAGTCCCTCGTCCTGCTCGAGCCCTTCTCGTCGATGCCCGCCCATTCCAGGTCCTCCGGCAGCCCCAGGGCGGAGGAGCATTCCCCGACCGCCGCCAGCAACTGGTCCAGACCATCCTCCGAGTCCGCCTCGAAACGCGCCATCACCGCACAGCCGGCCCCCCGGGGAGGCAGGGGCGAGCCCTGCAGCCTGCACCTCCGCATGAGATCTAGGCACTCTCCATCCATGACCTCGAGAGCCCTCACCCTGGCTCCGCAGCTGCCGACGAGGTCGACGGCCTCCCACAGAGCCCCGCGATCCGGGAAGAGAACCGTCTCGATCACGTGGAGAGGCTCCGGGGCAAGGCGCAGCCTGAGAGAGGTCACCAGGCACATGGTGCCCTCGGACCCGAGCAGCAGGTCGAGGAGGTCCATGCCCGGCCGCAGTCTGTATCCTGCTGCATCCTTCTCCGGAAGGACCGCCGGGAGGGGCGGGAGGCGGATCTCCCCGAGCAGTGGGTGCCTGCAGACCCCAGCCTCGTCGAATGCGAAGGCGCCTCTCTCGATCCAGGCGGCATCACCCGAGGAGAAGACCACCTCCACTGCCTCGACCCACCGCCTGGTGGATCCGTAGAGCAGGCTGTCCGAGCCCGAGGCGTCGGTGGCCGCCATCCCGCCAAGGGTTGCAGACCACTCGGTCGGGTCGGGCGGGAAGAAGAGGCCGGTCCCGCTTCCCTGGAGGAAGTCCCTCAGTTCGCCGAGGGTCACTCCGGCCCCGGCCTCGACCGTGGAGCGCGAGACCGGGCCGATTCCCCTGAGGAGAGAGGTCGAGAGTACCGCCCCTCCGTCGGGGAGGGCCCCGCCGACCACCCCGGTGCGGCCTCCCGACAGCGTCAGCCCGAGCCCGCGCGAAGCACAGGACCTGACGTACCCGGCGGCCTCGGCGGACGTGGCGGGGCGGCATGCCTCG
Organism: uncultured bacterium; assembly: GCA_964603785.1. Classification (GTDB taxonomy): domain Bacteria; phylum Fermentibacterota; class Fermentibacteria; order Fermentibacterales; family Fermentibacteraceae; genus CAZRWD01. Next base: position 129,910 of record CAZRWD010000001.1, read on the forward strand.
ACGCACCAGGCCCCTGTCATGTTCGACTCGTCGTGAAGCAGGTCGGGTGCGACCTCGCCGACGACACCGGCACCGCGCAGGATTTCCAGATCAGCCTCCCGGATTGTATCGGCGGGAACCATGCGTTATTGATAGAATACATCCAAACGGTCCGGGTGTTACCACCACAAGGGGGGCTCAGGTGGGTCAGACCTTCGCGATGAAGATCCTGAGCCGGGCTGCGGGTCACGAGGTGGCTGTCGGCGAGATAGTGTTCGTCGAGCCCGACATCGTGCTGACCCACGACAACAGCTCGGCCATCATAGACAAGTTCGAGAGCACCGTTCCGGGCGGCAGGGTGAAGTACCCCGACCGCCTGGCCATAGTGCTGGACCACGTGATCCCCGCCGACACCAGCAAGGATGCCGCGGGTCAGAGGAAGATCCGCGAGTTCGTCCGGCGCCAGGGGATAAGGCGCTTCTACGAGATGGGCACTGGAATCTGCCACCAGGTCGTTCCGGAGATGGGCCTCTGCTTCCCGGGAAGCCTCGTGGTGGGCAGTGACAGCCACACCTGCACCTACGGGGCGTTCGGCTCCTTCGCCACCGGGATAGACCGCACGGAGGCCGCAGGACTGTGGATCACGGGCAGGACCTGGCTCAAGGTCCCCCCCACGATATGCGTGAACCTCGCGGAGGCCCTCGGCAGGAGGGTGTCGGCCAAGGACCTGGTGCTTCGGATCATCGGGGACATCGGCGCCGACGGGGCCAACTACAAGTCCGTCGAGTTCCACGGCCCTGGGGTCTCTTCGCTGAGGATCCCAGAGCGCATGACCGTAGCCAACATGGGAGTCGAGATGGGCGCCAAGACGGCCGTCTTCCCGGCCGACGGGCAGACCAGGGAGTTCTTCCGCGACAGGGGCGCCGAGTGCACGATGGCCGTCTGGAGCGACGTCGACGCCGAGTTCGAGAAGGTCCTGGACTACGATCTCTCGACCGTAGTGCCGGTCGTCGCCAGGCCGCACACCGTCGACAACGTCATCCCGGTCTCCGAGCTTCCCGAGACCCCCGTCGACCAGGTGCTCCTCGGGACATGCACGAACGGCAGGCTCGAGGACTTCAGGGCCGCCGCCGACATCCTCTCCGGGAGGAAGGTGGCTCCGACCGTCAGGCTGATAGTGGCTCCGGCCTCGCGCGAGGTCTACGTCGAGTCGATGAGGTCGGGCGTGCTCGAGGCGCTGGTCCGGGCCGGCGGCACCGTCATCCCCCCGGGGTGCGGACCCTGCCTCGGGGCGCATCAGGGAGTCCTGGCCCCGGGCGAGAGGTGCCTCTCGACGGCCAACCGGAACTTCAAGGGGAGGATGGGCGAGAAGGACTCCGAGATCTACCTGGCCTCCCCCGAGACCGCAGCCGCGACCGCTCTCACGGGAGTGATAACCGACCCCAGGGAGGTGTGAGATGGCCGTCTTCCACTATCCGCAGGACGACATCAACACGGATCTTCTCTTCCCCGGGAAGTACACCTACTCCTGCTCGAAGGGCCCGGAGATAAGGGAGCACCTGCTGGAGGACCTCGATCCGGGCTTCGCATCGAGCGTTGCTCCAGGCGACATAATCCTGGCGGGCAGGAACTTCGGCTGCGGGTCTAGCAGGGAGCAGCCCTCCCTGGGCCTGAAGTACGTGGGCATAGCGGCAGTCATCGCGCGATCCTTCTCGCGGATCTTCTACCGCAGCGCCATCAACCAGGGGCTCCTCCTGGTCGAGTGTCCGGAGGCCGTGGATGCCTACCGCCCGGGCGACGAGGTGTCGGTGGACCCGGTGGCCGGAACGGTGAGGATCGCCGGGAGAGACTTCGCATTCCCCGCCCTCCCCGCCGAGATGCTGCAGATCCTGCAGGCCGGAGGCCTGCTGGAGTACATCTCAGCATCAGCCCACCGGGAGGGCGGGGCCTGATGCGTCGGCGGACCGCGGCCTCCCTGATGCCGCTGCTGATCCTGGTCGCGCCGGCATCCGGCCTGGACGTGAGCATAGGCGGCTCAGCCTCCAGCATCTCGCCGACGGAGGACGCCTACTCGGAGTCCTTCCTCACGCCGGGCACCTCCCTCGGCATCGCCGCCTCGATCGACGCCCCCGGTCCCCTCGGATTCACCGTGGGGGTCGAGAGGTTCTCCAAGTCGGCCACCGCCGACTGGGACGGAGACCTCTCCGCCACGCTCGTCACGCTGGCTCCGACCGCTGGTTTCTCGCCCGTCGAGGGCTTCGAGGTGTACGGCGGTCCCGGAGCTGTATGGGCCAGCGGAGACTACAGCGGCACCGACCGGTACGGCAGGTTCGTCGAGGCCGACGGCTCCAGCGTGGGCTTCCTGGTGGCCGCGGGAGGTCAGGTGGACATCTGGGGGCCACTGAGCCTGCGGCTCGAGTACCGCAGGGCGTTCCTCGACCTGAGGACGGACAGCGCGGTGATGAACGGGTCGGTCGTCCCCGTCTATCCGGCCGCGGAGACCGACCTCGGCTACTCCTGGTTCGGGGTTTCCGCACTCGTCCAGCTCTTCGGCGAAGGCAGCCCCCTTCTGGGAGGGCTTTGACCCCGGGTCCGGCTTGGCTATTATTCCCCTTCCGCATCTGGAGGCCGGCGTAGCTCAGGTGGTAGAGCAGCGCACTCGTAATGCGCAGGTCATCGGTTCGAGTCCGATCGCCGGCTCCAGGCGCTCGGCGGGGCGGGGCACTTGGAATCTCCCATCGTAAGCGGTTCGGGAATCAGGGGCGTCTTCGGCAGGTCGTTCACCGCGGCTGATGCCCTGGGCTACTCTGCCGCCTTCGCCGAGACATGCGGCCCGGGCCGGGTGGTCGTCGGTCGCGACACGAGGATCAGCGGCCCGGCCGTCGAGGCGGCCGTGGTGGCGGGTCTCTGCTCGATGGGGTGCGAGCCCGTCCTGCTCGGAGTCGTCCCCACTCCCACCGTGCAGCTGGAGGTCATGTCGACGGGAGCGGTCGGGGGCATAGCGGTCACCTCCAGCCACAATCCCGGGGAGTGGAACGCCCTCAAGCTCGTCGGTCCGGACGGGGTGTTCCTGAGGAAGGGCGCACGGGAACGCCTCATGGAGGTCCTGGCCGCCCCGCGCAGATGGGTCGCGGCGAGCTCGGCCGGCATCCCGGGCTGCTCGACCGGCGCCGTGGAGAGGCATGCCTCCCTCGTGGCCGCCCTCCCCCTCGTGCATTGCGACGGACGGCCCATGAAGGCTGTCCTCGACGTCACCGGGGGCACGGGGCTGACCCTCGGGCCTGCGCTCCTCGACCTACTCGGAGTCGAGTACGAGATCATCAACGGAGTCATCGGCGAGGACGGCGAGTTCCCGAGGCCCGCCGAGCCCGTGCCCGGCAACCTGGGAGATCTCTGCAGGGCCGTGCGCGAGTCCGGGGCCGACATCGGCTTCGGCTTCGATCCCGACGGTGACCGCCTCTCGCTGGTGGACGAGACCGGGAGGGCGCCGGGCGAGGAATACACGGTCGCCCTGGCGATCGACCACGTTCTGGCCTCGAGACCTTCTCCCGTGGTCGTGAACCTGTCCACGTCGAGGCTCTCCGAGACGTGTGCGGCGAAGCACGGGTGCGTCGTGCACAGGGCTCCCGTCGGCGAGGTGAACGTCGTGGAGGAGATGGAGGCCAGGGGGGCCGCCATCGGCGGCGAGGGCAACGGAGGGGTGATAGACAGGCTCTGCCATGCCGGCAGGGACAGCGCGGTGGGCATGGCCTACGCGGTCTCCCTGCTCCGGGAGAGGGGCTGCCGGCTCTCGGAGTGGATCGACGAGCTTCCCGCCCTGCACATGGTCAAGCTCAAGTTCAGGCCCCCGATCCCGTTCGACAGGCTGGCCGGGATGGTCGAGAGCGAGTTCGGACCCGCGTCAGACACGAGGGACGGGCTCTGGATGGGCGACGAGGACGGCTGGATCCACGTTAGGCCGTCGGGTACGGAGCCCGTCGTGCGCTTCATAGCGGAGAACCGGGACAGGGACGTGCTCATGCGCCAGGCGGCGCTGTTCGAGAGAATTGCAGGTGGATCATGTGCGGAATAGTGGGCTACGTGGGTTCGAGGACGGCGATGGACATCCTCGTGTCGGGGCTGAGGAGGCTGGAGTACCGCGGGTACGATTCCGCGGGCTTCGCCGTGCAGCTTCCGGGTGGGATCCTCATCCGCAGATGCAGGGGAAGGGTTTCGGACCTGGAGGCTCTCGTGACTGACGAGGTCTCCACAGCCACCACGGGCATGGCCCACACGAGATGGGCGACGCACGGAGAGCCCTCCGAGCGCAACGCCCATCCGCAGGTCGACTTCTCCGGGCGCATAGCACTGGTGCACAACGGAATCATAGAGAACTACAAGTCCCTGCAGAAGGAGCTCATCGCAAGGGGCGTCGAGTTCTCCTCCGAGACCGACACGGAGGTCCTCGCCCATCTCGTGGGCATGGAGAAGGCCACCGGCAAGAACCTGTTCGAGTCGGTGAAGGCCGCCCTGGCCAGGGTGCACGGAACCTACGGGATCGCGGTCATGTCGGCGGACGAGCCCGGGACCCTCGTGGCCGCTCGGCTGGGCAGCCCCCTCGTCCTCGGGGTGGGCGACGGCGAGTACATCGTCGCGAGCGACGTTGCCGCCATCATCTCCCACACGCGGGACGTGATCTACCTCGGCGAGGGCGAGGTGGTCAGCATCGCCCTCTCGGGCATCTCGTCCGACAGGACCGGCGAGCTGCTCAGGGACCGCCTGGAGACCGTCGAGTGGAACCTCGCCGAGATCGAGAAGAACGGCTTCCCCCACTTCATGCTGAAGGAGATATTCAGCCAGCCCGACTCGCTCACCAACGCATTCAGGGGCAGGCTGGCCCTGGACGAGGGGACGGCTCACCTGGGAGGCCTCGGTCTCACCGCGGCCGACATGAACTCGATATCGAGGATCATACTGACGGCATGCGGCACCTCCTGGCATGCCGCCCTCATAGGGAAGTACCTGCTGGAGTCCCTCGCACGGATACCGGTCGAGGTCGAGTACGCATCCGAGTTCAGGTACAGGGACTTCGTGGCGACCCCGGGCACGGCCGTGTTCGTCATCAGCCAGAGCGGCGAGACCGCGGACACGCTCGCAGCCCTCAGGGTGGCCCGTGAGAAGGGCTGCCGGGTCTACGGCATCGTCAACGTGGTCGGTTCGAGCATCGCACGCGAGACCGACGCGGGCGTCTACATACATGCCGGTCCGGAGATCGGGGTGGCCTCCACCAAGGCCTTCACCTCCCAGCTCATGGTCCTCACGCTGATCGCGATGGCGTTCGGGAGGGCCCGCGGATTCATGAGCAGGGCCCAGGGCCTCGAGCTGGCCCGCGAGATCATGATCATACCCGGGAAGGTCGCGGGAATACTGGAAGGCTCCGACACGATCGCCTCCATCGCCAGGGAGTTCACGTACGCGAGGAACTTCCTCTACCTGGGCCGGGGCTGCAACTACCCCGTCGCGCTGGAGGGCGCCCTCAAGCTGAAGGAGATCTCCTACATCCACGCGGAGGGCTACCCGGCCGCCGAGATGAAGCACGGACCCATCGCCCTGATCGACGAGGAGATGCCCGTCCTGGTGGTCGCCGTGAGGGACGCGGCTTACGACAAGGTCCTCTCCAACATCCAGGAGGTCAGGGCGAGGAGGGGCCGTGTCGTGGCCGTGGCCACGGAGGGTGACACCGACATCGCCTCGGTCTGCGGGAGGGTCCTGTACGTCCCGGCCGCCCCGGACATCCTGACGCCGCTCCTGACGGTCATCCCCCTGCAGCTCCTGGCCTATCACGTCGCAGTGGCCAGGGGATGCGACGTCGACAAGCCGAGGAACCTCGCGAAGAGCGTGACGGTCGAGTAGATGAATCCCCCCGCGAGATTCCTGAGGAGGTCGAGGGTCTTCCTCAGGTTCTTCGCGAGGAGGCTCTATAACCGGTGGGACGACGACAGCGTATACTTCTCGGCTGCAGCCATATCCTTCAACATCCTGGTCACCGTCCTGCCGCTTGGCCTCCTGCTGGTGACCCTCTCCGGCTTCGCGATGCAGGGATCGGGCGAGCTGCGCGACGTGGTCAGCACCTGGCTCGCGGATGCAGGGCCGATAGTCCCCGACACCCTGCGCACGGATGTCGAGACCTCGGTCTTCTATGGGCCGGGCGCGGGCATCACCGGGGTCGTCGGTCTGCTCACCCTCTTCTGGCTGGTGAGCCGCCTGTTCGGGACGATCCGGACCGCCTTCGACAGGATATTCGACGTGCCCTCCGGAAGGAATCCCATCCTGGGCAAGCTGTTCGACTTCTTCCTGGCCCTGCTGGTCTCGTTCTCCCTGCTCTCGGCATTCCTCATGACCACCCTGGCCTCCCTGGTGCGCGAGAGCACCGCGGGTCAGATAGCGGCGCGATGGCCCATAGTGGGCAGCCTCATCGGGACCGACTCCGCAAGGCTCCTCGGGAGCCTGTTCACCCTCCTCCTGCTGTTCATCCTGTACTGGGCCGCACCCAACAGGAGGGTCTCCTTCAGACAGGCCGCGACGGCCACGGTCACCGCGGCGCTGCTCGCGCTCCTCGGGACGCGTCTCTACCTCTGGACCATCGCCCAGCCCGACTGGGGGCTGGTCTACGGCTCCCTGGCCAGGGCCATGGCAACCTTCCTCTGGCTCTACTGGATAAGCGTGATACTCCTGGCTGCGGCGGAGATCAGCCAGATCATCCACGAGTGGCTCGGGGTGAGACGGACCCTGCGCAGCGTGGAGAAGAGCTCGGCATGGCTCGAGACGGTAGCCGAGTGAGGCCCTAGACGCTGAAGCGTATCTCCAGGATGTCCCCGTCCCTCACCACATAGTCCCTGCCCTCGAGGCGCAGCAGGTTCCTCGTACGGAGATCGGCCGTGTCAGGCCACCTGGCGAAGTCTTCGAATGCGATGACCTGGGCCCTGATGAAACCCCTCGCAAGGTCCGAGTGTATCCGTCCCGCCGCCTCGAGCGCGGTGGAGCCGCGCCTGAGGGGCCAGGCCCTGACCTCGTCCTGTCCCATCGTGAGGAAGACGATCAGCTCGAGAGCCTCGAAGGCCCCCCGGACGAGCCTCGACAGCCCGGACTCGTCGTAGCCCATCGAGCGGAGGAAGTCGCCCCTCTCATCCTCGGGGATCTCGGCGAGTTCGAGTTCGAAGGCGGCATCGACGGGAAGGACCGAGGCTCCCGACGAGGCGCACCTGGATTCCAGCGCGGACTCGTCCGAGACGGGGGCCCCGCCCCTGTTGGAGATCACGAAGAGCGGCTTGAGGGTCAGCAGGGCATAGGGAGAGAGGATGGCTACCGCATCATCCTCGAGGCCGGCCGTCCGGAGGGGCCTTCCCGAGGACAGCGAGCCCACCGCGTCCGACAGCACCCGCGCCTCGAACTCCTTCGAGCGGCCCTCCCTGACGAGGCGCTCGAGCCTCTTCTCGATTATCAGCTGGTCGGCGACCAGCATCTCGGCCTCGCAGGCCTCGAAATCAGCCAGGAGAGCCCCCCTCGCGTAGTTGTCCAGGACCAGGGCCATGGCCGAGGAGTCCCGAAGGCCGGCGATCATCCGGGGCGACAGGGAGGGGGAGGGGGTGTCCGTGAAGACGACGGTCGCCCTGACAGTCTTCTTCGGGCTCCAGTGCCCGGACAGGAGGTCGACCCTGGGATCGGGCACCTGCACGGTCAGGGGGTTGGAGGGGTCTGCCGAGGGATTCCCCGCCAGAGCCCTGAACAGAGTGGTCCGGCCCCCGCCGGGGGGGCCCGCAAGAGCTATCCTCATCCGCGATCTTCCTTCCGTGTGAACCGCGCCGGCGACGAAGATAGCCGCCGGCGCGCCCACAGGCCATTCCGTCTACTCGGCGAACACCCTCACGGTCTCGCCGTCGGCACCGTCGACCTCGACCTGGAGCTCGGCGAGTGCGTCGGCCAGCTCCTGCTCGTCGAGCTTGGAGAGCGTCGACAGGTCGATGCCCTTGTCGCTCACGGCCTCGGCGGCATCCTTGGGTATCAGGGAACCCAGCTTGATGCCGGTCTTGATGAGGCTGAAGGGCACCCTGACGTTGACCTTCTCGCCCGTCGGGGAGTTCACGAGCACCCTGAGGAACCTGGGGGTGCGCCTGTGTCCCTCCGGCTCGGGCGCCGCGGGCTCGGGCTCGCACGAAGCGGAGCTCAGCTTCTCGAGGAGCATCGCCGCCTCCTCGACGGTGATCTTCTTCTCGGCGAGCATCGCGAGTATCTTCTTCCTTGATTCGGCCATCATGGTCTCCCTTCACGCCCCCCGGGGGGCTACAGCCACATTAGGAACACGTTCTCGCCTCTGTCCGATCCGCTGATGTCGACCTTCAGCCCATGCAGGGCCGTGATGAGCCAGGCGGCCCGCGGCGCCATCCGGGCCCAGTCGGTCCAGCGGGCGCGGGTGAAGACCCTCGCGCCCTCTCCCACGAACCAGGCCGCAAGCGAAAGCGGGAGCGCGACGAGCCAGAGAGGGAACCAAGGCAGCGGGACGAACACCCGGCCTATCCGCATGACGAACAGGAGGGCGGGCATCAGAGCCGCTCCATGGCGTCCGCGAAGGAGAGCTCCCCCCTCGCGAGGAGCTCGATCACGTGGTCAGGGTTCTCCGGAGCCGTCATCATCTCGTTGAGGTTCTGGATTATGCGCTCGAGCCTCGCCCTCGCGGTGGGGTAGCTCACTCCCAGTATCTCGGCGATCTTCTTGATCGAGCCGAAGGAGCGGAGGAAGGCTATCATTATCGCCTGGTCCTGGGCGGGGAGAAGCCCGAGGGGCGATACCGAGAACCTTCCGGACAGGCTCAGCGAGCACCTCTCGCACTCGCAGGACACGGGGGTCATGGCTCTTCCGCATTCCGGGCACAGCGCCTTGCTTATATCCATGGATCACCTCCCATTTCCGAAAGGAATATTGATGCTGGCTTGAGAAAATGTCAAGTTTGGGTTAGCATTATCTGAAGGCAGGCCGGCGCGGGCCGGCTTGACGCCGGCCTCCCGCCGATTAATCTCACCGTGTCACAACCGAGCGGAGGGCAGTGATGTCCAGAATCGTTGCCGTGATCATGGGTGGCGGTAGCGGGACCAGGCTCTTCCCGCTGACCCTCCACAGGAGCAAGCCGGCAGTTCCCGTGGGAGGCAAGTACAGGCTCATCGACATTCCCGTCTCGAACTGCATCAACGACGACATCCGGCGGATACTCGTCCTGACGCAGTACAACAGCGAGAGCCTGAACAGGCACGTCGCCCAGACCTACCGCTTCGACCGCTTCACCGACGGGTTCGTCTCGATCCTGGCGGCGGAGCAGACCGCGCGCAGCAAGGACTGGTTCCAGGGCACCGCGGACGCCGTGAGGAAGAGCCTTGTCCACATCATGGACAACCACCCCGAGCTCGTGCTCATCCTCTCGGGCGACCAGCTCTACAGGATGGACTTCAGGGACTTCGAGAGGCGGCACCTCGAATCCGGGGCGGACATCACGATAGCGACGAAGCCCGTCACGAGGGAGGAGGCTCCCGGACTGGGCATCATGCAGACATCCCCGGAGGGCCGGATCACCAGGTTCCACGAGAAGCCCGCGACGGACGACATCGAGGGCCTCGTGAGCAGGGGGGAGGGTCTGACCGCGGAGAGACCCCTTCTCGGGAGCATGGGCATATACATGTTCTCGCCGGGTGTGCTCAGGTCGGTGCTGGAGAGCACCACCATGACCGACTTCGGCAAGGAGGTCATCCCCTGGGCCATCGGGAACTGCAGCGTCCATGCGTACCTCTTCGACGGCTACTGGTCCGACATAGGGACCATCGGCAGCTTCTTCGAGGCCAACCTCGACCTGGCCGGGGACACACCCAGTCTCGACCTCTTCATGAAGTACCTGCCGATCTACACCAGGGCCAGGGCCCTTCCCGGCGCCCGCGTGAGCAACTGCACTGTCGACGGCGCTGTGATCTGCGAGGCGAGCCGGCTGGAGGGCGCCACTCTGAGGCGCTGCGTCGTGGGGCTCAGGAGCCGCATACGCAGGGGATCGGTGCTGGAGGAGTGCGTCTTCATGGGTGCGGACTACTGGGAGGGCCATTTCATGGATCCCTTCTCGGAGGCGGACACCTCCGCGCCTCCCCTGGGGGTGGGGGAGGACTGCGTGATAAGGCGGGCGATAATAGACAAGAACGCCAGGATCGGGGCCGGATCGCGACTCCTGAACGAGAAGGGCCTAACGAACTACGACGGAGACGGCTACTTCATCCGGGACGGCATCACGGTCATCCCGAAGAACGGGATAATTCCAAGCGGATCAGTCATATAGTCGCTATTTTCTTGACAGGTGGCGTTCCTGACGCTATAACCGGTCCAACCACGGGTCATGCCCGCGGTGTAATGGTGCATCTGTTCCGATGCCAGGGCAAGGCAGCACACAAGGAGGGTAACCCGAATGAAGCTCGCAACCACGATGGCGCTCGTGATCGCTCTGGCCGTCTCGGCCAGCTATCCCCGCCTCGTAACACTCGGCGGTGACGCCCGCCTCATGCTCGACGACTACGTCGAGATGTGGGCCTATCCCGGCGTGATCTCCGACTACCAGTTCGCGACCGGCCAGTCCGACAGCCCCTCCGCCTACGAGGACGGCTGGTTCGGCCTGGTGAAGAACTTCCAGGGCACCACCCTGGGTGTCACCATCAACCATGGTGACATGATCGAGGTCCTGTACCACCCCGGCGCCTGGGGCATCATCGTCGGACTCGACTACGACAAGGCCACGATGGTCGTGGAGAGCCTCGAGGTGACCGAGAAGGCCATGGGCTTCGACGTTGCCTGGGGCACCGACGTCGCCTTCTTCGGCGACTACAGCGACCTGGCCCTCGGCTTCGGCTATGACAAGGAGACCGAGTCCGTCGGCGAGAACCCCGAGGTCGGCGAGAGCATGTTCATGGCCGGCGGCTCGGTCCGCGGCCACCAGGACGGCTTCATCAACCTCTTCCCCGTCATCTCCGCCGCCCTGACCATGACCACCGAGATCGACGGCGACGAGGACACCGAGGACGGCAAGATCACCGAGATCATGTTCGACCTCGGCGCCGCCCACAACCACATGGTCGCCCCCAAGACCCAGATCATCGTAGGGATCTTCGGCGGCGTCTCCAGCACCAGCTACGGCGGCGACCCCTACGAGGGCGCCGACGGACAGATGGCCATCACGATCCCCAGGATCACCGGCGGCATCGAGCAGCAGGTCGGCAAGTGGATCTGCCTCCGCGCCGGCGCCACCAGCGACACGGAGTACTGGTCGCAGGGTGACTCCAACAGCTTCTCGACCAGCTTCAACACCAACTTCGGCATCGGCCTGATGTGGGACAACTTCACCCTCGACGGCACGATCGGCGAGGAGTTCCTCCACGACGGCCCCTACATGGTCGGCGGAACCAGCAACGGCTTCATGGGCCAGCTCGCCGCCACCTACACCTTCTAGAGCCGGATCATCGGATCGAAAGGGGCCGCCCCTCGGGGCGGCCCCTCTGCGCATGGGGGCGGGGCCGCGAAGCCCCGCCCCCCGAAGGTGCCGGACGAGACCGGCTACCTGTCGAGCGTCTTGTGGATCAGGGCCCCCAGGCGCTTCACGCCCTCGCAGATCTTCACCTCGGGCGAGTAGCTGAAGTTCAGCCTCATGCTCCTGTGGTCGTCCTCGTCGGGGTAGAAGGCGCTGCCGGGGACGTAGGCGACCTTCTCCTCGATCGCTGCCATGAACATGTCGTCGGTGCTGGAGCCCTCGGGCAGCGTGAGCCACAGGAAGAGCCCGCCCTCGGGCTTGGTCCACCTGATGCCGGGGATGTCGAGCAGGGCGCTGTCGAGGCAGCTCAGCATCAGCTCGCGCCTCCTGGAGTACAGCTCGACCGTCTTCTGGAGGCCCTTCTGCAGCGCCCCGCTGGCCATGACGTGATGGGCTATCGCCTGGGTGAAGGGCGGGGTGCAGAGGTCCGTGCCCTGCTTGGCCATGATCATCTTGTCGACTATCCAGTCGGGTCCGTACGCCCATCCGAGGCGGAACCCGGGCAGCAGTATCTTCGAGAAGGTGTACAGGGAGAGCACGCAGTCGGGGGCCATCGACTGGATGGTGGGCTCGTGCTTGCCGGTGTAGCGCAGCTGGCGGTAGGGGGTGTCCTCGATGATGAGGTAGTCCCTCTCGCGCGCTATGCGCACGATCTCCCTGCGGCGGCTCGCCGGTATCGTCACCCCGGCCGGGTTCTGGAAGTCGGGGATGATGTAGATGAACTTGGGGCGCCTGCCCTCCTTCTCCAGCCTGTCCAGGACCTCCTCGAGGGCCGAGGGGATCATGCCCTGGTCGTCGAGGGGCACGCCCACGGGCCTTCCCTGGTAGCTCCTGAAGGCCTGGAGGGCGCCCAGATAGGTCGGCAGGCCCACGACGCAGGTGTCTCCCGGGTCGAGCGTGACCTTGGCCAGCAGGTCGAGGCCCTGCTGCGAGGCGACCGTCACCAGGATGTTGGTGGGGTCGGCGGGCGTGCCGTCCTCCTTCATGAGCCTGGCCAGGTCCTCCCGCAGGCGGATGTCGCCCTCCGTCGAGCCGTACTGGAGGGCCTTGTCGGCCTCCTCCCAGAGGACCTTGTTAGCCGCGATGGCCACCTCCGCCACCGGGAAGGACTCGGGAGCCGGGAGTCCTCCCGCGAAGGATATTATCTCCGGATTGGAGGTCAGCTTCAGGAGCTCCCTGATTACGGACCTCTTCATCGCCTTTGCGCGGGTGGAGAATACTATCTCCCTGTCCAAGACAGGCCTCCTTTCGGGCGTAGAACAGGTCACGGCGGAGCCGCGGCCTGTTCCTGACACATTCCTTTTCGACTATACTCGGTGACCCGTCGACGGACAATCAACGACAGACTGGAGGTAGTCAGGTGAGATCATCCGCTCTTGCTGCACTCGCGGTCATCGCGGCTGCACTGCTGGTTTCCTGCGGCGCCCCGGAGGAGGGCGTGCGGGGGGAGGGACAGGACAGCGTGGCAACGACCCAGCCCGTCACCGAGCCCGAGACCATAGATGCCAGCCACATCCTCGTGGCCTACTCGGGCGCCATGCGCGCCGACCCCTCGATAAGGCGCACCCGCGAGGAGGCCATGCAGTTCGCCGCCGACCTCAGGCAGAGGATAACCTCCGGTGAGATCACCTTCGAGGATGCCGCCATCGAGTTCTCGGACTGCCCCTCGGGCGTCGACGGGGGAGCCCTCGGCACATTCGGGCGCGGCGCCATGGTGGCCGAGTTCGAGAACGCGGCCTTCGCCCTCCCGGTGGACGGCATCTCCGACGTGGTGGAGACCGACTTCGGCTTCCACGTCATCAAGAGGACCCGCTAGCCCCGCATTGGAAACCATCAGGCTGGAGGTCTCGGGCGAGGAGGCCGGCCTCCGCCTCGACAGCTTCCTCGTGATGCGGGTCCCCGCCATGAGCCGGAGCTACATCTCCACGCTCATCCAGAACGGTCGCGCATGCGTGGACGGCAGGATCTCGATGAAGCCCTCCCACCGCATGAAGACAGGCGAGACCGTGCTGCTCGACGTTCCGGACCCGGTCGGGATCGACCTGGCGCCCGAACCCATGGACCTCGACATAGCCTACGAGGACGGACACCTGCTCGTGGTGTTCAAGCCCGCGGGACTGGTGGTCCACCCCGCCCCCTCCGCGCCCGAGGGCACCCTCGTCAACGCCCTTCTCGCCCACTGCGAAAGGGGTCTCTCCGGCATATCCGGGGAACTCCGTCCCGGCATCGTCCACCGCCTGGACAAGGACACCACGGGGCTCCTGGTGGTCGCGAAGGACGACGAGACGCACAAGGGGCTGTCGGCCCAGCTGGCGGCGAGAACGGTCAAGAGGCGGTATCTCGCCCTCGTGTGGAACCCTCCCGCCGCGGGTGACGGCACCATAGACGCCCCGATAGGCAGGGACCCGTTGCACAGGAAGAAGATGGGGATAACGAGGACCGGCCGGAGGGCGGTGACCAACTACTCGGTCCTTCGCAGGTTCGACCTCGCCGCCCTGGCCGAGTGCCGCCTGGAGACCGGGAGGACGCACCAGATAAGGGTGCACATGGCCTCAATCGGATCACCCGTCATTGCCGACGCGCGGTATGGGGGCATGCGGCCCAGGGGCGCACCATCGACATCCGCATGCCGCGGGTACGTGGCCGACGTCGTCCGTCTCGCAGGCCACCAGATGCTCCATGCGGAGACCCTGGGATTCACCCACCCCATCACCGGGGAGGATCTCGAGTTCAACGCAGCCCCCCCGCTCGAGTTCAGGCTCGCCATGAAGAGGCTGGAGGAGGGGATAGTCTGAAGGGGCGGCTCACGGCCGCGATGGGGTTGGCGGGAATGGTCTCCGCCTCCGCGGGATGCTTCCTCGCGAGCCCCGGCCTGCTCCCGGCGGCCCTGGCGTTCCCCCTGGCCGGAGTGATCCGGTGGCGCTGGAAGTGGGCCCTCGCAGTCCTGCTCCTCTGCCTTGCGCCTCTCGTCATACATGTCTGGGCCCGCCTCGCCGGGAGGGTCGACGCGGCCATCACCTCGGCCAGATGGGCGATGTCCGTCGCTGCCGGCCTCTACTTCGCAAGGAGGACCGGTTCGACCGGCCTCGGGTTCGTCCTCTCCAGGATCTCGCGGCGGACGGGCGGGGCGGGGGGGCTCTTCGGCGACGCCGCTGCGGTCATCCTCGCCTCGGGCAGCCTGAGGAGGCGGATCACCGGCGGAGGTCGTCCAGGGGTTCCTTCCCCATCTCGAGCGCTCGAACTCGTCTCCGAGTCCGTCCCGGACTCCGGGTCCGGGCCCCCGGGGGAGCCTCCCGCCGACGGCCTCCTCCTGCTCGAGGGAGCGGCGGCATGGGTGTTCATGCTCGCAGGGCTGGCGGGATGCTGACCAGGGTCCGGATGACGCTCGAGTACGACGGCACGGATTTCGCCGGCTGGCAGGTCCAGAGATCCGGCCGGACCGTGCAGGGCGTTCTCGAGCGCGCGCTACTCGACCTGTGCGGCCGTGAGATCCGGGTGACCGGAAGCGGGAGGACGGACGCCGGAGTGCATGCCCGCGGCCAGGTGGCGCATGTCGATCTTCTGGAGGACGAGCTGCCCAGGGTCCTCTCGGGGTTTCCGGAGGTCCTTCCGGAGGATGTGTGCGCCAGGGGCCTGGAGGTTGCTCCGCCGGGCTTCCATGCGAGGTTCTCCGCCGTCCGCAGGACCTATTCCTACGGGATCCTGCGGGGTAGGAGCCCCCTTCTCTCCAGATACGCCTGGGAGCTTCCGTGGGCCGGTCTCGACGAAGGCGCGATGTCCGTCGCCGCCTCGCTCTCGATCGGCAGGAACGAATGGCGCGGCATGTCGAGGGAGGGGAGCGGAAACCGCACCTGGACCGTCGAGGTCTTCGACGCCTCGATCGAGACAGGACCGGGGGGCTGGACCCTGCGCATCACCGCAGACAGATTCCTCCGTGGAATGGTGAGGATCTGGGCCGGCACCCTGGTCGAGACCGGACGGGGCAGGTTCGAGCCCGGCAGGGTTTCCCGGATACTCGGGACGGGGGACAGGACGGCCGCGGGTCCCTCCCTTCCCGCGAAGGGTCTCGTACTGGAATCCGTCGCCTACGGGGGAGGATGATGTTCGACAGGAGGCTCCTCAGGCTCGCGAGTCTGTCCGGGAGGAAGTCCCGGGTGGACTCGGGCGTGTCGTGGAAGGGCTGGGACGGGTCATCCGCGCGCTCCCTGCTGGAGGCTCTGCCGGACACCCTCGCGGTGCGCGACATGAGGGTCCTGGCCCGCGATCTGGTCGCCTCCCGTGAAAGGGGGGCGGAGCGCATCCTCATGTACGGCGGGCACGTCATCAAGTGCGGCCTGGGCCCGCTCCTGTCCGACTGGCTCGGGAGGGGTGTCTTCACATCCCTCGCCACCAACGGGGCCGGGTCGATCCACGACCTGGAGATGGCCTGCGAAGGCGTGACCTCCGAGGACGTCGAGGCGGGGATAGCCGACGGCTCCTTCGGGATGTGGGAGGAGACCTCGGAACTCTACGGCAGCGCGGTCGACCTTGCCGCCGAGAGCGGCAAAGGCCTCGGCGAGGCCCTCGGCATGGTGGCCACGAGGAACGGGGGCGATCCGGCGACCAGCCCGCTGGTGAAATCGTGCGCGCTGGGTTCGCCTCTGACGGTCCACCCGGCACTCGGAACCGACATCGTCCATCCGGTGCCGAGGGTATCCTGGGAGAGGCTCGCAGCAGCCGCGGAGAGGGATTTCGACCTCTTCGGGGAGAGGGTCGGCAGGCTCGGCGGCGGGGTGGTCCTGAACGCCGGCTCGGCCGTCGTGATGCCCGAGGTCTTCCTCAAGGCCCTGGTCACCGCGCGGAACCTCGGCTGCCCCGTGTCCTCCCTCACCGCCGCGAGCTTCGACATGATCAGGCACTACAGGCCCGGAGTGAACGTGCTGGCCAGGCCCGTTTCGGCCCTGGGGGGGCGGGCGGTCTCCCTCACGGGCCATCACGAGCTGATGCTCCCGCTTCTGGACGCCTTCGTACGGATCGAGGAGGAATGCTGAGAACGGTTCCCTTCACTGTCGCCATGATCGCGGCGGCCCTCGCAGGGTGCGGCCGGCAGCAGACCGTGACACCCCGGGGCGACGGGGCGGCCCAGCTGCCGCCGGACCCCTACGGAGATCCGCGCGTCTACGGCGAGGACCCCTTCCTCGGCTTCCCTTCGATCGTCGACATCGATCTCCCGGGCCCTGACTCCACCTCCGCGACGGATCCCGCCGCCGGCGTCTGGGCGATCCAGATAGCAGCCTGCACCACGGAATCGGACGCCATAAGGCTCTCCGGCATAGCCGCCGCCGGGACCGGGCTCGGATCGACCGTAGACAGGGAGGGCTCCTGGTGGAAGGTGCGCCTCGGGGGATGGGCGACCATGGAGGAGGCCTCGGAGGCGCTCCAGTCGGTCAGGGCCGGCGGGTACTCCGATGCCTGGGTCGTGGAGAGGAATCTTGACAGCCCGTAGCGGCACGGGCAATATATCGGCCGGTTTCGGAGCGGGAATAGCTCAGTTGGTAGAGCTCCACCTTGCCATGGTGGTTGTCGCGGGTTCGAGTCCCGTTTCCCGCTCCATCTTCCCTTCATACTTCCGTATGCGCGATCACCCACTACACCCGCGTGCACCGGGGGCGGCGTAGCCAAGTGGTAAGGCAGCGGATTGCAAATCCGTCATCCAGCGGTTCGAATCCGCTCGCCGCCTCCAGCCCCGGGGCGTCCATCCGGACCGGCATCGTTCTGTGCATCGTCTGCATCCTCCTCGCGGCGGCCGGATACGCATTCGGAGACCCGTCCGTCATCCTCAGGAAGGCTGCATCGGTCTGCCTCGAATGCATCGGCGTGGGATGAGGCGTCCGGCAGGCTCCGATCTGCGCCGGACTGCCATCCAGGCAGCCTCGGCGATCCTGGTGAACCTGCACCTCTCCGGCTGGCTCGACGGCAGCCTCTACCAGGGCAGGCTCAAGTCCTTCTGCATCCCCGGCCTGCACTGCTACTCATGTCCCTCCAGCATCCTCGCCTGTCCCGTCGGGACCGTTCAGAACATGCTCAGCGCCCCGGGAGCAGCCGCGGGGCTGTCCTCACTCGGATCGGACCTCCTCACGCTGCTGGGGGTCCTCGGCTTCGTCCTGCTCCCCGGATTCGTCGCCGGGAGGATAGCCTGCTCGCACGTCTGCCCGTTCGGTCTCCTGCAGGACGCCCTGCATCTCGTCCCCGCCCGGAGGATCGGCATACCACCGGCTCTGGGGAGGGCCAGGTACGCGGTCCTCGCGGTCTTCGTCCTCCTACTGCCCCTCCTGCTGAGGGCCGACCCCTCCGCGGGAGGCGATCCGTGGTTCTGCAAGGCGGTCTGCCCCTCCGGCACGATCACGGCGGGCTGGCCTCTCGCGGCCTTCGACGGGGGCGAGACCATGCGCCTGGGCTTCCTGTTCGGCTGGAAGTCCCTTGTCGCACTGCTCTTGATCGCATGGTCGATCTTCTCCTGGAGGCCGTTCTGCAGGGTGCTCTGCCCGCTCGGGGCCGTATGGGGGCTCGCCGGCAAAGTGTCCGTGGTGAGGATGAGGGTGGCGGACGGCTGCATAAGGTGCGGCGCATGCAGGGCCGTCTGCCCGTCGGAGCTGGACATCTGGCGGGATCCCGCCTCCACGGGCTGCATCCGATGCGGCAGGTGCATCCCCGCCTGCCCGGTCGGGGTCATCTCCCACGGGGCCGGGAGAGGGAGAGATGCGCGCACGACCCGCTGACTTCGCCTGGGTTCCTCTCGTTCTGGCGCTCTCCGTCCCCGTATTCGTGCACCGGTGCTCGCACGGCGGCGGCGCTGCCGATCCGGCGCCCACGCCCGCCCTCTCGGGGATCCGAGCGCTGGACAGCCTCCTGGCGGAGTACGAGGGCGAGGTGGTCCTGCTGAACTTCTGGGCAACCTGGTGCTCGCCCTGCGTGGGAGAGCTCCCCGTGATAGCCCGGACTGCCGCCGCCTTCGAAGGCGATGTGAGGGCGATCGGCGTCGACACGGGGGACCCTGTCTTCTCGGACTTCGAGGCGTTCGCCTCCTCTCACGGCCCGGGGTTCCCCCTCGTCTGGGTGGACGCCGGGGAGGCGGCCGTGCTCGCGGAGAGGTTCGACCTCCCCCAGCTCATACCCGTGACCATCCTCCTCGACCGCTCCGGGGCCGAGGCGGACAGGTTCGCTGGCGCGAGGGACGAGGAGTTCTTCCTGTCGGCGGTCGGGGCGGTCCTCCGGGACGGGCCGCAGCCGGGTGGAGACGATCCCGTCGAAGCCTCGGCGCTTCACATAAACGTGGTCGGAGACCCCTCCGACCCGGCCACGGCGGACCTGTCGGCCGTCGCGCTCGAGCTCGCAGGACCCGGCGGGGTGGATTCCTTCGACCCGGCGGACTCCGCGGACCTGTCCGCGATGGAGGCCCTCTTCCTCCCGGTGATGGACCACCCCTACGCCCAGCCCTGCCTGGGAGGCGCCTGCGGCAGGCCGGTGGCCGACGGCGCTGCGCTGAGGCAGGCGGTCCTGGATCTCTCGACGGAGTGAGGCGGAGGTCCGCCGGAGCCCCCCGGAAGACCCTCGGGGGGCTTTACAGAACGCCGTTGCTGTGGAATATCCCTCGTCGTCGGTCCGGTCCTGATCACAGGGAGGTTTGCATTGAAGATCCACGAGCAGGTCAAGGATGCGGTAACGATTCTGCGGGTCTCGGGTAAGCTCATCAGCGGCCCGGAGCTGATGGAGCTCAAGACGGCCTTCCAGAACGTCGTCAACCAGGATCGCCACAGGAAGGTGCTCCTCGATCTCGGCGGCGTGTCCTGGATGGACAGCTCGGGCCTCGGGGTGATCGTCTCCGGCCACACGACAATCAGCCGGGCCGGCGGAGAGATGAAGATCCTCAACGCCACCAAGAAGATCCACGAGCTCTTCATCATCACGAAGCTGATAACCGTCTTCGAGACCTTCCAGGACGAGCACGCGGCGCTGGGGAGCTTCGCCGGCGGTGCTGGGGCTTGATCCCGGTAAGGCTCTCGATACCGAGCTCGGAGGTCTTCCTCGAACCGGTCCAGGTCTTCGTCGAGAAGGTGGGGGCCATCGCGGGCGTGGAGGATGACGAACTGACCTCCCTGTCCATCGCGGTGCTCGAGCTCGTCAAGAACGCGATGGAGCACGGCAACTGCATGGATCCCGACAAGCCGGTCGATCTCGTGCTGGAGTCCCTTCCCGGCAGGCTGCAGGTCAGGGTGGAGGACCAGGGGTCCTGGAGGCCCGCCGAGGAGATCGGATACCAGCCCGGGGAGGGCGAGGAGCTGTTCTCCCACCGCGGGAGGGGGATACTCATCGCCAGGAACCTCGCCAGATGGATCGAGTTCGGGCACACCGACGACGGGAGGACGCAGGCCGTTCTTGTCTGGCCTGTTACTTGATGGACCTCCTCCGCCTCTGCCTCGCCAGGGAGAAGCGGTCCTTCCCGGGCAGCATCGAAGAACTGATCCGGAACGACCTGGAGAGGCTCGAGCCGCCCGCCTGGGCCACGGGACTCGGCATCGTCGATTCCGTCGAGGGCGCCGACGCCCTGATACTTCTGTTCAACGGCGAGCCCTCCGAGATCATCCGCTCCTCCTTCCACAGGGCCCTGAGGCGCTCGATGCCCATAGCCGGCCTGGGCCTCGCGGAGCCGGCGTACCCGGACAGCATCTTCATGAAGCTCAAGGCCTGGAGCACCTGGTGGACGCTGCCCGCCCCCGGGGATGACAGGCAGGCCACATCCCGGGCCATCCAGGGATGGGTTTCCGGAATCGTCCGTGAGAACGCGCCCTTCCCCTCCGGGGACGATCTGCTGGCGGTCTACGGAAGGACCGACCCCGAGCCCGTCGACCAGGAGAGCCTGGACCGGGCCGGCGCCGTCTTCCGCAGGAGGGGCTTCGTCTGTCTGAGCGGATCGCTCGGCTCGGGCAAGACCACTCTCGCCAGGAAGCTGCTCGTCGAATCGGCCGAGGAGGGCCTGTACCCAATCGAGGTGATCTCCGCCGACCTCGACACGAGGGCCGTGGAATCGCTCCTCACCGGTCCGGAGGACTGTGTGGTCTTCCTGGACCTCGACACCCTCAGGCGCTTCGCCGGGCTCTGGTCGGCCTACATCTGGGATCTCGCGCTGTCTCTGATGATCCGGGCCACAGAGTCGAGCCGCAGGCTCATCCTGGCCTCGTCCGCCCCCAAGATCGAGGCCGTCTTCGAGACGTACGGCGAGGCGCACGTGCACCTTCCCGACCCCGCTGCGCATCGAGGCAGGAGGCTCGCACAGGGCAGGTCGGCCTTCGAGAGGCTGATCGCCGCGGACCCTCTCGACGCGGCAGTGGAGGTGCTGCTGGCCGCGTTCGACCCCGTCGTGCCCGAGAGCCTGTTCAGGGAGACCCTCCTCGACCTCTGGGAGCGCCTCTACATGGTCTTCGAGAAGCGGTTCCCCTCTCTGGCCGAGCTCTCCCTGCGATATGACGGCAGCCCGGCGGGCAGGGGCCTGCCGCCCTTCAGGCGCGTGCGGATCGACGGCGAGACGCACCTGGCTTCATGCGACGCGACGCTCATGACCGCCGTGGACGACGCGATCGCCGAGCTGACCAGACGGAAGGACCCCCTCATCCACTCCCTGGGCGAGGTGACGCTCTCGTCACGCAACGCCCGGGTGCGCAAGGCCGGCTACGTCCTTGCCTTCTTCTACGACCTGCTCGACGACGAGATGAAGGCCGCACTCCTCCATGCGGTCTCCCGCGAGGACGACGAATCCAACCTCTCCGACACCCTTGGAGTGCTGCTGCGCGATCCCGGCTCCGCCGACAGCGGGATGATCGGCCTCTTCGACTTCCTCAGCTCGTCCTCCGATCCTGCGCGAAGGCGTAGTCTGGCAAGCGTCTGCGCCAAGCCCTGGATCAGGACCGACCCGAGGCTCGCGCCGGCGATCGGGCGCCTCGTGGCCGATCCCGATGCCGAGGTCAGGGCGGAACTCATGAGGGGCATCGCCATCTGGGGGGAGGGGAGCGACCAGGACGGCATCTTCTCGAAGCTCGTGGAGGACGGGTCTGAGCCCGTCAGGGCGCAGCTGATGTCCCTTGCCGGGAGTCGCTTCCCCAGGGTCAGCCAGCAGGAGCTGAAGGCCATCAACGACGTGCTGTCGGGCGACAACCGCAGGCTGGTCGCCCGCCTGGCCTGGGGCCTCCTGAACAGGTCTCCGGAGCAGTTCTGCTCGGAGTTCACCGATCTGCTGTGGCTGATCCTCGACAAGCTGCCCCCGGGCGGCAGGGGCATGGTCGCAAGGCAGATCGGCGGCCGGCTGAGGTATTTCGACGTGGACCTCAGGAAGGCGCTCGTCACCGACCTCCAGGAGGAGGACCAGGCCGCCGTTGCCCTCTGCCTCCTCATGAACTACTCTTGGCTGACCGCCGAGGAGGAGGACCGCCTCTGGAACCTGGCGCTGAGCAGGATCCAGGGGGACAGCGCGTTCGCATCGCTCATACTCAGGTACTTCAGCGTCTTCGATTCCGACAGGAGGGTCGACCTGATCCGCGCCGTGCTCGGATCCGAGGCCTACCAGGGCCGCGAGGCGCTCAGCCAGCTGATAGCCCGGCTGCGCTGGGACCTCGCGGAGGTCACCCTCAGGGTCGCCTCCGAGATACTCTCCTCGGGCAGGGCGGAGGACAGGTCGAGGCTCTGCTGGTTCCTGCTCTGGAACATGGACATCTTCGAGGACGAGGGTGAGAGGATCGTCGCAAAGCTCTCCGCCGACAGGTCACCCCTCGTGAGGGTCGCCCTCGCCCGGTCCGTGCTGAGGCTGGGTCTCTCGGGTCCCGTCGCGGAGGGCATCCTGACTGGTCTGTCCGACGATCCGGAACGATCGGTCAGGGCGCAGGTCGGGGAGGCTCTCGGCAGGCTGTCCGGGGTGCTCGAACCGGACAGCGCCATGGTGCTGGACCGGCTGGTTTCCGACCCCGATTCGTCGGTGCGGGTGAAGACCCTCCGCGGCCTCCTCGACTCCGTCCACACGGGGACCGACGAGAGGATGAAGATGCTCAGGAAGGCATCCTCGGACGCCTCGCCGGGCATGAGGAGGGAGGTGGTCGTGCTTCTCTCCGAGCACCAGTACCTCCTGGAGGAGGCCGAGGCGGCCGAGCTCATATCCGAGTTCCTCTCCGATCCCGACGAGAAGACCAGGCTGGAGGCGGCCCGCCTCGTCACCTCCAGCCCCGAACTGATCTCGTCCGAGGCAGTGAGGAGGAGGCTCCCCGACCTTCTGTTGAACAGGCCCTCGGCCGGCGGCACCATCATGGACGAACTGAGCACCGCCAGGGAGATCCAGAAGGAGTTCCTCCCGGATGCGCCTCCCAGGCTCGAGTCCTACGACATCGAGTTCTTCTACAGTCCGGCGAGGGAGATAGGGGGCGACTACTACGACTTCTTCACCCTGCCCGAGAGGAACATCGGCCTCGCCATAGGGGACGTCACCGGCAAGGGCATACCCGCGGCCCTCACGATGGCCGGCCTGAAGGGCAATCTCGGTGCGCAGGTGCAGAACATCTACTCCATAAGCGAGATTGTCCGCAGGGTGAACGAGGCCGTCTGCACGGGCGCGGAGGGGCAGTCGCTGGCGGGGCTCTTCTACGGCGTGCTGGACACGAGGAGCGGGATGCTCACATATGTGAACGCCGGGCACAACCCGCCCATCCTGCTGAAGAGGGAGGGTCAGGCGAAGCTGCTCACCGAGGGCGGCCTCCTGCTGGGCGTGTCGGGCGGAGCGGAGTACGAGCATGGCTACATCAGCCTCGAGGCCGCCGACGTTCTCGTGATGTACACCGACGGCATCACGGAGGCGATGGACCCGGAGGGCGGGGAGTTCGGGCTGCAGAGGCTGGTCGAGGTCTCCCTCGCCTCCAGGGATCTTTCGAGCCGGCAGATCATCTCGCGGATCCTCGATTCGGTGAACCGTCACTCGGCCGGCAGCCCCCGCGCCGACGACCAGACACTAGTTGTCGTGAGGCACAGATGATGAAGACGGTTTTCGTCCTCTCGGATTTCGGCTGCCGCGACTCCTACTGCGGCCAGATGAAGGCGTCCCTCCTGACTCACCTGGGAGGGGAGGCGTCGATCATCGATCTCGGTAACTGCATATCCGCCGGAGATATAGCCTCTGGGGCATTCCAGCTCATGATAAGCATGCCCCACATACCGCCGGGGACGGGGCTGCTCGCGATAGTCGACCCCGGAGTCGGCACCGAGCGGAGGGCCCTGATCGCCCTCAGCGGCGGCGTGCTGGTGGCCGCCCCCGACAACGGCCTCCTCAGCTGGATCGAGCTCGAGAGGGTCTTCGTCCTCCCCCCCTCCCGCGAGGGAAGCACAGTCTTCCACGGGAGGGACCTGTTCGCCCCGGCCCTGGCACGGGCGATGACGGACGGGGCCTGGCTGGAGACTCTCGAGGAGATAGCCCCGGCATCCATCGTGCGGAGGCCGAAGAACTCCCCCCGCCGGACCGTGAATGGAATCGAGACCGAGGTGGCCCATGTGGACGGGTTCGGCAACTGCATCCTCTGGCTCACGCGGACGGATGCGGAGGGCTTCGTCCCGAGGGAGGTCCTGAACACCAGGGGCTCGAGCTTCACCATAAAGAGGGCCGACACATACGGACCGGCAGGTCCGGGGCTGATCCTGCTCGAGGGGAGCAGTCGTCTTCTGGAGATTGCTCTCAGCGGAGGCAGCGCCGCCTACCTGACGGGGCTGTCCGAGGGTGACACGGTGCTCCTGAGGTCCTGATGAAGCACATCTCCATCCTGCTCCACATCTACCAGCCACCCAACCAGGATCCGGACATCGTGAGGCTCGTCGACGCCGAATGCTACCGGCCGATCTCCGCCCTGCTCGAATCCACCGGGGCCAGGGTCACCGTGAACATGAACTACTCCCTCACCGAGCAGCTCGCAGTCATCTCCCCGTCCACGCCGGAAATCCTCGGGGCGGCAGGCGGGGTCGAGTTCTGCACATCGGGAGCCTATCATCCGATCCTCCCGCTGGTCCCAGAGGCCGAGGCGGAGAGGCAGATCGAACTGAACAACCGAGGCAACGGCCGGCTCCTCCGCCGCTGGGCCCCGTCCGGCGTGTTCCCCCCGGAGATGGCCTTCAGCAGCCGGCTGGCATCTCTCTTCGCGCGAATGGGTTACCTGTGGACGGTCACGGACGATCTGCCCTGGGTGAGCGCGGGCGGGGAGGCGCCGTTCGACTGGATCCCCTCCTGCGGAGGACTCTCCGTGTTCCTCAGGAGCAATTTCTGGAGCAACAGGATAGCATTCCACGGGATCGACGGCGCACTCACCGCGACCGAGATCCGGGAGGGTCTGGCGGCCTGGTCGGGCGAGCGTGACGCCTATCTGGTCATCGCGCTGGACGGCGAGACCTTCGGCCATCACAGGAAGGGCGCGGTGGATGGCTTCCTGCGACCCTTCCTCGAGAGCGCGGGGAGGATGCCGGGCGTCCGCCTCACGACTCTCGGGGAGCTCCGCGGGATCTTCCCGGCGAAACCGGTGGACATCCCCGACGGGTCATGGTCGACCTCCCCGGCCGACATGGCCAGAGGGGTTCCCTGGCCTCTCTGGAACGATCCCGCGGTTGCCGACCACGGCGCTCTCCGGGCCCTCAGCAGCTCCGTCCTGGCCTGGGCCAGGGAGTGCAGGGGGGATGACGTTGCGACCCTCGCCGACAGGATGTTATACTCGTGCCCGTTCTGGTGGGCCTCGCCGGGCAGGGAGAACCCCGCCCAGG
The DNA here is from genome assembly GCA_964603785.1 of uncultured bacterium. Lineage (GTDB taxonomy): Bacteria > Fermentibacterota > Fermentibacteria > Fermentibacterales > Fermentibacteraceae > CAZRWD01. Next base: position 155,282 of record CAZRWD010000001.1, read on the forward strand.
TGAGGCGCGGCGTACTATCGATGATCGAGACGGCACTCGCGGCATTCCGCGAGACCGGCGACAGGCAGAGGATGGACGGAGTCATGGCCCTTGCCGGAGCCGTCCCCTCCATGTGCAGAGAGGTCTGATCCCATGCCGAAGAAGGACAGGTCGTTCGCGGCCAAGCTGGCTCACGAGTCGAGAACCGTCATCCGCGACCAGTGCCCGGTCTGCGGCAAGGAGCGCGTCGCGGTGGTCCTCTACGCCTCCGTGACCGACGATCGCGGAAACTGGCGCCCCCAGCGCAGGCGCACGAAGATCTGCGACTGCAACAGGAGCCAGATTTACGGCTGAAGCCCTCCCGGGAGGTCTCGAGGGGGTTCTGTTCCTCACGGCCGGTCTCGGCAGGAGGGCTGAACCCCTTTCCATACTGCGCCCCAAATGCCTCCTTCCCTGGGGCCGTTCCACCGTGCTGGGCAGGCTCGCCGCGGCAGTCTCGGAGCTGCAGCCGCGGAGGGTCGTGGCGAACGCCTCCCGATGCCCCGACCTGGTGGCCGCCGAGATCGAACGCGCATCGGGGACCAGGTGCGAGATCCTCTTCGAGGCAAGGCCCCTGGGAGTCTGCAGGACCATCGCCGGCCTGGCGGGACGGACGCGGGGGACCTGGATGATCGCCAACACCGACATGGTGATCGAAGCCGACATCGGTGCGATGCTGGAGCACCACAGGTCCACGGGTTCGGCATGGACGGTGCTCGCAGGTCCGCCCCTCGAGGGGTACGGACTGCTCCACGCCGGGCGCGACGGGTCGTTCGGGGGCGGCCCCCTGCCCATGCACTACTGGGGGCTGAGCATCATGGATGCCCCGGTCTTCGATCTCGCGGCCCGGGTGTCTCCATCGACCCTGTTCGGCGGACTCGCTGCCGCCGCCCGCGGGGAGGGCCTGATCCTCTCCGTGTGGGGTCCGGGGGAATCGTGGTGCGACACCGGCGAGCCCGGGGTCTACAGGGAGAACCTCCTGAAGCTGGGTTCCTTCGTGCACCCGGACGCGAGGATCGAGGAGGGTGCCGCTCTCGAGGGCAGCTGGTATGTTGGACCATGCTGCGAGGTGACCGCCGGATCGGTTCTCGCCGATTCGGTAATGCTCGAGGGATCTAGACTGGCCGGGGCCGGGTCCGTGAGGGAAGTGCTGCCCTGGTTCACGGAGGTGTGCGGCTGTGCCCGAGGCTGACCTCTTCGAGGACTGGGTCCGCGTGAGGGTGGGCGGTGACGTGGAGGAGTTCGTGCCCCTGGCCACGGACGCCTCGAGGAGGGCCTTCTTCCGCGTCCGCACACGCTACGACAGCTTCGTCGCCATGGACAGCGGCAGGATCCCGATGGACTCCTGGGTGGACATCAACCAGCTCCTCTCCTCGAGGGGGTTCCCTGTGCCGGCCATCGTCCACGCCGACGTACCCGCAGGGTGGGCCGTGATGGAGGACCTGGGCGACAGGCGCCTCCTGGACCTGCCGGGGAGCGCCTTCGCGAAGTCCCTGGAGGACGCGCTCGAGCTCCTCGAGCGCATGCAGAGGGATCTCACGCCGTCGGCATGCTCCGACTCCATAGCGGGGAAGCGCCACTTCACGGCCAGCTTCTTCATGGCCGAACTCGATCACACGCTCGAGCACCTGTTCTTCAGGCTGCTCGCCGTCCCCGCCGAGGAGGTCGGGATCCTCCAGGAGCACTTCAGGGAGCTGTGCACCCTGGCCGCCGACGGGCCGAGGGTCTTCACCCACAGGGACTACCACAGCGCGAACCTCATGTCGGTGGGCGCAGGAGGAAGGGTCGTCATGGTCGACTGGCAGGACGCGAGATTCGGCCCGCCTGAATACGACCTCTCGAGCCTCCTCAGGGACGGGTACAGGGACATCGGGGATGTGTGGGAGCAGCTCTCGAGGAGGTTCATCCAGTCGACGGGGAGATCGAACATGTTCCGCGTCGCCGCCTGCGCCTGTCAGCGCAACCTCAAGGCCGCCGGGACATTCGCATACCAGTACAGGGCCTTCGAGAGGACGGACTACCTCTCCAGCCTCCCGAGGACGATGAGATACCTCTCCGACTATGCCAGGCTCTGCCCCAGGCTCAGGAACCTCGTGGACGGGGTCCACGGCATACTGGAGACCCGCCGGGGGGAGATCGACCTGTCGGGCTTCAGGGGCGGGGACGATACGGTGATAGTCGAGAACGGCACCCGGGAGGGGAGATGAAGAAGCGCATACTGACCGGTGACAGGCCGACCGGGCCGCTGCATCTCGGGCACTTCGCCGGGTCGCTGGTCAACAGGGTGGCGCTCCAGGAGGAGTACGACACCTTCATCATCATAGCAGACATCCAGGCCCTCACCACCAACTTCGACAGGCCGGGGCGCCTGTCGGCCGACGTGCGGGCGGTGGCCCTGGACAACCTCGCCGCAGGGCTGGACCCCGGCAGGTCGGTCCTCTTCGTGCAGAGCCTGGTGCCGGGCATAGCCGAGCTGACCGTCTTCTTCTCGATGCTCGTGACCGTGAACAGGCTCAGGCACAACCCCACTATCAAGACGGAGGCGGCCGCCTACGGCTATACCGACATGACCTACGGATTCCTCGGGTATCCTGTCAGCCAGGCGGCGGACATCCTCTTCTGCAGGGCCGACCTGGTCCCGGTCGGGGAGGACCAGCTCCCCCATGTCGAGATGACGCGGTTCGTCGCCAGGAGGTTCAACGAGCTCTACGGGGAGGTGTTCCCCGAGCCCGAGGGCCTGGTGAGCAGGATCCCCCGGCTGGTCGGCCTGGACGGAGCGAACAAGATGTCCAAGTCGCTCGGGAACTGCATCTACCTCTCGGATCCGCCGGACGTGCTGCGAGAGAAGGTCATGTCGGCGGTGACCGATCCCGCGAGGATCCACCGCACCGATCCGGGGCATCCCGAGATCTGCACCATCTTCGCCTACCAGAGGGCCTTCAACTCCGGTGAGGCCCCCTCGGTCGAGGAGTCCTGCAGGGCCGGGACAACTGGGTGCGTCGCCTGCAAGAAGAGGCTGCTGGAAGTCCTCGAAGCCCTTCTGGGCCCCATGAGGGACAGGCGGGCGGAGTACGACAGGCCCGGGGCGGTCGAGGAGATCCTGCTGGAGGGCACGCGAAAAGCGTGCGCCGAGGCCGCGGAGACCCTCGGGATGGTCAGGCGGGCCATGACGATCGACTACTTCGGCGGGATGTGACGGGATGAGGCTCTACAACTCGCTCTCGCGCTCGAAGGAGGAGTTCGTCCCGCTGGCCCCTCCTGCCGCAGGGGTATACGTCTGCGGCCCGACCGTCTACGGCGACAGCCACCTGGGCCACGCGAAGAGCTACGTCTCCTTCGACGTGCTTGTCAGGTGGATGCGTGCCGGGGGGCTGCGGGTGCGCTACGTACAGAACATCACCGACGTGGGACACCTGACGGACAACTCCGAGTCCGGGGAGGACAAGGTCCAGAAGCAGGCGATGCTGGAGCGCGTCGAGCCGATGGAGCTGGTCGAGCGGTACACCAGGTCCTTCTTCGAGGACATGGACTCGCTGGGCAATCTCAGGCCCGACATCTCCCCACGGGCGTCGGGGCACATCCCGGAGCAGCTCGAGATCGTCAGCAGGCTCCTCGAGAGGGGCCATGCCTACGAGAAGGAGGGGAGCGTCTACTTCTCGGTGTCGTCCTGGCCCTCGTACGGGAGGCTGTCCGGCCGCAGGCCGGACGAACTGATGCCCGGCTCCAGGGTGGAGGTCCAGGAGGACAAGCGCGATCCGAGGGACTTCGCCCTGTGGAAGAGGGCCGACGAAGGGCACATCCTCAGGTGGAGATCCCCATGGGGATGGGGGTACCCCGGCTGGCACCTCGAGTGCTCGGCCATGGCCATGCGATATCTCGGCGAGACCATCGACATCCATGGGGGAGGCCTCGAGAACATCTTCCCGCACCACGAGTCCGAGATCGCCCAGAGCGAGGCGGCCACCGGGAAGCCGTTCGCCAGGTTCTGGCTGCACAACAACATGGTCACCGTCGACGGGCAGAAGATGGGGAAGAGCCTGGGCAACGCCCGGTCGCTGAAGCAGATCTTCGAGCGCCACGAGGCCATGACCGTGAGGCTCTACATCCTCCGCAGCCACTACAGGAGCCCGCTCGACTTCTCGGACGAGGGCCTGTCGTCGGCGAAGAGCGCGATGGACAGGCTGAGGGAGCTGGGTGCCAGGCTGGGCGGCTCCGACGGCCGGCCCTCCACGCTCCCGGGCGGAGCGGCTTCGGAGCTGGCGGCCGGCACGGCCGCCGCATTCGGATCCTCGATGGACGACGATCTCGACACTCCGGGCGCCGTGGCCGCGCTCTTCGACTTCACTCGGAGGGCCAACCAGATGCTGGATTCGGGGCTGGACGCCGGGGACAGGGGAGTCCTCGCATCCTGCCTCCGCCATCTGGCCGGGGATGTCCTGGGGCTGGACACCGGATCGGGGACGGATTGCGGCAACGCCACCGCCCTGCTCCTGGAGATGCTTGCGGAGCACAGGTCGGTGCTTCGGACAAACCGCCTCTATGCCGAGGCGGATGCGATGAGGCGGCGTCTCTCGGAGGCGGGCTTCGAGGTCAGGGACCTACCGGACGGCACCAGCAGGATAGAGAGGGCCTGAGAGCCCCCTCCGCTAGGCCTGGCCCTGCTGCTTCAGCCTTGCGCTCAGCCTGCTCTTCAGCCTGTCGGCCTTGTTGGGATGGACGAGGCGCCTGCGCCCGGCGCGGTCGAGGAGCTTCTGGGCATGTCTCATCGCCTCGGCGCCCTCCTCGGGGGTGGAGGCTTCGCGGACGCGGCGCATGGCGGTCCTGAGCTCCCTCAGGCTGCTGTGGTTGTGAAGGCGCTTCCTGAGGTCGCTGCGGAGGCTTTTTGCGGACGAGGCACTCCTTGCCAAGGGTTGACTCCTTTCACAGTATACGAGATCGAGGTGGGCGGGAACCACCGACCACCGCGTGTGTTCCGCTATTGAGCGCGGAAACTAGCATTTTGCACGCGGGAAGTCAATAACGGAGGCGGGACATGAGAATTGCCCTTGTAGCGATTGCCATCCTGATGACTCTGCCGGCGGCCGCCGACAGGCTCGTCCGGCTCTACGACACCTCGCCGTCGACGGTTCAGGCCCTGCTGGAGGACGGGGTGGACATCGCCTGCAGCAACGCCAGGGAGGGATGGATAGACATCTGCCTTTCCGAGCGCGAGCTGGACAGGGCCCTCCTCTACTCGCCCCGCACCGAGGTTCTGCCCGAGGAGATGGGCATGCTCCTCGACGAGAACCGCGGGAATGCCGGCTACTACTACAGCTGGGAGGAGAACAACGCCTTCTGGGCGACATTCGCCGTCGCCCACCCCGACATCGCCGACACCCCGGTCTCCATAGGCACGACCTACCAGGGCCGAGCGATCAACATGGTCCTCATGACAAGCAACTCGGGCCCCGCCTACAAGCCCGCCCTGCTCTTCACCGCGCTGGTCCACGCGCGCGAGCCCATGGGCACGTCGGTGCTGATCGACTTCGCCAACTGGCTGGCCACCAACTACGGCAGCGACACGATGGCCACCTGGATCCTGGACAACACGCGCGTCTACCTCCTCCCCATCGTGAACGTCGACAGCTACATACTCAACTGCAACCCCTCCGGCGGCATGATCCGGAAGAACCAGAGCCCGCCCGACGGCGTCGATCTAAACCGCAACTTCGCCTACATGTGGGGTTACGACGACTCCGGCTCCAGCCCCGATCCCTACTCCGACACATATCGCGGCCCGAGCGCCGCCAGCGAGCCGGAGACCCAGGCCGTGCAGAACTTCATCAACCTGATCGACCCTGTGGCCGGGCTGCACTACCACTCCTACGGCGGGTACCTCCTCAGGCCCTACGGCTACAACAACAGCAACACTCCCGACGAGACCACCTACGCGGCCTGGAGCACCGCGATGACCCAGTACAACGGCTACGACCACGGCCAGTGCGGCGACGTCCTGGGCTACAACGCCAACGGTGACGGCGTCGACTGGAGCTATGCCGGGTCGGGCCATCCCAAGATGATGGCCTTTACGCCGGAGACCGGCGACAACGGTTTCTGGGGCGGCCAGAGCGACAGCTCGCTCATCGCCGAGGTCTGTGCGGACTGCCGCTACATGAACATCTGGCTCTGCATGGTGGCCCCCGGTTTCGTCGGCATCGAGGAGGAGCAGGGTGCTGCGCTGCCCGGCGGCTTCGCCATAGGGCGCGCCTGGCCGAACCCGGCCTCGGCGTCGGCCTCGGTGGCCGTCACCATGCCCCAGGCCGGTGATGCCACCGTCCGCGTGCTCGACATGGCCGGCAGGGTGGTGGCGGACATCTCAGCCACGGGTCTGAGGGAGGGCGAGAACATCCTCCAGGTCCCCGTCGCCGACCTCCCGCCGGGAGTGTACGTGCTGAGCGCGACAGCGCCGGGAGGGGCCGCCGAGAGCAGGTTCACGGTACTGAGGTAGCCCGTGGAGCCCTCCTCCGAGGCGATACACGACTATTACAGGATCCTCGGCGTATCCCGCGACGCGTCGAAGGAGGACATAGAGCAGGCGTACTTCGATCTGGCGAGAAGACTGCATCCGGACATAGCGGGCGGCGGCGAGGAGGCCACCGCCCGCTTCATGCTCATCAACGAGGCCTATCAGACCCTCGGCTCCCCGGTAGCGCGCAAGGAGTACGACAAGGAGCTAGGCGAGGCCCCCTTCGTGAAGCAGGTCGACATGAAGACCTCCACCACGAAGGCGACCGCGGCCCCCGCGACGGCCCGGGAGGAGCCCAGAGCCGGGGCCGCCCAGCGGCTCGACGACAAGGTCAAGCGCGCCATCAGACAGTCCGACAGGCTGTGCGAGCAGGGGAACTTCTGGGCCGCCTCCGACATGCTCCAGCGTCTGATCCCCGCCTATCCCCGCCAGCCTGCGCTGCGCAGGGCCCTTGCGAGGACGGCGCTGGGCAAGCTGAGGTTCAGGGAGGCTGCGGAGCATCTCCAGGTCGCCTGCGAGGTCGAGTACTTCAATTCGGACAACCATGTGCTCCTCGGCGAGGCCTACATGAAGGGCCGGCAGTGGGCGAAGGCCAGGGACGCCCTGAGGGATGCTCTTTCCTGGAACGAGGACAACGAGAGGGCCAAGCGGGGCCTTGCCGAGGTCGCCAGGGAGATGGAGAAGGATCTGCCGCCCCTCAGGCGGTTCGTCAACAGGCTGAGGGACTCGCTTTCGAAGCCCGCCGGGGGCGGGAAGGGCGGGAAGACCGGTGCCAAGAGAAAGTGAGCGGCTCTACTACTCGATAAGCGAAGTCTGCGAGATGACCGACCTGAAGCCGCACGTCCTGCGCTACTGGGAGACCGCCTTCCCCATGCTGCGCCCCTCCAAGAACCAGGCCGGCAACAGGGTCTACAGACCCAGGGACCTCGAGCTCATAAGGCTCATCCGCAGGCTCCTGTACGACGAGCGCTTCACCGTCGACGGCGCCAGGCAGAAGATCGAGGAGCTCCGCCACGCCGGGGCGGAGGAGCAGATGGAGCTGGAGCTCCCCGGGGTCGCGCAGGATCCGGATCCCGTCCTGCAGGAGGTCTGCAGCGAGATCAGGGACATCCTGGCAGCGCTCTCGAGAGATCCGATGGAAGTTGACGGCAGCGCTGTTTCGACGTAGAGTTTCCGGCCGGTCGGGGCGTGGCGCAGTCCGGTAGCGCACTTGAATGGGGTTCAAGGGGTCGCTGGTTCGAATCCAGTCGCCCCGACCAGCTTGTCACTTCCAGGGTTACACGGCTCTCCCGATGGGGGTACCTTGCGTGAGCGACTACCAGAAGCCCCGCAGGGAGATGGTGCAGAGGCTCGCCTCCGTCTGTCCCGTGCCCCCCTCGAGCCCGGTCCTTGCCGCGATGGCCGAGGTCCCCAGACACATCTTCGTCGAGAAGCCGCTCTGGCATCGCGCGTACTCCGACTGCGCCCTCCCCATCGGGAGGGGGCAGACCCTGAGCCAGCCCTCCACCGTGCTCGCCTGCCTCTCGGTCCTCGATCCCCGGCCGACCGACACCATGCTCGAGATAGGAAGCGGGAGCGGCTACTTCGCGGCCGTGGCCGCCAGGCTCTGCGGGAGGGTCCACGGAATCGAGACCATGCTCGACCTCGTGCACAGTTCCAGGCGCCTCCTCCAGGGCCTCGGGGCGTCCAACGTCAGGATCCACTACGGTGACGGAGGCGGCGGGCTGCCGGAGAATGCGCCGTACGACCTCATCGTCTTCAGCGCATCGACAGCGGCGATCCGGCCGGAGGTCTTCGACCAGCTCGCCGAGGGCGGCAGGCTGGGCGCCCCGTCGATAACCGCCGCCGGGCAGGAGTTCAGGGTATGGAGGAAGACCGGCGGGGTCGTCGGTGAAACCGGACTCTCATTCCCCTGCACCTTCGTGCCGCTGACCGGCAGATACGGGTCGAATGGGTGAGTGGCTCCTCGTCCATACGGCATGGCTGCCCGACTGGGCCAGGATGCTTCTCCTCTCGGCGGTTCCCCTCACGGAGCTCCGGGCGAGCATCCCCATCGCGTTCCTGAGCTGGCCGGAATGGCCCTGGTGGAAGGTGTACATGCTCGCAGTGGCCGGGAACCTGATCCCCGTGCCGCTGGTGACCTGGCTCCTCGGCCCCGTCAGCAGGTTCCTGTCCCGGTGGCGCATCTTCGAGAGGTTCTTCGAGCGCCTGTTCGAGCGGGCCAGGAGGAGGGCCGGGAGGAACATCGAGAAGTACGAGGCGCTCGGACTCGCGGTCTTCGTGGCGATACCCCTCCCCATGACCGGGGCATGGACCGGCTGTGTGGCGGCCTACCTCTTCTCCATTCCTCCGAGGCTCTCCATCCCCGCCGTGGCCCTCGGAGTAGCGGTCGCGGGAGCCCTGGTGACCCTGATCATGACGGGCGCCCTGGCAGGGGTCCGCTTCCTCGTGGGCAGTTGACCCTTCGTCCCGCCGGAGGGTACATTTGCGATTCCGTCGGGGCGTAGCGCAGACCGGTTAGCGCGCCTGGTTCGGGACCAGGAGGTCGGAGGTTCAAATCCTCTCGCCCCGACCACCCATTCCCGCGAACAGTTCCATCCCTGAGTCACGGGGAGGCGCAATGCCCGACTTCCTTGGCATCGTATCCGTGGCAGGCTCGTCGGAAGCTCCACCTTCAGAGCTGGTCTTCGCCGAGCACCTCGGGACCCTGCTGGCCTCCGCGGGATACGCGGTCGCATGCGGCGGAGGCGGCGGCGTGATGGAGGCTGCATGCCGCGGAGCGGCCTCCGCCGGCGGGATGACCATCGGGATCCTTCCGGGCGGCGATCCCTCGTCGGCCAATCCTCATGTGAAGCTGGCCCTGCCCACCGGGATGGGCTCCGCCAGGAACAGGATCGCGGCCCTCGCCGGGTTCGCGCTGATGGCGGTGGGCGGGCGCTACGGCACCCTCTCCGAGGTCGCGTTCGCGCTCGACGCCGGAAGGCCGGTGATAGCCTTCGGCTCGTGGTCGGCAATCCCGGGGGTGATCCCGGTGGAGACCCCCGAGGAGGCGATGGATGCGCTGTCGCATCTGAAAAGGAGCAGGTCATGACGGATGCCCGGTCCCTCGAGAGGCTGATAAGGAACGTGCCCGACTTCCCGCATCCCCCCGTGGTCTTCAAGGACATCACGACACTGCTGACCAGCCCCGGTGCCCTGGGTGACGCGGTCGACCTCCTGGAGGGGGAGGCCTCGGACATCTCCTACGATGCAGTGGCATGCATCGAATCGCGGGGTTTCGTGTTCGGGGCCGTTCTCGCCGAGAGGAGGGGCCTGCCCCTCATCCTCGTCCGCAAGCCCGGGAAGCTGCCGGCCGAGAAGATCGGAGAGGACTACGACCTCGAGTACGGCAGCGCGAGGGTGGAGATGCACAGGGGCTCCGTGCCCGAAGGCGGCCGGGTCTTCGTAGTCGACGACCTCGTGGCGACGGGTGGGTCGGCTCTCGCGGCGAAGCACCTCCTGGAGAGGGACGGGGGAACGGTGGCCGGGGCCGGCTTCATAGTGAACCTCGAGTTCCTCGGAGGCCGGAAGAGGCTCGAGGAGGCCGGATGCCCAGTCCGCTCCGTCATTCGGGTCGATTCGGAGTAGGCGCCTTTGACCGTGAGGGTGACCGGGGTTCATATTGCTGCCCGGTATGCCCATAACCGCCGGACGGGCGGTTCTCACCACACGAAAGGTGGACAAGGATGAGGAAGCTACTCGTGCTGGCCGTTCTCGGGACGCTGTTCCTGCTTCCCGGCTGCGGCGAGCAGCCCGGCGAGGAGGCTGCCGGCGGTGCAGGCGACGGGGCCGGGAACGGCGGGGAGGAAGTCCAGCCGGGCGAGGTCGAGGTTGCGCTCGACGCCATGCCCCTCGAGGTCGGCCAGTGGATCAGCTACGGCGTCGACCAGGAGCCCGGGGAGATGAAGATCTCGGTCGTCCGCCAGGAGGCCTTCCAGGGCGAGGACTGCTACTGGCTCCAGTTCGAGGCGGAGGGCGAGGCCTTCCAGATCCTCGTCAGCCCCGAGGGCCTCGAGGCAGCCATGGAGGTCTACTCCGAGGCCGCCAACGAGTTCTTCGAGGATCCCGCCGCCTACATGGAGGAGCAGATGCCCGGCGGCGACCCGTCCGCGATGATGACGAGCGAGGAGAACATCCAGAACTTCATGGGCCTCCTCTCCGCCCTCAAGATGGTCAAGATCAGCCAGCAGGGCATGGTCATGGCCTACGACCTCAGCAACGTCCCCGGCGTTCTCGAGCCCGTACTGACCGACCCGGCCTTCATCGAGCAGCTGCAGAGCGGGTTCCAGATGAACATGGAGGGGCCGGTCGACGAGAACATGGCCGACAGCATCGCGGCCAAGCTCGCCGAGTACGAGTTCACCGGAGAGGCCACCACCATGACCATCGCCGGCGAGCAGGTGGAAGGCTCCCGCTTCATGGCCGCCGGTCCCGAGATCGAGGCCGAGATATTCTTCAGCTCCGACCTCCCGATCCTCCCGTTCGGCATGGCCAGGGTGAAGAGCATGGAGGAGGGCGAGGAGCATTTCGTCGAGGTCCGCGGGTTCGGGGAATCCGGTGCCGTCGACCTCATGCCGGAGGCCCCCTCCCAGGTGATAGACATAGCCCCCATGGTGCAGATGATGATCGCCCAGGCCCAGGCGCAGATGCAGGGCCAGCAGCAGTAACGGCACGATTAGGTTCCCGGGGGCCCGGCACCGCGCGGTGCCGGGCCCCTTCCTTCATGTGGCGGTCATCGGGGTGTCCGGCACTCCGCGTGATCCGCCTCCTCCGGAAGCCCGGCACTCCTGCATGCTCGATCTCCCGCACCTCGAGCCCGGTACGGGGAGCGGCCGCATTCGGCAGCTGATGATCCACGCACATCGGCGACCCCACGGGGTACCAGCCATGGGCGTCCACCCGTACCGCGGCATCCGGGGGCTGAATGGAGTCAGCCGCCTGCCTGACGCACGGAAGCCGTCCATGGGCTGCCGGTCATGACGAGGATCCTCTGTTCGAGAGGAAAAGGCTACGATGCGCAGAAGGCGTGCATCGCATTTTACACATCGTTTTACTGCAGCGACTTGTGAAGCGTAAGTCAACGATTTCAAACCCGAAGGGGTCATGCGGGGAGCCCCCCGCCCGCGGACCCGCGGACGGGGGGCTCCATCAGGCCTCGTCGGCCCGCCGGCGCGAACGCTAGCGGACTACGACCATCCTGTGCGTGGCCTCGACGCCGGAGGCGCTCAGCCTGCAGAGGTAGACGCCAGCGGGAACGGGGGCCCCGTCGGACCCTGCACCGTCCCAGACCATCGAGTGGCTGCCGGCCTGGAAGGCCTGGCCGTCGGCGATGGTGCTGACGATCCTGCCGTCGAGACTGAAGATCTGAAGGCTGACGGCGGAGGGCTCGGTGATCGAGAAGTCGATCTGGGCCTGGCCCGAGAAGGGATTGGGGCTGGTCTGGATCGTGATCGTGGCCGGACCCGTTCCGTCCTCGACGCCCGTGAAGTTGAAGGCGTCATAGTACACGCCGACGCCGCCGCTGCGGGAGTAGGCGATGGCCGACATGTTGGACGACCAGCCGGCCATCGGCCTCCAGATGCCCGTGGCGGGGGCATCGTTGATCTGGACCGGCGTGGAGAAGCTGGTGGGCGTGCTGGTACTGGCCCAGGAGAAGTAGGTCATGTCGCCGGGGTCCGCGTTGTAGGCGACTGTGATGGAGCCGCTGCTCTTACTGCCCCTGAGGCTCGGCAGGTTCTCGTCGGTGCCCGTGCCGAGGACGCCGCCGTAGTTCCAGGTGGCGCCGCCGTCGGCGGTGTGGTACCAGCCGAGGTTGTCGCCGGGGCCGGTCTCGAACACGACGAAGATCCAGCCCAGAGGGGTGGCCGCGCGGGAGTAGCAGATGTCGCAGCCGTTGAGGGGGTATCCGCCCGAGTTGTTGCTCACCTGCTGGGAGCTGAGCCAGACGACGCCGCCGTCGGTTGAGCGCTTGACCCTTACCTCGTCGTTGGTGGTGAACCGGGTGTCGATGTAGGTAACGGCCACGTCTCCGCCGGTGCCGGCAGCTATCTCGGGGTGCGGATAGGACAGCTCGGGATCGGCGAACAGAAGCTCGCTGTCGACCCAGCCGGCGCCCGTCATGGCGTTGCGGGCATAGTAGATGTCGTAGTCGGTCGCATCGGGCACGAAGGTGCAGTGGAGGTAGGCAGTGGCGCCCACGTCGGCGTCGAGGTCGAAATAGACGACGTCGTCGTCAACCTGCTCGAACACCGGGCCGGAACCGTTGGACTGTATCCTGCGCAGCCAGAGGGCGTCGCTGCCGGAGGGCTCGTCATAGAGCCCCATGAAGCAGATCCAGGTCACGCCGCCCGTGCGGGCGACCCTTATCCTGGAGCTGGTTATCGCGCCGTCTGAGTTGGTCATGAGCGTGAACTGGCTCCAGGTGACGCCGCCGTCGGTCGAGCGGTAGACCAGCAGGCTGTCGTTGGTGGTGTGCCAGGTGTCGAAGCAGCAGTACAGGTCGCCCGTGAGCTCGTCACAGTCCCAGTCTAACCCGGAGCCGATGGTCTTTGTCGTGACCGCGCGGTCGGTGCCCCAGTCGAAGCCGTCGCCCGTGGGTACGTAGATGGGCTCGGTCCTCGGCAGGATGTTCTCGATGGGGGTGTAGACGGTCACATCGCCCGAGGTGGGGTCGGTCGCTATCGGCAGGTCCTCGGAGAAGACCTGTCCGTAGGATTCGCCGTAGACCACGCCGCCGGGCATGTCTTCGGCAACGCCGGACCATGCCGCGACCGAAAGTGCTGCAAGGAGGATGATCGATCTCATGATTCCCCTCTCTGTGATTCGTTTCCCGTCGACGAAGTCCGATCCCCCATCGGATCCGTAGGAAACCTTCAATTATTAGCTAATCGATTGTTAAGTGACAAGCGGGACGGCGCCGGACTCGCTCCACTGCAGCGCCTATATTCCCCCCATGTCCGGAAACCGCCCGACCGCCCCGCCTCTCGCCGAGGCCCTCAGGCCCCGTGATCTGGACGGGGTCGCGGGGCAGCGGCACCTGCTGTCCCCAGGGGCCCCCTTCCGCAGGGCTCTGGAGGCTGACGCTCTCGGCTCGTTCATCCTCTGGGGCCCACCGGGAACGGGCAAGACCACCCTCGCCCTGCTCGTGGCCGGCTTCACCGGAGAGCACTTCGTGCGGTTCAGCGCGGTGACCGGCGGGGTACAGCTCGTCCGGGCGATAGTCGAGGAGGCCGCGCTCCGCAGGGAGGGCGGCGGAGGGACCCTGCTGTTCGTGGACGAGATCCACAGGTTCAACAAGGCCCAGCAGGACGCCTTCCTGCCCCATGTCGAGAACGGCACCGTCAGGCTGGTGGGCGCGACCACCGAGAACCCCTCCTTCGAGATCATCCCCCCCCTTCTCAGCAGGTGCGCGGTATACGTGCTGGATCCCCTGGGTGAGGACGATCTGCTCTCCCTGCTCACCCGGGCGGTCTCCAGCGAGGAGTACTCGTCCAGGTTCTCCGCGCAGTTCGCCCCCGAAGCCCTGGCCGTGATAGCGGGGGCCTCGGACGGGGACGCGAGGCGGGCCCTCAACATGCTCGAGCTGGCCGCGGGGACGGCCGGCGGAGGCCTGCTCGGCGCCCCGGCGACCGCGGAGCTCCTGGAGAGGGCCCTCCTGAGGTATGACAAGGGAGGCGAGGAGCACTACAACCTGATCAGCGCCCTCCACAAGTCCCTGAGGTCGGGCGACGCGGACGCCTCCCTCTACTGGCTGGCGAGGATGATCGTGTCGGGGGAGGACCCGCGGTACATCGCGAGGAGGCTCATCAGGTTCGCGACCGAGGATGTCGGGCTGGCGGACCCCGGCGCGCTCACGGTAGCGATGCGCGCAGCGGACAGCTGGATGTTCCTCGGCTCTCCCGAGGGCGACCTCGCGCTGGCAGAGGCGGTCTGCTACCTCGCCTCCGCACCCCGGTCCAACGCGGTCTACCTTGCATGGGGCAGGGCGCGGACACTGGCCGGGGAGTCCGGCAGCCTCCCCGTGCCGCTCCACCTGTGCAACGCCCCGACCGCGCTTATGAAGCACCTCGGCTACTCCGAAGGATACCAGTACGCCCACGACACCACCGACGGGATAGTCACCCATCCGAACTTCCCCGAGGCCCTGGGCGAGCCTGAGCTGTACTCCCCCTCGGAGGAGGGCAGGGAGGCCGCAATAGCCGAGAGGCTGAGGATCTGGAGGAGGGCCAGGGAGGAGAAGAGGAGGGGGGGCCGTGGCAGCTGAGTCCTCCGCGGAAGCGTACCGGACCCTCATGGTCTCGAGGCAGATCGAGGCCAGGGGAATCCGCGGCCGGGCGGTCCTCGACGCTATGGGCAAGGTGCCGAGACACCTGTTCGTCCCGGACGGATGCGCCCCCGAGGTCGCATACGGAGACTTCCCCCTCCCCATAGGGCATGGCCAGACGATCTCCCAGCCCTTCATAGTGGCCCTCATGATCGAGATGCTCTCCTGCAGGAGGGGCCAGAGGGTGCTGGAGATAGGGACGGGATCCGGCTACCAGACGGCGGTGCTGGCGGAGATGGGCCTGGAGGTCGTGTCGCTCGAGATAGTGCCGGCCCTTGCCGCCGGGGCGTTCGCGATCCTGTCCGAGGTCGTCCCCGGGGGTGACTTCTCTGTGTTCTGCGCCGACGGGTACCTGGGCTGGGAGCCCTGCGCCCCCTATGACGGGATAATCGTATCGGCCGCCCCGCCCGCCATCCCTCCCGCGCTGCCCGCGCAGCTCGCGGAGGGGGCCAGGCTGGTGCTGCCGGTGGGAACCTCCGTCCAGAGGCTCGTGACGGTAATCAGGAGGGCCGACGGCTTCGTCGAGCTCCCGGGGGAGCATGTCAGGTTCGTGCCGATGGTAGCGGGCTCCGGAGGAGGCGAGGCCGCCTGGCCGCCCGTGGACCCGTTGTGATGCGGTCATTGCGCTTCACCGCGGGAGCCGGGAGGTTCGCACCGGCCGTCCGGGTCGACCCGCCGGCCGTCGCCGGGGTGACGGTCGCGCTGGAGGGAGAGCCCCTCCCGGAAGGCGCCGCGGGTGGGCCACTGGTCATCGTCTCCCCCCATCCGCGCCCGGCCGGGGGCGTGTGGCTGGTCCTGGAGGAGGGCTGGGACGGCACCGGCGGCATCCTCGCATCCCTCGCGCGCCCGGAACCCTGGACATGCGGCGGGATGCTCCACGCGATCCGGCTCGGCCTCCTCGCCCACATGTTCGTCCACGGCCTGAACAACGCACTCTTCACCGTCACCGGGAACCTCGACCTGGCCTCGATGTACGGATGGACCGGAGAGGCGTCCGCGAGAAAGGGGGAGGATGCCAGGGCGGCGCTCGACGCGATGCGCGACAGGATCGCGGATCTCGGGCTCCTGGCCGATCCGTTGCCCGGAGGGGCCGGGACCGTTCCCGATCCCGTGGGGACACTCGCCAGGTCGGCGGCGGGCAGGTCGGTGAGCGTCGCGCTCGACCCTCCGCCATGGGACGCGCCGTCCACGGACGTCCTGCTGACGGTCCTCGCCGCCCTCCTGCTGGACGTGTGCGGGATGGGGAGCATATCACTCGGCCATCATGGCTTGGGATGCGCCGAGTTCGAATGGAGTCCGCAGTCATCCTCCGGGCCGGGGCGGGAGCAGGTTTCCCTCCTCCTGGCGGCGGCCGCGGTCGGGTGCCTGGACAAGGGTCTGTCGATGACGGTGACGGGATCCCGGGGGATCGTCACCGTCTCCGGGGGGTGCTGCGATGGCCGTTGAGGATCCCGCCGCGGCGAGGGAGGCGGTCCTGTCCCTTTTCCGGGTCAGGCCGGATGCGAGGCTCACACCGAAGGAGATCTCGGCCGGGTCGGGATGCGGGGGTATCGGCGGGCTGCTCGACGACATGGTCGAGGCCGGCCTGCTCGTCCGGGCCGGGAAGGGCAGGCTGGCCCTGCCCGAGGCGATGGGTCTCTCGAGGGGCCGGCTCAGGGTCCGGGCCACCGGCTGGGGTACGATGTCCGCGGGCGGGGAGAGGATGGACATCCCGCCGGGAGGTCTCGGCAGGGCGGTGGACGGTGACCTGGTTCTGGCCAGGAGGACGGCCCGCAGGTCGGACGACCAGGTCGAGGGCTCGATCGTGAGGGTGCTGGAGAGGACCCGGCCCGGTGCCGGAGGAGTCCTCCGGAGAGCCGGCAACGGCTGGCTGCTGGACCCCCTCGACCCCGTCCTCCCGAGGGGTCTGCCCGTCAGGGACACGGGGGGCGTCGAGACCCCGAGGCAGGGGATGATAGCCTGGGGGAGGTTCGAGCCCTTCGGAGCCGGGAACGGCGTGGTCCTCGAGGAGGTGGTCGGCGAATCCCTCTCGCCGAGGGTCCACATCGACACTCTCGTGAGGGATCTCGGCCTCGAGTCCGGCTTTTCCGACGAGGTGGCCGGGGAGGCCGCCAGGGCCGCCGCCGCGAGGGTGACGACCGAGGGTCGGGAGGATTTTCGCGGATGGCCCTGCCTGACGATAGACCCCGTCGATGCGAGGGACTTCGACGACGCCGTGTCGATAAGGAGAACCCCTTCAGGCTGGGAGCTGGGCGTGCATATAGCAGACGTGGCCTCGTACGTGCGCGCCGGGAGCCTTCTGGACGAGGCCGCGCGGATCAGGGGGACCAGCGTCTATCTGCCCGACAGGGTGCTTCCCATGCTGCCCGAGGAGCTGTCATGCGGTGCATGCAGCCTCAGGCCGGGGGAGGACAGGCTGACCAGATCGGTCATCCTGAGGTACGACGGGACGGGCAGGAGGATCGACTTCAGGGTGGTCGACTCCGTGATCCGCTCCATGGCGAGGCTCACCTACGAGGAGGCGCTGCCGGGGATGTCCGGCGAGGAGGTCGGGGCGGGGGGTGTGACCCCCCTGCTCGTGGACATGGCCGCGCTGTCGGGACTCCTCGACAGGGAGAGGGAGTCGAGGGGCGCGCTCGACCTGGGCAGCGACGAGTTCCGGGTGCGCTTCGGCCCCGACGGGTGGCCCGAGGGCTTCGACCGCCAGCCCGACGACGAGTCCCACAGGATGATCGAGAACTTCATGGTGGAGGCGAACAGGGCTGTGGCGGAGATGTGCGGCTGGATGCAGCTGCCTGCCCTCTACAGGGTGCACGGCGAACCTTCCGACGAGGCAGCGGACAGGCTCAGGGGGGTCCTCTCCGATCTGGGCCTCCCCGCGCCGTCCGGGAGACAGATCCGCTCGACCGACGTGGCCAGGATACTCGGAGCCGCGAAGGGCGGCCCCGTTTACCCCCTGGCGCGCGAGGCGGTGCTCCGGTCGCTCAGGAAGGCCGTCTACTCCGGCACGGACTCCGGGCACTTCGGGCTCGCCCTGCGGAACTACGCCCACTTCACGAGCCCGATCAGGAGGTACCCGGATCTCGTCGTCCACCGGGCTCTCGCGGGTGCCTCCGAAGCGGGCGGAGATCAGCCGGAGGATCTCGAGGGCCTGGCCGATGCCTGCAGCGAAGCCGAGCAGAGGGCCGAGGATGCCGAGCGCGCATCGATGGAGATGATGGCCCTGCTCTACCTCGAGAGGCATCCGGCCGGGGTGTTCGACGGGGTGGTGAGCGGCACCGCCGATTTCGGCATCTTCGTGAGGCTCTCCGGCCTGCCCCTGGACGGGCTCGTACCCTCCCGCATGCTCCCGCCGGGTGGCGCCCTCCGGCCCGGGGCCCCGGTCCGGGTGGAGGCGGCCGAGATCGACACGGGCATGAGGAGGCTCACCCTCAGGCTCGTCGGGAGAGGTGGCTCCGATGTCTGACAGGATGAGCCTGCTGGCCGGGGATATCGCGGAATGGATGAGGCTGGCCGTCGGGTCCGCGGGCGCGGAGGGCCTTGTCCTGGGCCTGAGCGGAGGGGTGGACTCGGCGGCGGTCCTGGCCCTCTCCGCGATGGCCGTCGGACCACGGCGCGTCATGGCGGTTCACATGCCCTGCGGGAGCTCTCCCGGAGATGCTTCGGACGCCTCGCTGGCGGCGGAGGCCTTCGGGGTCGGGATGACGACCGTACGGCTGGACGGGGTGTTCGGGGAGATGATCTCCGCATGCGGTCTCTCGGGAGCCTCACGGCTCACGCTGGCGAACATCAGGCCGAGGCTCAGGATGACCGTGCTGTACGCCTTCTCGACAGGCAGGCTGGTGGTCGGGACGGGCAACCTGTCGGAGATCCTGGTCGGGTATTCGACGAAGTGGGGGGATTCCGCTGCCGACATCGCCCCCCTGGCGGGCCTCTACAAGGACGAGGTGGTCGAACTCGCCCGCGTCCTCGGAGTCCCGGGCCGGATCCTCGGCAAGGCTCCTTCCGCGGGTCTCTGGGAGGGGCAGACCGACGAGGGCGAGATGGGGGTCACGTACGACGAGATAAGGAGCTTCTTCGAAGCCCCCGGCTCGCTCGCGGCGGAGGCGGCCGGGAGGATCGCCGCGATGCACGGGAGGAGCAGACACAAGAGGGAGCCCATACCCTCTTTCGACGCGAGGGGATGGTTGGCTGCACATGGCGAATGACGCACTCCTGAGCTGCTACCGGAAGGACACCCTGTCCGGGCTCGCAGGCACCCTGCATCAACTGGGCTGGAACCTCTGGGCTTCTGGGGGGACCGCCGAGGCGGTCGCCTCGCTGGGGATCCCGGTCGTCCCGACCGAGAAGCTGACCGGCATCTCGTCCATCCTGGGAGGCAGGGTCAAGACCCTCCATCCCTCCCTGCACGCCGGGATCCTCGCCGCCGGGGCCGACAGGGAGAGGATGAAGGCCGGGGGAGAGGTCCTCTTCGACCTGGTGGCGGTGGACTTCTACCCGTTCGAGGACACCCCCGCGACGACCCCGGGAGATCCTGTCCCTGTTGATCTCATAGACGTGGGGGGGCCGGCGATGGCCCGTGCGGCCGCCAAGAACTGGCTCCATGTGATACCCGCCACGGGGCGCGACTGCTTCGGTGCCGTGGCGTCGGCCCTCGCAGCCGGCGGCTGCGGGGAGGACATGCGCAGGGCGCTGGCGGCCAGGACTTTCGAACTCACCTCATCGTACGACCTGATGATATCGCTGCGCCTCGAGGAAGGTCTCGCGCCCGTCCTCAGGTACGGGGAGAACCCCCATCAGAAGGCTTTCCTCCACTTCCGCGAACCGAGGACCGGATTCGCGGCGGCCGCTCTCCTGCACGGCGAGAGCCTCAGCTACAACAACTACCTCGATGCCGACGCCGCCTGGGACCTCGTGACGGACATGCCGGTTCCGTCGGTGGTGATAGTGAAGCACGGGAATCCCTGCGGAGCCGCGACCGGCCCGGACGCGGCCGGGGCCTTCGAGAACGCGGTGAGGGCCGACCGGGCCTCTCCCTACGGAGGGATACTGGCGGTGAACACCAGGTTCGACTGCGCTCTCCTGGACAGGCTGAAGGGGCTCTTCCTCGAGCTCGTGCTGGCCCCGTCGTACGATCCGGACGCGCTGGACAGGCTCAGGGCGAGGAGGAAGCTCAGGGCGCTCGAGATGCCCGCGGGAAGGGAGACGAACCTCCGCTCCAGGAGCATATGGGGCGGAGTCCTCGTCCAGGAGGCGGACGGACCGGCGGCGGGCGATCTCTCCGATGCCGTGTGCGTGACGCGCAGACAGCCCACCTCCGTCGAGTCCGAGGCAATGCTGATGGCCTGGAGGATATGCAGGCCGGTGAGGAGCAATGCAGTTGTGATAGCGGACCGCACGGGCGCACTGGGGGTCGGGGCAGGCCAGATGAGCAGGATCGAGAGCTTCGATCTGGCCGTCCGCAGGGCGCGGGCGGCCGGTCTGGAGACCGGGGGCGCCGCGCTGGCGAGCGACGGGCTGATACCCTTCCGTGATCTCGTGGATGCGGCCGCGTCGGCGGGGATCACCGCGATAGTCCAGCCCGGCGGGTCGATCAGGGACGAGGAGGTCAGGGAGGCCGCGGACTCCGCGGATATCGCCATGGTACTCACCTCGCGCCGTCACTTCAGGCACTGATGGGCTCCGGCGTGCAATCCCGCCTGGCTCTCCTACTGATGCTCTGCGCCTGCTACAGCGTAGTCCCCGGGGAGGAACCCGCAGCGGATGCGTCCGCCCCGATGCCGGGCAGGTTCGCCGGGATCGACTCGCTCGTCTTCTGCGGACGTCCCGGGGCCGCGCTTCCCGGACTGGTGGCCGCAGCCTCGACCGCAGGCGCCGATCGTGACGCGGCCCTCTACCGCATCGTCGGGGTCTTCCACGGCTGCGGCCGCGAGGAAGACGGCGTGCGCCTCCTCGACAGCCTGTCCGCCGCATGGGATATCCCGCTGGATGGATGGGCGATCAGCCTCCTCGACCTGGGAGGCATGAGCGAGGAGGCTCTGCAGAGGGCTTCGGGCGATCCGTACCTCGCCATCCGTCTGGCCGGCGGCGAAGCCTCCGCCGTTCAGGGACCGCGCGTGCTCCCCGCGCCCGACGGCGCGGCCGAGACCCTCGTCAGGCTCCTCCTCACGGATCCGGGCACGCTGACTCCGGATCAGCTCAAGGCATGCGCCGACCTCGCGCTCCTGTTCCCGGAGGCCGCCGACAGGCTCGCGGTCGAGATGGAGAAGGACATCCTCATGCCCGACTCGAGATGGCGATACTGCATCGACGCGCTCGCCGGCATGGGCCGTTCGGACACCGTCAGGCTGCTCGCGATCCGGAGGATGGCCGCCGGCGGCTCGATCGACGAATCCTACGCCGCGGCCTGCCTGCGCCTGCCCGGAGATGCCGCCGCCGAGGCCGCGCTTCTCCTCCTTGCCAGGGGGGGGCCGGGGTGGACCGCCTCCTGGGATGTGGCGGATGTGCTCGGCGCCGCCGGAATGACGACAGCGCTGGCGGAGATGGTCACCGCCGCCGGCGAGGGCTCGGTCACCGGCAGGGGCGCCTCCCTGGCGCTGCTCAGGGCCCTGTCCCGCCATGCCGATCTCCTTGCCGCGGCGCGATCCACGCTGCCGGGCGACCCGGACTCCCTCCTCGCGAGGGCGGCGCTCTTCGAGGCGAGGGCCCTGCGCGACCTGGGGCGGGGGGCGGAGGCCTGGGAGGCCTACGTGCGCTTCTCCGAGGGATTCCCCTGGCATCCCAGCGCCCACGAGGCCGCCTTCCTCGCAGGCCGCTACTACGACGGGGAGCACATGTGGGACGACGCCTCGCGCGCCTATCTCACATCCCTCCGTGCCGGGGGCGAGGGCGCATACGACGAGAGCGCCTTCTGGCGCGGAGGCTTCTGCCTCTCCGCAGCAGGCCGGACCCGCTCGGCCGATTCGCTCTGGGCCAGCGGCTGCGAGAGCTTCCCCTACGGGTTCTGGCACGACGAGATGCTGTTCTGGAGGGCGAGGACCGCCGGCTTCGGGACGCCCGCGGGCAGATCACTCCTCGAGGAGGTCTCGGGGACCCACCCCTGGGAGTACTACGGTCTGAGGGCACGCGCCGTCCTGGGGGACGAGCCCTGCTGGAACCCCCGCTTTCCCGCCTTCGAACCCACCGCCGCGGCAGTGGCCCTGGTATCGGAGGGATACGGCTCCCTCGCGGCGGAGATGCTGCACGGCTCGTGCACCCCGGACACGGCATCCCGGATCGCCGCCCTCAGCCTCATGGGCGAGCACAGGAGGGCGATGTTCCTCTGCGGATCGTTCGACTCCAGGCTCAGATACTCGGGAACGGGGGTGGTCCCCGAGTCGGTGGCCCTGCTGCAGTTCCCCGCCCCCTATCTGGACCTCGCCCTGCGGGTCACGTCCGGGCTGTCGCTGGAACCGGCGCTCGTCCTCGCCATCATGCGCGAGGAGAGCTCCTTCGACAGGCGCGTGGTCTCCGGGGCGGGAGCCAGGGGGCTCATCCAGCTCATGCCGGGGACCGCCTCCGACGTTGCCAGGTGGTACGGACTGCCCCGCCTGGAGGGTGACGACTTCTTCGACCCCGAGCTTTCCGCGAGGTACGGGTCGCTCTATATCAACAGGCAGTGGGGCTCCTATTCCGGCGAGATCCCCCTCGTACTGGCCGCGTACAACGCAGGGCCGGGGAACGCCTCGAGGTGGAGGGACATGACGGGCTACAGCCCGGCCGATCCCGAGGGCTTCACGGAGCTCATCACGTACAGGGAGACGCGCGAATACGTGAAGAAGGTCACCAGGTCCCTATGGATATACAGGAGGTTGGCACGGTGATTTCCCTCCTCTTGATAATCACGGCCGCATGGACGGTCGAGCCCGAGGGGCCGTCCACGCTGGTCTACCCACCGTACGGGCACTGCATGGGCATCTACCGGGCGGGCACGGAGCAGCTCTCGATGCTCCTCGGCGGCCTTGTGAGGTTCGACGACCCGCAGGGCCTGGCCTGCGTTAAGCTCTCGGAGTGGAACCGGCCGGGCGAGGAGGATGACGACGAGCTGGCGGTCTACGGGGTCAACAGCGGCTCGGGGCACGTCATCTACAACGCCACCATGTACACCCTGGGCCTGTACGGAGGCGAGGGTCCGGGGGACAGCCAGCTGTCGTCCCCCCGGGGGATCGCGGCCGACCCGTCCGGACTCGTGGTCGTGGCCGACACGGGGAACGGGAGGGTCGTGGTCCTCGAGCGCAGGGGGGCCAGGATGAGGCCCAGGAGCTTCATCGAGGACGGGCTCGTCGAGCCCTGGGGGGTCGCGCTGGGGGACAGGCAGAGGCTCTACGTGACAGACCGGGCGCAGAACGCGCTCTTCATCTACCAGACGCCTTCCGACAGCGTGCCCGACAGGATCGACCTCCCCGCCCCGACGGGGGTCGCCGTGTACGGCGAGGGCCAGTGGAACTACTATGACGACGACTTCGTGGTGGTCGTCTGCGGCGACGGCACCTCGCTCCGCCGTGTCGAGGACGGTGCGGTGACCGCGGAGGCCGGCCTCGACGAGTGCGGCGGATCGGTGTTCTGCTGGCCCGCCGTGGACTACTACGGCAACGTCTGGGTCACGGACAGCACGCAGTGCAGGATACACAAGCTGGACAGGAACCTGGACCATCTCACGAGCTTCGGCTCTCCCGGCTCGGGGGACTTCGAGTTCGACCGCCCCACGGGGATAGCGCTGTGGAGGAGATACGGGCAGTTCTTCATAGCCGAGAGGGAGGGGGCGAGGTACTTCTGGGCGGGCGCGGACATGCGCATCTCCTCCTTCACGCCTCGGAGCAGGGGGCTCGGCATCGGCGGAGTCCTCTTCGAGCCCGTAAACATGCTCGCCCAGGTCTTCTCGCCTGACGGGAGCGCGGTCTTCACGCTTCACAACGGCAGGATGGACGCGGGGGCCTTCGATCTGGACTGGGACGGGACCGACGTGCTGGGCAACCCCCTGCAGGGCGGGCGGATGAGGATCCGCATGAGGATCGAGCCCACCTACTCGAGCCGAGGCTACTTCTCCAAGACCTGGGAGCAGCAGTTCGACATGGACCTGATCCAGGAAGCCCCGCCCGACTCCGGGGGCCGCTCCTGAAAGTAGCCCTTCTGGCCCTGCTCCTCTGCCTCTCCGCCTTCTTCAGCGGGAGCGAGACGGCCCTGTTCAGCCTCGATCCCGTGCAGAAGAGGAGGCTGGAGGGAAGCCCCGGGGGCCGCCGCGCGCTCGCGCTGCTCGGCAGGCCCGAGAAGCTTCTGCAGGCGATCCTCCTGGGGAATACGCTGGTGAACGTCTCGGCCGCCTCCATCGCATCCCTCCTGGTCCTCGAGCACCTCCGCGGAGGGGCGGCCTTCGCGGTGTCCGTCCTCGGGATGACGTTCCTCCTGCTCGTCGCAGGCGAGATATCCCCCAAGATCTACGCCGCGCTCCACCCGGAGAGGGTTTCCGCGGCCGTGTCCCTGCCCCTCTCGCTCGTCGTCGCCGTGTCCACACCCCTGTCGGCCCTCCTCTCGAGGATCGGCAGCCTCGCAGTCAGGCTTGCCGGGGGCGGAACCCAGAAGAGGAGGATGTCGGAGACGGAGATCATGTCCCTCCTCGAGCTCGGTCACAGCGAGGGCGTCCTGGGCACGGAGGCGCTCGCCACCGTGGCCCTGCTGTCGCTCGGCGAGAAGCAGTGCAGGCAGGCGATGATGCCCAGGCTCTCCGTGACCGCCGTCCGGACCGGCTGGACCCGCGGGCGGGTCCTCGAGGAGGTCAGGGCGACCGGCTTCAGGAAGCTACCCGTGCTGGAGGAGCCGGGCGACACCGTGGCCGGATGGGTCGACGCCGTGGAGCTGCTGTCCATGGAGCCCGGCCAGCCCCAGCCCGTCTATTCGATGCCCTTCTTCCCCGAGAACGCTCCGCTCGACTCGGTCCTCGACGAGCTGAGGGCCTGCGGCTCGGGGATCGGCGCCGTGTTCGACGAGTACGGGGACTGGGCGGGCATAATCACCGTCGAGGACATCATGGAGTTCGCCGTCTTCCAGTCGATCGGGGGCAGGAAGGACCTTCCCGATGGTGTCTACCGCAGGGCGGGCGGATTCGTCATACCCGCCTCGATGCGGATCGAGACCCTGGAGAGGCTCATGGACACCGACATCGACCCGCTCTACGCCGAGACGGCCGGCGGCCTCCTGGAGGAGGTCACAGGCAGGATACCCGCCTCGGGTGAGAGCCTCGACTACCGCGACATCAGGATAACCGTCATCTCCGCTGACGGGCCGAGGCTCGGGACCCTGGCGGTCGAGAGGAGGGATCCGACGGGATGATCCTGCTCTTCCTGGCCTTCCTGGCGGCCCTGGCGCTCGCGGCCTTCTCCGGCGGCTCCGAGACCGCCTTCTCGTCGGCGGGGAGGTTCGCCGCCATGGGCAGGGCGAGGGAGGGCAGCCACTCCGCCGCGCTCGCGCTGAAGTTCATGTCCAGACCCGAGAGCTACCTGACCACGACGCTCGTAGGCACGAACATCGGCACCGTTCTCTGCTCGAGCATCTCCACCACCCTGGCCGCGCGGGCGGGGGACCCTCTCGTCGAGACCCTTGCGGCGGCGGCGACGGCACTCCTCCTGCTGGTTTTCGCAGAATCGGTGCCCAAGCAGGTCGCGTTCGCCTTCCGCGACGGCCTGGTCGACAGGGCGGCCCTTCCGCTCTCCATCCTGCGGGTGCTCGTGTTCCCGGTCTCCTCCGTATCGGGTCTGTTCACGCGGATCGTCTCCGGGAGAGCCCCTTCGCCCAGGTACTTCGAGAGCAGGGAGGAGGTCAGGAGCTATCTGCACGGCGAAGGTGACGAAGCCGGCCGGGAGGCCGCGAGGGTGCTGAACCTCGGGTCCGCCGTCGCGGGCGATCACATGAGGGGCCTCGAGGAGTTCCCCTGCATCACCCCCGATGCCTCCCGCGAGGTCGTGCTGGATCTCGTCCGCTCGACGGGCGCCGACTTCCTGCTTGTCCTGGAGCCCGAGGACAGGGTGCTCCGGGGCTGCCTTAAGGTGTCTTCGGTGCTCAGGCACGAGGGCGAGTGGAACCTCTCGGCGATGACCGGGGGGATGCCCTACTTCGACAGGCGGACGGTCCTGGGGCGTGTGCTCTACGAGCTGAGGCGGGCCGGCGCACCGGCCGGGGCGATCATCGGCGGCTCCGGTCAGCCCGAGGGGATCATAGACCCGGGCTCGATAGTCGACACGGTGCTCGGACCGGTCCGGTGCTCGAGGGTCATGCGGACGGGATCGCTGGAGCTTGGCTGAGAACCCCTGCGCGCCGTGCAGGATCCTGCCCGGAGGGTCGGTCGATCCGCCCTCGCCCGTCCGGGAGGGCGGACCTCCCGGACGCCCCTGCATCGTCGAGGCGGGGGTGGAGCCGGAGGAGGCCGAAGGGCCGCTGGCTCCATGGGTGTCCGCAGGCCTGCCCTGGATCGCGCTCTCGGACGAGTCCGGCGCGGGGAGATGGGTCGAGGAGGGCGCCTGGGCGGTGCTCCCCGCCGGCATAGGGAGACACCTGTCGGATGCTCTCGCCTCACGCCTCTTCGACGAGGTCGTCTCGTCCAGGGAGCGCAATCCCCTCACCGGACTGCCCGGTAACAGCAGGATAAGGGCGGCCCTCCAGGCCGCGATGGAGGGCCGTTCGGCCGCGGCATACGTCGACATAACGGATTTCAAGCCCTTCAACGACTTCTATGGCTTCGCCCGCGGCGATGCCGTCATCAGGACCCTTGCGGAGGTGCTGACGGGCGGCCTCCATGGGTGCTTCGTGGGCCATCTCGGAGGAGACGACTTCGTCTGCACCGGGGCCAGGGAGACGCTGGAGCGAGGGCTCCCGGTCTGCAGGGACCTCTTCAGGAAGAGGGTCACGGCCTTCTACGGGGAGGCCGACAGGGCCAGGGGCGGGATCGAGGCGCTCGACAGGTTCGGCAGGCTCAGGTTCTTCCCGTTCGTCGACATCTGCACCGCGGTTGTCGACGCATCCGCGGCGGGGACCGCCGAGGACCTCGCAGGGCTCGCGGGGATGGAGAAGAAGAGGCTGCACGGAGATCTGACCCCCGGGAGCATGTCGGAGGTCCTGCGGGACTCGAGGGCGGGGTTCCTCGAGCGTGCATGGAGGTCCGGGTCCATGAGCGACGGCGACCTGAAGGCTTCGATGGAGGCTGCCGGCATCACGGGCGACAGGAGGATGTCGGGCTTCCTCTCGTCCGTGCTCGCCGGGGGGCTGCCGGCGCAGATCAGGAAGAGCGCGGCACTCTCCCTCGGGCGCCTCGGCATGGCGGATGCCTGCCCGATTCTGGCCTGCGCCCTGGGGGACCCCAATCCGCACGTCAGGAACCGTGCCGTGGAGGCCCTCTCCCTCATTGCCGATCCCGGCGCGAGGATTCTCGTCGAGAAGGCTACCGCGGACAGGAGCACCTGGGTCAGGAGGGCCGCGCTCAGGGCGTGCGGCAGGCTCGGGACCCCTGATGCCCTGTCGATCCTCTGCGACAGGGCCTCTTCGGGCGGTCCCGGCAGGGACGACACGGAGGAGAGGCGGGCGGCCCTGGATGGGCTGGCCGTCAGGGGAGACCCCGACGCCTTCCCGATGCTCCGGGACCTGACGGGGAAACCTGGCTTCGAACCGTTCGACGCCCTGTGGAGAGCTACAGCCTCGTGCGGCGGCGACAGAGGCGCCCGTCTCCTGATGGAGGCCTATTCCAATGTGGAGTCCGTGGTCGAGGCCCTCCCGTGGGTGAATCCGGCTGCGCTCTCCGGGGAGGTGCTCGGCGAGCTGGAGACCTTCGCCTCCGGGCTCCTCCGCTCCGACCGCCCGGTTCCTGCGCTCCGCCTGCTCGCAGGCATTCCGGGCCCGGCGGGGAGGGGCGTCGGGGCGGCCGTGTGCAGGTTCGCCTCGACGGCCTCGGGCGGCGCCTTCGGACTGGCGGTCACCGTGATGGAGAAGAGGGGCGTCAGGCCGGGCCCCGCGCTGCTCCGGGCCGCGGCCGACCGGCATTCCAGGGAACCCCACTCGCTGCATCGCGACGACCTCGCCGCCCTCCTGCGGCTCGCCGCCGGCGGACCCGCCACTCCGGGGTCCCTGCTCGGCTTCCTCCGCAGCGATTCGCGGGAGACCGCCGTGGCTGCAGCGCGGACCGTGCTGCAGATGATCTCGCTGATGCAGGCGGGATCCGCCCCGGGGGATCCGGGTCCGGTCCCGTGACGGCAGTTCCGCTTCCCCTTTCCTTTGTGCATTCTATGGGCATGGTACGGAGGATCAGGGCGAACGGGTTGGAGGTCCACCGATGCGCCCCATAGACGCCGAAGAGAGCGCCGCGCCGCAGACCGGCTCGGGAGCGAGACCACCGGTTGCATTCGCATCGGATGACGACGGGCAGAACGCCCTTCTGCGGTACCTGCCGGTGGCCCTGCTGGTGACGGACGCCTCCAGCGGCAGGGTGCTCGAGGTGAACGAGGCATGCCTGTCCATATTCGGGGTCGCCAGGGAGGAGATCATGGGCAGGACCCTGGCCGAGGCCGGGGTCGACCTGGTCGTCGAGTTCGGGAGGAAGGGCAGGGCGATGGGCGTGGCCGAGGCCCAGATCACCGACACCGCCGGCGCAAGGGTCTCCTGCCGGCTCCGATCCTCGACCGTCACCGCAGGAGGCGCCAGGACCGTGATCTCCGTCCTCCTGGACGACCAGTTCGAATCCGCCTCGAAGGGGATCAGGAGGAAGGAGGCGCCCGAGCCGGAGAAGCCACGGCCCGCCGCAGCCGCTGCCCGCCCCCTCGTCCTCCTCGTCTCCCTGCTCGGATCCGGCTCGGGCTCGACCGCGGAGATGCTCCAGCTTCTGGGTTTCGAGGTCGTCCGGGGAGGCTCGCCGGGCGAGGTCTTCGGCCTCATGCCGCAGGACCGCGAGCCCTCCATGCTGGTGGTCGACTGCCCCCAGTGGAGCGACGACTGCCGGGCGGCCAGGGACTCCCTCGGGAGAGCCTTCCCGTCGGCGAGGACCATCCTCCTGGTGGAGTCCGGCAACCTGCCGGAGGATGCGGCCGCGGGCTCCGTCGTGATATTCAAGCCACTGAGCATCAACGATCTCGCCGACGCCGCATCGAGATCGTAGACCGGCGGCCTCGATCCTCGGGGCGGGTCATTCACGCGGTTCCGGGATTTGTTCCTCACTCGCACATGCGCGGGGCGGTATTTGTTCCGCACTCGCACAGTCGCAGGGCGAATGTGCTGTTGCGGGCTCATTCCCGCGGGGCGGGAATGAGCGATGTGCCGGAGGAGGGAATCGAACCCTCATGTCCGTGAGGACAGCGGATTTTGAGTCCGCCGCGTATGCCGTTTCGCCACTCCGGCGCCACGCGAATGTAGGTCATGGTGGCGCTGGCGGTCAACGAGCACGGCCGCGTTCTTGACACCCCGTCCCGGCTTGCGCTAGCTTTGCAGGTCTCCAGGGGCCCATAGCTCAGTTGGCTAGAGCCACCGGCTCATAACCGGTCGGTCCCTGGTTCGAGTCCAGGTGGGCCCACCAGGCTTTGGAGGGCGGGTAGCTCAGTTGGCTAGAGCACAAGCTTCACACGTTTGGGGTCGCAGGTTCGAATCCTGTCCCGCCCACCAGCGATTCCTCCGGGTATGTCCGGGAACCGCATGATCCCGGACACCAGAGCCGGGGCGAACGGCGGGGTGTGCTTCGCGGCACACCCCGTCTCCGTCTAGTGGAAGGAGCGCAGATGGATCAGGCTCTCTCCCTGCTGTTCGAGCTGCAGGAACTTGACTCGGCGCTCGACAGGGAGAAGGCCGAGCTGGAGGCCATCCCCGGCGAGAGGCGCATCGTGGACGAAGAGGTGACCCGTGCCAGGGAGGAGTTCTCGGCGGTCGAGGCCTCCCTCTCCGGGATCGTCGAGTCGCAGGCGCAGTGCGAACGGGAGAAGGCGGAGGCGAGGGCGAGGCTCGCCGAGTACAGGACGAAGCTGCTGTCGCTCAAGACGAACACCGAGTACAGGGCCATGCTCGAACAGATGGCCTGGGTGGAGAAGCGGCTCGACGAGCTCGACAGCAGGACCGTCGAGCTCCTCTACGCGGAGGACGATTCGAGGAAGGCCGTGGAGGAGGCCGGGAGGAAGCTCGGCAGGTACGAGGAGCGCGCAGCACGCAAGAGGCAGATGCTCGACGGCCGCGAACAGGAGCTGGTCCGCGGGATCGAAGAGCTCGGGGCGCGGCGGGAGGAGCTGGCCCCCCGCGTGAACATCAGGCTCCTAAGGAAGTACGAGCAGCTCAGGGCGTCCGGCAAGTCCGCCGCCGTCGTGCTGCTGTCGAGGGGGGCCTGCGGGGGCTGCCACACCAACATCCCGCCCCAGAACGCGGTGGAGATCGGCAGGGGCGAGACCTACAACTGCCCCATCTGCGGCCGGTATGTCGTTGCCGGGAGTTCCGGATCGAGCTAGTTTACGCATGAGGCAGGGCCGGGCGGGCAGCCGCCCCCCCCGGGGGGAGGAAAGTCCGGGCACCGCAGGGCAGGGCGCCGGGTAACACCCGGATCCGGTGACGGATGGAAAGCGCCACAGAAATGATACCGCCGCCCGTGCGGCAAGGGTGAAATGGTGGGGTAAGAGCCCACCGGGACCCGGGCAACCGGGTCCGCAGGGCAAGCCCCGCCCGGTGCAAGGCCTAATAGGGAGGGAGTCCCCAGCGGACAGGGAGCGGCCCGCTCCCTCTGACCTCCGGGTCGGCCGCTCGAGCCGGCGGGGGACCGCCGGCCCAGATGGATGGCTGCCGCCTTCTCCGGAAGGCACAGAACCCGGCTTACAGCCCGACCCTGCCTCCCCTGGAGATGATGAGCAAGCGCTGGATGGCCAGGAACGGAACGAAGGGACCCGACGCTCCGCCGCCGGATGCCGCCCCGGGGACCGACATACCTCTTCCCCTCAGGCTCCTGCTCTCCAGGAGGGGGCTCGACCCCTCGCTGCACGCGCGGTTCGTCGATCCCTCGCCGGGGGAGCTCAGCCCCTGGAACGACGTTCCGGGCATGGAGGAGGCGGCGCGGATCCTGACACGCTCGGCCGCCGCCGGGGACCGGATCCTCGTCTGGGGTGACTACGACGCCGACGGCATGACCGCCGCCGCTATCCTCGCCTCCGCCCTCGACACCATCGGGGCATCGAACACCATCTTCATCCCGGAGCGCGCCGGAGACGGGTACGGGCTTGCCGGCCGCGCGGTGGAGATCTGCCGCGAGAGGGGATGCCGCACCCTGGTGACGGTCGACTGCGGGATAGGCTCGGTCGACGAGATCGCAGCCCTGGAGAGCGCCGGCGTGACCACCGTGATCACCGACCACCACGAGCCGGGTCCGGTGCTCCCGGGGGCATCGGCGACGGTCAACCCGTGCATGCACGACGGCTCGTTCCCATGGGCGTCACTCTCGGGGGCAGGGACGGCATTCTTCCTGGCCAGGGCACTCGAGGACTGCTCGGGAAGGGTGGGGGTCTTCGACAGGGCTCTCGCCCTCGCCGCGATCGGTACCGTCTGCGACGTGGTGCCCCTCTCGGGCGACAACAGGATCATCTCCAGGTGCGGCCTGGACAGGCTCAGGGCCGGAGCGGTCCCGGGCGTCGGCGAGCTCGCGGGAGTCGCCGGGTTCGACATCTCGAAGGCTGCGGGGTCCGACATCTCCTTCAGGATCGGCCCCCGCCTCAACTCGTGCGGGAGGATCGCAAGCGCGGAGCCGGCCCTGGGCCTGCTGCTAGCCGGGACCGCGGCGGAAGCCTCGGACCATGCGAGGGAGATGGAGCACCTGAACGGCGTCAGGCGGCAGCTCGACAGGAAGGTCTTCGAGGAGGCCTCGGCGATGATCGGCCGCGATCCTCTCCGTCCGGCGGTCTTCCTCGCCTCGAGGGGCTGGCACCCGGGGGTCGTCGGGATAGCGGCCTCGAGGCTCTCTTCCGAGCTGGGCAGGCCGGTGGTCCTCAGCGCCATCGACGGGAGCGGCTCCGCGAGGGGTTCGGCCAGGGGGGTCCCCGGAATCAACCTGTGCGAGGTCCTTTCCGGGATGAGCGATCTCCTCGAGAGCTTCGGGGGCCATGCCGGGGCCGCCGGACTCAGCTTCCGCGAGGCGTCGCTCGGGGATCTGGCGGACAGGTTCTGCGACGCGGTGGCGGCCAGGCTTCCCGGAGGGACGGGAGGCAGCCCGGTGCTGCTCGACGGGAGGCTCACCGCGGATGATCTCCACGAGGGCCTGGCGGAAGCCATAGGCAGGTTCGAGCCCTTCGGGGAGGGGAACGAGGAGCCCGTCTGGATCACCGGCGGGGCATCGGTGCTCTCATGGAGCCGGATCGGCGGCGGGAAGCACCTGGACTGCACGCTGGGGATAGGCGGGAAGGCTCTCAGGGGGATCGGGTTCGGCCTCGGCTCGATCCCGCAGCCCTCCCGCGGACCACTGGACATCGCCTACTGCCTGAGGATGGACGAGTTCCGGGGGAGGCGCGAGATGCGGCTGCACCTCCGGGATGTCCGACCATCGAGGCCGGGGGCGTCCTCGTGACCCTCGAGGATGTCACTACAGGGGCCTTCGGGAACCGCGACCGCCCACTCCTCGAAGGCTTCCAGCCCAGACTCCTCCAGACGGCCATGGCCGCAAGGATCGCCAGGGCCATCGAGTCGGGGGGCTGCTACCTCTTCGAGGCGGGGACGGGGGTTGGAAAGAGCCTGGCCTACATCGTCCCCGCCGTTCTCTCGGGCAGGAAGTGCATCATCTCCACTGCGACGAAGACCCTCCAGGACCAGCTCTTCCTCAGGGACATCCCCGAGGTGCTCCGGAACCTCGGCTCGCCCGTCTCGTCGAGCGTCCTCAAGGGCAGGGGGAACTACCTCTGCGCCAGGAAGCTGGAGGCCGGCCTGGACCTCGGGCTCGACGACAGGATCGGACGCTGGGCCTCCACGACATCCACCGGGGACGTCCAGGAGCTGGACGACGAGCCGGATCCCCGACTGTGGGCCAGGATCCGCTCCGACGCCATGGACTGCCTCGGCCAGGCCTGTCCGAAGCGCGGGGCCTGCTTCCTGACGAGGGCGAGGGCGGAGGCGAGGAGGGCCGGTATCGTGATCGTGAACCACCACCTGCTGATGTCCGCCGTCAGGGGTGACGACGTCCTCCCGGAGGCCGGGGTCCTGGTGGCGGACGAGGGTCACAGGCTGGAGGACGCCGCGGCCGAATGCCTCGGCTACTCGCTCTTCCCGGGCATGATGGTGCCGGTGTTCGACGGGATAGCGTGGAGCTCCGCGGATGTCGGGGTCAAGGCCGCCCTCCTGGCCTCCGCGCGGGGCATGCAGGCGGCCATCGAGGAGATCACCGGCACCGAGGGCGGAGTCGATTCGGAGGCGTGGGATCCCGGCTCCATGGAAGGTCGGATGGAGGATCTCGCCTCGCAGGCCCTCGTCCTGGCGGGCTCCATGTCCGGGGTGGAGGACCTGGCCGCCCCTTCGGCAGCCTGCCGCTCGATAGCCGAGTCGGCTCGGGCATTCATCGAGGCCGGCGAGAGGGATCTGTGCACCTTCAGGGAGAACGGCGGCGGGAGACCCCGTCTGAGGGCGGTTCCCCTCGACCCGGGCGCCCTACTGGGGGAGGGGCTCTACCCGCTCTTCGGGACCGTCGTGATCACATCCGCCACCCTGGCGGTCGGGGGCGACTTCGGGTTCTCCTGCGAAAGGCTCGGGATAACCTCGCCGGAGGGCACCTGCGATTTCGGGAGCCCGTTCGACTACGGCAGCCAGGCGCTCCTCTCCTGCCCCGAGGGGCTGCCCGATCCCGACGACCACCAGTCGATCGCGGAGGCCGCCTGGAGATGGGGCAGGGATCTGGCCTCGGAGCTGGGGGGCAGGACGATGCTCCTGTTCACCAGCTTCAGGAACCTGACCCTGGCGGTCGAGGAGGCGAGGCGCGCCCCCCTTCCCGGGGTCCGGCTCCTCGTCCAGGGCGAGAGCACCAGGAGGTGGATCCTGGACTCCTTCAGGGCCGATCCGTGCGGGATCGTGATGGGCACGGCATCCTTCTGGGAGGGGGTCGACCTGCCGGGCGAGATCCTCCAGGCCCTCGTCATAGACAGGCTCCCCTTCCCGTCGCCCGGACACCCCTACACCCTGGCGAGGATGAAGAGGATCGAGGCTTCCGGAGGGAGCTCCTTCTTCGAGCTGATGCTCCCCTCCGCGGTGATACGGCTGAGGCAGGGGGTCGGCAGGCTGATCCGCTCCAGGGATGACAGGGGTGTCGTCGTCATCCTCGACAGGCGTCTCTCCCGCTCCTCCTACGGCAGGCTGATCGTCTCGTCCCTGCCCGCCTTCAGGTACGCCTCCGCCGGGGAGGCTCTCGAGTTCGCCTCCTCCATCTCGACGGCGCGGGGCCGTTGACGGCGCCGGCCCGTCCGCTGGTCGCATGGGGGCCGGGAGGACGGGCGGACATGGTGCTGCCCGGCGGCTGCAGGCTCTGCATCAGGGGCACCGGCGGGCCTGCGGAGGGAGAGACCTGCGGCGTGGTCTTCCTGGACCAGGTCCACGGGGGGCGGATCGTCCTCGAGCCCGCCGGCGGAGAGGCCGCAGACGGCATGATAGTTAGGAGGGGCTCGGGCTTCCCCGGGCTCAGGCTGGCGGACTGCGCATCCCTCTTCCTGGTCTCGGAGGGCTGGCTGGGCGCGGCTCATGCCGGATGGAGGGGGCTGGCGGCCGGTGTCGTCTCCCGCCTGGTGTCCTGCTTCCCCGAGCCGCCCCTGGCTGCGGTCTCCGCCCCCTGCATCTGCAGCAGATGCTATCGCGTGGGGGACGAGGTGCGCGATCTCTTCGCCGGGCGCGGCAGCTCCATCCACCCGGAGGGGGCGCTCGACCTGCAGGCCGAGCTGGCCGCCCAGGCAGCCGGGGCGGGTCTGGCGGTGGAGGTCATCTCCAGCGGGAGCTGCACGGCATGCGGACCCGGGGAGTTCCACTCCTGGAGGCGGGACGCATCGGCCGGGCGAAACCTTGCGTGGCTTCGCGGGTAGTGGTTGATGGCGAGGGAACAGGGGGGCATATTCGATGTTCATGTTGCGTAGGCTCCACAGGTTCTCCCGGGAGGAGGATGACTTGACACGAATGGGCATTCTGGGCCTCTGCCTCTCCATCCTTGCCTGCGGCCAGGCAGTGGCTTCGGAAGGAGCCGGCACCGGCGAGGTGAGGGTCGGCGTGGTCTCCTTCGGATACAGTGACTCGGACGCCAGGTGGGTCAGCAACAAGCTCTTCGACGAGCTCAAGTCGGAGTTCGAGGATGCCGCGGGCTATGTCTTCGTGCCCAGGGGCGACCTCGAGGACGCGGTTTGCGATCTCGGGTTCAGCACCTCCGACTTCCAGTACGGGATACCGCCCGACATAGCATGCCAGGCGGCGCAGATGGCGGATGCCGACCTCGTGGTCTACGGGTTCGTGTCCAACACGGGCGGCGGGCTCTTCAGCGTCTCGTGGAACATCGGGATAGTCCAGTCAGGCAACACCGTGACCCCCCCGCCCTCCCAGGTTCAGAAGAACGGCGACATGGTCGCCCAGCTCGCCGCCCAGATGGTGGCCTCCATCGGCCAGGAGGTCGGGGCAAGGGCGCAGAACTCGCTCGACATGGCCGAGTACCACATGAGCATCGAGAACTGGCCGATGGCGATCTCCTCCCTGAGACAGGCCCTGGCCGTGGATGCCTCCCTCCTGGAAGCCAGGCTGATGCTGGCCGCGATCTACATGAAGGCCGACGTCGACTCGGTGGATCGTGCGGCGGAGATCTACGAGGGCGTCCTGCTCGACCATCCGGGCAGCTCCCAGGCTCTCTCGGGCCTGGGGAGCGTCCACATGAGGCGCGACCAGCCCGAGCAGGCCCGTATCTACTTCGACCAGGCCATCCAGGCCGATCCGGACAACGCCGCCGCCTACGTGGGCCTCGCCTCGGCATACAGCGCCATGGGCATGATCCAGGAGGCCGTGAACAGCTTCGAGAGCGCCCTGGCCCAGAATCCCCAGAACCTCCAGGCCAGGTACGCACTGGGTCTGCTCTACGCCGAGCTCGGTGACTGGTCGAGCGCGATCCCGCATCTCGAGACCGTCCTGCAGTCGCACCCCGAGTTCACCAACCTGAGGCTGAAGCTGGTCAGCGCCTATTCCGAGACGGGACGCCACTCCGAGGCGGCCGACAATGCGCGGATCGTTCTCGAGGAGCAGCCCGACAACACCCAGCTGGCCCTCTTCACGGCCCAGCTCGAGGCCAGGGCCGGCAGGAGCACGGACGCCGTGAACAGGCTCGAGGGCATCATCTCGGCCACGGGCGACAGGCAGGCCTACATGATGCTGGCGACGATCTACCGCGACAACGGCCAGTACGGGTCGATGCAGCAGGTCTTCACCAGGCTGCGCAGCGCCTATCCGAACGACCCCGTCGCCAACTACATGGTAGGGGCGTTCTACTACCAGAGCGGAACGAGGAAGGCCCAGGTTTCGGAACTGGTCGAGGCCAACATCCCGACGTGGGAGGCGGCCGTCCAGGAACTGAACTCCGCCATCTCCTACCTGAACCAGGTGTCGGGCTACCGCAGCGGCCAGGCCCAGGAGATGGTGACCGCCGCCCGGAACGCCATAGCACTGTGCGAGGAGAAGATAGACAGGGTCCGGAGATACAGCGAGTAGTCTCCGGCATGCTCCCGGGCGAATGCCGCCGCGGCCCCCCGCCGCGGCGGTCCCGCAGGAAGGGCCGATGGAATCCAGATTCGTGGACAGGGTGGAGATCAGGGTCTCCGCCGGCAGGGGCGGCGACGGGATGGTCTCCTTCCGCAGGGAGGCCTTCGTGCCCAGGGGCGGGCCCGACGGCGGCGACGGCGGGAGGGGGGGGAGCGTCATCCTGAGCGTCGACAGGGCCATGTCCACCCTTCTCGACTTCAGGGGGGCGGCCGTCTTCCGTGCGGATCCCGGGAGGCCCGGCGGGTCCTCGAACCGCACCGGAGCCTGCGGCAGGGATCTCGTCCTCCGAGTCCCGCCCGGCACGATCGTCACCGACCGGGAGACCGGCGAGCGCCTGGGAGACCTGACCGAGCCCGGACAGACCCTGGTCGTGGCCGAAGGGGGCAGGCCCGGCAGGGGGAATGCACGGTTCGCCACCTCCACCAGGCAGGCCCCCCGCTTCTCGACTCCGGGCGGGAAGGGGGTGGAGAGGCTCCTGGTGCTGGATCTGAAGCTGATAGCCGATGCGGGCCTCGTGGGGCTGCCGAACGCCGGCAAGTCCACACTGCTGGCCGCCATCTCCAGGGCGAGGCCGAGGACGGGGGACTACCCGTTCACGACGCTCCATCCGGGTCTCGGCGTCGTGAAGACCGGGGACGGATCGGACTTCGTCGTGGCCGACCTGCCCGGGCTCATCGAGGGGGCCTCCGGGGGCGCCGGGCTCGGGCTCCGATTCCTCAGGCACGTCGAGCGCACAGCGGTGATCGTGTTCGTCCTCTCGCCCGACCTGGAGGTCGATCCGCAGGCCCAGCTCCGGATACTGAGGGCCGAGATCGGCGCATACGGCGGGATCGGTCACGACGGCGAGCTGATCGTCCTCTCGAAGTCCGACCTGTTGACCCCCGGCGAGGTCTCGGATACACTCTCTGTGATGCCCGAGGGGGCGCTCGCGCTCAGCGCGGCCACGGGAGAGGGGGTGCGGAGGTTCCTGGATGTCCTGACGCAGGCCGTGGGGCGCCTGAGGGAGAGAGCCTCGAGCACCTCGTCCTCCTCTCCTGCTGGAGAGGCGTCGGACGGGCCGGACTCAGGGGGCTCCTGACCGGGCGCACCCCCGGCGCCGCCCTCGAAGCCCTCCGCAGGTTCTCGCCGGAGGGCGCCCCCGATCCCTCGACGGCCCTCGAAGCGTCCGCCAGGCTCGTCGACATGGGCGCGGGAGCCACCTTCTTCGGCGCGCCGGACTACCCGGCCATCCTCGCCGGAATCCCCGACCCTCCCGCCGTGCTGTTCCACAGCGGCGGCCTATCCTCCTTCCTCGCGGAGCCCTCCGTCGCCGTGATCGGCTCCAGGAGAGCCTCGCAGTACGGCCTCGGGGTCGCCCGGACCCTGTCCTCGGGGCTAGCCGCCGCCGGTGTGGGCGTCGTGAGCGGTCTCGCCAGGGGCATCGATGCCGAGGCCCACAGGAGCTGCCTGGCGGCCGGGGGCCGGACGCTCGCGGTCCTCGGGAGCGGGCTCGACGTCATCTATCCCCCGGAGCACGCGGGCCTGGCCCGGGACATAGCGGCCGGCGGCGTGCTGGTGACGGAGCACTGCCCGGGCTCCCCCCCCGATGCCTGGAACTTCCCCCAGAGGAACAGGCTCATAAGCGGTTTCTCTCTCGCGGTCGTCGTGGTAGAGGCGGGTGACAGGAGCGGCACCATGATCACCGTCGATGCCGCGCTCGACCAGGGGCGGGACGTCTTCGCGGTGCCCGGGGAGATCACGAGGGCGGGGTCGCGGGGAACCAACAGGCTCCTCCGCGAAGGGGCCATGATGGCGACATGCCCCGGCGACATCCTCGAGGCCCTCGGAATCGCCTCCCGCCCCCCGCGCACGCCGTGCGCCGGGCCGGACGGCCCCTCCGGAGCCATCCTCCGCCTCCTCGAGGCCGGTCCGATGCACTTCGACCAGATCGCCCTCGCATCGGGGGCTCGGGTCCCGGACCTGCAGGCTCTGCTGGTCGCGCTCGAGATGACGGGGTCGGTGGTCCAGAGGCAGGGCGGTTGGTACTCCAGGACATGAGATGGCTTGAGGGTGTGAAGGAGGATGCACGGGCCGTGCAGAGGCCTGCACCGTATCCGTGACTGACAGGCTTGTTGCTGCCCGATATCGGCTATAAATGACTGTTCGATTCCGGCA
Source organism: uncultured bacterium (assembly GCA_964603785.1). Lineage (GTDB taxonomy): Bacteria > Fermentibacterota > Fermentibacteria > Fermentibacterales > Fermentibacteraceae > CAZRWD01. The sequence continues at coordinate 194,107 of CAZRWD010000001.1, forward strand.
AGAATCTTGCTGTTCTTTTTTGCATGAACAGGACATCGCTCGGTCGAACCGGTGAGAGGGGCGCAGCACTGGTGCTCGCGACCGGTGCGGGTGCCGTGGTGATGCTCTCGGCCATGCTCCTCCTCGGCTATCTGGACGGGATGATGAGGGAGCAGGAGAGGATCGAGGCCGCGGCGCAGGCCGAGCTCCTGGCGGAGAGCACGATGGACTGGGTTCTGATGAGGCTCGCCGGCGACATGGGCGACCCCGTCCTCCTCGAGGCGGCCTCCATCTCCTCGGGAACGCTGACCGCGGGTGTCCGTCTGACGGGGAGGACCGAGGCCTCTCCTGTGCTGCTGGAGTTCGCCGGGCAGCCCTCCGGCTCCCCGGTCCTGCCCTCCGGAGGCGGGATCCTCGTGCTGCGGGGCGTTCCGGAAGGCATGTCCGTCTCGCTCCTGGAGCCCGGTCCGGACGGGGAACCGCTGCCGGTCGCGACCGTCGGCGTCCGTTCCCCCGGAGTCACTCCGGTACCCACCGGAGCCTCCTCCCCACTCCTCTGCATCCTGCTCGAGGAGGGCGCCCCCCATGTCGCGCACTTCGTCGGCCGCGACGGAACCGTCACGAGCGTCGAGATCCCCGAGCTGGAAGGGTTCGAGGATCGGGGCCTGCTGCTGGAGGCGGGCGTGCTGGAGGGGGTGCCGGCCCTGGCCGCCTATTCGGGCGGGGGCCCGGCGGTGGTCGCCTCCCTCGCAGGCGCCGTGCTGGCGGGCGACGATGCTCTTGCGGCCTCGATATCCCTCGAGGGCGCAGGCCCTCCCGCCGCCGAGGGCGACCCGGATCCGACGGCTGTCATGAGGGCCGACCTCGACATGGACGGCTCGAACGACCTCGTCATGATCGGCCGCACCGCCGTGACGGCCCATCTCACGTCGACCGGCGGTCCGATCCGCGACCTCGTGCCGGGCCACGCGCCGGTCGCATGGGGCGTGTCGAGGCTCTCGTCGGGCGCGGTCTTCTGCTGGGAGGGACAGGGCAGCCGCACCTGGAGGAGGCTCGGATGGGCGGGCTTCCAGGGCTTCCTGCCCGGAGGCGCCTACCTCAGGCACCCCTGGAAGGGGAGGCTGTACGAGGCTCCGGCCGCCGTGGCGGGCGACTCGGGGGAGGGCCTGCTCGTCGCGTCGCTCTCGACGGGGGGGGATTCGCTCCTGGTTCCGGGGAGCTTCGTCTTCACCGACATCGACGGCGGCGATCCCGACGCCTTCACGACGGAGGGCGGCGGCGGATCCATGGTCCTCGACGTCTTCGGCGGGGGCTCGGACATGACGTGGAGCGTCACGGTGAGGGACGCCGGGGGCATCCTCCTGGAGAGGGCATTCCGGGTCTCGGTCTCCACCGGCGGCGACGGGCTTTCGAGGACATGGCGGGGGGAGGCCATCTGATGCGGAGGGGCTTCACCCTCGTAGAGACCGTATTCGCAGGGGCGATAGCCATGCTCGTCTGCGCAGTCCTGGCAGGCGCCGCAGGCGTGTTCGCGGGAGGGCAGAGGAGCGTCGCGTCCAGGAGGAGCGCCCTCCTCGTGGCCCTGGCGGAGATGGACGAGGCCGCGGGCCTCGCCCCGGTCGAGGGATCGACGGGCGGATCGGTCGACTTCGCAGGCTCGAGATTCGACGTCCTCGTCTCCACGGCGCCCGACAGCGCCGGGACATTCAGGCTGATGGTGACGGTCGAGGGGCCCTCGGGAGGCCCCGTGACCCTCGAGAGGCGTTTCATAGCACCGGGAGGGAGCATATGAAGGGATCGAGAATCCGGAAGGGATCCGACGGGTTCACGCTGGTCGAGGTGCTGCTGGCCAGCGTGATCCTGGCGATCCTGGTGATCGGGCTCGGGATGTTCTTCGGACACCTCATCAAGCAGTCGGACATCATGGACGACAAGACGAGGGCCCTGGAGTACGCCAGGCAGGGCATCGAGGAGATCCGCACAGCGGACTTCGACACGATCCCCGACGGCGACATGCCCGTTGAGGTCATCGACAAGTTCACGAGGCACGTGATCGTGAGCTCCCCGTTCCCTACGCTCTCGAATGCGAGGATGGTACAGTGCATGATGACTTGGACCAGTGCCCAGGGGCCGGATACGCTGTCCCTGAGCACGGTGTTCTAGGCGGGTGGTGGAAGTGAGGAACGAAATGATCGCCAAGCGAGGCATGAGCCTGGTGGAGGTGACGATAGTCATCGTCATACTGGGCGTCATCATGGCCGGGGTGTTCATGCTCTTCCTGAGCGGGACCGAGCACTTCAACTTCGCCCGCCGGCAGAACGAACTGGACACCACGGGGAGGCTGGCCCTCGACAGGATAACGAACGAGATCATCTGGGCGGGGTTCATGCCCAGGGGCGGGTGGGACAACGACAGCTGGCACCCCATCCAGGTGGCCACGGCCGATTCCCTGGTGTTCTACGCCGACTACGAGGGCAACACCACCCTCGATCCGGACGACTGGCGCCACATCATGCGCGTCAACCAGAGGATCCGGATCCACGACGGCGGCACGAAGACCACAGACATCGGCGAGTTCGTGACATCCTACAGCTACCAGTACCTCGACCGCACGGGCGCGATAATCCCGTTCCCCCTCGACGAGGCCGCCAGGGACGAGGTGAGGCACATCCGGATCAACATGCAGCTCTCGGCGAGGTACACCGACGACGTGTACCAGACCGTGCTGCACACCACGATCTCGCCGAGGAACCTCGGTGTGAACCACAACATCGATCCGGCCTTCTTCCCGCCTCAGCCGATGAGCGGTGTGATAGTGGTCAACATCCGGGGCGACAGCGCCAACCACAACCCGACCATCGACGAGCAGGCGATGATCGACGCCCTCCAGCTCTGGGGCTTCACCGTCACCATACTGACCGACGACGAGCTGGAGCCCTACGACTACACGGACGTCGACTGCGTCATCCTCAGGCACATCCCGGGCGGCGCGACCCACGCCAACCCGGCATTCTTCGACACGCTCTCGGTGCCCACGGTCACCCTGATGGCCGAGGACGCCATCGCCCTGTACGGCATGGGTGCCACGCCGGAGGACCGCATGGAGAACAGGATGACGGTCGCACCCGGCATCGAGCACGGGCCACCCAACAGGGACCTGCACGGTACGTACATGGTCTACGAGATCATGAGCGGGGGGCATCAGTCGGTCCTCCTCGGGATGACGCCCGGCCCCGTCGACACCCTCTACACCTTCGCGGGCGTCGACAGCACGGCCTCCGGCGTCTACGCGATCGACGCCGACGACCCCGAGTACCGCAGGGTCCACCTCAGTGCCTGGGAGGCGTCGAAGTACACCTCCTTCGAGGGCTGGAAGCTCTTCTACAACATCATAGTATGGCTGACCCAGCAGCCTCCGGAGATCCCCGGCGAGCCCATCACATACCTCGAGGACTTCGAGGGCCCCGGTCCGGGCACCGAGGAGATCACGCTCTGGGCCGACAACATCGTCCCGACCGCAGGGGTCGACACGGTTCCCATCTACTACGAGCCGTTCAGCGGCGGGACCGCCCTCAGCTGGAACTTCCTCCCGCTGGGCGGCGGCCGCGTCTTCGTGAACGGCACCTACCTGCAGACGGACAGGGCGGCGGCGGGAGCATCCACGCGCAACCTGGCCATACTCACCGTCGACCTGTCGGCCTACGACATGAACACCGACGACCTCGTGCTCTCGGTGAGCTCCGCCAGCTACGAGGGCTTCGCGGACGCTGACGACGGCGTGTTCTTCATCAGCGAGGGCGCGCCCATGCAGCTGCTGTTCGAGGACTTCGAGGGGTTCGGCAACGCTCCCGGCGACGTCGAGTTCTGGGGCGACCTCTACGGGCGCAACAGGATAATGACGGGATGGGGCGGCGACGGGCGCTTCGTCACCTTCGACACCAGGAGCGCCGGGCACGATGCGCGCAACCGCATGATGCTGGAGGCCGCCACCACCGGTCTCACGCCCGGCCAGGTGGTCACCCTGAGCTACCGCTTCCACGACCACAACGACGAGAACCAGTCGGGGGCCACCGGAGACTTCTGGGGATGGAACGACCACGGCATCATCGACGGCACGGTCAACGTCGTGAAGGACCTGCTGCCGGCATCCTACTCGAACGCCGCGTGGCACGACAGGGTGGACACCTTCATCGCCCCCAACCCCGTGCCCAACCCCATCTTCATAGTCTTCGGGCAGAGGGGCTCCGAGCAGGCGGTACTGGTGGACAACAACGACGGCATATCGATAGACAACGTCATCCTGAGCATTCCGGGCGACTCGCTCTACTCCAGGATCCAGGACCCCGCATCCACCTCGACCTGGACGACCTACCACACCGACCTCGACCAGGCGGCCCGGAACAACTCGTACCAGTTCGACGCGACCTACAGGATGGCCCTGAGCCAGTACGGCGGCTCCCCGGTGCCCACGGGCGGCAGGCTCTGGGACGACGTCACCATCTCCGTACTGCAGACCGGCCTGTTCGTCGACGGATGGACCCACGCGCCGATGGTCGCGGGCTGGAACGACGACTGGTATCCCAAGAGCATCGTACCGGTACTCGGATACTCCTGGATCTCGCAGCCCGACGGCAGCGCCCAGTACCGGAACAACACCTACTGCTACCTGCAGAGCCCGTCAGTCGTCATCCCCTCGTGGATCGACGCGCCCACCCTGCAGTTCAGCCACAGCATGAACTGCGAGAGCAACTACGACGGCGGCTTCGTGCAGATACAGCTCGACGGCGGGAGCTGGACCACGCTCACATCCTCCAGCGGTCTGACCTACAACGGCACCTCCGTCGCCGGGTATCCGGGCGGGACCGGGCAGGCGATATTCACCGGCACCTTCGCCCTCAGGACCGAGACGGTCGACCTCACCCCCTACAAGGGCCACACCGTGGCCTTCCGCTTCATCTTCGGCTCCGACGGCGGAGTGGCGGGCAGCGGATGGCTGCTGGACACCTTCAGGGTGTTCGGGACATCGACGGGATACCAGATAACCTCGATAGACTTCGAGGTGCACGACCTGTCCATGGCCTGGAACTACGTGATGGACGTCTACATGTCGTCCGGCGCCGACAGCTCGTTCGGCATGGGCGGCGAGTGGTCGAAGACCTCCATGACGCTCGTGGCTGACGATGCCGTGCTGACCGTGGGCACGGCCGGGTGGAAGACTCTCATCCTAGACACCCCATTCACCCTGCCCCCGGGCGCCAACCTGTACATCAAGGTCGAGCAGGCCGATCCGAGCATATCGTTCAGCCCCGTTTCCTGGGCGGCCAACACTCCCGGGTCCGTGATGTGCAGACAGGCGGCCGACGACATGGCCGACCCCACCTTCCTGTCGCTGCACTCCACCAGGCCCAACATCCAGGTCTCCACCACCTCGGGGCCCCTCACGCCGCCGCCTGGGACCGTCCCCGACACCGCCGTCCCGCTGAACAACAACTTCTTCTTCAACGACTGCGAGATGATCTACACCGCGGCGGAGCTGGGCACCACGGGGTCCGCCGGCAACTGGACCCACGGCGGCTCGAACGACGACTGGGAGATCGACGAGCCCCTCGTCCTCGCGGTGGATCCGCCGCTGACGCCCGACAACGGCTCCAACGTGGCCGGGAACGACCTGACGCTCGACGGGTACTACATGCCCGACACCTGGAACTGGTTCGTGTCGCCTCCGTATCCCATGCCCAGTTCCACCCTCTACGACAGCGTCTATGTCAGGTACCACCGCTGCGTGAGGCTGGCCCCGAACGACGCCGGCTACGTGTTCATAGGCTTCAGCGACGACGAGAACCCGCCGGCCGACGGATCCCCTGACTGGGAGCTGGTGCGCACCTACGACGGCGTGAACCACGACCAGTGGGAGTACGAGCTCCTCAACCTCTCGGACACCTTCGAGTACGGCTGGAGCACCGGCAGGGCCTACTTCTTCCTGAGATACGTACTGTTCGCGGGTCCCTTCGCCGAGCGCGGCGGATGGAACGTGGACAACATCCAGTTCTACGCGGAGTAGGGGGGTGGGCGCCATGAAGGTAAGCAAGACCGGAACCAGGGGTGCCGCACTCGCCCTGGTCGTGATATTCGGCCTGGTCCTGTCCATCCTGGCGGCGGCGGTGTTCACCCTGTTCAAGTCGAACACGGCCAGCCACCTCTACGTGCGCGACAGGATCCAGGCCAGGTATTCGGCCGAGGCGGGGGTCAACCTCGCCGTCCACATGATCCTGGGAGGCGCGTCGGTCCCTGCCGACACCTTCCCGGTCCAGTTCCTCCCCGAGCCCCCGGCAACCGGGTACTACGACATGCCGGGGGACGACCTGGGGGAGGTCATCGTGGTCGTGGACCCCAGCGACGCCAACGCCCAGATAGCCACCGCGAACGCCTACGGGGTGAGGGCCCTCTCCAGGGTCGGCCACGCCGACACCACCTACACCTACGGCATGGAGACGATGGTCCTGCCCGAGAACTTCGCCCGGTTCGCGACCTTCCTGGGAGACCCGCCGCTCAACGGCTACTACGGCGACGGGTACAGGTTCGACGGGCCGTTCTTCGCGAACGGCCCGGTCTGCCTGTGGAGCTCGAGCGCCACGACCACGAACGACATCTGGTTCTACCGCTTCAGTCTGGCCTCGGACTACTACATCTACGGGACATCCGGCCCCGGCATCCAGGCTACGACTCCCGTATACGGCAACCTCACCATCCAGCCGCCCGAGCGCATGCTGCTGGGCGAGCCCTACTTCGAGCTGGGTGTCGATCCGATCCCCTTCGGGCCGGACGAGGTAAACTGGCAGGACGCCCGTGACGCCGCCATCGCCGGAGGTCTGTACTTCGGCCCCGGCGTCCTGCCCAGCAACGCAAGGCTCATCCTGAAGGGCGACTCGCTCTCCCTCGCCGACACGCTGCTGGTCAAGGTCAACTCCGGAGCGGCAGTCCAGCGCCATGTGCTGACCGGCCTCTCCAACCCGGTGATCTGGATCGACAACAACGCGGCGGACAACATCTACCTGAAGAGCATGCCGCCCTACTCCCCGTGGAGCGATCCGATCAACCCCCAGGGTCTGAACATGCCGCTGACGATAGGATGCAACGGCAGCATCTACGCCTACGGGCCCCTGCAATACCACGACCGTGACCTCCTCGATCCCCACAACACGACGATGCTCGGCCTTATCATCGTCTACGGGGACTTCGTGATGGCCCACGATCCACAGAACACCGGGGGCACGGACTGGCCGGACGCGATCTGGCAGATAGTGACCAACGGCGACGTGGAGTACGACTGCACGATGATGGTGCTCTCCGGCGAGTTCGTCGCCCAGAACTATCAGTACCCGCAGCCGATCAAGGACTTCATGATCGTCGGCGGATACATCGTGTACTCCGAGGGGTACACTACATGGGGCAACATTGGAGGGTACGACACGGTCATCTACTACGACACCCGCCTGATGTCCATGCACCCGCCCTTCTTCCCGCAGACCGGGAGATGGGACACCGCATACTGGGAGGAGCTGCCCGAGCTGTCCGAACTGACCATCTTCATGAACAGGTACTAGGCCGATGAGGACGGCCGGGACCGGCAGGACTGGAGCCGTGCTCGCGACGGTGGTCGTGCTCGGCGGAGTCCTCGCCATACTGGCGACGGCCGTCTTCGTGGTCTTCCAGACCAACGCCTCCTCCTACAGGTACAGGCTGGGCAGGGTCAGGGCTCAGCTCGCCGCCGAGGCGGGCGTGAGCCTGGCGCTGCACACCCTGGAGATGGAGACGGAGGCCCCGGCAGGGCCTCCGTTCTCCCTTCCCGGCGACAGCGCCCAGTGGATATCCCTGCCCTCCGGGGACCAGGTCTGGGTGGTCGTGGACCCCTCAGACCAGAACGGACTCCCGCTGAGGGTCGGGAGCGTCGAGATCAGATCCAGGGGGTTCTCCGAGGACTGCTGGAGGGATGTCGTTGTGAGGGCGGCCCCGGACTACCCGTCCAGGTACGCCCTCCTGACGGACGAGGGGATACCCGCCGGCATCCTGGCCGACTGCGTGAGATTCGACGGCCCGGTGCACTCAAACGGCAGGATACACCTCTCGAGCAACAGCCCGGACTCCACCGAGGACGTATGGGTCGCCTCGATCTCCACCGCACCCGGAGGCGGCTTCGTCTTCTCCGACGCGGGTCCCGCATCCGTCCCTCATCCCGAGGGCAGCAGGGTCTGGGTGAGACCCTACCCCAGGACCAGGCAGGGCCCGCCCTGGTGGGACCCGTCGGCCGACAGCATCAGCTTCGACAGGCTGTCGGAGTATATGGCCGGTCTCTACGACCAGGCCTCGGCGCAGGGTACGGTCCTCTGGGGCGCGAGGAGGGTGATCCTCGACGGGCAGCGCCTCCTCGCGCTCTCGGGCGAGTTCGCCGTCCCCGACACCCTCTGGCTGGACGGGAGGACCATCGTCTACCTGGCAGGGTACACCCCGGTCCTCCTGAAGTCGAGAACCCCGCTGACGCTCCCGCTGACGATAGTGAGCACGGGTCCGCTGGGCTTCATGGGTCCGGTACAGGCCGGCACGGCCTACTCGGGGACCCCCCTGGGTCTCGTCACCCTGTCCAACGTGTTCGTGGCGAGGGACCCGGACCTCTTCGGGATGCCCGACTGGCAGCCCCCGTGGGACATCGTGACCGACAACCACGTGACCGTCATGGGCTCCATCTGCGCCCCCCGCGGGACTCTGAGCGCAGAGGACCCGACGGGCGGCGGCAACAGGTACTCGTTCAACGTGCGGGGAGGCCTAACGGTCGGGAGGCTGGGCGTACTCGGATCGGGGAGCTCGGGATACGGCCTCGCGGTCGGATGGGACGAGGGGCTCGCCTCGTACCATCCCCCCCTCTTCCCTTCCCTGGAGAATTGGAAGATGTTCTCCTGGATGATCGATCCGGATTATGGAGACAGAGACATAGATGACAACCAGTACTGAGCGCCGGCCAGCGCCGGCCCGCGTGGAGAGGTGGCTGTTATGAAGGGAGACAGAGGATTCTCGATCGCCGAGATCGCGATCGTTGTCGCGGTGGTCGGCGTCCTCCTCGCCGCGGTCTTCCTGCTGTTCGGCAGCGGGAGCGACGCGGCCAGGAGGGTATCCGAGTCATCGGGGGCCGAGACGGACGCCCGGCTTGGGGCCAACGATCTCGAGAGCTTCCTCCAGACCGTCGGGTACACCGCCGTGCCGCCCCAGGGCGAATGGCACCCCGTTGCGCTGGCGGAGGCGGACATGCTCGTCTTCGTGGCCAACCAGTCCTCCCCCTCGCTCTTCGGGCCCGAGGACACCCTCTGCCTGGACTGCACCGGGCCCGGCTTCACCGTGACCGACGCCTCGGGAGCCCTGCGACACACGGGCGGACAGGGAGCGTCCATCGAACTGGCGTACTACGACGGCACCGGCAGCCAGCTCGGCGCCGACCTCCTGTCCAGCCAGTCCGGCAGGGACATGATCCGGAGGATAGACTTCAGGGTGACCAGCGGCTCCGGCGAGCCGTTCACGGTCTCCGGATCCTGCGCCCCGCCGAACCTCGCCTTCTCCGGACAGGGCGGCCTGCTGCGCATGCGCGAGATGTCGGGCGGCAGGTCCCTCCACTACTTCGACGAGAGCTTCGAGAACTCCTCCACCCTCTTCAACCAGGACTACATCGAGGCCGTGATCGGATGGGACCCCATCCGCTGGGAGGACTTCGAGAGCTCCTCGTCCTGGCTCAACCGCTGGTATACGAACACCTCGGACGCCTCCGGCAGAGCGCGCAGGTACGACGCCGAGCCCTCGCCCTACGAGGGGGACTGGGTCCTGGCCCTCGACAGGAGCGGCCCCGGCGGCCCGACGCTCTCGGCCGCGGTCTGGAACGTCGACCTGGCCGGCTACAACGTCGCCACCGACGAGCTGAGGCTGCACTACTTCTGGAAGGAGTACCACGAGAGCGTCCATCCCGAGGACGGCGTGTTCTTCCCGACATACATCGACGAGGACGACACCCCCATCTTCGTCGAGACATTCGACACCTTCGCACTGGGCTCCACCACCGACGGCTGGACCTACTGGACGGACACCTACGGGAACATCCTGGTGACCAGCCTCTACCCGATGGCCGGCAACGGCAAGTACATCAACCTCGACTCCCGCGTGAGCGGCTCCCAGAGCCGCAACAGGATCATGTGGACCGTCGACATGTCGGCCCATGCCGCCGCCGCCGACCTCTATCTCAAGTTCTACGCCTGCAGCAGGGGCGAGGAGTTCTCCGGCGGCAGCGACGGCGACATGGTGGGCCTGGTAGGCTCCGGCGGCATAACGTCGACCCCCGTCTGGTACTCCAACCTCGTCCTCCCCGTCCCGGGAGCCTGGACCGAGTACAGCTACGACCTCGACGCGGTGGTCCCCCCGGGTTACGACTGGAGCAACTTCAGCATCCTCCTCGCGCAGACGGACAACGACCGCACGACCAGCATGACCGGGATCGACGGCCTGTCCTTCGACAGCATCATGGTCTCCACCCACGTGAGCGCCGATACCCTGTTCGAGGACAAGATAGCCTCGACCCCCAGCCCGTGGGCCGCCGGATGGAACGAGGCCTTCGTCGACCTCGACGACCAGGCCGCCTTCTTCGGGCGGAGCTTCGCCAACCCGTTCCCGATAGCGTTCGTGGAGTACGGCGACAACTCCATCCCGGACGACGGCATCCTGGTCGACTGGGTCACCATCGAGCAGTCGGGCCGCTGGATCATACCGGGCTGGACACATGCGCCGGCCCCGGGCTACACGGTCGACCAGTGGTATCCCTCCCAGCACATGGCCTACTGGGGAACCTGGTGCTGGGCCGTCAACGGTGCCGGGAGCTACACCGCCACACCCACCGTGGCCTACATCCAGAGCCCGCTGTACGACCTCAGCAGCTATGCTCCCGGGACGAGGCTGTCGTTCGCCTTCTTCCACACCTACACCTGGTACGGCAACAGCGACGGCTGCAACGTCAAGATATGGAACGACACCACGCACAGCTGGGATCTCATGGTCCCCTACTGGGGCTACTACACCGCGGCAGTCCCCGCGCTCGGCGGCGAGCCCGGCTGGACGGGCACGACCGGTGCGACATGGAACTTCTGCGTGTTCGACATCACGGAGTACGCAGGCAAGAGCGTCAGGCTGCGCTTCTACTACGGCACCCAGGGCGCAGGCTCGGCCGACGGCTGGAACGTCGACTACACGAGGTTCAGGGTCGGCCCCGACTGGCCGCAGGTGATCTGGTACGGATGGCCCCAGCAGATCTATGCCGACTGGTTCGCCTGGTCGACCCCCCCGGGCGTGGGCGACCCCGGTGCGGCCGCATACGGCACCAGGTCCGCCGGAAACGACATGTCCATCACCTCGCCATGGAACACCTACTACGAGAACAGCACGCACAACGCACTGATCTCGCCTCCCGTGACCTTCGACGACGTGGCCACGACCGACCCCTACATGTACATCTCGTTCATGAACTGCTGCCGGTCGCAGCCGACGGCCGACCTGTGCCTGTTCGAAGGTGCGCCGTTCGCCACCACCGTGGCCGACACCGCCTGGCGCGTGCTCGGCTCCTGGACGGGGTCGTCCGGCTCGTGGTGGAAGACCCGGATCTACATGAACCCGCACTTCAACTACTGGCACTCCCTGGGGCAGTGCCTGGACAACACGGTGGTCTTCCGCTGGAGGATGTACGCCGACGCCGCAACATCCTCGTACGGCGGCTGGAACGTCGACAGCATAAAGTGCTTCTCGAGCGCCAGCTACCTCGCGCCGCTCACCGCGCCACCCCTGGCGGACAACGGAGGACCCGAGCCGGTGCTGTACATCGACCCGGCGGAATACGGCCATCATCTGCCGACCGACGGAAACATCGTCTACATGCCGGTCCTCTGCGAGGACGACAGGCAGCTCGCACCCCTTCAGAGCAGATAGGAGAGGCCGATGCTACGCAAGCTCGCACCCGTCCTGGCACTCGGTCTGGTCCTGTCCTGCGGCGACGACCCCGGCGGACCGTCGGGGGACGTGTCGATCACGGTCACGGCTCCGCCTTCGGGCGGAGCCTCGGCCGACGCCTCCTACACCGTCCAGTGGCAGACCCAGGGGACGTCCTCCGCCGCCACACTCAATCTCTACTACGACACCGACAACATCCCCTCCTCGGGTCTCGTCCTCATAGCCGGCGGGCTTCAGGCGTCCGCCGGGTCGTACGCATGGGACACGACCCTGATCCCCGACGGCGTCTACTACGTCAGGGCCGTGCTCGCCGACGGATCCGCCGGTGCGAGCGACTACAGCGACGGGACCCTGACGGTGACGCACGGCACGCCGACGATCGTGGTCACGGCACCTCCGGCCTCGGGGGCCGAGGCCGACAGCGTCTACCAGGTCGCCTGGCAGACCCTTGGATTCGGGTCCCCCACGATAGACCTCTACTACGACGAGGACACCGATCCCTCCACCGGTCTCGTCGAGATAGCGACGGGCCTCTCGAACACCGGGACCTACAACTGGGACCTCCTGCCGGTGCCCGAGGGCTACTACTACGTCTATGCCGTGGCGGACGAGGACACGCGGGGCGACAGGGAGACAGCCTCCGACTACAGCGAGGGCACTCTCACGGTCAACCACGGCGGGCTCGACCCCGAGATCACCATCACGGACCCTCCGGCGGGCGGTGCCACGGCCGACAACTTCTTCGCCGTCCAGTGGATCTCCGTCGCACCCCCGGCGTCGACCGTGGACCTCTACTACGACACCGACACCAATCCGTCATCGGGTCTCGTGGTGATCCAGGAGGACTTCCCCGACGACGGGTACTACATGTGGAACTGCTCCTCCGTCCCCGAGGGATCGTACTACGTATACGGGATCATCGACACCGGCATCTCCAGGACGGCCTTCCGCGCGACCGCATCGGACTACAGCGACGGGATGCTGACGATCGACCACATGAACCCCTACACGATCGAGCTCTCGACGCCCCCGGCGGGAGGGGCGACGGCCGACGAGTCCTACACGGTCGAGTGGACGAGCGATGCTCCGGCGACCGAGACGGTGGACATCTTCTACGCGCCCGACACCAGCGGGGCCGAGCTGTACACGGCCGCCCTGGACGTCCCCAACTCGGGTTCGTACGACTGGAGCCTCGTCTCGGTCGAGGAGGGCACCTGGTGGGTCTATGCGGTGGTGGCCGAGGACAGGGGGCAGGGCAGCGACTGGAGCCCCGGCGCCCTGACCGTCGAGCACGAATCGGCCTACACCTTCACCTTCACCGCGCCCCCTCCCTCCGGCGCCACCGCCGACGACTCCTACACGCTGGCCTGGGACACCGACGCCCCCCCTTCCGCCAGCGTCTCGCTCTACTACTCGACCACGACCTCGCCCGGAGGTACCCTCGTGCTGATAGCCCAGGGAGTCGCCAACACCGGCTCCTTCCTCTGGAACTGCAGCTCCGTGCCCGACGGCACCTACTACATCCTGGGAGTCGTCTGGGATGCCTCGAGGGGAAGGCCGGTCCCGGGGAAGGGCAGCGGCCAGGCCTGGAGCGAGGGCACCCTCACCGTGGACCACGACCCCTACTCCATGGAGGTCACCGCGCCTCCCGCAGGCGGCGCGACGGCCGATTCCTCCTACACCATCGGGTGGGATGCTGTGGGCGGGCCCTCCAGCGTCGTGGACCTCTTCTACGACGATGACCTCGATCCCGCCACCATGTACCCGATCGCCAGCGGTCTCGCGAATTCGGGGAGCTACGACTGGAACACCGCCACCGTGGCCGATGGCGCCTACTACGTCTACGCGGTCATCTACGACCCGGGCAGACCCGGGGCGGGGAGGGCCTGGGCGGCCGACTACAGCGACGGCCTGCTGGTCATCGACCACACCTACTTCTACGTGATAGTCACCGCCCCGCCTCCATGGGGGGCCTGGGCCGAGGACCAGTACACTATCCAGTGGGCCGCCGCGGGACCGTCGGGCAGCACCGTCGACCTCTTCTACGACACGGACACCGATCCCTCGTCGGGTCTGGTCCCCGTCGCCTCCGACCTCCAGTTCTCGCTGTTCCAGTACCTCTGGAACTGCAGCACCACGCCGGAGGGCGAGTACTACATCTACGCCACGATGACCGACGGGGCCTCGACCGTATCGGACTACAGCGACGGCACGCTCACGATCAGCCGCGACCCCCTCTGGCTCTACATCACCGAGCCCAATCCCGGAGGGGCGACTGCCGACGACTGGTTCACCGTCGAATGGATGTCCGAAGGGCCGCCCTCCAGGACGATCGACCTCTTCTACGACACCGACACCAACCCCGCCGCGGGCCTGGTGGAGATAATCCTCGGCCTGGCGACCTCGGGCTCCACCGATTCGTACGACTGGAACTGCTCCGCCGTCCCGGAGGGCAGCTACTACGTCTACGGGGTCCTCAAGGAGCCCGGGGTGAGCAGCGACTCCGTGACCAGCTACAGCGAGGGCATGCTGACAGTCCAGCACTGATCCTCCACGAGGGAGGACTCACGCCGGCCCCGGTCGAAGGATCGGGGCCGGCGCCTATATCTCGAAGTCCCCGGCGACGAGTCCCAGGTGCGCGGCGACCACGGCCGGGTCGAAGAGGGTTCCGGCCCTCAGCTTGACAGCGTTCGCGGCCGAGTGCCCGTCCCCGCGCTCGAGTTCGGTCACGTACTCGTCGGCGACCGAGAGAATCCGGGACGCGATGGGGATGCTGCTCCCGTACAGGCCCTGCGGCGACCCGGTGCCGTCGTAGTTCTCGTTGACGCTCTTCAGTATCGAGACCGTCTCCTCCGGGAGGCTGAACATGGAGAGGTCCCTGTCCTCGAAGGCGTCGCCGGAGGTCTCGTGGAGGACCGTAGATGCCACGTGATGCAGCAGCGCGGACATCCTGAGGGAGTCGAGCAGGCCGCTCTGGAGGCCCATCCGCCTGCCTATCTCGACCGAGAGCCGGGCGACTCTCCGGCTGTGGCCCGCAAGCCTGTGGTCGGCCCTGTCGAGCGAGTAGATCATAGCCTCCATGCAGCTCCAGGCCTCCAGGGACAGCCTCTTGCCCAGCTCGAGGCTCTGCAGCGCCGTCTCGGTCTGCGAGATGAAGCTGTCGAGCCTGACCGGATCGAGGATGGTCCCCTCGTCGGGCCAGATCTCGACCGAGACGCCTCCGCTCCCGGTCCTCACCAGCGGCCTTCCCTGCGTCTCCTGGCGGGACGCCCCGCGGACGATCAGGTTGCCCGCCCTCACGAGGACGGCCCTGGGTCTGAAAGCCGATGCCGACTCCCGAGCCAGCACATGCAGGGCGTCTACCGTGCCCCCCGCCGAGGTGAGCCTGCTGGATAGCGTCGAGAGCGCCTTCTGGACCGAGAAGGCGCGGCCCTGCGCCCACTTGGAGCGCTCCAGCGAGATGGTGGTGGCGGCCTGTGCGGCTATGAGGGCGGCCGATCCGCCTACGAGCAGCATCATGTCCCCCGACTTCCCTCCGGGGACTATGTCGGCCGCGGCGGGGAGGAGGAGGGGGCAGAACGCGGCGGGGAGGGAGAACCCGTGGAGCATCCTCGCGAGGCTCGTGTCGCTCCTGAAGAGCCTTCCCCCCGCGCCCAGCCCCCTCAGGAGGACGCTCGCGAGGATGAAGACGGACAGGGCCAGGAACATCGCAGCGAGGACCTCGATCGATCCCGAGGGGCGGGGCAGCAGTGAATGGACCGCGAGCCTCGCCGTCCTCAGCGCCGTCCATGTGACGAGCGTCATCCTGAGGGACCTGGCCAGGGCCAGTCCCGCGGGGCGTCCGATGCGGGTCGAGTATCCCATGAATCCGACGAATGTCGACGCCGCGAACGCGGCCTCGATCGGTCCGTTGTAGCCCGTGACGGCCAGCAGGGAGGCGAAGCAGGGGAAGAGTGTGATGCTGAGGCCCCTCGAGGAGAGGTAGGCGAAGGATGTCGTGGTGAGGACCCCGGCCCATGTCACCGTCAGGAGGACGAAGGAGACGTCCCTGTTCCACGAGGCGGGCCTGGAGGGAATGGCCAGTGCGAGGGCGAGCCAGAGGAGGACCTGGAAGGGTCCGAAACCCGCCGACCACCCGCCCGGCTCAGCGTGCCTCCGCAAGCGACCTCCTCCGGAGCAGCCTCTCCAGGGCGGAGACTATCCTGGCGTCGAACTGGGTCCCCATCCCGGCCCTGATGGCGTCCATGGCGGTGCGCTCGTCCCTGTCCGCCCTGTAGGAGCGTCTCGAGGTTATCGCGTCGAAGGTGTCGGCCACCGCCACGATCCTCGCGAGGAAGGGGATGGACCTCCCGGCCGCCCCCGAGGGGTACCCCTTCCCGTCGAGCCTCTCGTGATGGCTCTGGACTATCCCGCAGACCTCGTCGTATCCCGTCAGGCCCTCGAGGATCCTGGCGCCCTCAGCCGGGTGGCGCTCTATCACGGACCTCTCCTCGCGCGTCAGGAGCCCTCGCTTGGTGAGTATCTCCACGGGTATCGCCACCTTGCCGAGATCGTGGAGGAGGGCGCCGACGCGAAGGGTCATGAGCTCCTCGGCCGACAGCCCCAGCTCCCTGCCGATGCCCTGGCAGAGCCTGCTCACCCTCACGGAGTGGCCGTGGGTGTAGTCGTCCTTGGAGTCGGCCAGCCTGGCGAGGATCATCGCGGCCGCGATGAACGCCTCGTCGATCGCGAGGGAGCGTCCAACAGCCATCCAGGCATGAGCGATGAGGGTGGCGAGGTTCCTCCTGGTGATCTCGTCCATCGCGAGCGGATCGACCTCGCCGCCCGACGGGATGAAGAGGAGCATGTCCCTCGCTCGAGACAGGCTCAGCAGACGCCCGGGCCGGCCGTCGAGCGTTGTCTCGCCCGAGACCTCCCCCCAGTCCGGCAGCTTCCCCGCCTCCGGATCGAATCCCTCGACCGGATGCTGCCTGTCCTCGGCCCAGCCCATCCAGCCGTGGCCGGTCTCCTGGCTCGTGAGGACCGTCACCCCGCCGCCCTCCGGAGCGAAGTATGCATCCAGGAGGCCCAGGAACGAGCTGACGGAGCCCGCGGCCGTCAGCTCGGCCGCGAGCCTGTTGTGCACAGCCGCCTCCGACACCATCCGCCTGTATGCCGTCTGGGACCTCTGGCGGAGGACGGAGAGGACCGAGTAGGCGAGGGCCGGGATCATCACCGCGGCAGCTTCGGCGATGCCGCCCCTCTCGGCCGCTCGTGAGGCGATCAGGGCGGCCGGCAGGCTGAAGAGCCAGGCGGCGAGCCAGAGGTGGACCCTGAGGACGAGCCTCGGCATCCGGGACACGAGCGACTGCCCGAGCAGGTCGCCGATGTGCAGGGCGAGGTGGACGGCCGCATAACCGGACCAGCCGGCGGGATTGGAGACGGATGCGAGCGCCAGCGCCGGTGCGGGGGACATGGCCGCCGCCGCCAGGCTCCTGGGCCCGGGCGCCCTGGACTGGGCTATCGAGGTCAGGGCCAGTGACAGGAGCGCGGAGCAGAGGCAGAGGAGGTACGCGGTCTCGTGCGGGGCACAGAAGAACATGGCCGCCTGCGGGATCCTGTCCAGCGAGATCCTGCTGCCGCCGGGGTTCCAGTAGGGGAGCGCCCCGAGGACCCCCGAGACCAGTGCGAGCAGGCCCAGCCTCGGAGGGTCGGGCCCTCCCGAGGCAAGGAGCGCCATGGCCGCCGCGGCGGACGCGGCGAGGAGGAGCCCTGTCGGCAGGCCGGGCCTGGACATCAGTCCGCCGTGAACAGCTGGACGGTCACCAGCTGCCATCCGTCCCCCTCTATCTCCACTGCCGCTCCGAGACCGACCGAGTCGTAGTCGGCGCCGAGGCAGGCCTCGAGATGCGCAGGGCTGGTCAGTATCATCGACCAGGCCTCGTCCAGGCCGGAGCCCCGGCCGATGTTCTCGGCATATGCCGGGAACCTCCCGCCAAGCATGGAATCCAGCCCGTCGGGATGCCAGACGTCTCCCGAGACCGCGATCTCCACCGCACGGCTCCTGGCGAGCCCGTCGAGATGTCCGCTCCTCGCCAGGCCCGGAAGGCCGGCCCTCTCCCTCAGGATGTCGATCTCCTCCATCACCCCGTCCAGGTCCGAGGCCCCGGATGACGGCAGGGGAGCCTCTCCCGACAGGACCTGCTCGAGGGTCACGCCGCAGAGGAGGGGCAGCAGCATCAGGACCCTGGGAGAGCCGGAGCCGCTCGTGACCGCCTCGATCCAGTGCACGCCCCGCTCCACGGCCTCTATGCGGTAGAGGCCGTCGGGACCCGGCGGGATGCGGGCGACGGAGAGGGATGGGGTGGAGAGCATCACCGTGAAGCCCTCCGGCCCCTCGATGCGGAATTCCAGCTCGCCCGGACAGGCGGTCCGGAAGGGCAGGCCGACAGGCAGATGCGTCGGTTCGGGGGCCGTCACCAGGACGCCCCTCCCCCCGTCGACGCATTCACCCCTGTAGGTGTCCCGTCCCGAGAATGCTCCCGAGTCGGGAGCGAAGCCCGGCTCGACGGACGACACGCCGCCGAGGAGACCGGGCCAGCCGTTCGAGGCGGCCAGCACGAGGAGCCTGCCGCCCTCGGGGACATGTCCGAGGAGGAGTATGTCCGCGGCCAGGCTGTCGAGAGCCTGGGAGCGGATCCCGGCCGGCTGCGGGCCGGGCGTCGCCAGGAGCATTGGGACGATGCAGAGCAGCATGAAATCATTATAGTCAAACCTCGACGGGAACGGAGGCGTCACTTGAGGATCCTCTTCGTGCAATCGCCGGCCGGGAGGCCGGAACCGCCGGTGTATCCGCTGGGTCTGGCATATCTGGCGGGACAGGTCGAGGGTCACGAGACCTCGGGTCTCGACCTTTCGGCCAGCACCGACCCGGCGGGCGACCTGCGCGGAGCCCTCGACGCGAGGCGCCCCGACGTCGTCGCCCTCTCCCTCCGGAACATCGACGACAGCAGCTATCCGTCGACCTGGTCCTACCTCGGGCCCTTCCTCGGGCTGTTCGACGTCCTGGACGGCTGGAAGGGCCTGCTGACGGTAGGGGGGCCGGGCTTCACCATCTACGCCGCAGAGCTGATGAGGGCATGCCCCAGGATAGATGTCGGCGTGGCCGGGGAGGCCGAGAGCATCTTCGGCGGCATCCTGGAGCGCGGAGCGTCGGCCTCCGGCTCCCACGAGCTGCTCCGTCCGGGACCGCCCGACCTCGCGTCGATATCCCCGCCCGACTACGGGCTGTTCCCCGTCGCCCCCTACGAGCCCCACTACGGGCTCGGGGTCCAGAGCAGGAGGGGATGCGCATTCGGCTGCACGTACTGCACCTATGCGTTCCTCGGCGGCCGCTCCTTCAGGTGCCGGCCGGTTTCGGGCGTCATCGGGGACATCGACGCCCTGAGAAGTTCGGGGGCCGGGAGGTTCCAGTTCGTCGACCCGGTCTTCAACGCCCCCCGCCGGTACGCGGAGGAACTGGTGGAGGCCGTGCGGAGCACCTTCGGCGGCATGACATGGGGCGCATGGCTGGACATCACCGCCACCCGCGGGGAGATGGACGCCATGGCGGAGGCGGGCTGCAGGAAGGTGGACTTCTCGCCCGACGCCCTGACGGCGCGCGGCATGCGCCTCCTGGGCAAGAAGGGCAGTTTCGGGGCGCTCGTCCGGGCGGTCACCGGGGCGAGGAGGGCAGGCCTGGAGACGGGTGTCAACTTCTTCAACGGGAATCCCGGAGAGGGCCTGACGGCCCTCCTGGGCAAGTTCGCCTTCATGCTCGCAGCAAGGGCCCTGCTCGGATGGAACAGCACCTTCGTGAACATAGGGACGATCCGGGTCTACGCCGGGTCGCGCCTGTCCGAGACCATGGCGCTGAACGGCGAGGTGCCCCCCGGATGCGACTTCCTGGATCCCGTCTTCCTCAGGGGAGGGGGCATGTGCGACCGCATGTTCCGATCCTTCCAGACATTGAGGCGCAGAAGGCATGCCTGACCTGAGGCTGGGCCTCGTCGGATGGCCGCTCCCGCACTCCCTCTCGCCCGTCGTGCACGGGGTGTTCATGGAGTCCGCCGGCCTGCGGGGCACGTACTCGACCCTTCCCGTGCACCCATCCGACCTCGCCGGCGCGCTCCGGCGCCTCCTCGCGGAGGGCTGGACCGGGCTCAACGTCACCTCTCCCCACAAGACCGCTTCCGCGGCCCTCTGCTCGTCGCTCGACGCCGACGCTTCGGAGGCCGGGGCGGTGAACACCCTGGAGAGGTCGGGGGAGTCGTGGGCGGGTCGCAACACGGACGTCGGCGGTTTCGCCAGGATCATCTCGAGGTACTCCCTCGAGGATCCCCTGCTCGTGCTGGGCGGCGGCGGCGCGGGCCGCGCCGCCGCCGCAGCGTCCCGCAGGGCCGGTGCGGAGTGCGTGATCCTGGCGAGGAGCCCCCGCGGTCCGGGCATCAGGAGCCTCGCCGAGCTGCCGGGCCTCCTGGGATCCTCGCGAACCGGTACGCTGGTGAACGCCACGACGCTGGGCTGGCGTGACGACGACGGCTTCCCCGCGGAGCCGGCGATGCTGGAGGGCTGGACGTTCGTCGATCTCAACTACAACTCCTCGTGGAGCTTCAGGAGCTCGCTCCGGGGGAGGGCGCGCAGGATCGTCCCCGGCGAGGTGCTGCTCGTCGCCCAGGCGGCCCTCTCCTTCCTCGTCTGGACGGGGTTCGAGCCCGACGAAACCCCGGCGCTGGAGGCGCTCGGGATAACTGCGGAGGGGGCGGGATGACCTTCTCGGACTGGCTCGGGGGGCGGATCGCCGGAGGATTCGGCAGGGAGGACCTCGAGAGGGTCCTGGAGTGCCGCGGCGAAGAGGTCGGATCCCTTTTCGAGGCCGCCCGGCGGGTCCGGGAGGAGCACTTCGGAGACAGGGCCTATCTCAGGGCGGTCATCGAGTTCGCCAACAACTGCAGGTGCAACTGCCTGTACTGCGGCATGAGGCGCGACAACTCCGCCGTCGAACGCTTCCGGCTGGAGGCGGACGAGATAGTCCGGGCCGCCCGCCTCGCCCGCGGCGAGGGGATCGGCACCTTCTTCCTGCAGTCGGCCGAGACCGAGGAGTACGACGCCGGGTGGCTCGCCGGGATCATACGGGAGGTCTCCGCCCTGGGGATGAACGTTCTCCTGTGCGTCGGGGTGAGGAGCGAGGACGACCTCGACCTCTGGCGGGAGGCGGGAGCCTCCAAGTTCATACTCAAGCACGAGACCTCCGACCCCGAGCTGTTCGGCCGGATGAAGCCCGGCCTCTCCCTGGAGGACAGGATCCGATGGCTCAGGACGCTCAAGCGCCACGGGTACGACATCGGCTCGGGCCCGCTCCTGGGCCTTCCCGGCCAGACCACCGCCTCCCTGGCCACGGACCTGCTCCTGTTGAAGGAGCTGGACGTCGACATGTCGAGCATATCGGTCTTCCTCCCCGCGAGGGGCACGCCCCTCTCCGACGCCCCTCCCGGCGACGTGGACCTCGGGCTGAGGTTCATCGCCGCGATGAGGCTCTACCTCGGCAGGACTCTGATCCCCGCCACGAGCACGTTCGAGAGGCTCCGGAGGGGCGGGCAGCTCCAGTGCTTCGAGGCGGGGGCCAACGTGATCACCGTCAACATGACGCCGCCCGCGCTCAGGGATGACTATCAGCTCTACACCGAGAGGTACTACGTGAGCCTGGGCCATGCCAGGTCCGTCATACGGGCGGCAGGCCTGGTCGAGACGACGGAGGCTCCGCTTGCCTGATCCTCCGGTCCCGCGGGTAGCAGTGACCGGCCCGCCCTGTTCGGGCAAGACCACGTGCGGCAGGCTCGCCGCAGCCATTCTCGGCGCGCCCTTCATCGACCTCGACGAGCTGATCGCGACCCGTGCGGGCATGGGGGTGGCGCGGTTCCTTTCCGCCTTCGGCGAGGGCGCCTTCCGAGCGCTGGAGGAATCGCTCCTCGGCGAGGCGGTTTCGTCACCCGGGCCGCTGGTCCTCGCCCTCGGCGGGGGATCCCTCCTCCTCCCCCGGAACGTATCCCTCGTGTCCGCCTCGATGACGATCGTGACCCTCCGCACCCCCGACGACATCCTCGCCGGACGGCTGGGATGCCCGGGCCGACCTCTCGCGGCCGACGCGGGAGCGCTCCTCGCCCTGCTCGAGCGGAGGCGGTCGCACTACGCCTCCCTGCCGAACCAGATCGACTGCCCGGACGGTGATCCCGGGGCGTGCGCGAGGGAGATAGCGGCCATCGCGCTGCGACGGGGGCGGGCTTGACGCACGGATGTGCGTGCTCTTATTCAGGGCCTGGAATGGAGGTTCGGCGGTCGGAATGACCAGGGAGGAACTCGCGTCCGAGGTCGCCGGGAGGACGGGTCTGTCCCGCAGGGAGGCGGCCGCCGCTCTCGAGGCGATCCTCGACGCCGTCGAGGAATCGCTCTGCGCGGGGGAGCCCGTGTATCTCAGGGGCTTCGGGTGCTTCGAGCCCAGGGCCGGCAGGCGCAGGCGCGCCAGGGATCCCAGGGGGGGCGGGGGTCTTCTGGACATCCCCTCCGCTGTCAGGCCGGTCTTCAGGCCCTATGACAGGCTCAGGAGGGCCGTCTCCGAGGCCCTCGCCCGGAGGGTGCGGACCGCCTTCTTCCACCCGGGGGCACCCGGGACCGCATCCGTCTCGGTCTGCGGGACCTTCAACGGCTGGGACACCGGGGCCTGCCCCATGCAGAGGCTCCCGGACGCGAGCTGGGTGGCCGAGGTCGAACTGCCCGCCGGACAGGTGATCAGATACATGTTCTGCATCGACGGAAGACTGGTCCCCGATCCCGACGCCACGGTCCCGAGGGACGACGAAGGCAGGTCTCTGAGATCGCTATGACGAGGCCCAGGCGGAGGAGCAGGCAGAAGAGGTCCCGTGGAGCGGGATTCAGGATCGTGGCGGTGATCCTCCTCTTCTTCACCGGGGCCGGCCTCCTGGCCCTCCTCGCGTTCCCGGCCGGGGCCGGCGCCGCCGCCCGCGCCAGGGAGGCCATCTACGGCGCCACGGGCTTCCTCTCCTTTCTCGTCCCCGTCCTGCTCCTCGTCTCCTCGGCGAGGCTGCTCAGACCCTCGGCCCTGCCCGGGGCCTTCGGGATGCTGCACGGGCTGTCGGTGAACCTCTTCTTCCTCTCCGCGCTGACGGACATCGTGGGAAGGCGCTTCAACCCGGCCCTCGCACACACTCCCGGAGGTCTTCTGGCGGGGAGGGCGGTCGACCATCTGACCGCCCTGGCGGGCCCCCTGCTCGCATACCTGGTGCTCCTCCTCGGATTCGTCCTCAGCCTGGCGGTCTTCACGGGCTGGGACATAGCCGGGGACCTCGCCGGGCTCTCCGCCGGCCTTCCCCGCAGGAGCCGCACCGCCACCCCGAGGGCCTGCGCCCCGCCCGAACCTGCGCAAGGGGCGAATCTCTGGGCCAGGACCTCCGCGGATGGACAGCCGCCCGCCCTTCCGGGCTTCCTCGAGGATGCGGGCGGCTTCTCCCCGCTCCGCGGGGGTGCCGTCGAGGAGGAGAGGCGGGAGCCGCAGGAACGGCATCCCCTCGCCGACTCCCATGAGGAGGTCGCTGCCGGACCGGTCCGCAGGCCCAGGGTCGACGGGCCGGCGGCCAGGGCTGACGGGCCGGCGGCCAGGGCCGTGCATCCCGGCATACTCCCGCCCGACTCGATACTGATGGCCCAGCCGGCCACCGTGAAGAGCGGCGTGACCGAGGCCGAGCTGAGGGAGCGGTCGGAGATCCTGGTCCGCAAGCTGGCGGAGTTCGGCGTGGTCTGCGAGATCGTCGACTGCAGGCCGGGCCCCGTGCTCACGAGGTTCGAGCTGAGGCCCGGTCCGGGCGTGAAGGTCAACAGCATCGTGGGGCGGTCGGACGATCTGGCGCTCGCACTCAAGGCCAGGCGCATACGGATACTCGCCCCGATCCCGGGAAGGGACGCCGTGGGCATCGAGGTGCCCAATCCCAGCCCGGAGACCGTTTTCCTGAGGGATGTCCTGCGCTCGGTCAGGAACGAGGTGCTGCCCGTGGCGCTGGGGAGGAGGATGGAGGGCGAGCCCTGCGTCGCCGACATCGCGGACATGCCGCACCTCCTCGTGGCCGGGGCGACCGGGACCGGCAAGAGCGTCTGCCTGCACGCGATCATCTGCACCCTCCTGATGACCAAGCGGCCGGACGAGGTCCGTCTGGCTCTCATCGACCCGAAGAAGGGCACCGAGCTGGCCGCCTATGGAGACCTCCCGCACCTGTGGGCTCCCGTGGTCTGCGACTCCAGGGAGGCGCGCCTCCTGCTGGAGGACCTGGTGAGGGAGATGGAGGAGCGCTACACCAGACTGGCCCGCAGCGCGGTCAGGTCCATCTCCGAGTACAACAGGGAGCTGGACCCGGCGGACGCCGACGGGACGATGCCCTACATAGTCCTGATCATAGACGAGCTGGCCGATCTGATGACCACCTCCGCCAGCGAGACGGAACAGCCCATAGCCCGTCTCGCCCAGATGGCCAGGGCCGTCGGCATACACCTCGTGGTGGCGACGCAGCGCCCGTCCGTGGACGTGATAACGGGTGTGATCAAGGCCAACTTCCCATCCCGCATAGCCTTCATGGTCGGCTCCAAGACCGACTCCAGGACCATCCTGGACATGAACGGCGCCGAGATGCTCCTGGGCAGGGGGGACATGCTGTACCTGCCCGCGACCTCCCCCGAGCCCCTCCGCATACAGGGATCGCTTGTGTCGGGGAAGGAGACGAGGGACATCGTCGCCCACTGGAGGGACCAGGACCTGCCCGGCGCCTACGTCTTCGAGCCCTCCTCCCATTCCTCCACCGGGAACATGGCGGCGCCCGGCGATCTAGATAGCGACGACGAACTCCTGAGGAAGGCAAGGGACATAGTGATCAGATACCAGATCGGCTCCCAGTCCCTTCTGCAGCGGAAGCTCCGGGTGGGCTTCGCCAGGGCCGGCAGGCTCATGGATCTCCTCGAGGAGAGGGGCGTGGTCGGCCCCACGAAGGAGGGCAGGGCGAGGGATGTCCTGATCTCCAGGGAGGATGCCGGGATGGCCGGTCCGGGCGACGAGACGGGGGTGGAGCGTTGAGGGCTCCTGCGGCGGTTGCGCTCCTCTCGCTCGCCATGGCATGCGGAGGAGAGGGGCGCTGCCCGGTGGACGGCTCCGGGCTGGCCTCGGAGGAGACCGACCTCTCCGCCTTCACCCGGGCATCCCAGCTGTACTTCAGGGGGAACCTCTCCCGGGCGCGCGACGCCTTCAACGTGATCATCTACAGGTTCGCAGACTCCCCCCTCGCAGGCGACGCGGGGCTGGCCGTCAGGCGGATAGAGCAGGACCTCGGGGCGGACGCCGCCGATGCGGGCGACGGGAACGGCTCCGCCGGCAGCCCGGCAGTGGCCGTGGTGGGCCTCCCCTCGAACACCGCCAGGGTCGCGAGGGTGGCGGCCGCACTGACCGCGTCCGGGTGGACCGCCACCGTCGTCCATGACGCAGGGGCCCCGGACATCACGGTCGTCCTGTTCCCCGAGGGGATGCAGGACGGAGCCCGGACGGTGGGTGACTCGCTCGACTCCTGGCTGGTCACGCCGGACCCGGTGCCGGTCCAGCCGGGCGGCCAGATAATGGGGACCATCGTTCCGGGACACGAGGGGATACTCGTGGTGGTCGGGGCGGATGCACAGACCGCCGCCGGGATACCCCAGTAGGAGGAGGCATGGTGGATATCCTGCTCCTCCTCCTCGCATCCGCACCCGCCGCGGGACCGGCTGCACCGATGCTCGAGAAGCTCGCGGGATGCGGCTTCCTCGAGGCCGGCTTCGTCCAGGTGGACTACTGGGCCCTCACCAGGGAGACCACGACGACCCGGGGCCGGATGCTGCTGTCGCAGGACGGCCGCTTCCGTCTCGACTACACCGTTCCGGACGGGCGGGTCATGGGATTCGACGGTCGCGAGGCGTACACCCTGGACCCCGTCTGCATGCAGATCCTCGTGGACGAGTCGGGGAGCCCGGGCTCGTTCACCTCGTTCCTCGAGACCGCCGGCGACGAATCCCTCGTGGCGTCCTCCTCAGCGAACGGGGACACGGTCTCCGTGTCGCTCCAGGGCGACCTGGGGGGGGGACTCTCGCTGATGGAGTTCTCCTTCCTGCTGTCCGACAGCCTGCCCAGGACCCTGCGGACGGTCGACTGCAACGGCAACTCCACCTCCTGGACCCTCTCCGACCCCCGCGTCCCCGGCGACCCCGGACCCTCGGCCTTCCTCTGCGAGCGGCCCTTCGGGTATCAGGTCGTCGGATCGGGAGACATCTGAAGAAGCGCCGCGCCTTCGTGATGACGCTGGGTTGCCCGAGGAACGAGGCGGACTCCGAGCGGTACGCGGGCATCCTCGCCTCCGCGGGATGGCTCCCGGCCGCATCCGCCGGTACGGCCGACCTGGTGCTGCTGAACACGTGCGCATTCATCTCGCCCGCCGTGGAGGAGTCGCTCGAGGCGATCCGGGAGGCCGTCGACTGGAAGAGCAGAAGGCCCGGCAGGAGGCTGATCCTGGCGGGGTGCCTTCCAGGGCGCTGCCCGGACGACGGCTCGGGCGGGCTGGAGGACTTCGACCTCGTCATGGGCCCTGCGGACTTCGCCGGACTGGCACGCCACCTCGGCACCTCCCCGGTGGCGTGCGCGAGGCTCGCCCCCGGGAATCCCCCGGGAAGGTTCGTGAAGATCGCCGAGGGTTGCGGCAACGCATGCGCATTCTGCACGCTCCCCTCGATAAGGGGGCCACACAGGCCCGAGAGCGCGGATGCGGTGAGGCGCGAGACCGACCTGCTGGTGGCGCAGGGGGCGATGGAGATAGGGCTCGTGGCGCAGGACCCCTGTTCCTGGACCGAAGGCCGCATGGGGCTCCCGGATCTCCTGGACGATCTGGCCGGGAGGCATCCGGAGACATGGTTCAGGCTCTACTACCTGCACCCCGCCGGATTCGACCCGCGGCTCCTGGAGGTCATGGCCGGGCGCGCCAACATCACCCGCTACCTCGACATCCCCGTGCAGCACGCATCGGACCGCATCCTGCGGAGGATGGGGCGGGGCTACGGGAGGGGCGATCTGGAGAGGCTCTTCGGAATGGTAGAGGACTCGGGGATGGAGATCGCATGCCGGCTGACCGTCATAACCGGCTATCCGGGGGAGACCCGGGACGACTTCGAGGAGCTCCTCTCCATGCTCTCCGGATGCTCCTGCATGCGCAGCCTGGCGGTCTTCACATACTGGCACGAGGAGGGCACGGCGGAGCATCGCAGGGGCGAAGCCGACCACGTGCCTTCCGATGTCGCCGCGGAGAGGCTGATGGAGGTCGACTCCATCTCCGTCCAGGCGGCTGCCGCATGGGGGGACCGGCTCGCGGGGCGCAGGATCCGAACGCTCTCCGAGTCGACCGGAGGCGGGAGGAGCGAGTTCGACGCCCCCTCGGTCGACGGATCGGTCATCTACTCCTCTCCCGTCCGGCGATGTGCATTCGTGGATGCCGAGGTTGAGGACTCCGACGGCCTGGACCTCTTCGTGCGCCCCTTCGACGGGAATTGACAGAGGCCGCCGCTTGGGAGATGCTCTCAGAATCTGACACCCTTCTCCCAGACCCCGGCCCGTGAGAACAGGAAGGTGCTATGGTGTGGACTGGACTGGTGCTCGCCTCGGTGCTCCTCACAGGAGCCCCGACAAACCTCGAGATCGCCGAGGAGGCGGTAGTGGAGGCCTGCAGGCCGATCCCCGACTCGCTCCTCGCCGCCGGCATCGACGCCGTCACCCTCCAGGTCACCGGAGACCACCCGGCCGGATGGCTGGTCATGCAGTGCGCGACCGCCGGGCTCACCGGTGCGGGCGTGGCCGTGACCTCCACGCCGTCCGAGAGGGGCGGCGGGGGCGTCACCCTCTCGATAAACCCCATGGAGCTCTCCGTCGTCCTCGGCAGGGTGACGCGCCCCTGGCTGGTGGGCGCCAAGCGCATCGACAGGTCCGTCTCCTGCGAGCTCTTCGCGCAGGCCGTGGACTCGTCCGGGACCGTGATGCTCTCCATGAGGAGCAGCTCCTACGGCGAAGACAGGATACCCTTCTCGGACCTCGCCGATCTCCAGGGGTCGTCGGGCGAGACATGGCTCACCGGAGGGACTCCGGGAGCCGAGACCGGAAGCCTCCTGGAGCCCCTGGTGGTGACCGGCGTCGTCGCGAGCCTCATCTATCTCTTCTACTCCAGCAGGGCCGAATGAGCCGACCCGTCGTCCTGGCCGCAGCCTGCCTCGCCCTGGCGGGATGCGGTCCGGGTCCGGGCGGGAACGCCCTGGAGGAGGCCAGGGTCCTCCGCGGGGCCGGGCATTTCGTAGAAGCCCTGGCGCTCTACGAGGAGGCCATCGACAAGGCCCCGTCGTACGATCCGGAGCTCTGGGTGGAGTACGCGGAGACGGCCCTCCTGGCGTCGGGCGCCGAGAGGAGCCGCACCATGAGGCAGAAGGCCCTCGAGGCCCTCGTCGTGCTCGGGGCCGACACGACGATGGCGTCCGACGGCAGGCTGGGCGAGATGTGGAGGCGCCTCGCCTGGGACATGGTCAGGGACAGGGACTCGCTCCAGGCCTATTCGGCCCTCGGGAACTCCCTGGACTACCCCGGGATGACGGGCGTCTTCGAGGAGGAATGGCTCATAAGGGGAGCCTACGCCTCGAGGCACCTCTCGCAGGTGGCCGGGCTGCCCGACTCGCTCGCCCTGACGCCGGCCGCCGACAGCATCCTCGAAGCCTCGGCGGAGCTCCACCTTGTCGAGCTCTCGAGGATCCCCCTCGTGAGGACGGACCTGAGGCGCCAGGTCCTCGAGGCCGAGGCCCTGCTGCTGCCCTTCACCGACAGGGCGGTGGAGGAGCTCGAGGTTCTCACCGAGCTGGACAGGATGGGCGGGATGGACCCGTCCCTCAGGGAGCGGAGGATGCGCCTGCTCCTCTCCGCCGCCGGGAGCGACATCGGTCGGGGCGACAACGTGATGGCCAGGGAGAGACTGCTGGAGGTCTGGAGTTCGGACTTCTCGTCGGACAGGGTCGAGGCGGCACTCCTCCTCGGCATCATGGCCGAGACGGCGGGAAGGCCCTCCGAGGCGCTCGACTGGTACAGGTCGGCCTGCGCCGCGAGCCCCGGCCTCGCCTCTCCGGCCTCCCAGGAGGCCGCCGCCCGCAGGGACTCCCTCATGTTCATCCTGAACTGATTGGAGACAGATGAAATCCTGGACCACCGCAGCCCTGGCCCTCTCGATCCTGGCAGCGTCCGGCTGCGGGAGGCGCTTCGACACGCTCGGCATGGACAGAGAGGGTGTCGAGAGCGTCGCGGACCAGGCCTTCCGGGAGGGCGACTGGCGGGAGGCCGAGCTCCTGTACACCGAGCTCCTCTTCAGCTTCCCGGGAGCCGCGGACACGGATTTCTACCTCTTCAGGCTCGCCCAGGCCGAGGCCGGTCAGGGGATGTGGGTCGACGCCGACTTCCAGTTCAGGAGGGTCGTCTCCGAGTTCCCGAGGAGCGCCTGGGCCGACGACGCCCAGCTCGAACTCGCCCGTGTCGGCTGGAGGCAGCACAGGGACTACAGGAGGGATCTCACTCCCGTCCTCGGCGCTCTCGAGGAGGTGCGCACCTTCCTCTCGAGATACCCCGGCTCCGATCTCACGCCCGAAGCCCTCGCCCTCGAGGACAGCTGCCTCACCCACCTGGCCCGGCGCTCCCTCTTCATCGGCCAGTTCTATGCCAGGCGCTCGCTCTACGACTCGGCCCTGCTCTACTACAGGGAGGCGATGGACGACTACGGCGGCAGGGGCTGCAGGGGGGAGATCCTGGTCTCGCTGGGAGAGCTCTACGAGAGGATGGGCAACAGCTACGCGGCGAGGACCAGCTACTCCAGGGCGCTGGAGGAGGACCTCTCTGGGAGCCTTCTCGAGAAGGCCTCGGAGGGTCTGGAGCGGCTCGGAGGAACGTGACCGGGATCCTGGGCGGCACGTTCGACCCGGTGCATCTCGGGCACCTGGCCCTGGCCGAGGAGGCCGCCTTCAGGTTCGGGCTCGAGCGCGTCCTCCTGGTGCCGTGCAGGAACCCCCCGCACAAGGCCACGGCCTCGGTGAGTCCCTTCGAGGCGAGGCTTGCGATGCTGCGTCTCGCAGTGATGGACGACCCGCTGCTCGAGGCGGCCGACCTGGAGCCGGTGCGGGGCCCCTCCTACACCTGCGTGCTCCTGCGCAGGCTCTCCGGGGAGGGCCTTAGTCCCGTCTTCGTGATGGGGACCGACACGCTTCTGGAGCTCCCCTCGTGGATGGACTACCCGCGATTCCTGGACATGGCGCGGTTCGTCGCGGGCACCCGCCCGGGCTTCGATCCCTCCCGGGCCCTTCCCGAGGTCCTGCGGAGGGTGGAGTTGTTCGAGATGCCGGGATTGCATATTTCATCCACGGACCTGAGGGCGCGGTTCGCGGCGTCACTGCCGGTGCGCTACCTGGTTCCGGGGGCGGTTCGCGATTACATCTCCAGGAAGGGGCTCTATGGCTGCCGAGAAGGGGGTTGACAGGCTGCTCTCCCTGCTCCTGGGCGAGGATGTCAGCGACATCCACTTCAAGGTGGGCAGCCCGCCGATCCTGAGGCTCTCGGGAAGCATCTCCCGGGCGGAGAACATGGGCGTGCTGCAGCCCGAGCACGTCGACCGGCTGGCCGACGAGCTGATGACCGAGGCCCAGAAGACCGTCTTCCGCGAGAGCGGCGAGATAGACCTGGCGCACTCCCTGCCCGGCAAGGCCAGGTTCCGCGTCAACATCTACCGCCAGCGCGGGAGCACGGCCATCATTATGCGCCGTATCCCGTTCGAGATCCCCAAGATAGACGATCTGGGCCTCCCGCCCATAGTCAAGAAGATCGCCCTCGAGCAGAGGGGCCTCGTCCTCGTCACGGGCGCCACCGGCAGCGGGAAGTCCACCACGCTCGCCTCGATGATCGACTTCATAAACGAGAGCGAGCACAAGCACATAGTCACCATCGAGGACCCCATCGAGTTCCTCCACAGGGACAGGAGCTCGAGCATATGCCAGCGCGAGGTGGGAATCGACACCGAGGGCTGGGCCACAGCCCTCCGCGCGGTCTTCAGGCAGGACCCGGACGTCATCCTCATAGGCGAGATGAGGGACGCCGCCAGCGCCGCGGTGGCGATAACCGGAGCCGAGACCGGGCACCTCGTCATGAGCACGCTGCACACGTCCGACGCGCCCGAGACGGTCAACAGGATAATCGACATGTTCCCCGCGCACCAGCAGAAGCAGGTCCGGACGCAGCTCGGGGGGCTCCTGAAGGCCGTGATCAGCCAGCGCCTCCTGCCCCACAGGGAGGGTTCCGGGCTGGTCCTGGCCGCGGAGGTCATGGTGCACACCGCCATGATCCAGAACTGCATCATAGATCCGCTGAAGACGCATCTGATCCGGGACGCGATCGAGTCCAGCGGACCGCAGTACGGCATGCAGAGCTTCGACATGGCTCTGCTGAGACTACTCTCGCAGGGCAGCATCGACGAGGCCACCGCGCTGGCGGCCTCGACCAACCCCACCGCCCTGCAGCTCAGGCTGAAGGGCGTCGAGACGCCCTCCGACTGGAGGATGTGAGATGAAGACAGTCATCCTGCCCGGCGACCTGGTCCCCGCGGGGATCATGCTCGCGGTGCTGGCAGTGATCATCGCCTGGATAGCCGCCGCCTCCGGCAGGCGCCGGGTGCTCACCGGAAACGAGGGCATGATCGGCCTGACCGGGATAGTCAGCCGCAGGAGGGGATTCAGGAACAGGTTCGTGATCGAGGTGAGGGGCGAGCTCTGGTGGTGCAGGAGCACCTCCGCCCTGGAACAGGGCATGGAGGTGGTCATCACCGGGATCTCCGGGCTCGTGCTGGAGGTCACCCCGACCGGGGAGAGGGTATCGACGCAATCCGAAGAAACCGGGAGGTAGGGACATGCCGGGACTAGTGATTCTGCTCATAGTCTTCTTCTTCATCCTCCTCACCGCCCTCAGGGTCCTCAAGGAGTACCAGAGGGCGGTCATCTTCAGGCTCGGCAAGATCTCCGGGGTCAAGGGCCCGGGTCTGATAGTCCTCTGGCCGATCATCGACCAGATGCGCAGGGTCGACCTCCGGGTGGTCACCATGGACGTCCCGCCCCAGGACGTGATCACGAGGGACAACGTGTCCGTGAAGGTCAATGCGGTGCTCTACTTCAGGGTGCTCGACCCCGTGAAGGCGGCGATCGAGGTCGAGAACTACCACTACGCGACGAGCCAGCTTGCCCAGACCACTCTGAGGAGCGTCCTCGGCGAGGTCCACCTCGACGAGCTCCTCGCCAACCGGGAACAGATCAACTCCAAGCTGCAGAACATCCTCGACCGGATGACCGATCCCTGGGGCATCAAGGTGACCATGGTCGAGGTCAAGCACGTCGACCTCCCCGTGGAGATGCAGAGGGTGATGGCCCGCCAGGCCGAGGCCGAGAGGGACAGGCGCGCCAAGATCATCCGCGCCGACGCCGAGTTCCAGGCCTCTGCGAAGCTGGGCGAGGCCGCCGACGTCATCTCGGCGCATCCGATAGCCCTGCAGCTCCGTTACCTCCAGACCCTCTCGGAGATCGCCGTCGAGAACAACTCGACGACCGTCTTCCCGATCCCGATCGAGCTGCTCAAGCCCTTCATCAAGATGTAGGGCAGGACCTTGGACGGCTTCAGGGGCGCATGGACCGCCCTCGTGACCCCCTTCCGCAGGGGGCGGATAGACTTCGAGGCTCTCGGAAGGCTCGTGGACTTCCAGATCGAGGGGGGCATCGACGGGCTCGTGGCCTGCGGCTGCACCGGAGAGGCGGCCACTCTGGCCAGGGACGAGCACCTGGAGGTGGTGCGCTTCGTCTTCGAGAGAGCCAGGGGGCGCGTGCCGGTCATGGGCGGGAGCGGCCGTAACGACACCGCGGCCACTGTCTCGCTCTCGCGCGACGTGGCCGGTGTCGGCGTGGCCGGGCTGCTGGTCATCACCCCCTACTACAACAAGCCCACCCCGGCGGGGCAGGTGGCCCACTTCCACGCCGTGGCCGACGCCGTACGATGTCCGGTGGTGGTCTACAACGTGCCCGGGCGGACCGGCACGAACATCCTCCCGTCCACCGTGGCCGAGATCGCCGCGCATCCGCGCATCACGGCGATCAAGGACGCGGCCGGGGCCGTGGAGAGGGTCACCGCCGTCAGGAGCCTCTGCGACATCGCCTACCTCAGCGGGGACGACCACCTTGCCCTCGCCGGGGTCGCGCTCGGAGCCTCGGGCGTGATCTCGGTCGTCGGAAACGTAGCTCCGGCTCCGCTGTCGGAGATGATCCGCCTCGCCCTGGACGGCAGGTTCGACCTCGCGAGGAGGATCAACGACAGGCTCCATCCCCTCCTGGGGGCGCTCTTCCTCGAGTCCAACCCGATACCGGTCAAGGCCGCGCTCTCGCTCATGGGGATGGTCGAGAACGAGCTCAGGCTCCCCCTGGTGCCGCTCAGCGCTGCGCTCGTGCCCGTTCTCGAGGATGCCATGGCGAGGGCCGGGGTGAGATGATAGCCGCGGCCCTGTTCGGCGGCGAGGGGAGGATGGGCGCAGCGCTTCGCGGCGAGGCGGCGGACTACGGCGTCAGGATAGCGGCGGTCTACGACATCTCGCCGCCGGGCATCCCCGGCGGGACCTCGCTGCCCCTCGACATCGACGTGGTGATAGACTTCTCGGCGGCATCGGCCTTCCAGGACCTCGACAGGCTCCTCGCGGGGAGGCCGGCCGCTCTGGTCACGGGAACCACCGGGCTGGGTCCCGCCGAGAAGAGGCTGCTCGAGAAGTGGTCCGCCGACAGGGCCGTGTTCCACTCTCCGAACATGAGCCTCGGGGTGCATCTGCTGTCCATGCTGGTGTGCGAGGCCGCAAGGCTCTCGGCCGGCAGATTCGACCTCGAGATCGTGGAGACGCACCACAGGGGCAAGGTGGACAGCCCCAGCGGGACGGCCCTCAGGCTCCTGGAGGCCTGGACCGCGGGGTCGGGCTCGGAGCTCCTGCCCGTGAACGGCAGGGCGGGCCGCGCCGGGCCGAGGAGGCCGGACGAGGCAGGGCTCCACGCCGTCCGCGGAGGCGACGTGGCCGGAGATCACGAGGTGCATCTCCTCGGTGACGGAGAACGGCTCTGTCTCTCGCACAGATCCTCCGGGAGGAGGACGTTCGCAATAGGCGCCCTGCGCGCGGCGGTCTTCGTGGCCGGCCGCGGCCCCGGGCTCTACGGGATGGACGATCTGGCCGGATGGATGGATACGAGGGATTCGTAAGGCGCCCCGTGGTGTCCGGGATGTTCTACCCGGCCGACCCCGCCGTCCTGCGCACGCAGGTGCGGAGCTATCTCGACGGCGCATCGATGCCGCCGGACGACAGGGTCATCGGCATCGTAGCCCCCCATGCCGGCTATGTCTACTCGGGTCCGACGGCGGGACTGGCCTGGGCGGTCGCGCCCTCCAGGGTCGACACGGTCGTGATAGCGGCCCCGTGCCACAGGGTCCCCGTCGCGGGCGCATCGACCTTCGGTGGTTCCGCCTACGAGACACCGCTCGGCGCGGCCCGCGTCGACGAGGAGATGGCCTCCTACCTCCAGGCCGCGGGGCATGCCTGGGTGCCCAGGGCGCACGTCCAGGAGCACGCCGAGGAGGTCCAGGTCCCCTTCGTACAGGAGAGGTGGCCGGAGGCGCTGATACTCCCTCTGGTCCTGGGCGCCATGGATCCGGCCTCGGTCTCCGTCCTGGCCTCCGACATCCATCATGCCGGGCGGGGCAGGAGGGTCCTCTTCGCGGCCTCATCCGACCTGTCGCACTACCACGGGATCAAGGACGCCAGGCGTATGGACGGGATCTTCATGGAGGACTTCAGGAAGGGCTCCGCGCAGGCCCTCCTGGGCCACGTGCAGAGCGGGGCGAGCGAGGCCTGCGGAGCGGCCCCCGTGCTGGTGCTGATGGCTTGGGCAGACCTGTGCGGTCCCTGGGAGGCGGAGATCGTGGGCTACAACACCTCCGCCTCCGCATCCGGGGACACCTCGGCGGTCGTCGGCTACATGGCCGGTGCCGTGAGGCTGAAATCCTGATCGCCCCCGAGGACAGGGCAGCCCTTCTGCGGGCGGCGCGGGCCTCCGTCATGGCCGCCGCGACAGGCTCGCCATCTCCCGACCCCCCCCGGGGAGGCGTCATGGACTCCCGCATGGGGGCCTTCGTGACCCTCAGGAGCGGCGGGGCGCTCAGAGGATGCATAGGTAGCTTCACCCCCGCCGGCACTCTGTCGGAGACCGTCGTCAGGATGGCGGCCGCAGCCGCGGTGGAGGACCCGAGGTTCCCTCCGGTGACCGCGCGCGAGGTGCCGGTCGTCACCATCGAGATATCCGTGCTCGGACCCATGACGCCATGCCCGGCCGGGGACGTAGTGGCAGGCCTGCACGGGGTGTATGTGCGCAGCGGCGCCAGGGCCGGGACCCTGCTCCCTCAGGTTGCGCGGGAGGAGGGCTGGACAGCCGGCGAACTCCTGTCGCACGCATGTCTGAAGGCGGGTCTCGCCCCGGGATCGTGGCGCGACGGCCGTGTGGAGATATTCACCTACACCGCCGAGGTCTTCGGCGAATGACGAGAGGATGCTGATGAAAAGCCTCCTGGTGCTCTCAGTCCTGCTTCTCGCGGTCACCGGGTGCAAGATCCCCGGCCTTGACCAGATCGATTCCGAGATCGACACGCTCTCCGGAAGGCTCGAGGCCCTGGAGGAGCTCTCCGAGAACATCCCCGAGAACATCCCGGAACTCGACATCTCGGGTCTGGAAGGCCGCATCGAGGGCATCGAGGAGACTCTCGCCATGCAGGGCGTCGAGGTCCAGTCCGGGGACGATCTGGGTCTTCTGGAGGCCGTGGAGACCGTCGATTCGCTCCAGGTGGTCGTATCCGATCTGCAGGACGCCATCTCGGGCCTGCAGGAGACCATGGCGGAGCAGGGCACGGGCTACCTCACGATGCAGGAGGACCTGGCGGCCGCACAGGCCCGTGTCGATTCCCTGGAGGTACTGCTGACCGACCTCGCGGAAGAGGTCGAGGATCTCGGGAACGCGCCCTCGGGCACATCGGGAGGGTCGTCGGGCGGCACCTCCAGGGGCGGCTCGGGCGGATCGTCGGGAGGCGGCCGCTCGGGTGGCTCCACCGGCTCCTCCGGCGGCTCGACCGGAGGCTCGTCGGGCGGTTCCTCGGGAAGGTAGGCTGAAGGCCGGGGATGCCCGGCCGCGGGACGAGGCGGCGGGGCGGTCGTCCCGCCGCCGCTGCGTCAGACGAACTCCACCCTGTGATGCTTCTTCTTGCCGACGCGCAGCATGAGGCAGCCGTCGCGGAGGTCGCCCTCCGATACGCGGTCGTCGGGGGCGGTGACCGGTGCGCCCGAGGAGTAGAGGCCGTTCTGCCTCGCCAGCCGCCTCGCC
This sequence comes from uncultured bacterium, assembly GCA_964603785.1. GTDB lineage: Bacteria > Fermentibacterota > Fermentibacteria > Fermentibacterales > Fermentibacteraceae > CAZRWD01. The sequence goes on from CAZRWD010000001.1 coordinate 230,704, forward strand.
TCGCTCTTACTGGGGCAGAGGCCGGTCCTGACGAAGAGGTCCGCCCACGAGAGGCCGCCGGACTCCAGGAGATCGAGCGGGAGCTCGGTCGACGGAACCGAGGAATCGTCCCCTCCGCCCGAGAAGAGGGCCAGTGACGCCTCCCGGGCCCTGTCGGCCTCCTCCCGTCCGTGCGCGATCGACACGGCCTCCCAGGCGAGCTTCTGCTTGGCGGCGTTGAGGTCTCTCCCCGTGAGGGACGAGAGGGGCTCTATCTCCTCCATCGGCAGGAAGGTGTAGAGCCTGAGGAACCAGGAGACGTCCCTGTCGTCGACGTTCATCCAGAACTGGTAGTAGTCGTAGGGCGAGGTCATCGAGGGGTCGAGCCAGACGGCTCCTCCCGGCATCGACTTGCTCATCTTCTCGCCGGTGGATGTCGTGACGAGCGGGCTCGTGATGCCGTAGACCTCGGCGCCCATGGTCCTGCGGACCAGCTCGATGCCGGCCACGATGTTGCCCCATTGGTCGGCGCCCCCGAGCTGGAGGGTGCATCCCCTGGTCCTGAACAGGTGCAGGAAATCATAGGCCTGCAGGAGCATATAGTTGAACTCCAGGAACGACAGCCCCTTCTCAAGCCTGCTCCTGACCGACTCCGCCGCCAGCATCCGGTTGACGCTGAAGTGGACGCCCACGTCCCTGAGGAACGGGATGTAGTCGAGATCCATCAGCCAGTCCGAGTTGTCGAGAATCTCCGCGCCGGAGGGTCCCGGCGAGAAGGTCAGGAACCTCGTGATCTGGCTCCTGATGCTCCCAGCCCAGGACCGGACGGTCTCCGGAGACTCCATCGAGCGCTCCGTGCTGCGACCCGTCGGGTCGCCCACGAGGGCCGTCGCCCCTCCGACCACGATGAGCGGCTTGTGACCGGCCCTCTGCAGCCAGGAGGCGGTCATCAGGGGTACGAGATGGCCGATGTGCAGGCTGGCCGCGGTCGCGTCGAAGCCGATGTAGAAGACCATCCTGTCCCTGGAGAGGAGCCTCCCCAGGTTCTCCTCGTCCGTGAGCTGGTAGACCAGCCCCCTCCTGCTGAGCGCCCTGAGTGCATCCATGAAAGTCTCCCCCACGGTGTCGCCGACTGGCGGACAGTACGGCCGGGTCGATATGTTGTCAACGATCGGGGGTGTCATGAGGCTCGTGGAGATAGACCACCCGCTGGCGAGGGACCTGCTATGCAGGCTGAGGGACCAGGAGACCGGACCCGCGCGGTTCCGGTCGCTGGCCCGTGCCCTCGGGGGACTGGTCGCGGTGGAGGCCACCAGGCATCTCGCCACCGCCCCGGTGCGCATCGAGACCCCCATGGAGGAGACCTTCGGGGAGCTCTGCACGGATCCGCCGGTGCTCGTTCCAATCCTCAGGGCGGGCCTCGGGATGCTCCCCTCCTTCCAGGATCTCCTCCCCGGATCGCCCGTCGGGTTCGTGGCCGTCAGGAGGGACGAGAGGACATCCCGGCCGATCTGGTTCTACGAGTCGGTACCCCCGGTCCAGGGAAGGACCGTCCTGGTCCTGGACCCGATGCTGGCCACGGGCGGAACCTCCGGGGCGGTCCTGGACTTTCTCGACAGGCGCGGGGCATCCTCGCTGATACTGGCCTCCGTGGTGGCCGCTCCGGAGGGCGTGGCCGAACTGAGGCGCTTCGAGGGGCTTCTCGTGATCACCGCGGCGGTGGACCGCGAGCTGGACGACAGGTGGTTCATCCTGCCGGGCCTCGGGGACTTCGGGGACAGGCTCTTCGGCGGAGAACCCTGACGGGTCTGCAGGACCAACCGGGACAGAGTGCGGAACTTCACACGGAGAGATAGGACCCTCTTCACGGCGGTCGCCCTGGCGGCCCTGGCGACCCTCGTCTTCATGAAGCCGCCGTCGGGAGGGGCCGGCCCCCCCTGGAGGCTGTGCGACCACGTGGCGCTCCTGAGGAGCGCGATAGACTCGCTCGGCGGAATCCTCGCAGACACCATGACCATAAGGAGGTCCGTCGTCGGTGACGGCTTCCTCGGCGGAGCGCTCAGGGAGATCGGGATCACCGGGCCGACCTACCTCTCCTCCTGCACGGTGCTCTCCGACAGCCTGCAGTGGCGCATCCAGCATGCCGGCGACACCCTCGAGGCGTACTACTCACACGGCGCCCTGGTGGAGCTGAGGGCGATCCCGCGCGGCGGGAGGGGCTTCTACAGGCTGTGCTACGCCGGGGATGGACGACCATCGGACTGGTCCTTCGTCCGTCAGGACGAGTGGACCAGGTTCAGGGCGGTCTCGTGCCTGGTGGAGAGCACGGTGTGGGATGCCCTGTGGCGCGGCGGGCTCCCCCCGGACCTCACGCCGAGCGGGAACATCGCCACGCAGAGGGACTCGTCACGGGCCTGGGCCTACGTCTCCGAACTGCAGCACGAGCTCACCGACCGGCTTCTGGCATACGACATCGACTTCTACTACGACGTCCAGCACGGTGACAGGGTGCACATCCTCGTCGAGGAGGCGAGGTATCCCGAGACGGGGGAGACCGGCTTCCGCAGGATCGTGGCCGTGAAGTACGAGTTCGCCTCCGGGGGTCTCGTCGAGGTCTTCCCGTTCTATCACGTCCCCGACTCGGGGGCGGTGATGGTGATGGACCACTATCACAGGGACGGCGCGTCGATCAGGACGATGTTCCTCAAGATGCCCGTGCCGTTCGGCAGGATAAGCTCCGGGTTCTCGGCCAGCAGGATGCACCCCGTCCTCGGATACAGCCGCGCCCACAACGGGATCGACTATGCCGCGCCCATGGGCACCGAGATCTATGCGGTCGGCGACGGCGTGATAACGACCAGGGAGTATCGCGGAGGATACGGGAACTATGTGAGGATAAGGCATGCCAACGGGTACGAGACCGGCTACGGCCACATGTGCTCCTTCGCCCAGGGGCAGTCGGTGGGATCATGGGTCGGGCAGGGCTGCATCATCGGATACGTGGGCAGCACCGGGCTCTCCACCGGTCCGCACGTGCACTTCGAGATGCTAAGGAACGGCAGTTTCGTCAACCCGGCCTCCGAGATAGTCCCCCCGGAGGACCCGCTCGAGGGCGGGGACCTGGAGGAGTACCACGACAGGCTCGTGCTCCTCGAGGATGCCTGGGACGGAATGTCGCCGGTGAGGCTCCCGGTGCCCGGGGCCGATGCGCCCGACTGACGCCCGGGACCGGAGCTGGATAACCGGCGAGGAGACCTGGGACTCGGTCTTCTCTCGCCTGCTCGACTTCGTCTCGACCCGGCCCGTCACGCGGGTCGGAGGGCTGGGCGGAGCCTCGCTCGGATTCGCCATCGCGAGCGTCCACAGGCTGGCCGGTCCCACCGTCGTGGTGGCTCCCTCCCCGACCGAGGCCGAGACCCTGCGTGACGATCTCAGGGCCATCATCGGGGAGGACGTGCTCTACTTCCCCGCCTACGACATGCTGCCCTACGAGGGCGAATCCGCCCATCCCGGCGTCCTCGCCGACAGGGTCGAGTGCATGGCCGGCCTCCTGCGCGGCAGCCCCGGGACCCTCGTCGTCGTACCGGCCAAGGCCCTCCTGAAGAAGCTCCCCCATCCCTCGCTCTTCCGGTCCCTGAGGGTGTTCAGGGGAATGCGTCTCGAGATGGACGAACTGGAGGGCTGGCTGGTGTCCGCGGGATATCAGCGGGAGGACTCGGTCTTCGAGGAGGGCAGGTGGGCCCGGAGGGGCGGGGTCGTCGATGTAGGCGGCTTCGGCCTCGAGAACCCGGCCAGGATAGAGTTCTTCGGGGACGAGGTCGAATCCGTGAGGGTCTTCGATCAGCGCTCCCAGAGGAGCATACGCGAGGTCCCCGAGATCACCGTCCTGCAGGCGCGCGAGGCCTTCCTCTCCCCCGGGGACTGGGACTCGGCCCTCGAGAGGCTGCCGGCGGGCCACCACCTGACCGACACCCTGATCTCCTCCTCCGGGTTCGCGGGCATCGAGCACCATCTCCCCCTGTTCATCGACAGGCTGGGCACGCTGCTGGACTATCTCCCCTCGATCGGGACGCTTGTCCTGGTCGAGCCCGGACGGATCTCCGGATCCATGGACTCGGCATGGTCAGTCGTGTCGGGATCGTTCCCCGAAGGGCTGCCGTTCGGGCTGGAGGACCAGTTCAACACCCCCGCCGGCATGATGGACATCCTCCGGGGCGCAGGGAGGCGGGTCGTCTTCGAGGTCGCCCCGGTCGAGGACGTCGAGGTGTACTGCCACACCCTCCCGCAGGAGAGCTACCTCGGGCACCCGGAGGAGATGCTCAGGCAGTTCTCGATCTGGATCGCCGAGGGCTACCGGATCGGCATCTGCTGCGACACCCCCGCGGAGGCCGACGCATTCCGCGCCCTGCTGCCCCGGGAGGCCCCCGTCTCGATCGAGGTCGCCTCCCTTTCCGAGGGGTTCAGGATGCCCGAGGCGGGTCTCGCCCTGCTCGTCGAGAGGAGGCTCCTGTCGGGGAGGAGGCGCCCCGGCAGGATCAGGCGCTTCCGGGGCGGCGAGGCCGTCACTGCAGTGGACGATCTCGCTCTTGGGGTCCTCGTCGTCCACAGGGACTACGGGATCGGAATGTTCCGGGGGATAGAGAGGGTTTCTTCCGGGGGGGTCACCCTGGACTGCCTCGCCATCGAGTACGCGGACGGCGACAGACTGCTCGTCCCGGCCGCCGAGATCGGCCAGGTGCACAGATACATGGTCCCGGGCGAGTCGAGGCCCCAGCTGGACCGCATTGGTACGGCTCTGTGGGACTCCAGGGTCTCCAGGGCGAGGACGAGGGCCGGCGAGATCGCCGGGAGGCTTGCCGTGATCTTCTCCGAGAGGCTGGCCAGGAGGAGGGAGCCCCTGCCCCCTCCGACCCCCGTCATGGAGTCGCTGGAGATGACCTTCCCCTACGAGGAGACGCCGGACCAGCTGGAGGCCATCCGCAGGGTGAAGAACGACCTCCTCTCCGACCGCCCGATGGACAGGCTGGTCTGCGGGGATGTCGGCTACGGCAAGACCGAGGTCGCTCTCCGGGCGGCCTTCAGGATGGCGGACGCAGGCCGGCAGGTCGCGGTTCTTGTTCCCACGACCATCCTGGCCGAGCAGCACTATCAGACATTCCGCGACAGGCTGGCGGAATTCCAGGTCGGTGTCGCCTGCCTGAGCCGGTTCCAGCCACCCCCCGAGCAGAGGCGCATCCTGGCAGACCTCGCCGAGGGTTCCGTCTCGATAGTCATAGGCACGCACAGGCTTCTGCAGAAGGATGTGAGGTTCCACGACCTGGGCCTCCTCGTGATCGACGAGGAGCACAGGTTCGGCGTCAGGCAGAAGGAGTACGTCAGGGAGCTCAGGACGACCGTGGACACCCTCTCCATGACCGCGACGCCCATACCCCGGACCCTGCACATGTCGCTGTCGGGGTTCAGGGACATCTCGATCATCTCCACACCTCCCCGGGACAGGTATCCCGTGCATACGGAGCTGACCACCTTCAACAGGAGGGTGATCGCCACTGCCGTGCAGAGGGAGCTGGAGCGTGACGGCCAGATATTCTACGTGCACAACAGGATCCATACCATGGAGGAGGTCAGGGCCGAGCTCGAGGGCTTCCTCGGCGGAGTCAGGATATGCACCGCCCACGGTCAGATGCCTCCCTCCGCGCTCGAGGACGTGATGATCGCCTTCATGGAGGGGGAGTACGACATGCTCCTCTCCACGGCCATCATCGAATCCGGGCTCGACCTGCCCAGGGTGAACACCATCTTCATCGACAACGCGCACACCTTCGGACTCGCGGACCTGTACCAGCTCAGGGGCAGGGTCGGGAGAAGCTATCACAGGGCCTACTGCTACCTCATCCACCCCGGCAGGCTGAGTGCGATGAAACCAGAGGCCAGGACCAGGATCGAGTCCATCCAGCGCTTCACGGAGCTGGGTTCAGGCTGGCATCTCGCCATGCGGGACCTCGAGATCCGGGGGGCGGGGGAGTTCCTCGGCGCGAGGCAGCACGGCCAGATAGAGTCGATAGGCTACTCCCTGTTCGAGAGCCTGATACGGGAGGAGGCCGCCAGGCTGAGGGGAGAGACCTCCCCGGCCGCGAGGCATGTCCGTGTCGAGCTGCCCTGCGACGCCTACCTCCCGGAGGACTACATCCCGGACGTGATCGAGCGGGTGAGGCTGTACAGGGCGGTCTGGCGCTCCTCCTCGGAGGAGGGGATCGACGACTGGCTCTCCTATGTCGCCGACAGGTTCGGGGATCCTCCGCCGCCCGTCACCGGCTGCGCCGACAGGGCGAGGGTGCACGTCCTCGCGGCCTCCGCGTCCGCGGAGGAGGTCGTGGCGGGGGCGAGGGCGCTCAGGATCGTGTTCGGGCCGGGCGTCCTGCATGCGAAGGCGGCAGCGCGCGTGCAGGGCTCCTTCGGGACGGTCGCGCTGCGCAGGGAGAAGACAGGCAGATCATTGCTGGAGACCGCGATCGGATCCGCGGCCGAGGCCGCTCCGACAGCCGCCGCCATATTGCGGCTCCTGGCCTCTATTGCTATAAACGCTGATTCAACAAGTGATCCCGAAAGGTGACGAAATGCGATCGATCCTAGCCCTTGCCACTGCGACCCTCGCCCTGACCGCCGGCTGCGGGGGCGGCTCCGACGTCCTCGCCCGGGTAGGGGAGCGCGAGATCACGGCCGCGGACTTCCGGGAGGCCTTCAATCGTCTGAGCCCGTCGGAGCAGGTCGATGTCCTCGAACCGGGCGGGAGGCTGGCCCTTGTCGAGAGGCTTGCGATCAGGAACCTCCTCGAGCTGGCGCTCGAGGACAGAGGCGCCCCCGGAGCGGACTGGTGGGTCGAGCAGTACTCCGATGCATGGCTGGCGGCACAGTGGACTGGAGCCGGGTTCTCCGAATTCGCGGAGTCGGGCCCCTCGCCGGAGGACCTGACGGGGCTGGCCAGGCGCTTCAGGCTCAGGATCATCCTCCTGCCGGACAGCGCAACCGCCGCTCTGGCGCTCTCGCTCTGGGCGGAGCCGGATCTCGCCAGGAGGGTCGACATGGCCCTGGCCCCCTGGAGCATTGGAGAGGTCAGCCACAGGGTGCTCGAGGGCCAGGCCTGGCAGATGCCGGTCGAGATAGAGACGAGGCTCGAGGGCTGCGAGGGCTCCGGTCCGGTGATCATCCCCATCTATGACGCGTGGGCCGTCGCCGAGATCTGGGCCGGAGAGGATCAGCCCGTGGACTCGGTACCTCCCGAGGCCTCCATCGTGGCCTTCTCCCGGCATCTCGACAGCCTGGCGGGGATAATGCCGTCCAGCCACGCGATAGAGGAGATGTCCCGCCATCTGGAGGTCCGCGACGGCCGCTACGCCCTGGCCGGTTCGTTCGACATGGATCCCTCGACCGTCCTCGTCAGGTACGACGGGGGGGGTGTCACCGCGGGGGAGCTGGCGGAGCTGATCGAGCGGACCGGCGCGTGGAGCTTCTTCGGCCAGCCGCCGGCCGAGCTGGAGTCCCTCGTCATGAGACCGCCGATGGGTGTCGGTGCCGGGATAGAGCTCTGGTTCTACGCGGAAGGGGTCGCGAGGACGAGATGGCAGGCCGACAGGGGCAGGGAGGCCGGCCTTGATCCCGCCGATGCCGAGATCCCCGTGATGGCCTCTGTCGAGCACCTTCTCAGGCTGGAGGTCCTGGAGGCGGTCGCGGAGCCGGACTCGGCCGGGGTGATGGCCTACTACCAGAGTGCGGGCTCCAGGTACACCATCCCCGAGAGGCGATCCGTCCTGATCGCCTACGTGCCCCGTGAGACGGCCGATTCGCTGGGAACCCCGGCCTCGTTCGACGCGCTCTCAGGGTGGACGCCCCTCGACAGCCTCGGAGCCCCCGTCCCGACGCCTCCCCAGCTCGCGGAGGTGTTCGGGCCTCTCGCCGGGCCGGTCTTCTCGGCCGAGCCGGGTGCGGTGTGCGGCCCCTTCGACATCGGCATGGACGGGCTCTCCGCATATGTCCAGGTGGTCGAGGTCGTCCCTCCCGCTCCCGCCGCCCCTGGTGAGATCTGGTCCCGGCTCGTCGACGACTGCCGCGCAGTCCGGATCCAGGACGCGTACGCAGCGCTCCTCGGGGAACTGCGCTCGGAGATCGGTATAGAGATAGACACCGCCGCGGTCGAGAACGTCGATCCGTGGTCCGGTTCATTCTGAGATTGGAGCTGCCGATGCGATACACGATTCTCTCCGCCCTGCTCGTGCTGGCACTGCCCGGCCCGGGCTCGGCCGAAGTCCTTGCGTCCGTGGACGACGCCACCCTCACATGGGACGACCTGATCCTCCTGGTCGGAGGCGAGGAGAACAGCCAGTACCTCGCGGTGGGCTCCACGGCCGAGGCGGAGGAGATGCTCAGGAGCTGGGTCCGGGAGCAGCTCGTGGTGAGTGCGGCCCAGAGCTCCGGGCTGGCCTCGCGGCCGGATGTCGCCTTCGCGATCGACCAGGCCGTCAGGCAGATACTCCTCGAGGCCTTCCTCACCGAAGCCGCGGCCGATGTCCAGATCTCCCTCCTGGAGGTGGAGAACTACGTCTCGGCCTGGGGCGACAGCTACAGGAACGAGGTCCATGCCAGACACATCCTCCTCCCGGACAGGACGCTGGCCCAGACGGTACTCGCCAGGCTCCAGTCCGGCGAGAGCTTCGAGACCCTCGCATCCGAGTACTCGGTCTGCCCCAGCGCGGCCCAGGGGGGCGACCTCGGCTGGCTCCGCAGGGGACAGGCCGTACTCGCGTTCGAGGAGGCGGCCTTCTCCCTGGCTCCCGGCGCCCTCAGCCCGGTCGTCGAGACCTCGATGGGCTTCCATGTCATCAAGGTGCTAGAGACGAGACCCCTGACGCCTGCCCCCACCGATGCGCAGATCTTCCAGCTCGCGGGGGAGGAGCTGACGGCCGACGCCCAGGAGGCCGCCCTCATGGGCATCCTGGACTCGCTCGAGGCCTCGCACGCCGTGGCGATCTATCCCGACAGGCTCCTGCAGCACATGCAGGACTGACGCCGGGCCGGCATGAGACCGACAGCCCTGGTCGCAGCGGCGATCACTCTCGTCACCGTAGCCGGATCCCTTCTCGTGACCGGGGGGCGGTCCGGCCCGGCAGAGGTTCCGGTCGCCGTGGAGAACGACAGGATTGTGGCGGCGAGGGTCGGACAGGAGACCATCCATGCCGACGAACTGGCGGCCTTCGGCCCTTCGCCCGATCCCGGCGTCTGGGTCGAGGACGAGCTCCTGGCGCAGCTGGCACTGGAGATGGGCCTGGACAACCCCGTGGTGTCCGGATTCGTCCAGAGGCGGGCGAGGCAGCTCTACCTCAGGGATGCCGTAGTCTCCCAGGCGCTTGCCGGAGTCGCTCCGCCCACGCCATCCGAGGTCTTCGCCCTGATGAGGTCGGACAGCACGCTCTTCATGGTCGAGAGGCACTACTTCGAGATGCTCTGCGCCGACAGCGCCCTGGCCGAGTCGCTCCTCGCGCGCGTGAGATCGGGCCAGAGCTTCCAGGTGCTCGCCGAGAACGCATCGCTGGGGCAGAAGGCCGCGCTCGGGGGAGACCTGGGCTTCCTGGTCGGAGGCGAGCTCACCGGCCGGGGCTTCCCCTCGTACCTGGGCAGGCTCGAGGGCCTCGGAGGACTCGTGCGCTCCGACATGGGCTGGCACTTCTTCCTCGTCACGGAGACGAGGGCGCTGACCGACACGGCAAGGGTCCTGGAGAGCCTCTCGGAAGTGATGACCATCCAGAGGAGGCGGGCGGTCGTGGACAGTCTCGTGGCTCTGGCAGTGCGGGACAGGGAGGTGGAGGTGAACGGGACATGCTGGCGCTGATGCTGCTGCTGTCCTCCTGGACCCTGGCGGACCGCATCGAGGCCATCGTCGGGGACGAGCCGATCCTTCGCTCGGACGTGGTGATGAGGGTGGCCGAGAGCTACCCCGGCGCGGACGGACCGGAGTACATGCCCGGGGGAGCGGTCTTCGAGGCGGCTCTCGCGGAGATCGTCGAAGAGAGGCTCGTCGTCGAGGGTGCGAGGATGGCCGGCTACTATCCTCCCGCAGAGGAGATATCCTCGATGGTCCAGGCCAGGATCACGGAGATGATGGCCGGATTCCGCGGGGAGGAGGAGTTCCTGGCGGCCCTGTCTGCCTCGGGCCTCACCAGGGAGGAGCTCGAGGCCAGGCTCTCGGCCCTCCTGGCCGACCAGAGGGCGGCCTCCGACTATGCACGGTCCGTCGCGTCGTCATCCCTCTCGGCCCTTCCGGCGGATCCCGTCGGCTACCTCAACGCGAACCTCGACCTCCTGGAGTCCGAGCTGCTTCCCAGGAGACTGTCCTGGATACTGATACCCGTGCTGCCCTCCGGACCCGACGCCGATTCAGCCCTGCTCCTCCTCGACTCGATCCGTACGGCCGTCACGAACGGCCTGTCCTTCGAGGAGGCCGCTGCGCTGCACTCGCAGGATCCCGGCTCGGCCGCCGCCGGCGGCAGCCTGGGAACCTTCGGGCCCGGCGACATGACCCCGACCTTCGAGTCGGCCCTGCGCGAACTCGAGGCGGGCGAGATCTCCCCGCCCTTCCTCTCCCCCTACGGGGCGCACATCGCGAGACTCGACTCGAGGGATTCGACCGGAGCGATGAACGCCCGGCACATACTCGTCCTCGTCGCTCTGGACGAGGAGGATCTCGACCTCGCGACCGCGCGGGCGGACTCCCTCGCCGCCAGGCTGCGGTCCGGGAGGATCGGCTTCGAAACGGCCGCGGCCCTGGAGAGCTGCGATCCCCTGACATCCTCCGACGGAGGAGACCTCGGTGTGGTCCTGGTGAAACTCGAGCTGCCGGAGGCCACCCAGGCCATCCTCCCGCTCGGCCCCGGCGAGGTCTCGCAGCCGGTCCCGATGGGCGACGGCACCGCCCTGGCCCTCTTCCGCGTGTCCGACGAGGCCGGCGCCGTGGACTGGAGCGGCTTCGATTCCGGATGGCTCTCCGAGCTCGTCAGGAACGTGGCATACCACCACTCCATAGAGACGCTCGTGGATTCCCTGAGACTGGCCATCCCCGTGGTCTATCCCGCGGATGCGGATTGACCTCTTCCTGAGGGTATCCGGCCTCCTGAGGACGAGAACCCTCGCCGGCCTCGCCTGCGACGGCGGATTCGTGAAGCTCTGCGGCCGTCCCGCCAAACCTTCCGCCCGCGTATCGCCCGGCGACGTGATCGACCTCGTCCTGCCCGACGGGCGTGAGATCCGGGCCGTCGTGGACATCGTGCCCGCGACGAGGCAGGTTTCGAGGGTGGACCGCGGACGCCTGTACCATCTGACGGGAGAGGATGCCGGTGATCATCCGGTTTGACTCCGTGAGCAAGCGCTTCTCGGACTGGCCCGCGCTCGACGGGGTCTCCTTCGCCGTCGAGCAGGGCGAGATGCTCGTGCTCTCCGGTCCGAGCGGCGCCGGCAAGACGACCGTGCTGAGGCTCGTCTGGATGGGCGAGCTGCCCTCCTCCGGGAGGGTCGAGGTTGCCGGTTTCTCGTCCTCGAGGATGCGGGCCGCGGACTACCAGAACCTGCGCAGGCGCATAGGGGTGGTATTCCAGGACTTCAGACTGCTCCCCGACAGGACGGTCTATGACAACGTCGCCCTGCCGCTGCAGGTCACGGGTGCCGCTCCGAGAGCCGTCCGCAGGAGGGTCTTCTCCCTCCTGGGGGAGATGGAGCTGAGCCACAGGAGGGCGTCGCTGCCGCACGAACTCTCCGGCGGCGAACAGCAGCGCGTCGCAGTGGCCCGGGCGATGGTCGCGCACCCCTCGATCCTCCTCGCAGACGAGCCGACCGGGAACCTCGACCCCGTCGTCTCGGGGAAGGTGATCGAGCTCCTCCTGGAGATCAACAGGGGCGGGACGACCGTACTGGTCGCCACCCACGACCCCAGACAGATCCCTCCCGGGAGGGCGAGGTTCATCTTCCTCGACCACGGCAGGGTGGTCGATCCTTCGTCGCCCCCGGGAGGGGCGGGATCATGAGCACGGTACGGGCCCTCCTGAGGGAGACGGCTCTGAACCTCATGGGCAAGCGGGGTGCCCTCCTGGTGACATTCCTGATGGTCAGCCTGTCCTTCGTGGTGTTCGACACCTTCCTCGTCGTCACCTGGAACCTCAGGGTGATACTCGAGCGCGAGCAGCAGGCCGTGGGCATCGAGGTCTTCCTGTCGGAGGCGACCGGCGAGCCCGCGGCGAGAGCCCTCGCCGACAGGATGAGCTCCATGGAGGGTGTCCAGTCGGTGTACTACGTGTCGCCCGCGGAGGCGGAGGCCGTGTTCAGGGCGGAGCTGCCGGACAAGGCCGACCTGCTCGAGCTCCTGGGCGACGGATTCACGCTGCCCGCCTCGCTCCAGGTCTCCCTCGACCCCGGACACAGGGACGCCCGGCAGATAGCGGCACTCGCAGCCGCCTTCGCGGGCTTCGAGGGCGTCGACGAAGTGGTCTACGGCGAGAACTACCTGCCCGGGCTGACGAGGCTTCTCGACACCCTGCACCGTCTCGACATCTTCGCGGGGACCATACTCCTGCTGGGCGTCTCCCTCGTCGTGGCCGGCGCGATAAGGCTCGCAGTCCAGACGAGGATGCTCACCGTGGAGATGATGAGCATCTTCGGAGCGTCCGACTGGTTTCTCAGGGGGCCCTTCCTCCTCGAGGGCTTCCTCATCGGGTTCGTCGGCTCGGCCGGAGGGCTCCTGTTCACCGCGACGGTGTCGGGGCTGATCTCCGGTTCGGTGTCCCACGGTTTCCTGCCCGGCAGATGGATCGCCGGGATTCTCATCCTCGGGGCCGCAACCGGTCTCGGCGGCAGCTGGGTGGGGCTGAGGAGCGGGATCCCCGGGCCCGGCGGAAAGAAAGCACGGAGGTAAGATGACAGCCATCCTCGGTTCGACATGCATTGCGCTCGCAGCCCTCGCCGCCCAGACCACGGGCGAGGGGGCGACGGGCGAGGCGACCGCTCCCGCGCAGACCTGCCTGGATCCCACCAATCTCTCCAGCCTGCTGCCCATCCTGCTCATGATAGGGATCTTCTACTTCCTCATCATCAGACCCCAGCAGAAGCAGCAGAAGGAGCTCCGCAGGATGCGCGACTCCCTCAGGAAGGACGACAGGGTCGTCACCACGGGCGGCATCCACGGAGTCGTGGCGGCGGTCAAGGGCGAGATCGTCTCGCTCAGGATAGCCGACAACGTGAAGATCGACATCGACAGGTCGGCCATCGGCACCGTCGAGCGCTCGTCGGAGGGTGACGCCTCCTGATGAGGGGGATCGTGCTCTACGGCTCCCCGGTGCTCAGGCTCAGGAGCCGAAGGATCGAGCTCCCCGCCGACAGGGGCCTTCTGGATGGACTGCTGGCCGACATGGAGCGCATCCTGGCCCTCGAGGAGGGTCTGGGCCTGGCCGCCCCGCAGGCGGGCGAGAGCCTCCGGGTGTTCATCCTCGAGGCCACCAGCCTCCCTGCGCTGGCGGGGAGGCGCGTCTTCGTCAACCCGGTCGTGGAGCCCCAGGGCCCGCCCTCGCGCCGCGAGGAGGGATGTCTCAGCCTGCCGGGAATCTACGAGGACGTCACGAGACCCTCGAGGGCCGTAGTGCATGCCCAGGGAGCCGACGGCGAGCCCTTCTGCATCGAGCTGGAGGGTCTCGCCGCGCGTGCCGTGCAGCACGAGTACGATCATCTCGAGGGCATCCTCTTCATCGACAGGATAGGGTCGCTCCGCAGGAGGCTCCTCGGGGGCAGGCTCGACAAGATCGCCGGATGTTCCTGACGGTCCCGTCCGGGGATGAGGGAGTAGTCTTCCTCGGAACCGCGGCCTTCGCGGTGCCGATACTGGAGTCTCTCGCGGCCGGTGCCTTCAGACCGCTCGTAGTCGTTACCAGGCTGGATTCGAGGGCAGGCCGGGGGATGCGCGAGAGCGCCTCTCCGGTTTCGCTCGCCGCAGCGGCTCTCGGAGCCGGGGTGGTCAAGACGGACGACCTGGACGATTCCGCCGCGCTCCTCCCCCCGACCAGGATAGCCGTAACCGCGGCGTTCGGTCTGCGGCTCCCGGACTCGTTCCTCGCGAGGTTCCCCTGCGGGGTGCTGAACGTCCATCCATCCCTGCTGCCCAGGCACAGGGGGCCCTGCCCCGTGGAGAGGGCGGTCCTCGAGGGCGATTCCGAGACCGGGATCAGCTTCATGCTGACGGACGAGGGCTGGGACACCGGCCCGTTGCTCTCTCAGGAGAGGACGCCGATCCTTCCAGGGGAGACCGCCGGGGAGCTCTCCGGCAGGCTCTCCGTCCTCGCGGCCCGTCTGCTCCCCGAGGTTCTCCGATGCTATCTCAGGGGTGGCACCGTCCCCATGGCGCAGACCGGCGCTCCATCCTACGCGGCGAAGATCACCGATAGGGAGACATGGCTCGACTGGAGCGAGCCTGCGGTGCGCTGCTGGAGGCGGGTCAGGGCGCTGTCTCCCTCTCCGGGCGCGAGGACGAGATTCAGGGGGCGTGTTCTCAGGATCGTGTCGGCCTCATGTTCGATGGATGCCCCCGAAGTCCCGCAGGGTCGTCTGGCGGTCGCCGGGGGGAGGCTGTTCGCGGGTTGTGCGGGAGGCGTGCTGGAGCTCTCGAGGGTCCAGCCCGAGTCCAGGAGGGCGATGGATGCCGGAGCCTTCATCGCGGGCTACAGGCCCGGAAGCGGCGAAGAGTTCGCCTGATCTCCGGCGGATGCTCCGCCTCTTCAGGGCGGGCCTCCTGGCAGCGTCGCTCCCCGGCGTCCTCGCAATGCTCGCCCTGGCGGCCGTGCTGCGGAACCCCGCGCCCCTGGTTCCGGCAGCCCTGTTCCTGCTCGTCCCGCAGTTCCTGGCATGGCCGGCCCTCCGGTCGGGCAGTCCGACCCTCCTGATCCTGCTCCTTCGCGCCTCGTACCACAGCCTCCGGCTCCTGTCGCGCTCCGGGGAGCTGGCTCCCGAGACGATGGTCGTGGCGGTCAGCAACGAACGGCTAGGAAGGGCCGGATTCCCGCGCATCGAAGGGGGACGGGTGCTCCTCCTCCTGCCCCACTGCCTCCAGCAGCACTGCTGCCCGCACAGGATAGTCTTCGATGCGACGAGATGCGAGCGCTGCGGAGCCTGCGACATGGGCGGCCTGCTGGACCTGGCGGAGGAGGAGGGCGTGCGCATGGCGATAGCGACCGGGGGGACCTCGGCCAGGAAGGCGGTCATGGAGGCCTGCCCGTCGTTCATCATCGCCGTCGCCTGCCCCAGGGACCTGTGCTCCGGGATACTCGACACGGGCGGGATTCCAGTCTGGGGCGAACTCAACAGCCGCCCCGCGGGGGACTGCATGGACACCAGGGTCGACGTCGGGGCCGTGCGCCGCGTCCTCGGCATGCTCCGTCCCTGAGACCCCCTTCGGGGCCGGATCGGCCGGACCTGCCGCGGATGCGCCGGCCGGGCCGGCGCACCTATGCGGCGAGGTTCACTCCAGCCGGGCTATGATCGATTCGAGATACCTCATGGCGCTTTCCACGGGGGCCGGGGTGGCGAGGTCGACGCCGGTCCGGGCCAGCAGTTCCAGCGGAGGCCTGGAGCAGCCGGAGGAGAGGAACTCCATGTAGGAGTCGAGGGCGCCCGGCTCGCAATCCAGTATCCTCCTGCCGATCGCGACCGACGATGCCAGTCCCGTGGCGTACTTGTAGACGTAGAAGTTGTAGTAGAAGTGGGGTATCCTGGCCCATTCGCCCGCGATGAGGGCGCCATCCCCGGAGAGGTCTAGATCCCCGCCGTGGTACAGCCCGACCAGGTCGAGGTATCTGCCGTTGAGGAAGTCGGGCGTGACCGCCCCGCCGCCTTCGACCTCCCGGTGGACGATCCACTCGAACTCGGCGAACATGGTCTGCCTGAACACGGTGGTCCTGAAGTCGTTCACCGTCTTCTCCATCAGATAGGCGCGCAGGGCCTCGTCCCCGGTCCGCGACATCAGCATGTCCGCCAGGAGGACCTCGTTCAGCGTCGAGGCCACCTCGGCCAGGATTATCCTGTAGTCGGACATGTGATAGGGCTGATGCCGCCTGGAGAGCAGGCTGTGCATCGAGTGCCCCGCCTCGTGCGCGAGGGTGAAGACCGAGTCGAGGGTTCCCGTGAAGTTGTGGAGGATGTACGGCCAGGTGTCGTGGCAGCCGCCGGAGTAGGCTCCAGAACGCTTGCCCCTGTTCTCGTACCGGTCGACCCACCTGTTCTCGAAACCCCTCTCCAGGTCCGCCACGTAGTCCGCGCCCAGCGGCTCCACGGCGTCGAGGGTCATCCGGACGGCCTCTTCGAAGCCATATCTGCGGTCGTCGGTCCTGCGTGACTGGACATAGAGGTCCCAGGGGCGGAGCTTCTCGAGCCCCATGCCCCTGCGCTTGGCGGCGTAGTAGCGGTACATGACCGGCAGGCTGCCGTGGATGGCTTCGATCAGAGAGCCGTACACGTCGACAGACACCCTGTCGGCGAAGAGGGAGGCCTCCAGAGCCGAGGGATACCCGCGGGCGCGGGAGTTGAAGATGTTGCTCTTCACCTCGCCGTCCAGAAGGGCGGCGGCGGTGTTGAGGTTCCCTCCCAGCTCCCTGTAGAATCCCATGAAGGCGGCGTGTCTGACGGAAGGATCACGCTCCTCCAGGAGGGGTATCAGATTCGCCTGCGTCAGACGGGTCCTCGCGCCCTCCGGACCCTCGATCTCGGGGAGCCTCGCGGGCATGTCGACGTCGTTCAGCTTCCCGAAGGCTGACTGGAACCCTCCGGTCACCTCGCGCGACATGGCGAGCAGCTTCTCCTCGCAGGCGGAGAGGGTGAAGGGCCTGAAGCGCAGCAGCTCCTCCAGCCACCTGGCGTACGGCTCGAGACAGGATTCCTTCATCATGTCCCCGAGGCGCTCCGGGGGTATCGCGAACAGCTCTGGCATGAACCAGGACTGCGCGGTGCGGAACTCGTTGATCCGCGACTCGCACCTGTCGTTCATGCTTGAGTGGATGGGATCGGAAAGGTCCTCGTCCTGCCTCATGGAGGCGTACACGTACAGCTTCTCGAGGATCCTGCCCATCTCTATGACATCCCGTACAGCGGATGCCAGGCTGTCGGCGGATTCCGAAAGCGTCCCGGCACGCCGGGCGATCTCCCCGGGCAGGGCTGCAGTGGATGCGAAAGCCTCCTCCCAGGCCTGATCGGTCTGGAATATCTCCTCGACCGCCCACCTGTCCCCGAGCGGGACATGGGTCCTCTCGACTGGTCCTCCGGTCTTCTCCACTCCGGTCATCTCCCTCTCCTGTCGAGCCTCCCGAGGAAGGCCGCGATATCGACTACGACCCTCTCGTGGACGCCCTCACCCACCGTCCCACTCGAATCGGAAGCGTTCACGCTGAAAAGGAGCCTCGAACCGGTCACCCGCTCGAGCACGGCCGTGGCGGTGACCCTCTCCCCGGGGGGGGTGGGGGCGGTGTGCCTGACGTCCACCCTCGTCCCCACCGTCGTCATGCCCTCCCCGAGGAAGGGCTGGACTGCCGTGAACGCGGCCCTCTCCATGAGGGCTATCATCATGGGGGTGGAGAAGACGTCCAGTGCGCCCGAATCTACCGTGCTCGCCAGGTTGCCGGGGCCGACAACCGTCTCTGCGGTTCCTCTCGCTCCGGGGGCTGCATCCATGTGGCTCCTCCCGCCGTCTGGGGAGTATAGGGCATGAATACCGGCGGGGCCATCAAGGGGGCGCTTGCATGCAGGCCTCTCCCGAGGCATTCTCGGGGATGACTGGAAGGGCGGGTGAACCGGGGGGCGGGGCGCCGGGCCGCATGGGCGGCACGATGGCGCGCCTCCTCGTAGGCGTCGCGATCATAGCCGGCGCGAACAACGTCTTCACCGCCATCATGCCGGACTTCCTGCACAACGTGCTGCGTGTCGGGGGCGAGGTCCGCGGGGCGCTGGAGACGCCGAGGGAGCTTCCCGGCTTCCTGCAGGTGGTGCTGGTCGGCCTCGTGGCGGGAATGCCCAAGGGCAGGTCGGTCTCGATCTGCTTCGCCGCCGGCGTGGTGAGCTTCGTCGTCCTCGCCTTCGCCGGCTCCTCCTTCGCGGTCTTCATCTCGGCGATGATACTCTGGTCGACCGGCATGCACCTCTACGTGCCCCTCCGCGACGCACTGGCCATGGAGGTAGGGGGCGACCGCAGGAGGGGATGGGTCCTCGGGACCGTGGGTGCGTGGCGATCGGCGGGCCTCATGATCGGCACCGCCATGGTCTGGCTTCTGATGAGGGCTGCCGGGACGGGCTACCAGCCGGCCTATCTCGCCACGGCGGCCCTCCTCCTGGCCGGCACCGCGATCTCCCTGACGATACCGAGGGTCGACGGCGACCGTCCCGCGGGTGCCGGCAGGATGGGCCTGAGGGAGAGGTTCGTCCTGAGGCGCGGATACTGGCTGTACTACGTGCTCGCGGTGCTGTTCGGCGCGAGGAAGCAGATATTCCTGACCTTCGCCCCCTGGCTCCTGGTCAGCAGGTTCGGCCAGAGGGCGCCGGACCTGGCCCTGGCGATGGGTGCGGCCGCGCTCCTGGGCCTCTTCTCGAAGCCGCTCTTCGGGAACCTCATCGACAGGCACGGCGAGCGGACCGTGCTCACGGCCGAGTCCTCCCTGGTCTTCCTGCTCTGCCTGGGCTATGCCTTCGCCCCGTCGCTCCTGGCCAGGGGGGCCGCCCTCGCGGTGCTGTATGCGCTGTACGTACTGGACGAGCTGCTGTTCTCGCTGAGCATGGCCAGGACGACCTACCTGACGAGGATCGCCGGATGTCCGGCGGACATAGTGCCCACCCTGGGCCTCGGGGGCACTCTGGATCACGCCGTCTCGATGCTCGTCCCGGTCGGTGCGGGACTGCTCTGGGTGTTCGCCGGGCCGTGGTCCGTGTTCGTCCTCGCGGCTCTGGTGGCGCTGGCCAACCTCTACTTCGTCAGGATGATGCAGCCTCACTCCTGCGGATAGGAAAGGGCCCCCGCCTTCGCGGGGGCCCCCCGACCGCCGCTGGTGCGGTCCTAGTCCATCTGGTCGATGGTAACGCTCCAGACGAAGCCCTCGGGACCGATCTCCTGCTGCCAGAGGGTGTAGGTGTCTCCATCCACATCCTCGGCCTGCATGTCCCAGGTGCCCGTGGTGATCTCGACGGTGAAGCTCTCTCCGGGGGAGAGGATCTCGGAGCCGAGGCGGTCGTCGCCCCAGGGCTCGTCCGACCTGTCGATGTAGAGGTAGTAGATGTCCCAGCTGCCGAGGTCGTTCCTGACGGTCACCGTGGTGGCCTGCTCGGCGGGCCTTGCCTCGTCGATGTCGGCGTCCGTGACCGGGAGGGTGACGGCGGCATCGGCAACCGTCACGCCCTCGAAGGTGTAGCTGAAGTCGGTGTCGTCCCAGACCTGGACGTCGTAGGTGCCGGGCTCCATCCAGACGGTGATGGTCTCGCCCGGGAAGATGATGTTGGAGCCCATGTACTCGGTGGTGGGCTCGGTGCCGGTGGGGTCGATGTAGAGGTACCAGAAGTCATACTCGCTGAGGTTGTTGGTGATGTTGAGCGGGTAGTGGCCCGTGCCGACGTGGACGTGCTCCCAGTTGAGGTCGTCGAGGGAGACGGTGGCGGTGTAGCCCTCGGCCGGGACGGTGACGTTCTCGTAGTAGTAGCTGTCGCCGTCCTCGTCGAGCACGAGGATGTTGTAGGCGCCCGGGAGCACCTGGAAGACTGCGCTCTGGCCGGGGGCGAGGTCTGCGGCCTGGAGGTCCTCGCCGCGGGAGGCCTGGGTGGTGGGGAAGATGTAGACCGCGGAGATGTCATAGTCCCCGAGGTCGTTCATGACCGTCACCGGAACGTTCTTGGCGCATCCGGCGACGAGGATGAGCATGGCTGACGCGACGAGCAGCAGGGTCTTTCTCATCATCCCTCCATCATGGAATGGAACACATGCGACGGAACAACTGCATGACTGCTACCAGGCTTTCGCCGGGCTCTATCATCGCCTTCCGGGAGCCGGCTGTCCAGTTCGCCCCCGGACGGCCTCAGTCCATGTCCGACAGGGTGACCACCCACTCGTACCCCGGGGGGCCCACCTCCACGCCGTACCTCGAGTACGTGTCCTCGTCGACGTCCTCCACCATGATGTCGTAGGTCCCGGGGTCGACCCAGACCGTGATGGTGTTCCCGGGCGACAGGATGTTCTCGGCTCCGATCCTGTCGTCGCCCCACGAGTCGTCCGTGGCGGGGCTCACGTAGACGTACCAGATGTCCCAGCTGCCGAGCCCGTTCTCTATCGTCACGGGGCAGCTCCCGGAACCGCTCGTCAGGTCGATGCCCCCGTTCAGCTCGGTTCCGAA
>CAZRWD010000001.1:251220-617489 GCA_964603785.1 uncultured bacterium
CCGAAATCGCCCGCCAGTATGCCGTCCACGGTCATACCCGAGCCCGCGAGGCCCATGTCTATGGACTCCTTCATGAAGTCCTCGAAGTCGAGCCTCCACTCCCCGTCCTCGAGGACGAAGGTCGTGGTCTCGTCTCCTTCGTCGGTCTCCGTCGTCACGAGTGCGGTGCCGCCGGTCACGGTCACGGTCGTTATCTGTCTGGACAGGCCCGTCATGTCGGAGCCGGCCATCATCTCGGACAGGAGCTCGCGGCCGTTCGAGCCCATGTCGAGGCCGGCGCCGTCCAGGGCTACCGCGAAGTCGTCGAGGAAGCGCCTGGTGTTGGAGCTCATCATGTCGAACACGGCGAAGTAGTTGCCCGATTCGAAACCGTCCACCAGGTCGTTGTACGCCCGCCTGACCGCGGTCTCCTCGGGGGAGTAGCCGCAGGCGCCGAGGAGCAGCGCCAGGCCGGCGAATAGCACGAAGACACCCCTCACACCGATCTCCCTTCTGTTCGGGACTGCACCGGACCAGCGCGGTTAGCGTACTCAGGAGAGGCGGTGCTGTCAACGGAGGGGCGGTTCCGCCGCGATCCGCAGTTGTCCCCGGCGCGGGTGTTGTTATCTTCGAGCCTGACGACACCGGGAGATGTCATGGACAAGGGTTGCGACCTGAGGTTTCCACGGGACGTCGAACTGGACCCCGTGACCTCGCTGCCCCCCAGGAAGTGCTTCGACGCCGACCTGCCGAGGCTGCTCGGCCTGCTCGGAAGGGAGAGGCTGCCCCTCTGCGCCCTCATGATCGACATCGACCACTTCAAGAAGTTCAACGACATGTGGGGGCACGGGGTGGGGGACAGGGTCCTGGGACACGTCGCCGGGATCATCAGGAGCGGGGTGCGATACAGGGGCGAGGCCTACAGGTACGGAGGCGAGGAGATCACGGTGATGCTGCCCAACTCCTCGCGGGAGGAGGGGCTGGTGACGGCGAACCGCCTCGTGGCGGCAGTCGGGGGCTCCATCCTCACTCTCGAACCGGGCGATCCCGACTACCCCCGCGGGGTCGTGCCCGCCGACAGCGGTGCGGTCGACCTCTCGGTGACCATATCCGTGGGGGTCAGCAGCACCTGCGACATACCCGGATCGGACCTCATCGTGATGGCCGACAGGGCCCTCTACGAGGCGAAGGACTCCGGCAGGAACAGGGCCGTCGAGTACACCCCGCGCCTGGCCGCGGAGACCAGGCTGGTCACGGTCGATGTTCGCGTCCGCAAGGAGATAGCGGTTTCGGAGAACAACCAGGTCTACATAAGGAAGTGGTTCCCGCTGACCGACGCCACATGCATCGAGGCGCGCGCCATGAGGGTCGAGGACACCAACAACGACATCAAGGTGGGCATCGCCGCCCCCCAGGGGGGCCTCATCGACAAGGAGATCCCCGGGAGGGTCCACAACATCGAGAAGAGGGAGGAGCAGACCTTCTTCGAACTGGCCGTCAAGGGCGAGGCGTTCGAGGTCATGGTCAAGCACGCCACCTCCTGGAAGGCCTCCCAGGAACCGTCGGCTTGAAGACGCTCTGCTGCTCGTCGGTCTGGACCGGGGGGGAGTCGCCCCCCCTTGGCCCGTCGCGGATCATCATCGACGGGGACAGGATAGAGGCCATACTGCCCGCTGCTCGGCAGGCCCCCGGGCTGCACGTAATCCCCGCCTTCGTGGACGCCCACTGCCACTTCCTCTGGATGGGCCTCGCCGAGGCCTCGCTCGACCTGTCCGGGTGCCGCGGGAAGTCGGACATCCTCGACGCCCTGGCCTCGGCTGGGGTGAAGGACGGCATCACGAGGGGCGAGGGGTGGGACGAGAGCCTCTGGCCGGACCCCAGCCTGCCCGGTCTGGAGGAGATCGATGCGGCGGCGGGAGGCAATCCCGTCTTCCTCAGGAGGATCTGCGGACATGCGGCGCTCGTCAGCACTGCGATGCTCCGACTCCTGGCCGGGCGCTGCGGACGGCTCGACCCGCCCCCGGACGGCCCTCTGGTGAGGGAGGACCCCGTGCTCAGGTCGTTCGACCTGTTCCCCCCTTCGGAGCGCGAGCTGGACGACGCGAAGGCGGCGGCCGAGGCGAAGGCCCTCTCGATGGGCGTGACCGCCCTGTCCAGCACCGAGTCCTCCATCCATGCGATGCGACTCCTGGAGGACGGCCCGGCCCGGATCGGAATGACGATAAGCGTGTTCGAGGGCGGCCGGGGGGCGGTGTCGGGTCCGGCATCCCGCGGAAGGGTCTCCATCACCGGCAGGAAGATGTTCCTGGACGGCGCCTTCGGCGCCAGGACCGCGGCCGTCGCCGGAGCCTTCAGGGACGGTTCCAGTGGAATGCTGCTGCATGACGACGAGACCCTGGAGAGGATGATCTCGGACGCCTGGAGGGCGGGGCTGAGGCCTGTCGTCCACGCCATCGGGGGCCGGGCGCTCGGGCAGCTCGATCGCGTCGGCGGGCGGTGCCGCGCGAAGGATCCACGGGGGTCCCATGCCGGGATAAGGGTCGAGCACGCCGAGGAGCTGCTCGCGGTCTGGCCCGGGGGCTGGACGCCGGGGTTCCACTTCTTCTCCATGCAGCCGAACTTCGTCCGGAGGTGGCAGCTCCCGGGAGGCATGTACGAGGACAGACTGCCGGCGGAGGATGCCGTGAGGCTGAATCCCTTCCGCACAGTGCTCGGGGCCGGTCTGCTCCTGGGATTCGGAAGCGACTGCATGCCGTTCGGTCCCCTCTGGGGGCTGGAGGGTGCCACCGCCCATCCGGAGGCGAGCCTCGGTCTGACCCGGGAGGAGGCTCTCAGGGCCTACACGCTCGACGCGGCCGCCGTGGCGGGCTTCGAGGATCTCGCGGTCCCGCTCGGTCCCGGCCGCCCCGCCGACCTCGCCGTCCTCTCGGCGGACCCCCTCTCGGCCCCCTGGGACGGGATCAGGGTCGTGGCCACGATAGCCGGCGGATGCCCGGCCTGGGGTGAGACGGAGGTACTCGGGAACCATGAACCATCCTGACTGGTCGGATTTCGAATCCGTCGCCCTCGACACCGCCCTGCGGGGCCTGGCCGAGGACGGGGCGTCACGGGACGCCGCGACGGATTCGCTGGGGGAGCAGGCCATGTCGCCGCGGAAGGCCCTGGCGGTGTCCAGGTCCCGGCTCGTCCTCTGCGGGTGGAGGTTCGTGGAGATCGTCTACGGACTCCTGGGAGGCGTCGAGGTGGAAAGGGCGGTCGGGGACGGGACGGTGGTCCCGCCCGGCACCGTCCTGGGTTCCGTCAGAGGGCCCGGAGGCGTGCTCCTCAGAGGTGAGAGGCTGGCCCTGAACGTCCTGGCGCGCCTCAGCGGGATAGCCACGGCGACACGGGTCGCCGTCGATGCCGTGGCCGGAACCGGCACCGAGATCCTCGACACCAGGAAGACGACCCCGGGGATGCGCGCCCTGGAACGGTACGCCGTCCGCTGCGGGGGAGGCGTGAACCATCGCTTCGACCTGGTGGAGATGGCGATGTTCAAGGACAATCACAGGATGGCCGCAGGGGGCGCTGCGGCCCTCGCACCGGCGGTCGCCCGCGCGAGGCTCCTCGGAGTGCCCGTCGAGATCGAGGTCGACTGCATGGAGCAGCTTGAAGCAGTCCTTCCCCTCTCGCCCGACAGGATACTGCTCGACAACATGGATCCCGCCCTGGCAGGATCGGCCGTGGCGGCATGCCGGGGGAGCGGTGCCTACGTCGAGGCCTCGGGGGGCATACATGCCTCGAACGCCAGACTCTACGCCGAAGCCGGGGTGGACGGCATCTCCCTCGGGTCGATCACCCATTCCGCACCGGCGTCCGACATCGCCTTCGACTGGGAGGGGACATGAGAAGCCTTGCGCTGGACGTGGGGAACACCAAGACGGCCGTCGGCCTGTTCGGGGAGGACGGGCTCGTACGCAGCTGGAGGGTGACCACCAGGCACTGGACGCCCGACGAGCTAGGACTCGCCGTGCTCGCGATGCTAGACCTGGAGGGCGGGGGAAGGCCGGAGCTGGTCTCCTTCGCGACGGTCGTCCCCCAGGTCAGGCATGCGGTCCGGGGCATGTCGTCCCTCTACCTCGGCCGCGATCCCGTCGAGGTCACCTTCGAGTCCTCCGGCATCCGCACCTCCTACCCCGAGCCGGGCGAGCTCGGCGCCGACAGGCTGGCGAACGCTGCGGCGGCGATCGGCATGGGTCTCGTCCCCGCGATCGTGGCGGACTTCGGCACCGCGACGACCTTCGACGTCATAGACGGCACGGGGTGCTACCTCGGGGGCGCCATAGCCCCCGGCATAGGGACGGCAGCCTCCGAGCTCTTCAGGAAGGCGGAGAGACTCAACCCGGTGGATCTCCAGGCGCCTGGATCCGCCCTCGGGACATCCACCGGCGACGCGGTCAGGTCCGGAGTCCTGATCGGCGCGGCCGGAGCGGCCGACAGGATCGTGGAGGCTCTGTCGCCCTTCGCCGGCCCGGATCCCGTCCTGCTCGCCACGGGCGGATGGGCACCCGGGATAGCCGGGCTCTGCAGGTCGGCCTTCAGGATAGTGCCCTTCCTCACGCTGGAGGGCATCGACCGGGTCGGACGATCAACCCCTGGAAGGGAGGCCTGATGCCCGTCAGAGTGATTCTGGGGATAACCGCCAGCGCCGCGGCGTTCAAGGGGGTGGCGCTCGCCTCGCTTCTCAGGAGGCGCGGCTGCCTGGTCGACGGGATACTCACCCGGGCGGCCTGCATGCTCGTCGGCCCCCCTCAGCTGGCCTGCGTGACGGGCAGGCCGGTACACACCGACCAGTTCCCGGCCCAGCCCTCCGATCCGATACCCCACATCACCCTGAGCGAAGGGGCGGCGCTCGCGGTCGTGGCGCCCGCAACCGCCGACATCCTCGCCAGGCTGGCCTGCGGTCTCGCGGACGACCTCCTGACCGCCACGCTCCTGGCTTGCGACTGCCCGCTCGTGGTGGCTCCGGCGATGAACCCCAGGATGTGGTCGAATCCTGCCACGGTCGAGAACGCCGCCAGGCTCGCCGGCAGGGGCGTCGTGTTCGCCGGTCCGGTGACCGGGACGATGGCCTGCGGCACGACGGGCGACGGGCGGATGATGGAGCCCGAGGAGGTGCTCGGGGTCTGCGCCTCGCTCCTGGAGGGGTCCCGGTGACCACTTCCAGCCCGGCCGACCGCATCCCCACGCTCGAGTGGACCGGGGCCGGTCTCAGGATCATCGACCAGAGGCGGCTCCCGGAATCCGAGGTCTACATCGAGTGCCGCAGGGTGGAGGATCTGGCGGATGCGATAAGGACGCTCGCCGTGAGGGGCGCGCCGGCTCTCGGCGTGGCTGCCGCGTTCGGCGCCGTCCTGGCGGCGATGGAGGCCGGGCCCGGCGGGGGTTTCGCATCCCAGGCGGAAGCCGCTCTGTCGCTCATCGAGTCCACGAGGCCCACCGCGGTGAACCTCTTCAGGGCGGTCGCCGCGCAGAGGGCCGTACTCGCCGGATGCGGGGACAGGGATGAGGCGATACGTGCCCTCCTCGAGTCCGCCATGCGCATCATGGAGGAGGATCTCCTCGCCTCCAGGCTCATGGGCTCGCACGGGGCCTCCCTCCTTCGCCCCGGGGTCTCCCTGCTCACCCACTGCAATGCCGGAGGCCTCGCCACGGCAGGCCTCGGAACCGCCCTGGCCGTGTTCTACGAGGCCCATGCGAGGGGATGGCTGGAAAGGGCGTGGGTGGACGAGACGAGACCCCTGCTCCAGGGAGCGCGACTGACGGCCTGGGAGCTCTCCAGGGCGGGCATACCGGTGACCCTTCTCCCGGACTCCGCGGCCGCCGGCCTCCTGGCGTCGGGAAGGGTGCACGCCGTATTCACGGGTGCGGACAGGATAGCCGCCAACGGCGACACGGCGAACAAGGTCGGGACCTATCCGCTGGCTCTCGCTTCGAGGGAGGCGGGCGTGCCCTTCTACGTCGTCGCGCCCCTCTCCACCTTCGACCCGGACACCCCGGACGGTTCCTGCATAAGGATCGAGGAGCGGAGCGGCGCCGAGGTCACGGGGCCGCCGGGCGCACGCACCGCCCCCCCGGGCATCGACGTCTTCAATCCCGCCTTCGACGTCACCCCCGCCTCCCTGGTGACCTCCTTCGTGTGCGAGCTCGGGGTGTTCACCGGCCCGCCGCTCCGCCCCCCGGCAAGTTGACAGGAGGGGACTGATCAGATACTTTCGGAGCGGCTTACGACATCAGTGCGACTGGAGGGGGTAGCAGATGAGGGCTGCGTTCATGGTTGCGGCCGTCAGCGCCGTCTGTTTCGCCGGTGCGGGCGACGTCATCAAGGTGATCCCCGCGCCCGCGGGCAATCCCGACGGACTGGTCTGGATCGACGGCAGCCTCTGGATAACCAGTGACGACTCGTTCACCATCTACGAGATCAGCCCGGACGACGGAGCCGTCCTCTCCTCGATCCCGGGCATAGGCGGGACCTCCCTCACGGGTCTCACATGGGACGGCACCCATCTGTGGTCCTGCTCGCCTCCCAGCATCTACAAGCGCTCCCTCCCCTCGGGCACGGTCGTCGGCACGATACCGTCCCCGAGCACATCCTCCAGCGAGGGGCTGTGCTGGATCGGCTCGCACCTCTGGAACTGCAATTCCGGCAACAATGTGATCTATGAACTGGACCCCGCCACCGGCTCGATCCTCTCGTACTTCATACCCTCCAGCGCCGGCGGCACGCTGGGCCTGACATACGACGGCACATACCTCTGGGCCTCGTTCATCAACAGCGGGATGATCTACAGGATGATCCCGGGCGACCCCATACCCGTGCAGTTCTTCCTGGCACCCACCGAGCACGCGCAGGACCTCGCGTGGGACGGGCAGTACCTCTGGCTGACGGAGTACGTGGCGACAGGTCCGCATGTCTATCAGATCGACCCGGGCGTGTTCGGCCTGGCCCGGACCACCTGGGGATCGATAAAGACCTCCAACTAGCACCGGAGGCTTACACTTGGGAAGAGCCGTCGGAATAGACCTGGGGACGACGAACTCGTGCATGGCGATCGCCGAGGGCGGCGAGATAGTCGTCATCCCCTCGGGCGAGGGGCAGAGGGTCATGCCGTCCGTCGTGGCCTTCACGTCCAAGGGCGAGAGGCTGGTCGGCCTTGTCGCCAAGCGGCAGGCCATAACCAACCCCCGCAACACCATCTGGAGCGTCAAGCGAATGATGGGGCGCAAGTTCGACGAGATCGCCGAAGAGCGCCTCAACGTGAGCTACGAGATCCGCAGCAACGAGAAGGGTGATGCGGTAGTCCGCGTCTTCGACCGCGACTACAGCCCCCCCGAGATCTCGGCCATGATCCTGCAGAGGCTCAAGAGCCGTGCGGAGGAGTTCCTCGGCGAGCCCGTCACCGAGGCCGTCATCACCGTGCCGGCCTATTTCAACGAGGTCCAGCGCGAGGCCACGAAGGCCGCCGGAAGGATAGCCGGCTTCGAGGTCAGGCGGGTGCTGAACGAGCCCACCGCCGCCGCCCTCGCCTTCATGGAGCCGACGGAGCGGAAGCGCCTCGCCGTCTACGACCTGGGCGGAGGCACCTTCGACATAAGCATCCTGCAGGTGGTGAACGGCATCTTCGAGGTCATGGCCACCAGCGGCAACACCCATCTCGGCGGGGACGACTTCGACGCCAGGCTCGTCGACTGGATGCTCTCGGAGTTCAAGCGCCAGCACAAGCTCGACCTCTCCAGCGACCCGGTAGCCCTGCAGCGCATCCGGGAGGCTGCCGAACGGGCCAAGTGCGAGCTGTCCAGCACGCTGGAGGCCTCCGTCAACCTGCCCTTCATCGCATCCGACGAGTCGGGTCCCAAGCACCTGGAGATATCCCTCACGAGAGGCCTCCTCGAGAGCCTCATAGACGACATGGTGAAGCTCACCAGGGAACCCTGCGAGGGTGCCCTGAACGACTCCGGCCTGAAGCCGGAGGACATCGACCACGTTCTCCTCGTCGGAGGATCGACGAGGATCCCCCTGGTGCGGAAGGTGGTCGAGGAGATCTTCAACCAGAAGCCCGCCCACAGCGTCAATCCCGACGAGGTCGTGGGGATCGGAGCGGCGGTCGAGGCATCGGTCCTCACGGGCCAGAGGAAGGACCTGGTGCTGCTCGACGTCACCCCCCTGTCCCTGGGGGTCGAGACCCTGGGCGGGGTCATGGCGCCGATAGTGGAGAGGAACACGCCCATCCCGATCAAGCGCAGCAGGATGTTCACCACCGCGGTCGACAACCAGGCTGTCGTGAGCATCCACGTCCTGCAGGGGGAGAGGGAGCTGGCGGAGGGGAACAGGAGCCTCGGCAGGTTCGAGCTCGTGGGCATCCCCCCCGCCAAGCGGGGCACCCCCAGGATAGAGGTCTCGTTCGAGATCGACGCGAACGGCCTCCTCAACGTCTCCGCGAGGGACGCCATCACCGGAAGGCTCCAGAGCATGAGGGTGAACCCCAGCGGAGGCCTCTCGGAGGAGGAGGTCCACAGGCTCATGAAGGAGGCCGAGGCCAACGCCGAGCTCGACAAGTCCAGGATGAGGCTGGTCGAGGCCAGGAACGCCTCGGACCAGGTCATCTACGATGCGCAGAAGGTCCTGGAGGATGCCAGGAAGAATCTCGAGAAGGAGTCCTGGGAGGAGCTCGAGACCGCCCTCGTGGCCCTCCGGCAGTCGAGGGACGGCACCGACCGCGTCCGCATCGCGAAGGACACGAGCCGGGCCTCGGAGCTGGTCTCCCAGGTGTCCCGCCTGCTCGACCTGCTGGGCAACAGACAGTCCGATTCGGAAGACGAGTCCGTACGCCTCGACATCCTGGAGGAGAGCCTCGAGGACGGTCTGGCGGACGGCCTGGACGAACCACACAGCCTCTAGGCGTTCCACCCGGTTCCCGCAGCGGGGGCGTCGAGGCATCCCCCCGAAGCGTCGGCCGGGCATGCAGCACCGCTGGAGAACGATGACCGCCCGAAATCCATACGATGTCCTCGGGGTCCCCAGGGATGCGGATCTCGACGAGATAAAGCGCGCCTACCGCAGGCTCGCCATGGAGTGCCACCCCGACAGGAACCCCGGCGACAGGGCGGCAGAGGAGCGCTTCAAGGACCTCACGATCGCCTACGAGGTTCTGAGCAGCCCCGAGAAGAGGGAGCGCTACGACAGGTGGGGCACCTCCGATGGCGCCCCCGACCTGTCGGACATCTTCGGCGGCTTCGGTCTGGACGACGCCATGCGGGCGTTCATGGAGAACTTCGGCATGGGCTCCTTCGGCGATTCCCGCAGGCAGAGGCGGCCCAGGGGCGCGGACATCGAGGTCCCGGTGGATCTGGGCCTGAGGGAGGCCGCCCTCGGTGGCAGCCGGGATGTCCGGATCCGAAGGACCGAGCCCTGCCAGGAATGCGGCGGCACCGGGGCCGACGAGTCCCAGGGATGGGAGGACTGCGCCGCCTGCTCGGGGACCGGCAGGACCAGGGCCAGCAGGAGGACCATACTGGGAACCTTCGAGACGGTGGAGACCTGCCGCTCGTGCGGAGGTGCCGGAAGGCGTGCCCGGAAGCAGTGCCACGCATGCAGGGGATCGGGCTCCGCGACGGTCGACAGGACGATCTCGGTCGAGATACCGCCAGGCATCTCCGAGGGCTACTCCATCAGGCTGAGGGCGCAGGGGCACCAGCCCGGGGGCGCCCTGCCGGGGGACCTGTCACTCTTCGTGCGGAACGTGGACTGCTCGCCGTTCGCCCGGGCCGGGGACGACCTGGTCTACGACGTGACCATCGGCTTCCCGGAAGCCGCCCTGGGGACGACCCTGGACATCCCCACGGTGGAGGGGACGAGAAAGCTCGACGTGCCCTCCGGAACCCAGCCCTCGGATGTGCTGACCATCAGGGGCCAGGGCATGGGCAGGCTGAGGGGGAGGGGGAGGGGCGACATCCTCGTCAGGATATCGGTCCATGTCCCCAGGAAGCTGAGCTCCTCCGAGAGGAGGATGCTCGGAGAGCTCTCGGGATCGCGCAACTTCAGGAAGAGCGATTGAAGGGGCTGCCCGGCGGGGGAGACCGCTCGTGACCCCCGATCTGGCGCGGCTGGAGTACGACAGGGTTCTGGCCGCCGCCGCGGCTTTCGCGGGGAGCGGACGCGGTGCGGCCCTGATCTCCTCCCTCGAGCCGGCCTGGTCCCCGGCAGCGTCGGACCGTCTCAGGGACCTGACGGTCGCCGCCCGCGAGGTCATGGAGACCTGCACCTCCTTCCCCGGCCGCGTCGCTGACGATCTGGGCGAGGCTGTCGAATCACTCGGCGGTGGGGCGGTCACCCTCGAGCCCCGCCTCCTCAGGAGCACCGGAGAGGCCCTGCGCTCGATAGCCGGGTTCCTGGGCAAGGCCGCTGAATTCCCCGAGGGTGCGGCAGCCGTGCTGTCCCCGCTCGCCGGGTCTCTCCCGGACCTCCCGGGAGTGGCGGCCGAGCTCCTTCGGATCACCACTCCGGACGGAGGGATATCCCCGGATGCATCGCCTCTTCTCGCCAGGCTGAACCGCTCCGCCGCCCGGCTGAGGGATTCCCTCTCGAAGACGGCGGCGAGGCTGGCCGGCAGGTACGCCTCCGAAGGCGTCGCGAGGGACGCCCCTCCGACGATGCGAAACGGAAGGTTCGTCATAGGTGTCCCCGCGAGGAGCAGGACGGCCCTGCGCGGTCTGGTCCACGACCGCTCCGAGAGCGGGAACACCCTCTTCATAGAGCCCGGCGAGATGATCGAGCCGGGGAACATGCTCCAGGAGACACTGGTCGACATCGCACAGGAGGAGCGGAGGATCCTGAGGGAGGCCACCGCAGCCCTCCGGGAGAGGCTCGACCTCCTCTCGCGGGGCGCCGCTGCCTCCGCGGAGCTGGATGCCGCGTTCGCGATGGCCTGCTTCCACGCGGAGAACGATACGGTCTTCCCGGAGAGGGGGAGGTTCTCCCTCCCGGGAGCCAGGCACCCGCTCATCCCCAGGTCCGAATCGGTGCCGAACGACCTGGTCCTGCCGGAGGACTGGAAGGTCGTGGTCCTGAGCGGTCCGAACGCCGGCGGCAAGACCGTCCTCGTGAAGACCGCCGGGCTTGCCGTGTGCTGCGCCCAGAGCGGGCTGGGGGCCTGCGCCGGCCCCGGTTCGACGCTCCCGTTCTTCGAGAGGGTGCTCGTCTCGATAGGCGACAGGCAGTCGATCTCGGAGAGGCTCAGCACCTACTCGGCCAGGCTCGTGGAGGAGCTCGGCATGCTCGAGACGAGCGGCCCCGGTACGCTGGTGATAATCGACGAACCCGCCGCCGGCACCGATCCGCTGCCCGGTTCGGCTCTCGCAGCTGCTCTCCTCGAGGCCCTCGCCTCCCGCGGCGCATCCGTCATTACCACGACCCACCTCGGCCAGCTCAAGGCCCTCGCCTCGTGGCACGAGGGCTTCTACAACGCATCCATGAACTTCGACGAAGCGCATCTCCAGCCGGACTACCGGTTCAGGTTCGGCATCCCCGGCTCGTCCTTCACCTTCGAGATCGCCGACAGGCTCGGCTTCCCCCCGGAGGTCACGGCCAGGGCCAGGGACCTGTCCGGCGACGCCTTCAGGCTGGAATCCCTGATCGCCGAGCTCGGTCGCACCCTGGAGAGCCTGGAGGCGGAGCGCACCCTGACGCGGGAGCGCGCCCGCGAGACCGACGAGCTGATGGCCTCCCTCGAGAGCATGATGACCCTCCAGGAGGAGGAGGCCGGGCGGTTGCGGGCCGAGTCCGCGGAGAGGGCGGAGCGCCTCCTCTCGGAGCTGAACTCGCGGGCCGACTCCCTCCTGGCCAGGCTCTCCTCGCCGGCCGACCCGGACGCGAAGGCCGCCAGGAAGGCCATCCGGGAGCTCTCCAGCCTGGTTCCCGAGTCTCCGGACCGCCCGGTCGGCACACGGGCCGGGCGCTCCCCGGAGAGGGGGGATCGAGTCACCGTCAGGGGATGGCGGGGGAGCGGCGTGGTGGAGGAGGTGCGCGACGACACAGTGGTCGTCCGCATGGGCTCGATAGCCGTGGAGCGACCGGCGGCGGAGGTGATCCCCGCCCCCGACGCGCCGGTGAAGAAGGCTGGGGATCCGGTCTCGCAGTACGATCTCCCCGCTCCGCCGCCCGATCTCGACCTGCGCGGCATGAGTTCCGAGGAGGCGGTGGCCGAGATCGACCTCCGGATCGATGCGTGTGTTGCCTCGGGACTCAACAGGCTTCGCATAATCCACGGGAAGGGCAGGGGTATCCTCATGAAGGCGGTGCTGGACTATCTCTCCAGGGACAGGCGGGTCTCCTCGTCCGCGGTCGCGGAGCCTCACGAGGGGGGCACGGGAGTGACGATCTGCATTCTCAAGAGCGGGAGGCGCCAGGGCGGGGGCGCGCTTGGCTGAGGGTTCCGCGGCTGAGAGGGTCAAGGAGGCCGTCGACATAGTATCGGTGGTCGGGAGGTTCGTCCACCTGACCAGGAGCGGGCGCAACATGAAGGGGCTGTGCCCTTTCCACAAGGAGAAGACGCCGTCCTTCATGGTCTCGCCCGATCGCCAGACCTTCCACTGCTTCGGGTGCGGGGCGGGTGGCGACGTGTTCACCTTCATGATGAACTTCTTCGGGATGTCGTTCCGTGACGCTCTCGAGGAGCTCGCCTCCGAACACGGCGTGGACGTGTCCGGCCCGTCGGCCCCCGACCCGGCGGCGGGGCTGAGGAAGCTCCTCGCGGACGCTCACTCCCACTTCGTGACGGGCCTGGCGGGCCCCTCCGGCGGTGCTGCGCGCGACTACCTCGCGTCGAGGGGCATCTCGCCCGCCACATGCACCGAGCTCGGCGTGGGATGGGCACAGGGTGGGGGGGACCTGCTCAGGAGGCTCTCCTCCGCCGGGTACTCGGACTCCATGGCGGTCGAGGCGGGTCTCGCCGTGAGGTCGGACACCGGGAGGATCTACGAGCGGTTCCGGGAGAGGCTGGTCTTCCCGATCAGGGATCGCAGGGGCAGGACGGTCAGCTTCGGGGGCAGGTCCCTCGGGCAGGCCGAGCCGAAGTACCTGAACGGGCCCGACACGGAGCTCTACCACAAGGGCGACCTCCTCTACGGTCTCTCCGCGGCCCGGTCGGCGGCCCGCGACACCGAGACCGTCATCCTCGTGGAAGGCTACTTCGACCATGCGAGGCTCTTCGAGGCGGGTCTCCACTGCGTGGTCGCCACCTGCGGCACTGCGCTCACGCCGTCGCAGGCCAGGCAGCTCGTCTCCCTTGCCCCGGGCGTGCTCCTGTGCTTCGACGGGGACGACGCCGGGCGCAAGGCCGCCATGAAGGCCGTTTCGACACTGCTGGCCGAGGGGTGCTACCCCGGGGTCGTGGCTCTCGACGGCGTGGACCCCGACGAGTTCGTTGCGAAGATGGGCGTGGACGCGTTCGTGGGAAGGCTCGAGAGCGCCTCCGACCCCGTCTCCTTCGCCCTCTCCCTGGCCGGGGGATGGGAATCGCTCGTGAGGCGGGGCAGGTCGGTCACCGCCGTGAAGCGGCTGGTCACCCTCGCTGCGGCGGCTTCCGGCCCCGTGCTCCGCGAGACCGTGCTCAGGAGGATCGCCGACGAGACCGGACACTCCGTGGGAGCCCTTGAGGCACAGCTCTCCATGGACCACCCCCCGCCGCAGCCGGACGGCCGGGCCGCCGGGGCGGAGGACGTGCCGGCCGCCGACCTGGCCCTCCTCCGTGCCGTCCTGTCGGGCGAGGGCGGCGGATTCGACACCGAGCTCCTGGAGTTCCTGGACCCCGGCGACTTCTCTCCGGGTCCGGCCAGGGACCTTTTCACGGAGTTCCGGAACCAGGCCTCCGACGGAGGATCCGGTCCGATCCCCGGGCGGATGCCCCGAGCCATGGCGTCGCTCTGTTCGAGGCTCTCGATGGACTCCCGCGCGGTCCTGGGCGAAGATGACAGGGAGAGGATCAGGGAGAGGGTCGGGAAGGCCAGGCGGAGCTCGATGCTCGCCGGGCTCCTCTCCCGCCTGGCCGGCGCCTCCGGTGAGCGGAAGAAGGAGCTCCTGAAGGAGATCGCCGGGCTGACGGGAAGCCCCTCCCCGAGGGGCGGCGATGGCTGACCTCTCCTCCGGCAGCCTGTTCTTCAGGGCGATAGACGTCCTCCCGGTGCTCACGCCGGAGATGGAGCGCGAGCTGTCCGTCGTCATGAGGAGGGCCAGGCTGGGCCTGTTCAGGGCTTTCTGGTCGTCGCCGCCCTGCAGGGCCGCCCTGGTGGGGGACATCGAAGCCCTCGCCGGCGGCGGCAGGATGGTTTCCGACACGCTCGACAGGAGCTACTGGGGCATGGACGACGGCACCCTGCCCGGGTCCCGGCGTGCCGAGCTGCTCTCGGCCGTCCGTCTGATGGCGGGGGAGGAGCCCCCCGAGGAGGCCGTCGAGGCGCTCCATGTCAGCTGGGTCCAGGTGGAGAGGCTCGGATGCACCATCTCCCCCGAAGGCTTCACGGAGGCCCGGAGGGCCTATTCAGAGGTCCTCGACAGACTCGTCGAATCCAACCTCAGGCTGGTCGTGAAGTGGGTCCGCAGGTGCGGCATGTTCGCTCCCGGAGACGAGATGGATCTCGTCCAGGAGGGCTGCGAGGGGCTGATCGCCGCGGCGAGGCGCTTCGACTTCGGAAGGGGCTTCCGGTTCTCGACGTACGCCGTATGGTGGATCAGGCAGGCCGTGCTCAAGGCGATGGTCAGGAACGCCAGGCTCATCCGCCTTCCGGTGCACCTCGCCGCGCTCCAGTCCGAGATCCGCAGGGCGGCCTCGGAGTATGCCGCCAGGCACGGCCGTCAGCCGGGCGAAGACGAGCTGGCGGAGTGTCTCGGCGTGGGCCCCGACCTCGTGAGGGCCGTAATGCGGACCTCCGGGGAGCCCCTCTCCCTCGACCGCACCCTGGGGGAGGACTCGGACGGCACGATCCACGACGTCATAGGAAGCCGCGCTCCGGGACCCGACGACCTGGCCTCCAGACGGGACGTGCGGGAGAGGGTCGCCCGCTCCCTGGACCGCCTTCCGCCGAGAGAGAGGGACATCGTGGTGAGGAGGTTCGGTCTCGCGGGGGAGGAGCCGGAGAGCCTGGCCCGGATCGGGAGGGACCTCGGCCTGAGCAGGGAGAGGGTCAGGCAGCTCGAGCTGCGCGCACTGGGCAGGCTGCGCGCCCTCGGCCTGCTGTTCCCGGACGACGGCGATGGCTCCTGACGTCCGGATGACGGTGCTCATGATCTCGGCGGCCGCCATCGCGGCATCCTGCGACCGCGGCGGGAGTCCGGAGCCGGGCGGCATCGTGGTCTACGGGCCGTCCATCGTCGAGCTCATGTACGAAGGCGGGATCGGAGGGAGGATCTCGGGCGTGGACAGGTACACCGAATGGCCGCCCGAGGCGGCTGACCTCCCCCGGACGGGCGGATATCTCGATCCCTCGCCGGAGGCCCTCGCCCTTCTCGACCCCCGCCTGGTGCTCTCGGTCGGCCGCAATCCCGACACCGAGGCCGTCTGCCGCATACTGGGCTGCGCATACCGCACCCTCAGCTTCGACAGGCTGGAGGACGTCATGGCCGCCGCGGACTACCTCGAGACGGAGCTGGGGGCCGACCTCTCGGCATTCCGCTCCCGCCTCCGCGGGGTCATCGACTCGACGCGCACAGGCTGGGGCGGTCCCGGGCCCTCCCTGGTCATCGTCGTCTGGCACGAGCCCGGAGACGGCACGATGACCGTCGCGGGCCGCGAGACCTGGCTCTCGGACCTCTGCTCGGAGATGGGCATGTCCCTTCTCGCTCCCGCGACGGGCACCTACCCGATGGTCTCCGTCGAGGGGGTGCTCTCCCTCGCACCCGACTACATAGTCCACGCCTGCCCCGGCATGAGCGGGGACAGCGCCTCCCTCGAGGCTTCCGAGCGGGCGTTCTGGACGGATGCCGGGTTCGACCCGGCGAGGGTCCGCCTCGCCTTCGACGACTTCATGCTGATTCCCGGCTCCAGGCTCGACAGGATAGCGGAGAGGCTGGCCGCCCTGTGCACTCGCTGAGGGTCGAGGGGCTCTGCGCAGGCTACGGCGGCCCGCCCGTCCTCAGGGACGTCACCTTCAGCCTGGAGCCCGGAGACGTCTGCGGCGTGATAGGACCGAACGGCGCCGGGAAGAGCACTCTCCTCAGGGCGATCCTCGGTCTCGCCTCGACCCCGGACGGGATCATCCGGATCGACGGCAGGGATGCGAAGTCGCTCTCCAGGATGGAGATGGCCAGGAAGACCGCATTCCTTCCCCAGGAGTACAACCACCATTCAAGGCTCACCGTTCGCGAGACGGTGCTGCTGGGACGGCATCCCCACAGGCCCGGATGGAGCCCGGACAGCGCCGAGGACCGCGCGATAGCGCTCGAGTGCATGGAGCTTACCGGGGTGAGCCATCTCGCCCCGCGGCCATTCTGCGAGCTGTCAGGCGGCGAGAGGCGTCTGGTCATGCTCGCCTCCGTGCTGGCACAGCGCCCCATGCTGCTTCTCCTGGACGAGCCCGCCGCATCGCTGGACTTCAGGCACCAGATCGAGGTGTGGCAACTGGCCAGACGGCTCGGATCCATGGGGGTCACCGTGCTCGCCAGCACCCACGAGCTAGGCATCTCCGGGAGGTTCACCAACAGGCTGCTCGTGATATCGAAGGGCAGCTGCAGGTGTTTCGGGACGCCCGACGAGGTCTGCAGACCCGACCTCCTCAGCGAGGTCTTCGAGGTCGGCCTCATGGTCGCGTCCGACGGGTACGGCGGGTTCACCGTCGTGCCCCATCCGGACTGACGGCATGGCACGGCCCCGGCCCGCCGTCCTCTGGCTCGTGCTCCTGGTCCTGCTGGGCATGGGAGTCCTCCTGTCGCTCTCGAGCGGGCCGCTCGGCTTCCCGGACGACTGGCTGACGCTGCGCCTCAGACTACCCAGGATAGCCCTGGCCCTCCTGGCGGGCTCCACCCTGGCCGTCTCCGGCTGCATCCTGCAGAGCCTCCTCCGGAACGAGCTCGCGACCCCCTACACGCTCGGCATCTCGGCGGGGGCGGGGCTGGCGGCGGGATCGCTGATAATCCTCCAGCCCCTCCTGCCGGTGATGGTCTATGTGGGTGCAGGCTGCGCCGGCGCCCTGGCCTCGTCACTGGCGGTGTTCGCCCTGGCCAGGGCGGCGGGCGGGGACGACAGCTCGAGGCTCCTCCTGGCGGGTGTCACGGTCAACCTCGTCGGCGCCTCGGTCCTGCTGCTCCTGGAGTACTTCAGCCCGGCTTCCCGGCTCGTCGAGATAGTGCGGTGGATGATGGGCGACCTGGCGGCGGTCGACATCAGGATACCCATCTTCCTGACGCCCTTCGCGCTCGCGGGGTTCCTCCTGGTCATGCCTAGGACCGGCACGCTGAACCAGCTGTCGATGGGCGACGAGCTGGCTGCATCCCGCGGGGTGCATGTGAGGTCGGAGAGGAACATCCTGCTCCTGTCGGCCTCGCTCCTCGCCGGAGGCACGGTGGGCGCGGTGGGGCCGGTGGGCTTCGTCGGGCTCATCGTTCCGCACCTGATGAGGCGCTTCGCCGGATCCGACAACAGGCTGCTCGTCCCGGCATCGGCCGTGGGCGGGATGGTCATGCTCCTCTATGCGGATGTCCTGTCGAGGGTGGTCGTCCCCCCGTCCGAGCTGCCCATAGGGATCGTCATGGCCCTCCTGGGAGGACCCTTCTTCCTGGGGGTGCTGCTGCGCGAGGGCCGGCCGGGAAGGGGTCAGTAGCCCGCCGGCATGACCGGCGGAGGCGTCGAGGACCTCATGTTCCTGACCGCCTCCTCGAACTCCGCGCGCCTGTCCTCGACTGACGCCTCCTCCCTGAGGATCCCGAGGAGGCTCCTCACGGCGGAGACCCCGTGCTCGCTCTGCACCATCAGATAGAGCGGGGAGACGACAGCGGGATCGGAGGGCATGGGCAGCTCGGTCCGACCGGTGATCTCCGCCACGACCGCCGTCCCGCCTGTCCTGAACGGACCGATGGGGGTCAGGAGCGGGGCGATCTGTGCGGCCTCCGCGAACTCCCTCGAGGAGAGTATGCCTCCGTAGGCCTCGGGGTCGTCGACGGCCGAGGCGAGCACGCCGGCTATGTAGAACTCGGGCGTTGCCGTGACCGCGAGCGACTCGGCCTCGGCGTAGAGCCCGAGCGAGAGGCCTTCCGACCTCATCCTCCCGACGGCCCTGGCGGCCATGGCGAAGGAGGAGTCGGAGGCCATCGAGGTGTATGCGGTCATGAGCAGGCGGCCCGACGCAAGAGCCGTCTCGTAGTCCATCATCCCGCCCTCGAGGGATCTCTCGATCCGCTTCGCCAGTATGAGCGCGGGGTAGCCGCCCTGGTAGGATGGCGAGAAGAACAGGGGGCCTATCGAATCGACCCAGGTCGTGTCGAGCGCGAACGCGGCCATGGATGCGGGAACGCCCTCCGGCAGGGGAGAGTCCTGCTCGACGAGCAGCTCCCCCCAGTCCGTCACAACGAGGGAGTCGCTCCAGGGTATGCTCTGGGACAGCAGGTCCGCCATGCTGTCCTCGACGCCCTGCATGGTCCTGTAGAGTGCGTTCCGGCCGGGAAGGACCGGCGTCTCCCAGTGGAGCGCCGTCACGGTGTCGTCCCCGGCGGGTCCGCCCGCGACCGGGTCGATCCCGGCTATGCTCATGATGTGGGCGGACGGGATCGTCCCGCCCCTGAGGGAGTGACCGGTGAACGGTCCTGCTGCGCCCCCCGGGCCGGGTACCGAGTCGATCACCGCGAAGGCGGCGAGGTTCTGCCTGGTCATCACGACCGTGTCGGGCGGAGACCCTGCCGCGACCATGGAGTCGACGGTCCAGAAGGCATCGGCGATGTCGGCCGAGTCGGGCCCGATCTCGACCACCGCATACCTGAGCCTGCAGTACGGGACATACTCGAAGAGCCCGGCGTGGCTGTCGTAGAAGCTCCTGAGGGCCTCCTCCCCGGGGACCTCGGGCATGGCCCTGAACACGACTATCCTGGCGGTGACGGGCGCATATCCCGAGGCGATGCTCCAGGCGAGCTCGTCCCTGGATGCCATGTTCTGCATCCTGCCGGCCGCGGGGAACATCATCGCCCTCATCTGATCGTAGTTCTGGTTGTACTGGACCATGTAGCCGGGGGACTGCATGAACTGCCTGAACGCCTCCTCCGGATCCTCCGCGCCCATCATCCCGAAGATGGACTTCAGGTAGGCATCGGCCGCGCGCCTGTCGGGGGCCCCCCAGCCGATGTCGGAGAGGTAGGCCGCCCTCAGCCGCCCGCTGATCATCTCCTCGAAGGCCGCCTCGCGTATCCTGGAGGACATCACGGACAGCTCCGCCTCGGGCGAGGGGTTGCCCTGGTAGCTCATCTGCTCGTAGAGCCTGGAGTAGACGGCCGACAGGCTCGCATCGTACTCCTCCGGGGGCACCTCGCGGCCGTCCACCACGGCGACGGCGCCGAGGGTTCCGCCTCCGCGCCCCATGCGCCCCGTGCCCCAGTCGATGAAGACCAGGACGACGAAAGTGACAATGATCACTATGAGGAATATCTTCGCGTTGTCCCGAAACCAGGTCAGCATCTGTCCCCCCGGTCCCGCCGCGGCAATGGCCTCCGGGCGGCAGTGAAAGGTCTTGTATTGCGGTCTGAAATGTCCCGGAACAATAAGGGCGGTGCGCTGTTCGGGCAAGCCCCCGCCCGGCGGGGAGGGCTTTGAGGGTACAGGGCTTCGCGGCGTTCGAGAAGGAGCTGCGCGGGGCGCGCCCCGGCGCCGTCTTCCTGGTGTGCGGCCCGGAGCCCTGGCAGGCGGCCCGTCTCAGGGCGGCCGCAAGGTGCCGATACTGCGAGGGGCTGGGGTTCGAGTACCGGTCCGTGTACCCCGACGACCTGTCTCCGGGGGACATCCCGAGGATGGTCTCGGAGCCGTCGCTGTTCTCACCGGGCAGGCTGTTCAGGTTTGCCGAGGCCGACAGGCTCCCGCCCAGGCTCCGGAAGGAGCTCCTCGAGTCGCTCGGAAGCCCCGCGGGCGATGCCTTGCTGGTCGAGTCGGGCGATTCCTCGATGAAGTCCTCCTTCAACGCCGCCGTCGACCGCATCGCCCGCAGCTTCGTCTGCTGGGAGCCCTTCGAGCGCGACCTGCAGGGCTGGTGCGACACGATGGCCGCGGAGGAGGGGCTGTCCCTGACCCCGGCCCTCAGGTCCATCCTCGTGTCGTGGTGCGGAGGGAGCCTCTCGAGGCTAGCGGATGCGGTGACCCGCGCCTCGCTCTACGCTTCGGGAAGGAGGCTCGAACCCTCCGAGCTGGCGGGCATAGTGACCGGGGTGGCGGACCCCGGCGTCTTCGACCTGGCGGACGAGGTCTGGGCGGGGAGGACCGGCGGCGCCCTCTCCTGCGCCTGGAGGCTCATCAGGGCGGGCGAGGAGCCCGTGGCCCTGCTGGCCCTCCTCTACCGCCAGTGGGAGCGGTTCGAGACCGCCAGGAGGATCGTCTCGTCGGGCGGAGGCGCCAGGGACCTGCAGAGGGAGCTCGGGCTCCCCATGCAGGCAGCGGGTCTCATGGCGAAGACCGCCGCGGAGTCCGGGCTGCCTCCGGCATGGATCTCGTCGGAGCTGTTCGCCTCCTCGGACTGGGAGATGAAATCGGGCGCAGACGCCTCCACGGTGTTCGCAGGTCTGATCCATGCCTTGACAAGAGGTCCGAAAGTATATTGAGTACACTCCTGCCGCGCATCCGCGGCCTTGACAGGCTTGGAAGGAGAATGACCCCGTGCCTGCTCCGGCAGGTCCAGTAGTCCCTCGAGAGGAGACGACATGGCGGAGGTTCTTGAGGAGAGGATCCAGGATCTGCTCGCGCGGAGGACCGAACTCTCCGACCGCTTGGCGAACCTGGAGAAGCTGAAGGCCGAGACCAACGAGCGAGTCTACAAGCGCATCAGGCAGGACTACCAGGACAAGCTCAACTCGGTCCTGAGCGACATCTCCAACGAGCGCGGCTCCCTCGAGAACAAGGTCGGCGAGCTCAAGGTCGAGATCGACCAGAAGGAGAAGCACTATCAGGAGGAGAGCGACAAGGTCGACGAGCTCAACCTGCGCGCCAAGCTGAAGGAGTTCGACGCGAACGACGACTCCTTCCGCACCGAGCTCGAGGACGCGCGCCGCTCCAGGGCCTCCACGGGATCGGACCTCGAGAGGCTCCGCTCGGAGCTCGCCGATCTCAACAAGGTTCTCAAGGACGTCGACGAGGCCACTTCAGGGCGCAAGGCCGCCCCGTCCAAGAAGAGCGCCGTGGTCGAGGAGCCGCCCGACATCGAGCTCGACGAGGAGATCCTCGACGAGGAGGTCGGGGAGGAGGCCGCCGGAGGCGGCACCAAGTGCCCCTCCTGCGGACACGACAACCCCCCCCAGAAGCTCTTCTGCGAGAGCTGCGGAAGCTCACTGGACGAAGAGGAGCCTCTGGACGAGGACTTCGACCTCGTGGACGACGATCTGGACCTCTGAGAGGACGGAGTCTCACAGGAGCAGTCGACGGGCGTCCGCCGCGCCCGTCGACGGTTTCCTGCGACCGACCCGCGCAATGCCCAGTGGAGGTTCCGGTGGCTCCTGCAGGTTCAGGGGACGAGCATCTCGAGAATCTGGACGGCGTTGAGAGCGGCGCCCTTCCTCACGTTGTCGGAAGTGACCCACATCTGC
This sequence comes from uncultured bacterium, assembly GCA_964603785.1. Taxonomy (GTDB): domain Bacteria; phylum Fermentibacterota; class Fermentibacteria; order Fermentibacterales; family Fermentibacteraceae; genus CAZRWD01. Next base: position 272,996 of record CAZRWD010000001.1, read on the forward strand.
ACCGTGAACGGATCGACAGGGCCGATCCTCACCCTTCCCACCCATACCTCGGAGGTCCCCCCGACCTCGGAGGGGCGGACCCCCCTCTCCTCGAGGCGCACGCCGGGCGCCCTCCCGAGAGCCTCCTCGACGAGCCGGACGGGCACGGCCCGGTCCAGCCTCACGGTGACGGCCTCCAGATGACCCACCCTCACGGGCACCCTCGCCGAGGACGGGTAGACCGGGAAGCGCCTCCCGAGGATCTTGCAGGTCTCGTTGACCAGCTTGGTCTCCTCCTCGCAGAAGCCGTTCCCGTCGAGCTCTCCTATCTCGGTGATGACGTTTCCGTGGAACCAGTCATTCCTGGGCAGGCGGCTCTCGCCCCGCTCCTGGGACTCGAGCTCCCTGAGGGCCGGCGTACCGCCCCCGGATACGGACTGATAGGTGGCGACCGAGATCCATTCGATCCCCGCCAGCTCGAGCAGCGGATTGACCGCCACGACGAGCTGGATCGTGGAGCAGTTGGGATTTGCCACCAGCCTGCAGCCCCTCGTGACGGCTCCCGGATTGACCTCGGGCACCACGAGCGGGACGCCCTCCGTCATCCTGAACCTGGAGGAGTTGTCCACGACCACGGCGCCGCGTTCGAGGCTCTCGGGCACCCATCCGGAGGCCACCTCGGCGGACGTCGCCCCGAGCAGGAAGTCACCGGGCATTACGAGCCCGGGGTCCCAGGGCACGACCTCGACCTCGCTGCCCATGAAGCGGACGGTCCTGCCGCCCGACGCTCCGGAGGCGAACGCGAGAAAGGATCCCGCCGGCGGGTGAAGCCGCTCTTCCAGGACCGACGCCATCTCGAGTCCCACCAGGCCTGTCGCTCCTACCACCCCGAATCTCACCTGCTCCCGTCCTCCCGCGGGCCTGGCCGCGCGATCACACGCGGCCTGGCTCTGATGGTGCTGCTCGCAGCCGGATGCTCCGGCACCAGAATAATCGAATATGACCGGACCGTGGTAGACCTCGACGGTACCACCGCAGGCCTCAGACCGCTCTCCGGGGTCCTGGGGGGCTCCAGGTCGGCCATGGAGGAGGCGCCGTCCGCCGAGTTCCCCATGTCGCTCGCCGACAGGAGCGACATCCAGTACAGGGCCGACCGCTTCCCGGCGGACGGCGGGCTCGCGAGGCTGGTCGAGAGGATACTCCAGGAGGAGGGCGTCCCGACCGAGCTCGCAGCCCTGCCCTGGATCGAGAGCAGCTACCAGGTGGGATGCTATTCCAGCATGGGCGCGGCCGGGCCGTGGCAGATCATCCGCGAGACCGGCAGGCTGTTCGACCTGCGGATCGACCAGGAGGTCGACGAGAGGTACTCCTGGGTAGCCTCGACGCGGGCCGCGGCCAGGTACCTGTCGTATCTCCACGGGCTCTTCGACAGCTGGTCCCTCGCCCTCGCGGCCTACAACTGCGGGGAGGGGGCGGTGCTCAGGGCGGTGTCCCGGGGGCCCGGCGGTGCGGTGGAGACGCTCGACCTGCCCGGAGAGACGAGGGCCTTCGTGCCCCGGTTCGCCTCCGCGCTGAGGGCGTACAGGCAGGTGGACATGTCCGGAGACGACCTGGCCGTGATCTGGGTTCCGTCGGGGCTTGACCTGAGGGTGCTGGCGGCATCTTCGGGCATCAGGGCCGACAGCCTCCTGGGGCTGAACAGGGCGTATCTGAGGGAGAGGACGCCGTCCTACGGCGAGGGCTGGGAGGTCATCGTACCGGCTGGCTCGGCATCGGCCGCCTACACGGCTGCGTGGTCCCTCGACGGGGGATCCTACGTGGTGCTGGAGGGTGACACCTGGGAGTCCATAGCGTCCGCGCTCGGAGTCGCGACGGACGCCCTCGTGGCTGCAAACCCCTCCCGCGCACTGGTCGCAGGGGACAGGCTGACACTGCCCGAGCCCGCCTCCACTCCGGTCAATGTGGCGTGCGGGGAGACCGCAGGTTATTTCTACTACACCGTCAGGTCCGGGGACACGCTGGGCGGGATCGGACAGACCGTCGGCGCGAGCTCCCGGGAGGTGGCGGAATGGAACGACATGTCCAGGGATGACACGATCTATCCCGGACAGAGGCTCCTCCTGAGGGGCACCCCCCCGGGAGGGGGGAGCGCGGTTGTCGGGGCCGCGCCGCCTCCGGCCACGGACCCGTCGGGCGCCACCCTGACGCACACCGTGACCGCCGGTGACACCCTTTGGGACCTCTCGGCCAGATACGGGGTTTCAGTGGAGGATCTCATGTCTCTCAACTCGCTGTCCGGCAGCAATCTGAGCATCGGGCAGGTTCTGGTCGTCAGAGCGGGGGAGTAGGACCGGGATGGCTCTTTTCGAAAGCAAGCAGAGACGCCTCTTCAAGATGATCAAGACCATGTCGGACGGCGGGGCCGTCGACCAGGCCGCCGCCCGCGTGGAACAGGACCTGAAGGTCCTGCTCGAGACGCCGGAGATGGCCAGGGAGCTGGTCGCCTTCCTTATGGACATCGGGTACCCCGACCTCGCCGCCCGTGCCGGGGAGGAGATAATCAGGCTCTACAAGGACCTGGCCGTACCCGTGCTGAGGCTGCTCGAGGAGAGGCAGGGCGACTTCCCCAGGTCCTTCGAGCTCCTCAGGACCCTCTGGCAGATCAAGCTCAGGCAGAGGGACTACAACGGAGCGATCGAGCTCCTGAACCGGGTCGACCGGACCGCGGAGAACAAGCTCTTCGACTCGCTCGAGTCGTCGGCCAGGAACGCCGAGAGATTCGCCACCGACAAGCTCCTGGAGGGCGATCTGGACAGGTTCCTGAGCTGGAGCCTGGCCCAGTTCCGCAAGGGCAGGGTGCAGGAGGCCATGGATACCCTCCTGAAGGCCGCCCAGAAGTCCGCACGCCCGGACGAGAGGATCCCCTCGATCGTCGAGTGGATCACCACCCGCAAGGGCGAGAGGGATCCCCTCGGGGTGCTCTACCTCGTGAGGGTCTTCCTGGCCTTCGAGAACGCCGAGTTCGCCCTGCGCAACCTGCCGGACCTCTTCGACGCCCCCCCCGAGATAGTTCAGCAGGCCCTCTCGGTGGTGGAGAAGGACCTCATACCGCTCGACCTGACGACGAAGAGCAGGATCTACCTCGCGAGGCTGCTCTCGTCGGCCGAGAGGTTCGACGACTCGTGCAGGGAGCTCGAGAAGCTCTTCGAGGAGGGGGAGCAGACCCTCGACCTCGACAGCGCGATAAGGGACCTCGCCTCGAGGGCTTCGGCCAACGCGCGCCCCCAGCTCCTCCTCGCGCGCTTCAAGAAGTCGCGCGGCGAGTCCACCGCGGCCCTCGACGCCCTCGAGAAGGCCTTCGCGTGCGAGGATGCGTCCCAGAGCCCCATTGGCGAGACTGCGGGCGAGTTCCTGGAGGCCGGGATCGACAGGGACGACACGATCGCCAGGATGCTCTCCGAGCTGATGGTCGAGCAGGGCTCGGTCGGCGAGGCGGTCCATGCCCTCTGCCGGGTTGTCTCGTCCGATCCCGAATGGGTCCAGGCGATGCTGCAGAAGCTCCTCCAGAAGGACAAGAACAGCGCCGAGATCCTGACCCTCCTGGCGGTGACGATGCAGGTCAGGGGACGCGAGTCCGAGGCCAACGCCACCATGAGGCACCTCCAGGAGAGGCGGGACAAGAAGTCGAGGGAGGACATCGTACAGGTCCTCAGCCGGTTCGACTCGCTCATGGAGAAGTATCCGGGCCTGCGCAGGATGAGGGCCTCCGTCAGGGGCGAGGCCGGCAGGGAGGGCGAGGCCGCCTCGGACTGGTTCTCACTCCTCCTCTCCGGCGAGAAGGTCCCCGAGAGGGGTCTGGAGGAGATCAGGGAGGCCGGCCTCCACAGGAAGCGCGCGACCGAGCTGCTCTCCTCGGCCTTCGAACCGGAGAGCCCGCGGGAGGCCCTTCTGGGAGGAGTCGCGGCGCTCTCTGTGGCGGACTATGCCAAGGCCGACGAACTGCTCATCAGGGCGGCATCGGACCCCGCGCTGACACCCGTCGTCGCCGGGCAGATAGCAGTCCTGCCGGACTCCGCGCTCCAGGGCCTCACCCTCAGCAGGATCCTCCCCACTTTCGCCGAGTCCGGTTCGGCTCAGACCGCCGCCGACATCATCCTGAGGACCACCGGGTCGGAGACCTGGCGGATGGACCTCGTATCGAGGCTCTCCTGGGGCGATCCTCCCGCGGAGATGCTCTTCAGGCTGAGGGCCTTCCTCTCCGAGGGCAAGACGGCGCTCGCGGGGAGGGCTGCCGGGTCCGAGCCCATCACGGACAGGGCTCTGAACGGGCTGGCAGACTTCTGCCGCATGGTCTCCGAGGGAGACATGGCCGGCGCCCTGGGGAGCGCCTCCGATGCAGTAGAGGACCGGAGGACGAGCTCCCTGGCCGGCGGCGTCCTAATGAACCTCCTCGACCAGCCGGGAAGCCACGAGGTGGAGATAAGGAAGCTCCTGGCCCGGGCGGCCTCGACCGAGGGCAGGATCCCCGATGCCACGGGATGGCTCGAGCCCGTTCTGTCCAGCCAGGGGGTGACCGACCTCCTGGAGGAGTTCGCCGCTGCCGCCCCCGGGCTAGTGGATGCGCCGCTGATGCTGTTGAAGGCCGCGTCCATGCAGGACGACTTCGACAGGCTGCGGCGGTTCGCCTCGACCGCGCTCGACATCGATCCCGGCAGGGCTGCCGAGATCGCCTCCCTCTGCGAGAAGAAGGGCATGGAGAGAGGCTCGGGCCATTGCCTCGCCTATGCCGCGGAGCTCTCCGACAGGTACCACCTCTCCCTCGACCCGGACATGCTTCTCACCAACGCGGTCCTGGCAGATCCGTCCATGGCTGCGGTCGCCTCCTCCAGGAAGGGGACGGGACCCGGCCTCAAGGCCCTCTGCGCGCTCGCGTCCGCGAACGCGGCCGCATTCGCCGACACCATGAGGAGGAGATCGGGCCTCACCGTCCAGCTGAACGCGGCGATCGCGGACATCGCCATCGGGGCGTGGAAGGCCGGACGCGACGACGAGGCCCTCTCTCACCTTGCCGATCTCCTCAGGACGGCCGGGCTCTTCGACAGGGAGGTCGTGATCCTCTCGGCCCTCGCCTCGGAGGGGATAGGAGCATGGAGGACCACCGCGTCGGAGAAGCTCCTGGCCCTCGCCCTCGAGGAGAAGATCCCGCAGAACCTGTTCTGGGATTCGGTGAAGGACCCTGCAGTGGTGGAGAAGGCTCTCGAGGGCCCGCTCGGCAGCGCACTGGAGAAGTCGCGGCCCGAGCAGGTTTCGGCCGCCGCGGGAGCCGTCCTCTCCTCGGGCCTGGGGGTCGAGAGGCTGATGGACTTCGGGGAGATGCTGCTCGACTCCGAGGACGGCGGTGCGAGGCTCAAGGACATAGCCACGGCCGGATTCGCCAGGTGGCGTACGGGCGATCGGACGGCCGAGGCAGACCTGGCCAGGCTCCTGGTGGCTGCAGGCATGTTCGGGGAGGCCTCCGAGCTGGCCTGGGCCCGTATGGACGACAAGGTCTTCGCCCTGCTCAGGGCGAAGCTGTCCGAAGCCAGGGCGGGGGCTGCGGGGGCGGGGTCCGACACGGCACGTCTGCTGCTCCTGGCCGGGAATCCCTCCGGGGCTCTGGAGGCGCTCGGAAGCCTGGACGGCCCGCTCGAGCGCGACCTCAGGGCGACCGCGCTCTGGAGGATGGGCAGACGCAACGCGGCCCTCGCATCCTGGCTGGAGGCCTGGAGGGCGACCGGTGCCGGGATGTTCATCGAAAGGCTCCACTGGGCTCTCGGCGAAGCCGGGTACACCCTTGACAGGAGCGCACTGGAGAGATTCGCGGAAACCAGGCATCAGGCCGTTCTTCCACGGCTGAGGCGCCGCCAGGGCGATGGCGGGCGTCTCGGCATGATTTCTTCGCTCTGAGGGGGAAGGTCACGACATGAACGAAAACGCGGGAACGGCGTCTCCCGACCTCTCGGTCAGCCAGCTTGTGACCGGGATAGGGAAGATGGTCTTCGACATCTCGAAGCAGACCGCAGTGATGGCGGAGAAGCTCGATGCTCTCGAGAAACACGTGTCCCAGGGCCTCTTCGAGCGCCTGGACCGCATCGCATCCATGCTCGAGGTCCTTCCGGCCTCCTCTCCCGCGCCCTCCGCGCAGACCGGCGACGCCGTCCCCGCACCTGCGGGGGGCTCATTCCCCGTCGATGCGCTCGCCGTCCCTCTGCAGGCGGGTCTGGACAGGCTCGCCACGCTGGAGGAGAAGATAGGGGCGGTCGAGAAGGCCGTGCAGGAGGCCGCCGCGGCTCTTCCCACGATCCATGGACCGGTCCTCGAGAAGCTCGATCCCATGCTCGCGCGCCTCGCCTCCATCGAGGAGAAGGCCGAGGGGCTCCGCGCACCGGCCGGGGAGGGCGGAGCGGGCGTCCCGGACGCCGTTCTCCAGTCGCTCTCGTCGGAGCGCGAGAAGCTGTCGGCCGACCTCGGGGCCAGGATGATCTCGATAGAGGACGTTCTGAAGGGCCTCTCGACGGGCATCGAGGAGGGGGCGAAGCGTTCCGAGGGAGGCATGGAGAAGGGCATCGAAGCCCTGTCCGACCGGTTCGGCACGCTTCTCGAGGCAGTGCTCCAGCTCGGTCAGACGACGGCCGGGATGGTCGAACAGGCAGGCCGGATCCCCCCCGGCATGGAGGAGATCAGGGGCAGCATGGGGACGCTGGCCGGAACGCTCGAGGAGACGATCAGGAAGGCCTCCTCCGGAAGCCTCGAGCCCGTTGCGGAGAAGCTCGCCGAGATCTCCGGCAGGGTCTCGGAGATCCCCTCCGTCGTTGCGGACCTGTCCGAGAAGGTCGGCGCCCTCTCGCCCGAGGTCGCCGCCATCACCGGCAGGATCGGGGATCTGGCCCCGGTCGTGGACGGGATATCGGTTGCGGTTGCCGCGCTTCCCCCGGCAGTCGCCGACATCTCCCAGAAGGTCGATGCCGTTTCGGGCAGGATGGGCGAGCTGGCACCCCTGGTGGAGGGGATCTCCGGAGCGGTCGCCGCGCTTCCCCCGGCGGTCGGGGACATCTCGACGAAGATCGATGCCATACCCTCGACGGCGGCCGAGATGCAGAAGGCCCTGGCCGACCAGGTCGACAGGCTCTCTGAAGCCACGGCCGGCGCCCTAGGCGAGCACAAGGCCCTCCTGGACGACATGAGGATCACCATCGGCGAGAGCGCCCAGGACCAGGAGCGCACTCTGGGCGAGATGACGGGCCTCCTGAAGGTCCACAGGGACGAACTCCTCAAGGCGCAGGTCGAGGACCTGAACAACGAGGCCATCCACCACTTCAACGAGGGCAGGATGGCCGATGCCGCGGAGGCTCTCGAGAAGGCGCTCCAGGCCGATCCGGAGAGGCCCGAGCTCTGGGCCAACCTCGCTCACGTGAGGGTCGGGCTGGATGCCCAGACCGAGGCGGAGGAGTGCTTCCGCAAGGCCCTGTCCATCGACCCCGGCCTCGAGCCGGCCCTGTCCGGGCTCGGCCTCCTGATGGTCAGGGCGGGCAGGCCGCGCGAGACGCTCGACTTCCTCTCCAGGTACCTGGAGGATGCATCGCCCTCCGCCAGGGTAGCCCTCGCCTGCGCGAGGGCCATGGCCGCCATGGACAGGCATGTCGATGCGATCAACCTCCTCGAGAGGGCCATCGCGGGCGATCCGGGCAACCCCGACCTCGAGGCCGAGCTGGCCCTGTACAGGGAGAAGAGTTGACGGAGGGGGTCCACCGGATCCCCCTCCTGATCCTGCTCGCCATCTCGTCCTGCCGTCCTGTGCAGGATGAGCGGGGGTCCGCACCGGAAGCCTGGAGCCCTCCCCGCACGCCCTCCCCGTCGGAGACGGCCGACAGCCTTCTCTCGGCCCCCGACTCCCTCGGGGTCCTGCAGGCCATAATGCTCGGAGGGGCGGACACCGCGCCGAGGGTCCTCTCCATGCTGCGCGAAGGGGAGGTGCCCTTCCCCGAGTACGCGGCGCTCCTCCTGGCGGACAGCCTCGTCGCGCGGGGGCTGGGAGCCCCGGCGCTGGAAGCCCTGGGCTGGACGGGGGACAGCCTTCCCCCGGCAGCCCGGTCGGATGCCCTTGTCCTCCGGTACGAGGCTCTCCTCCTGGAGGGCAGGCTTCCGGAGGCGACCGCCCTCAGGCAGTCGCTCCCTTCGCGGGACAGCGTCCTGGCCTCGAGGTTCCACGGCGCACTGGGCCTGTACCGCCATGAAAGGGGACTGGACGACTGGAGAGGGGCGCTGATCCAGTCGATCCGCCTCTGGCCGGCCGGCAGCATCCACAGGCCGGCGTGGCTCCTGCTCCGCGACGGCATGCTGTCAGATCCGGTCGAGGCGGAGTCCGTCGCGGACGCGTTCTATGCGGGAGGTCTGTGGAACGAGCTGTTCGATCTGGCGTCCGGCATGGAGGCGCCCCCTCCGAGGATCGTCTACCTGGCGGCCAGGAGCCGTGACAGGCTGGGCTTCTACGCGGAGGCCTGCGGACTACTGTCGACCTACCTCGATCGATGGCCGGGAGGCTCTGACGCCGAGAGCGCCCTCATGTACCTCGGACTCGACCTCGCCCGGGCGGGGCTCCCGGACTCCGGACTCGCGGTTCTCGACCGGTGGGAAGGGCTCTACCCCGCGTCCCCGCGGCGCGGGAACATCCCGTGGTACCGGGGCAGCATACTGCTGGAGAACGGGAGATGGGCCGATGCCGTCCCCCACTTCGAACGGATGCTCTCGGAATTCCCCGCCAACGTCACAGCGGACGACTCGCACCTCTTCCTCTGCCTCGCCCTCCTGTCCACCGGCAGGCGTGCCGATGCCGCGGAAGCCCTGGCATCGATGGTGTCTGGTCGACCGACGAGCGTGTACGCGCCCTGCGCGGCATACCTGCTGGGCAGGCTGAGGTGGGAGGAGATGAACGACCCCTCGGGGATGGACAGCCTGAGGGCCATGACGCGCCTGGGCCGCGAGTCGATGGCCGCGAGGCTTGCACTGGCTGCGCTGGGGACGGCTCTCCCGTCGCCGGGCGTCAGCTCCGAGCCCCTGGACATGTGGATGCGGAGGAACGGAATCGAGCCCGCCCCAATGGTGCCGGCGGCCCGGAGGGGGGCAGTCCTCCTGGCTGCGGGGCTGCGCCGCTGGGCGACCGGGGAGTTCCGGGCGGCGGAGGAGGCGGCAGGAGGCGCCGCAGGCCGGTTCGGGCCCCTGTACCTGCAGCTCGGTGCCTGGGAGAGGATGCCGACCGCCGGATGGCGTCTCTCCGCGGCGGGGGACGAGCCGTGGCCGCTGGACCTGTGGAGGCTCAGATACCCGGCCGCCTGGCCGGAGATCGTCCTTCCACTCTGTGCCGAGTACGGTTTCGATCCCCTCCTGGCCTGGGCCATCATGAGACAGGAGAGCATGTTCGATCCCTCCTGCTACTCTCCCGCCGGAGCCCGCGGCCTCATCCAGATGATCCCGAGCACCTCCGAGTACGTCGCGATCGGACAGGGCTGGGACGACTACTCGCCGGACGCCCTCTTCGATCCCGCCGTGTCCCTCCGCTACGGGATATGCTACCTGTCCGGAGTTGCGGAGGAGGTCGACGGTCCCGTCCAGCTGCTCGCCTCCTACAACGGAGGACCCCACAACGCGACCGGCAGATGGGGCGCGGGGACGGTGCCCGACGACCTCTTCTTCTGCCGCATCACCTTCGACGAGACCCGGAGGTATGTCGAGAAGGTCTACGCCAACTACGAGATCTACAGGATGCTGTATCCGGGGTATGCCGCCCTGGTGCAGCAGAGGTTCACTAGGCCCCTGACGATATCTTCCGCCGCCGGCCGTTCCGGCTGATCAGTCCGATATCCTCCAGACAGCCAGGGAGTCGCTCCCGCAGATGACCGGGTGGGGGCTGCGGAAGCCCGCGGCGAAGACGAGGTCGTCACCCGCCTCCTCCAGGAGCCGCCCGTACTGGCAGGGGAACAGGGAGAGCCATCCGGCCCTCTCGGCGATCCACGGCCATCCCTCCATCCCCGGTCCCGGAAGGCGTTCGGGCGTCACCAGCCCGTCGAGGTCGACAACCTCCAGCCCCGTGATCCAGGCCAGGGCTCCGATGTCGGCCGCCGCGACGACATCTCCGGGGGCGGCCTCCCCTGCTACGAACAGCGCCGCCGCCACGTCGAGAGATCCGACGTCGATGGATGCCATGACCCTCCTGTGGCCGAAGAACAGGGCTCCCGGGATCATGGAGCAGAGGAGGGCCACCCGGGGGAACCCGCCCCTTCCGTGCCGCTCCGCCCACGCGGTGGCGGTGACCGCCGCCGAGGCCAGGAAGGGGACGTAGTAGCGCAGCTGGAACCAGGCGTTCGGCTGTGTCGCCAGAGCCGCCAGCAGGAGCAGGGGGGCGCAGAGCCCGCCCGGGTTCCTCCTCCGGAGGAGCCGGGAGCATCCGAGCGCCGAGAACGGCAGCATGAGGGGACCGGCCAGGACCAGGCGGGGGACCAGCGGCGGCAGCGTGCGGAGGATGCCGCCCAGGGCCGCGCTCTTCGCGTGGAAAGTGGAGGGCAGCATGCTGCCTGACACGGTCAGGTTCCATGACGCCCATGCGCCTCCTGCGACCGCCGCCGGGAGGAGGATGCGGACGAGCCTGCCGGGTGTACGACGGGCTCTCCAGAGCAGGGGCAGGGCGAGCACGGCCATCTCGGGCCGGGCCAGGAGGCCGGCCGCCAGGAGCAGCCCGTCGGTCAGGCCCGTCCCGGTCCCGTCGACCAGGCGCCTGGTGAGGAGCACTGCGAGAAGCGCCGCGAGAGCCGTCTCCATCCCGCTCGATGCGTGCAGGATGAACGGGCCGCAGAGTGCCAGGACCATGCCCGCTCCGCCCGCCGCGGCGGCGGCCAGGGCTCCGAAGGCGACGGACATGGCCATGATCGCCGTCACTCCCGCAGATCCTCCCGCAGTCGAGGCCAGCGCGGAGAAGGGAAGCCAGGCCGGGGCTGTCAGACCCGTTGACGGCCTGCCGGGGGAGAACTCCATGAAGCCGCCGTGGGCGAGGTTCCTGCCGAAGACCAGGTGGATGTATGTATCGTCGAGAGGCGCCACGCCCCCCGGCGACAGGAGCATCGGGACCAGCGCCACCACCGCCGCGGCGAGGGCGGCTGCCGCGGGATACGGAACGATGGAATCCGGAGGCTTCATGACGAGGGTTCTGTTCAGATGCCTCACGGCCGTCAAGGCCCCCTCCTGCATTGCGATCATGCTGGCCTCGGCCTCGTGCGGCGGGAATCCGGAGGCCCCCCCCGCACCGTCGTCGATCCTCGCCACCCTCGACACGAGGGCGCCCGAAGCCCTCGGCGCCGAACCCGACTCGTGCCTCCTGTCGGCCGTCCAGGGTGCAGACACGCTGCGGGTCACCACCGGGTTGTCCTCCGGCCGCACCCCGGTCCTGATGGAGGGTCTCTCCGAGGGCGGCTGCATGCTCGGTGCGGTCTTCGAGAGCATGGATTCGGTGATCGCGGAGGGCGGCGCCGGCGGCTTCCTCCCGCCGGGCGACACGGTCCCGGTCGAACTGCGGGTCCGCTTCGACGCCCCGCCCGGGGTTTTCGCGGTCGATGCGTCCTGGTGGTGGCAGCAGGGTGCCGACCCCCCGGAATCGGTCCTGTTCGTGGGCAACAGCTACACGCAGGCGAACGGCGGCCTGGACAGCATCCTCACCGGGCTGGTCCTGTCGGAGGATCCCGGATCCGACTTCCATGCCGAGATGATCGCGTTCGGGGGATACACCCTCGAGGACCACTGGAACAGCGCAGCCACGATGGCCATGATCGCGAGGGGCGGATGGGACCTGGTCGTGCTACAGGAGCAGAGCACGCGCCCCGTGACCGATCCGGAGCTGATGTACGAGTATGCCGGGCTGATGGCGGAGGCGATAGTGCAGGCGGGAGGAAGGCCGGGCTTCTTCATGACCTGGGCCAGGGAGAACGATCCCGCGATGATCGACCCTCTCTCGGAAGCCTACTTCCATGCCGGAGCCCTCACGGACGGCATGGTCTCCCCGGCGGGGCTGGCCTGGGCGGCGGTCAGGGCGGGGAGCCCGCTGTTCGAGCTCTACGAACCGGATGGCAGCCATCCGAACCTGCGGGGCACATATCTCGTTGTCTGCACGATGTACGCGGCGATCACGGGCGCGAGCCCCGTCGGAGCGACCTACACCAACGATCCGACGATGACCCCGGGCGACATGCTGATGCTTCAGGAGACCGCCTGGGAGGCCGTGCAGGCGTACGGCCCCCCGGACTGGCGCCATTTCTGATCTGGCACATCCGGTCCCGTGAGTGGTATAGCTTCCCGGGAGGTTCGAACGATGAAGAACATGGTTCCCGCCGCAGCGGTGCTGCTGCTGACTGCGGCATGCGACCTGAGCGACCCCCTCGGTCTCGGCAGGCTCTCCTTCACCCTGGGCGGAACGGATGACTTCACCGTCTGCGGAATCGTCCTGGACAGCCTCGATTCGCTGGATCCCCTGCAGGTGCTGGATGTCGTCGAGATGTGGTCACAGGGCGAGGCCCCGGTGGACCTGGTGCTCGACATCGGCATACGGAACCCCAATACGGGGGCGGCGGGCCTGGTGCTGACCGCCGCGACCATCGTCAGCATGCCGTGGGACCTCTACATGGACGCCACGGACGACGAGGGCTTCGACTCGACATGGGTAGCCTCCGGGGTCCTCCTCGATCCCTTCGAGGTGCCGGGAGACAGCTCGACGGTCTATCTGCCGCTGGATGTAAGCTTCGACGCCTTCGCGGTCCTGTCCCTGCTCGATCCGCTCGACTTCATAGAGCTCATGCTGGCAGTTGGGGGGATCGACGGCGACCTGAGGGACGAGGACCATCTGGGCAGGCTGCTCCTCCGGATCGAGCCCTCGGTGGATACGCCGTTCGGACCCATAGACTATCCCGATCCCGTCTGGGTCTGGCTGGACTGGTCGGACTGACGGGGGCACTTTTCCGGGGCGTCCGCCCGCGGTAGATTCGCTCGTTGCTTCCCATGGATGCGGGGAGGGTTCTCCCCCCCCCCGTGGTCCCTCTCCACCACCAGCCGACTCGAAAGGCGGACTGACATGTCGAGGAAGATCTTCGATGACCTCGCGGGGCTCATCGAGAGCAAGAGGAAGGACGGCCTCTACAAGGAGGAGCGCATAATCGAGTCCCACCAGGGGGCCGAGATCGAGGTGGGCGGCAGGAAGGTGCTCAACTTCTGCGCCAACAACTACCTCGGCCTGTCGAGCCACCCGGAGGTCCTCCGGGCCGCGAAGGAGACGGTCGACAGGCGCGGCTACGGCATGTCCAGCGTGCGGTTCATCTGCGGCACGCAGGACATCCACAAGGAGCTGGAGAGGAAGGTCAGCGAGTTCCTGGGAACCGAGGACACGATCCTCTACTGCGCATGCTTCGACGCCAACGGCGGCGTGTTCGAGCCGTTCCTCGACCAGGACTGCGCCATCATAGCCGACCAGCTCAACCACGCCTCGATAATCGACGGCGTGAGGCTCTGCAAGGCGAAGAGGTTCGTCTACTCCCACATCAACATGGGCCCGGGCAGCTACGTGTTCGACAGCAAGGATCTCCCGGGTCTCGAGGGGGTCCTGGCGAACCCCGAGGTCAGGGCCTGCAAGTACCGGATGATCGCGACGGACGGCGTCTTCAGCATGAACGGCGACCTGGCCCCGCTGGACAGGATCTGCGAGCTGGCGGAGAAGTACGATGCCCTCGTGATGGTCGACGACAGCCATGCATCCGGCTTCGTGGGCAGGACCGGGCGGGGCACGCACGAATACTTCGGCGTGATGGACAAGGTGGACCTCATCACCACGACCTTCGGGAAGGCCCTGGGCGGCGCGAGCGGCGGATGCACCAGCGGCCGGGCCGTGATGATCGACTGGTTGAGACAGGTCTCGAGGCCCTACCTCTTCTCGAACACCCTGGCCCCCAGCGTGGTGGGGGGCACCCTGAAGGTCCTGGAGCTCCTCTCGTCCTCGACCGAGCTGAGGGACAGGGTCGAGTGGAACCAGAAGTACTTCCGCAGCGAGATGACCCGGGCAGGGTTCGAGATACTCCCCGGAGACCACCCGATAGTCCCCATCATGTTCACCAGGTTCACCCCGGACGACGCTCCTCTCGCGCAGCAGTTCGCGAAGGACATGCTCGCGGAGGGCATCTACGTGACGGGATTCTTCTACCCGGTGGTGGCCAGGGGCCAGTCCCGCATCCGGGTGCAGCTCTCGGCGGCGCACACGAAGGATCATGTCGACAAGGCCATCGCCGCCTTCGTCAAGGTGGGGAGGAAGCACGGCGTGATCTGACGCCGCCTCCACGGCGGACATCCGACCCTCGCGGCGGGCTCCTGCCCGCCGCGCCAGCTCCCGGGGCGGGGCTGCGGGCCGCGATGGCGCCATGCTGTGATCGAGTGCGGGATGACGGCGGGCGGCCTCCCGGTCGTCCCGAAGGGCGGGCAGGACGGGGGAGGGGACGGCCGGGCCGCCGGGTGATATCTTCGACGGGTGCGCGGCTGTTCCGGAAACCACCCGGGAGGATCGGCCAGATGGCTGCTTCAACGCACCAGTGTCCCAACTGCGGCGGGAGCCTGGGCTCGTCCCGGGCGGGGATCGTGGTCTGCAGGTACTGCGGGTCCTCCGTGACCGTAACGGCTCCGGCTGCCGGGCGGGACCCGGAGGAGGTGCGCGAGCTCACCCCCGAGGTCCGCGAGGAGATCGGCAGGCTCCTGTCCGAAAGGCAGTACGTCGCTGCCATAGGCGCCTACCGCACATGCACGAACGAACCCCTGAAGCAGTCGAAGCTGGCCGTGGACTCCATCGCCGCGGACATGGGCCTCGACGTGTCGAAGATGTCGGGACCGCCCTGGTCCTGCCTGCTCATCGTTATCGGTTTCCTGGCCTGGATGGGTCTCCTGGCCGTCAGCCCGTTCGCGGTGGAGCGCTATGCCCCGGGGATACTGGGACCCGGCGTCACGGATTCGCAGATCGAGACCCTGCAGGCCCTGGTGCCCATGTTCCTCGTCATCCTGTCGCTGGTGATCTTCTTCGCCCTGCTTCTGAGGAAGAAGGAGAAGCCGGGGCGAGGCGAATGATCGGCGGGCGCCCTTGGGTCGGCGCGGCTGCCGGGAGGATGCCGTGAAGACGATCGCTCTCGTGATCTGTGCACTCATCGTGCTGCTGGGCCTGGTGTTCCTGATAGCCTCGGCCGAGGGGAGGACCATCCCGCGCCTGATAGCGGGAGGCGCCCTCACGGCGGTCGGCCTGTTCCTCATCGTCTACATCGCCAGGCGAGGGCACGGCGGAGGAGCCCCGGTAGTGATCGAGCAGAGGATGGATTTCACCGGGGATGCGTCGCTCGAGGAGCTCAGATGCACCAGCTGCGGCGCGACGCTCACGGGCGAGAGCGTGACGGTGAGGGCCGGGGCCGTCTTCGTCGCCTGTCCCTACTGCAGGGCCGAGTACCAGATCGAGGAGAAGCCGAAGTGGTAGTGCGGACCGTCGCCGCGCTGCTACTCGCAGCGCCCGCGGCCGTCGCGGCACAGGACTACCGTTTCGAGGTGCCCGAGCTCCTCTGCAATCTCTCCCTCGAGGAGGACGCCTCACTCCTCGTCTACTACGAGATAACCTTCAGGTGCTCTCCCGGAGCCGACCCGATAGACATAGTGGACATCGGCCTCCCCACCGCGGAGTACGCCCTGGAGTCCGTCGCAGCCGAACTGGACGGAGTGGTGCTCGACGGGATAAGGCGCTCGAGCTACATCGATATCGGTGTCGAGATACCTCTGGGGAGCAATGAGATCCAGCCCGGGGAGACATCGGTCCTGAAGGTCTCCGCGACGAACCCGCACATGGCCTTCCGGGACGACGTCGACAGCCTCTATGCATCCACGGAATTCTCGCCCACGTGGTTCGACTTCTCCCTGCTGGACGGCCCGACCGAGGTCGTGATACGGTTCATGTTCCCTCCGGGTGCGGACCCGAATACCGTGCGCCACCACGAGCTGCCCTTCACCGACTCGTGGGTGACCACCGACGGGAGGGTGGTCTACGAGTGGCGCACCACGAGGATCATGTCCTCGAGCTACTTCATCGGCGTGTCCTATCCGGCCGCCCTGATATCCGGGGAGATCCGCGACCATTACGATCCCTGGGCGGGCATGCACGCCACCGGGCGCGGCTTCAGGATATCCGAGGGACTGTGCATGGGGGTCTGCTTCGGAGTGACCCCTCTGGCGGTGATCGCCCTGATCGTCCTGGGGGTGCGGAGCTCCTGGAAGAGGCGGCTCAGATACATGCCGCCGAGGATAGGAGTCGAGGGAGTTGGCATGAAGAGGGGTCTCACGGCTCCCCAGGCCGCCCTCCTCCTGGAGCTCAGGCTGGAGAAGGTCACGGGGCTGATCCTGTACGGTCTGGTCCTCAAGGAGGCCGTCGAGCTCTCCATCGTGAACGGGAGGCCCGTCCTCGCCAGGCGCAGCCCGCCGCCGGAAGGGCTCCACGCGTACGAGAAGGACTTCCTGGAGGCCGTGAACGACGGCAGGGCCGGCGGTGACGCGCTGGACGACGCCAGGCTGGGCAAAACCCTCACCTCCATGGTCGTGGATCTCCAGGAGCGGATGAAGGGGTTCTCGGCGAAGGAGACGAGGGAGTACTACAGGTCGATCATCTCCGAGGCATGGGAGACGGCGGCGAAGGCAGGCGCCACGGGCGCCGCCGCCGACATCCTGGGCGAGCAGCTGTCCTGGATGATGATGGACGACGGCTTCGATTCCAGACTGAGAAGCGTCTCGGCCGATCCCGTCTGGATGAGGCCCGTGACTTTCTCCGGCGGCGCCGGGAGGCTGGCGGGCGGCCAGGGCGCCATCAGCATCGTCGACTTCTGCGGGCGGATAGCGTCTTCGATCGAGGGTGCGGCGGGCGGTCTGGTCGGTTCGTTCACGTCGCTCACGACCAGGGTGACGGCCGTCACGAATCCGATACCGGTCTCGACGAGCCGGGGAACCGGCTCCGGAGGCAGGTCCTCATGCGCCTGCGCATGTGCATGCGCCTGCGCGGGCTGCGCCTGCGCCTGCGCCGGAGGCGGGAGATGAGGCTGGGACTGCCGAGGGCCAGACCGATCGCCCCCGCCGGGCTGAGCCACTACCGCAGGGGGGGCAGGCGGATACACCTGAGGGTGGACAGCTGCGGATCGGGAATCCTCGGGGTGGATGCATCGAGGATACTGCACCTCAACGGCACCGCCTGCGACATGGTCTGGCTGGTGCTGGAGGGGCTCCCGCGCGACCAGGCCGTCAGGAGGATGAGGAAGACCTGGAGGGTGTCCCGCGAGACGGCCGAAAAGGACTTCGACGACATGCGGCGGATCCTCGACGCCTTCGTGGAGGACTCGCCGGTCTGCCCGGTGACCTTCCTCGGGCTGGACCGCCTGGAACCGTTCACCACCCCCGTCGAGGCCCCCTACAGGGCCGACCTCGCGCTGACCTACCGCTGCAACCTGGACTGCGGCCACTGCTACAACCAGCGACGGGACACGCCGGAGCTCCCCACCGGGGACTGGACGACCATCCTGGGGAAGCTCTGGGACAACGGCATCCCCCATGCGGTCTTCACCGGGGGTGAAGCCACCCTCAGACCCGACCTGTCCGAGCTCGTGGCCTTCGCGGAATCCGTGGGGATGGTCACGGGCCTCCTCACCAACGGCGTGAGGCTGGCGGACGGGGACTACCTCGGATCCCTCGTCGCGGCCGGACTCGACTACGTCCAGATAACCCTCGAATCCGCCGACGAGGGCGTACACAACTCGATGACGGGCGCCGCGTCGCATGGGCCGACCATGCAGGCGCTGCGGAACTGCCTGCGGGAAGGCGTCTACACGATAACGAACACGACCCTCACGAAGGCCAATCTCCACACCGCCCGCGCGACGGTGGACCTCCTGGCCTCCCTGGGTCTGAAGTCCTTCGCCATGAACGGGATGATACACAGCGGGAAGGGCCCGTCCTCCGGCCTGGCCCTGGAGACATGGGAGCTCGCGCCGGCGCTGCGGTCGATACACGAACAGGCCGAGCGGCTGGGTCTGCGCATGATCTGGTATTCACCCACCAGGTACTGCGAGCTCGACCCCCTGGAACTGGAGCTCGGACCAAAGAGATGCACGGCGGGACAGTACAACATATGCATCGAGCCGGACGGTTCGGTTCTCCCGTGCCAGAGCTACTACGAGAGCGCCGGCAACATCCTGGCCGACGACTGGGACACCATATACAATTCGGGGCTGTTCGATCGCGTCCGATCCCGTGCATGGGTCCCGGAGAAGTGCCGTGACTGCCCCGAACTCCCCCTGTGCGGGGGCGGGTGTCCTCTCGAAGCGGAGGGTCGGGGTGTGGCCTGTCCGGACATGCTCTCGAATCCCTGAAGCCTCCCGCGCTGCATGGTCGATGGCGCCGCTCGCCGTCCGTGACGGAGTCTTCGAGAGGCAGCTCGACCTGACTCGATCCTTGAGGCGAAGGCTCTACGGACTCCTGCCGCTCCGTCGGGCCCGGTCCGTCTTCGAACCGGGTTGCGGGACCGGCCGGGTGCTCGGGGAGGTCGCGCGGATCACCCGCGCATCGCTGGCGGGTGTGGACATCGATGCGGAAGCCCTGGCCTCGGCATCCTCCCGCGTTCCGGAGGCACGCCTGGATCTGGGGGATGTGGAGCGGCTCCGCCCACCCCGTGCCGATATCGTCCTGGTCTCCCACCTGCTGGGAGAGGTCTGCGATCCCGGGGGGCTGGTCGAGCGGATCACTAGGGCGATGCCGTCCGGGGGATGCCTCGCCATCCTGGGGGAGTACGACTGGAACAGGGCCGCCGAGATGCCGCAGGATGCCGGTCTCCTGAAGACCCTGATGGATGCCATGCGGTCGGACGGCAGGGGATTCCCCTCGGGCGGGGAGATCGCGTCGATGCTTGGTCGATCGGGGATGGCCGTCGTCGAATCCGGATGGACCGGGGCGCCGCCAACCCCTCCCGACATGGAGTTCTTCCTGTACCAGACGGCCCCCCTCATCGGGCGCGACACAGCGGAGACGCTCCTGGAGCGGTGCTCCGCAACGAGGTTCTCCCTGCCGGTCTTCTACGCCCTGGCCCGGAAGGTCTGAGACCGGGCGGGCGATCGGCCGGCCCGTCCCCGGGCTGCTGTCCTGGAGCCTGGTGACCGACCCGGCCGGGCCTCCGCCGCGATCGCCGCCGAGTAGAGGATCGGGTTCCCGCTGGGGGCGATGACGGGGTCCGGGGGGCATACGCCCTACTCGATGCCTGCCTGCAGATCGATCTTGTAGAGCTTGTCGCCGGTCATGTCGCAGACCCACAGGAAGCCGTCGGCGTCGAAGGCCATCCCGTGGGCGTCGGGCACTTCGTCTTCGGTGACTGTCGCGATGCACCGGCCGGCCGTGTCGTAGGCCCGTATCGAGCATCCCGGGTGGTCGGTGGCGACCCATATGCCGCCGTATGCGTCAAGCGCGATGTCCCTCGTCGAGTGGATGCCCGTGAACGTGCAGCAGGCCGTCTTCGCGGGGAGGACGGGCAGGGGATGGCACCGCCAGGTCCTGTTCGCGCTGCTGTCGCCGATGTAGAGGTTCGAAGCGTCTCCGCACAGCCCTGTCACCGACAGGACGGGGCTGCCTCAACAGACCGCGTCGACGGTTCCCAGGACGGTGCCGTCCTCGCCGTACCGCCTGACCATTCCGTTCGTGAAGCCTATCCAGAGGGTGCCGGGAGTGGCTCCCATGCCTGTTGCCGTGTTCGGCAGGCAGGCGGTGCTCCACTGGGACTCCACCTCTCCCGTGGCCGGATCGATGCGGTAGACCTGGCCCGAGAGCGAGTCGACCGCGTAGAGGCTGCCGTCCAGGAATGCGAGCCCTCCGAGGTTCTCATCCGGTGCGTCGTAGGTCTCGAGTATGGTCACCGCCCCCGCGGCGGCTGCCAGGCAGAGGATCATGGCTGCTTGTCCGATCACGGGTCTGCCCCTTCCCGGGTCCGGCGGACTGCGCCGGGGACCTTGTCCATCATCCGCTCGTGGATCCACGGCGGTCGAGAGATGAACTCGCGAGAGATGCTCCGGGGCTGAAGCCCTCAGGCATCATCCGTCGCCCCTCCCCGGGGATGGCCGCCGGGGCGGCTCGTGTCTCAGCGGAGGGGCGGGAAGGACAGCACCCGGCGGGTCCCCCTGGACCAGACCGTGGCGTCGAGGCTGTCACCTGCCTGCATCAGGAGACCCCTGACGGACTCGGGATGGTAGGTTCTGACGGTGCCGAGGTCGATGATGATGTCACCGGGCCTCAGGCCGCACCTGGAGGCGATGCTCCCGTCGTCCACGGCCACTATCAGCACTCCCGCGGGCCTGTCGTCGGTCGTGAGCGCCCCGCACGAGGTCGCAGTGACCCCGAACGGCTCGTCGCTGCGGGGCGAGCCCTCCATCGCCAGCTCGGCCCACACGTACCACATCTGCGTGGGTACCAGCGCGAAGTACTCGGTCAGGGAGGCGGACATGTTCTGGGGGCGCGTGGTGATTATCCCGTTGACGAGGCCGACGAAGCGGCCCTCCCCGTCGAAGGCGCAGGCGCCCATCAGCCCCTCCGTGATGGGAGCGGAGAGGAGCAGTGCGCCGTCCTCGTGCTGCCGGGCGACCCTGGTCTCGAGGGTTATCACGCCCGTCACCCCCTGCCCGACGAGAGTTATCGCATCACCCGCCGCCGGGGCCTCGTGACAGGGCGGATGGACGTCCGGGAACCTGCCGCCGTCGAAGGAGAGGATCGCGATCCCCAGGTCGGGACAGACGAAGATCGATTCGGGCTCGAAGATCCCGTCCCCGCTCTCGACATATGGCGTCTCCCCGGAGGACACGAATGCGCTGAGGGTTGCGACGTGCCTGGGGGAGACGGCTATCCCGGTGGAGACCTCGGTCACGCCGGGGATCCTCTCGATCCTTATCGCGACCAGCCCGGGAAGGTTCGAGGCGGCCGCGAGAGCGGCGGCCAGCAGCTCGGCCGTCATGAGTTCAGAAGGTGACCAGTCCCGCCGGTCTCATGTATGCGGTCAGGGCGGGAGTGGTCACGGGGCGCTTGACCGGCAGCGAGGCGATGCCCGCCTTGCGGGTGGCGCTGTCGAGGTTGTCGTGGACCCTGTCGTCGTTGGAGCCGAAGGAGAGGCCTATGGCCAGGAGTATGGCGGCCACGAACGGGAGTGCGAAGGCTGCGCGCCTCATGGAGGGTCTGCGGCGGTCGGCGGCCGGCGTGGATGAGAGCCTCGCACGCACCCGGGCCTCCAGGTCCGCGGGCGGCTCGGGCCGGGAGATGCCCCTGAACACCCGGGAGAAGTCCCTGTTCATCTGCATGGCGCGCCTGCATGCCGGGCACCCGGCCATGTGGAAGTGGAGCATCTGCTCCTCGTGCTCGCCAGCCTCACCGTCCATGACGGCATCCATGATGAGGAGAGCCTCCCTGCAGTTCATCTCCAGCGCTCCCAGGCCTCGCTGAGGGATTCGCGAAGCTGCGTCCTCGCCCTGTTGATCCTCGACTTCACGGTGCCTATCCTCACTCCCAGCACGTCGGCTATCTCCTCGTAGGTCAGCTGCTGATCCTCCCGCAGGAGGAACGGCTCGCGGTAGTGGGGGGGCAGCATGTTGATGGCCTCCTCGAGGGATGCCCTGAGTTCGCGCCTGCCCGAATCGTAGTGCGGGGCGGTCGATCCCGGGCTCGTCAGGTTGACCACGTCCTCGGGGATCTGGACCCATCTGGACCTGCGCCTCCACTCCTTCTTGGCCAGGTTGCTGGCGATGGTGAAGATCCAGGTGACCAGCGGCCTCTCCGGGTCGTAGTGGTCCCGGTACTGGTGGACCCTGCAGAATGTAATCTGGAGCAGCTCCTCGGCGTCGTCCTCGTTTCCGAGCATCCTTATGAGAAGCGAGTAGACCGGGCCCTGGAAGCGCCTGATGACCTCGGAGAACGCTGCCTCGTCGCCTGCGCAGAGGGCTTTCATGAGCTCGGAGTCGGACCTCTGGTCCTTCACCTTCACCCTGCCCCTGACGAGTCTCACGGCCAATGCCACACCTCCGGTCCGCAACCTTCACACGGATAATACCGGATGCACATGGGTTTGTTCCAGTGCATCACATGCCTGATCCGGCGAGCATCGACACCGGCATGGCGAGGCCCGCCGCGGACACCGCGGCGATGACCGCGATGCACAGCACGTTGTACAGCCTGCCGTTCACGTGCCGGCCCATCTGCGACCTGTCGTTGACCAGGACGAGCATGAAGACGAGGACCACCGGGAGGACCACTCCGTTGGCGACCTGCGACCAGAACATCACGGACATGTAGGGCAGGCCCGGGATGAGGACGACCGCCGCACCGAGGGCCAGCAGGGCGGTGTAGAGGATGTAGAAGTGAGGGGCCGCCGCGAAGTCCTTGTCCACCCCGGACTCCCATCCGAAGGCCTCGCACACCGTGTAGGAGGTCGACAGGGGGAGTATGCTCGCGGCGAAGATCGACGCATTCAGCAGGCCTATCCCGAACAGCGCCGAGCTGAGCCTTCCCGCGAGCGGCTCCAGCGCCCTTGCGGCGTCCTCCGCGCTGTCCACCCGTATCCCGGCCGCATGCAGCTTCTCCGCGCACACTATGATGATGCATGCCGCCACCAGGCTCACGACGATGCAGCCCAGGACGGTGTCGAGCCTTGAGTATGCGTAGTCCCTGACGGGGATGTTCTTCTCGGCCACCGAGGCCTGCTGGTAGAACTGCATCCACGGCGCGATCGTAGTGCCGATCAGGCCTACGGTCATCACGAGGAAGGGGGTGTCCAGCGTGAGATCGGGTCTGGTCACCGCGGAGAGGATGCCCGGGGCATCCGGCCTGATTATCAGGAGGGTGATCGGGTAGGCGAGGTAGAACACGCAGGCGAAGAGGAAGACCCTCTCGACCGACCTGTAGCTCCCCCTGGTGACGAGCAGCCACACGAGGAAGGCGCATGCGGGGATGGAGAGCAGGGGGGGCAGTCCGAATATCTGCCCGGAGGCCGCGATGCCCGCGAACTCCGCCATGATGTTGCCGAAGTTGGTCGCGACTATGAGCACCATGAGCGCGAAGGTTATCCTGACGCCGAAGCGCTCCCTTATCATGTCCGACAGCCCGCGGCCGGTGACGACGCCCATCCTGTTGGACATCTCCTGGACCATCACGAGGAAGACGGTGATGGGGATCATCATCCAGAGGAGCCTGAGGCCGAAGTGGGCCCCCGCCTGGCTGTAGGTGGCCAGCCCGCCCGCGTCGTTGTCCACGTTCGCGGTGATGATCCCTGGACCCATCACCGCCAGGAAGAGGACCATCCTCCTCCACAGGCTCCTCGTGCGGGCCATGGTCGGGACCTACCCGGCCAGCTTCGCGAAGCGGGGGAGAAGCTCGTCGAAGGCGTGCTCGAACGCCACGATGCCCGAGATCCTGCCCTCCCGGTCGACCACGGGCAGGGCGTGCAGCCTGAACTTCATGAACATCTCCGCCACGTCGTCCAGGTCGTCGTCCTCGCGGAGCACGGTGATTCTGCGGTTCATCAGGTCGGACAGGCGCGCGGCGGGGTCGGACCTGATTATCTGCCTCAGGGAGATCACCCCGGCGAGCCGGTCCTCATCCCCCAGGCAGTAGACGTAACCGAAGAAGCTCACGTCCTCGACCCTCTCGCGAAGGACGGACATGGCGTCCGCGACCGTCCCGGACGCGCCGCAGGACAGGTATTCGACGGTCATGACTGATGCCGCGGTGTCCTCCTCCGCCCCGGAGAGGCGCTCGAGCTGCTCGCGCTCCCCGGCCTCCATCTGGGCCATGATGGTCTGCTGGTCCTCCTCGGGGAGCATCTCGACCAGGTCGACGGCGGCCGCGGGCTCCATCTCCTCGAGGATGTCCGCGGCGAGGGCCGTGTCCAGATCGCGCAGGATGGCCGCCTGGACGGTCTCCTCCGCCTCCTCGAGGATGTCGGCCGCCTGCTCGGTGTCTATGGAGCGGACGAGCGCCAGCCTCTCGCCGGGATCCAGTTCCTCGATGATGTCCGCGAGCTCGCCGGGATGCATCCGCTTCAGCTGCTCCTGTCTCAGGGTCAGCTGGACGGGGGAGTTGCCGGGTCCCGACAGGGGCTGGACGAACTTCCAGGAGACCAGCTCGTCCCCCGGCTCCCTGCGGAGGAGCCTGGCGAGGTTCCTCATCCAGCGCTCCATCCCCAGGCGCCTGGCGAGCCCGGTCATTCCGATGTCCACGTGGACGAGGAAGCACTTCCCGCCGTGGAACAGCAGGTGTATATCGTTGACTCTGACTACCTTGGCGCCTTTGATATCGACCACCTGCCGGTCCATGAGGTCGCGTCTGAGGTGGAGCCTCCCGGAATCCTGGACCGGGGTCGGACCCGGACCGGGGGGGAGGGGCCCTCCGCAGGCCACCGCCCGGAGGAGCCCGGGATCGGCAGGAACCTCGCGAAGCCCGCTCCTGGTCGCGAAGATCACGGTCTCGATCTCGGGGAACCTCTCCGAGACGGTCGCGGTCATGTCCGAGAGCCGTCCGGAGAAGCTCCCGTCGACGGATGCATACCTTCTCCCGACCATCCGCGAGAGGAAGACGAAGATGCTCGGGTCGCCGGTCACCCTGTTGTCGTCAGCAGCGGACATCGGCCACCTCCCCGTGCTCCGCCCCGGCGCGGCGGGCGCCGGATCCGCGGGAAATGCGGGACCCGCCCCGCGATCAATCACCGATGATCTTCACCAGGACGCGCTTCCTGCGCCTCCCGTCGAACTCTCCGTAGAAGACCTGCTCCCACGTGCCGAGGTCCAGCCTGCCGCCGGTCACGGCGAGGACGACCTCCCTGCCCATGACCTGCCTCTTGAGGTGTGCGTCGGCGTTGTCCTCGCCGCGGTTGTGCCTGTACGAGGCCACGGGCTCGTGGGGGGCCAGCCTCTCGAGCCAGTCGTCGAAGTCGCGGATCAGACCGGCCTCGTCGTCGTTCACGAACACGCTCGAGGTGATGTGCATGGAGTTCACGAGGCAGAGACCCTCGGAGACGCCGCTCGCATCGACGGCCTCCTGCACCTGTCGTGTTATGTTGACATAGTCCCGTCTGTGGGGGGTCTCGAAGAGGATCTCCTGTCTGTGGGACTTCATCCCGTCACCTCCGGATCGTGGAGGACGATCTCCGTCCATCTCCCCGCGACCTCTGCACGGGGGTCCTCCAGGACCGCATCAGCGGCTGCCGCCATGGACCTCGCGGCGCTCTCGGAGCCCGCGCATCCGCTGGCGGCGATCCAGGCCCTTCCCGGAAGGTCGGCCGGACCCACCTGTGCTGTCGAGAAGCCGGCTCCCTTCAGCCTGTCGAGGATGGAGCGCAGGACGGAGCGCCTGTCCTTGAGGGTCCTCGCACCCGGGAAGTGCACCTCGGCCAGTATGACGGCCGTCCAGGCCCTCGGCCCGTGCATGGTTGGCCCCCGTCCTTCACGGCCGGCCCTCGTCCCTGCGCAGGAAGACCGCCGCGAGCGGGGGGAGGAGGAGCTGGACGGAGTCGTCCAGCCCGTGGGCCGGCAGGGGCTCCGAGCGCACGCCGCCCAGGTTCCCCGCGCCGCTGCCCTCGTAGTGGGAGCTGTCCGTGTTCAGGGCCTCGACATAGAAGCCGGCCCGCGGGACCCCCACCCTGTACCCCCTCCTGGGCTCGGGCGTCATGTTGAACACGCAGACCAGCTCCCCCCCGGATCCGTCGATCCTCGTGAACGAGACGACGGTGTTGTCGGCGTCGCGGAAGTCTATCCACCTGAATCCCCCCGGCTCGTGGTCGAGCTCGTGGAGGGCGGCGGTTCCCGACATCAGCCCGTTGAGGTCCGCGACGAGCCTCTGGAGGCCGCGGTGCGGTCCGTGTGCGAGGAGACCCCATTCGATCTGCGAATCGTGGTCCCACTCGGACCACTGGCCGATCTCGCCGCCCATGAACAGGAGCTTCTTGCCGGGATGCGCCCACTGGTACGAAAGGAGCAGCCTCATGTTGGCGAACTTCCTCCAGTCGTCCCCGGGCATCTTGCCCATGAGGCTCGACTTGCCGTGGACGACCTCGTCGTGCGACAGCGGGAGGACGAAGTTCTCGCTGAAGGCGTAGAGGAGGGAGAAGGTCAGGTCGTTCAGGTGGTACTTCCTGTGCACGGGGTCCTGCGACATGAAGCGGAGGGTGTCGTGCATCCAGCCCATGTTCCACTTGAGCGTGAAGCCCAGCCCCCCGAGCCAGACCGGCCTCGAGACGGCGGGCCATGAGGTGCTCTCCTCGGCTATCGTGAAGGCTCCCGGGAAGAGGCCGTGCACCTGCTCGTTCATGCGCCTGAGGAACTCGACCGCACCGAGGTTCTCCCTTCCGCCGTACCTGTTGGGCAGCCACTCGCCGTCCTTCCTGGAGTAGTCCAGGTACAGCATCGAGGCCACGGCATCGACCCTCAGGGCGTCGACGTGGAACCTGTCGAGCCAGAACAGGGCCGCCGCGATGAGGAACCCCCTCACCTCGTCACGGTCGTAGTTGAAGATGAGCGTGTGCCAGTCGGGGTGGACCCCCAGCCTGGGGTCCTCGTGCTCGTACAGGGCGGTGCCGTCGAACCTGGCCAGCCCATGGGGATCGGAGGGGAAGTGGGCCGGGGTCCAGTCGAGGATCACGCCCAGGCCGGCCCGGTGGGCGCTGTCCACGAACGAGGCGAAGTCCGCCGGCGAGCCTAGCCTGCTGGTGGGGGCGAAGTAGCCGAGGGTCTGATAGCCCCAGGACCCGTCGAACGGATGCTCCATGACGGGCAGGAGTTCGATGTGCGTGAAGCCGAGCCCGGAGGCGTAGGGCACCAGCGTTCCGGCCAGCTCCAGCCAGCTCGTGAACCGCCTGCCGTCACCGGGACGGGTCCAGGACTGGGCATGCACCTCGTAGATGGAGAGGGGGGAGCGGAGCGGGTTCCTCTCCCGCCTGGCGGCCATCCAGTCCCCGTCGGACCATTCGAACTCCCCGCAGGTGTCGACCACGGAGGCGGTGCTCGGGCGGAACTCGTGGCGCAGGCCCAGCGGATCGGCCTTCTCCCTGACCACCCCGTCGGCTCCGGTCACCGAGAACTTGTAGAGGTCGCCGGCTCCCACCCTGGGGACGAACAGCTCCCAGACGCCCGAGGACCCGCGGATGCGCATCGGATGCCTGCGCCGGTCCCAGGCGTTGAAGTCGCCGATGACGCTCACCTGCCTGGCATCCGGCGCCCAGACGGAGAAGAGAGTGCCCTCCACGCCCCCCACGTTCCGCAGGCGGGCGCCGAACACCTCGTACATCCTGAGATGGCTGCCCTCGTTGAACAGGTGAAGGTCCAGGTCGCCCAGCTGGGGGAGGAAGCAGTACGGGTCCTCCGTCTCCCAGGAGGAGCCGTCCCGTAGCGCGATCAGGTAGCGGTAGGCGAACGGGGTCGCCGGTCCGGGTGAGGTCCAGACGAAGAGCCCGTTCCTGCCGATCCTCCTCATCTCCTCGGGCTCGCGGCCCTCGGCCAGGAGGAGGATGCCGGACGCCCCGGGGCAGAACGCCCGTATCTCCATCGGGCTGGCCCCGGGCTCGCCGAGGGGGTGCATCCCCAGGAGGACGAAGGGATCGGGCAGGGTGCAGTCGGTTATCGACCTGATCTCCGCCCTCGTCAGGACGGTTCCGGAAGCCGCCACGACCCCTCCGATCCCGCTCGAACCCGCCATCGGCCAACCACCGAGTATATGACGGGAGGCCTCCGTTGTCCGTGCCCCGGGGTCGTTGGGGCCGGGACGCCCCCGGGGGCCGCGGCGGCGATCCTCGACGGTGCCCCGGGAGCGGACCGCCGCTTATGATCCATCATCGGCGCGGGCCTCCGGCCGGTGGACGGCGGAGCGGCGGGGAGGAGCGGTTCCCGGTTGGGACGCGGAGCAGCGGTCATTCTCAGGGTGGACCTGTCGAGCGGCGAGGTGCGGGAGTGGCTGCCGGACCCGGAGGTCCTGGCGGCCGGGATCGGCGGCAGGGGACTGGCCGGATGCCTTCTGGAGCCCTTCGCGACCCTGGACTGGGATGATCCCGGCATGCCGCTCGTCGCCCTGACGGGGCCGCTCGCCGGCACGCCGGCGCCGACGTCGGCCAGGATGTGCATCGCGTCCCGCTCCCCCCTGACCGGCACGGTCGGCGACTCCTCGGTGGGCGGGGGGATGGCCTTCCAGATGAGGAGGGCCGGTCTGGCGGGCGTCATCTTCACCGGACGGAGCCGCAGACCCGTCGGTCTCAGGATCGAGGACGGCGGCGCCGAGCTCGTCGACGCGACCGGCCTCTCCGGACTCGAGACCGGGGAGATTCTCGAACGCCTCTCCGGCTCGGGATCCGTCGCCGCCACCGGCCCGGCGGCGGAGCACGGGGTGCTCTACGCGAACCTCGTGGTGGACGGCTGCCATACCGCCGGGAGGAACGGGATCGGGCTGTGCTTCGCGGCGAAGAACCTCAGGTTCGTAACCGTCAGGGGCTCGGGAGCGGTGCCCGTCGCCGATCCCGCCAGGCTCGGGGCGGCCTGCGGGGAGATCCGCAGGCTCATGGCCTCCAGTCCCATGATCATGGGCGAGTACGGCCTCCGCAACATGGGCACCGCCGCGCTCTACGACCTGATGCACGCAAGGGGCATGATGCCGACCGCCAACTTCAGGAGGACCAGGTTCGAGCCCGCGGCCCGCATGAACGCGCCATCCATCAGGCGCATGCTCGGGATGAGGCGCACGGGCTGCCCGGGCTGCCCGATCCTGTGCAAGAAGACGGGCGACGACGGGGTGCACATCCCGGAGTTCGAGACCCTCTCGCACTTCAGCGCGCTGCTCGAGAACGAGGACCTGGCCTCGGTCGTCGAAGCCAACGGCATCTGCAACAGGATGGGGATGGACACGATCTCCGCGGGCTCGACCCTCGCCTGCCTCTCGGAGCTGGAGGACCGGAGGCTCTCCCCGGGGGAGATCAGGTCCCTCCTGCTCGACATCGCGTCGGGGAGGGGCGGCGGACTCGAGCTGGGCTCGCGCAGGTTCGCCTGTGAGAGGGGTGCCCCCGGGGCCTCCATGTCCGTCAAGAGCCTCGAGCTTCCGGCCTACGACCCCCGCGGGGCCTACGGGATGGCGCTCGCCTATGCCACCTCCACGCGGGGAGGGTGCCACCTCCGGGCGTATCCGATCAGCCACGAGATACTGCGGAAGCCCGTGGTGACGGACAGGTTCTCGTTCTCGGGGAAGGCGAGGATCATCAGGATAGCGGAGGATGCGAACGCCGCCATCGACTCCATCAGCGCCTGCAGGTTCAGCTTCTTCGGCGCCTCGCTGGAGGAGTACGCCGGGGCGGTCTCGGCCGTGACCGGCGTCGAGACCACGGCGCACGATCTACTCGCGGCAGGGGAGAGGATCTACATGCGTGAGCGCCTGATGAACTGCAGGAACGGATTCAGGGCGTCGGACGACGACCTTCCCGCGAGGTTCTTCGAGGAGGCCGGCTCCGGCGGCGCATGGGGCGAGACTCCCGCCATCCCCAGGGACGGGTTCCTGGCAGCCCTGGAGCGCTACTACCGGTCGCGCGGCCTGGACCGTGACGGCGTCCCCCTGCCGGGGAAGTGCGCCGAGCTCGGCCTGTCCGGCCCCCCGGCGGACGGGGGGGTCACTTGAGGGACCTTCTGGAGAGGTACGAGGGGAAGCTGGTGTCCGCGGGTCTCGCAGAGCCCGGGGCCGCCCTGCTGGGGGGTCTAGACGACGTCCTCGAATGGAACAGGGAGGATCCCGCGTGCGCCGTGCTCGCCAGGGTGGTCGAATCCCTGGACGTCAACTCGATCCTCTTCGCCAGGCCCGCCGGGCCGTACTGGAGGATGGCCTCCCTCCTCGCCTCCGGCTCCGGCGACGCGATACACCCCTCCGACTGCGAGTCGCGAACCTTCCTGCACGACATCCCCGTCGCCGGAGGGTTCGACCCCGGCGGGATCTCAGCGGCTCTGCGGCGGAGGAAGACCGTGTTCGTCCCCGGACGGGGGATCGTGACATGCGGCTCGGTCAGCCCGGAGCAGGCCTACATCTACTTCAGCTCGGCATGCTTCTCCGTGTTCGTGAAGTTCTTCACCGACTACTGGATGCACATGCGCAGCGGCTCGCTGACCCGGGAGTGGCGTGACGTCTTCGGGGAGGCCTCCGGGATGCTCGACGAGCTCCCTCTGGAAACCCCCGTGCTCGCGGAGGGCCCCTTCGAGAGCGAGGAGGAGGTCCTGGGAGCGATCGCCGAGGCCGGTAGGGCGACCGTGGCCCTGAGGCTCGTCGACTCCTTCTTCGGGAACATCTCGTATGAACTCGGCGGGACCCTCTACATCAGCCAGACGACCTCTTCGCTCGACGAGCTGGAGGGGGCGGTCGACCCCTGCCCGCTGGACGGGTCCGCCTGTACGGCGATCACGGCATCGAGCGAATACTCCGCTCATGTCGAGGTGCTCCGCAGGACCGGGGCGAGGGGGGTCCTGCACGGCCATCCGAAGTTCTCCGTGGTCATGTCGATGATATGCGACGAGCCGGACTGCCCGGGGCGCGGCTCGTGCCATCTGCGCTGCCCCAGGGAGAGGTCCGCCTGCGGCGTCCCGATCGTGCCCGGCGAGGTCGGGACCGGACCCGCGGGGCTCTGCAACACCCTGCCGGCGGCCATGGAGTCCCGTGGCAGCGCGATAGTGTACGGACACGGGCTGTTCACCCTCGCCCGGGATGACTTCAACGGCGCTCTCGGGGATCTGATGGCGGTCGAGCGCGGATGCCGCGACCTCTACATGCGGCTCGTCGAGTGACGGCTGCGGGCCGGAGTCCGCTCCCCGGCGCCGCCCGACCTCCGGCACCCCCTCCCGGATCCTCCGGGCGGCCCCTGGTCAGGTACCGTCAGCCCGCCGACGGGTCGGTGACCCTCCCCATGAACAGCACGGTGCCCGACAGGTCGTCGATTACCATGAACACGAACGGCCTGTCGATCCTGACCACGATCGGCTCGTCGACCGGGGGGGCGCATCCCGCCACCATGACCACGGCCGTCGCGGCCGCGGCCTCGGTGCCCGTCTCGTCGACCTTCACGAAGGCCTTGTGGACGACGGCGCTCACGAACAGGTCACGCCCGCCCGTGAAGCCGCTGAAGTCGGCCACCCTCCCGTCGAACGCCTCCGTCATCCCGAGGCCCTCGAGAGTCTCCTTCAGGGAGAATTCGCTGGTGAACTCGAACGATGGCATCGACAGGTCCAGCCGGGCCGGCCTGAGGGCGTCCCTTATCGCCTGGAGCTCCGCCGCGTCCAGCCCGGCCGTGAATTCGTCGATGTCGTCCGGCAGGAGGATCAGCATGGAGCTCAGGCCGTCCGAGTAGGGCAGGGAGACGGCGATGCAGCCAGGGGCCGCGGCGTAGGGGAAGTGCTCGATCTGTCTCATCATGGGAGTCTCGACCACGGCGCCCGAACCCGTCTCGAACCCTCCGGGCCTGGTCCCGGCCTCGTTGAACTGGTTCATCCAGGTGGCCTTGAAGTACACGGCATTGGTGAGCACCACCCTGGTCATGTCCGAGATCGTGCCCGGGGCGAGCAGATCCCTGATCCTGTCCCTCGTCCTCTCCTCCACCCAGTCGTTGATCAATTCCCTCTGAGCGTCCGGAGCACCCGTGAAGTCGACGTTCCTGGCCTCCGCCCCGTAGCTTTCGGAGACCAGGTCGACGTACGAGTCCAGGAGCGGGAATGTCGCCTCTATCCAGATGGCGTTGGCGATCTCCAGCGTGAGGGGCTCCGTGTCGCCCATGTACTCCGACCTGCGGGTCTCGGGCCGGAGCATCCGCGAGAGCTCGGCGAATCCCGCATGTATCGCATCGCCTGGGCCTTCGAAGCCCAGGACGGAGGCCATCTGGTCGGCCGTGCCCCCCCTGGCGCCCGCCCAGGTCATGGCGAGGGCCGAGGAGATGCTGTAGGGAGAGAAGAACACGTTGCCGTCGGGCACCTCCCGGCAGAGCGCGTCGAACATGTCCATGGCGAATCCCGTGTTGCCCTCCACGAGGGTGGGGACATCGGCGGGCACGGGAGCGGACTCCGGGGAGCAGGCCCCCGTGGAGGCCAGCACGCCTGCGGTAATGATCAGGAATCCCTTCACCTTCCGGCTCCTTCCTCCATCGCCCGGGAGATCCCGGGTCCCGTCCTCCATGGCGGGTGTACATCCACAGGATGCGTTTATTCCTCCAGGGGCCCGGCGCGTCCATCGCCCCGGGCCGCTCCGGGTCGCGCCGGGCGAGCTTGACAGGCGCCATGCCCGGAAAGATAACCCTCCGCGTCGAACCAACCCCGGGGTACCCCCCGGTCTGTCGAGGAGGGCGAGTTGATCTACAAGGTCCTGGACACAGCCGGTCCGGCAGGACCCGGCAATCCGCTCATGGGGCTGGCCTTCCTGGGTGTCCTGATACTCCCCAGGATCTTCTACCTGCTCACGATGGGACGGGCCCTCTCCCGCTGCGCGCCGCGGAACAGGACGCTCACCCCCGGGCTCGTGTGGCTCAGCATCATCCCCATGTTCGGCAACCTGTGGGACTTCGTGATAGTCCTGACCGTCGGGAGGAACCTCACGGACGAGGCCCGGAGCAGGAGCCTGCAGCCTGCGGAGGACAATCCCGGCCTCGCGTTCGGCATCGCCTACTGCCTGCTGAACCTGTTCTTCTGGATCCCCTTCATCAACATCTTCACCGGCCTCGCCAGCCTCATCTGCTGGATCGTCTACTGGGCGAAGATCGCCGCGGCCTCGCGGCTGCTCGCAGACTCCAGGCCGTCGGGCCCGGAGGCCTACGGCCCGGTGAGATAGGAGAGACGCGCAGGATGGGGAAGGGGCGGAACCCGTGGGTTCCGCCCCTGCTGCATCAGGCCGGACCCGTCAGGCGTTGGGTGAGGCCGGGGGAGGAGGCGTGGGCGCCGAGTCGGACTTCAGGAGATTGAGCTTGAAGCCGAACTGGCCTATGACGGGAAGGGGCTGCACCTTGCCGCCGAAGCCGTTGAGGGCTCCGATGACCAGGAAGACCAGGCAGACGACTCCCCAGATCCATCCGATGAACGGGATGATGACGAGGAGCCACGCGATGAAGAGGGCCAGGGACTGCTGGCAGTGGTAGAGCGTGAAGCGGTTCTCCTTGCCGGTGAGGTAGGCTATCAGGAGGCCGACCCAGGTGAGGTAGGCCACACCGGCAAGGGTCTTGCCCTCCTCGATCTCCTGAGGCGTGAAGGTGTAGTTCTGGTCCATCTTGCCCCTTTCGCTCGGTATGCGGCATTCGCCGACGGGTACTGGACGGGAACCGGGACGATCGAACAAGCTATTGTCATCTATGAGCGCCTATCTGTCAACTGCGCCCGGGTGGTATGATGCGGCCGAGGAGGGTTCGGCAGCAGCCATGATCCCGGACCGGGGGGAGGTCCTGAGGTGAGCCAGTCGGACAACAATCTGAGGACGCTGGGCATCTTCCACTACGTCTATGCGGCCGTGGTCGCGTTCTTCGCCCTGATCCCGCTCCTCTACCTCGCGATGGGCATCGTCTTCGCGGTGGCCCCCTGGAACGAGATGGCGGGGGGCAAGGGAGCCTCCGAGCCGCCGCCCCCGATCGTCGGGATCCTGTTCAGCGCCTTCGGCGGCTTCGGCGTCCTCCTGGTCCTGGGGGTGGCCACGCTCGTCTTCCTGGCCGGCAGGAACCTCCAGAGGACCCGCAACTACACCCTCTGCATGATCACGGCCGGGCTGTGCTGCCTGTTCGTCCCCCTGGGGACGGTGCTCGGGATCTTCACGCTGATAGAGCTGACGAAGAGCGACGTCAGGGTCCTCTTCGAGAGGTCGCCCGGCGACGGCCCGCGCGGGGGCTCCTGAGGCCGTGCGCGAGCCCTCTTCGTTGACGGCGGAGGATGGCGTGACTAGCTTCGGAACCGGTCTTCCGGAGGTTGGATGATGGCCGGTGCGGCAGGATCGGACAGGCGGAGCCACCCGAGGGCGCAGGTCGACCTCGGTGTGAGCATCAGTGCGGGTGACAGCCCCTGGCAGGCCGTCACACCTGTCAACATCAGCGCCTCGGGAATCTACTGCATCAGCGGCAGGCGCCTGGGCGAGCTCTCCAGGCTCGAGATCCTCCTGAAGCTCGATCAGGGCGTCTCGATCCAGGCCAGGGCCGTGGTCATAAGGGAGGAGGCCCTTCCCGACGGGACGTTCGGGCTGGGGCTCTTCTTCACGGGCATGGCCGACGAGCACAGGGCCCTGATCGCGGAGCTCGTGTCGGGGGCGGCGAAGGGATCATCCCGATGAGATTTCCGGCGGTTGCGATGATGCTTCTCCCGGCGGTCCCCGCCTTCGCGGCCAAGTACGCAGGGGAGTTCATGTATGTGGGTGCCGGGGCCAGGGCGCTCGGCATGGGCGGGGCGTTCTGCTCCGTGGCCGACGACGCCACGGCGGCCTACTGGAACCCCGCGGGGCTCACGGGCCTCGACGGCAGACAGGTCCAGCTCATGCACTCCGAACGGTTCGGCGGCCTCATCAGCTACGACTACCTCGCCTATGCGCAGCCCTTCGGCGGGTCGGCCGTCTCCGCGAGCCTCTTCCGGACCGATGCGGGAGACATCGCCGACACCACGGAGCTAGACTGGTACGACACCGGTTCGGACGGCGTCTTCGGCGCGGACGGATCGGGGGTCCCGGGCGATTCGGGCAGCGACGACTACGATCCGGCGACCAATCCGGAGGGTACCGAGGGCAACGGCCAGTGGGACCCCGGCGAGGAGCTCATCTACGACGAGGACGACATCACGTGGGGCAGCTCGGTCGACTACGCGCTGTACCTGTCCTGGGCCCGGCCCGTCACCGAAGCGGTCTCGATAGGTGCCAGCGCGAAGGTCATCCAGAGGACGCTGATGGACCACAGCGCCTTCGGAGTCGGTCTCGACGCCGGCGTCCGGTGGCAGCCCACGGATGTCTTCGCCGCGGGTCTGAACATCCAGGACTGCGTAGGCACCCACATGTTCTGGGACACGGGCAGCAACGAGAGCGTGATGCCCACGGCGAAGCTCGGCATGTCGACCCGCTGGAGCCTCGGCCGCTTCTCCACGGTCGTGACCTTCTCGGCCGACGGCGACTTCAGGTTCGAGGGCAGGAGGTATTCCGCCCAGTACCATGCCGGTGACGTCAGCCTCGACACACATCTCGGGACCGAGATCCTCGTAAGGGACATGGTCGGGCTGAGGCTGGGCTCGTCGGAGGGCGGCTTCACCGCCGGGGCCGGGCTGAAGCTGAGGATCCTCGGGCGACCCGTGAGCCTCGACTACGCATTCCTCGGACACGACGATCTCGACGACACCCACAGGGTGTCCCTCGGGATCGGCTTCTGACGCACTCAGCCCCATGAACTGCAGCGGCGAGGTGCTGCGCAAGGCCGTGCACCTCGCGTCGGTCGCGATCCCCCTCGCGGCCGTCCTCGTGAAGAAGGAGATGCTCGTCATCGTCCTCGCGGGGGCGGCGCTGGTCCTCCTGCTGATCGACTACCTCAAGCTCCGGAGCCACGGCTTCAAGGTGTTCTTCCTGTCGGCCTTCGGCGAGCTCCTGAGGAAGCACGAGAAGCAGGGCGGCATAACGGGTTCGACCATAGTGGTGGCCTCGGCCACCCTCACGATACTGCTCTACCGCCAGGAGATCGCGGTCGCCGCCCTGCTTTTCCTGAGCGTGGGCGACAGCATGGCCGCGCTCGTCGGCAGGCGCCACGGGACGGTGAAGCTCCTCTGCGGCAGGACTCTCGAGGGCACCCTCGCCGCCCTCGTCAGCTGCCTCCTCGCATCCGTCGTGCTCCTGATGCTGAGACCCTTCTTCGACTGGAAGCTCACCCCCTTCGCGCTCATCGCGGGATCCATCGCCGCAGCGGTCTTCGAGCTCGTGGACCTGCCGCTGGACGACAACTTCCGCATCCCGGTCCTGTCGGGGCTCGTCATGGAGCTCCTGATACCGGGATGATGTCCCGGACCCGCGCCGCCCCTTCCGTGACCCGCCTCCCGTCCACCTACTGGATCGAGGTCTACGGCTGTCAGATGAACGTCAGCGACGCCGAGACCATCGCAGGCATACTGGAATCGGCGGGCATGGCCGAGGCGGATGGCCCCGATTCTGCCGATGCAGTCCTGGTCGTCACCTGCGCGGTCAGGGAGCATGCGGAGGTGCGGGCGCTGGGCAGGATAGCGCAGCTGTCCGGCCGGCGCCACGGGACGGGCCGGCTGACGGCCCTCTGCGGGTGCGTGGCGGAGGAGCACGGCGATTCGCTCCTGCGCGACCATCCGGGTGTGGACATCGTGGCAGGACCGGACCGCTACGCCGACCTGCCGCGCCTCCTGGCATCAGGCGGCGGAGCCGCCACCGGCTTCGGGGAGGACCTCTACGATGGCGTCGAGCCGGTCAGGAGGGACTTCCCCAGGTGCTTCACGACGATAATGCGCGGATGCGACAACATGTGCAGCTACTGCATCGTGCCCTACGTGAGGGGTCCCGAGCGCAGCAGGAGTGCGGCCTCCGTCATCGGGGAGGTGGGCGCCCTCCGCGACGCGGGCTACCGCGAGATCACCCTGCTGGGCCAGAACGTGAACTCGTACCGTTCGGACGGCATGCGGTTCCCGGATCTCCTGAGGGAGGCCGCCGCCGCGGCCGCCCCCGCCTGGGTGCGCTTCGTCACGAGCCATCCGCGCGACCTCACGGAGGACCTGGTCCGCGCGATGGCCGATTCACCGAACGTCTGCAGGCAGATCCACCTCCCCGTGCAGTCCGGGGACGACAGGATCCTGTCCCTGATGAACCGGGGCTACACCAGGGACGGGTATCTGCAGGGGATATCGATGCTCAGGTCCGCCATGCCGGAGATAGTGCTCTCGACCGACATGATCGCAGGCTTCCCCGGCGAGACGGACGAAGAGTTCGAGAGGAGCCTCGATCTGCTGGCCGAGGTTCGCTTCGACTACGCATTCCTCTTCAGGTACTCGGAGAGGCCGGGAACGCCTGCGGCCGGATTCGGCGGCCCGGTTCCCGTTCCGGTCAGGCTCGAGCGGCTGCACAGGCTCCAGGAGGCTCAGAAGGCCTTCACGCTGGAGTCGTCGACCGCACTCGAGGGTGCCGAGGTCCCTGTCCTCGTGACAGGTCCCGGTCGGAGGCCCGGGCAGCAGACCGGCAGGACGCCGGGCAACAGGACTGTTGTTTTCGAAGGAGGCGGTCTGGATATCGGAGCCTTCGTCCTGGCCAGGATCACCAGCGCCGACGGATGGACCCATTTCGCATCCCCGGTGCGGTCGTTCGGCCCCGGGGAGTCCCCGCCGGCCGGGGAGCGCCGTCCTTGCTGAAGAGGATCGAGAGACGCGCGAGACGCCTCCTCGGGAGGCGCGCCGGAAGGATTCTGACCGGGGGCGGGCCCCCTCCCGCGCTGCCCGACGACCCGCGTTCGATACTCGTGGTCAGGCCCGATTCGCGCCTCGGCAACATGGTGCTGGTCGAACCCCTCCTCGCGTCGCTCGAGGCGAGGTTCCCGCGGGCGCGGGTGGTCCTCCTGGCCAGCGACAGGTTCGCGGAGGTCCACTCCAGCCAGGGACGCGAGGTTCTGGCCGTCCCCAAGGCCCTGATGGCCAGGAAGCCCTGGCTCTTCCCCGGGTTCGTCACCCGCCTGCGCTCCTGCGGGTTCGAGGTCGCCCTGGACGCCTCCCATCCGCACTCGTTCTCCCTCTCGGGAGCAGCGGCGGCCGCCCTGTCCGGAGCGCCGTCCAGGATCGGCTTCCCGTCCGCGGAGGCCGGGGACTGGTACACGCTAGTCGTTCCGCCGCCCGGCGCCCCGGAACACGAGAGCAGGATACTCCACAGCCTGGGCTCGGTCTGGGATGACTGGCCCGGGTGGCGGCCTCCCCGGCTCTCCGCCGGATCTGCGGGCAGCAGGGGGGCGATAGGGCTGCACGTGGGCGCGAGCAGGGACAAGGGCCTCCCGGTCGATCTGCTGGCCTGCATCGTGTCGGAGCTCTCCCGGATGGGTCGCGGCCTCGAGATCTACTGGAGCGGGGCCGGTGAGAGGAGCATGGCCGTCGAGGTCTCCCGCGCCGGGGGTGCGGTGATGCCAGGGCTCGATCTGAGGGGGTTGATGGATGCCCTTGCAGGGCTGGATGCCCTGGTTACGGCCGACAACGGCCCGATGCATCTCGCTTCGGCCCTAGGCATTCCCGTGGTGGCGATGTTCAGGGTGGACAACAGGACCCGGTTCAGGCCCCTGTCGCCGGGCTCGGAAGCCCTTCTGGTGCAGGACGGCCTGGATCCTTCAGAGGTGGTGCGCTCGGTCGCCTCGGCCCTGCGGCGGGGCGGTCAGTCCTCCTCGTCCTCGTCCTCTTCCTCCTCCCCGTCCTCCCCGGAGTCGTCCGGGAGGTCGCCCTCCGGCTCCCCGCCGCGGTCCTGAAGCTCCGAGAGCACCTCACGGACCGACATCTCCGTCGACCTCAGCCTCGAACGCAGTATGCGTATGAGTTCGGCCGCCCTCCTGACGCCTGCCTCCAGCTCCCCCACCGGGCAGTCCTCGCGGCCGATCCTGTCGACCAGGCCCGAGAGCTCCTGCATCATCTCCTCGAACGACTCCTGCTTCCTCCTCGCCATCTATCCACTCCCGCGTTCCTGGCCGTGCACCACCGAGGCCACGAGCCCGTCGGCCAGCCTGGTGAGGATCTCCTGCCCGTCCCTCAGGTCCGCTGCGGACCGCACCAGGTTCCCCTTACCGTCCATGGTCATCGACCATCCGAGTTCCAGCATCCGCCCGGGATCCCTCGCGACCGCCACGGCCCCGGCCGCCTCCAGCCTCCGCCCTGTGCGCTCCAGAATCGAAACAGCCCCCCGGGACAGCTCCGCGAGGCCCGAGTCGAGGGTTCTCGCTGCCGCGGCCAGGCAGGGCGGCGGCCGGTCCCGGAGCGAGCGTGCGATTGTCTCCAGGCCTCTCGACAGGGCGCCGATCCGTCCCGAAGCCTCCCTCCCGAGCCAGCCTGCCTTCTGTTCGAGGCCGAGGCCGGCCCGGCGGACGTGAAGGGCAACTGCGACGCCGAGCATCCGGACCAGACCCTCCATGTCCCTGGCTTCGGCGCGGAGCCTCGGCATGACCAGCCCGCCGAGCATCCTCGCCGCATCGTCGATTGCCGCCGAGGCGCCGGCCGCCGCGTTCACCAGGAGGGTCGCGGCGTGCGTCGGGGTCCTCGCCCTGGTATGGGCGACGAAGTCGGGCAGGGTGAAGTCGGTCTCGTGCCCGATGGCCGAGATGACAGGGGTCCCGGCAAGCGCGATCCTCCTGCCCAGGACCTCGGAGTCGAACCAGGAGAGGTCCGTGGCCGATCCGCCGCCGCGCGTGATGACGATGACGTCGATCCCCTCTACACCGAGCAGGCGGTCCATGGCCCCGGACACCTCCTCCGCCGTCCGCGGACCCTGCATGACCGCCGGGCAGAGAAGCACCTCGAACGGGAAGCCGCTCTCCCGGAGGGTCGTGAGGAAGTCCTCCATCGCGGCCGAGCCGCCCGCGGTGACGAGACCCACGCGCAGGGGGAGGCCGGGCATGGGCCTCTTCTGGTTGAGCCTGAGCAGGCCATCCGCCTCGAGAGCGTCCACGAGGGCCCTCAGATGGCCCTCCCCGGGCGTGCCGAAGGTGTAGGGGTCGAAGGTGTCGACTATGAACTGGTATCTGCCGGTCCCCGGCCAGAGGTCGACCCTGCCGAGGACCCGCACGGTCATCCCCTCACGGGGGTCGAACACGAAGCCCAGCCGGGCGAAGTCCCTGGTCACCACGGCCCTGGTGCCGGCGAACAGGGCGCAGTCCACCGAGGCGAGGGGCCGCCCCGGCGTGGGGGACGGCTCCGTCAGCTGGAAGTAGAGGTGCCCCCTCTGGCTGGGCCTGAGCCTGCCCGAGAGGACGCCCCTGACCCAGACCGGGTAGGGGAAGACCGTCCTGAACAGGTCCCGGA
The DNA here is from genome assembly GCA_964603785.1 of uncultured bacterium. Lineage (GTDB taxonomy): Bacteria > Fermentibacterota > Fermentibacteria > Fermentibacterales > Fermentibacteraceae > CAZRWD01. The sequence goes on from CAZRWD010000001.1 coordinate 313,108, forward strand.
CACGGTTGTTGAGGTCGACGACGGTGAGGTCCCGCCCGGGATCGGGGGCCAATCAGAAGACCTTCAGGTCGTACCGGCCCCCGGTTTCTCCCGTGTCGTGTATCACGATGTAGGCAGGCCCGGTGTACGGCGCGGTGAGGGTGAAGCTCTCCCCGCCGTCGGCCGTTCCCTCGGAGATGGCGAACCCCGTCGAGTAGACGTAGTCCTCGCCGTAGGGGAGGTTCATGAACTCGTCGAAGTCCATCTCCCGCGAGGCCACGCATACGTCGAAGTCCGACGGGGGAGGGGAGCACTCGAGGACTATCCAGTAGTCCGTGCCCTGGACCACGGTGAGGGTGTAGACCGCCGTAGCGCCCCTGCCAAGGTCGTCGGACGATGTCAGGAGGGGCTCCGTCGCAACCGCTGCGGCCAAGAGCAGCATCTGTATCATCCCAGCCTCCGTTCGGGTCTTGGAATTCGATTCTGTGGAAGCGACTCCTCCGGGTCAACGGTAGTACACACGCCGGCCCTCCGCTGTTCCACCGGGGGAGGTCCGGGTTGTCGTGGCATGGCCATCATCACCTCTTGCGAAGGCGGCATGGCCCTTGTCCTGCCGATCCTCCGCCGGCCGGCCCCACAACCATGCACCCATCCGGCAGGCGCCCCCTCATGACGCATTAATAGATCGTTAAAAGCATTCCGAAGTCATCCGGCTTCTTGCCTGCACCGGCATCCGCGTTATCTTCTGGCGAACGAGGGAGGGCATGGATTGAAGTCGGACGGGTCCGGGAGGAGCAGGAGCGTCGCCTACATCGATCCGTCGGGCCTCATCCGTCCGCTCTCGGAGGCTCCGGCCGGGGGCGGGTCGTGGCAGCCCCTCATGCCATGGCTCACGGAGGGTCGGGAGGTATACCGGAGGAGCCTGATCCTGGCCCTCGACCTGGCCGTCAGGCGCACCTTCCCCGATTCGGTCCTCCGCGTCGAGAACGCAATGTCCCTGGGCTACAGGTGCAACCTGCACGAACGCCCCGCGGTCTCGTCGGAGGAGATGTCCGGGATGCTGGCCTCGGCCCTCGCGCAGGTCATCGAGGATGACATCCCCTTCGAATCGCGGCTCTTCCTCGAGAGGGCCGGCGACGCCACCCGGCCGCCGCTCCTCGAATGGTGGGACGGATCACACCCCGTGAGGATCAACAGCCTCGAAGGATCCCAGACCTTCGGCGCGGGGCCGGTCCTGCCCTCCACGGGCTCCCTCGACGCCTTCGAGATACGCCCGCAGGGCGCGGGGATGGTGCTCCGCTTCCCGGGCTCGGCCAACTGGCCCGAGATCGCCCCGTGGGTGGAGTTCCCCAGGCTGGCCCGGGAGTTCGATCTCGAGGAGAAGCACGGAGCCAGGATGGGCGTGCGCGACATCCGCGGGATCAACGGGCGCATCGAGGAGGACGGCGGCCTGGAGGTCGTCGCCATGAGCCACTTCTACCAGGAGTACCGGCTCATGGAGATCGTCATGTCGCTCGAGTCCGCCTTCCCGGCGAGAAGGGTCGTGACCATCGCGGGGCCGTCCTCCAGCGGGAAGACCACGTTCACGCGCATGCTGGGCATGTTCCTGAGAGCCCAGGGATTCGGCGTGAAGAGCATAAGCGTGGACAACTACTTCCGGCCCAGGTCCGAGACCCCGCGTGACGAGCACGGCAACTACGACTTCGAATGCCTGGGAGCCCTCGACACCGGGCTGTTCGGGAGGCACCTGTCGGGTCTCCTCTCCGGGGAGCGCGTCATGCTGCCGGTCTTCGACTTCACGACCGGCGAGAGGAGGGACGACCAGGTGCCGCTGGTCCTGTCCCCGAACGATTTCCTCCTGATCGAGGGCATCCACGGCCTGAACGACGAGCTCACCCCGGGCGTGGATCCGTCCACGAAGTACAGGATCTACGTCTCGGCCCTGACGCAGCTAAACGTCGACAGGCTCACGCGTGTCTCGACCTCGGATTCGAGGCTGGTCCGCAGGATCACCAGGGATCACAGGACGCGCAACTACTCGGCCGAGCAGACGATGCTGAACTGGCCCAGCGTGAGGAGGGGCGAGCGCAGGCACATCTTCCCCTTCCAGGAGAGGGCGGACGCGATGTTCAACTCCTCCCTCCCATACGAGCTCGCGGTTCTGAGACCCCACGTGGAGCCCCTCCTGGAATCCGTGCCGGAGGGGAGCCCCGCATACAACACGGCCTGGCGGCTGAGGTCCATGCTCTCCCTCGTCAGGCCGATCGATTCCGTGTTCGTCCCCAGACTGAGCCTCCTGAGGGAGTTCATAGGTGGCCACCTGCTGGGGGAGGGCTGATGGAAGCCGGGGAGGAGTGCAGATGCTCCCGCTGATTCTTCTGGCAGCGATGTCGACCGGACCGAGGTTCTGTCACGACGTCTCCGCCCTGACCCGCCACCACGGGGCCGGAGCGCCGCCCGAGGCCGCCCCCGTAGACCAGGATGTCGTCCACTACGATATCGACCTCGAGATACTGCCCTCCGTCCAGGAGGTCGAGGGCGCCTGCGAGATCACGTTCACCCCGTCCGCGTCGGCACTGACCCAGCTCGTTCTCGAGCTCAGGTCGCTGGACGTGGTCTCCGTGACATCTCCCTACGGCGGGCTCTCATGGACACACGAAGGCGACACGCTGACGGTCCAGCTCGCCTCGTCCGTCGCGCCGGGCGATACGTCGAGCCTCGTCGTCCAGTACGAGGGCCATCCGTGGAACGAGGGTCCGGGCAAGTTCGGAGGGTTCTGGTTCCACCCGTACGTGTCCTACCAGATGGGCGTCGGCGTCTACACGATGCCGCCCTCCATGGGGAAGTGCTTCTTCCCCTGCCACGACCATCCCGCGGACAAGGCCACCTTCGAGTTCCACGTGACCGTCGACGATTCGGTGGAGGTCGTCGCGAACGGCGATCTGACGGGAGTGACCTACTCCGGCGGGAAGGCTACCTGGCACTGGGAGCTGGACCAGCCGATGTCGACCTACCTGGCCGCGATCGCCGCCTCCGACTACGTGGACCTGGTGGACTCGACCTACTCGTGGATCCACTACTACGTCTACCCCTCCGAGGTTGCCGACGCCCTGGGCAGCTTCCAGAACGTGGACAAGATGATGACCCTGTTCCAGGCTCTGTTCGGACCCTATCCGTGGGACTGCAAGTTCAGCTACGTGGAGACACCCAAGGGTGACATGGAGCACGCGACGGAGGTCTACCACCTGCAGTCCCTGATCAACGGGCAGACCAACTTCGATCCGATCGTGGCGCACGAGATGGGACACATGTGGTGGGGCGACTGCGTCACCGAATCCGAATGGGACGACGTCTGGCTGTCCGAGGGGTTCGCGACCTACTGCGAGGCCCTCTGGGCGGGGTACTACGGAGCATCCTCGTACGACAGCTACATGGTGGACCAGATAATGATACCCTACCTCCAGTCCGGCGAGATCTTCCCGCTGGGCGCACCCGAGGAGCTCTGGGGCTACACGACCTACGAGAAGGGCGCCAGCGTCCTCCACATGCTCAGGCACATCCTGGGGGACGAGGACTTCTTCGAGGTGCTCTCGGTCTACTTCGACGCGCACGCCTTCTCGCTCGCGACGACCCAGGACCTGCGCGACTGCATCGAGTCGGTCACCGGGAGCGACATCGACTGGTTCATCGACGAATGGGTCTACGGCTACGGCTATCCCGCGTACGACATCTCGACCGAGATCACCCAGTCGGGGTCGATGTGGGACGTGGAGATCACCGTGTCCCAGATCCAGGGCACGGGAACCTTCTTCACCATGCCTCTGGAGTTCTCCATAGGCGGTGCGGGGAGCGACACACTCGTGGTCATGCTCAACGACCAGCAGGGTCAGACGGGGCTCTTCTCGGTGCCCTTCCAGCCCACGCTGATCCGCTTCGATCCCGGCCACTTCGTGCTGTCGACGGCGCTGCTGGGTACTGGAGGGGAGCCGTCGCCGCCACCGGGTGGGACGGGGCTCATGCGGCTGTATCCCAACCCGGCGTCGTCCCGTGTCTCACTCTCGTGGCCGGGGATGACCGGGACGGACATGAGCGTAACGGTGTATGACCTCACCGGAAGGGTCGTTGCGAGGCACAGTCTCGAAGCCGGGGCGATGGTCTTCGGAGTGGATGCCCTGCCGGGAGGAACGTATCTGGTGGAGGCCAGGGCTCCCGGCAACCTGAGGCAGGTCGCCCGGCTCACCGTGGCCCGGGTCAGCGGAGGATGACCGCGCAGCCTGCCGCGATGCCCGAGACGGTGATCAGGTACGCCCCGGGGCCGGCGGGGGTCAGATCCAGCTCGACGCAGCCGTCATCGCACACGGTCGAGGCGACGATCCTTCCCGACATGTCGATCGCCTCCACGAGCGCACCCGCGGGCGCCGTCAACGAAACCGCCCCCGTCGACGGCACCGGCGCCGGGAGCGGCTGCGCTCCGGGCTCGTCCTCGACGACGCCCGAGTGCCATGTGAGATAGATGGCGCCGCGGGGGCAGACGGAGGCGCAGGTCCCGCATGCGTTGCAGAGGAGGGGATCGATCACCGCATCCGGTCCCTGCATCGAGATGGCCCCCTCCGTGCACCAGTGGATGCATCCCGCGCAGCCGTTGCACAGGGCGGGGTCGACCTGGTAGACCCATCCCGCGAAGGACAGGACCGCTGCGGTGAGAACTGCCGTCATGTCAATCACATCCCTCTGCGGAATCACAAACCGTCCCCGGGGTCTCCATCGGCAGCCAGGCCCGCGGGGGGCCGGAGCCGCGCCTCCGCTGCACCTCGGCGGCCACTATGGAGACGATGCCGGCGACGTTCATGCAGTTCCTGCGGCCGGTCTGCACGAAGTGCACGATGATGTCGGAGATCCCGAGGACATCCTCGGAGACGCCCTCCGCCTCGTTCCCGAAGACGAAGGCGTCACCCGGGCCGAAGGGCGCCGAGAAGATGGGGACGCCGCCCTCGCGGGTCTCCACCGCGACTATCCTCCTCCCCGTGGCCCCCGCCCATGCGGCTGCGTCGCAGGTCTTCGAGAAGTATCTCCACGGGACCATCCTCTGGGTCCCGCGCGCGGTGTGCGCGAGCTTCCTGTTCCCGGGCCTGGCGGACACCCCGCAGAGGATCACGGCGGAGGGGGACACGGCCTCCGCGGTCCTGAACGCCGATCCGACGTTGTAGGCGCTCCTGAAGCCGTCCAGGATGAACAGGGGGATGTGCGGGGGATGATGAAGGCACCCCGGGAGCTCTGAGATGGCCGTATCGCGTTGGCTGTTCTGGTTCGTGTGCTCGTTCATCCTGGGTCTCCACATCCGGACCGGGATTCCGCCGGTCGCGGGCCTTCCAGCCGTTGCAGCCGGAATCGTCGCGGCCTGCGCGGGGAGGAGGAGAGCCGCGAGGCTCCTGCTGCTGCCCGGTCTGTTCCTGGCGGCCGGGTCATGGAAACTAGCAGGGCAGGAGGGCGGACTGCAAGAACCTCCCCGGGCCGGAGTGCAATCGGGGCTGGTCGAGAGGGTGACTCCCGGCGGCATCGTGCTGGCAACCGCGGACGGCAGGATCTGGGTGGAGGGGAAGAGCCTCTCCGGAGAGGCGATGGAGGGCGACAGCGCGGTGGTCCTCGGGAGCCCGCGCCGCGGCGGGTTCGGAGCCCTCTGCCACGATCTCGCGACCCCGCCGGGTCTGCCCGCGGCCATGCGGCGAGGGGCGGCATCCATGCTGGCTCGGAGGGTCCCCTCACGGCCGGCTTCGGCTCTCGCCGCCTCGCTTCTCACGGGCGACCGCTCCCGCCTCCCGCGGTCCGTGAGGGACCTCTTCCGGGAGACCGGCGTATCGCATCTGCTCGCAGTGTCCGGTTTCCATGTGGGGATGGCCGCGCTCCTCGTCTATGCGGTCCTCGGGATCGCCGGCAGGAGGCGGGGCGGCGCGGCATCGGCCGTGGCCGGGACCGTCGCCGCAGCGGCCTACGCCCTCTTCACGGGAGCGAGGCCCCCGGCGGTGCGGGCATCCGTGATGGTCTCCGCCGCCGCTGTGTTCGCGTTCGGCGGGATAAGGATCGATCCACTCTCGCTCTGGGCCGTCGCGGCGCTCTTCGTGATGGCTCTGTTCCCCGGAGCCTGGGCAGATACGGGAGTCCGCATGTCCTTCGTCTCGGTGCTCGCGATCATCTCCCTGCACAGGCGCTACAGGGGCAGGGCGGCAGGCCTGCTGGCCGGGCTGCACGCAGGGGTGGCGGCCACCCTGGCGCTCTCGCCCCTGCTCCTGTCGTGCTATGGAGAGGTGGCTCCGGTCTCGCCCGTCGCCACCGTCCTCTCCACCCCCCTCATGGCCGCTACGATGCTCTCCGGCGCGCTGACGCTGATCCCGGCGGGCTGGCAGCCGTTCGCGAGGCTCTGCGAATGGTTCGTCTTCCTCTGGCTGGGGATGCTGGAGCGCATGAGGCTCCCGCCCGTCCGCGTCCACGGTGCCGGGTGGCTCGCGGCATGGCTCTCGGTGATGCTCCTCTTCTGGCTCGTAGTGCGGAGGGGGGAGTTCCCGGCCAGGTTCGGCCGGTTCAGGGGGCCGTCAGGGAGCTGTCCGGCAGGAAGGTGACCAGCACGCTTCCGCCGTTGTCGAGCGCGTTTTCCGTGTGGTCCAGGCCTACCGCCTCTATGCGGCCGCCGAGGGGCAGGTCGACCCTCAGGGTGTCTCCCGGCGAGGCTCCGTAGGCGCGTCTCGGCTGCCCCGGCTCGTGCACGACCAGTACGGTAACGCCGTCGTATCCGCTCAGGTTGTCGTCCTCGACCGTTATCAGATAGGCTCCCGAGTTCAGGTGTATGTCGCGCGCCCTGTCCATGACCGCCAGGTGGTATGCGGCCGACACCGTGAGGCTGGGCGTGACGACCGGGATGAAGGGCAGGAAGCGGATCGAGTCGGCCGCGGTCGGGGTTGCGACGACGATGGTCACGGAATCGGCGAAGCCGGGATCCGGGGTCCAGGTCACGCTCCTGCCGGTCGCGCTGGGCTCCCCGGTCTCCGTGAATCGTCCCGCCGAGCATGTCCAGCTCGCCATGCCGCCGTCGGCCAGCACCGTCGACAGGTACGTGGTCCCCGAGCCCGATGCGTCTATCGATGCCACTATGCCTGCGTTCTCCGCCTGCTGGCCGCTGCACTCGGAGATCAGCCATATGCCCAGCGCGGCGAGCGGAATGACGAAGGGCATGAGGATCGAGAGCGCGTTCACGACTCCCCTGAGAGACGGTCTCATTCGTCCTCCTTCCCGCGGTGTGGGCCGGCGCCCCCCGAGAGGATGAGGATGGCGGCCTGCGACATGTCCTCCGCCACGAGGGGTCTCCACCCCTCCGCGCGCACCAGCGGCAGCTGCCTGCCGCCCCTGCCCGTAAGCACCATTATGCAGCCCAGCCCGGCCCTCCTGCCCATCTCCATGTCGCTCGCGGCGTCACCCACGATCCACCCCCCGGCCGGCAGATCCAGGTCGCGGCGGGCCGAATCCACCATTCCCGTCCCGGGCTTCCTGCAGAGGCACCCCTCTTCGGGCCTGTGGGGGCAGTGGTAGACGCCTGCCAGCCGGCCCCCGAGGGCCGCGACGCGCCCGGAGAGGGCCGAGTTGATCTCCTCCACCGCCGAGGCGGTCATGAGACCCCGGCCCACGGCCGACTGGTTGGTCACCACCACCACCGGGTGACCCGCCATCGACAGGACCGCCGCGGCCTCGAGAGCTCCGGGGATGGGAACCCACCTGTCGAGCGATGTGACGTAGTCGGGGACGTTCTCGTTGAGCACGCCGTCCCTGTCCAGGTAGACCGGCTCACGCACCGCCGCGTTCTCTCCGCGCCCTGTGGAACTCCACGAGCTCCGCCAGCCCCTCCTCGAACGGGATCTGCGGGGTCCAGCCCAGGATGTCCCTGGCAAGGGCCGAGTCCAGGGCGATCCTCCGTATCTCCTCCGGCAGGGGCGGCCCCTGGGTGGGGAGCAGGTCCGTGCCCGTCAGGCTGCGGATGATCCTGTCCAGCTCGACTACGGACCTCCCCTCTCCCCAGCCCAGGTTGAAGGTGCGGCCGGAGATGTCCTCGCGCCCCAGGTCCATCGCCATGAGGTTCGCCCTGGCGATGTCGCGGACGTGCACGTAGTCGCGCAGCTGCATGCCGTCGCCGTTGATCCTCGGAGCCCTGCCCTCCAGGTAGGCCAGGGCGAAGATCGCCGTCACCCCCGCCTCCCCGTGGGGGTTCTGCCTGGGCCCGTATACGTTGGGATAGCGCAGGATGACGTGGTCGAGACCGTACAGGTGCCGGTAGAGGAAGAGGTAGTGCTCGACCGTATGCTTGCTTATGCCGTAGTGGCAGATCGGGTTGATCGGATGTCCCTCCCTGACCGGGATCTCCCGGGGCTCTCCGTACACCGCCCCTCCCGTGGATGCGTAGACGACCCTCCGGACGCCTCCCGTGCGGGCGGCCTCCAGGAGCGACACCGAGCCCAGGATGTTGACCTCGGCGTCGAAAAGGGGCTCGCGCACGGATCTCCTGACATCCATCTGGGCGGCATGGTGGCAGAGGATGTCGAATCCCCCCCCCTCGACGAGTCGCGCCGCCTCGGAGCTCCTGATGTCCATCTCGTGGAAGGTGGCTCCGGGATTCACGTTCTCGGCGAAGCCCGTGGACAGGTCGTCGAGAATGTGCACATCGTGGCCGGCGGCCAGCAGGTGGTCAGCTATGTTCGAGCCGATGAAGCCGGCCCCCCCGGTTACGAGAATCCTCATTTCCTCCTCCGAGCTGTCGATGGGCCGCGGGCGGTCTCTCCAGCCGCCCGGCCGCCGTCCTTGTGGACAGGATTGACGGGCATCGTCATCATAAGGCGTCTGGAGGGCCGAATGAAAGTACTTGTGATCTGCGGCGGCAGGTCCGCCGAACGAGAGGTTTCCCTGGACTCCTCGGAGTTCGTCATCCGATCGCTGGAGGATGCGGGGCACGAGGTGACCCGCGCCGAGATCCTCGCCGACGGCTCGTGGGCCGTGGAGGGCAGGGGCGCAGTTCTCGACGCCAACGGCCAGCCCTGGAAGGTCTTCATCGAGGACGGATCCGTTCCATTCGACGTCGTCTTCCCCGTCCTGCACGGGCCTCTCGGGGAGGACGGCACGATACAGGGGCTCTGCGAGATCGCAGGCTGGAGGTATGCCGGCGCGGACGTCATGGCCTCCGCGGTCGCGATGAACAAGGCGGTCTTCAAGAGGCTCGCATCCGGTTCCGGGATACCGGTCGTCCCCTGGGTCGACATGAACCGGAACCGGCCCGGCCCGCCCTGCGAGGCCGTCATAGGGGCCCTCGGGCTGCCCGTCTTCGTGAAGCCCTCCAGGCTGGGGTCCAGCGTCGGCATCTCCAAGGTCACCCAGGTGGGGGAGTTCCAGGCCGCCGTCGACCTCGCCTTCTCGTTCGACGAGAACATCCTGGTGGAGAAGGCCGTGCCCTCCGCCAGGGAGATAGAGGTGAGCGTCCTGGGCGACGGGCGCGAGGTCAGCTCCTCCGTCCCGGGCGAGATACTCCCCGGGAAGGACTGGTACGACTACGAGGCCAAGTACCGGTGCGAGGCCAGCCGGCTCGTCATCCCCGCAGACCTCGATCCCGAGGCGGCCGCCGCGGTCCGCAGCCATGCCGCCATGGCCTTCGGGCTCCTCGGGGGGAGGGGCTATGCCAGGGTGGACTTCCTCATCGGCGCTGGAGAGATCTTCCTGAACGAGATCAACACGATACCCGGCTTCACATCAATCAGCATGTTCCCGAAGCTCTGGGAGGCCACCGGGCTCCCGGCTCGCGACCTGATGGACCGCATCCTCCGGGATGCGCTGGAGCGTCCGGATACCGGTCTGTCCGGGGGTGCGCGATGAACCGCTTCCGTGTCGACCTCCGCAGCGACACGGTCAGCCTGCCCTCGCTGGGCATGCGCAACGCCATGGCTCACGCCGACGTGGGCGACGACGTATTCGGGGAGGACCCCACCGTCAACGCCCTGGAGGAGAGGACGGCGGCCCTCCTCGGCTTCGAGGCGGCGGTGTTCATGCCCTCCGGGACCATGTCCAACGGCGTCGCCCTGAGGACCCTCGCCTCCCCGGGCGACGAAGTCATCTGCGGGAGTCGCAGCCATGTCTACATGTACGAGGGTGCCCAGGCCGCGCTGAACGGAGGTATCCAGCTCCACAGGATCGACGAGGCGCCGGGGGGCATGCTGCCGCCCGAGGCCGTGGAGGCCGCCCTCGCCAGATCCGGCGACATCCACTTCGCCCCCAGGCGCCTCGTCTGCCTCGAGAACACCCACAACATCGAGGGTGGACGCATCCTGCCGAGGGAGGGCGTGCTCTCCGTGCTCGACACGCTTGAGGGCCGCAGAGCCTCGGCATATCTAGACGGGGCGAGGCTCTGGCACGCGGCGGTGGCCTCGGGTTCCGACATTGCCGGGCTGTGCAGGGGATTCACGATGGTCTCGGTCTGCTTCTCCAAGGCGATGGGCGCCCCGGTCGGATCGGTTCTCGCCGGCGGACGCGACGAGGTCGCCCGGGCGAGATGGTTCAGGAAGCGGCACGGGGGGGGGATGCGCCAGGCCGGGATCCTCGCCGCGGCATGCATGTTCGCCCTGGACCACAACCTCCGGCGCCTGGAGAGGACGCACGGGTGGGCCCAGACCCTCGCGAGGGCCGCGGCCTCGTCCCCGATCTTCGAGACCGCACCCGGTCTCGTCGAGACCAACATCCTGATAGTGCGCACGCCGGGGATCAGCTCCGGCTCGGTCGTCTCGGCCCTGGGCACGCTAGGCATAGGCTGCCTCGCCCTGGGTCCCGAGACCGTCAGGTTCGTCACCCACCTGTCGCTCTCGGACAGGGATGTAAGGTACGCGGCCGACACCCTGGCCGCATTCGGAGGATGAGATGAGGGCCGGCGTCATCGGAACGGGGCACCTGGGATACCACCACGCCAGGATACTGAAGGGCCTCTGCGGGGAGGTCCTTCTCTGGGACACCGACCCGGACAGGCTCGGCCTGGTCGCGGCAGAGCTCGGCGCGGCCGCTGCCGGGAGCATGGAGGAGGTCCTGGACCGGTGTGACGCAATAGTCGTCGCATCACCGACATCCACGCACCACCGGATCGCCTCGGCAGTTCTGGGGGCCGGCAGGCACTGCCTCGTGGAGAAGCCCATCGCCTCCACCTCCGCCCAGGCGGCCGACCTTGCCGCGAGAGCCTCCGGATCCGGTCCGGTGTTCGCCGTGGGCCATGTGGAGAGGTTCAACCCGGCCGTGATCGCGGCCGGAGGGCTCATCGACCGGCCGATGTTCGTGGAGGCGCACAGGCTGGCTCCCTTCAAGCCGAGAGGCACCGACGTGTCGGTGGTGCTCGACCTCATGATACACGACATCGACCTCGTGCTCTCCTTCGTGGGGGAGCCCGTCGCGGAGGTCCATGCGTCGGGCGTGGCCGTCCTCACGGACAAGATAGACATCGCCAGCGCCAGGGTGCTCTTCGAGGGCGGGGCGGTCGCCAACCTGACGGCGAGCCGCATCTCCAGGGAGCCCATGAGGAAGCTGCGCTTCTTCCAGGAGAGGGGCTACGTCTCCGTCGATTTCGCGAGCCATGCGGTCGAGGCCCTCAGGGTCGAGGGGGACGGCATAGTCCCCGTCCCGGTCCGGGTTGTCGAGGCCGATGCACTCACATCCGAGCTCGAGGACTTCCTGGGTGCGTGCAGGACCGGACGGCCTCCCCTCGTGGGAGCCGAGGAGGGCGCAAGGGCGATGCTCGCGGCCGAGCTGATCACATCGAAGCTCACGGCAGGTCCCTCCGGGGCATGCTGATCTTCGTCTCGGCGGGGGAGCCGTCCGGCGACCTCAGGGCCTCCGAGCTCTGCGACCACCTGCGGTCGATCACGGGCTGCTCGATCTACGGGTTCGGCGGCGATTCCATGCAGACGGCCGGGGTCGAGCTCGTCGCACACATGCGCGACTACTCGGTGATGGGGTTCACGGGGGTCCTCGCCTCGCTCCGGAGGTTCGCCGCCCTCGAGAAGCTCCTCAGGAGGGAGATATCCGCCCGGAGGCCCGATGCGGTCCTGCTGGTGGACTATCCCGGGCTGAACATGAGGATCGCCGACTGGGCTGCCGGCCGCGGCACGCGGGTGATCTACTACGTATCGCCCCAGTTCTGGGCCTGGGGCCGATGGAGGGTCGGCAGGGTGAGGCGCAGCGTGGACCTCATGATCACCCTCTTCGGGTTCGAGGCCGACTTCTACGCCGGGAGCGGCGTACCCGCCTTCTGGGCCGGGCATCCGCTGGTCGACGCGATCCCGCATCCCACGGCCGGCGGGAACGCGCTGGCCCTCCTGCCGGGAAGCAGGGAGGAGGAGGTGACCCGACTCCTGGACCCCATGCTGGACTGCGCAGGAAGGCTGGGGGGCGGGGGAGCCCTCGAGGTCATCGTCGCCGCCTCGCCGTCGGTGCCCCCCTCGCTGTACGAGCGTGCGGCCGGGCGCGGATGCCGGATCGTGCAGGGCACGGCCGAGGCCCTCTGCGGAGCCCGTGCGGCGCTCGTCTGCTCGGGGACCGCCACGCTGGAGGCAGCCCTCCATGGAGTTCCCTTCGTGCTGATGTACAGGACGTCCCCGGTGAACTACGCCCTTGCCAGGCTGCTGGTACGGGGCGTGGAATCGATCTGCCTGGCCAGCATCGTGGCAGGCTGCAGGGTCGCTGCAGAGCTGATCCAGGGCCGCGCCACCGGGGAGGCCGCCGCCGAGGCCCTGGAGCCGCTGCTCGCGGACTCCGCGGCCAGGGCCGGGGCCCTGGAACGGCTCGCCCTCGTTCGCAGCGCCCTCGGTCCCCCGGGCGGGGCGTCCAGGGCTGCCCGCAGGGTGGCCGGGCTGCTGGGGGCGGAGGGATGACCGCCGGCCGCACGGCATCCACTGCCGGCAGGATCCTCGTGACGCTCCTGGGCTCGAGCTGGAGGATCGACTACCGGAGGTCACGTGCGGGGAGATCCGGGCGCTCCAGGGGGCTTCCCGTCCTCTTCGCGTTCTGGCACGGGAGGCAGCTGCCGCTCATCTACACCCACAGGGGCGAGGGCATAACGGTTCTGGTAAGCATGCACCGTGACGGCGGATACGTGGCCGGGATCCTCGAATCCATGGGCTTCGCGACCGTCAGGGGATCCACCACCAGGGGCGGAGCCGGGGCCCTGAGGAGGATGGCCGCCGTCCTGCGGCGCGGGGCGGACTGCGCTATCACCCCGGACGGGCCGAGGGGGCCGGCCGGGAGGACCGGGCCCGGCATCCACCACATCTCCAGGCTGGGCCGGAGGGCTGTCGTCCCCATCGCCACCTCCGGGAGCCCCTCCATCGTCCTCCGCTCCTGGGACCGCTTCAGGATCCCACTGCCCTTCTGCCGGATGGTCGTGGTGGAGGGCAGGCCGGTCGTACCTCCCCGCGGATCGGATCCGGAATCGGCCGTGGCCTTCCTGCAGGCGGAGATGGACAGGGTGACGAGATTCGCCGATTTCCTCTCCTCGCCGTCCGGGAGGGCTCTCGAGGCCCTCGCCGGGATGGCGGGGCGGATGGCGGGAGCCCTCGCCGCCCCCATCCTTGCGCTCAGACCGGCGCGCGAGTCGAGGGAGAGGCGGGGACACCACTCGCCGGACGGCAGGAGACCCGTGTGGCTCCACGGATCATCCCTCGGGGAGGTGTCGGGGCTGCTCCCTCTCGCCTCGTGGCTCGGTGAACGCGGACTGCCGTCGTACCTGACATGCTCCACCCCGGCCGGAAGGGGGGCGATCGAGCGCAGCGGACTCCCCGGGGGCTTCGCGCCCCTGGACGATCCCTCGGCGGTCGGCAGGTTCCTGGACCGGATCGAGCCCTCGGCCCTCGTCCTGTCGGAGACGGAGATCTGGCCCAACACGATAATCGGAGCCCTGGAGAGGTCCATCCCCTGCATGAGCGTGAACGCACGACTCTCCGGCGGGAGCCTGGCGCGCTACAGGGCGATCGCGGGACCCGCCGCGGGGCGTCTGGTCTCGTGCTTCTGCGCCGTCCTGTGCCGCTCCGACGCCGACAGGGAGCGCTTCGAGAGCCTGGGTGCCGACCCCGGGATACTGGAGACGGCGGGGGACAGCAAGTCCCTCAACGATCCGGGCGATCCGCCCGTGGAGTGGCGGAGCCTGCTTCCCCCCGAAACCCGGGTGGTCGTCGCCGGCTCCACGCGCCCCGGCGAGGAGGTGCCGGTCGTCCGTGCCGCGAGGGAGGCGGGCCTCTTCCCGGTGCTGGCCCCGAGGCATCTAGGCAGGATGGCCGAGATCGAGGCCCTCCTCGCAGCGGAGGGGCTCAGGACGGCCAGGTGGTCCTCGGGGCTCCCGGCCGGTTCCGCGGACGTGCTGATAGTTGATGTCCACGGAGTCCTCTCCAGGCTGTACGGCCTCGGCGAAATCGCTTTCGTGGGGGGGACCCTCGCCCCCTTCGGCGGCCACAACATCCTGGAGCCGCTCCTGAGGGGCGTGCCGGTGGCTGTCGGGCCGTCGTTCGAGAGCTTTGCAGACGAGGTCGGGGCGGGCGTACGGCTCGGGGTCGTGGGCGTGGCCCGCGAGGAGGGGCTGGCCGAGTGCTTCAGGAGGCTGTCGGGGTCACGGGCTCCCGAAGGCAGCGCCAGGGAGCTCGGGAGATCCAGGGGCCTCCGGCTGCTGGAGAGGTTCGGGGCCGCTCTGGAGAGGGCAGGGATATGCGCGGCGGGATGAGGGGGGAGGAGGCCTACCGCAGGATGGCCATGCGGGAGGGCCGCTGGCGCCTGGCCGGCATCGCCCTGTCCCCCCTGGGCGCGATGTACGGCCTCGCGATGCATCTCCGCAGGAGGATGTACGATGCCGGCCTCCTGAGGAAGGTCGACGCAGGCGCACCGGTCGTCTCGATCGGCAACCTCGAGGTCGGCGGCACCGGGAAGACTCCCGTGACCGTCTGGCTGGCGAGGAGACTGGTGTCGGAGGGCCTGCGCGTGGCCGTCGTCGCACGGGATCTGAACCGTTCGTCCGGAGAGCCGGCGGATGTCTCCCCGCCGGCCGTCCGGCAGGGCCCGGGAGCACCGTCGGACGAGGTGCTCATGCTCGCCCGCCACCTCCCCGGATGCCCGGTCTTCGCCGGCCCCGTGAAGGCGGAGGCCGCCAGGAAGGCTGTACGCGAAGCCTCCCCCGACATCGTCCTCGTGGACGACGGCTTCCAGCACCTCCGGCTCCGCAGGGACATGGACATCGTGGTGCTGGACTTCGACCACCCCCTGGGGATGGGCGGGGTCATCCCCGCAGGCACCCTTCGCGAGTTCCCGTCCGCGCTTTCAGGGGCGGACTGCTTCTGGGTCAACAGGATGGGCCCCGAGCGATCGTCCGGATGGCTGTCTCGCACCCTGGGTGCCTTCTCGAGGCACGCGATGCTGGTCACCAGCCGGCCGGTCCCCATGGCCCTGGAGCTGCCGGGAGGCGGGAGCGTCGATCCGGGGGGGTCCCGGGTCGTGGCCTTCTGCGGCATCGGCTCGCCCGGATCGTTCAGGCGCACGCTCGAGGAGGCCGGGTGCCTCATAGCAGACTTCAGGGCCTTTCCCGACCATCACACATACACCCCCGGCGAGCTGGTCGCCCTGGAGGAGCTCAGGAAGTCGCTGAGGGCCGACCTCGTGGTCACCACGGAGAAGGATGCGGTGAAGCTCGGCACCCCCGGCCTCAAGCTCAACATCTGCTCGATGAGGATGGAGATGGAGGTCGAGGGGGAGCACGGTCGCCTGGTGGAGCGGATCAAGGCTCTCGTGAGGAGGAGGCCGGGAGGGTGAGCCGGAGGTTCGACGTGATGATAATCGGCGGCGGGATCGCGGGCATGGCGTGCGCACTCTCGCTGCCGCCGTCGATGAGGGTCCTCCTGCTGAGCAAGGTGGAGCTTCCCGCGGGCAGCACCTCGCTCGCCCAGGGCGGCATAGCCGCACCGGTCCGGCCCGATGACGCCGTGGAGATCCACCTGGCGGACACGATCGCGGCGGGGGGCGGGCTGGTGGACGAGAGGATCGCGGAGAGGATCATCGCCAGGGGTGCCGGGCTGATCGAGCAGCTTCAGAGGTGGGGGGCCGCGCTGGAGGGCAGCAGCGACGGTCACGGGGGCATGGAGGGCGGCCACAGCAGGAGGCGCGTGCTCCACCACATGGACAGGACCGGGCGCTGGATAAGCGAGAGGCTGACCCTGCGCTGCCGCGCCGCAGGCAACGTCGAGATACTCGAGAACGCTTTCGCGATCAACCTCATCACGGCCTCAAGGGAGGCGCCGGACATGAACGGCGGCCCCTCGGGCAGATGCCTCGGCGCCTACGTCCTGACCGGCGACGAGGTGCACACCGTGCTGGCGGCGGAGACGGTCATAGCGACGGGCGGTGCCGGGAAGGTCTATCGCTACACGTCCAACGACGACTGGGCCACCGGGGACGGCATAGCGATGGCCTGGCGGGCCGGCCTGCCGGTGCGCAACATGGAGTTCTTCCAGTTCCACCCCACGTGCCTGTTCCACCGGGACAAGCGCAACTTCCTGGTCACCGAGGCACTGCGCGGGGAGGGGGCGATGCTCCTGAACCTCCTGGGCGAGAGGTTCATGGAGCGCTACGATCCCTCCCGCATGGAGCTCGCCCCGCGCGACGTGGTGGCGAGGGCCATCGACTCCGAGATGAAGCGCCTCGGGCAGGACCACGTGCTCCTGGATGCCAGGCCCCTGGGCCGGTCCAGGCTGCAGGAGAGGTTCCCGGAGGTCACGGAAGGGGTGTCCTCGGTGGGGATACTGCCCTGGCGGGAACCCATCCCGGTCGTACCCGCAGCCCACTACTGCGTGGGCGGCGTCGACGCCGCCGTGGACGGCTCGACCGCGACGAGGGGCCTCAGGGTGGTCGGGGAGGCCGCCTGCACAGGCTTCCACGGCGCGAACAGGCTTGGCAGCAACAGCCTCCTCGAAGCCGGCGTGATGGGCCTCGAGGCGGCCGAGTCGATCGCCGGTTCGCTCCAGGCCCTCCCGGCCGGCCTCGCCGTCAGGGACTGGTACTTCGGCCGCGCAAGACCTCTCGAGGAGAGCATACTGATCGACCATGCCTGGGCATCCATACGCAGCACCATGTGGGACTATGTCGGGATAATCAGGAACGACAGGAGGCTGCACAGGGCCCTCAGGATTATCGACGTGGTCTCCCGCGAGGTCGAGGAGGACTACTGGACCCTCCTGCCGAGACGGGAGCTCCTGGAGCTGAGGAACCTCTGCATAGTCTCGGAGACGATCATACGCTCCGCCCTCCTGCGAAGGGAGAGCAGGGGACTGCATTACAACCTCGACTGCCCGGAGGCCGTGCCCCCCCCGAGGGACACCCTCATAAGGCGGTAGATGAAGGCGCCAGGCTCCGGGCGGACCCGTCTCGCATGCGCCTGCGCCGCCATCCTACTGGCGTCATGCGCCTCCGCACCCGTCTACCGGGGTCCCGGAACGGCCTGCAGGGGAGCTTCGTGGTCGGCCAGGGTCTCATCCTCCGCCGGCGGGCCGGTGGGCGACAGGGAGACCGCGCTCATGGACGCGATAGACGGCTACATGGGCACCCCCTATGTCTACGGGGGGACATCCCCGCAGGGGATCGACTGCTCGGGGCTCACACAGGCCGTCTTCAGGGAGATCGGGGTGGAGATACCGAGGACCGCGAGCCAGCAGGCAGCGGCGGCCGAGCCCGTCCAGGCGCCCGACCTGAGGTTCGGCGACCTCGTCTTCTTCAACACCTCGGGCAGCGGGATCTCACATGTGGGCATCTACATCGGGAACGGCTTCTTCGTCCACGCATCCTCGAGCAGGGGCGTGGTCAGGGAGACCCTCGCGAATCCCTACTATCTCGGACGCCTGGTCTCGGCCGGCCGGTTCCTCTGAGGCGCCGGCGGGTGCCGCCGCCTACCGCTCCTCCAGCATCATGCAGTAGTGCAGGCCCATGAGGCGCAACTCGCTGGGTGCGTCGGGATCCTGGAGCAGCTCGAGCCACAGCCTCGACGCCCTGTAGCGGTTGCCTGCGGCCATCTGGGCGATCGCGGCCGCGGCCAGGGCCTCCGGAGGGGGGTCGACACCGGCCACCGCCTCCTCGAGATGCCTGACCGCGCCCTCGAGGTCGCACCCCTCCCAGTCCATCACCCCCAGGAGGAGGGCGGCCCTGGGCCTGGTCGCGACAGGCTCCAGCAGGGCCCTTGCGGAGTCGACCAGGCCCTCCTCCAGGACCAGGAGCGCCAGATCGAACCTCGGGACGGACCATCCCGCGTCCCTCTCGATGGCCTGCAGCAGAAGCCCCGGAACCTCCCCGGCCCGGCCCTCCTCCCGCATCCGGGTGGCCTGCCTGACCAGGCGGGCGGCTGCGAGCCTGGACTCCAGGGCACCGGCGAGCGACGGGTCGAGCGGCAGGCGGACGATCGCGCCCGGCTCCGGGGGGACGCCCGGAGCGAAGCCGGCAGTCAGAGCGAGGGTCTCGTGCCCCTCTCCCCGGTCTGCATCGAGCACGGCCCAGGCAAGGAACCTCCATGTGTCCCCCTCCTGCCAGGCGTATTCGAGACCCGGGCCGGTCGTTACGGCGACCTCCGGGGGGAGGACGACCGTCCCGCCGCAGGCCGCCTGGAGGAGGACCGCCGTCAGGATGGCGCCCAGGCCGGCCTCGGGGGACGATCCGGTCACGACCGCGGCTCCGCCCTGTCCAGCACCGCCACCACATCCTCCATGCATTCTATCGAAACGGCCTCGGCCCTCAGGGCGGAGGCGCCCCTGAACCCCCTCAGGTACCTCACGAGGTGCCCGCGGAAGAAGTGATACGCAAACGGCTCGGGAACGTACAGCCTGGAGAGTTCGAGGTGCCTGATGATGGTCTCCCTGAGCTCGCCCGGCAGGGGATGGCCGGGCCCCCTCCCCGACAGCTCCCTGAAGAACCAGGGCCTGCCTATCGCCCCCCGCCCGACGAGCACTCCCGTGGCGCCGCTCTCGTCGCGCAGGCGAAGGGCGGCGGAGGGCGATGTCGAGTCCCCGTTCGCGACGACCGGTATGGGAGATGCCGACACGAGCCGGCGGAGATCCTCCACCCTGGCGGGACCCTCGAACATGTCGGTCCTGTACCGGGCGTGGACCGTCATGGCCGAGGCACCCCTCCCGCGGGCGAGCTCTCCGATGTCCTCCGGGACCGGTGAGCCGGGATCCCACCCAAGCCTGATCTTCAGCGTGACAGGCAGCCCCCCCGCGCCGGCGGCGCAGGCCGAGACTATGTCGAGCAGGCGGGGGACATCCCTGAGGAGCGCCGCTCCGCAGTTCCCCGCGAGCACCTTCCTGACCGGGCAGCCGGCATTTATGTCGATGAAGGCGAAGCCCATCCCGGCGACCGTCGCGGCCGTCCTCTCGAAGTCCGCCGGGTTCGATCCGTAGAGCTGCACCCCGACCGGCGCCTCCCCCGGGAGCAGATGCAGGAGCCTGCAGGTGCCGGCGTTGGATCGTGTCAGCCCCTGGACGCTGACCATCTCCGTGACCGTGCAGGTCGCTCCGAAGGAACGGCATGTCATCCGGAAGGCTGGGTCGGAGTAGCCCGCCATCGGCGCCAGCGGGAAGCCGTGCGTGTAGAAGGGTATGGCTCCGGGGGGGATCACCCGCCCGACCTCCCGCCCGCGGCCTGCAGGGCCTGCATCCTCACCAGGGCGGCCTCGAAGGAGCTGCGCACTAGAGGTCCCGAGGCTACAGCCGAGAAGCCGGCCTCCAGGGCCGCCGATCTGAGGTCCTCGAACTCCGCGGGTTCCACGAATCTCGCAACAGGGCAGGCCGACTTCGTCGGCTGGAGGTACTGGCCCATCGTAAGGATGGATACGCCTGCCGACCTCAGGTCCGTCATCGCCCGGTACAGGTCCTCGCGGGTCTCGCCCAGACCCAGCATGATGCCGCTCTTCAGGGGGGTGCCGGGCGAGAGCGAGCCGTACAGCCGCAGCACCTCGAGGGATCGGTCGTAGGAGGCACCCGGCCTGAGCGCGGGGAAGAGCCTCCGCACCGTCTCGATGTTGTGGTTGAAGACGTCGGGTCCGGAGCCGGCGACGGTTCCTAGAGCGTCCGGATCGCCCTGGAAGTCGGGGGTGAGAACCTCCACGAGGCAGCCGGGGGTGATCCTCCTCACCTCCTCGGTGGTCCTGGCGAAGAAGCCGGCGCCCCCGTCGGGAAGGTCGTCCCTCGTGACCGACGTGAGCACGGCATAGCGTATGCCGAGCTCCGCGACGGCCCGGGCTATCCTTCCGGGTTCGTCATCCTCCGGAGGGGGGAGCGGGGCGGGCGCCCTGGATATGGCGCAGTAGGCGCAGTCGCGCGTGCAGGTCCTCCCGAGGAGGAGGAAGGTCGCGGTTCCGCTCTCGAAGCACCGGCCCCTGTTGGGACAGGCGGCCTCCCTGCAGACCGTGTTCAGGCGCAGCCCGGCGAGAATCCTGCGGACGTTCGCGGCTTCCGCCGATCCCAGGGTGGCGGTCTTCAGCCATCCGGGCTTGCCGTGCCTCACGTCCACTCCGAAGCCTCCATCCGCAGCCCCTCCTCGAGCCCGGACAGGCGCGCCGGATCCAGGTCGGCGACGGCGAGCGGGACGGGATCCGTCCCGAGATGGTCCCCGTACGCTTCGTGGAGGGCCTTTGCGACGGCCCCGGGATCGATTCCGGGGATGAGCTCCGAGAGGCCGCAGGACGACGAGCGGAGAGCTTCCAGGATATCCCGCCTCTGCCCGTCGGAGGCCGTCCTCATGTATCCGGCCAGCCTCGGCTGATCGTTGCTTATGATGATCGAGCCGTGCTCGAGGAAGGCTCCTCTGCGCCTTGCCTGGGCGCTGCCCACGACCTTGCGCCCGCCGACCGTGACCTCGAAGAGCCCGTGCGAGGTGAAGCAGGGATTCGCCGGCATCCTCTCGTGGAATGCGCTCCTCCCGGCGGGGGAGAGGGCCGCGTCGAAGCCGGCCGACCTCAGGGCCGAGCAGAGGAGCGCGCCCGTCCTCGCGAGGCTGTCCCTTATCGAGCCCGCGACGAGCGGGTGCGACTCCGCCGCGGTTATGGAGTAGGTCAGCTCGTGCTCGTGCCAGACAGCCCTGCCGCCGGTGGGCCTGCGGACGAGGTCTACGCCCGCCGACCGCAGGGCGGCCGGGTCGATCTCCCTCGACGGATCCTGGAGCCTGCCGAGGGAGACGCAGGCCGGGTCCCAGCCGTATGTCCGGAGGACCACGTCCAGCTCGCCGGCGGCGGCCATCTCCATGAGCAGGATGTCGACCGCCATGTTCCGGGGGCCTCCGCAGAGGCCGGACATCATCTCGAACGGCACCTGTCGCGCACCTCCGTGGAACCGTTGTCAGCCCCGAAGGTATCAGATAGATTGACTGGCGTCTACTCCGGGAGGTCCCTTTGCGCAGCACGATCGCGACGACCGCATGCATCGCCGTCCTCGCAGCCGCGGGCGACATCTACCGTGACGCCGGTGCGGCAGCCTTCCAGTTCCTCAAGATCGACGTCTCGGCCAGGGCCGCGGCCCTCGGGGGGACGACGATGCTCAACTCGGGCACCCTCTCCGGCCTCTCCAGCCCTGCAGCCCTCGTCTCTCTGGAGGGGAGGTCGGTGACCGCCGGCCATACGGGATACTTCGGATCGGTCATGCAGACCTGCGCGTCCTGGACGGCCCCCGTCGGCGGCGCGAGATATGCCGTAACGGTCAACTCCCTCCACGCCGACGGCCTCGAGTACAGGGACGACATCCCCTCCTCCGACCCTGTGGACACCTTCGGATACTGGGACATCGCCCTCTCCGCCGCGCTGGCCGCCGACCTGGGTCCGGTGGACGCCGGCGTGGGCGCGAAGGTGATGAGGGAGAGGATATGGCTCAGCGAGGGTCTCGGCTGGGCGCTGGACTTCTCGATCCTGGCCCACCCGCTGCCCTGGCTCGATGCCGGGGCATCCCTCACGAACGTGGGTCCGGCAGTCAGTTTCGAAACCGACAGGGACTTCAGGCTGCCCATGACCTGGCGTGCCGGGGCCAGGGCCTCCCTCGTCCTTCCGGTCGCCGGCGAGGCCTCGATCACGGTGGAGGCCGGCAAGCCGCTGGACAACAGGCCCTCCGGCGGGGCCGGTCTCGAGGTCAGGCCCTTCGGATGGGTGGCCCTCAGGACCGGTCTGCGCGCGGGCGGCGACTCCCACGACTTCACGGCGGGCGCCGGGCTGTCGGCCGGCGGGTGGCGGCTCGACTACGCCTGGATACCCGGGTGCATGTCGCTGGGGGACATCCACAGGCTTGTCCTCTCGACCGCATTCTGACGCCCCGCGTCATCGGCTGGAGAAGATGAGGATACTCCTTACCAACGACGACGGAGTGGGCGCCCCCGGGCTCGAGGCTCTCAGGGCGGCCCTCGAGGACGGGCACGAGGTGTACGTGGTCGCCCCCAGCGCTCATTGCAGCGGTTCCGGCCATGCGCTCGGGCTCTACAGGGACATCGAGGTCGAAAGGATCGGCGAGCGCGTCTGGTCGGTCGAGGGCACGCCTGCCGACTGCGTCAAGCTGGCCCTGCGGGAGATACTGGGGTTCCTCCCCGACCTCGTGGTCTCCGGGATCAACCCCGGACCCAACCTCGCCAACAACATCCACTACTCCGGAACCGTCGCGGCCGCCTCCGAGGCCGCCTTCTGGGGCTGTCCGGCGATCGCGGTCAGCTCCTCCTCGGGCAGTCCGGTCCACTTCGGATGCGCCGCGTCCTACGTCCGCTCCATGGTGGACTCCGGGGTCCGCTCGAGGATCCCCGAGGGAGCCGTCCTCAACCTGAACATCCCCGACAATCCCTCCTGCGAGCTGGGCGACCCCGTATGGACCCGGACGGCGCGCTTCGCCGCCGACGCGCCCTTCACGGTGGTCGAGCCGGGCAGGATCTACCGCTACGGAAGGATGTTCGAGCTGCCCGTGCACGATCCGGAGGGCACGGACGTCGAGGCCGTCCTCGGGGGGAGGGTGAGCGCCACGCTCCTGGGTCTGGACAGGACCCTTCCCGGGCTTCCACCTCCCGGCCCAGACGGCTAGGCCGTGACGCCAGCCCTCCTGGCTGCGCTCACGCTGGCAACCGACGCGGTCTTCCTCGATCACGAAGCAACGGTCGGGCGCCTCTCCGCGGGGTCACCCACGGTGGAGACCTCGAGCGAGGTGATCATCCCCCTCGATGCGGCAGGCGTGGCCCGGTACTCGACTCTGTCGATCCCGTTCGACGCCGCCGCCGAGTCCGTCTGGGTTGAGCGTGCGGAGCTGCACCCCGTGAGGCCTGGCAGGCGGGTCGCCCTCGCAGCCGTCACGGAGAGGCCCCGCGCCGGCCTGGCTGCCGCGGGCAGGCTCGAGAGCAACTTCAGGGAGTACATCCTCGCCTTCCCAGGCCTCGAGATCGGGGATACGCTGTACATTGCCACGCGCAGATCCGTCTCGCGCCTCCCGTTCCTGGAAGCCTTCAGCTATTCGTTCTACCGCCAGTCCGCGGACAGCATCGCATCCAGCTCGTTCACCGTGGAGTGGCCGGCCGGAGAGCCCCTCCACTGGACCGAGGGGGGCGGCGCGCCCACCGAGTCCGTGTCCGGCGGGATGAGGAGGCTCAGGTGGACCTGGGGACCGATGCCGCCCCTCGAGAGGCTGCCCCTGGGGGTCCCGGTGGAGAGCGAGGCGGCCCGGCTGGTGGTCGCCGAATGCACGCCTTCGCAGCTGGGCCGGGCGCTGTACGAGGTCCTGGACCCCGGGCCGGTCCAGCCGGGCGATTCGATTCTCCTGGCGGGTCTCTCGCAGGGCGCCGGGACGACGCCCGACTCCCTGAGGGCATGGGTCGCGGTGAACATCGCCTACCTGGGGTCGAGCCTGGGGAACGACCCGGGATACACGCCCAGGAGCGCCCTGGAGACCCTCACGGACGGCTGCGGCGTCTGCCGTGACAAGTCAGTCCTGCTCACCGCCCTCCTCCGCCTGCACGGATACGAAGCCTGGCTGGGCCTCACCCGCACGTCCCACCCGCTGGCGGAGCTCTGCGGGACGAGGGATTTCGATCACATGGTCGTCCTCCTCGAGGGCTCCGACGGACTGGAGGTCCTGGATCCCTCCACCCCCGCGCACGCCGGACCTCACGGCTCGGCCCTGCGCGGGCTGCCCGTCCTCCCCGTCGCCCCCTGGTGCGACGGCTTCGTGACCGTGCCCTTCGACGCCGGCACGGACACGATCCTGATAAGCCTCGCGCTCGACGGCCCTCTGTCCTCCGACAGCATGGCCGGATGGCTCGATGCAGGTCTCTCGGGGGCTGCGGACGAGCTCTGGAGGGACATGCTGGGGAGGGTCGGGCGGGAGAGGTGGCCGGAGCTGCAGGAGGCCCTCTTCGGGCTCCTGCCCGGAAGCGATCTCGAGGTCACCGGAGATCCGGCCGATCCGCTCTCCGCCCTCGGTGTCTCGGGGAGGGCGGTCACCCCCCTCCGGTCGGTTCCGTGGATGGGCGACACCGCCTTCCTCATGCCCGGCCTGGTCGACCTCGACAGGGTCGGATCCCGCCTTGCCGCACTGGTCATGTCGCGCGCGTCGGACGGCAGGCCCGGCGGGGCGGACACGCCCCTTCTCGAGATCCTCCATGCACGGCTGCCGCTGGGCGGCCGGGCCGTAGAGCTGCCCGAGCCCTTCGAGACCGACGGGTACTCCATCTCGTTCCGTCTCGAGGGGGACACGCTGGTCTGGACCGAGACATGCGACCTCGGCCCCTGGCCGGCCGGGGTCCTCGCCGGGCGGGCCCTCGAGCGAAGCGCCACCGGGCGGAGGATCGTCGTCGTCAGGGGAGGGCCCCGGTGAACGCGCTCCTCCTGGCCGTGATCCTGCCGTCCGGCACGGGGCCGGAGCCCTCCATCCTCTCCATGAGGCTCGAGATGGAGGACTCCGCGCTGGTGACCAGCATCTCGGTGGAGGGCTGCTCCGCACCCAGGTATCCCATCCCCTTCGATCCCCTCCTGATGGAGGTGGATCTCGAGGAGGCCTGGACGCTGGACGCCTCCGGCGGCCGGAGGGAGGTTCCCGCGTGGGCTGTGGACACCCTCAGCGAAGTGGCCGGGATGCCCCTCGCGGTTGTGGTCGCCTTCCCCGGGGCGGGCGCCCGGGGCGGTTTCCTCCGCGCGAGGATCCGGGACCTGAGCGGGGCATGGGCGGGGGGGCCCTGGCTGGACCTGTCGGTTCCCGCCTGGGCCGACAGCGTCGTGGTGGATGTGATGGACCTGCCCTCGGGCTTCACATGGAGCGGGGAGGGTTTCGAGGCCCGCACGGTGCGCGGGGGGACGAGGTTCACCGGGGGGCCGGGACCCGGACGCCTGGTCGTCTCGTCGCTCGACGGCTGGGACGATCTGCTCGGACTGCTAACCGCGGACGGCGACGCCATCCTCTCCGGCGGGATGCCGCTGGGGGTGAGGGAGGCGGCGATCGAGGCCGCTGCCGCCGGCGCCGATCCCAGGATGATTGTGGCGAGGCTCAGGACTCTCGTCTGCAACAGCTTCACACTCGACATACCCTCGCATCCCCGCCTCGCCTCGGGTGTCCGGCCGATGGAGGAGATACTGGCCACACGGACCGTGAACGCTTACGAGATGGCGGTCTTCTCCGCCGCGGTGCTCCGGTCGCTGGGGATGGAGGCCGCCGTACTCCCCGCGGCCTCTTCGCCGCCCGGCGTGCCTGTCCCCTCGGGATGGCACAGGGCGATCGTCCGGGTCACGACCGGAAGCGGAGCGGTGCTGGATGTGGAGCCCTCCGCCTACCTAGTCGAAGCCTTCTACATACCAGGCTCCGAGAGCCTGGCGGTCCTCGACGGGGTCTCCGGGGCCCCGGCCGGGGTGAGGACGGCGGCGCGGCCGGACAGCTGGTCCGAGACCTGGAGGTTCGGAGAGGACGGGTCGTTCGATCTGGAGATAGCGGCCGGGGGGGCGGGGGATTCCCTGCTCAGAAGGCAGTTCGCGGGCAGGGACGGAGGATCGGCACTGGGTTCCCTCTCCCTCTGGATCGGACGGGGGGGGCTTCCCGTGATGCTCCGCGACCTCGAGACCACTGACCTGTACGACCTGTCGACAGGGGTCTCCCTGCGAGCATCCGGGCGCCTGGCGGACCCGGTCGGGCCCGGGGCGGTGCTGGCGCTTCCACTCGTCCCCTCCGGGACTTCGGGTGGGGTCACGAGGCGCTGGATCCTGCCCTCGGCCGTCTCCGCCGCCTCCCCGGAGGGTGTCGCGGTCCACGGCGACACGGTCGAGGCAGGATTCGACTGTGCCGCGCCGCTGGTGTGGATGGACGGGGGATGAGGACCCGCCTGATCCTGGCGGTGGTCTCCGTCGCGGCGGTCACGAGGCTGGCGGCATGGAGCGGGGTCGGGGCCGTCTTCCCCCACGACAGGCTCTACGTGGACGAGCAGACCTATGTCGCAGGATCCGATGCGATCCGTGAGGGGACGCCCTTCGAGAGACCCCCGGGGATGTACCTTCTCGCAGCCGTCCTCACTGCTGCGGGGATCCCGGCCGCCAGGGCCGTCATGTCGGCGGTGTCGGTCGTGCCGGCGGTCGCGATGGCGGCGTTCGCCCGCACTCGGAGGGGCGCCCTCTTCTCGGTGCTCGCCGCGATGGACCCCTTCCTCGTGCTCGGCGGGCTCCAGCTGATGCCCGAGGCTCCCGCGGCGGCGCTCCTGACCCTCGCGGCCCTGGGTCACGCCGGAGGGAGGAGGTTCCGGGCGGGGCTCCTGTTCGGGCTTTCATGCCTCTTCAGGGCGGAGATACTGCTGGTGGGGGCGGCAGCCCTCGTGATGCCCAGACCCGTCAAGCCTCCCGTCCGATCGGCGGCGGGCGCTCTGGCCGCCATCCTGCCGGTGCTGCTCTGGAACACCTTCACCGGAGCGGGGCCGGTGCTGGGCGCCAACGGAGCCGAGAACCTCTGGCTGGGCAGCAGGATCGACCTCCTGACGACCCCGCCGGGAGTCGAGTTCGAGCAGCTGGTGGCCATCCGGGACGAGACCCCCGGGTTCCTGGAGAGGGCGTGGCTCGAGATCGGCGCAGCGCCGGGGGACTGGGTGTCGTTCGCTCTCCGGAAGGCTTCCGCCTCCATGGCGCTCCCG
This sequence comes from uncultured bacterium, assembly GCA_964603785.1. Lineage (GTDB taxonomy): Bacteria > Fermentibacterota > Fermentibacteria > Fermentibacterales > Fermentibacteraceae > CAZRWD01. The sequence goes on from CAZRWD010000001.1 coordinate 340,276, forward strand.
GGTCCCGGACGCAATCTCGAGACGGGCCGGCTGATGGCCTCGACGGGCCTCGCCCTGCTCCTCCCCGCCACCGCCGCGGCGCTGCTCGCGGGCATGGCAGGAGCCTTCGGCAGACGCGTCCCGAGGCTCTCCAGGGCCGCCCTCCCCGCACTCCTCGCCGCGTCGGCGCTCTTCTTCCCCGCGGCGAGGCACAGGACTGCGCTCCTCCCGCTCCTGTACATCGCCTCCATGGCGCCCTTGCCCCGCCGGGAGTCCTTCCGCCTGATCCTCCCTGCCGTCGCCGTCGGGCTCTCGTCGCTCTTCCCGATGCGCACCACAAGGCCCGGGCTGAACGACATAGTAGCGGCCTCGGCCGCCCTGGACGCAGGGGATGCGGCCGGTGCGCGCAGGGCCCTCTCGGAGGCGGCCGCGAGGGGTTACAGCGGAGCTGACCTGCACAATCTTACCGGCATAGCGACCGCCGTCTCCGGGAGGCCGCTGGATGCGCTGGCCGAGTTCGAGGCCGCGCTCGAGACGGCCCCCGGGTCTCCCACGCTCTGGAGGAACTATGCAGTCGCTCTCGCAGGATGCGGATCGTGGAGCGAGGCCCGGAGGGCGGCGGTTCGCGCCGTTCAGCTCGACCCCGGGCTCACGGGCGAGCTGGAGCAGCTGATACTGGAGGCCGAATGACGGAAGGCGGACAGACCTCGCTCGGCACCGTCGAGCAGGAGGGTCGAAGGGTCGCGGAGGCCGCCGGCCTCATGGGCGGGCTCACACTGGTCAGCAGGCTCCTCGGGCTCGCGAGGGATGTCGGCCAGGCAGCCGTTCTGGGCACGGGGCTCGCCGCGGACGCCTTCACCCTGGCCTTCGTCCTGCCGAACATCCTCAGGAGGCTGTTCGGGGAGTCCACGGTCAGCGCAGCCTTCGTGCCCACCTATACGGCGACGCTGGTGAGGGGTGGAGCCAGGGAGGGATCCCGGCTGGGATCCACGATCCTCTCCTTCAGCTTCACGTGCCTGGCCGCGGCGACCGTGGCAGGCATCGTCGCCGCACCTCTGCTGGTGAGGCTCTTCGCCCCGGGCTTCTCGGCGGTGGCGGGGAAGGCCGAGCTCTCGGCGGGGCTGCTGAGGCTCCTCTTCCCCTATGTGCTGTTCGTCGGACTCGCGGCGATAGTCATGGGCATACTGAACAGCGCCAGACACTTCCTGACGCCGGCCCTCGGTCCGATCCTGTTCAACATCCTCTCCCTGGGGGGGCTCTTCGTGCTCCCACTGCTCTGGACGGGCGTCCATCCTGTCTGGGCCTACTCGACCGGCGTCCTGGCCGGCGGCGTCATCCAGCTTCTCGTGCAGATACCCGCGCTGGTGAGGAGGGGGTTCCGCTTCAGGTTCGACATGAGCCTCTCCGAGCCCGGCGCGGCTGCGGTCCTGAAGCTGGCGGTGCCCGCCCTTGCGGGTCTGGTCGCGGCCGAGGTGAACGTGCTGGTGGACCAGATGGTCGCCTCCCTCCTCGAGGAGGGGAGCGTGGCAGCCCTCTCCTACGGCAACCGGATAATGCAGTTCCCCCTGGGGATCTTCGCCGTCGCCCTGGCAACCGCCCTCCTGCCGACCCTCAGCAGGCAGGCCGCCCTCGGCCGGATGGCGGAGGCCCGCAGAACCCTGGGCTATGCGACCCTCGGCCTGGCCGTCCTCCTGGTGCCGGCCACCATCTACATCGCCGTGCTCGCCCGCGAGATCATCACGGCGATCCTGGCCAGGGGCGCCTTCGATTCGGGCTCCATTGGCCTGACCTCCTCCGCCCTCGTCTTCTACTCCGTCGGCCTCCTCTTCTACGGCGGAGTCAAGATCACGGCCCCTGTCTTCTATGCCGCCCGCGACACCAGGACTCCCGCGAAGATCGGCATCCTATGCATGGGGGTGAACATCCCGCTCAACATCCTCCTCTCCCTGTTCTTCATAAGGACGGGCCTGGCCCGTCCTCTCGCAGGAGTCGCCCTTGCGACGAGCGCATCCTCCATGCTCAACTTCGTCCTCCTCAGGATCAGCCTGGCGAAGCTTCCCGGCGCCGGCGGGTGGGGGGGGACCGGCGCGGGATGGAGGGCTGTCGCATTCGGATCCGCCGCCTGCACGGCGGTCCTGCTCGCCCTGAAGGGCTGGGTGGCCGCCATGTGCGCGACCGGCACCGCCGGAGGCCTTCTCGCCCTCGCGGCCGCGGCAGCCGCCTCCTTCGGCGTCTTCCTCGCGGCGTTCGCCGCGCTCGGGGGTCGGAGCGCGGCCAACCTGGCAAGGTTCGTGAAGAGGCGTGGCCGGAACCCCGCTTGAGGAGGCGGTTGCAGGATCCCCCCACCTGCCCGGCGTCTACCGCTTCATGGACGCATCGGCCAGGATCCTCTACATAGGCAAGGCGGTCGACCTCAACAGGAGACTGAGGAGCCACCTGGGGGAGCCCTCGGACGACAGGCACCGGATCCTCCTCGAAAAGGCCTATGCCGTGGAGTGGACGGTTACCCGCAGCGAGGTCGAGGCGCTCGTCCTGGAGGCCGACCTGATCAGGATCCACAAGCCTCCCCTCAACGTGAGGCTGCGCCAGGACCAGAGGTATCCGTATCTCGAGCTGACCACGGACGAGGAGTATCCCCGTCTGCTGGTGACGAGGCGTCCGGATCCCTCCCGGCCGATCCCGAGGTTCGGCCCCTATCCCGATTCGCGCAATCTCAGATCCCTCGTGGAGTTCCTCCAGGAGGCGTTCCCGCTGAGGAGATGCCGCTCCGCGAGACCTGCCGGCTCCTCGGGGCGCCCCTGCCTGATGGGACAGATGGCGAGATGCCCGGCGCCATGCGCCTCCGGGGACGGGGGCTACCGGGAGAACGTGGAGAGCGTCCTGTCCGTGCTGAAGGGCGACTGGGACGCCGCCAGGAACGGCATACTCGCCAGGATGTCCGAGTCCTCCTCGCAGCTCCGCTTCGAGGAGGCTGCGCGGTGGCGGGACCTCGTGGAGAGGCTCGACTCCTTCGGATGGCCGGCCCCCGACACCGTGAGGGACAGGGTGAGCAGGGACATCGCGGCAGTGGAGGAGAACTGGGGGATCATCCTGCAGATGCGCTCCGGCCGCTTCACCGGCCTCGTCAGGCTGCCCTTCGAGAGCAGGTGGAGGCTGGCAGGCATGCCGGAGAGGCTGTCGGTGCTCCTCAGGACGTACTACGGCGAGACCAGGGACATCCCGAGGGAGGTTCTGGCGCAGGAGGAGCCGGCCGATGCGCGGGTGATCGAGGAATGGCTGAGGGAGAGGAGGGGGTCCGCCGTCAGGGTCTACTCGCCTTCGAGAGGCAGGGGGAGGGATCTGGTCGATGTCGCCCTGAGGGACCTCTCGCACTTCCTCGCCCGGCTCGAGTGGAAGAGGCCCGGGGGCCGGAGGGAGAGGACCGAGGCCGCACTGGAGGCCCTGGCCGACATGCTGGGGCTACCCGGGCCGCCGAGGTGGATGGCGGCGCTCGACGCGTCCATGGTGCAGGGCTCATACCCCGTCGCCGCCCTGGTGAGCTTCCGTGACGGGAGACCCGACAAGTCAGGCTACAGGCGCTTCTCGATGCCTCACGATCTCGGGAGGAACGACCCGGCCATGATCGCCTCGGCCGTGTCGCGCTACGTGTCGCACCTCGAGGAGGGTGAGGCGCCCGACCTCATCCTGGTCGACGGGGGGGTGACCCAGCTGCGCGCGGCCATCGCGGCCGCGGGGGATGCGGCGGACCGGTCCCTGTTCGTCGCGCTCGCCAAGAGGGAGGAGACCCTCCTCTGCGGACGGACGGAGGTCGCGCTGGCGCCCGGGAGGGACGAGCCTCCGATGCGCCTTCTCATGGCCATGAGAGACGAGGCCCACAGGTTCGTCCTGCACTACCACAGGACGAGCCGGTCGCAGGGCGAGATCAGGTCGATCCTCGACGACGTGCCCGGGATCGGCCCATCCCTCAGGGGCCAGCTGCTCCTCCGTTTCGGGAGCGTCGAGAGGCTGAGGGCGGCCACCCTGGAGGAGATCATGTCGGTCCCCGGGATCGGGCGCTCGAGAGCGCTCGGCATAAGGAGGTTCCTCGATGAGTGGAGACCCCCGGAACAGGTTCGGCTTCATCAGTAAGGATCCGCACGCCGACGGGAGGGGATGGGTGCTGAACCCCTTCGACCACCTCGCATCCGCCGGTGCGATCACCAACTGCCATGCGTTCTCGGTCGAGCCGGGGTGCTCCCGCGGGCGCCATGCGCACCCGGGGAGGGACGAGCAGGTCGCCGTGCTGGCCGGGGAGCTCGCGATAGTCGACCTGGAGACCGGCCACGAGGAGACCCTCTCCCCGTCCAGGCCGGGCCTTTTGACCATACCCCCCGGGATTCCCCATGTATTCGAGAACCGTTCCGCAGGGACCGCGGTCGCGCTCTGCTTCAGCACCGGGCTCCTTGACGGCTCCCTGCCGGACACGGTTCGCCTGTGAGAAGTCCCGGGGCGGGCCCGGGGGCAGCCGGGGGCGTGAAGCCCCGGGAAGGCTGATCGAATGGACGAACTCCTCCCGAAGATCCAGGAATGGCTCGCCCTCTACGGGCTGAGGATCCTGGCCGCCATCGCCATCCTGCTCCTGGGCAGGGTTGCCGCCGCAGCGGTCAGGAGGATCATCCGCCGCATCCTGAGGAGGAGCCGGACGGATGCGACGATCGTCTCCTTCGTCTCCAGCCTCGCGTTCGCGGCCCTGATGACCTTCGTGATAATCGCGGCCCTGGGGCAGCTGGGCGTCCAGACCGCATCCTTCGTCGCGGTTCTGGGGGCGGCCGGCCTGGCCGTCGGCCTGTCCCTCCAGGCATCCCTCTCGAACTTCGCCTCGGGCGTGCTGATGATAATCTTCAAGCCCTTCGAGGTGGGGCATTTCGTCGAGGCGGCGGGGCAGAGCGGGACGGTGACCTCGATCGGCATATTCACGACCGAGCTCCTGACGCCCGACAACCGGAAGGTGATCATCCCGAACTCCAAGCTGACGGCGGACAACATCGTCAACTACAGTGCGATGGAGATCCGCAGGATCGACATCGTCGCCTCGGTGAGCTACTCCGACGATCTCGGCAGGGTGAGGCGGGTTCTGGAGGAGATGCTCGCCTCGGACGAGAGGGTGCTGGAGGAGCCGCCCCCCATGGTCGGGGTGCTCAGGCTGGCCGAGAGCAGCATCGACATGGCCGTGAGACCCTGGGTCAGGACGGACGACTACTGGGCCGTCCACTTCCACCTGCAGGAGGAGATCAAGAGGCGTTTCGACGCCGAGGGCATCACGATCCCGTTCCCGCAGCGGGATGTGAACCTCAGGGGGCCCGACGCCCGGTGATCCCGCGCCGGAGAGCGGCAGGGCGGGGAAGACCCTCGTCCTGCGGGTTTTCCCGGCCCTCATCTTCTCGCCTGCGGGTTCGATTGTCGTTATCATCTGCTGACGGGGCATCAGAGGATCCCGGCTGCCCCGGACCCCAATCGAGGATCCGCGAAGGGAGGCGGTCATGACGCAGGGTGCCGAAACCCGCAGCATGGCCCTGTTCTGTGACTTCGAGAACATCGCGATCGGCGCGCGCGAGGCCGACTACCAGAAGTTCGACATAGCGAAGGTTCTGGAGAGGCTGCTGCTCAAGGGCAACATAGTGGTGAAGAAGGCCTACTGCGACTGGGAGAGGTATCCGGAGTACAAGGCCGCGATGCACGAGGCATCCTTCGAGCTGATCGAGATCCCGCACGTCAGGCAGTCGGGCAAGAACTCGGCCGACGTGAGGATGGTCGTGGACGCCCTCGACCTGTGCTACACGAAGGAGCATGTCGACACCTTCGTCCTCATGAGCGGCGACTCGGACTTCTCGCCCCTGGTGAGCAAGCTGCGCGAGAACAACAAGACCGTGGTGGCCGTCGGGGTGAAGAACTCCTCCTCCGACCTCCTGATAGCCAACTGCGACGAGTTCATCTACTACGACGACCTGGTCCAGCACCAGCGCACGGACTCCAGGGCGAGGAAGCCCGGGCAGAAGACCTCGAGGACGGCCAGGAGCAAGGTGGCCACGCCGGAGGACAGGAAGGCCGAGGCCTGGGACCTTGTGACCAAGACCTACGAGGCCCTCCTGCAGGAGCGCGGCGAGGAGGAGAAGATCTGGGGCTCGATGATCAAGCAGACGCTCAAGAGGCGCCAGCCGGGCTTCAGCGAGTCCTACTACGGGTTCAGGTCCTTCGGAGACCTCCTGGAGCAGGCCGAGGCCAACGGCATCCTCGAGCTCGAGAGGGACGTGAGGTCGGGCGGCTTCATCATCAAGGGCATCGGGGGCAGGTAGGGCCGGGGCCGGATCCCCGTTCCCGGCGCGCGGCGGGCCCCGTCAGAGCCACTTCTTCCTGCGCACCACGATGACGAAGGTCGTGACGAAGACTATCACGAATCCCCAGAACAGAGGATAGGAGTACGCCCAGCCCAGCTCGGGCAGCACGTGGAAGTTCATGCCGTAGACCCCGGCCATGAAGCTGAGGGGCATGAACAGCATGCTGATGATGGTCAGCCTGTTCACGATCCGGTTAGTCCGGTGGCTGACCATCCCCATGTAGAGGTTGAGGGTCTCGTTGAGAACGCTCCTCATGCCGGCGATGTCGCTCCCCAGCCTCTCGAGGCGGTCCGAGAGGATGTCCAGGGCGGGCTGCGCCGACTCCGCCACGAAGGCCGACTTGCGCGTCGCCAGGTCGTTGAACAGGTCGCGCGCGAAGAGCACGACACGGCGGAACGCGAGTATGTCCCCGGTCAGCTCGGACACCTCGGCGAAGATCTCGTCCGTGATCCTCCTGAAGAGCCTCATCTGGATCCGCTCGGCCTCCTCGGTGTAGTACTGGAACATCCTCCGGTAGGACTCCAGCAGCTGGGTCCCCAGCTCGTAGAGCAGGAAGCCCGAGGTCCGGGCGAACTTGCGGAAGTCCTCCCCGTAGACGCGGAGGATCCTCTCCATGACGGGCGACTTCGAGGGGACGAGAGCCACGAGGAAGCTCCCGCCTAGGAGGAACGACAGAACCTCGCCCTTAAGCTCGCCGTCCTCGATCCTGACCTCGGAGAGGGTGAAGTGGATGGCCTCCTCGTGAAGCTCCAGGTGGACCTCCGGCTGAGGGCCGCGCAGCAGGTCGGATATGCCGCGGGGCATCCCGAACTCCTCCAGGGCTGTGAGGAGGTCGGCCCTCTCGTCGGGAGACGCGATGAACCAGTGGAAGAGGCCGGGGCGCGGTGCCTGCGGACCCCCGCCCGGGGCGAGCAGGATCTCCTCCTTGGTCTCGAAGTCAAAGGCTTTGATCTGCATCAGTTTCCTCCGACGGTGGCTTTCCCCCTGCCCTCAGGGTCCCTGCCGGAGCCGTCTCCGGCGCCGGACGACGCTCTCACTTCCAGTTGGAGGGCCGCGGCAGCCTCGATCCCGGGACCCCGCTCTCCATCAGCCGTTCGCGAAGCCTCATGACGGAGGGAACATACGCCTCAGCCAGTCCGGACTCCTCGACCGAACGGACGACCGCCCTGTAGGTGTCCTCCGACTGCGCGACCGAACCCGTCCCTGCCTCGAGCGCGGCCAGGTAGCTCCTGCAGGCGACGATCCCGGCCAGGAAGCTGTCGGACTCGTTGATGGCCAGAGCCCTCAGGTATCCCTCCCTCGCTGCTTCCAGATCCCCGTCCTCCTCCCGGAGCCTGGCCAGGTTCGTCAGCGCTATCGCCATGCTGCGCCTGTTGTTTATCTCGGAGTTGACGGAGTAGGCCTCCTCGAAGGCCCTCCGGCCGTCCTCCCTGCGCCCCGTCTCCAGATAGCAGCACCCCAGGTTGCCGAGGATTATCGCCTCTCCCCGGCGGTTGCCGAGCTGCCTCTGCAGGTCCAGGGCCCTCTCGAAGCATTCCAGCGCGCCGGCGGGATCTCCGTCCATCCCGCGGTGCACTCCCAGGTTCGTGAGGACGACCGCCTCGCCCCGCGGGTACGGCGATCCGTGGGAGTGGATCTCGAGAGCCCTGCGGAGGGTCTCGACCGCCCTGTCCCTCTCGCCCCTCTGCCCGTAGAGGGTCGCGAGGTTCTGGATGGTGACTCCTATGTCGTGGAGGTCGCCCAGCTCCTCGAAGATCTCCAGGGCCTCTCCGAACCTGGTCTCGGCCCGGTCCATGTCTCCCGAGAACGTCAGGGCCAGGGCGATGTTGGCCACCGAACGGCCCTCGAGCCGCCTGTCACCGGCTCTCCGGGCCGTCTCGAGGGCGGTCTCGAAGCATGTCATGGCCTCGCCGAACCTGGCGGAATGGCTGCGCAGCAGGCCCGTCTCGAGCCAGGTCCGGCCCAGGCCCGATTCGTCCCCCAGCCTGGTGCAGAGCTCGCGGGCCTCGGCGTACAGGGTCTCCAGCCTGTCCTGCCTCATCAGGTACTCGTTGGAGAGCCCCTCGATCCTCACCACCTGGAGCAGGAGGCTGTCGGTCTGCCGGGATGGGGGCATGCCCCCGATCCAGCCCCTGAGCTCGGTCGCCCAGGAGATGACCTCGCGGTGCTGGTAACCTCCGTAGAGGGTCTTCAGCATCCGGATACCCCAGCCGACGGCCTCCTGTACGTCACCGGCCCTGTAGTGGTGCCAGGCCAGGAGCCCCGCGATCCTCTCCGAGTCGTTGGGGCGGAGCTCCGCCAGGCCGGCCGCCGCGTGCCGGTGGAGGACCATGCGGTTCTGGAAGAGGAGCATGTCGTAGACGGTCTGCCGTGTGAGGGAGCTCCGGAAGCCCAGGGTCCCGTCCGGACTGCTCTCCAGGAAGGACGAGGCGAAGAGGGCTTCGACCTCACCCTCTCCGACGGGGCTGCTCATACCCGCAACCCGCTCCAGAACATCCCTTTCGAACGTCTGGCCCAGGACCGAGGCGACCTGCAGGATGCGCCTCGGACCGGGGGGGAGCCTGTCGTAGCGCGCGGTGACTATCCCGGCTATGGAGGAAGGGACGGGCAGATCCTCACCCCCGCTGAAGACCCAGGCGGAGCCCTCCATCCTCAGCAGACCCCGGTCGAGTATGTCGAGGAGCAGCTCCTCGAGGCAGTAGGGCACCCCCCGGGCCCTTCCCAGCAGGAATTCCACCGCCCCGGCCGGCGGTTCGCCGCCGCCCGGGCCCAGCATGCCCTTCACGATCTCGAGCGATGAGTCGTCGTCGAGGGGTCCCAGGCGGATCTCGCTCCTCTGCGCGGAAGGGACCGGCGAGAGGGGATCGGCGTCCGTCCCGTCGCATCTGGATGTGACGAGGACGGACAGCCTGTCCGAGAGGACCGGGCTCCTGCATGCGAACCGGATGGCCTCCGCCGAGGCCCCGTCCAGCCAGTGCGCGTCGTCGATGACCAGGAGGACGGGAGGTCCCTGGAGGGCGGCCAGCTCGAGCAGGAAGGCTATGGCGAGCCTGCGTCTGACGTTCCGGGTCTCCTCGTCCATCTCGGGGTCCAGCCAGCCCCCCGAGCTCGAGAGGGCGAGATCGGCGAGGGCCGGCATGTGCTCGTCGAGCATGCCGGAGCGCGTCCCTGCGGTGGGGGACATCCTCTCGAGCGCCTCCCGCATGCCCCCGAGCTCGGATGGGTCGCCCTCCAGCCCCAGGAACCGCCTGAGTAGACCGGTCCAGAACCAGTAGGGGGGTTGTGCGAAGGAGAGGGCCTGACCGCGCAGCACAGTGAACGATCCGGGCCGGATGGACTCCAGCAGCTCCCATGCCAGCCTCGACTTGCCGATTCCGGCCTCGCCCAGGATGCTGACGGCCGCCGGTCGTCCTTCCGCCGCGGAACCGAGGGCGGAGGACAGCAGGAGCATCTCCGCCTCCCTGCCCGCCAGCGCGGTCCTCCCGGCGAGGGCGTTCCTCCGCCACCTGTCCTCCTGGATCTGTCGGACCCCGACGGGCTCCCAGGCGTGGACGCTCCTGGTCCGCCCGCGGACGGGCAGCTCCCCCGAGTCGCGCCATTCGAATCCATCGCCGCAGATCCTCCGCACGCGCTGGCTCACCAGCATCGAACCGACCGGGGCCATCTCCTGCATCCTCGAAGCCAGGTTGACCTCGTCACCCATCGCCGTGAGATGCCCGGCCGCGTCGGGGGCGACGGTCGCGGATCCGTAGCTCACGCCCACCCTCGCGGAGAGGCTGGAACCGTTCCTGGACAGGAGGGAGTGGACCTCGTCGACCACCCTCAGCATCCGGAGTCCGCAGGCGACAGCCCTGATGCAGTCGTTCTCGCCCGCGACCCTCGCGCCGAAGAGGGCCATTATCCTGTCGCCCTCTATCTTGTCTACGTAGCCTCCATGCGCCTCCACGACGGAGCCGAGGGTTCCCATGAGGCTGTTGGCCAGACGGTGGACCTCCTCGTGGTCGAGGTGCTCCGAGAGGGTCGTGAAGCCGGAGAGATCGAGGAAGACGACGGCCACCTCGCGGCGCTCCCCAGGCTTGAGGCGCTCGGCCGCCCTGGCGGGTCCCGAGATGGACTCGGTGAGCCTGGCCAGGTCGTTCCGGAGCATGTCGGTCCAGCTGTCCCTCATCTGCTCTCCGTCGATTCGGCCGGGTCCCGGCGGGACCGGGCCGATAATAGCTCATGCAGCACCCGCCCGTCCCGCGCCCGGGCTCATGGATGCGGAAGGGCCCGGCAGGGCGGATCTGCGCTCTGCCGGGCCCGCGGTCCGGTATCGGTCTATCTCGCCAGCACCACGACCCTGGCCTGTGCGGAGCCTGCCGCGCACGAGAGCCTGACGAAGTAGCATCCGGGGCTCAGGGGTGAGGAGGACGAGTCGAGCCCGTCGAATTCGAAGACCCCCTCCGAGCCGGCCAGCATCCCGTCGTGGAGGGTCCGCACGAGCCTGCCCGATACGTCGTACACGGACATGGAGGCATTCATTGGGGCGGGAAGGCTCCAGCCGATGGAGAATGCCCCGGCCGTGGGGTTGGGGTGCGCCGCGCCGAGCGCCGGTGCATCAGCCACCGGTCCGCCTCCCTCCTCGATGCCAGTCTGGTATGTGATGAAGAGGAGGGCGGGATCGCCCAGCATGTTGTTCTCCTGCAGGACCCAGTTCTGCATGCTCATCCCGCCGGCGGCCTTGAAGGCGTCCTTCGCGGCTGCCTGCATGTCGCCCACCCGCGGTACGGCATAGGGGAACATCTGGTTCGAGAAGTGCACCTCGAGGTGCTCGGACGGCCCCATGCTCGGAGGCGTGCCGAAGCCGTTGTTGGAATTGAAGCAGACAGCCACGGCCCCGCCGCTGGTCCAGAACATCAGCCTCTCGGCGATGCACCCGTTGGCGGAGAGCTGGCCGGCCAGGCACGCTATCGAGTGGAAGACGGGGAACTTGCCCCAGTTCGTCATCTGGGTGTAGTTGGAGTTCGTGATCATGTTGGTGGGGCTGTAGTACCAGTAGATGCCCGAGGAGAAGCCGTGACCCTGCGGGGAGACGTAGCTCACCCCGGAGTTGATCACGTCGATCTGGTTGCTGGGGTGACCTCCGCTGTTCTCGTAGAGCTTGGTCTCGATCCAGCCGGCCGGTATCCTCTTGCAGATCGAGTCGCAGACGAAGCTGCCCCAGTAGCCGTACTCGGGCCACAGACCCGCTCCGCAGAGAAGCGCCCGGGTCCTCCAGGTGCCTGCTGGAGAGATCGTCTCGTACTCGATGGTCTTGTTGACCTGGGTCGTGACCTGTGCCGCGGTGTTCGTGCTGAACCTTCCCACGGCGATGTCGGAGTAGTAGTTGAGGCCGTCGTTGTTCTCGCCGTACAGGTGATCGCCGTCGGCGTCCCAGGATCCGTCGAGGTCGCCGTAGTAGAGGTCGGCGGTCTCGTTGAGGGTCCCCGCGCCGCTTATGTAGAGGCTCGAGATGCGCTGGGTGGGGCCCCAGTCTCCAATGATGAGGGCGTACTGCAGGCCGTGGTTGTTGTAGGCGTCCTTCAGGTAGTTCCTGATCTTCTCGGCCGTGTCCCAGCCCGTGTAGGTGGAGGTTATCCACTCGGTGGTGACGTACTCGGCCGACATCCCGGTCGAGTTCCTGTGGTTCACCAGCGGCGTGACGGCCGACTGGAGGGAGGAGGCGCCTATCGCGACCCAGGCGGACCAGTCGGTTCCCCCCTCGCGCACGGCGGGGCGGCATTCCGCGAGATCCTCCGGGTTGCGGACGAAGGTCGATATGAGGCGTTCCGCGTGCTCGATCTGGGCCTGGGTGAGACGGAGCAGGGGCACCTGCGGATCCGCCTCCACGTGGAGGGTGACCAGGGCTTCGGTGACTGCCGTGATCCTGCCCGAGACCGGGTTCCAGGAGAACGGCGTGAAGGTCACCGACCCGAGGCGGAAACCCGTCCTGGTGCCGTTGAATGTCGAGATCACGTGGTCGGAGGGGAACGCATCGCCGGCGAGGTAGATGTCGGGACGGCGCACGTAGGGTCCGGGTTGTGCGCCGATGGGGACCACCCTCACGGGCAGGATGTCGTGGAGCCCCGGGATGGTGACCTCGGACAGGATCTCGAACTCGGCTCCGGTGACCGAGGTCCCCTGGGGGAGGACGAAGCAGTAGGAGACGCCCGGCAGGTCGGGCTGGCCCTCTTCGAAGCAGACCGCCCCATCCTGCCACCAGACGAGCTGGCCGCCCTCGAAGTCTACCACTTCGAATCCGTCCTGCTGGAGGGCGAAGGTGAACTGGATGTCCGCGGAGGAAGCCGGCAAGGCTGACACCGCGAGACAGAGGAGCAGTGCTCCGACGGTGGAACGACCCATGTATCTCCCCCTTCGATCGAGCTTCTTGGGGACGAAACTCGCTCATGCCGGGGCCGGTGTCAACGAACGGCCCCGGCGTTCCTGATCCTCACCCGTGGAAAGGTCCCCGGAGCCCGCAGGGTTCCCGGAACCCCCCGACTCCCGGCCGGGTTTGCATATTCCCGGGTCCACGAAAGGGAAGGAGCACGAGGATGAGCAGGACGATGGATGATCTGAAGGCAGCCTTCGCGGGGGAGTCCCAGGCCAACAGGAGGTATCTCGCCTTCGCCCTGGTCGCCGACCGGGAGGGCCATCCCCAGGCGGCGAGGCTGTTCAGGGCGGCGGCTGAGGCGGAAACGGTCCATGCACATGCACATCTGAAGGCCATGGGCGGGCTGGGCGATACCCGGGCCAACCTGGCGGAGGCCGTGGCGGGGGAGAACCACGAGTGGAAGAGCATGTACCCGGAGATGATCGAACACGCGCGCGAGGAGGGCGATTCTCAGGCCCTCAGGTCGTTCCAGTTCGCGAACACCGTGGAGGCCATCCATGCGGCGCTGTACCAGGAGATGCTCGACGGCCTCGATGCGTCCGGGGAGGGGTATCCATACTTCGTATGCCCGGTGTGCGGCCACACGGCGGGACGCGAGGCTCCCGGAACCTGCCCGGTCTGCGGCGCCAGGGGGTCGGCCTACATCAGGATAGACTAGGAGAGGCGATACGGGGTCCGGCGGGGCGGGTCAGGGCTCGACCTCCGGCAGGGGAGCCGTCACCCTGGTCGAAGACGAGCCGACCCAGACCATGTAGGCGTCCGGGCACAGGGCGAGGATCTCGTCGCGACACGCCGCGACTCTGTCGTCCCGGGGCCATGTCGGCCCGATGTAGGAGAGCCAGGCCTCCGCACCGGAAAGGGAACTCCAGTCGGGGATCCAGAGGGTGCCGGTCTCCAGGCCCGTGACCTCGGCGAGTTCGTCAGAGAGAGCCCCGGCGGCTTCCATCCCGGTCGAGGCTCCGCACGCCACGACCCATCCGAGCGGCGACCTCACGGCATCGATCAGGGCGGTCCCGGGCAATGAGAAGCCCATGTCCGGGTCCACGCCCGGCACGGAGCCCGATGCGTCGGTCCGGAGGACCCATGCACGGTACCCGTTGTCTCCGGTTCCGATGGCCCCGGCCAGGACCAGTCCGCCATCCGCCGTGAAGGACACCGAGTTGAAGTCCGGGTCGTTCCCGCCGCCCACGAATCTGGTCCACAGGAGGCGGCCGCTGCTATCGAGCCTGCAGAAACCCGCGAGATCGATCCCGTCCGAAGTCGATCCGAATCCGCAGGCCGCGATGTCGCCTCCGGGCGCCGTGTCCAGCCCGGTGACGGGGCCCTCGAAGTCGTGCATCACCCTCGTCCAGAGGATCCCCCCGCCGTCGTAGCGGGTGCAGACGATTGTCGGGCTGCTGTCGATGCAGCCTCCGACAAGCGCGATATCGCCGGAGACCTCCATCGAGGTGACGACGAGGTCGTCGGGGAGCCCCGCGGGGTGGGCCGAGACCATCTCCCCGCTCCTGTCCAGGACGGCGAACCTGTCCGGCCTGCCGTACCGGCCGAGCATGAGCAGGATGCTCCCGCCGTCGGGCAGGACATCGAGCGCAGCCACGTGGATGTCCTCCCCGATGTCCGTGAGCATCCACTCGAGACCGCCTCCCGGATCGAAGGAGGCCGCGTAGGGTTCGAAGATGCCGCACCGGGTGTTCCCCGCCGTCACGAAGGAGCCGTCGCTGCGCACCTCCAGACCCGACAGCGACCAGCACAGGTCGTCGCCGGACCCGAGCACCGAGCAGCCCTCGATCTCCCCGTCGGGCGAGAGCCGGAGGATCGCCGCATCGGCATCGACACCGGTCGCGCGCGGTTCCCCGTAGGCACCCATCAGCAGGGAGCAGCCATCCGGGGTCGGCACGAGGCGGCCGCCGGACTCCAGGTCGCGGGAGACAGGGATGCCGGCCTCTGCGACGGGCTCGGAGAGAAGGAGCCCTCCCGCCGGGTCCAGGACTACCAGCCATGGATCGCCGAACGACCACGTGGTCATGGAGATGACGCAGACCGCCAGGGATCCGTCATCGAGCTCCACCACATCCGTTCCGGTGGAAGACCACACATCCGGGCCGCCCAGGGCCGTCGAGAAGAAGGGGGATGCGCCGGAGCACCAGGCGGGCGCCGGGATCGCGGCGGCCAGGGCCAGGATCAGGAGCATCCCGTCATTCCTTCCCACTTCCGGTGCCTGCTCCCTCCCGCCCGCGGGATGCCGCGGGAATCGGCCGCCTCAGTGCAGCACCGCCATCCTGGCTGCCCGCAGACCGGGCGATCCCGTGGTCACGATGTAGACTCCGTCGGGCAGGGATGCGACGGGCATGGTGAAGGAGGCGCATCCGTCCCGGGGGGCCTCGAAGCCGGCGGAGCACACGACTCTTCCGGCTATATCGAACAGGAGGACCGAGACGGGAGCCCCGGGCGCGGCGGGCCATTCGATCGTCACCGCCGTCGAGGCGGGGCATGGGTGGAGGCGAAGGCCGCCGGGAACCTCGACCCCGGCGCCCTCCCCGATCCCGGTCCATGTCACGAGCGCCGAATCGACGTTCGAGAAGCCCGTTGCGACACCCTGGGAGTCCCTGGCCCTTACGGCGAAGTAGTTCATGCCGGTCGGCAGGTCCCACAGGGATATCTGGCGCAGGGGGGTGTTCAGGAGGAAGGCCAGGTCCCCCGGTTCCGCCCCCCTGTAGATGTCGTAGGAGGCGTACTCGTCGTCTCCGAAGACGTTGTAGGTCAGCTCGACGTGGCTCTGTCCGGCAGGCACCAGGGCCACCAGGTAGGGGACGACGGCCTGGCCCTCCCAGTCGAACTTGTATGCCCGGTAGCTCTCCATCGCGAGCAGGTTCATGCGGCCGCTGAAGAGCACCTGGCCCGAGGGCGAGATCTCGCTGATGTCGGGCCTCGCGACGAAGCCCGTCACGTCGCCCCAGCCGACGACCACGCCGCCCCCGGGCAGGACCTGGGTGGAACCCATGTGCGAGCCGTAAAGCCCGGTCGACTGCCAGCTCCAGACGAGCTCGGCGGTCATGTCCCCCGTGTCGAGATCGTATATGCATGCCCTCGATATCTTCGGCGTGTGGTGCGTCCCGTTGTCGAAGACCGAGTAGAGGCTGCCGGAGACGTGCCTGAAGTCGTGCTGTGAGCTGAAGCCCCCGAGCGGGTCCCCGACGATGTCGAAATCGGGGTTGTCGGAGAGGTATCCTCCGAAGCGCCAGACCAGTTCGCCGGTCGTGCGGTCGATCTTCGTGCACTCCGTCATGGCGAGGCACGAGACGATCAGGCCCCCGTCGGCATCCTCGTCGAGGGAGTTGCAGTGGACATAGTCGACATAGGCGCCGGTGAGGTCGACGTAGTCGCAGGCGTCGGTTATCTCGAAGTGGTCGAAGCTGCTCCACTGGAAGACCGGCATGTGGTTCTGGTCCTGCTCCTGGATGAGGAGGCCTACCACGAGGGCGTCAGGGTTCCCGCCCGGCACGACCTGGGACATGTCGACATACCTCTCGTCGCGTCCGATGAGCAGGTAGTTGCCGTTGTCGGCCACCGTGAAGTCGTGGTTGTCCGTCGGGTAGCCGATGACCGCGAACGAGTCGACCTTCGTGTAGGTCTCGTCCAGCTCGATCCAGCAGATGCTGTCGGAATACATGTTCGTGGTGACGAAGGATATGCGCCCGTCTGACTGCAGCTCGAAGTTGTAGAACGGCATGTGGCCGTGCCTGTAGAAGAGCACCTCGCCGTCCGAGTCGGCCATCACGAGATAGGTGCTCGTGTTCCCGCCCCCGGAGAGGTTGAACGGGGTGAAGAAGAAGTTTCCTGGGGACTGGGATCCCGAAGGATTGAAGGTGATGTCGGGGAAGTCGGACGGGAGGGCGACCGAGTTTGCCCCGGGCGCGCCGGTGGGGGCCGGGAGGGGTGTCTCAGGCGCCACGGATGCGCCTGGGTCGGGCCGGACCATGTCGGGACGGGGCCGGACCGGATCGACGGGTCTGGTCGCGAAGCTCCAGGAGATCGAGCCTCCCGTGGCCGAGACGGCCCTCACCCGCACGGTCTCGCCGTGGCGCAGGGGGCGGTCCGGGGTCAGGACCAGCCTCAGGCCGTCCGCCGACCGGTACTCCGACATCGAGAGGCTGCCGGATAGGGAGCCCTCGGCGGATAGCGCGAGATGGCCGGGAGGAGGCTCATCGAATCCCAGGATTATCGGCGTACCCGTGCTCTGCCATTCGGAGCCCGCCGAGGGACAGACGTACACCAGATGGTCCAGCGTCCCCGAGGACCCCTCGAGCGACGGCAGAGCCCGGCACGCCGACAGTATCAGTATCAGCAAGGAGCCCATGGCATCTCCCTCCGTCATTCCCTCGCAGGTGGAAGATAGCCGGACCGCCGCCTCCGGGGAAGGCGCGACGGCGAGGATTCTGGACCGCGGCGTGGAAGGGTGGCATAGTAGCTGCGTTAACAAACCGGTCGCCGGGATGGTGGAACTGGCAGACACAGCGGACTTAAAATCCGCTGGCCCATGGCCGTGAGGGTTCGAACCCCTCTCCCGGCACCATCCGGAGGAACATGCCCCCTGTGCGAGCCCTGCCAGACGAGCTGGTCAACCTCATAGCCGCCGGAGAGGTGGTGGAGAGGCCGTCCTCCATCGTGAAGGAGCTCGTCGAGAACTCCCTGGACGCCGGCGCGGCGGGAATCGGGGTCGAGACCCTCGGAGGAGGCAGGCGTTCGGTGATCGTGAGGGACGACGGCTGCGGGATGTCCAGGCACGACCTGCTGATGTCCGTCCAGAGGCACGCCACGAGCAAGATCGCGGCAGCCGGCGACCTCGAGTCCATCTCGACCCTGGGCTTCCGGGGGGAGGCCCTTCCCAGCATCGCCGCCGTCACCCATCTCAGGATGACCACGAGCGACGGAACCTCCGAAGCGGCATGGTCGCTCTCGATCGACGGCGGGGTCCTCGGCGGGGTTCAGCCCGCGGCGAGGACCAGGGGCACCACTGTCGAGGCCTCGGGGATCTTCTTCAATCAGCCGGCCCGCAGGAAGTTCCTCCGATCGGAGGCCACCGAGCAGTCCTGGGTGGTCCGGCATCTCGAGGGTCTCCTGTTCTCCAGGGACGACTTCTCCCTGTCTCTCCAGAGCGAGGGTCAGAGGGTGTTCGACATACCGGCCGGGACCCTCGTGGAGAGGATGAGACAGCGGTTCGGGATCAGGCCGACCGAGCGGTGCGTCTCCGGGTCGGCCTCCGACGGGGTCTGCAGGGCGGAACTCACCTACTTCCCCGACCGGAGGTTCGCAGGCAGGCAGCATGTCTACATCGCGGTCAACGGCCGGCCCGTCCACTCGAGAACCGTAGCCCATGCTCTCGAGAGCGCACTCTCCGGGCCTGCCGGGCATCCGCTCCTCGTCTGCAGGCTCGTCCTCGATCCGGGGGAGATCGACGTCAACGTCCATCCCGCCAAGCTCGAGGTGCGCCTCCGCAGACCGTCGCTCGTGGAGTCCATGGTGGAGGGCGCCGTCCGGGATGCGACTGGTGGCAGGAGAGCCCTTTACGCCGACATGCCGGATCTGCTGCCCTCCGCCCGTATCCCTTCCCGCCCCATGGAGGGCGACCTCTTCAGATCGGCCCTGGAGGTGCAGCAGCCCCGGGAGAGACCGTTCGAACCCTCCTCCTCGGCCGTGGTGCCGATGATGCAGGTCGGGCGGAGCTACATAGTGACCACCGTCTCCGGTGGCATAGTCGTCGTCGACCAGCACGCGGCTCACGAGCGTGTCCTGTTCGAATGCATCAGGGCCGGCTCCGGGGGAGGCCCCGCGCAGCAGAGGCTGCTCCTGCCCGAGAGGCTCGACCTTGATCCGGAGTACGCGGAGCTCCTCGCCCTGTATCAGGATGTATTCGCCCGGGCGGGATTCGAGATCGGTCAAGGGGAGGACGGGGCGGTGCTCCGGGCGGTGCCTGCGGGGCTTCGGAGGGGGGCGGACGCGGTCACGGGCATACTCGCCGCGCTGGCCGATCCGACCAGGTCGGACCTCCCGCCGCAGGACCGGGTGGCGGCGGCCGCGGCCTGTGCGGGAGCGGTGAAGTTCGGGGACGAGCTGGACGTCCGACAGGCGGGCGAGCTCATAGAGATGCTCTTCGCGACATCGGACCCCTTCAGGTGCCCGCACGGCAGGCCGACGCTCGTCGAGATCTCGCTGGACGAGCTGGAAAAGCGCTTCGGCAGATGATGCGTCCCGTCACGATCCTCACCGGTTGCACCGCCACGGGCAAGACGGAGGTCGCGGCGATGCTGGCGCGGCGTATCCGCACGGAGGTCGTCAGCGCCGATTCGAGGCAGGTCTACAGGCACATGGACATAGGTACCGCGAAACCCCCGCGGGTGTTGCGGGAGGCCGTACCCCACCACCTGGTCGACATCGTCGACCCCGACGGCTGCTACTCGGCGGGCGAGTTCTCGAGGGAGGCCCTGCGCCTGATACCCGACATAAGGGGCAGGGGAGCGGTGCCGCTGGTCGTGGGCGGGACGGGGCTGTACCTGTCCGCCCTGACGGGCCCGTTCGACGACCTCCCGCCGGCCCACCCGGCCCTGCGCAGAACCCTCTCGGCCTGCGGCGCGGCCTCCCCGGGCTTCCTGGCCAGGATGCTCCGGCGGCTGGACCCCGGATCCGCCTGCACGACAGGGCCGGACGACGTCGTGCGGATCGTGAGGGCGGTCGAGATAACCCTGCTCACCGGGAGGAGGGCCTCGCAGCTGCGAAGGGGCGCGACGGGCCCCGGGCTCTGGAGGGTCGTCAGGATGGATCTCCCGCTCCCCGAGCTCCGGCGCAGGATCGAGACCAGGATCTCAGGGATGTTCGACGAGGGCCTCGCCGCTGAGGTGGCGTGGCTGGCGGGCCGGGGATGGGGCAGGGATGCGGCTCCCGGCAGGACCATCGGCTACAGGGAGATCCTCGACGCCGTGGAGGCGGGGCGGCCCCCCGCGGAGGCGGCCGGCCGTATCGTCTCCGGTACGTGGAGATACGCGAGGAGGCAGAGGAACATGCTGGGAAGGCTCCCTGCGGCCAGGGTGGTCGACGGGGCCGATCCCTGCGGAGTGGTGTCGACTCTCCTGGAACTGGAGGAGGGCAATGCAGAAGGGTAGCGAGCCGATCATAGAGCACATCCCGCTCGAGGAGGTGCGGATCGAGGATGTCGACTCCCTGGATCCTCCGCAGGAGTGGGACCGGGAGTCCTCGCCGGAGGAGCCGGTGCCCCCGCCGGTGCTGATCGAGGAGGGCGGGAGGTTCACCCTCCTCGCCCACCACGACGCCTTCTGGCGTGCCAGGGCCGAGGGCAGGATGGCCGTGAGGGCCGTCGTGGTCAGGAGCGCGGTACACATCCCGCTCGCCCACAGGACGGTCGGGAACAGCCTGGAGGAGGCCCTCCTGTTCGACGGTCTCCTCCGGAGCGGGATAGTCCCCAACAGGAGCAGGCTCGCGGACATGCTGGGCTTCTCCCGTGCGAGGATCACGCAGGTCCTGAACATCCTGAAGCTTCCCCTCGAGATCAGGCAGAAGCTCCTTCTCGCCCATCATGTCAGCGAGTTCCAGCTCCGTCCGCTCATCAAGATCGAGGACGGCAGGCGCCAGCATTCGGCGTTCGCGAAGCTCATGGCGGACGGGCTCACAGGGAGGCAGATGGCCCTGTTCGCGGCGGGCGACGGGAGCGGTGAGCCCGGTGTCGACCTGGAGGAGCTCGTAGCCGGTGCGGAGCTCTCCGGGCACCAGGAGGAGACCCCGCCCCCGTCCGGAGCGGATCTGCCCCCGGAGGGCGGGGAGCCCCTCGAGAGGGCGCGGACCGCCACCAGGCAGCCCGCCTCGGTGCCCGGAGCACCCGCGGAGGCCGGCAGGGCCGGGGACACCTCCCAGAGGAGCGAACTCGAACGGATGAGGAACCTGCTCTCGGCGGCGGGCACGCTCAGGGAGGCCGGCTGGGAGGAGACCGTGCGGAGGCTGGGCGCCGTGCAGGGGGACATGGCATTCCTGGAGGGCGTCTCCATGCTCCGCAGGGGGCTGTACCAGAAGGCCGTCGACTCTCTGCTGGCGGCGGTTCACACGGGTCCCGGCAAGGCGGCCTCGCTCTTCTTCCTCGGCAGGGCCTTCAACCTGATGGACAATCTCGCCCGTGCCGAGGAGAGCCTCAGATCCGCCAGCGAGCTCGTGCCGGACGACCCGGACATCATCTCGGAGCTCGCGATAGTCCTGGAGAAGCAGCGGAGATTCTCGGAGGCGTCCTCGTTCTACAGGCGCGCCTCCGTACTGAGGAATCCGGGCCAGACGAAGAGCCGCAGGCCATGAGGCTCCTCCGGGGCCTGCCCCTGCTGCTGGCCATGCTCTCGTGCGCGAGGGTGGTCGCGCCGTCCGGAGGCCCCGAGGACAGGACCCCCCCCGAGGTCGTCGCCGTGGAGCCTCCGCCCTCGACCTCGGCCGCCACCCTGGACAGGATAGTCATCCGCTGGAGCGAGCGTCTCGAGGAGAGCACCGTGGAGGTGGCCCTCTACCCTCCTGTCGCCCACAGGCTCGATGTGTCCGGAAGCCGGATGGCCGTGAGGCTCGAAGAGCCGCTGGGCGACGGTACGCTGGTCATCCACATGCCTCCGACCGTGTCGGACCTGCACGGGAATGCCTCCGGCGCCCCCCTGGACCTCGCGTGGAGCGGGCTCGATTCGATGCCCGGCTCCGCCGTGAGGGTCTCCCTCGGGCGGCAGGGGGGGACCGTACTGGCGGAGAGGGTCCTCGTGGAGATCCTCGACACATCCGGAAACCTCGTCAGGAGGACCTCGACGGACTCCACAGGGCAGGCGGCGGCGGGCTGGCTGGAGCCGGGCCCGCACATCCTGAGATGCTACGAGGACCTGGACTACAGCTTCTCGTGGGAGCCGGACATCGAGGCGGGGGCGGAGAGCCTCCTGGTGCTGGCCGCCCGGGACACCCTGGCCCTGGCCCTCACCCTGGGCGTGGTCGACACCGTGGGCCCCGTGCTCTCCTCGGTCAGGGCGCTGGACCTCTTCCATGTGGAGGTCTCGTTCAACGAACAGCCCCTCCTCGACGACCCCTCCGGTTCCGCATTCTCCGTGGTCGACACCTCCGGCGCCCCGATCGCGGTCCTCGGGCTGTGGTCGGCCGGCGCCCGCGACGGGAGGTCGGTCATCCTGGCCACGGACAGGATCCCCGGCGGCGGGACGACCCTCCGCGTGGCCGGGATCGCAGATCTCCTGGGCAATCCCTCCGAACCCGACTCGATCGGTTTCATGGCGTCGGACTCGATGCCCGGGGACACCCTCAGGGTCAGATCGATGTATCCTCCTCCCGGGGCGGTGGACGCCCCGGCGGGCGGTGCGATCAGCTTCTCGCTGTCCAGGTGGGTCGACCCCGATTCGGTCTCGGCGCACTTCCGGCTCGTCCGGGTGCAGGACTCCTCTCTCGTCGGCGGGACGATGTCCAGGATCGACGCCCGCTCCTTCTCCTTCTCGCCCTCCCACGAGCTCCTGGGGGACGAGCAGTACAGGGCCGAGCTGACGGACGGCCTGTTCGACCAGGTCGGCGATCCGCTGGGGCAGTTCAGCTGGTCGTTCGTATCAGCGTGGGGCGACGAGCCCGGCACCGTCCGGGGCAGGGTCGCGGGGGGCGGGAACGTCACCCTCGAGATCCGGGCCGCCGGATCGGGGGGGGGATCCTACTCCTTCGGGCTGGGACCGGGAGGCGATTACTCGGTCGAGCCGGTCGCCGCCGGGAGATACACCGTCTCGGCCTTCTCGGACAGGAACGGCAACGGGACCTGGGACCCGGGGGAGCCCTACGGAGCCTGGCCCGGCGTCATCCTGGTCAGGCCGGGTCTCTCCACGGTGGGGATAGACATTGAGATTCTCCCCTGAGGAGGGTTTCGCGCCGGCTGCATGCACCCGGTGCGGCACATGCGCCGAGGTCTGTCCGACCGGGTCGGTGACGATCCAGCCGGGACGGAGGCCCTCGTTCGAGTCCCGGTCCTGCATCGGCTGCGGCCATTGCGCCTCGTTCTGCCCCGTCGACGCCTTCGGTCTGGGCACGGTCGCCGCCGTCCCCCGGGTCGATCCCGGAGCGCTGCTCGAGCTCCTGCGGCAGAGGAGGTCCGTGAGGCGGTTCCTCCCCGGGGGGCTCGACGGGCGGGAGATCGACAGCCTCCTGGAAACGGTCGGCTTCAGCCCGACGGGGACGAACGCATGCGGACTGAGGGTGGCCGTGCTCCGCGGAGAGGAGGTCTCGGACCTCTTCGAGTCCCTCCGCAGGATCGTCGCCTTCTGGTGGAGGCTCGGTCCGCTTCGGCTCCTGGGTGCGCTGTCCGGCATGCACGGGCATCTCGGCAGGATCGCGGCGGGGGAGGACCTGGTCTTCAGGGGTGCTCCTGCAGTCCTGTTCTTCCTGCACCCCCGCCGCAGCCCGACCGGCCGGACCGATGCCGTCATCGTGGCCACGCTGGTCATGGTGCGGGCGGAGGCCATGGGGCTGGGAACGCTGTGGAACGGCGTGGCGGAGATGATCTACAGGATCCTGCCGTCGTGGCGCGCGAGGGGGGCGGCGGGCTGCCGGATAGGAGCGGTCCTGTGCCTGGGGAGGCCGTTGTCGCGCGGCCGTCCGCTCCCCCCGAGGGACTGGACCGCGACGGGCCCCGGGAGGAGCGGCGTCAGAACGCCTCGAACCATGTGATCTTGGCGAAGAGGCCGGGAACCGTGCGCTCCCAGCCGCCCCCGGCCGTCCGCTCCGTGCTGAGCTCACCGAGCAGGTAGAACATGCTCCCCGGTCTGTACCGGAGGCTGTAGAGCGCGTTGAACCGGAGCTGCTCGCCCCCTGACCCGCCGGTCTGGTCGAAGACGCTCTCGAACCTCGCATACTGGGAGAAGACGCGCAGTCCCGCGTCGGGGCCGAACATCCATCCCGCGTTGGCGACGAGGCTCCGCCAGTCCGTGTTACGCATGTCCCAGGACGACGTCTCCCAGTTCCACACATCCGCGTTGAACGTCCGGAAGGCGGATGCGGAGAGGCGGAAGCTGGCCGCGGGGCTGGGGCTGATCCTGGTCGAGGCGGACAGGCTCTCGAAGGTCCCGTCCTGCTGGTACTGCCCGCCGTCCATCTCGATGTTGAGGGTCACGGGGGCGTACCAGTCGGTGCCCGCCCAGATCCCTCCCTCGGCCGCGGCGGGGTAGAACCTCCCGTCCGGGCCCTCCCACGGATCGAACCTGGGACCGCCGTAGGCGAATCTCCCGCCGACGTGTCCTCCGTTCCTGAAGGCGAAGTCCCCGTGGGCGCCGGCACCCCTCCCCAGGACCACATCCTCCACCGGATCGGTCGAGTACCATGCATCGACCGTGACGGCGGACCGGGCGAAGGGGCCGCCGGGGGTGAAGAACTGGGTGTATCCCGCCCCGCCCCGGAGTTCGCCCGTGGAGGTGGTGTACCCGGCGGCATTGGCGTCGAAGCCGCGGTCCGTATAGGAGGACGAGAGGTTCCACGAGTGCGACTCGCCCTGGCCGTACATCTCCAGGGCGTACGCCCCGCCCCTCTCCCCGGAATCCTCCCAGGTGCCCGCGGCCGCCCCCGACACGAGGAACTCGTCCGTCACCTGGAGCCTGCCGTCCAGGGCGCCCGCCCTCGACCACCCGCCCTCGAAACCGTCCTGTCCGGGAACGTCGACGCTGGTGGCGGACAGGCCGATGTTGCTCCAGGGGCCGAACCCCTGCACCACTCTGAGCACCCCGAAGTTGGTCGCCGGGACGGTGGGGGTCCCGTCATCCAGGACGACCCTACCGGTGACCGCGTCCAGGAAGCCGAAGCTGAGGTCCTCCGTCAGGTTGCCGGAGACCTTTGCGCCGCCGATTATCGGGATGACCTCCCCCCCGGGCGTCACGGCCCCTATCCTCCTGGAGTAGAAGAGCTCGAAGGGCATCCGGAACAGGTCGGCGGACTCCAGGAAGAACGGTCTCTTCTCGTCGCGGAAGAGCTCGAAGTGCGACAGGTTCATCTCCTCCTGGTCGGCCTCGACCTGCCCGAAGTCCGGATTGACCGCGAGATCGGCGACTACTCCGCTGGAGATCCCCATCTTGGTGTCGAGCCCGGCGTCGATGCCGGTCTCCCACCCGTCGGCGCCTGGTTCCGGCCCGAGGGCGGTACCGGCGACATACGGGCGGAACTCGATGCCGACCGTGGAGCCGAGGCCCGACAGTCCCTCGAGGGTGGCGAAATGATCGAGGTCCGCCTGGTCGGTGGACCTGGACAGGATCATCCAGCCGTTCTCCCCGCCGCGGTAGATGACTCTCTGTATGTTGAACCTCCATCTCTGCGAGTCGGACTCCGGAAACCTGAGGCAGCTCATGGGGATGGACATCTCGGCGCTCCAGCCGGAGTCGCTGCGCGCGGTAGCGCTGCGCCAGACGGCATCCCAGCTGTAGTCCCACCAGCCCTCCGGGCTGAGTCTCGAGTCCATCTGCGAGTTCGCGAGGTTCACCTCGAAGCTGAAGGCCTGCCTGCCGTTCGCCCAGGTGTCCAGGATCAGGGCGATCCATTCCCCGGGCATGTAGTTGTCCCTGGGGCACAGGTCGTCGTTCATGCCCGCCGGATCGGAGTGGTGCAGCGAGAAGCCTACATAGAGGTTGTCCGTGTCGTACAGGAACATGATCGTGGTCCGCTCCGACTGGGGGGCTCCGTAGTCCGGGCCGTACTGCGTGAGCACCGTGTCGATGGCTCCCGCCCCGTCCCAGACATCTTCGAGGAACCCGTCGATGCGGGGAGGGTCGTCGGTTCGAACCGCGGGGATGGCCGGAAGCGTCTCGGACTGCGCGGAGACAGCCAGGAAGAGGATCATCGGAGACATGGCGACTCCTTTGTTTGAACGGCTTGCATATTCTAATCATTCAAAGAAAATTGGCAACTCCGGGCCTCCCGACTGTGGATGTAAATAAAAGTGCAGAAATGTAATGTGATCTCAGGAGGCGGGCGTGGCAGTGGCGCAGGAGGGTGCCAGGCGAATCAGGGGAACGCTCAGTCGGTCGTGCAGATGGGCTCCAGGGGAGCGAAGCGGGGCGGCATGGGGGAGTGCAGGGACTCCCTGGACGTCACCGGCCTGTAGAACCCGCCGTGCGAGAGCAGCCTGTCGGTGGAGTAGAGGCCCATGTCTATCCTGCTGATGCGCAGCCTCCCGGAGAGCCCGTCGATGGTGCCGAGGCGGGCCAGGGCGCCGTCGACGGAGAAGCCCATCCCCAGGATGGGGTGGTTGTCGTACAGCACGGTCGACAGCCTCTCGTCGGCCCAGGAGCCCTCCGGGATCCTTCCCCCGGGCCACGCCGCCGTGTCGACCAGTGGGGTCCTCAGACCGAGGTGCTCCCTCATCCTGTCGACGACTCCCGCGAAGGACGCGCTCCAGAGCTCCGGAGGAAGGCTCATCAGGCTCTGATGCCTGCGGGAGTGGTTGCCCAGGCAGTATCCGTTGTCCAGGAGGAAGTTGAACTTCTCGCCCACGAGCTCCGCCTGTCCGAAGGGGATCTTGTCGTACGAGATGAAGAAGACCGCGCCCCTCCCGAAGTCGGGGTTCCCGGCGCAGAAGTCCTCCAGGATACCCACGGCGCAGAGGGGGTCGATCGAGATGGAGCCGTCGGGTCCCGTGATCATGTTGAACTGGCTCTGCCAGCCGTCGTCGAAGGTCAGCAGGAGCGGTATCCTGTCGGATGGGACCCGCGTGAGGCCCCCCTCCAGGTCCTCGGTGGTGACGAGGTAGAAGCCTCTCTCGTGGAGGACCTCCAGGTCGTGACGGAACCTGTACGGGCTGACCGAGATGCCCTTGTCCTCGGTCAGGCCGTGATAGCAGAGCACGGGTATCCCGCCGGGGCACGGCTCTTCCGCGGGCGGCTCCTGCGGGGGGAGGAGGCATCCGCGGTAGGATCCGGGGGATACCGAGGCGAGGACCGCGGCGGCGACGAGGAGCGTCACTCGAACGGCACCACGGTGAAGCGGTCGAGGTCGACGCTCATGCGCCCGTCGACGAACACACCGACCTGACCCATCACGGGAAGGCTGGTCTTCACGACCTGTATGAGCTGGCCGTTCACGTAGAAGTCCACGTACGTCCCGTGGACCTCGGCCGAGAGGACCATCCGGTCCGGATCGAACGGCAGGAGGCGGCTGGACTCGAAGGGATCCAGGCCCATCACCGGGATCCAGAGGCCCCGCATGCACCGCTGGATGGTATACTGGCCCCTGGAGTTCGCGCCTGCGAGCAGGAAGCTCTCCTCGTCCTCCGCCCTCAGAACCAGCCCCGCCACGGAGTGGGACCTCGACTCCACGATGTCGAAGGAGGCCTCCACGAGGCCGTCCTTCTGCAGGGCGGCGGTCGACATGAGGAGTACGGGCTCGTCGAACGCGTGGTTGTCGATGTGCATCGCCCCGCCGTACACTGGGTGGGGGCAGTTGTTGCCGAAGGGGGCGTCCATTACGTTATCGAATGTGGAGTTCAGGAGCGTGTCCGAAACTCCGGGCGGCTCGCCGGGTATCAGGGGCTGCTCCGATCCCGTGGTCGTGCGCCCGATGAGCGGACCGCTGAAGAATCCCGATGTCCTCGGTGCTCCGCACGAGGCCGTGAGGAGCAGTATCGCGGTGAATCTGGCAAGGTCTTTCATGGACACCTTCCGGGAAGCGGTGCGGGTGATCGGCAGTCGCGAAGGTAAGCTCGTGCTCGCCGCCTGTCCAGTAGCCGTCCTGCTCGTGTCCTGTTCCGGGGGGGACCGGCCCGTACCCGGCAGGGTCGAGAGGCTGGAGATCCTCGTCACGCCGGGTCCCCCGGTCGAGTACGTGGTCTCGGCGGCCCTGCCTGAGACTCTGCGCGTCCCCTGGCCTGGGGGAGGGCTTGTCAGGACGGAGAGCATCGTCTCGGTTCCCGGCTCCGAACTCTCGGCGGGAGATACGATAGCGCTGGGCGTCGATTCCATGGCGCTGCTGCAGGTCGAGCTGGCGTCCATGGAAGTCTCGTTCGCAGCCGCCCGCCTCGAGGCCTCGCCCGGGGATCCGGCCGCCCTGTCGGCCCTGGAGAGGGCGCTCGACAGGAGGGACAGCCTCGTGGCGCTCTCGACCAGGGTTCTGCTCGCCCCTGCCCCCGGCCTCCTCCTGGGGGTCCCGGAGATCGGGGACCTCTCGTCATCCCCCGGCGCTGCCGTGATGGTCCTCCCGCCGGGAGACTCCTTCACGCTCTCGGTCCCCCCGGGGGGCGTCGCCGTCACATGGCCGGCGAAGGCGGGAGATGCCACGCTCGTGGAGGACCTGGGCGACTCGGCCATATATTCGGGCTCGCCTCCCGGAGAGACCCTGGTCCTGCCGGAGTCGTTCTCCGTACCCAGACCTGCCCTGAGGGAGCGCGGCCTGGGTTCCTTCGTCATCCTGGGCGGAGGCGACACCCTTGATGTGACTCCCCTCGTCCTCCTGGGCGAGACCGTGTTCGTCGGAGGGGATCTCGCACCGGGATCCGAAGTGAGGAGCTGGGCTCCGGAGATGGAGGACAGATGACCCCGGAGAGGGACTGCGGCCTGGTCTGGGAGACCCGGCTGGACTACCCGCCCCTGGACGACGAGGTCCTGGAGATGTTCAGGGACTGGCACGACCAGGGCAGGCTCGGATTCCTGGATCTACCCTTCCGAAGAGAATATGCCACGATGTCTCTCGAAGCGGCCGAAGCCCTCTCCGGCCACGTGGACCATGTCCTCGTCGACGGCATAGGCGGATCCGCCCTCGGGCTCCGGAGCCTGCTGTCATCCCTACGCAGGGATGACGGCAGGGTGGTGGTCCTCGACTCGCCCGACCCCGTGGCCGTGTCGCGGGTGAAGGCCTCCTGCGACCCCCGCCGGACGCTCCTCTGCCCGATCACCAAGTCCGGCGGGACGGCGGAGACGATGGCCGTCCTGCTGGCGCTGCACGACTGGCTGCCCAGGGATGTGAGGGACTCGAGGATAGTGGCGGTGACCGACCCGGAAAGGGGTGATCTGCGGCGCCTCTCGTCCGATCGCGGATGGAGGTCCCTCCCCGTGCCGCCCGACGTTGGGGGCCGCTACAGCGTACTCTCGCCCGTCGGTCTGTTCCCCGCCGCGCTGGCCGGGATAGACGTCCACGCACTCCTGGACGGCGCGGAAGCCGTGGCGGGGGACCTGCTCGAGAACGGCGCCGGGAGCCTTCCCGCGCGGGTCGCGGCGTGCTCGCTCTCGCGTTTCCGCAGCTTCCCGGTCCACGTAATGTTCGCCTACGAGGACGGGCTCCTCGACTCCGCCCTCTGGTTCTGCCAGCTCTGGGCGGAGAGTCTCGGCAAGAGACTCGGCCTGGGGGGCGCGGAGGTCTTCACCGGACAGACTCCGCTGGCCTGCAGGGGTCCTGCGGACCAGCACTCCCTCGTCCAGCTCTTCATGGAGGGGCCGGCTGACAAGTTCTTCACCTTCGTCGTGACCAGGGATGTCTCGGAGCCTCTTCCCGGTGGATTCGACGGGTATCCCTCCATCGACTGGCTGGCAGGGCGCACGCTTGCCGGGCTCCGCGCTGCGGAGGCCTCGGCGACAGCGGCCGCGCTGACCGAGAGGGGTCTCCCCGTGACCACCCTGTCCCTTCCCGGTCCGCCGGACGAGCGCGCGATGGGTGCGTTCTACATGCTCTTCGAGATCGCGACCGTGCTCACCGGGCTGGCCCTGGGCATCGATCCGCTCGACCAGCCCGGTGTGGAGCGCGGCAAATACCTTACGTTCAGGGAGATGGGCAGGCCTGGCTGGTCGTGATCGCAACCCTCTGCACCCTGGCACTCCTGGGCGCCCGCTTCCAGCCGGGACCCGACGACCTCCTCGAGACCGGGCTTCTCTACTGGTGGACGGACCTGGCCGCCATCGAACCCTCGAGGATCCTGCTGGACGGGATGCCCCTGCTGCTTTCGGGGGAGGCGCCGGCACCGCCCTGGGGGTCCTTCGATGCGCTGGAGATCCTGAGCCCGATCGAGTCCGGCGTCTGGGGCGGTGGGCGCTGGACGGTCGACCTGTCCGGGAGGGACATCCCCGACAGCAGCTTCGACAGCACCGTCGGGCTCCTAGAGAACACGGTGTACCGGAACAGGTACAGCGGCGGGCTCTTCCGCCCCCTGCCCCTCGGGACCGGCCTCGGGGCGGTCCTCTCCCGGGAGGATACGCTCTCCTCCCAGTACATGAGGATCGAGAGGCCGCCGTTCTCTGCCGGGGGGATCGCCTGGCAGGCCGGAGAGGACGGGTACTCCGGCCATGCCGCCATGACCGCCTCCGCGCTCGACATCCGCGCCGGCCTCGCCTCGACCTCGGCAGGCAGCCGGGCGCTCGAGGGCCTCCTGACCCTGGAGCCTCCGGCAGGACCCGTCGAGCTGGCCGTCGCGGCCGGGATATCCGGCTGGGACACGCTGGGGCTGGTCGAGGGGCATGCCCTGGCGCGCATGCCTGCCGGGAGGTTCACCCTGGTGGCCAGGGGTGACCTCGGGTACGATGGAGAGGAGATCGACCCGGCATTCACCGCCGGCACGCTTGTGGAGACGGGCGGCCCCAGGTTCGGGCTGGCATGGGGGGGCGCTCCCGGCCTCGAGCATCACCTCACGGCAACGGCCGACTGGGGGCCGGCGGGGGCGAGGGTGTCCCTCCCCGGAGGCGGGGCGGTCCTCGGGGCGCGCGTGTCGCTCACGCCCTGGCTGGGCCTTTCGGCCCTATCCTCGGGTGACTCGCTGCGTTTCGGGGGACGCCTGGCGCCCTCGATCGGATACGGCGCCAGAGGCAGGCTGAGGCTCGGGGGACGGGGCTCGTGGACGAGGGTGTCCGGAGAGGACGACTGGGATGCGGACATCCTGGCGTCCTTCGAGCTCCTGGGCTTCACTCTCGTCTGCGCCCTGGAGGATGTTCCCGACGACGAGGCCAGGAGCATCACCTACGGAATCGTCTGGAGCTTCTCCGATTCCCCGGCGTGGAGCGGGGACGGGGAGGAGAGGGACAGGTGACATGAAGAGGATCGCCGTTCTCGCATCCGGCAGGGGGAGCAACTTCGAGGCCCTCTGCAGGGCGGACCTGGGCAGCGCCTCGGTGGTCCTCCTGCTCTCCGACAGGGAGGACGCCCCCGTGCTCCGGAGGGCGGAGGAGCTGGGCGTCGAACGGGCCTTCCTGGACCCGGGCGCCGGGAGGTCGACCCTGACCAGGGAGCGCGAGTCGGCATGGGCCGACCTCCTCGAGGCCGGGCGGATCGACCTGGTCTGCCTCGCGGGATTCATGAGGATACTCAGGGGTCCCGTCCTCGAGAGGTTCGCCGGGAGGATACTGAACGTCCACCCGTCGCTCCTGCCGGCCTTCGCCGGGCTTCATGCGCAGCAGCGCGCGTTCGAGTACGGGGTGCGGGTCAGCGGCTGCACGGTCCACTACGTCGATGCGGGGATGGATACCGGCCCCATAGTCCTGCAGTCGGCGGTCGAGGTTCTGGGGAGCGATACCGCCGAGACCCTGTCCGGCCGCATCCTCGAGGAGGAGCACAGGATCTACCCCCTCGCCGTCAGGATGCACTGCGAGGGCAGGCTCAGCGTCTCGGGAAGGGTGGTCCGGATCTCGGGGGAGGGCCCGGGACCGGTCTCCTGACGGGACAGCCCTCCCGGTCCTATATTCACGGACAGGCACCAGGCCGCAACAAACAGGGAGAGTCACTTGGTCCAGACCTGCCTCGTCTGGCTGGCGGTGTTCACCACCTCGTCCGATCCTTCGGCCGCAGGTCCCGTCTACCGCCTGTCGGTCGACGGAACGCCCCTCCACGAGGACCGCATGTCCTTCATGGTCGAGCCCGGCGGCACGCTCCTGCTGGAGTGCGACGGCGAGGTCTCGTGGAGCTTCTCCGCGGGGGATCCCTCGTCCGTCTCGGGCTCATCGGCGACCTGGACCGCGCCCCGCGGGCACGGCGTCTTCGACCTGACCGTCTCCTCCGACCGGGGAGTGCAGGGATACACCATCCTGATCCCGGTGGAGAGCTGCCGCTGGAGAACCCCCACCCTGAACTCCTTCCCCATCGGCTACTACGGTGACGGCAACACGAGGGAGCACATCCCGGGCTCCTTCGTCGAGCTGGACAGGGCCTCCTCCGGTGCCCGCCTCTCGACGCACCTCGTGCTCGGGGAGTTCCTCGGCCACATCGAGGGGGAGTACCCGCAGTACATCGTTCTCGACCTGGCGCTGGTCGACAAGCTCGAAGCCCTGCTCGCCGAGATCGCCCCCTCCTACCCCGAGCCTCTCGACATACACGTGATGAGCGGTTTCAGGACCCCGGCGTACAACAGGGACATAGGGAACGAGACGGACTTCAGCATGCACCTCTACGGAAAGGCCGCCGACATCTGGGTCGAGGGCTTCCCCCCCAACAACCTCATGGACGACATCGACAGGAACAAGCGGATCGACTTCTCCGACGGCGAGATGCTCGTGGATGCCGTCAGGAGGATCGAGGCCGGGGGATCGGTGTCGGTCGGGGGCACGGCCTCCTACAGGTGGACGCCGCAGCACGGCCCCTTCGTCCACATAGACGTCAGGGGCAGGCCGGCCGTCTGGCAGACCCAGAGGAACCTCGTGCCCGATCCAGTCATATAGCACCGGAGGATCGACATTTGGACGAATCCAGAACACCGTTCGCCATAGTCGCCGTATCCCTGGCCGTGTCGCTCCTGGCCCTGGCGCACACCTCCCTCGAGCTGCGGGGCGAGCGCGAGCGGATGCGGACGCTCGTCGCCGAGGCCGGGCGGGCTGTGGCGGAGCGTGACACCATTGCGGCGGCCAACGCCCTCCTGCTCCAGTCCGCGGATTCGGCCGCCTACTACCGCGACCTGGCCGTCTCCCTCCGCACCCGCCTGGCCGCGGACAGCATGTCCCGGACCTACGATGACTACTACCTGCTCATCGACACGGGCCAGAACCGGTTCCACCTCAGGAGGGGCGACCTGCTGGTCAGGAGCGGGTACTGCGGCACGGGCAAGGGCTGGACGTCCAACGCCCTGGGCCAGACCTGGGACTTCAGCACCCCCAGGGGGCTCAGGTACGTCGAGCGTACCGGCGAGAATCCCTACTGGTACAGGCCCGACTGGTACTGGCTCGAGATGAACATGCGGCCCCCCTCCGACGACCAGGTCGTCGTCATCCCCCAGGACCTGAGCTATTCCGAGCAGATCGCCTACTACAACGATTCGCTGACATCCTCCGAGCGCGTCTACGTGAGGGCGGTGCCGGGCGTCCTGGGTTCCTACAAGATCGACCTCGGCGGCGGCGTGCTCCTGCACTACGGATCCGGCAGGGGCAGCAACGTCAGCCACGGATGCATAAGACTCGGCTCGGCAGACCTGGAGGCCCTCTACAGGACGCTCCCGCTGGGAGCCCCGGTCCTCATCTACTGATGGGAAGGACGCACGGGGAGGGAGCGGCGTCCGAGGGCGCGGGGCGCAGGTCCCTGCCGGGGGATGCGGTGGTGTACGCCGTGCTCCTGCTCATGTCCGCCGCCGCCCTCCTCCTCTCGACGGGGGAGGGCGGTCCCGGGCGCGGGGAGGACGGCGAAGGCGAGCCCGCCGCCGGCTCCGTGACAGTCCCCCCCCTCTGGGAGTCCGAGCTGTGCCCGCTGCCGTCCACCTGGCTCCAGCCGAGGAACAGCAGCGCCGGGACCGGCGTCTGGGGTCCCGATGTGACGGCCCCGCTGGACACCCTCTGGCGCCTGCGCTCCGGCTTCGAGTTCTTCGGGGCGCCTGCGCTCTGCGACTCGGTCCTCTATCTCGGTGGGAACGACGGCCGCTTCCTGGCAGTCGACGCCGGCAGCGGCTCCGTGCTCTGGACGTACAACACCGCCTGCGGGATCTGCGGCGAGCCGGCCGTGACCGGAACCACGGTCTTCTTCGGCGGGCAGGACGGTTACCTCTATGCGCTCGACCGCGTATCGGGCTCCCTGATCTGGAGCGCCGGGCTGGGCTTCCACATCTTCGCCTCCGTGGGCGTCCTGGCGGACTCGGCGGTGGTGACGGGCAACTCCGACGGTTCGGTGGCCGCGCTCTCCGCGGCGGACGGCGGCGTGCTCTGGAGCCATTGCCCGGGAGGGGTCGTCCTCGGACCCGCCCTGGCCGACACCATGGCGGTCTTCACGACCGAGGACGGCGTGGTCGCCGCATACGGGCTGTCCGGACGCGAAGCCTGGAAGCGCGACTTCCCGGCCCAGGCCTCCGCTCCGTCCATCGTCGGGTCCGACGTCCTGGTCGGTTTCTCCGACGGCACCGTGAGGAGCCTCGATCTCGCCACGGGATCCGCCCTCTGGGAGACCGACCTCACGTCCCAGCCGGGCAGGACGGTGCTCTCGCGCCCCGTCGCCTCCACCCGCGGGATACTCGTGGGCACCTGCGACGGGAGGGTCGTCTGCCTCTCGGATTCGACGGGTGGCGAGGTCTGGGAGGCGGAGTTCGAGAACTGGGTGCAGGTGGCTCCCGCGGCAGGCAGCTCTGCCGTCTACGTCTCCTCAGACGACAGGAGGCTGCACATCCTGGACGCGTCCGACGGCACCGCCCTGGCGGTGTTCGAGATGGGCGGCTACTCAGGGACCGCTCCGATAGTCGCCAACGGCGTCATCTTCCTGGGAACGACTTCGGGCGACTTCCTCGCCCTGAGGGGGACCCCCCTCGAGGCGCCGGAAGAGCCTTGAGCGGACCACCCGACGGACGGATCCCGGCCGGCTACGCCCTCGTCGCGGGAGCGGCCAACTGCGGCAAGTCGTCTCTGCTCAACGGCCTGGTCGGGAGGGCCGTCTCTCCCGTCACCCCGATCCCCGGGACGTCCAGGATACCCCTCTCGGGCCTGTGCTCGGGGAAGGACTGCCAGGTCTGCTTCGTCGACACGCCGCCCCTGACGGTCGACTCGAGCCTCGAGCTGCTGGACTGGATGGACATCGTCTGCCTCGTGGTGGACGCGCGTGACATGACGGCCCAGGCCGCGTCCAGGGCGACCGGGCGCCTCCTCGGAGCCGTCGGGAACAGGCCGGCGGTGCTGCTCCTGAGCCATGTCGATCACTTCAGGCGCGAGCTGCATGCCGCCCTGCTGGCCCAGGCCGGCTTCATCCACGACTTCGCGGCCAGCCTTGCGATCTGCCCCCCGAGGGGGACGGGCCTGGGCGAGCTCATCGAGACGGTCTCCAGGCTCCTGCCCCTTCGGAGGCCGCTCTTCCCCGGGACCTGCACCACCCTCCACTCGGAGAGGTTCCTCGTCTCCGAGGTGATACGGACGGAGCTCTTCCGGGTCCTGCCGGAGGACATCGCCTCCACGACGGCTGTCCAGATAGAGGAGTTCTCGCTCCGCGACGGGAAGACGTACGTCAGGGCCAACCTCCATGTCTCGAGGCACTCCTTCAAGGGGATCGTGATAGGGCGCAGGGGGCAGACCCTGCAGAGGATAGTCGAGTGCGCCTCCGAGGGGGCCAGCTCGATACTCGGCAGGAAGGTCATGACCGACCTCTGGGTGAAGGTCCGGGAGGGCTGGACCGAGAACCCCCACGACCTTCTGGAGTTCGGCTATGCTCTCTGAGGCCTGCAGGATAAGCCTGGACCAGTTCGAGGGCCCCCTGGACCTTCTCCTCTATCTCGTCAAGCGCGACGAGCTAGACATCCGGGAGATCGCCCTGGCGCGGGTCGCCGAGCAGTACCTGTCCTACATCAGGGAGGCCGAGAGCCTCGATCTGGACATCGCCAGCGAATACCTGGTCATGGCCGCCACCCTCACCAGCATAAAGAGCAGGGCGCTCCTCCCGTCCCGCACGATCGACGACGAGGAGGATCCCGGAGCCGTCCTGATGAGGCAGCTCATCATCTACAGGGCCTTCAAGGAGGTCGCCGCGGAGCTGAGGGAGAGCGAGGAGGTCTGGAGGAACGCCTTCACGCCCCCGGGGGAGCGCGACCGCTGGAGCGTCGAAACCCCTGCGGCCATCCCCGGCGGGGTCGGCATCCTGGATCTCCTCGCGGCACTGGAGTCGCTGGCCGCGGAGGACGAGCCCGCGCCCTCGCAGCGCTACGAGAAGCCCACGCTCACCATAGCCGAGTGCATGGACATCGTCAGGGAGAGGCTCCGTGGCGGAGGCTCGGCGAGTCTCCGCGACCTGGCCGGCCCGTCCTTCCAGAGGAGGATGGTCGTGGCCTTCTTCCTGACCCTGCTCGAGCTGGCGCGGCGCGAGCTCGTCTCGATCAGCCAGAGGAGACCTTTCGGAGAGATATCGTTCCGCGCGGCGGGAGCCTGGGCCTGATGCTGGACAGGCTGGCGAGGGAGGTCGAGGGCGTGCTCTTCGCCACGGACAGGCCGCTCACGCTCGCCGAGATCTGCGAAGTGACGGGATGCGGGGAGGAGACCGCCACGGCGGCCCTGGAGAGGATAGCCGTCTCCCTCGAGGAGGGCGGTCATGCGATGATGCTCACGGAGAACGGGGGGGCCTGGCGCATGGTCACGGATCCGGGCCTGGGCGGAGTCGTGGCGAGGCTCTTCGACGAGAGGAGGCCCGGGCGGCTGAGCAGGGCCGCCGTGGAGGCCCTCGCGGTGATCGCCTACAACCAGCCGTGCACGCGTGCGGCGGTCGAGGCCATAAGGGGGGTCAACTGCGACAGCGCCATCAAGTCACTCATCGAGAGGGGCCTCGTGAGGATCTGCGGAAGGCAGGAGACTGTCGGCAGGCCCCTGACCTATTCCACCACCGACGGCTTCCTCAGCTACTTCGGACTGTCGGACCTCGATCACCTGCCGAGGAGGGGCGAGATCGAGGACCTGCTGGGGTCCGGGGATCTGGAGGGACGTGGCGCGGACCTCTTCGGGTCGTGAGGGGGCGCCCCGGGGCGAGGCTCCGGGGACGAGGCTCAACAGGTACCTCGCAAGGGCCGGCGTGGGCTCGAGGCGCGACTGCGACGAACTCATAGAACGCGGGCTAGTCAAGCTCAACGGGAGGAGGGCCGCGTCCCCCGGCGAGCGGGTCCTGCCGGGCGACCGCGTCGAGTACGGCGGAAGGGTCATCATCCTCCCCGATCCGTGCACCTTCGCCTGGAACAAGCCCATCGGCGTGGAGACCAGCCTTGCCGATCGCGCCGGAAGGCTCGCCGCGCTGGTGGATCGTCTGCCGGCAGGGTGCGTCCCGGTCGGGCGCCTCGACATGAACACCAGCGGACTCCTCCTGCTGTCCAACGACGGGGATCTCACCCACAGGCTCACCCATCCCAGATGGGGCGTCGAGAGGGAGTACCTCCTGGGGCTCGCGGCCGACCTGCCCCGCGGAGTCCTGCCCTTCCTGCGCGCAGGAGTCGCCATCGCCCCCGGCCAGTTCTGCAGGCCCGTCTCGGTGAAGGCCCTCGGAGCCAGGAGGCTGGCCGTGGTGCTGCGCACCGGCAGATACCACGAGGTGAGGAGGCTGGCCGACGCCGCGAGGCTCGAGATCTCGTTCCTCGAGCGCAGGCGGTTCGGAGCCGTCTCCCTGGGCGATCTGGCGCGGGGGGCCGTCCGCAGGCTCATGCCGGCCGAGGCCGCCGCCCTCTACGCCTCTGTGGGACTGGAGCCTCCGCACCGCCGAGCTTGACACCGGGGCCCCCCGGGGCCGATAATGCCAGCCATCTGCAAAGAGGGGATGTGACCTTGTCTGGCTGATGTCATAGCGATCGACGGGCCCGCCGCGTCGGGCAAGAGCACGACCGCGCGCCTGTCGGCAGCCGCCCTCGGCTTCGAGTACCTCGACACCGGGGCCATGTACAGGACGGCATCCCTCCTCGCTCTGAGGCTCGGCATCGACCCCTCCGACGGTTCCGCGCTGTCGGCCGCTCTCGACTCCCATTCGATCCGCATCGAGAAGGGCAGGGCCCTGCTCGACTCCGAGGACGTCTCCGCCCTGATAAGGACGCCGCAGGTGGACGAGGCGGCCAGCCTTGCCTCCGCGAGCGGCGGGGTCAGGAGGGCGATGGTCCGCCTCCAGCGCCTGTTCTCCGAGGGCAGGGACCTCGTGGCGGAGGGCAGGGACATGGGAACCGTTGTCTTCCCCGGGGCCTGCCTGAAGGTCTACGTGGTGGCCGATCTGGCCACGAGGGTCGTCAGGCGGCTGAGGGACCTGCCGGGCGGGCCGGGTGGGGCGCTCTCCTTCGGGGAGGTCGCCGAGGGCCTCATCAGGCGCGACAGGCGAGACAGGGAGCGCTCCGACAGCCCTCTCAGGCCTGCGCCCGGAGCCTGCTGGATCGACACCACCCTGCTCTCCGTCCGCGAGCAGGTCGACATGGTGACCGGCCTCTACAGGGCGGAGAAGGGCGGGAGGCGTGGATGAGCGCTTCCTGCACCGCGCGCAGGGGTTCGCCGGAGCCCTCTTCCGTCTCCTCTTCGGTCTCGAGGTCGAGGGATCGGAGCGCATCCCGCGGACGGGACCGGTCATCGTCGCATGCAACCACATCTCCGAGATGGACCCGCCGGTCCTCGGCTCCGCCATTCCCCGGACGGTCCACTTCATGGCCAAGAGCGAACTCTTCGCCGGGCGCCTGCGAAACAGGTTCTTCCGCATGCTGCGGGCATTCCCCGTCAACCGCAGGGGGCTCGACAGGACGGCCATCGAGACCGCGTGCGGGATCCTCGGCGGGGGAGGCCTCCTGGTGATGTTCCCCGAGGGCACCCGGAGCAGGGACGGCATCCCGCTGCCGCCCAGGGCGGGGATCGGACTCATAGCGTCCAGGACCGGGGCGAGGATAGTCCCGGCCTTCATCAGCGGGACCGACGACATCGCGGGAGCCCTTTCGCGGCGCGAAAGGTTCCGTGTCGCCTTCGGAGCGCCGGTCGGGCGCGACCGGATCGCCCGGACCGGTGCGGCCGGAGGCTTCAGGGCAGTTGCAGAACTGGTGATGGATAGGATAACCGAAACGGGAGCAGCGGTTTCCGCCGCCGCTCCGCGGAAGAGAGGGAACAGGTGGGCGAGAAGGAGTTCTGCGTCGGACTGACGCCCGAGGAGATCGAGAAGATCGAGGGCCTCGAGTACA
This sequence comes from uncultured bacterium, assembly GCA_964603785.1. Taxonomy (GTDB): domain Bacteria; phylum Fermentibacterota; class Fermentibacteria; order Fermentibacterales; family Fermentibacteraceae; genus CAZRWD01. The sequence continues at coordinate 379,124 of CAZRWD010000001.1, forward strand.
CCCCGGAGGAGCGCCGGCAGCTCGAGGAGTCCTACGACAAGACGATCACCACGACAGAGGTGAGGGTCGGGACCATTCTCTCGGGCACGATCCTGCAGAGGGTCGGGAACGAGGTCGTGGTCGACATCGGCTACAAGAGCGAGGGCGTGATCCCCCTCGCCGAGTTCCGCGAGGACGAGGGGATAGTCCCCGGCCAGCAGGTCGACGTCTACATCGAGTCCCTCGAGGACATGGACGGCCGGGTCACCGTCTCCAAGGAGAAGGCCCACTTCCACCGCGTGTGGTCCGACATCAAGTCGGCCTACGACAACGGCACGATACTCGAGGGCACGGTTATCAAGCGGATCAAGGGCGGTCTCGTCGTCCGCATCATGGGCGTGGACGCCTTCCTCCCCGGCTCGCAGGTCGCGCTGCGCCAGGTCCCCAACCTGGAGAAGTTCATCAACCAGAAGCTCGAGTTCAGGGTCATCAAGCTCAACAAGCGCCGCCGGAACATCGTCGTCAGCAGGCGCCAGGTCCTCGAGGAGGCCAGGTCCGAGCTGAAGGAGAGGCTGATCAAGGAGCTCGAGGAGGGTCAGGTCCGCGTGGGCGCCGTCAAGAACATCACCGACTTCGGCGCCTTCGTCGACCTGGGGGGGATCGACGGGCTCCTGCACATCACCGACATGAGCTGGGGCCGCGTGAGGCATCCCAGCCAGATGGTCAACATCGGAGACGAGATAGAGGTCAAGGTCCTCAAGTTCGACAGGGAGCGCGAGCGCATATCCCTGGGTCTCAAGCAGCTCCAGCCCTTCCCGTGGGAGGGGGTCGCAGAGCGCTATCCCAAGGGTGCCATCGTGAGCGGCAAGGTGGCCAGCATCACCGACTACGGCGCCTTCATCGAGCTCGAGCCGGGCGTCGAGGGGCTCATCCACGTCTCCGAGATGTCCTGGACCAAGCACGTCAGGCATCCGTCCAAGATCCTCACGGTGGGGGACGACCTGGAGGCCGTGGTCCTGAACGTGAACGAGGAGGAGCGCAAGATCTCCCTCGGCCTCAGGCAGACCCAGGAGAACCCCTGGGACACCATCGAGGAGAGGTTCCCCGTCGGGTCCGTGGTGGAGGGCACCGTCCGCAACCTCACCAACTTCGGGGCCTTCGTCCAGATCGAGGAGGGCATAGACGGGCTGGTCCACATAAGCGACATGAGCTGGACCCGGCGGGTGACCCATCCCTCCGAGGTCCTCTCCAAGGGCGACCAGCTCAGGGTCATAGTCCTGAGCATAGACAGGGAGAACCATCGCATATCCCTCGGCCTGAAGCAGACCACGGACAACCCCTGGGACACCATGGACCAGAAGCTCCCCGAGGGCACCGAGGTCAAGGGCACGGTCGTCCAGCTGCTGGAGAGGGGGGTGGTCGTCGACCTCGGCGACTCCATAGAGGGCTTCGTCCCCCTCAGCCAGCTCGGCTGGGAGACCCTGGAGCACCCCGGACAGGTCCTCAGGAACGAAGACACTCTCCCGCTGAGGGTGATCGAGGTCGTCCCGTCCAGCAGGCGGATCGTCCTGAGCGTGAGGAGCTACTTCAACGGCCGCCCGATGGAGGAGCTCAGCGAGTTCAGGGCCGCCCTCGAGGGGAGGCCCCCCGTCGAGCCCGCGGAGGATCAGCCTGCCAGGGTGACCACCTATGACTCCGACGGCTTCCCGATCGAGGGTGACGACGCTCCTGCGGCCGTGGAGGAGGCGGAGGTCCCCGGCAACCCCGAACCCGCCGGGCAGGCCGGTGGCGACGACGACTCGGAGTCGGCCGGCGATACGGATGCCGTCGAGGACGCGGAGAAGTAGTCCCCGGGATTCGATTGCGGTCGGGTGCGGGCGTTCGGTCCGCACCCGACCGGGGGTTGCATGACCAGGATCTGTCCCGTGACGGTGGGATGCAGGCTCGCGGCCTGCGAGACGGAGGCTCTCGCCGGGAGGATTGCCCGCGAGAGGGGGGGTGCGCTCTGCACGGACCCCGCCGGAGCCGATCTGGTGGTGCTGGGAACCTGCTGCGTCACCGAGAGGAGCCGCGCCGGTTCCAGGAAGTCCGCCAGGCGCGTCCTGAGGGAGTCCGGCGGGGATGTGATCGTGACGGGCTGCTCCGCCAGGCTCTTCCCGCAGGACTTCGAGGCGGGGGAGAGGCTGACCGTCGAGCCGGACCGGGGGATCACGCCCCGGCCTGACGCGACGCCGCCCTCGCCCGGCAGGACAAGGGCCATGCTCAAGGTCCAGGACGGATGCGACAAGCATTGCTCGTTCTGCATAGTGCCTCGCGCCAGGGGACGTTCGAGGAGCGTTCCGAGGGAGGATGTCCTCAGGGCCGCGGAGGAGCTCTCCTGCGCGGGTTTCCGCGAGATCGTCCTGACGGGCGTCGACACGGTCTCATACGGAGGGGACCTCTACCGGGACGGCTACGGCCTGGCGGACCTGGCCTGCGCCGTGGCGGAGACCGGAGCAAGGGTGAGACTGGCCTCCCTCGACCCGGCGGGGCTCTCATGCGGTCTGCTCGGAAGGCTCGCGGCCCCGTGGCTCTGCCGGCACCTGCATGTCTCCGTCCAGAGCGGCAGTCCCAGGGTGCTCGAGGCCATGGGTCGCGGTGACGGCGGGGATGTGCGCGGGGTTCTCCGAATGGCCAGACGGATGATTCCGGGCGCGATGATAGGCGCCGACCTCCTGACGGGGTTCCCCGGGGAGACCGACGGCGAGTTCGACGAGACGCTCTCCCTGTTCGAGGAGGGTCTGCTGGACTATGCCCATGTCTTCCCGTTCTCGCCCAGGCCCGGTACACGGGCGGAGAGGATGGGGGACCGGGTGCCCGGCGGGACGGCGAGGCGCAGGGCGTCCGCCCTGAGGGCCGCCTCCCGCCGGAGGCGGACCGCCGCGAGGATGGCGAGGGCGGGGATGCTTCTCGACGTGATAGTGGAGGACAGGATGAAGGACGGCCGGCTGGTCGGCATCTCGGACGACTATGTGCCGGTCCTCGCACCCGCCGGGGCCGGACCGGGGGACAGGATCGGATTCCGCCCCTCGCCGGGGGACATCATCGTCGACGAGGACCCGGGGTGGCCGTGCTGATCGGGATCACCGGAGCGACGGGATCCGGCCAGAGCGCCGCAGCCTCGTCGATCGAGGGCTTCGTCCGGGGCGTGTGCAGCCTGGATGCCCTCGGACACAGGCTCCTTGAGAAGCGGGCGGTGAGGAGGGCTGTCTCGGAGGCCCTCGGCGTGCCCGGCCTCGAGCCGCTGGACGGCACGCAGGCGCGCAGGCGTCTCTCCCGACTGGCATTCGCCGATCCGGCCGCCATGAGGGCGCTGTGCTCCGTGATGCACCCGAGGATGCGCAGATGGGTCTCGGCCAGGTCTGCGGAGCTGCGCGTCGAACACGGCGTGTTCGTCCTGGAGGGCGCCCTGATATACGAGATGGGTCTCGATGGATGCCTCGACGCCGTCATCGTGATCTCCTGCGACAGGGAGACCTGCATCCGGAGGGCCATGGAGAGGGATTCGATACCCCGCGCGACCGCGGAGGCCAGGCTCGATCTGCAGGCGCCCTTGACGGAGAAGGCGGGGAAGGCAGATTGGATTGTCCCCAACGGACCGGGGACCACCCTGGAGGAACTTGCCGAACGCACGGCGGAGGCTCTCCGCCGCCTGACCGGGCCCGGGAAGCCCGAGGAGGACTGATGGCCCACAGAACCAGGAAGAAGCTCACGAAGACGGAGCTCAAGAGGGACCCCGTAGGCGAGAACCTCATGAAGGGTTGGTTCTTCGTCAGGGGCCACCTCAAGGAGGTCGCCGTCGGATGTGCCGTTCTGCTCCTGCTCATCGTGGTCGGACAGAGCATAGTGAACACCCGGAGGCAGCAGAACGCCGATGCCATGGCCCAGTACCTGCTGGCGGAGATGATCTTCGAGCAGTCCGAGCAGCTGGCCGTCGCCGGGAGGAACCAGGACGCGACGGGAGCCCTGACCCAGGTCTACGCTCTGGCCAGCGACGTCTACAGCAGGAACCAGAACCGAAGCTGGGGCCGGAGGGCCGCGATCCTGGCCGCCAAGGCCGGGATCCTCCTCGGCCGCGAGGACGAGGTCATCGAGACCATGCAGCAGCTCCTGGCGGCGAGACCCGAGAGGCTCACCAGGCTGGCTGCCAACCTGCACCTGGCCGTCGCCCTCGAGAACCGCGGCGGCATAGAGGACCTCAACAACGCCAGGATCCACTACGCGGCCATCCTCCCGGATTCGGCGCGGTATCCCGTGATCGCATCCGAGGCCATGACCGGGCTCTCGCGCCTGGCCTTCGCCGAGGGGGATCTCGCCGCGGCCAGGGGCTGGCTCGAGGGTTCGCTCGAGATGAAGCGAGACACGACGGGATACGAGTCCTACCTGCTGGCGCGACTGGAACAGGCGGAACAGACGCAGTAGATGGAGGGGGAGGACCGGATCGGGGGGTCCGGGCGAGGGATCAACAATGTCCGATAAGAGATATTATGTAAAGTTCGGGGCGGGGATCCCTGCCTGCTCATGTTCGGCCGCCCCGAACCTTACATAACATCTGAAGTGCATGCGGGAAGACGTTCGGGGCGGGGATCACGACATGTCCAGGTCAGACCACCCCGAACTCTACATAACATCTGAATGGTAAACTGGAAGACGTTCGGGGCGGGGATCCCTGCCTGCTCATGTTCGGCCGCCCCGCGAGGACCCCTTCGGGTTTGAAATCGTTGAAATACGCTTCGTAACGATCTGACATACCACATGATACAAAACGCGATGCAAGCCTTTCGGGCCCGGTCGGTTTTCCCTCACGGGCCGACGCCCCGCGAGGACCCCTTCGGGTTTGAAATCGTTGGAATACGCTTCGTAAAGGTCTGACATACCACATGATACAAGACGCGATGTAAGCCTTTCGAGGCCGGTCGGGTTTCCCGCACGGGCCGACGCCCCGCGAGGACCCCTTCGGGTTTGAAATCGTTGGAACACGCTCCGCAACGATTTGACATACAGCATGATATGAAAACCGGATGCGTGACCGTCGACATCTGATCGAGGAAAACCCGCAAGGCGGGGAGTTCGCAGCGTCTGGAAGGGATTCGAAGCAGGCCGACAGGGCGGGAGATGCTATCGTTCTCTTCTGCCCAGCTCATCGAGCGCCTCGGCGCAGTTCCTCCTCAGCTCCGCAAGGCGGCTCCCGCCCGCTCCTCCCGCCGACACGGCATTCTCCAGGTCCTTCCACAGCCTCAGCACCCTCCTCTGGACGAGCTGGGGAACCCCCTCCTCCTCCATCATGTCCTCGACGATCTCGGGGCTGAAGTGCCCGGTCCTGCCGCAGAACCTCTCTCCGAGGCCGCACTCGAAGGCCGTGAGAAGCTCCTCCGCATCACCGGCCGACGCGACCGTGGCCGCTGCGCTGCCGGACCTACGCGTGATGATCCCGATGAGGACCGCGGCAAGTACCAGGGCTCCGAGTACGAAGTAGGGGAAGGATCTGCCGTTTCTTCTCCTGGAGGACAGGAGATCACGCGCCTCCGGGTCGAACAGCGGCCGCGAGACATCGAGATGCAGAGTGCAGGGATCGATGTGCGCATGCCTGTACTCCAGACTGCGGCGGTCGAACCACGCGACGCTGTCCGGACCGATGACGACCGTCCCGCTGTCCCCCGCGGATACCAGCATCTCCCAGCGTGCTCCGTCCCCGAAGGCTCCTCCGGAGAGGACCGTGACGTCCGCTCCCGCACCGGCGGTCAGCCTCGGGGGGGTGTGCAGCATCCGGGCTCCCGGTCCTTCTGCGGTGAGCAGGACGAGGGCATCCCGCCCATCGGCTCCGGACACAGGCTCGACCTGGAACGAGACGCTGTCGGCCAGGCCCCCGAAGTCCTCGGGCATGCCCCCGGCCGGGAAGGGATCGACGTCGGCCCATGCCGTGTCGCTCACGACATAGTGCACGGGTCCGTCGCCGAAGAACATGCTCCCGGCCTGCCAGACGTTCGCCTGGATCACCGGCAGGCTGGTGCGCCCGGGAGATGCCGCGGTGACCTCCAGTGTCATCAGATGGGCCCTTCTCGCAACAGGCTGGACCCTCCAGACCAGGGTCTCCGGAGCCTCCAGCACCGAGGCAGTGCCGTTTCCGGGCGGGCTGAACCAGGTCTCCACGTCCTTCACCATCACCCTGCTCAGGAGGTCGTACCTCACCGCGAAGGGAACTCCAGGGTAGAGAGGGCCTTCCGGCACGCCGACCTCTATCCAGGCCGCTCCCCTCCCCGCCACCGAAACCCGCGTGCCCCTGGGCGAGGCCGCAGCCGGCTGTGGGGACGATGCAGCCACGAAGACGCTCTCGGCGGGGAGATGGGTCAACGCCCCGGCCCCGGTGCGGACCTGGAGAGGGCCTATGGTCTGCAGCCCCTCGCCGGACGCGATGTAGACGAGCTCGAGGGTGAGCGTCTGACTCACACGACCGTTGATCGAGCTGGTGCTCCTCATCGACCTGCTGTTGACGAACGTGAGGCCGGAGGATGCCGGGGGGGTGCTGCTTAGAACGCTGCAGGAAGGATCCTCGGTGGATATCACGAGCGAGAAGGTCTCCCCCGCCCCGACGGTGTCGGGACAGGTAGTGTCGAGCAGGGGAGGCTGCGCCAGCAGGGCGCATGCGACGAGGATCGTCACCAGTCCGGACCTCCGGTTCCGACGGGCCTGCCACCCGTGGAATCGCCTGGCTGAGCCTCCTCGACCAGCTGCAGGAGGGCCCGGGCCTGCTCCTGGGTCATGCCGGTCAGGGGATCGACGGAATCCCCGTCATCCTCCTGGTCCTGCTGATCCTGCTGATCCTGCTGATCCTCCTGATCCTGCTGATCCTCCTGGTCCTGCTGATCCTCCTGGTCCTGCTGATCCTGCTGATCCTGCTGATCCTCCTGGTCCTGCTGATCCTCCTGGTCCTGCTGGTCCTCCTGATCCTGCTGGTCCTCCTGATCCTGCTGGTCCTCCTGATCCTGCTGGTCCTCCTGATCCTGCTGATCCTCCTGATCCTCCTGATCCTCCTGATCCTCCTGGTCCTGCTGGTCCTCCTGGTCCTGCTGATCCTGCTGCTGGTCCTCCTCCGGCGGGTGGTGTGCCAGCCAGTTGAGAGCCGCCTCCAGGTTCGCCGCATCCCCCGGGAGGGCCTCACCGTCGGCCAGGAGCTGCCTGAGCATCCCGGCGGCATCCTCGACCCCCCCCCTGTCCCCGGCGTCGATGGATGCTCCGAGAAGGGCGGCCGACCGTGCCGAGGCCAGCGTGTCCGGAGAGGAGGCGGACGAGAGCGGGGCGAGCAGCGAGTCCGCGGCGGCATGTGACGAGAGCCGCATCAGGTCTGCAGCGAGGTTGTAGGCCGCTCTCTCGCTGCGGGGCATCCTCTCGAGGATCTCCGTCAGCAGGGGGAGCGCATCCTGATAGGAACCAGCCTCGTAGAGGGATGTCGCCTCCGCGAAGAGCTCGGCCAGCGGGACGGGTCCCGCTGCTGCGGCGGTCAGGATCAGGACGAGCGGAATCACCGCCTCCTCCCCTCCAGGAGCAGCGCGGCAAGCGCGAGGGCCAGGCCCGCGAGGATGAAGACGTGGAACCTCCTGCCGCCCGAGCCGCCGGCGATCCTCTCCGCTTTCAGCGTGCGCTCGCCCTCGAGCAGCTCGTCGAGGAGGTCTGGGAGGTCCGCGGTCCGGGAGAGGGGCACATAGAATCCTCCCGTGCGTTCGGCGAGCTCCCTGAGGGGCTCCTCGCAGAGGGCGGTCCTGATCGTGTCCCCCGCCGCGGTCGTCCTGACGCCCCCCTCGCCGTCGGGCAGCGGGACCGAGTCGGGCCCCCCGAGGCCAACGGTGACGATGATCAGGCCGGCTTCCCTCGCCGCCTCCACCGAGCGCTCCAGCGAGAAGTCGTGGAAGCCACCGTCGCTGAACACGACTCCGACCCTCGTCTCGAGCTCCTCCTCGGGGAGCGAGGCGGCCATGAGGTCGACGAGCGACCCCAGCTCGGTCCCGGCGGGGAGGAATGTCTCCTCTAGCGGGCTCCTCGGCAGCCTCGAGGCGAGGAATTCCCTGTCCAGCGTCCCCGGCACCACGAGCCTGGCCTGTGACGAGAAGAGGATCAGGCTGAACCTCACGCTGGGGAGCCTCCCGGTTATCCTCATCACCTCGAGGGCGGCCCTCCCCAGCCTGGAGGGGACCTCGTCCGTCGAGGCCATGGATGCCGAGACGTCCACCGCCAGGGCCAGGTTGTCGCCGCCGGCCGGCACCACCGCCTCCGATCCACCCCAGGCGGGCCCGGCCGCGGACACGGCCAGGAGCGCCGCCGAGATGCTCCAGAGGAGCCTGGAGAGCATCCTCTCGGGAGGGGGCACGATGTCCACCCTCTCCCACAGGGCGGGCCTTACGAACTCCCTGAGCCTCTTCGTCTCGCGGGCCAGCCAGACCGACCTGAGCCAGAAGAGGAGCGGTGCGACTAGCGAGAGCAGGAGCAGCAGGGGTCTCTCGAAGAACATCTCAGTCACCTGCGACCTTCGTCAGGCGCCATCTGACCAGCTCTCCCAGGAGGATCAGCGCGAGGCCGGGCAGGAGGAACGAGAGATAGAGGTCCCTGTACACGAACAGCCCCTCGGGAGGCAGTGTGGATTCCTCCAGGGAGTCGATCGCAGCGTACACCTCGGCGAGGTCGCTGGGGCTCCCGGTGTCGAAGAGGCGCCCACCGGTGATCTCCGCGATGCGCTCGAGGGTCGCCCTGTCCACCCCGTACTCGTTGTGCTCGGTGCCGATGGCGACGGTGTAGACCCTGAGGCTGTCCCCGTGCAGCGTCCTGATGGCCTCCGCGACCCTGATCGGGTCGACGGTGCCCGCGTTCTCCATCCCGTCGGACAGGAGGATGATCACCCGGCGCTTCGTCTGCGATCCCTCGAGACCCCTCGCCGCTATCGCGAGGCCGGCGCCGATGGCGGTGCCGTCCTCGAGGGTGCCGATGGAGGCCTTGTCGATGAGGCGCCCGAGCGTCCCGTGGTCCAGCGTGGGAGGGCACACGGCCAGGGGCTCGGCCGCGTAGAGCACCAGGCCGACGCGGTCGGAGGGCCTCCCCTCGAGGAATGTCGCCGCCGCGTCCTTCGCCGCCTCCAGCCTGTTGGGCACGTAGTCGGTCTCGAGCATGCTCGTGGACACGTCGAGGGTGATGACTATGTCCACCCCCTCGCCCGCATCCGGCAGCCTCTCGAAGCCGCTCTGCGGCCGCGCCGCCGCGAGCGCCGCCAGGAGGAGCCCCGTCCAGGTGAGGAACGGGCCGAATGGCGTGGTTCCGGCCTCCGGGCCGGCCTCGAAGGGTCCCGTATAGCACTGGGCTGCGGGCCGTGAGGACCTCCGCAGCACGATGACCAGGGTCGCCAGGGCTGCGAAGGCGGGGAGCACGGGCCAGAACGCGAGGCGTATCATTCACCTGCCTCCGCTGCTATGGACGAGAGCCTCCTGATGTCGGAGGACGCCCTGTCGCGGGTCGTTCCCCATCCTGCGTAGCGCTGGAGGGAGATCTCCCTCTCCAGGTCGGAAGTGCCGCGGAAGAAGTCGGCCGCTCCGTCACCCAGGGCAGACCTGGCCTGCCTGTATGTGAGCGCGGCCATGTCCAGGCCGAACCTGCGCTCCACGACCCGGCGCAGTATGAGATCGATCTCGCGGTACAGCGCCGTGAAGTCGCCGGAGGCGAGATGGGGGCTGTCGAGCAGGGCGAGCGCCATCTCGGAGAGCGTACTGCGGCGGCTCTGCGCGATGCCCGGGCCCGTCGCCCCCGGCCCCCTCCCCCGCCTTCTCCGCGCGGCGAGGAAGGCGAGGCAGGCAGCGGCCAGGACGGCCGCGGCGACGGGGACGAAGGGGAAGGAGGAGGCCGGCCCGCCCCAGGACTCCCAGAACATCAGAGGGATCAGGTAGTCCCTCGGCAGACCGGGCGGGATGTCCATGAATAGAGGCGCCGGGAAGGGAGTCACCGCCCAGGAGGAGTCCGGCATGGTCCGCTGCACGACTATCACGGGCGGGTCGAGAAGGATGCTGTCGGCAGGTCCCGATGCTGCCAGGGGCGGGAGCGGGAGCGTGTCCAGGGCCAGAGGCACTATGACCGCGCCCGAATCGTCGGTCGAGAGGACCGACCATCCGTCCGAGGGGGCGAGAGCCTCCAGGGCCATGCCCGGAGGCACGTCCCAGTCGATGCGGACCGGCCTTCCCAGAGGCACCGTGAGTGCCTGCGGAAGGATTGCGGCAAGGCAGGCTGCGGCGAGGATCAGTGGCTCCTCCTCCTGCGGCGGAGCTCGAAGAAGCGCCTCAGGGGCAGCACCAGGTCGTCTGCCGTGGAGATGCTCACGAGATCGAAGGCGCATCTGCGGGAGAGCTCCTCCCGCCTGGCCTGGTTCTGGGCCACCCTGGTCGAGAAGGCCTTCCTCCATGAGTGCGAGGATGTGTCCACGACCCTGGTGACCCCGCTCTCCGGGTCCCTGAACCTCAACAGACCCAGCGGGGGCATGTTCGCCTCGCGCGGGTCGAAGACATGGATGCCCACGAGATCGTGCCTCCTCGAGGCCGCCCCGAGCAGGGTCGTCCCCCCCCCGAACTGGAAGTCGCTGATCACGAAGAGGAGAGCCCTTCGGTGGATGACCCGTCCGAGGAAGGCGAGGGCGCGGTCGATGTCGGCCCCTCCCGTCCTGGCAGGGGTGGATAGGATCCGCTGAACCACCGCCAGCGCATGGTTCCGGCCCCTGTCCGGCGGGATGTACTCCAGGACGTCCTCCGCGAACGAGAGGAACCCTATCCTGTCACCGGTCCTCACGGCGGCGAGCGCGAGCAGGGCTGCAGCCTCGGCCACCCTCTCCTGCTTGGTGAGGCTCGAGGACCCGAACCTGAGGCTCCCGGAGGCATCGAGCATCATCACCACCTGGAGCTCGCGCTCCTCGGTGAAGATCTTCACGTGGGGCAGCCCGGTCCTCGCCGTGACATTCCAGTCTATGTGCCTCGGATCGTCGCCCTCCTGGTAGGCCCTGTGCTCGGAGAACTCCATGCCGCTGCCGCGGAAGGCCGACCTGTACTCGCCCCCCATGAGCTGCTCGACGAGGCGGCGTGTGGATATCTCTATCCGCCTGACCCTCTTCAGCAGCGTGTGCGCGTTTTCCACTTCCGGTGCGGGCTATTTCACAGGGACCTTGTCGAGGATGGTCCCGATGATCTCCTCGACCCCGACCTCCTCGGCCTCGGCCTCGAAGGACCGGATGATCCTGTGGCGGAGGACGTCGTGCGCCACCTCCTTGACGAAGTCCGGAGTGACGAACCCCTGGCCGGCGAGGAGCGCCCTTGCCCGGGAGGAGGACTGCAGCGCAAGGGCCGCCCTGGGACTTGCGCCGAAGCTGATGAGGGAGGCCAGCTCGGAGAACCCGGCCTGTCTGGGGTGGCGGGTGGCCGAGACCAGCCGTACGATGTACTCGAGGATGCTGTCCTCCACCACCACCTCCGAAGCCAGCCGCTGGACGGCCCTGATCTCGTCGGTGCCCATCACCGCCCCCGCCGTCGGCGTCTCGGCTCCGCCCATCCTCCTGAGGATCTGCAGCTCCTCCTCCTTCGTCGGGTAGTCGATGCGCAGCTTGAGAAGGAACCTGTCCACCTGCGCCTCGGGCAGGGGGTAGGTGCCCTCCTGCTCTATCGGATTCTGGGTGGCCATCACGAAGAAGGGCCTCGGGAGGGGGTGGGTGATCCCGCCGAAGGTGACCTGGCGTTCCTGCATCGCCTCGAGCAGTGCGCTCTGGACCTTCGCGGGCGCCCTGTTGATCTCGTCCGCGAGCAGCATCTGGGTGAAGACCGGTCCCCTGCGGGGCTCGAAGACGCCCTTCTCCGGGAGGTAGACCATGGTGCCGGTCAGGTCGGAGGGCAGGAGGTCGGGAGTGAACTGGATCCGCGAGAAGGATGCGCTCGTGCAGGATGCGAGGGTCCGTGCCGCAAGGGTCTTGGCAAGCCCGGGGACGCCCTCCACGAGAACGTGTCCGTCGCAGAAGAGGGCGGTCAGGAGACCCAGCCCGAACTCCCGCTGGCCGACGATGACCCTGGCGAACTCCCTCTTCAGCTCGTCTATGCGCGGAGAGACCTCCGCGATCCTCCTCTCGGTCTCCTCGACGACCGGTCTAGACATCGGGATCCCTCCTCGCCCTTTCGATGCAGTCGCGGATGATCCGCTCGTACGAATGCAGCAGCTGCTCGGACAGGGCCTCGAACCTCATCACGAGCACCGGCTGCGTGTTCGATGCCCGCAGGAGCCCCCATCCGGATCCGAAGTCGACCCGGACCCCATCGATATCCACGACCTCGTAGGAGGTTCCCAGGATCCTCCGGACACGGTCGACGATCTCGAACTTGATGCCGTCGGGGCAGTCCTCCCTGATCTCCGGCGTGGAGAACGGCCTGGGCAGGTCGGCGAGGAGGGAGGAGACCGAACCGCCTGTCCTGGCCAGTATCTCGAGCAGGCGCAGGGCGGCGTAGAGGGCGTCGTCGTAGCCGTAGTACCTGTCCCGGAAGAAGACATGCCCGCTCATCTCGCCCGCCAGGAGGGCGTCCTCTTCCGACATCCTCTGCTTGATGAGGGAGTGGCCGGTCGGGGACATCACCGGCCTGCCGCCGGCGCCGCGGACCGCCTCGAAGAAGACCGAGGAGGCCTTGACCTCCGTGATGACCGCCGCTCCGGGATGGGTCGCGAGGAGGTCCCTGGCCAGGATGATGAGGATGCGGTCTCCGAAGACCGTCGAGCCGTCGGAGTCGACGACCCCTATCCTGTCGGCGTCTCCGTCGAAGGCCAGACCGATGTCCGCGCCCTCAGACAGGACCGTCCTCTTCAGATCGGCGAGGTTGGCCTCGACCGTCGGATCCGGGTGGTGGTTGGGGAAGCCGCCGTCCATCTCGCAGTAGAGGGGCACGACCCTGCAGCCCAGGTCTGAGAGCAGCCTGCACGCGGGAGGGCCTCCCGTGCCGTTCCCCCCGTCCACGACTACCTTGAGCGACCTCTCGAGGCAGAACTCCGACCGAAGCCTGTCGAGGTAGCTCTCCAGAACCGACACCTGCTCCATCTCCGGGAATGTCTCCGGCGGCGCCAGCCCCGGACCCGTGGAGTCCGCCAGTGCCTCGATCTCCTCCCCGGCAAGCGTCCGGAGCCCCTGCATGATCTTGAAGCCGTTGTACTCCGGAGGATTGTGGCTTCCGGTGATCATGACTGTGGCTTCCGTACCGAGCGTGTGCGCGGCGAAATAGGTCATCGGGGTGGTCTGGACTCCCAGGTCGATGACCCTGCATCCGACGGAGATCGCGCCCTCCGATAGGCTTCGGAGGAGGGATCCCCCGGAGGCCCTGCAGTCCCTGCCGACGGCCAGGCGGCCTCCCGGTCCGGCCAGACGGCCGACTGCCGCGCCTATGCCCCTCACCGTGGTCTCGTCGAGGTCCCCGGGGAAGACCCCCCTTATGTCATACTTCCTGAAGATCGACCTGTTCATCGCCCTCTTCCGTCCCGGCCCCCGGGATCTCCGAGGCCACGGGTATCTCGACGGTGAACTGGCCATTCCGCGCCCCCTCCTGCAGCCATCCGCCGTGGCCGGCGAGTATCTGCCGCGCCAGCTCCAGCGAGAGGACCGAGGATGCGGCATCGGGGTCGCCGGGGCCGCGGAAGTCCAGAGTGATCCTTGCGATCGATTCCTCGGAGCACAGATCCACGTGGACGATGCTCCCCCTTCCGGCGAAGCGCTCCGTCTCCTGCACCAGCGAGTCCATCGCCTGGCGGAGGTATCCCGCGTCACCCCTGACGCGGACGGCCCGGTCCATGGCGACGGCCAGCGAGATCCCTCGCTCGGCCAGCCTTCCGGAAGCCTCCTGGACGGTCTCCGAGAGTAGCTTCTCGAGGTCCACGACCTCCTCCTTCGAGAGGAGGGGGCTCGAGGACTCCGACTTCATCCTGTCGAGCGCGACTATCTCGCCGATGAGGTCGATGAACTTGGAGATGTTGTCTATCTCGCGGGTGAGCAGCAGCAGCTGGTCCTTCATCCAGTCGGGGCACTCGAGGGGCCTGGTCATCTCCTCGGTGGCCGTCTTGATCGATTCCAGCGGCTTCCTCAGGGACTGCCCTATGCGCGAGAGCAGCTCGGATCTGATGCGTCCCGACTGCTCGAGCTCGGCGAGTGCCGCATCCAGGTCTGCCCTCAGGGTGTCCGCCTGCCTTCTCGCACTCCTGCAGCGCAGCCAGGAGGCCTCGGCGAGGAATGCGGCGACGAGCACCAGGGCGGCGGCCAGCCAGAAGGGAACGCTCTCTATCATGCGCCGCCCTCCGGTCCGCCTGTCGCGGGGGTTCTGCATGCCGAGGCCTGCGCCGGCGGGCGGAGACCTCCGGGGAAGGGGGTCACTCGATGCTGTCCTGGATGTGCGCGAGCACCGGATCGAGCTTGCCTGCAGCCTTCCTCTCGGCCTCGGCCTGGCGCTTGCGTCCGGTGGCCTCGTACACACGGGCCAGGTGGATGTGGAAGCCGACCTGGGAAGTGACATCCCTGCCCGCCAGGCTGAGGCCCTTCTGGAAGTGCTCCTCGGCCTCGTCGTACCTCCCCATGTCGTGGAAGCACCGTCCGAGCATCTCCCGGGCCTTGATCCTGTGGTCGGGGCTCGAGACCACCTGGGTGAACTCGGCCACCGCCTCCCTGAGGAGACCCATCTCCCTGTAGGCTATCCCGAGGTCGTAGTGCGTGCCGTAGTCGTCGACCGCCACGGCATCCTTTATGCCGTCCTGGAACTCCTTGACGAGGGACGCGAGCGCCCTCGCGGAGTCGGCGTCGAAGAGCCTGTCGATGTCGGCGAGTATCGAGGCGATGTCCGCGTAGTTGTCGATGTCCGCCAGCCCGGGTCTGACGCCCTCGAGCAGCGTGGCCGCCATCCCGAAGCCCGGATCGGCCTGTACCGACGCCTCCAGCGCGGCGACCGCCTCGTGCGGGCTGTCGTTGAGCAGGTAGGCCACGGCGAGGCGGTAGAGGGACCTCGCCTGCCCCTCCGGACCCAGGGAGAGGCGGATCCTGACGAGCTCCCTCGCCGCGGCGAGGGATTCGGGACAGATGTCGAGCACTCCCTCGAGGAGCTCGAAGACCATCTTCTCCCTGCCCGTGGCCCTGTATATCTCGGCCGCCTTGAGGTAGGC
The DNA here is from genome assembly GCA_964603785.1 of uncultured bacterium. GTDB lineage: Bacteria > Fermentibacterota > Fermentibacteria > Fermentibacterales > Fermentibacteraceae > CAZRWD01. Next base: position 394,328 of record CAZRWD010000001.1, read on the forward strand.
CTCGACCGCTCCGTAGAAGTCGCTGACGTCGAGGAGGAGGTTGCCGAGCTCGACGTAGCCCAGGGCGTCGCCCGGGCGCCTGTCGAGCCGCTGCTTCATGTCGGCCACCTGCTTCGACAGCGCCTCGCGCACCTGCCTGACGGAGACGAGACCCATGTCCACCAGGACGTCGCCGAGGCGCTTGTAGTCCCTCGCCTGGACCTGCACCTCGAGGGCGCGGAGGACGTCGCTCGCCTTGAGCAGGCCGTCCGCCACGAAGTACTCCCCGATCCTCTTCCTGGGGCGGGCCTCCTCCACCTCCTCGGCCTCGACGAAGTCGTCCGAGTCGAAGAGGACCTGCTCGATCTGTATCTCCTCCTCCGGCTGCTCCGGCTTCATCTCGGCGCGGAGCTCGTCCAGCATCTTCACCATCTTGCGGTGCTCCGGGAAGCCTCTCTCGGCGGCCATCGAGACACAGCGGTCGAGTATGCCCTCCTTCTTCTGGACGAACGCGACCCTCGCCAGTCTGAGGACCCAGTTCCTGTCCTCCGGGTCGAGCCTGGATAGCGCCGTGAGGGCGTTGAGCACATGCGGGCTGGTCTTGTCGGGGTTGGCCTTGAGGTAGGAGATGTACTCCCTGCGCGCCTGGTCTGGCTTGCCCTGCTCCTCGAAGCAGGCGCCCATGATGTAGTGAGCCATCGCGAAGTCCGGCTCGGACCTGATGGCCTTCCTGCTGACGGAGAGGGCGACCATGTGAAGGCCGTCCCTGAGGTACAGCTCCGCCGCGGTGGCGAAGTGCTCGAGCGCCTCCTCCTTGCGTTTCAGCTTGAGGAGCACGTCGCCCGTGCTGTTGTGGACGGAGGCCTCCTCCGGGTCCTCCTGGAGGACCGCGAGGAACACGCGCAGAGCGCTGTCCAGCTTGCCCTTCTGGAGCAGGTCGTGCGCCTTCTTCTTCAGGGAGACGTCAGCCATCATCCTCCGCGGCGGAGCATGCGCCCCCGACATCGAGAACGGTGCGCCCCGCCCAGTGAACCGATTGAATATCGGGCGCTGCGAGGTGATAGGGTATCCCCCTGTAGTCGTCCAGGTCCCAGACTATGAAGTCGGCGTCGGCCCCGGGGGCGAGGGTGCCCTTGCGGCCACCCAGGCCGAGCGAGACGGCTGCGTTCGCCGTCGCGGCGGTCAGCGCCTCCTCGACCGTGAATCCGCACCGTGCGATCGCCGTGCTGATGATGAAAGGCATGGAGGTGCAGTAGCAGCTCCCGGGGTTGAAGTCGGTCGCGAGGGCTACGGCCGCTCCGCTGTCCAGGAACCGTCTGCCGTCGGGGAAGTCCAGGCCCAGGAAGAAGGCGGTGCCGGGGAGGAGCACGGCGACCGTCCCGGATGCGGCGAGTGCGGAGAGTCCCTCGTCCGATATCCTCAGAAGGTGGTCTGCGCTGCTGGCGGAGACCTCCACTGCGAGAGCGGCCCCTCCCCCGTCCGTGAACTCGTCTGCGTGCAGTCTGGGCCTGAGCCCGGCCGCGGCGGCGGCACGGAGGAACCTGCCGCTCTCCTCCGCCGTGAAGGCGCCCTCCTCGCAGAAGACGTCGGCGAACTCGGCGAGGTTCTCGCGCGCCACGACGGGCAGGACCTCCCCTATCATCATGTCGATGAACTCGGAGGAGCCCCGTGTCCAGTCCGGCGGGAGCGCATGTGGTCCGAGGAAGGTCGGCACCAGTGTCTGCCCGGGGCGGGAGGCCGCGACATCGCGCACCACCCTCAGGCTCCGGATCTCCGTTTCGGGATCCAGCCCGTAGCCGCTCTTGACCTCCACGGTGGTGGTCCCCGAGGCCAGCATCCAGTCCAGGTGACGCCGGAGCGCTGCGGCCAGCTCGGAGTCGGTGGCGGAGCGGGTCGTCCGGACGGTGGAGGCGATGCCCCCGCCCTCCGCGGCTATCTCCATGTAGGATCTGCCCTCGGCACGGGCGGCGTACTCCTTCTCCCTCGTGCCGCGGAAGACCGGATGGGTGTGGGGATCCACGAAGCCCGGGCTTACAACCCTGCCGCCCGCGTCGAGGATCCTGGGGCGGCAGGCCTGGGCCTCCTTGGGGACCTCTGCGGACGGTCCGGTCCAGACGACCTTCCCGTCGCGTACGGCCATGGCCCCGTCGGTGACGATTCCCAGACGCCCGGCGCCCGGACCCCTCCTCGCCTCCGCCCCTCCGGGCAGCACGAGGAGCTGGCCCGCGTGAACCAGCAGGAGATCGGCATGGAGCATGGAGGCTACTCCGGGAGGACCGATGCGACCTTCCTCGAGCCGGCGGTATGGAAGCTCACTACTCCGTCGGACTTCGCGAAGAGGGTGTAGTCGGATCCGACGCCGACGTTGGAGCCGGGATGGATGTTGGTCCCCCTCTGCCTGACGATGATGGTGCCGGCCGTCACGAAGCTGCCGGCGTGGGCCTTCACGCCGAGCCTCTTGCCCGCGGTGTCCCGGCCGTTCCTGGAGCTCGATCCTGATTTCTTGTGCGCCATCGGTGAACCTTTCCTAGTTCCGGCGGACCAGCCTGAGCGTCGCAGCCCCGGTCCCGTCCGCCAGCCTCGCGATGTAGACACCCGGTGGAACGGCCGCGCCGTTCGAAGCCTTCCCGTCCCAGGTCGTTGTCGATGCGCCCGCCGGAATGTCGGCGGCGAAGACCGAACGGCCCGAAATATCGTAAATCGAGAGCCTTCCCTCAAGTCCACAGGAGCACGAGAGATCAACCGGGCCCGAGGAGGGATTGGAGGAGGCGGCGATCGAGACCGGGAGAGAGCCCTCCGGCCCCCCGCCGACGCCTGCCGGGTCGAAGACGAAGCTGACCTCGACCCGCTGTTCAGGGCCGACCGCGACTCCCGTGACCGTCTGCGGCGGGAATCCGGCCACCGAGGCGGTGACCTGGTAGGTGCCGGGCAGGAGCGGCTTGGCATAGTCGCCGAGCGTCACGTCCGTACGGCAGAAGCGCAGCGGCTGGCTGTCGGGCGTGTCGGTCCTCGTTATCTGGATGTTCGCGTCGTGAGGGGCGCCCAGGCTCGTCGTGACGGTTCCCCAGATCCCGAACGTGCTCTGCCTGTAGAAGTCCAGCATGGACATGTAGTGAGCTGCGCATACCCATGGCCAGTCGGAGTACTGCTTGCTGGAATGGACCTCTATGGTGTGGTCGATCCCCCCGTACTCGCCGTAGCTCCAGTCGTTGACGTCGCCGGTAATGATGTACCAGGCCCAGCCCTCCGTGACCCAGAAGCCGGGTATCCCGCAGAGCGAAGCGTAGTCCGCCCCCATCTGGACGATTAGCATGGTGTCCTGGACGGAGGCCGAGCTGTAGTTCCAGACGTAGTTGAAGCAGGCCTCCCCCCCATGCAGCGAGAGGCTGGCGCAGAAGGGGTTCTCGAGCCCCGTCAGGGCCGGCCACTCCTTCATCGTGACGTCCCTGAGGGCCTGGGTCTCGACCTCGGAGAACGGGCTCGATCCCCCTCCCCCCCCGGGCTGCCACATGTAGCTCAGGTTCCTGTTGAGGTCGACGCTGTTGGCGTTGTACCTGGTATTGCCGGCGTACCCGTCGGGGTTCATCACCGGGATCACCCAGGTCTCTGCCGTGGTGACGATGTGGGAGCACATTGGGCTCGTGGCCGCGTTGTCAGCCAGGTTCTGGAGGTAGGTCAGCGCGACCATGGCGCTGGTCTTCTCGTCGCCGTGTATGGCTCCGACGAGCCTCAGCTCGGGCTCGACCTCCTCCGCCCCGACGTTGTCCGAGACGACGACGGCCATGATGGGCCTGCCCTGCACCGAGTAGCCGATCGTCTCCAGCCTGCAGATGTCGGGGTGTCGGGAGACCAGCGCGTCGAGCGAGTCGTTGATCGCCGTGATCGAGGGATACGGCAGCAGGGGCTCGGGGCAGTCCTCCCGCATCGGCATGTAGCCCAGCACCCTGAGCATGTCCTCCCCGGCATCGTCCACATAGATCCTGGCCCTCGAGTCGCGGAAGGACTCGATGTCGAACCCGCGGCTCTCGAGATATCTCGCGTCCGGCAGGCCTACCGGCGAGATCCAGACCGAATGGCCGGCGGAGGCGCAGACTGCGGCTGCCGCGAGGAGCAGGCACGTTCTGGTCATTTCGTCAGACTCCGGGTTGCGGTGGGTTCACCTCGGTGGCTCTACGATGCGAAGATCGTCCGGGTTACGCCGCGAGTCAACGCTGCCCGCGGGCAGCTCGAAGGTAGACGAAGCCGTCCGGGGGTTCTAGAATCGGCTGATCGGGGCGTGGCGCAGTCCGGTAGCGCACCTGCTTTGGGAGCAGGGGGTCGCCGGTTCGAATCCGGCCGCCCCGACCACCGTCTCCCGGTGCGGGGCGGGATCAGCGCGATCCGGTCCCGGGCTCCTCCCGTTCCTCCCGGCCGATCCCTGCGCCGGCGGCCTCCCAGACCTGCCCGAATGCCTTAGCCCATGTCCTGGAAGTTGCCAGCTCTCTGGCGCGCAAGGACATACGTCTACGCATGGCCCCATCTGTCGAGAGCCTGACGATCGCCTCGGCCAGGGCGCCCTGGTCCCTGCCTCGGACTGCCAGACCGGTCTCCCCCGGCACGATTATCTCCATGGGCCCGCCCATGTCGGTCACGATGGCCGGGAGACCGGAGGCGTGCGCCTCCAGGACGACGTTCCCGAAGGTGTCGGTCGTGCTGGGGAAGACGAACAGGTCGGCGGAGGCGTAGGCCCTCGACAGGTCCGCGCCCCGCAGGACCCCGCAGAACCTGCACCCCCTGCCGCTCAGCCGGGTGTTGAGCTCGCCGAGGTAGGGTCCGTCCCCCACGACGAACAGTTCCAGGTCCGGCACCCTTCCCCTGGCGGCGAGGAACGCCTCGGCCAGTACGTCCAGGTCCTTCTCGCGCGAGACCCTGCCCACGTAGAGGAGCCGTGTCGACCCGGGAGAGCCGCCGTGCCTCTGGAAGAAGGCCTCGTCCCGCCAGACCGGGGAGAAGGCCTCGAGATCGATGCCCCGGGGGAAGATGGTCATCTTGCGCGGGGGGATCCCCAGGTTCTCCAGCTCGCGCATGTAGTAGCGGCTGGGGACCATCACGAGGTCGGTCGCCGTGTAGAACCAGCCCATGGCCGCCGCGGCGAACTCGCCCATGTGGCTGTCGCGGGATATCTGGTTGACGTGGCGCGGATAGTCGGTGTGGTAGATGCCGACGGCCGGTATGCCGAGAAGCTTCGCCACCGCGAGGCCCGTGAGGCCGACGGGGCCGGGCGTGGAGATGTAGATGGCCTCGAAGTCGTTCTCGTCCACGAACCTGAGGAGGTCCAGGAAGGGCGGCACGGAGAGGGACTTGCTCTCGTAGTCGGGCACCTGGAACTCCCTCACCGGAGGGAAGTTCACCACCCACCCCTCGAAGGAGAGGGGTCTCCCCTGGCAGGCGACGACCGCCAGCCTCCTCCCCTGCTCCACGGACAGCTTGCTGAACTGCTGTAGCGTTCGCGAGACTCCGTTCAGGTCGTCGATGGTGTCCGTGAACCAGGCCTTCGCGCCGGAACCCTTCGGCAGGGAGCATCCCGGGGTGCGCTCGGAGAACTCCCGGGCCGCCCTTCTGCCTTTTCGCAGATTGAAGTATGCCATGGGGTAGGGTGCATTGAGGAGCATGACCGGGAGCAGGGCCGAGAGGGCTTCGAAGGCTTCGAGGAGCCTGCCGTCGGCCATCCTCCGGACCAGGAGCGCCCCGAACCTGTCGAGCAGTCTGTTGGTCGTGCTGCTGAATATCCTGTAGGTCCTCTCGTCGATGTCCTCCCTGGGCCTCCCCTTGGACCAGAGGTCCTTGCCGACCTCCAGCAGCTCCGCGAGTATGAAGCTCTCCGGACCCGGGTCCCCGCTCCTCGACGCCCTGTGGTACATCTCGTGGAGCGCCATGTCCGCCTTCTGCCAGAGAGTCGGCGGACCGCCCGGCTCGACTCCGAACAGCCTGTCGGCGGCCGCCGCGGCGAAGACCGGCAGCTGCTGCGCCTGCATCCTCTCCCTGTAGAACGAGTACGCAATCGAATAGGCCGAGTAGGCCGACCTGACGGCGTTCCCGCCCGATCCGCCGGGAGTCCCGCCGGATGCGGTGAGCCTGCGGAGGAAGTCCGCCGGGTCGAGCGCCTCCTCCACGGATGTGTGCGTCTGGCCGATGAACTTGCCGCACCGGTCGTCGGATCCCCCGGTGAAGCCCTGGAACCCGGGATCGCCCCGGATGGCCCGGACCAGCGGGGCGACGAGCTCGTTCTCTCCTCCGAGCCTGGTGCCGTTCATCGATTCGATGAGGGGGCAGGTCCTCACGACCCTGCAGAAGTCCCCGTAGGCCATGGGCGAGCCCTCGAAGTGGAAGGGGTGTGCGAAGGCGAAGGGTATCCCCCGGTCGACGAGGAACTCCGACAGGTCCTCGAAAGAGTCCCTGAGGCGCATCATCTCGTCGTGGTCGGCGGGATCGAACCCGTAGACCAGGATGTGCAGGGGGTTCCTGCTCTCGTGCAGGTAGGTGCGTATCTCGCCGCCCGTGAAGACCCCGGGGAGGTGGAGGATCCGCGACACGCCCTCGATGCTGTTGATGTCGGTGATCGTCACGAACGTCATGTCACGCTCGCGCGCCCTTTCGTAGACGAGCTCGGGGGGGGTGTAGCTCTCGGGGGCCTGGAGCGCCCGCAGGAACCAGTAGCCGGTCGCCTTGGAGTACATCGAGTGGACATGCATGTCGCACAGGGTACGCATCTCAGGTCAGCCCTCCACGGTCGTGACCGGCGTGCGCCGGAGCGATGATGATAACACGGGGAGCTGCGCGGTGACTATTCGACCAGCGCTATCCCCTGGGGCCCGTCGCCCGCCTGCAGGGTGTCCAGGGGGGTCCATCCCCCTGCGTCGAACACGAGCACGGCGTCGGAATCGAACGAGGTCAGGAAGAGCGTGTCGCCGAGAGCCGCGACGCCGGTCACCCCGCATCCGGCCTCCAGGGTCTCGAAGTCCCCCGTCTCGTCGTAGGCGAAGACGCCGGTCGAGGACCATCCGTCTCCGCTGTAGAAGACCCCGCCGCTGCGGGCGGAGGGCCCGGGAGTCCCCCCCGTCGGGACGACTGCCGTGATGGAGAGGCTCGCGGGATCGATGATCGTCACCGCTCCGTCCCCGGTGTAGGTGGTCGAGAAGGCGTGGACCATCCCGGTCTGCGGGAAGTAGCGCAGCGTGTGGGTGTTCTCGGGGGTGGCGATGGTGTCGACCGTCTCGCCCGACCCGGGATCGATGACGATCGTCCCGTGGCTTCCGGCCACGGGCCAGTTGGCGCAGCCCACGAATACCAGCCCGTCGGCGGCGGCGATCCCGCTGGGGCTGGGGAGGCCCGTGAACTCCTCGGTCACGGCCAGGGTGGCCGGGTCGACGGAATAGACGCTCCCGCTGGTCAGCCCGGTGACGAGCAGGATGCCTTCCCGCTCGCAGGCCTGGTAGGGATTGCATCCGGCCGGCAGGACAGCCTCGCCCAGCATCGCGCCAGGCTGCCCGGAATCGAAGAAGGCCACCGTGGAGGAGAGGGAGTTCACCACCGCGAAGATCCCGCCGCCGAGGGGGACGATGTCGTTGGGAGCCTCACCCGTGACGAAGGCCTGGCCGACGAGCGTCCCGTCGCCGGTGAAAAAGAGGTCCACGGAGGCTCCGAGGCCGTTGAACCAGGCGATGACGGAACCCTCGCCGGGCCCCGAGGGCCCCGTCGCGTCTCCACAGGAGCAGGCCAGCACCACGAATGCCGCAAGCACAGGACCTCTGTACACCCTAGATCTCCTCCCCCGCGCCGAGCTGCACCTCGACGCCGAAAGTGGCTCCCCTCCCCGGGAAGCCGTTGCTCTCCTCGTACTCCTCGTCCAGGATGTTCGATGCCGTGAGGGCCAGGCCCGTCGCATCCGTCGGCCTCCAGCGGAGCCCGGCGCCGAGTAGTGCGTATCCCTCGAGCGAGAGGGTGTTGGATGCGTTTATGAAGCGGCGGCCGGTGCCAGTTACGACGAGATGGGCGTCGAACGGGGCCATGTCGAGCGCCGCGTCGACCCCCCAGGTCGACATCGGCCTGTAGGGGAGCTGGCCGCCCTCGTTGACTGAGCCCGGCGATTCGTCGACGGTCCGGGACAGGGAGAAGGTGGCCGCCAGGGAGAGATGCCCGGCCCCCGCGGCGGCCGAGGCCTCGATCCCGCGCTTGGAGGCCTCGAGGATGTTCCCGGGCGTCCAGATTCCGCCTGCGCCGGGGGCCCAGGCGATCATGTCCTCGACCCGGGCGGTGTACAGGGCGACATCCGCGCTGAAGGAGCCCGCCTCCACGGCCAGCACGAGCTCGATCTCGGCCGATGTCTCCGTGTCCAGCCCCGGGTTGCCCTCGGCGAAGGGATCCGCGGGCCAGTAGAGGTCGTTGAATGTCGGGCGCCTGAAGCTCCTGGCGGCGGAGATGCCGGTCATGACCAGGCCGTCGGCGAGAAGGAGCCTTGCCGAGGCCCTCGCTCCGAGGCCGGGGCCCTCCCCCGTGCAGGCCTCGAGTCGTCCCGTCGCGTCGAGCGAGAGGGGGCCGGCCGGCACCGCGGCCGAGATCCCGGTTCCCGCCGTGCTCCTCACCCTTCCGCCCAGCGATGTCCCCGAAACCCCCTCCGTCATGGCGTCGGCCTCGAACAGCAGCGCGGCGGGCCCGGCCGGCGCCGCCAGAGAGACCGAGGCTTCGGAGGACAGGTCGGTGTTCCTGTCGTCGACGGGCGTGGGGGTCGTTCCGCGGTAGTAGACGGAGCCGGCGTGCGCCCCGGCCCGGAGGGTGACGCCTCCCGCCCCGGTCGCGATCCATGCGTCGATGGATCCCCTGTCGATAGAGGCATCGGTGGGAGGTGACCAGTCAGGGCTCTCGGATCCGCCTCGCGAGGAGCAGACGAGGAGCCCGAGCCGCGCGCCGCCGGGGGGGTGGATGGTCGAAAGCAGCGAAAGGGACCTTCCGGAGGCGTCCTGCGGTCCCCTGAGCGCCGAGGCCGCAAGGGTGAACCTGCAGATGCCTCCGAGTGTGAAACCGGTGACCGCCCCGCCGCCCCCGCGGGAGTCGGCCCTCAGCCGGAGACCGGGCGGCGTCGAAGGGGAGGCGGGCATGAGATCGACCGTCCCCGCCAGACCCCCCTCCCTGAAGCCGGAAGAGCCTCCCCGTGCGAACCTCATGCCTGCGAAGAGGTCCGGATCGAGCAGGAAGGGGATTCCACCGTCCATCGCCGATCTCAGCCGGTGTCCGTCGACCGTCCACGAGACCTGTGAGGGGTCGGAGCCCCTCACGGATATCGAGAGCACCGATGCCGGGCCTCCGTACTCCCTGAGCACGAGGCCGGGCACCCTGGCCCCTATCGAGTGGATGCCCGTGCCCTCCAGGCTGGAGATGTGCCCGGAGCCGATCTCGCTCGATGAGAGGGAGCCCTCGGCCGGCCCGGGGGCGGCGGCCCTGACCTCGACGAGGACGCCGCTCTGCAGGGGCGCTCGCCGGAGCACCACGGTGGTCGAAGGCCCCACGGTCCCCGACCATGGCTCGTAGCCGAGGGCCCTGACCGTCCCTTCGCCCTCGGGATCGGAGGCGAAGGTCCCTGTGGAGTCGCTCGGGCAGATCCGCCCCGTGGCCGACTCGAAGAGGGCTCCCGCCACCGGATTGCCGGAATCGTCGATGACCCTGGGCGCAGAGACGAGGATCACCGACATGAAGAGCTGCAGATGCAGAAAGGCCTCCGTTCCGTGCGGACGGAGGCGGACGCGGAGGATCTCCCTGGAGCGGAGAGACTACCCTCGCTTCACGCGCGGCGCAGTATCCTGACTTCCGGATCCTCCCTGGCTCCGCCTTCCCGCCCCTCGGGGGCAGTGGCATGATGGAGCCCGGTCCCCGGTTACAGTGGCGCCACCGCGGCGGATTCGCACCGCCTTCCTGCGCCCGCACGACTGGAGAATGACCGGCCGGTCATCGTGCCGTCAAGTGGACTGCTGCCCGGGAGCCTTCCAGAAGTCCCGCCGGACGAGTTCGCCCCGGGACATGGCGAGGGCCTGCGATATGGAGTGGTCCATATTGTTGTACCAGAAGGAACCGCATCTTCCGAGGAGATGGAGGCCGGCGGGCGGCGAGACTTCGGACAGCCTCTCCCTGTAGTCGAGGGAGTACAGGGGGTAGGTCTCCGGTATCCGGTGCGGGATCGAGAAGACCACTCCGCCGGGATCGATCGCCCCGACTCTCTCCAGGTCGTCCAGCACCCTGGGCAGTATCGACTCCGGCGCCTCCCAGACTTCATCCCCCCTGCGGCAGGATATCTCCACCACGATGCTGTCGGCGCCCTTCGGGGCCATGTCCTCCGAGAAGTTGCGCGGGATCGACAGACGGCTGAAGACCGTCGACGGCTCGCCGAAATAGCACCACTGGTAGTCGAACGGCCTGCGGCGGTCCAGGGCGACGTCGAAGACGACGGTGTCCATGAAGGCCAGGCCGTCGGCCTCCACGGCGCCGTTCAGGGGGGCGGACCAGTAGACCTCCTCCGCCTCCAGGAAGCCACCTCCCGCGAGGGTGACGCCCTTCACGCAGCCGTTCGCGGTCTCTATGCCGGAGGCCCGTGTGGAGAGCATGATCTCGCTTCCGGCCCTGGTCACCCTTGCCGCGAGGATGTCCGCGAAGGCCTGTATGCCGCCCTGCGCCGGGTAGATGAAGCTCGTGGACACGGGTCTGGGGAGCAGCAGGCTCCGGGCGAGGGATGCGAGGCTGTCGGCCCTGACCCTCCTGTCGATCACGGCCCTGTCCACCCCGGCGGCGGCCCAGTCGGTGTGCAGCTCCTCGGGGTCCAGACCCGTGAACTTCCTCGTGTAGTCGCGGAAGAAGTGGCGGTAGAGGTTCCTGCCGTAGCGGGAGATGATGTGCCCTGCGAACGATGCCGGCTCGGCCCCTCCCCTCCTGCGGAACAGGTCCGGGAGGCATGAGAGGAGCATGCGCGGAGGGAGCCTGGTGACGCCCGGGAGCGTGAGGGGCCAGTCGTGGTACCGGCCTCCGAGGTAGACGCTGCTGGACCGGGGTATCCTGGCTATCCGGCCTTCGAGGACATCCTCGAGATAGGCCTGGACCCCCGCGTCGACGGTGTGGAAGCGGTGCGGACCGATGTCGAACCTGAAGCCGTCGTGCTCGAATGTCCGTGCCAGGCCGCCCGGCGAATCCTCCCGCTCGACGACCGTGACCCTGCGGCCAGACGAAGAGAGCCGCTCGGCAAGGGCGAGACCGGCCACGCCGGCGCCCACGATCGTGACGGGCCCGCCTCCGCCCCTCACCGGGGTGGGGCCTTCGGTCCGAGGAATGCCAGCGATGTCAGCATGAACACGATCGCCAATGACATCCAGATCAGGTGGACGCCGAATCCGGCGGTCACCAGGTTGTCGCCGGTGGCGCCCACCAGCGTGAATCCGGCCATCCATCCCGCCTCGGCCGTCCCGAGATTGAACAGGCCGTGAACCGGCAGGGCCATTATAAGGTCGGTCACCGCACCGGCAAAGAAGATCTGCCAGACGGGGGGCTCGACCAGTCCCACCGCCCTCGCCAGGGCCACGAACATCGACAGCTTGAGCACCCAGGCCAGGAGCGAGGCCGCCGCCGACAGGGCGAACCCGAGCCTCCCGCGCCTCCAGATGGAGGAGGAGCTCCTGAGGTTCTCGAGGAACCTGCCCGCACCGGGGCCGACGAGGGGGATCCTGCGGACGAATCCTGCTCTGTCCAGCAGCATCGGCATTGCGGCGAGCCCGGCCACGCCGGCCGCGATGGATATCAGGGCGAAGGGGACGAGGCTTCCCGCAGCACCTGCGGCCACGGCCGCCGAGACCACCAGGCCCAGGCAGACGAGGTCCTGCAGCTTGGAGAGTATGACGACGCCCGTGCCCTCGCCGGCGGGCAGGGAGGCGTAGCCCCGGAGGAGGCCCACCAGGGCGAGATCGGACAGCCTGACCGGGAGGAGGTGGCCGAGGCCGGCATGGAGGGCGGTGAGCGGCAGGGCCTTCCCCCGCCCCACCCTCCCCTCCGAGAGGAGCACGAGACGGACGGCCCGGAGGGCTATGCTCCCGGCGTAGAGAAGGGCGGCAAGCGCCGCCAGGCCGCGGTCCGCGGAGGCGAGGGACGCCATGACGGCTCCGGCCCGATTGCCGATGTCTCCGGAGGGACCGCCCAGGAGAAGCCATGTGAGCGCGATCCCGGCAGCTGTCGCGACGGCCGCTCTTGTGCGGTTGCCGGCGTTTGTCAATGTTCCCCCCGACGCAGGAGCTCAGGAAACCTCAAAGATCGGCCAAAGCTATGCATCCTCCAGCCCTCCTTGTCGAGAGCCTGTCCAAGAGGTACGGCCGCATCCAGGCCCTCCGCCCCATGGATCTCGAGGTGCCCCGCGGCTCGGTCTTCGCCCTGCTCGGGAGCAACGGCGCAGGGAAGAGCACCTTCATGAAGGCCGTGCTCTCGCTCGTGAGGCCGGATTCGGGCCGGGCGCTCCTGCTCGGCGTTGACAGCCGCGATCCCGGATCGAGGATGCCGGTTCGCTACCTCCCGGAGATCATCCGCTTCCCGGGCAGGCTGAATCCTGCGCTGCTGCACCGCCATCTGTGCCGTGTCCGCGGGGAGGGCCGCCGGGAGGACCTCGTGGAGCGGCTCGAGGAGCTTCACTGCCCGGAGCTGATCGAAAGGCGCTTCTCCGACATGTCGCGCGGACAGGTCCAGAGGTGCGGCATAGCGCTCGCCTTCGCCGGGTCCCCCTCCATCCTGTTCCTGGACGAGCCCTCCAACGGCCTGGACCCCGAGGCCAGGATCATCCTGAGGGCGATGGTGCGCTCCGAGGCCGCGAAGGGCGCGACCGTGGTCATCAACTCCCATCTGCTCGGGGAGGTGGAGGCGGTCTGCGGGATGGCGGCCTTCCTCAGGACCGGGTCCATAGTCGCGTCCGGGGAGCTCGACTCGCTGGTGCGGCTCACGGGCAAGGCCTGGGTGGCTACGACCGCCCCGGCCGGGATGGTCTCGCATCTCGCGGCACAGGGCTTCGAGGCCGTGCAGTCGGGAGCCGGGGTGGAGGCCGGACTCCCGGGGGACGACGGTTTCCGCAGGCTGACGGCCGCCGTTGCCGCTTCAGGCCTGCCCTTCACTTCCGTCGAGACCAGGAGGGAGAGCCTGGAGGACCTGTTCCTGCGACTGGCGTCGGAGGTGAGCCGGTGAACCGCACCGCCGCGATCTTCGCATCGGGGGTAGGACAGCTCTCTCGATACAGGGTGATAATCGTCTCGGTCGGCCTCGCGATCCTCTATCCGCTCCTGGTGGCCTTCCTGGCATCGAAGATCCCACCTCCGTCGGAGGGCGGCCCCCCGCCCGTCGAGGCGGCGATGGGGATCATCTTCATGGTCATCCCGATGGCAGCCACCCTGGCCACGGGCTTCATCGTGATCCTGGGTAGCTGCCTGCTGCCCGAGGAGATATCCGCCGGCAGGGCCGGCTTCTGGGCGGCGCAGCCCGTCTCCCGCAACGGCTTCTTCGCAGGGATGACCCTGGCCTCCCTCTTCCTCTGCCTCCTCATCACGATCGTGCTGTTCCACGGCACCGCCCTGCTCGTCGGATCGACCCTCTCCTACACGCCGGCCAGCCTTCCCGCCGCGATCCTCGCCCCCCTGATGTGGACGGTCGTCAACCTCTCCCTGGTGACGCTCTTCTCTCTGCTGACCCCGAGGATAGCCTCGATCATCATCTGCCTCGCCATCGCCGGCATGGCCAACTTCCTGGGCGGCATGGGCCAGGTCGCGGACGCCCTTCCCGCGGGAGCGGCGCAGACGGTCTTCCGGACCGCCTCCCTGGTCAGCTTCCTCGTCTTCCCGGCCGATCCCCTCCTCAGGCTGTCCATGTACGGCATGAAGCCCCTGAACGCCGCATCGGAGCAGTTCATGGCATTCGTCGGGGTCGGGGGGATGCCCCCCGTATGGCAGGTGGCCTATGCGGCCGTCTGGAGCGGCGTGGTCGTCCTTCTCTCGGCCCTCAGGTTCAGGAGGATGGACCTGGTCTGACGCCCGGTGGCCCCGGGAGCCCCGGCACCCTGAAGGGTACCGAGCCGGAGAGGTGCCTGGCCAGGAGCGCGGTCATCCATCCGTGATCCATCGTCCCGGCGCATTCCCTGATCGAATGCATCGAGAGCATCGGATCACCCGCGTCGACGGCCAGCATGCCAAGGCGTGAGGCGACCATCGGGCCCACCGTGCTCCCGCACGGGATGTCGTTCCTGCTGGCGAAGTACTGCAGCGGGACGTCCTCCGCCGCCGCGCAGGACTGCAGGTAGGACGCGGTCAGGGCGGAGGTGGCGTACCTCTCCTGCGCGCTGGACTTGATGACGGGCCCGCCGTTCAGTAAGGGTCTGTTGAGCCGGTCGTGCTTCGACTCGTAGCAGGGGTGAAGCGCATGAGCCCCGTCGACCGAGACCATGATGCTGGATGCGGCCGCGCGGTGGAGGGCTTCCTCCCCTCCGGCCATTCTCCTGAGCACGGAGTCGAGGAACCTCGAACCGGCTCCCGACGCCGTTCCGGACCCCACCTCCTCGTTGTCGAAGATGCATGCGACGGCGCATGCGGATGTGTCCGAGGCGGAGGCGATCGCCATCGTCGCGGCGTGGCTCATCGCGAGGTTGTCGAGCCCTCCGGCGAGTATGAACTCGCTCCTGAGCCCTCCGAACGCGGGGGGCTGGGCGTCGACCAGGTGGGCGGTCCACCCCGCTGATTCCGACGGCTCGACCCCCGCCGCCTCCAGGATCATGCCGGCCAGGTCCCCTTCCGTGAAACCGTCGAGAGCCGCCATGGGGAGAAGGTTCTCCTCCTTGTTGAAGGTGAACCCCTCCTCGTTGACCCCGCGGTTCAGGTGGAGGGCGGGTGTCGAGATCCGGCAGGCCGGTCCGCCTATCCTGTAGAGCCTCGGCTCGACGTCGCCCGCGGGCGTGCGGGCGAACACCGCGCCGGCTATCGAGAGGTCCCTGTCGAACCACGTCGCGAGTATTGGCGAGCCGTAGATCTCGCAGGAGAGCAGGCTGTAGCCGTGCTGGCTCCGCACGTGCCTCGGCTTGAGGCGGAACCCCGGGAAGTCGTCATGCGCCAGGGCAATGCGGAAGGAGGTGGCTTGTCCCGCCGGGGAGGCCGATCTGACGGCCACCAGCGAGCCCGCGTTCCTCACCGTGTAGAAGGCCGCCGGGAGGTCGTCATCCCAGATCGACGCCTCCGGCACATAGTCGAAGCCTGCGGCTTCGAGCCTCGCGGAGGCCGCCCGGACAGCGTGGGCCGGGGTCGGCGACTCTGTCATGAAGGCCAGTAGATCCTGCGGCGGTTCCATAAGCTAGCCACCCTCCCCGGCGCGCCCGGCGGCCTGCCGGGTCCCTGCGCCCGGCCTTCCCTCCATGCGCCCGGCAAGCCGCGTCCGGGGAACGGGCGGAGCCTGCCGCCCGACATGCCTTTCGCGGACCTGGAACATGAAAGCCTCCAGCCTCGCCTCGTTGTCGGTGTCCTCCTGGCCGTCGAAGGCCAGGTTGAGCCAGGGCAGCCCGGGATGGTCGCGTCTTATGCTCTTCGAGACAGCTGTCACGATGGTCCCGGGCAGGCACGTGAAGGGCAGGATGTTCACGGCGCCCTGGATGGCGCCCGCGGCCGCCAGGGCCACCGGCGCGCCTATGCAGAGCACGGCCTCTCCCCCGACGTTCTCCTTCATGTAAGGGGCGGCCGCCTGGAGAACCTGCGCGGCGGACGGATGCCGTCTACCGGCGAGAAGCCTTCGGAAGGGGCGTTCCATGGCATTTCTCACATGCCTCATGAGCAGGCCCTTTAGCAGTCCCGCGGCCGCCCGCACGGGTCTCCGTGCGGCGAGCGAGCGCTGCACGAAGGTGTGGTTCACGAACTCGAACCACTCCAGTATCCAGGTGGGCATCACCTCGCCCCCCAGGGCCTCGATCCTGTCCTCGGTGTTCGAATTGGCGTAGGGGTCGTGTCTCACGTAGATCTCTCCGAAGACCAGTATCAGGGGGCGGGGCTCGTCGCGCCTGGCCACGCCCTCCATCATGCCGGCGGCGAGCCGCATGGCCTGGGGGATGCTCTCGCCCCTCTCCATCGCCTCCTCCAGGATGGAGATGCACGATTCGTAGGCCCTGAGCGCCTCCCCGGCGGTCCTCTCGTAGGGTCTTATCCTCCTGTAGGCCGACTTGAGGATGTCCGCGCATGCCGCCGACCTGAGCATGTCGAGCTGGAACGACGGGGTGCTCAGACCGGGGACGGAGGTGTAGGAATCCCGCGAGGAGGAGGTCACGATCGGGACATCCTCGAACCCCATCCTGTCCAGAAGGGTGCGGTGCCAGCTGCAGTACTGGCCGAAGCGGCAGGGGCCCGAGGCGGTCCCCATGAAGAAGCCGGTGCGCGACGGGTCGCTGCCGCGAAGTATCTTCATCATGTTGCCCGAGGTGATTATGGCCGGATAGCACTCCTTGCCCGAGGTGACCGCCCTTCCGAGGGCGACCGCCTCGGAGTCGGTGGGCGGCATCGCACGGGCATCGATCCCCCTCCTCCTGGCCGCTGCCGAGAGCAGCTTCGAGCCGTCCCCCATCAACGGCACCCAGATGGTCCTCCCGGCCGTATCCACGGGCCTCTCGGCGAAACCGCGGCAGGCGGGAGCCGGTATCCGGCCCCCCGCTGCCGAGAGGGAGTCCATGAATGCCTCGCAGCGGGTCACCATCCCGGCATCCGCCGCATGCTCGTCCGCCTCAAGCGTCAGGAACGGCTTGCCGGCCATCAGGGCGGCGAAGAAGTGGTGTATGAACGAGTCGGGACCGCACCCGAAGTTGGTTAGGTAGACTGCGTTCAGTCTCGGGTCCTCCCTCACGGCGAGGGCGGCGGCGAGTATCTTCTGCCCGTAGTGCCAGTACATGTTCGGGTGCAGTTCGGAGGCCCTGCGCAGGGGCAGGTCGAGCATCTCGGCCGGGATGACCGTGACCCCCATCCTCGAGAGCTTCGCGGGGAGCCCGGAGCTGACCGCGGGATCGCAGCCGTTGTAGGGCCTGCTCACTATCACGAGAGCCCGTCCTCCGCGCCCCAGCCTCTCCAGGGCCGCGCGGCCGGAGGAGGCCAGGGACGACTCGAAGGCCTCCTGGGCGCGTTCCGCGGCGTCCAGCGAGGCCAGCGCCCGCTCGCGGCCCGCCCCCAGCCCCGCCGCGACCTCGATCAGGCCCGACCTCCAGTCGGCCAGGACGCCCGAGAAGTCCAGCACGGGGGAGATCAGCGAGACCCCCCTGCCGCCGAGCCCCAGGGAGGCCTCGAGCACGTAGGGCGACCCGGATACGTAGGGGCAGTTCTGGGCCTCGTCGAACCCCTCGTGCGGGAACGCCCTCAGCATCGAGGGGAGGAAGAGGTTCCTGACGCCCTTCCCGATCAGGTTCATCACATGGCCGTGGGCTATCTTGACCGGGAAGCAGGTCTCCGCGGCGACGTTCTCGACCCCGCTGTGGACGATCCCGGGGCTCGAGGGGTCCGAGAGGGCCACGTCGCAGCCGATGCCCTCGAAGAAGGCACGGAAGAACGGGAAGTACTCCCAGAACCAGAGGGCCCTGGGGATCCCCACGGTCCTCGGTCCGGGCGCTCCTGCAGGCCGCCAGTCCCCGAGGAGCAGGGCCTCGCGGGTCTCGAAGAGGTTCTCGCCCGCTGCGGCGCCCTCCGGGCGCGCGGACTTCTCGTACTTCTCGCACCTGCCCCCGTGGAAGAGCGTCCTGCCGTCGTCGAGCGTGACGGTGTGGATCTCGCAGCAGTTGCTGCAGCCCCTGCAGGTGAAGCTCTCCTGCGTGTAGCCCGTGGCCGCCAGCTCGAAGCCCCTGAATCCCGAGGGCGATCCGTCCGACCTGTCCCGGGCGAGCAGGGCGGCGCCGATGGCTCCGGTGACGTCGTGATGCGGGGGGACGGTCACGCTCGAGCCGAGCACCGCGTCGAAGGCGGCGACCACGCCCCTGTTGTGGGCGGTCCCGCCCTGGAAGAGTATCCTGCCGCCGGGCTTCCTGTCCCCCACCACCCTGTGCAGGTAGTTCTGGACTATCGAGTAGCAGAGGCCTCCGACCATGTTCTCGACGGTGGTGCCGGCCGCCTGGTGGGCGATCACGTCGCTCTCCATGAAGACGGTGCACCTCTCGCCTAGGATCGCGGGTGCGGGCGACTCCAGCGCAACCGGACCGAAGTCGCGGATCCCCAGTCCGAGCTTCTCCGCCTGCTCCTCCAGGAAGGAGCCGGTCCCGGCCGCGCAGACCTTGTTCATCTCGAAGTCCACCACCCTGCCGTGCTCGATCCGGATGTACTTGGAGTCCTGGCCGCCGATCTCGAAGACCGTGTCCACGTCGGGGCAGGCTTCCACGGCGGCCCTGGCCTGGGCGGTTATCTCGTTCACTATCGTGTCGGCCCCGGTGAAGTCGCCGGTGAGGTACCTCCCCGAGCCGGTCACCCCCGCCGCCAGGATCTTCCTGTCGGCTCCGAGGACCCCGCCCACGAGGGAGAGGCCCCGCTTGACGGCCTCCAGCGGTCTGCCCGCAGTCATGAGGTATTCCCTCGCGACCACGGCGCCGTCACTTCCCAGGGCGACCACGTTCGTGCTTATCGATCCGACGTCGAGCCCCAGATAGACGGGTTCGTCCGGCCGGGCGGGTCTCACCGGGGACCGGGGCGGGTCGCTCCTCCAGCGGGCGAGAGGGGGATGGGCCCTGCCGGCCGTCCCGATGCTCGAGATAGCTCCCAGGCGCTGCAGGAACCCGTCGCCCGGCACGAATACCTGGTCCTCCTCCGCGGCGAGGGCGGCTCCTGCGGCCGTCAGCTCGGCGAAGTGGCGGGGCACGGTGACCCCTCCCGGCACGTCCAGAAGGACCTCGCCGAAGGCCCTCACCATGCCGGCGCTGGCTGCGACACCGCCGACGAAGCCCACCGGCGGCCGGAACTCCTTGCCGCTGGCGATAATGCTCTTGAAGTTCCTGGCCACGGCAAGGCACAGCCCGGCCACGATGTCCTCGGGAGGCGCGCCGACCTGCTGGAGATGAATCATGTCCGACTTGGCGAAGACGCTGCATCTGCCGGCCACCCTGGGGGGTTTCCGGCACCTCAGGGCGAGGTCGCCCATCTCGGAGGGCTCCAGGCCCAGCCTGGCCGCCTGCTGGTCGAGGAAGGAGCCGGTCCCGGCCGCGCAGATGGAGTTCATGGAGAAGTCGTCGAAGATGCTCGTGCCGTCCTCGAGACGGAAGAGGAGGAGCTTCGAGTCCTGTCCGCCCATCTCTATGACCGACCTGAGATCCGGGTGCCATTCGGAGACGGCCGCGGCCAGGGCCACCACCTCGTTGACCGGACGCGCGCCTGCCGCATCGGAGCAGGCACGGGCGGCCGATCCGGTGAGGCACATCTGCATGCGCCTCCAACCGTCGATCCCGCCGAGGAGCACCGCGAGAGCCTCCGTCGGCCTGCCCAGGTGCCTCCTGTAGGCCGTACGGACTATCCTCCCGCCTTCCACGAGGGCGAGCTTCGTGCTTACGGAACCGAGATCGATCCCGAGGATGGGCTTCATGCGTTCTCCAGGTCCCGGCGGAGCGCGGGAGGGCGCCCGGCCTTCGTCAGATGCTGTACTTGATGCTGGTCGCCTCGCCGGTTATCCAGACCGAGACGGAGGAGGCGCTGTCGCACCCCGCGGGTATCTCGAGCGTGTCCGTGTAGGACATGCCCCCCGAGGAGTAGGAGATCACCAGCCGGCCGGTCAGGGGCACCGTAAGGCGCTCGCGCACCATGTGCCCGGGCAGTATCTCCTCCCACTGGAAGGGGATTCCGGAGATGGTGAGGCTCACCCCGGTCAGGGGCGCGGTGGAGTCGTTCGCGACCTCCACCCTTGTGCCTCCGCCGCAGCCGGCCGCCAGGGCCATCGCTGCGAGCAGGGCCGAGGGAACGATGCGCTTCATCCATCGACCTCCGACGGGAACTTCCTCGCTGGCGAGGGGTCTGATTCTGTCGGTCAACCGTCGCAGGACTATAATAGAGTTCACACATCCCGAGGAGGATCGACTGAACGCCCTGGCAATGCTCGTCCTGACGCTCCTCGTCTCCGCCTCCGCAGCCTCCGCCTACGTCGGCCCGGGAGCCGGGTTCGGCCTGGCCACATCCTTCCTGGCGCTGCTGAACGCGATCCTCCTGTCGGCGGCCTCACTCCTCCTCTGGCCGCTCTCGGCCCTCCGCAGGAGGCGCCTGCGCTCGGGGCTGCCCGGCAGGAGGCTGGCCAGGAGGGTCGTCATCCTCGGTCTCGACGGCCTCTCGCCCGACGTGGTCGACAGGCTGATCGCGGAGGGGGTCATGCCCCGGTTCGCCGGGCTGGCGGCCTCCGGCACGCTCGCGAGGCTCGCGACGACCACCCCGGGGGTTTCCCCGGTGGCGTGGACCAGCTTCCAGACGGGGGTCAACCCCGGGCGCCACGCGATCTTCGACTTCCTGACCCCGGACCGCGGGCTCTACTGCCCCTCGCTGTCGTCCGTCGAGACGGTGACGACGAGCAGATCGAAGACGGTCGTGCGGTCGCTGCGCAGGAGCAGGCCCTTCTGGGCCGAGCTGGCCAGGTTCGGCCTGAGATCGGCCGTCATCAGGGTCCCGATAACCTATCCCCCGGAGAAGCTCGACGGGTTCCTGCTGTCCGGCATGTGCGTGCCGGACCTCCGCGGCACCCAGGGAACCTATACGTTCTTCTGCGATGAGGATGGCGAGGTCCCGGGCGGATCCCACAGGCGGCTGGGGAGTCTCGGGCGCGGACGCTGGCGCGGCCTCGTAGACGGCCCGCCCGACTCGGCGGGGGGCTGCGCGAGGGCGGAGGTCATCCTCGAGAGCCGGAGGTGTGCATGGTCCCTCTCGGTCGGCGGCGGAAGGACCCGGCTTGTGCCCGGGCGGCCCTCCGCCTGGTTCCCGCTCGTCTTCCGCCAGGGCCGCCGCAGGGCCAGGGGCATAGCCCGGGCCTGCCTCACGAAGGCGGACGACTCCCCCCGCCTGTATGTCAGCGCCGTCCATCCCGATCCATGGTCGCCCCCCTTCCCCATATCCCATCCGCCTCTCTATTCGCGCTATCTCGCCGGAGTGGCCGGACCCTTCGCCACGATAGGCCTGGCGGAGGACACCTGGGCCCTCGTCAACGGAGTCATCGACAGGGCGCAGTTCGAGGAGATGGCATGGTCTGTGTTCCGCGAGCGTAGGGCGATGATGCTGGACGCCCTGCGGCGCGTCGGGGACGGTCTCGTGGCATGCGTCTTCGACACGCCCGACAGGATGCAGCACGTCTCCTGGCGCCTGGGCGCCGGGGAGGGCTCGCCCGTCAGGGAGACGTACCGGAGGATCGACGCGCTGCTCGGAGATGTCCTCGACAGGCTCCGCAGGGGTGACATGCTCCTGGTCATGTCCGACCACGGCTTCACCTCCTTCGAGTGGTGCATCGATCTCAACAGGTTCCTGCTCGAAAGGGGCTTCCTGCACCTGCTCCCGGGCGTCGAGCCTCCGGCGGCCGACCTGTCGGGGGTCGACTGGGCCAGGACCAGGGCCTACTCGATGGGGCTGGCGGGGATCCACCTGAACCTCGAGGGCCGCGAGGCATCCGGCATCGTGAAGGCTTCCGATGCGGCGGGGGTGATGGATGACATCGCCCGCGGGCTCCTCTCCCTGGATGGTCCCTGCGGAGGCCCTGCCGTGGCTTCGGTCCGGAGGGCCGGGGACGTCTACAACGGACCGTACACGGACGGGGCCCCCGACCTCCTGATAGGCACCGCCACCGGCATCAGGGCCTCCTGGAAGGGAGTCACGGGCGGGATAGGGGCATCCGTCTTCGAGAAGAACGATCTCGACTGGTCGGGAGACCACTCGTGCGAGAGCGGGTTCGTGCCCGGCGTCATCGCCTCCAACTTCCGCCTCTCCCCCGGGGCCTCGATCACCGACATCGCCCCGACTGTCCTCTCCGCGCTGGGGGCCGGGGTCCCTGCCTACATGGAGGGAAGGTCGCTCCTGGAGGACGGAGCATGAACAGGCGAGACTTCCTGAAGACGGCAGCGGCCCTCCCTGTTGCGGCCCTGCTCTCCTCCGCGTGCGGCAGGCGGGCGGCGGGCGGCGGGCGTGTCGTGATGCTGGGAGTGGACGGGATGGACCCGGCGATCACCAGGGCCTTCATTCACAGGGGACTCATGCCGAACTGCCGCAGGCTCGCGGAGATGGGCGGAATGGGCTCTCTGGCCACAGAGCTGCCGCCCCAGAGCCCGGTGGCGTGGTCCAGCTTCATCACGGGACTCGGCCCGGATCGTCACGGGATCTTCGACTTCGTCCACAGGGACCCCTCGACTCTCGCTCCGTATCTCTCCACCTCAGTCTTCGAGCCCGGGGGGAGATCGATGAGACTCGGAGGCCGCGTGCTGCCGCTCGAACGCTCCTCCTACCGGCTGCTCCGCCGCGGGGATCCGTTCTGGGGGGCCCTCACCGGGGAGGGCATTCCGGTGACCCTGATCAAGCTGCCCGTGGACTTCCCCCCCGACTCCTCGTCCGGGGCGCGGATACTCTGCGGGCTGGGCACGCCCGACGTGAGGGGGAGCCAGGGCAGCTTCACGTTCATGACCGACAACCCCTACCTCGTGAGCGACGACACCTCCGGCGGGATCGTCGTCTCCGCCAGGGCCTCGGGCTCGAGGTACCGGATCTCGCTGGAGGGCCCTCCCGATCCCTTCTCCGAATCCTCCGCCCCCGTCCGCACCGAGATCTCCGTGACCGTCGACAGGGCTTCGGGAGGCGCACTCGTGGAGACCGGGGAGGACACTCTCGTGCTGGGGACCGGCGAGTGGAGCCGCTGGGCCGCCTTCAGATTCGAGATGCTGGGGGGGCTCTCGGAAGTCAGGGCGATCGGCAGGTTCCACCTGGCCTCGGTGGATCCCCATCTGGAGCTGTACCTCTCCCCGCTCAACGCCGATCCCTCCGACCCCGCCCTGCCGATCTGCGCACCGGGGCGGTTCTCGGCCGATATCGCCCGCCGGACCGGCCCCTTCCACACCAAGGGCTTCCCGGAGGACACCAAGGCGCTGTCCAGGGGCGTTCTCGACGATCCGGCCTACATGCAGCAGGCCCTCGACCTCTTCGAGGAGCAGCTCGCCCTGATGCGGTACGGTCTGAGCCACCACTGCGAGGGCCTGCTCTTCACGTACTTCACCACCCTCGACCTCAACCTGCACGCCTTCTACAGGGCCCTCGACCCGGGGAGCCCGCTGCATTCGACCGTCCACCCGGATGCCAGGGGCTTCGTCGGAAGGCTCTACTCCCTCGTGGACTCGGCCATAGGCGAAGCCATGGACCACATTGACGGGGAGACCCTGCTGATGGTCTTCTCCGACCACGGCTTCGCGCCCTTCCGCAGGGGCTTCAACCTCAACACCTGGCTCGAGAGGGAGGGTTGGGCGAGGCTCTCGAACCCCTATGCCGCCGGGGAGGACATGTTCGCGGGTACGGACTGGGCGTCCACGGCAGCCTACGGTCTGGGCATCAACAGCCTGTACCTGAACATCCGGGGCCGCGAACAGGCCGGGTGCGTGGAGCCATCCGGGGCGCGTGCGCTGCTGGGGCGGATCAGGTCCCGGCTCGAGTCCGTGATCGATCCGCGGACGGGTCTGCGCCCCGTGAGGAGGGCATGGATACTCCGGGACATCTACGGTCCCGGACTGCCTCCGCATGCGCCGGACATGATCGTGGGATACTCCTCGGGCTACCGGGCGTCCTGGGAGACGACCCTCGGCTCCTACCCGGAGGATGTGCTGACCGACAACCTCGATCCATGGAGCGGAGACCACTGCATGGACCCCGCCGTGGTTCCCGGTGTCGTCATCTCGAGCGAGCCTCTGGGCCTTCCGGATCCCGCGCTCAGGGACATGGGCAGGACCGCCTGCGCATGGCTCGGAACCTCCCGGATGCCACCCGGCAGGGACATCCTGGCTCCTCCCGGATGACCGCGGGATTCGTGCTGCTGTCCGCCCTGTGCGGGGTCCTGATGGCCGGGGCCTTCAAGGTCCTGTCGCCCCGCTCCCTGACAGCCGCGCGCCGCAGGCTGGCCGCGATGACCATCGGGATGGTCCTGCACGTATCCCAGCCCCTGTCCGTCATCAGGCTCGCGCTCTCCTCGATAGCGGCCGCTGCCGTCCTGGTGCTGCGGCTGCTCCCCGGACTGGCGGCGGCGTCCATCCCGTTCATCCTGTTCTTCGGGAGACTGCAGGCGGCCTACGGACATTCGCTGCCCGACCGGCCCACGGTCGTCGTGGTGAATTCGGCGGGTGCCCCGCCCGGATCGGTCGCGGTCGAGGGCGGTGATCTCCTTGATCCGGTCGTCAGGGCACCCGACCAGGGTGTCACCGCCTTCAGGGTCGTCCCCGGGGCGGGTCCGGCGGTGACCCTCGTGATCGACGGAGCGCGGATCCCCATCGTCTCGGCGCGGGGGGGGCGCACGAGGGTCTACTCGGGCTTCACCTCGGACCCCGGGCCGGCCGACCTCGTCTTCCCGTCGAGGGCGGTCGTCCCCGGAGAGGGGATCTCCGCCCGGTACGGGGTCGAGGACAGGGTCTTCGATCCGGCCGGGGCGGCGGTCCGATGGGACCTGGCGCTCGTGCTGATCTCGAGCGTGTCCGCCCTTCTGGCCGGGGTCCTCCTCTTCAGGATAAGGATGTGACCGGGGCAGGGCCGCCCTGGCCGGGGGCCGGCCTCCTAGGCCATGTAGCCCAGGCCCTGGAGCTTCCTGCGGATCTCCTCCGGGGATTCCCCCCTTCCGGGGGCGAGCCTCGCTATCTCGCGCTCGAGGAGGTGCGCAACAAGCTCCTCCACCGACGAGTACCCGATTGTCCGCGCGATGCTCCCCAGCTGCTCCATGGCCGCCTCGTCCAGCTTTATCCTCAGCGTCTTCAACGGCTTCCTCCTAGAGGTAACCCAGGTCCTCCAGCCTCTTCCTGATGAGCTCCTCCTCCGCCTCCTCCGGGCCCTCGTCCGGAGGTGGTATCATCCCGGCCAGCTCGAGCCTGCGGAGAAAGGCGTCGAGCCTCGCCGGATCGGAGATGTCGGCGGCATCGAGATCCACGACACCATCTCCGGCCGGGACCTCGCAGGAGGTCACCACCGTGACCCCGTGTCTCGCGAGTGCAAGGCAGGCGGGTATGGCCCCCTCCCCTGCCAGGCCGGAGGATCCGGAGCCCTGGACGACCTCCACCCCCGCCCCCCTGGACTCGATCAGCCTCCCGAGCTCGTCGAGCAGCCCCGGAGCCCCGTCGCCTCCGCGCACGCGTATGATCGTGCCGCGCATCATCGTTCCTCCCTGGTTGCCGCCCAGGCCATCAGTATCCCGGCGATCTCGGGCCGGGTGAACTCGGAAGGCGGCATCTCGCCGGCGGCGAGCATCTCCCTGACCCTGCTGCCGGACAGGACCAGATGGTCGCCGGGTCCGTGCGGGCATGTCTTGACCGAGGCCATCCCGCCGCATCTGGTGCAGTAGAAGGCGTGCTCGAAGCACAGCGGGGTCACTCCGAGATCCCCCGGCGGGAACCTCTCGAAGATCCTCTGCGCATCGTATGTGCCGTAGAAGCTGCCCACCCCCGCGTGGTCCCTCCCCACTATGAAGTGCGTGCAGCCGTAGTTCTTCCTCAGGAGCGCGTGGAAGACGGCCTCCCTCGGGCCGGCGTAGCGCATGGCCGCCGGGAAGACGCTCATCGCCATCCTGTCCCGGGGGAAGTAGCCGGAGATCAGGGCCTGGTAGCACTCCATCCGGATGTCGGCAGGGATGTCGTCGTCCTTCGTGCGTCCTACGAGGGGGTGCAGCAGGAGCCCGTCGACCGTTTCCAGCGCGCACTTCTGGATGTACTCGTGGGCGCGGTGGACGGGGTTCCTGGTCTGGAAGGCGGCGACGGTCTCCCAGCCCCTGGCCCTGAAGAGCACCCTGGTCTCCCTCGGATCGAGGCGGAAGTCGGAGAAGGGCTCCCCGGGGCGGTTCCGGAAGCTGGTGATCCGGCCTCCGGCGTAGAAGCCGCCCAGGCTCTGCAGGTATCTCACGCCGGGATGGGCCGGGTCGCGGGTGAGGAGGACGGCCTCCGCCTCGAGGCCGAGGTCGGCCTCGAAGACCTCCTCGACGTCGATCGTGCCCCTCAGGACTCCGCCTGCATCCCTCAGGGCGTATCTCCCGCCCTCCGAGACGGATCCGGGACGGCACCTGAGTGAGAGAGTGACGGGAAGCGTCCAGACGGGACCCTGCGGCAGGCGCATGCAGTCCCTGACCGACTCGTACTCCGCCCTGCCCATGAACCCCTCGAGAGGGCTCATCGCCCCGGAGCCTATCATCTCGAGGTCGCAGGCCTCCCTGTCGTCGATCTCGAGAACGGGCAGGCCGCCGGCCTCCTCGAGCGGAGCCGCGTCCGCCGCGACATCCGTCGACCTGTCAACGAGCCTCCCGCCATGTGGGACAGCCGGCATGGCATCTCCTTTCGGCAAGGTGCGGCAAGAGGAAAAGCAGGGTGGAAGATAGTCCCCGTGGATGCCGCAGGCCAATCGTGCACTACCCGGCAGGCCGTCGATTGCCGAGATTAGCCTCATGCCGGCTGAACCGACGGAGGGCGCGGTGCTGCGCGTGGAGGACCTCTCCAAGAGATACCCCCGCAGGGGCGGTCTCGGGTCGGTCCATGCGGTTGAGGGCCTTTCGTTCACGCTGGAGCGCGGAGGGATACTGGGCTTCCTGGGTCCCAACGGCGCCGGCAAGACCACCACCCTGAAGTGCATACTGGGTCTCCTCAGACCGTCCTCCGGGCGGATCTCCATCTTCGGGAGCCCCCCGGCATCGGCGGGTGCCAGGAGGAGGATGGGGTACATCCCGGAGAACCCCGACTATGACGACAGCTTCACGCCGTCCGAGTACCTCTCCTTCTTCGCCTCCATGAGAGGCCTGTCCTGGAGGCCGGGCGACGGCGGCGCCCTGCTTGCGCGGGTTGCGCTGTCGGGCTGGGGCGACACCCGGATAAGGAAGTTCTCCAAGGGCATGCGCCAGAAGCTGAGCCTCGCGCTCGCCCTGCAGGGCTCCCCCGAGCTCCTGGTCATGGACGAACCCACCGGCGGGTTCGATCCCCTGGCCAGGAAGGAGTTCCGGGACATCCTGCTCGAGGAGAACGGGCGCGGAGCCACCTGCCTGCTGTCCTCGCACATACTCTCGGACATCGAGACGGTATGCACCAGGGCGATCATCATCGACAGGGGCAGGGTCGTCCGCGAGGGTCCGATGGGCGATCTCCTGGGCATGCAGAACAGGCAGCGGGTCGTCTGGAGGGACCACGCGGGGCATCCGACCGAGGAGGTCCTCGACCCCTCCGCGCTCCAGGTGAGACTGGATGCCATCAGGTCTTCCGGTGGCGAGATAATGGAGGTCGGAAGACAGATCGCCTCGCTGGAGGACGTCTTCCTCACTGCCACCGGGGAGGCCCGGCGTTGAGGGCCGTCCTCGCCTTCGCGCTGATGACGCTCCACAGCCTCTTCAGGCGCCGGACGGTCTGGGGCGTGGGTCTCGTGACCGTCATCGCGCTGGTCGGGATCGGCTCCATCCCGCGGTACGACGTGTCCGGCCAGGGCAGGTTCGTCATCGACATGGGGCTCTTCGGGATCGAGGTGGGCTCGCTCCTGCTCGCGATCGGGCTGGCGGCCAACCTGTTCCCCAGGGACAGGGAGACCCGCACCGTGATGCCCCTCCTCGCAGTGCCGCTGTCGCGGGTCCAGTACCTCATGGGCAGGTTCGTAGGCGCCGCCCTGGTCCAGACCGCCTCTCTCGTCGTCTGGTGCCTCGCCCTCATACTGATACTCGCGCTGAACGGCCTCCCGGTCCCGGATGCGATGATGCCGGCCACCCTGCTCCTGGTGGCCGAGGGCTGGTTCCTCCTGGCCGTGGTCTTCTTCTTCAGCTTCTGGACCTCCCCTCCCCTGAACGCCCCCCTGACGGTGCTCCTCTTCATCGTCAGCCAGATGAGCGTGAGGCAGTTCGTCGACCTGGCGCCCGGGATCGCGTGGTTCATGCGGCTCCTCAGGATGCTCCTCCCTCACATGGACGCCTTCCACATCAGGGATCCGGTGGCCCACGGCTTCCCCGTCCCGTTCGTGTACTTCCTGCTCGCCTCCTTCTACGGCCTCGCCTACACGGCGTTCATGCTGTCCGTCGCCGTGGCGGTGTTCAGAAGGCGTGACCTGAAGTGACCGGCCTGGTCCTCCTGACCGTCCTCGCGCTCCACGCGGAGGGCGGCTTCGAGCCGGAGGAGGCCTGGGGGGGCGTCACGGGCGACGGGCAGGGCGTGGTCTGCGAGGAATGCGGCGAGGAGCCGGACGGCCACGATCACGAGCACCACGGCTCGACGGAGGGGGACATCGGAGCCGGACCCGATCTGCACCTCCATCCCCCGGGCGAGCAGAATCACGGAACGGTCTGGTTCTTCTCCCAGCCATGGGCCGTGCCGTACTCCTGGAGGCCGATGCTGAGGGACAGCTTCGTGCTTCTCGCAGCCGCACTCGCGGTCTACGCCATCCCCGTCGGGCGGAGCAGGAGATGAGGGAGACGGCCCCCTGGCTCTCGGCGGCGTTCTTCCTCGCGGCAGCCGTCGTGCTCGGCGGGCTGGCGGGCGGGGCCGCCCCCGGGGGGTCCTCCGGCGCGCTCGAGCCCTTCGAGTCGGGCATCGACCAGATCAGGCTGGTGCTCGCCGACATCCTCTACCTGGACCTGGACGAGTACCACCACATAATGATGTACCAGGGATACGGATGGGACGAGATCGGCGAGTACCTGCCGCAGATCTGGCTCATAACCCGCCTCAGGCCGGATTTCGCCCAGGCCTATTCCGACGGCGCCTATCAGCTCGCCGTGAACCTCGGCAGGGTCGACGAGGGCATCGCACTCCTGGAGCAGGGGATCGAGAACTGCCCCGGCGATCTCGAGCTCCTCTGGCAGAACCTTGTCATCCGCTGGAGGACGGAGGCCGGTACGCCCCGCGAGAGGCTGCTCGCCTGCCTCGGCTACCTGGGCGCCCTCCGGTCGCTCGAGTTCGAGGACTACCCATGGGATTCGTCCTCGGTGCGCAACGTCGGCCTGATAGCTTCCTGGGTGCTGGAGGAGGGGGAGAGACCCCTCTCTCAGGCGCTCTCGCGGAGATACTCCTCGCTCGCGGATGTCATGGAGCTCCGGCTGGAGGCCGTCAGAGCCTCATCCTGAGGACCAGGGCGTTGGGCTCGAACGGCTCCTCCCACAATCCCCAGCCGGCGTCCAGGAATGCCGCCAGGGCATCGTCCCGGCAGGCGGGCAGCATCATCTCCGCCTCTCCGTCTCCCGAGGCCGCCGAGTGAGCCGCCACGGCCTCGGCCGCCCGGCGGGGATCGAGCATGGAGGAGGAGCAGAGGGCGTACTGCCCGCCGTCCTCGAGGCGCATGAACCGCAGACCCTCGGTCTCGATGGTGCTGCACCTGGCCCCTATCCAGGGGACCGTCTCCGGCGTGCGCAGCAGCGAGCGCCAGCCTGCCGGTACGCGGCCGCGGTAGCAGGAGATGTCATCCTCGCCGGGCTCGACCCTCGAGAACGACAGGTCGGGCCCGGAGCCCGGGGTCTCCCTCCACAGGCAGTAGAACCTCTCGACGATCTCGAAGCCGCGGCTCAGGGCCATCGAGATGCTCTCGGCGTTGTGATAGTAGGTCTGGAACTCCACCGCGGCCACGAGGGACCTGGCGGCCATCCCCCGCGCCATGTCGAAGGAGAAGTCCGCCAGGAGCCTCCCGAGTCCCCTGCCCCTCTGGGAGGGGTGCACCCTCAGGCCCTCGAGCCAGGCGCAGGGTCCGGGCAGTATGGACAGCTTCGTGCATCCCGCGACGACTCCGTCCACCTCCACGACGTGGAATCCACCTTCCGCGACCCACGCCGGGGCGATCCTCTCCAGGTAGTCGGAGCCTTCCCAGGTATTCCTGGAGATGTCGGCCAGGGCCTCGAGATCGCCTGTCTCAGCGGGCCTCACGATCGGCCGGGACATGATCCCCCCCTCGTCGCTCCCGAGCGTTTCCTCCCCGGCCCGGTTTGGGTCATAATCCGGGAAACGGCCCGGGGCTGCATGCCCCCTCCCAGGACGGAGGCAATATGAATCCGAAGGATCTCTTTGACGATTTCCACCCTCTCGAGAGCGGTTCCTTCCATTCCTTCTGCGAGCTCGTAAAGGTCGGGGACGGCGAGGCCCTCGTAAGGCAGGGCGACGAGTCCTCGGACTTCTTCGTCGTCATGAGGGGCTTCCTCAAGGTCATGGACCAGCGGACCGGCGAGGACTTCTTCCTCGCAAGGCTCGGCGAGGGAGACGTTTTCGGGGAGATGTCCTTCATCGACGGCAGCCCCAGGTCGGCGACCGTGGTGGCGGAGGGCGAGACAGAGGTCCTGAGGATGACGAGGGACAGCTTCGGTCTCCTCCAGTCGGTCAATCCCCACCTCGGCGTCCTCGTCCTGGTCTTCCTCGGCCGCATGATGTCCGGCCGGCTGAGGGTCACCGACGAGAAGATGGCCAGCATGGCCCGCGAGCGGGACAACCGCGAGCTGAGCGAGCTCAGGAGGCTCATCTCGGGCATCCGCAGCTCCGTCAAGAGCCAGGGGGTCGACCTCGGCGGAGCCGACCTCCTCTAGCGGAAGGATGAGACATGACCGATGACGGCTTCGAGAGGGTCTTCCCCCAGCTGAACGACTCCGAGGAGGAGGAGATACTGGAGGAGTGCGAGAGGATAGAGGCCCCAGCCGGCACGGCGGTCCTCCGGAAGGGCGAGGGCGGAGGGGATTTCTACGTGGTCGAGTCGGGCGTGTTCAAGGTCTACGAGGAGACGGGCGGCGAGGATTTCGTACTGGCCCTCCTCAACAGGGGCGACGTGTTCGGCGAGCTCTCGTTCCTCGACGGCTCCCCCAGGTCCGCATGCGTCAGGGCCCAGACCGACGGGGTCCTCCTCCGCTTCCACAGGTCCGCCTTCCCCCGGCTGCTCCTGAAGAACCCGTACACCGCCTCGAGGCTGCTCTTCAGTCTCGCCTCCATCGTGTCGGCAAGGCTCAGGATGGCCGACGAGGCGCTCTCCAGCCTTGCCTTCGACCAGCCCGAGGCCACCTCCGACGAGATGCACCAGCTTGCAGCCGAGATGCACAGGGCCGTCTACAACGAGCTCGAGATAGGTACGGACTCGGCCCTGGAGTTCTAGGAGGCCAGCCCCCCGCCGGTCCTCTCCAGCGCCTCCCTCAGGGCGGAGAAGGCTTTCGCCCTGTGGCTGAGGCCGTTCTTGACATCGCTGGGGCACTCCGCGAACGAGCAGCCGAGCTCGGGAAGCATGAAGACCGGATCGTACCCGAACCCGTCGGCCCCCCTCGGCTCCTCGAGGATGTACCCCCTGACTACTCCGATCGCGGTGAGGACGGAACCGGCCGGGTCGGAGTAGGCTGCGGCGGTCCTGAACTCTGCGAGCCTGGCGGCACCGCGCTCCCACCGCATGACTCGAAGGAGCTTCCTGACGTTGTCCTCGTAGGTGGCGTCCCCGCCAGCGAACCTGGCGGTGTAGATCCCGGGCGCCCCGCCCAGGGCGGACACGAAGAGGCCGGTATCGTCGGCCACCGCAGGCATCCCGGTCTCCTGCGAGGCCTTCCTGGCCTTGAGGAGGGCGTTCTCCTCTATCGTGTCCCCCGTCTCGTCGCAGCCCCATCCCGGCAGGATGTCGGTCACGGGCACGATCCTGATGGCGGAGGAGGAGATGATCGCACGGACCTCCGCGACTTTGTCGCGGTTCCCCGTCGCGAGAACCAGGCGGGTCATTCCCCCGCGGCCAGGCGCTGGGCGGGTATCACGCCGTCCCTTATGGCGGAGATGCCCGAGGAGGCCATCGAGAAGACCGTGTCGGCCGCGACCGGGTCCTTCTCGGCCGAGGCCTGGAGCTCGACGAGCCTGCCCGATTCGGTGCAGACGACGTTCATGTCCATGGCGGCCCTGGAGTCCTCCTCGTAGGAGAGGTCGACCAGGACCCTTCCGTCCAGCAGCCCCAGGCTGACCGCCCCGACGAACCCGATCCACGGATCGGTCTCGAGGTCGCCCGAGGCCATCAGCTTCCTGATAGCGAGGCGGAGGGCCACGGCCCCGCCCGTGATGGAGGCCACCCTGGTCCCACCGTCGGCCACGAGCACGTCGCAGTCGACGGTGATCGTCCTGTCCCCGAGCCTTGCGAGCGAGACGCCCTGCCTGAGGCAGCGGCCTATCAGCCTCTGTATCTCCTGGCTGCGCCCCTTGACGCCTCCCCCGCGATCCCTCCTGACCCTTCTGTTGCCGCTGCCGGGGAGCATGTCGTACTCGGCCGTGACCCATCCCCCGCCCTTCGCGGGGATGAACGGCGGCGTCCTGTTCTCCACCGATGCCGAGCAGAGGACTCTCGTCTCTCCCCAGCTGATCAGCACGCTGCCCTCCGGGGAGGGCTGGAAGGAGGTCTCGAAGGAGATCTCCCTGATGTCTCCGTCCTCGCGACCGTCGGTTCTCATCGGGTCTCCCTGCAGTCCTCCCCGGCCTCGATCTGGGTCACCATGGGGATCGAGGAGCCGAGGAAGCGCTGTGCTATCTCCTGGAACTTGAGCGGGATGTCGCTGACGTAGTAGGCATGGTCGCCGGCCGCGGAGTCGGACAGCAGCCCCGCCGAGCCGAGCGCGGCCTCGACGGCGGACGCCGTCGACTCCGCCGAATCGACCAGCGTGATCGACCCCCCCAGCACGTCGGAGAGGACGGGCTTCAGGAGCGGGTAGTGGGTGCACCCGAGGACCAGCGTGTCGATGCCCTCCCTCAGGAGAGGCTTCATGTATCCGGAGACGACGGCCCTCGTTATCTCGTTGTCGAGCCAGCCCTCCTCCACGAGTGGAACCAGCAGGGGGCAGGGCTGGGCGACGACGGAGCGGATGCGGCCCGAAGCACGGAGGGCCTTCTGGTATGCGCCGCTGGATATCGTCCCGTGGGTGCCTATCACGCCCACTACCCCGTTCCTCGTCGCCCTTGCGGCGGCCTCCGCCCCGGGCTCGATGACCCCTATGACAGGTATCTCCGTCCAGGACCGCAGGGCGGGCATGCTGACGGACGAGGCGGTGTTGCAGGCGGCGACTATGAGCTTGACGCCCTTGCGGACGAGGAATGAGGCGTCCTCGATGGAGAACCTGATGACGGTCTCCGGCGACTTGGACCCGTAGGGCACCCGCGCCGTGTCGCCGAAGTACACCACGGACTCCCCGGGGAGCATGCGGACTATCTCCCGGACGACCGTGAGGCCGCCCACACCCGAGTCGAACACTCCCACCGGAGCGCGGCTCATCAGTCGGGCAGGGTTCCCGGGACCCCCCTGAGGGGGATGCCGTCGGGATATCCGGCGTGGGGGCTTCCCGAGACCAGGGGGAACAGGACGGTGTAGCAGACGAGCCGGCCTTCCAGCGTCCGGGCCAGGCCCTGCAGGTCGAGCGGGGCCGGGAGGTCGACGAAGAGCGTGTCATGGGTGTTGAAGGTGTAGACCCTCGCGAGGTCGGTCTCCCCCAGGCCGGAGAGCCTCGCCCATGCCGAGACCAGGAGCATTGTCTCGTAGGGCATGTCCTCCGGTGACTGCGCCTCGGGCAGGCTGTCGAGCACGGCGGTCGAGGAGGCCGACACGAACAGGGAGCACGGAGTGACCGGCCATCCCGCCTCGGGACCCTCCGGAGGGCCCTCGATGCCTGGAGCCTCTATCGATGTCCCGTACTGGAGGGAGTCCGCCGCGGGAAGATCTCCGGCGAGGGACTCCTGCTCCTCCAGCGACTCGTCCAGACCCATCCTGCTGTTGGCGACGCGCAGCCCCACGAGGGCCGTCAAGCAGAGAAGCGCGACGATGCCGGCCTCTGCGAGGATGCCCTTGAGGAGGGGGTTCAGGGGTCTGACGGAACGTCTGCTCACCTGTCGCTTCCTCCGTTCGACATGAACGCCTCTATTCCGGCTACAATAGCCGAGGCCGCCCTGAATCGGAAGTCCAGGGACTCGAGCAGCCTCTCCTCTGAAGGGTTCGAGATGAAGGCCACCTCGACCAGGATGGAGGGCATCCACGCTCCCCTGAGGACGTAGAAGCCGGCCTGCTTGACCCCCCTGTCCGAGCCCGAGGGCCATCGGGAGGCCATGGAGGCCTGGATCAGCGCTGCGAGAGAGCTGCTCTGGTCCAGGTACAGGTTCTGGGCGATGTCGGCCAGGAGGAAGGAGAGAGGGTCCGTCGAAGCCCCGGGATCGTCGGGCTCGTCCAGCTCGGAGGCCATGTTCTCCATCGCCGCGACGGCCCTGGCGTCGTCGGTGCGGGCCAGGCTCAGGAAGAAGGTCTCGAACCCTCCGGCCTCCCTCCTGGTGCTGGCATTGCAGTGGATGCTTATGAAGAGGTCCGCCTTCTCGCGGTTGGCTATCCTGGTCCGCTCGGCGAGGGAGACGTACCTGTCGTCCTCGCGGGTCATCACGACTCGCACTCCGGGCATCCTGACGGAGATGAGGTCTCTTGCGAGCAGGGCAATCTCCAGCGTGCGGTCCTTCTCGAACGTGCCCGAGGCACCCACGGCCCCGGGATCGCGGCCCCCGTGGCCGGGATCGAGGACGACGGTGTCGAACTCCTCGAGCCACGGTGCCGGCAGGCCGGAGACGAGTGCATCCAGCGCAGCGGAATCGGCCGATGCCACGGCCTCCGTGACCGGCTCGGGGGGCGGGCCGGCCCAGACCGGCGAGGGGAGCTGGAAGGGCTGCGCCGCCCTGACGAGCAGGAGCAGGGTCAGGCTGTCGGTCGAGAGCGCCCAGGAGGCGGACCCCGCGGCCGGGCTCGTCGTGACGAGCAGCCCGTCGTCCTCCGCCCTCACCTCCTCGATCCACATCGATCCCCCGAAGGGGGCGGCCGGGACGGGCATGCCGAGGGAGATCCTTATCTCCCGGCCGACGACCGAGATCTCGGGATGGATAGCCGAATCGGAGGTTATCTCGAGCAGGGCGCCCCCTGGTCTGGGGACGATCCTCGCGCCCGCACCCTGGCCGGCCAGGACGAGCAGTGTCAGGAGGACCTCAGTCACGCCTTCCCTTCATGGCCGCCTCGATCCGCCTCCTGTCGTCCCTGCGGGCTATCTCCTCGCGGCGGTCATGGGTCTTCCTCCCGCGGCAGAGACCCAGGAGGATCTTCACCCTCCCCCGCGAATAGTGTATGTCGAGCGGTATCAGCGTCAGCCCCTTCTCGTCTATCTTGCGCCTGAGCCTCACCAGTTCGTGGGCGTGGGCGAGCAGCCTGCGCCTGCGGTTGGGGTCGTGGTTGTCCCTCGCCATCTGGTATTCGGGTATGTGCATCCCGACGATCCAGAGCTGTCCGCGGTCGTCGAAGGACGCGTACGCTCCGGAGAGCCCCGGCCCTCCGTCCCTGACCGAGCGGGCCTCGCTCCCCCGGAGCGAAATCCCGACCTCCAGCGACTCGATGACCTCGAAGTCGTGGAAGGCCCGCCTGTTCTTCGCTACCGTCTCCTTCATGTCCTCCAGGTCTCCGGGTTATTGACGAATACCGGGGGCAGGGCTAGAATCCGCTGCCCGGTGCCGAAGTGGCGGAATTGGCAGACGCGCTAGGTTCAGGACCTAGTAAGGGCAACCTTGTGGGGGTTCAAGTCCCCCCTTCGGCACCAGTTCCCCTCCTGCGAAACGTGGCGCTCCTCAGAAGCTGCGCCGCGAGTCCTATCACCGCCAGACCGAAGAACACCTTCAGCATGCCGCCGGCCAGGATCTCGAGGCCGGCCGCCGTCCCGCCCTCGTCCCCCATGTGAAGGCAGAGGTCGAGCAGGACGCCTCCCGCGAGCACCGACGCTATCTGGCCGGATACGTTCGCCGTCACGGCGTGCATCAGGAGGAAGTTGCTCCTGTCCGCCTCCCGGCCTATCTGCTGCACCAGCCTTGCGGACATCGGGAAGGAGGAGAGCCCGGCCGCGCCTATCAGGGGGTTGACCCTGACTCCCAGGGCGCGGAGGAGCTTGCCGAGGAGGACCCCCACGGCCGTCGAGACGGCGAAGGCCAGGAGGCCCAGGGCGAAGATGTGAAGGGTGCGGAGGTCGAGGAACTGGTCCGCCCTCATCGTGAACCCTATGGCTATCCCCAGGAGGAGCGTGACGAGCCCCGAGAGGGTGGTTCTCGCGGCCTGTGCCAGGCTGTCGGTGGCGCCGGATGTGGCCAGGATGTTCCCGAACATCAGCATGCCTATCAGGGGGATGCTGAGGGGGCTGAGCATGGCGCTCACGAGCAGGATCACATAGGGGAACACGCGGACGAGCGAGGCCGGGATGGCCCTGCCCGAATCGCCTCCGTCCATTCGGACGGCCCTCTCGCCGCGTGTGGTCAGGAGCCGCATTATCGGAGGCTGTATCAGCGGGACGAGGGCCATGTAGGAGTATGCCGCAAGGGTCACCGGTCCGACCATGCCCGGTGCGAGGCGCGTGGAGACGAAGATGGAGGTGGGTCCGTCGGCCGTCCCGATCACGCCTATCGACGCCGCCTCGAACAGGCGGAACCCCGAGAGCAGGGCCGCCATCAGGGCGATGAATATCCCCGTCTGCCCCACTGCGCCGAAGACCACGAGCCATGGTCTCTCCAGGAGGGGCTTGAGGTCGAGCATCGCACCTATGGCCACGAAGATGAGCAGCGGGAAGAACTCGGTCGCTATCCCCATGCGGTAGATCATGCCGAGGAAGGAGTCGGGGTCGCGCATCGGGGTCAGCGGCAGGTTCACGAGGATGATCCCGATGCCGATCGGCAGGAGCAGCAGGGGCTCGTATCCCCGTTTGACCGCGAAGCCGGCCAGGGCGAGCCCGATGATTATCATCAGCAGCTCGCCCGGCGAGGGAAGGGTGAGCCCCCAGATCACTCCGGGACCTCCGGGCCGCCCCGGGCGGCGCGACGAAGGGGCGGGTTCGAGGCATCGCGCTCGCTCAGGAGCGGGGTGCCGTCGACCCCCCAGTCTATTCCGGCGTCGGGATCGTCCCATGCTATCCCGTGCTCGTCGGTCCCGTCGTAGTAGCTGCTGACGACGTAGAGCAGGACGGATTCCTCGAGGGTGAGATAGCCGTGTGCGACGCCGGGGGGGATGAGTATCCCCGCTCCGGCCCCCGGAGAGAGGTCCGCGGTCGTCGAGACACCCCTCGACGGGGAGGCCGGCCGGAGGTCGTGGAAACCAGCCCTCATGACCCCGCTCACGGGGAACCAGAAGTCCCACTGCCTCTCGTGGAAGTGGAGGCCGCGCAGCACGCCGGCGCATGATCTGGTGCAGTTCAGCTGCACGTCGCGGCCGAACGCCTCCTCGAACCACGACCGCCTGAATATCTCGACGAAGGACCCCCTCCCGTCCTCGTGGCACTGCAGCTCGACATGGAGGAGCCCGTCTATGCTGGAATCAGGGCGAGTCCTCACGGCACTCCCGGTGTTGATGGGCTTCCGGACAGACGCTAGTATTGACTCCTGAAGCATACAACCATCCCGCCCGGGTCGGCAAACTCCGGAGGTGCGGAATGAAGCGCAGGGACAGGGCTCTCATGGCGGCCGGGCTGCTCTCGGAGATGTACCCCGGCGCCCGCTGCCTCCTGGAGTACGGAGGCGTGCCCTGGCGCCTGCTCATTGCCACCATCCTCTCTGCCCAGACCACCGACGACTCGGTCAACCGGGTCATCCCCTCCCTCTGGGAGGCGTTCCCCGATCCGGCATCGCTGGCGGCGGCGGACCTCGGTGAGGTCGAGCGGATAGTCCACCCCCTGGGTTTCTTCAGGAGCAAGGCCAGATCGATAACGGGCGCCGCCTCCTGGCTGGTGGAGAACGGCCGGGGCGAGGTGCCGTCGACCATGGAAAGACTCCTGTCCATACCGGGGGTGGGCAGGAAGACGGCCAACGTCGTGCTCGGGGAGGTGTGGTCGAAGCCCGCCCTAATCGTAGACACACATGTGAAGAGGCTCTCGGCCAGGCTCGACTTCTCGCGCAGCACAGACCCGGACAGGATCGAGAGCGATCTCGCCCGGCTGATCCCCCCCCGCATGCGCACGAGATTCAGCCATACGCTCGGCTTCCACGGCAGGAGGGTCTGCACCGCCCGGAGGGCTATGTGCGCCGGATGCCGTCTGCTAGAGATCTGTCCGAGGATCGGCGTGTCCGCGGGAAAATGATGCGGCCGCCCGGAGGCGGCCGCACTCCGCGGGGATTCCGCCCTAGTCCATGTCTCCCAGGTCGACGTCCCAGTACACCCCGTCGGGGTCGATCCAGACCTCGTACAGCGTATAGGTGTCGCCGTCCTCGTCCTCGCACATGATGTCGTAGTAGTCGTTGCTGGGGACGTAGAAGGTGAAGGACCTGCCGGGGCTGAGGACCTCGCTGCCGAGCCAGTCGCTTCCCCAGCTGTCGGAGCTGGAGGGGCTGCAGTAGATGTAGTAGATGGTCCAGCTGCCGAGCTCGTTGTTGATGGTCACCGGTGCCGTCGAGCCGCTGGAGGTGGTGTAGCTGGACCCGGAGTAGTCGTACTCGCCCAGGTCGTCCAGCGTGACGTACCAGCTCCAGGTGCCGGAGATGGGCACGCCGTAGAGCACGTACTCGTCGCCGTCCTCGTCGATGAGCCTGATGTCGTAGTCGCCGCGGCTGACGGTGAACTCCCAGGTCTCGTCGGGGCTCATGATGTCGCTGCCCAGCCAGTCGTCGCCCCAGCTGTCCGAGGTGGAGGGCGAGATGTAGACGTAGTAGATGTCCCAGCTGCCCGTGCCGTTCGTTATCTCGATGGTGGCAGCGGAGGCTGCGAACACCACGGAGAGCGACAGGAGGGCAAGGAGTGCTTTCCTCATCGGGTTCCTCCAGGGTTCGGGTTGACTCAACAGGATTCTACCAGATGCACCCGGTCTGTCAATGTCGGACGCGCGCGGCCTCCCCGTTCTAGCCGGCAGGAGGCGGCCCCGTTCCAGCATCCGTGCGCTATCTGACTATCACCAGCCTGTCCGATGCCGTTTCGGGTCCGGCAGTGCACACCGCCAGATATGCCCCGCAGGGCAGCGCGGTCAGGTCGGCTCTCACGATGCTCTCGCCGGCCCCGAGAACGGTGGTCCCGATGTCCTGGACGAGCCTCCCGTCGACGGAGAAGAACGCCAGCCCGACGCTGGACGGTGATTCGAGGACCACCCTGCAGTCGAAGAGCCCCCCGCCCGGGGAGCCCAGGACGGAGAAGTCGAAGCCGCCGCCCGGAACCGGTGACGCCTCCTCCTCGATGCCTGTCATGTTGGCGGGGTAGACCCTGACGTAGCCGTCGTAGTCGCTGGTCAGGAGGTCGTGCCCCCCGTCCCCGTTCCAGTCGTAGATCCACAGCCTCGTGCCGTAGTACTCGTGTATCGGGGCGCCGGCGCTCTGGAGCTGGACGCTCCCGCTGAAGACCGGGGCCGCGTTCGTGCCGGTGTTCTCGAAGTAGTAGACATAGGCGTTGTTCTCGCCTACGATGAGGTCCTTCCTGCCGTCCCCGTTCAGATCGAACACCTGCGGGCAGCACCGGTACAGGTTGATCGGGGAGCCGCCGCTGGTTATCAGGGAGTAGCTTGTGAAGACGGGGACGGACTCGCCTCCGTCGTTCAGGTACAGCCTTATGTTCCCGGCCTGTGTTCCCAGGAGCATGTCGAGGTCCCCGTCCTCGTCCCAGTCGACGCATGCGGGGGCGGAGTTGGCGTCGACCTGGATGGTCACCCCGGCGCATGCGACCTTCGGCATGGTGGAGAGGGTTCCGTTCGAGTTGCGCCTGAAGTAGTTCACATAGCCGTTGCGGTCACCCACGATGATGTCGTCGTAACTGTCGTTGTTCCATTCCACTACCTGTGGATTCGTCGCGCCGGTGCATCAACCGTAGGGGAGTGTGATGTCCGCCCCGTCGGACTGCAGGTAGGTGAATCCCGTGAAGACCGGTGAATCAGCGGTACCCGAGTTCAGATAGAGGCGGATCTTTCCCAGGCTGAACTCGCCCAGCACCAGGTCGCTCTTGCCGTCGCCGTTCCAGTCGGCCATGCACGGGGCGCCGTAGTAGCCGACGTCTATGTCGACCCCCGATGACTGAACCAGCGATGGAGCCCCGAAGGTGGGGGGGACGGCCGATGCTACCGCGAGGAGGACCGGGAGCAACATGGTGCATGCTCTCATGCCATAACCTCCGTGCGTGGATGCTACCACGGGAATAGGCATTCACCCCGCCGCCCGCGTCAATGTATATTGCCGCCCGAAGGGCGGGTGCCTTGGAAGTCTACTACTCCTCCACCGCCGCCGGCGTTGGGAAGGCTGTTCGCGATGTCATGGAGGCGCTCGGGTGGAGGGACAGGCTCCCCCCGGGCGGCGACGTGCTCCTCAAGGTCAACCTCACCTGGGACTACTTCCGGCCGGGGGTCGACACCGGGCCGTGGGTGCTGGAGGCTGTGTCCTCCGTCCTGTCCGAGAGATTCGAGAGGATCTGGGTCGGGGAGTCGGGCCAGGTCCTCGTGGATGCCGACAGGGCTCTCGAAGCCAGCGGTGCGGGAGAGGTGGTCAGGCGACGGGGCCTCCTCTGGCACAACTTCTCCCGGAACGAATGGGTCGGGGTCGAGCGGAACGGGCTGAGCTTCGGCATACCGGCGATCTGCACGCGCATGCCCGTCGTCTCGATCCCGGTGGTCAAGACCCATTACAGGACGGTGATCTCGGTCGCGCTGAAGAACCTCTACGGCTGCCTCAACGACGGTAGGCACAACTACCACCACAGGCTCTCCGACTATCTGACCGCGGTCAACGAGTGCATCCCGGTCGCCTTCACCGTGGCCGACGGGACCGTCTCCCTGGAGGGCGACGGCCCCAAGCCCGGCAGCCCCCTGTACACGGGCTTCGTCGCCGCCTCCGCCGACCGTGTAGCGCTGGACGCCTCCATTTCCCGTGTGATGGGCTTCGATCCCGGGTCCATAGCGATCATCAGAGCGGCCGAGGGAGTGGTCGGAACCGCGGAGGACCTCGAGGATGTCTGCATCCCGCCGCTCGAGTCCCCTCCCCGCTTCCGCTTCACGCCCGCCCGGCCCAACTTCGTGGCGAGGGTCGAGAGGCTGCTGCGTGGAGGGAGGTCGGGCGGCCGCTCCGACGGCCCCCTGATGAAGCCCCTGAGGATCTGCGCGAGGCACTGGTACCGTATCGCCTACCACCTGAAGGGTCAGAGGCGCGAAGCACTGCGGTTCATCGGGAACCTTCCCTGCCGCGGCCAGTGGCTGGGCGATCCGGAGGACGACGGGTGAGACTCGGAGGACAGCTGAGGATGGGTCTCGATGCCCTGGGGGGGCTCCTCGGGCGGCCGAGACCGGTCAACGTGATGATCTCGGTTACCGACAGGTGCCCCAGCAGGTGTGCATACTGCCAGATACCGGAGCAGAACAGGCCGGATCTCGACACGGCGACATGGCTCAGGCTGATAGACGAGATGGCCTCGGCGGGAACCAGGCGGATCGGGGTCTGGGGAGGCGAGCCCCTGACCCGCCCCGACATCGTGGAGATCTGCTCGCATGCCAGGGAGAGGGGCATCTACGTCAGCCTCGACTCCAACGGCTACCTGCTCCCCTCGAGACAGGAAGTCCTGGGAGCCATCGACCATCTGGTGATCGCCTACGACGGGCCGCGCGAGGCGCACGACGCCAACCGCCAGGAGGGAAGCCACGCGAAGGCGACGCGGGCCATCGAGACGGCTTCCGGGAGGGTCCGCCTCTGGACCATCACCGTGCTGACCAGGAACAACATCGGCCATGTCGACCACATACTGGGGAAGGCGCTGGAGCACGGTTTCCTGACCACGTTCCAGACACTCCACCACAACGAGAAGCTGGGGAGGAACCCGGAGGGCATGATGCCCTCACCGGCCGAGTATCGTGAGGTGTTCCGCCTGCTTGCCGCAAGGAAGCGCGAGGGCGCGCCGATCGCCAACTCCACCCGATACCTGGACAGCCTCGCGGAATGGCCCGACCATTCGATGACCACCTCCCCCTCGCCCCTCCACGGGGTGCCCTGCAGGGCCGGCAGGATGTACTGCAACATCGACGTCGACGGAAGGGTCTATCCCTGCTCCCTGCTCATCGGCATCCACCCCGGGGCGCTGAACGCCGTCGAGACCGGTTTCGAGAAGGCCTGGAGGGCGATCGGGGCCCTCCCCTGCCAGGCCTGCGTCGCCGGGTGCTACACCGAGTACAACTACCTCTACGGCCTCTCGATCCCGGTGGCCGTCGACTGGTTCAGGTCCGTCAGGGCCACAGACAGGGCCATGGCTTCCGCACGCAGGAGGAACACGCGCCGGGTTTCGCCCGGTGGAGAGAACGCATCCCCCGGCGCGTCCGGGGACTGACGCATGGAGTAGGCGATGCCCGCACTTGCCGAGCACAGGACCAGGACGCTTCTCGAGCGATCCGGGGTGAGCCTCGTAGAGGCCACCCTGGTCGTCTCCCCTGAGGGCCTCCCCAGGCCGGCCGCCTGGCCGGTCTTCGTGAAGGCCCAGGTCCCGGGTGCCACCAGCCGAAGATCGTCCGGTCTCGTCAGGCGCGCCGGATCATGGGCGGAGCTGGAGGACTCGGTCGGGGACCTGCTCCGCACGCCCGGCTGCGAAGGCGTCCTCGTGGCCCGCGGAGTGGATATCGCCGAAGAGCATTACGCCGCAGTCGTCCTGGACTGCGGCTCCACCGGGTCTCCGCCCGGTGGCAGGCTCCTGTGGAGCGGAGCGGGGGGCTCCGGCGTCGAGACCCGCTCATCCTCCCTGGCCGAGCTCCGCTTCCCCCTCTCCTCCCCTCCCTCATCCGGGGAGATCGCCGCGATGCTCCCGGAGGGGACTCCCGCCGGGACGGCCCGCGCCCTGGAGGGGATGGTCGCCGCCTTCCTCGAGTACAGGCTCCTCGTGCTCGAGGCAAATCCCCTCGCCGTGCTGGATGACGGAACGGTCACCGTGGTCGACTGCAGGGCCGAGTACGAGGAGAGAGCGGTCAGGCGGGAGGATGAAGCCCTCTTCCGCGAGGGGTGCGGAGGGTCCGGGGAGTCGACGCGGCTCGAGAGGATCGTCGAGGAGATAGACAGGCTCGACCCCGCCGGGACGGGGTTCTTCAGGCAGTCGAGGGCGGATGCCCCGCCGGGCGCGATCCGGGTCGCCACCAACCTCTGCGGCGGAGGCGGCAAGATGCTCTGGGAGATGGCGGTCGGCGGGAGGGGCGACATCTTCCAGCTCAACGAGTCCGACACCTCCGGCGGGCTGTCGGCCTTCAAGAGCTACCGCATCCTCCGTGTCGTGCTCTCGCAGGAGGACGCCGACGTGCTGGTGTTCACGGGGTCCGGCATGGCCTTCCAGAGCCAGCTCTACATTGCCGCGGCCGTCTGGAAGGCCCTCCGCGAGAGCCCCAGGATACCCCCCGTCATGATAAGGTTCGGCGGCACCGACGAGGAGCGGGCCGCCGGGATGCTCTCCGATGCGGCCCCCGGGCTCCGCACCCGGGTGGCCGCGTATCCCTCCGAGGTCTTCCCGAACGTGATGGTCGACGACATGAGGAGCTTCGTCGACGGCTCCCCCCCCTCGTCAGGGGCTCCCCCGCCCGTCCCCCGCGGGGTCGCCGCCTTCGAGGTCGAGAATCCCCCCGGAGCCTTCCTGACGGATGCCGCTCTCTGCTCCGGATGTGCCGACAGCCCCTGCGTGGGAGCGTGCCCCACGGGCTTCCTCCAGCCGGGCCCGTCGGGCGCGCCGTCGCCGGTTCCGGGCAGACGGTGCATCGGATGCCTGTTGTGCGAGGCCGCTTGCATCCGGGAGGGCCGGGGCGGCCTCTTCATCCGGCTCGACATCCCGGAGGTGGAGTGATGCCGGGGATACTGCTGCCGATGGCCGGAATCGACACTCCGAGGACCGTGGTCTTCGGGATCACCGGGAAGCAGGGGCAGAGCACCACCCGGGTCATGACCGGTTTCGGCACGCAGGTGCTTGCCGGTGTGACCCCGGGCAAGGGCGGGACCGAGGTCGACGGCATACCCGTCTTCGATTCGTGCGGGGAGGCCGTCTCCTCCGTCCCCGGGCTGAACACCGCCGTGTTCTTCGTTCCGGCGCGATCCGTCCTCCAGTCGGCCGCGGAGGCGATGGACTGCGGCATCGGCTTCCTGGTGCTGACGGCGGACGGTGTTCCCGTCCACGACGCAGTGAGGATCAGGGAGCACGCCCTGCGCACCGGC
This sequence comes from uncultured bacterium, assembly GCA_964603785.1. Lineage (GTDB taxonomy): Bacteria > Fermentibacterota > Fermentibacteria > Fermentibacterales > Fermentibacteraceae > CAZRWD01. The sequence goes on from CAZRWD010000001.1 coordinate 438,648, forward strand.
GCGCGGGTTCTGGGTCCGAACACCGTGGGCATGCTGGACACGGAGGGGTACCTGTTCGGTCTGATCGGCGGGAATGCCCAGTGGGCAAGGAGGAACTACGTTCCCGGACGGGTGGGGGTCATCTCCCGGTCGGGGGGGCTGTCCCAGCTCCTGGGGGCCTTCCACTGCAGACCCGGCCTGCCCGGCCCCCTGCCCGGGGGCGGATACGGCAGGCTCTGGGAGGATGACGTCCCGGGGGTCTCGGCAGTCATATGCACCGGCGGAGACCCGGTTCCCGGGACCACCCTGCTGGAGGCGGCCCTGGCTCTCGAGGCAGATCCACGGACCGCCGTGATAGCCGGATACGGCGAAACCGGAACCATGCAGGAGAACGATCTGGCGTCCGCGGTGTCGGACGGCCGCATCCGCAAGCCGGTCGTGATCCTTCTCGGAGGAAGGTACACGAAGGCCGGCGTCGCCCAGAGTCACGCGGGGGCGATGATCAGGAGCGCCGGCGAGACATGGGAGGCCAAGCGGGGGGCTCTCGAGGACGCGGGCGTGACCGTTGTCGACAGGCCCGACGCCGTGTTCGGGAGAGTCGCGGGGATCCTCGGGAGGGTCTAGACCATCCCTCCCCCGCCCGAGGCGGCGGAGGCCTGGCCGTTCCTGGAGAGCCGGAAGTAGCGAGCCCACTCCTGGACCTGGTATCCCGCGCTCTCGAGCAGCCTGAGCGATGCCCCGTCCGATGCGGGGACGTTCTGCCTCGTCCTCGTGGCGCCCCTCTCGCGGAGCATCCAGAGACCCTCTCCCAGGAGCGCCCTGCCGAGACCTCGGCCTCTGAAGTGCGGCAGGACCCCGAGGAAGTAGAAGGCGCCCTCCCGGGGGTCGAGGCTGTCGATGCGGGCCATGAGGACCGCGGCGGGCTCTCCGCCTATCCTGGCGAGCCTGAAGAGCTCCGGATCGAAGCGCGCTCCCCTGCTCCAGGTGGAGATGTACGAGGAGAAGTCGACGTCGGACCATGCCGTGCCCGCCGCGCACACCCTGGCCACGGCGGCGAGTACCTCGGGACCCACCTCCTGGAAGCCTCTCGACTGGAGGAGGTCCCCCGGAGGCGCGACGTCCTCGAGGCTGCGCGAGAGAATGGTGCTGTCGCGGTTGTAGCGGAAGCCGATCCTGCGATAGATGTCCTGCAGGCGGGCTATCTCCTCCCTCGGCTGATCCGAGTAGACGGCGGCTATCACGACCGAGGCCCTGGCCCCGGCGGCCTCGACCGCCTCGCAGACCAGGTAGGACTCGAGTTCGGGGCTCGCCTCCGCCCCCCCGACCGGGTGGGGCACCCCGATCAGTATCTCGCCGTCGCTCCTGACGTGTCCCGTGAAGATGAAGCCGGCAGGCCTCCCCTGATCGTCGAAGGCCCCGAGGTAGGCGCCCTCGAAGAAGTCGTCCAGGGCGAAGCCCAGGAGCTGGCCGGACAGGAAGTGCAGCAGGTCCCGTCTCTCGAGGAACCTCGATGTGTATCTCAACGGCTTCCTCCGAAGGGGTTCATCTGATGTAGCCCAGGTCACGCAGGGCCCTGCCCACGGTCTCGGCGAACGCGACCGCCTCCGGGTGCCCGACGGCCGGCTCCGCCCAGTAGGAGAGAGTATAGCCCAGCAGGACTGAGTCGGGGAGGAGCGGGTCGGTCTCCGTCGGATCGGCCTCGAGGTCGAACATCGACGCCTCGCCGGTCCCGCTGTCCCACACGACCTTCCTGGCTTCCGAGATGCCGCTCGCGAGATCGGCATCCCTCCACAGGACTCCGCTGGCATGCACCCTGGCCGGACCGGTCGAGCCTTCCAGGAGACCGGCCCCGGGCAGGCCCCCGGGAGCCTCGAGGCCGCAGAGCGCGAGCATCGCCGGCATTATGTCGACCTGCGAATGTAGGCCGTCGTTGCGGACAGCGACGGGTATGCCCGGCCCGGACGCGACGAGGGGGACATGTACGGTCTCCTCTAAGAGGTTGTTGCCGTGCTCCACCCTGCCATGCTCGAGAAACTCCTCGCCGTGGTCGGCCGTGACGAAGACCACGGTCCGTCCACCGAGGCCCCTCTGTCTGAGCCCCTCGAGCATCCTGCCGATCTGCGCGTCGGTGTATGCTATCTCGCCGTCGTAAAGGTCCAGCAGGTTCTGCAGCCCCGCCGGGTCGATGGTGTCCTGGCCGGAGTTCACGGCCATGAGCTGCGTGACCCCGCCCCAGGACGAGTCGAATGGACCGTCATAGGAGGGATCGGTGAAGAGGCTGTCCCAGGGGGATGGGGGTGCGTAGGGCATGTGGGGGTCGTAGAAGTGGACTATCGCGAGGAAGGGCCTGCCCCCGTCCCTCGAATCCAGCCAGGAGAGGAAGGCGTCGACGGTCTCCCCCGCCCCGCGGGTGGCGGCCCTGTTCGTGAACCCCCGGCAGTCGAAGAGGTCGAAGTCGTGGTGGAACCCGAAGTCCTCGTTGAGGAAGATCACGTTGAAGAAAGCCGCGGTCTCGTACCCGTCCGTCCGGAACGTGCGCTGAAGTGTCGGGATCTGCGGGTCGAGCCCGAAGAAGGTCCCGTCCCGCCTCCCAGCCATGTGCTGTCTCGGGGTGAGGCCGGTCATGATCGAGGTGACCGCCGGGAGCGTCCAGGAGCTCTGTGCGTGGAAGTCGGTCCATACCGTCCCGGCGGCGGCGAGGCTGTCCAGGCTGGGGGTGGTCTCCCGCTCGCAGCCCATGAAACCCGCGTGATCCGCCCGGAATGTGTCGATGATTATCAGCAGGGCGTCGGGCCTCTCCCTCTGCCCGCCGCATCCCAGGGCGAGCATCAGCGCCGGGAGGAGGGCGGGGAGGATCCTAGACGCTGCCGTGCGCCTCGAGCCAGTCGGATCCCCAGCCGCATTCGACTCTGAGTGGAACTGCAAGCTCACACGCTCCTTCCATGGCCTCGACGAGAAGCCTCGACACCTCTCCGGCGGCCTCCCGGGGGCACGATGCGACCAGCTCGTCATGCACCTGGAGCACCAGCCCCGCCTCCGGCATCGCGCGGAGGGAGCGGAATGCACGGATCATGGCCGCCTTCATCAGGTCCGCCGCCGATCCCTGGACGGTGGTGTTCGCCGCCATCCGTTCGAGCGCCCTCCTCGCGTTCCCGCGCGAGGATGCCAGGTCTCCGAAGGACCTGCGCCTCCCGAACATCGTCCTGGTCTCTCCGGCGGTCTCGGCCTCCGCGACGCACCTCCTGAAGAACGCCTCGACCTCGGGATAGGTTTCGAAGTACCTGTTGATGATCCCCGCCGCCTCGGACCTCTCGATCCCCAGCCGCTGAGCCAGTCCGTGAGGGCTGATGCCGTAGACGATCGAGAAGTTGACCTCCTTGGCCCGCCGCCTGTGTTCCGGGGAGGCATCCCCGAACACCGCGGCCGCCGTCCTCGAGTGGATGTCCGCATCCTCCATGTAGGCCGACCTCAGCGCTCCGTCCCCGGCGAGGTGGGCCAGTATCCTGAGCTCTATCTGGGAATAGTCGGCCGAGACCAGGACATCCCCCGGCGAGCCCGCCCGGAAGCACCTGCGGATGCTCCGCCCCCGCGGCGTCCTCACGGGGATGTTCTGGAGGTTGGGATTGCTGGAGCTGAGGCGGCCCGTGGCGGTGACGGCCTGGTTGAACGAGGTGTGGACCAGGCCCGTCCGCGGCGAGACGAATCCCGGCAGGGCATCGACGTATGTCGAGAGCAGCTTCGAGATCTCCCGGTGCTCGGAGACCAGGGCGACGAAGGGATGCATCCCCGCAAGGGCCTGCAGGACGGTCATCCCCGAGGAGTCTCCGCCTCCGTCGGTGCGTCTGATCCTCGGCAGCCCGAGCTTCTCGAACAGGACCTCTGAGACCCTGGCCGGGCTGTTCATGTTGATCCTGAAGCCGAGCAGCTCGAAGGCCCTCTCCTCCGTCGATGCGAGCTCCGATCTCAGACCGGCGCCCGTCTCGTCCAGGGCGGCCGTGTCGAGACCCACGCCCCGGGATTCCATGGAAGCCAGAACGCAGGCCAGGGGGAGCTCGAGATCGCGGTAGACCGCGCGCATCCCCGCGTCCGAATCGACCTCCGCATCCAGCATCCCGCACAGATCGAGCGTCGCCCTCGAGCGCGAGCAGGCCTGCACCGGGGTCGGGAAGTCGGGGGAGAGAGGCGGGAGAGCCCTCCCGAGGCGTTCCGCGCTCAGGCTCTCGAGAGACCTCCCGGCTCCTCCCGATCTGAGGACGTAGTCCGCGAGCAGCGGATCCGAGCAGGGCGGGCCGGATCCGGACCCCAGGAGCCTGCATACGGCCTTCGATCCGGCGGAGGCCCAGGGCATCCCGCCCGCAAGCCGCTCCAGCAGCCTCCCGGGAGCCTCGCCGTCGGCTGGGTCGAGGCTGGAGGGGTCGACGAACCAGTCCCCTCCGCCGGGGAAGGACACCGAGAAGCCGCATGCCCCGCCGATGTCGTCCGCAGGGTGAGGGAGGGGCCAGATGAACGCGCGGCCGGACGCCCCGGACTCCCGCAGCATCGAGGCGGCGCTTTCGGCGTCACTCACCATGCACGGGTCCGTATCGGCATCGACGGGCACGGGAACCCTGCCGGTCAGCCTGTGCATGCCGAGACGCTCCAGGAGGGGGAGCGCCCTGGAGTGATCGGGGGTGCGCAGGGTCATCGATCCGACATCCCCGGGCAGTGGTGCGTCGAATCGCAATCCGGTCAGCCGCCTGCCGAGGCGGACCTGCTCCCTCGACTCCAGCAGCCTGCGGCGAAGGCTCTCGGGGGAGACGGAGTCGATCGATGCGTATATGCCCTCGAGGCTGCGGAACTCCCCGAGGAGGCGCACGGCGGTCTTCGGGCCTATTCCCTTCGCGCCCGGGATGTTGTCCGAGGAGTCACCGGCCAGGGCCAGGTAGTCCGCGACCTGGCCGGCCGAGACCCCCAGCTCGCCGGCGACCTCGCCGCGGCCCACCATTCTCCCCGGCCTGCCTCCGCGTCCCGGCCTGAGGACGCTCACCCTGTCCGAGACCAGCTGCAGCAGGTCCTTGTCCGAGGAAAGGATCACGACCGAGCCGCCCATCTCCTCGACCCGCCGGGCCGCGGTAGCGATGAGGTCGTCAGCCTCCCATGGATCGACCTGGAGAACCGATACGCCCATCGCGTCCAGGATGTCCGGCGCCAGCGCGGCCTGCCGGATGAGCTCCTCCGGGGTGGGTGGCCTCCCCGCCTTGTAGTCCGCCGATATCTCGGCGCGGAAGCCCGGCTGGTGTGAGTCGAAGACGGCGCATGCGTGCGTCGCGCCGGTCGCGTCCAGAACCGAGAAGGTCTCGTTCAGCAGATGTGTCAGGCCGCTGGTTACGGTCCCGTCCGGTCCGGTCAGGGGATTCCTGATCATGGCGAAGTGGCCCCTGTAGAGAAGCCCCATGCTGTCCACGAGGAGGAGCTTCATGATCCCCTGGCCTCCCGGGCCGCGAGCAGCTCCGAGGCTCCGGACAGGACCCGGTCGTAGGGTATGGCCCGCATGCAGGGTGCTTCGTCCCCTCCCGCCCGGCAGGAGCGGCGGAAGCAGGGCGAGCATGGAACGCCGGATGCCACCACACGGACCGACCTCCCCCGCGGTGCAGTCCATGCCGGGGACGTCGATCCGAAGACGGCGAGGACCGGAGTGCCGAGACAGGCCGCCAGATGTGCTCCGCCGGAGTCGTTCCCGACTGCCAGGACTGCACTGGAGAGTCGTCCGCAGAGGTCGTCCCAGGGCAGACCCGCGCAGGCGGAAGACCCCTCCCCCGCCTCACGGGCGGTGGACGCGAGAGCTTCGGCCTCGCCGGCTCCGCCGTACATCACGGCGGGGAGCCCCGTCATCCCGTGAAGATCTGCCGCCAGCCTGGCGAATGCGGGCCACCGCTTCGCGGGACCGTACGCGGCTCCGGGGAAGAATGCCAGGTGTGGACCTCCGCGGGGGGCTACATGGTCCGCGCCGAAATCCGCCGGCACAAGGCCGCAGGACATGGAGAGCCTCTCGTACTCCTCGGAATGATGGACCGTCCGGCCGCGGAGAGGAGGTACCGCCCTGGTCAGCATCAGGCTCCTGAACTGCCCCCGGTGCCCGCAGCGTTCGGGTATGCCGGACCTGAACCCGTCCAGTGCCGAACGGAAGGAGTCGGTCAGGAGGATGAGCCTGTCGAACCTGCCTCGGACCGGGAGGGTCCCCGAGTCGATCACCTCGACTCCGGGGAGGAGCACATCGAGCAGTCCCGCCATCCGCCGACCGGCCCAGAAGGATGCTCCGCCGGGGGTGCGGGCGGCGCCTGCGAGGACCCTCAGGCTCATGACGAGGTCGCCCAGCCAGTTGGGGACCCTTAAGAGCAGCATCACCAGCCCTGCCTGAGCAGATCCGCCCAGGATGACAGGAAAGAGGACCTGTCGGAGGAAGGGCTGGTCTGCCAGAGGGGGAAGACCCCCCTCCGGTCGAGCCCTGCGACCGGCACTCCGAGCGAGGAGGCCGCGGCCCAGCAGGACGGGTCGTCGGTCGCGACGGCCGATGCGCCTGCGATGACGGCCGCCCTGACGGCGGCGCCCTGGCCCAGGAGGGGGCTCTCCCTGCCGTCGAGGACGACCATCCTCATGGGGATCTCCGAATCCGAGCCCTGGAGCAGCGCGGCGGTGGCCGCGCTCGATGCTATGTACGGCAGCACCCTTCCCGATACGGGCGACAGCAGGGACGAGGCGCGCACCGTGTCGGTCCTGGGGACTGCCGGCCTCCAGCCCTGGTCTGCCGGGATGCCCAGCATGCCGCACAGGGCGGCCAGCCTGCGGGGGTTGGGAATGGAGGCGAGGTCGGCCGAGAGGTTGGCTGCAGGTTCGCATCTGGCGGCTATCCTGACCGAGGACGGATACCGGCGGAGGATGTCGGACAGGGCACGGTCGGGCCTCTCGCTGACGGCGAAGACGAGCCCCGCGGCGGGCTGTCCGCAGGGATCTCCGCCTCTCCGCCCCGTTCCGTAGACCACGGACGGGATGGATCTGCCGAGGAAGGCCAGGAGCTCCGCGTCGGCCGATGTCGTGAGAGCGGTCACCGTCGTCCCGGGGTAGGCCCTGGACAGGATCTCCAGGAGGTGGAGGGCCGGCCATATGTCGTATCCGGAGGACCCGGCGGCCACGACAACGCCGGGAGGGTTCCGGAGGTCGTCCGGGATGTGGATGAATCCGTCCCCGTCGGGGTCCGTCCCGTGCCTCGGGCCGGTCGCCAGGCGGCGGATCATGTCCAGGAGGGGTGGAGGTGTCACTCGATTTCCTCCAGTGTCCTGGTCGCCATGTCCCTGACGACCGGAGAGAGCGTGCCGCAGGATCGCAGGGAGTCCAGGAGGGCCGCCGCCCTGGAGGGATATCCGGATCTCCAAAGGGTGATCGCCTGGAGGACCGCCGGGAGACCCTCGGAGGGGAAGGCCCCCCTGAGGAATCCCGCGACCGAGGATGCCTCGTCCGTCCTTCCGTCGGCGAGGAGCGCGAAGCCCAGGTCGAGAGCGGAATAGAACCTCCGCCTCGCGGTGGTCCCGCTGCCGAGCGAGATCGCGAACTCCCTCACCGCACCTCCGGTGTCTCCGGCGTAGAGCAGGGAGGTTCCCCTGGCCCTGTGGACGATCCAGGCCTCCCCGTCCACCGAGTCGAGCCCGGCCCGGGCCATGCTGTCGAGTCCGCAGCACCAGGCCAGCCTCGCATACCAGTAGTCCGTCAGTTCATCGTCGCCGGATGTGGCGGACAGCTCCTGGATGAGCCAGAGTGCGCGGTTGGCGTGGCCGGCGTAGAGAGCCTCCTCCACGAGCGAGCAGAGCACCCTCGCGATCCCCTGCAGATCCCCGGCCTGTTCGTAGAGGGCTCCGGCCGACGCCAGGTCGCCCGCCGCCTCGTACCGGGCGGCGTCCTCGGCCAGACCGAGAGACAGCGCGGAGAGCAGGATCGCCCGTATCACCGCTTCAGCCTCATGAGTATCCGCCTGATCAGCCTGAGATACCCGAAGACCCCGAACGCGAGGGAGGACAGGGTGAGGAACTCGGTGATCCCGGCGACGGCCGAGTAGACCTGCTTCCCCGGGAGGGCGGCCTGCCCCGCCCGCGATATGATGAGCACGAAGCTGAAGATGACCACGAGCTTCTCCCCTGTCGGGATGGCGACGATCGGCCTTCCCGTGCCCCAGGAGACGACGGTGGTGGCGGCCAGGACCAGCAGGTGGTATCCGACAAGCAGGGCGGAGATGGTGGGGTCGAGATACCCGTAGCGCGTGAGCACCAGCAGGGAGACCGACAGGAAGACCTTGTCGGCCACGAAGTCCAGCACCTTTCCCTCGAAGCTCGTCCTGTGCAGCCTTCGGGCCGTCCAGCCGTCGAGGTAGTCGGTGAGGGCTGCGCCCAGCATCAGCCAGAGGAGCGGCAGCGTGTTGGGCCCGAGCAGCGAGACCACCACCACGGCCGGGGCGGCCAGGAGCCTGAGGCTGGTGATAGCAGCCGGGAGGAGGGGCAGCCTCCCCTGGGGCTGGACGGGGTGCGGGTCGCCTCTCATCTCGTCCGTCCCGCATCGGCGAAGAAGGCGTCGAGCTGGTCGAGCCAGATGGTTCCGGCCGGCACGGACGCTCCTGCCGCCGGGCCTCCGGCCAGCAGCGCCAGGTCGGCTGCGGTCACGAATGCATCGGGGTGGAAGAGGCCGTCGGGGACGGTCGTCATCCAGCCGGCGGCGAGGACCGCCGCCGCGGTCCTTCCCGCATCGTCGCCCTGCATGTCGGGCGGATGCTCCGGGAGCATTGCCAGATAGGGGTGGATCTCGTACCGCAGGAACCAGGCCGCGGCAAGGGCCAGGTCCCTTCTGGTGGCAGGGATCCTCTCCCCTCTTCCCTCGAGGTACAGGGCGGCGCGGTCCATCTCGCCCGAGCCCGCGAGGACGGTGACCAGGGGGATCAGCGCGGTCCCGTCCCCCGATCTCAGGCGGTCGCGCAGGCGCTCCTCCCAGCCGGGGGCCCGTGTGATGGCGATCTCGGCCACGGTGGGTGTCGAGTAGGTGGAGTGGAGTGTCTCGAGGGACTCGTACTCCCCGTAGTCCATCAGGAGCAGCGCCACGCGCGCGGTCAGTGCGGAGGGCGTGGGCGAGGGGACGTAGCCTGCCCGCAGCTGCCACGTCGCGGTGTCGCAGGCAGCGGGACCGGCAAGCGTCACGAGGAGGGCGATCGTGATGAGGATGGAGCGGGCAACGGGATTTGAACCCGCGACTTTCAGCTTGGGAAGCTGACACTCTACCAGCTGAGTTATGCCCGCTCCGACCGGCGCAGATGAATAGGTCATGACCGTGCCCCCGTCAAGGCAGGGGATCCTTCGTTTCTCCACTGTAGACGGGTCTCGCCTCGCCTTCCAGCCACCACCCGCCCTCGTCCGTCCCCACCCGCAGGACCGATCCTCCCCGGGTCGAGACGGAGCACGGGAGGCCGGTCAGTCTCCTGGACAGGGCCGCCCGGACGACCGCGACCGCTCCGGTTCCGCATGCCAGGGTCTCCCCCTCCACACCCCTCTCCCATGTCCGCATCGAGATGCCCCCATGGCGGTCCGCCACGGCGAAGTCGACGTTCGCCCCGGCGGGGCCCGCGAGTCCGTGCCTCCTCAGGAGAGGCGCATAAGCCTCGAAGGCCCCGTCGGAAAGGGTATCCCTGAAGACCACCAGATGGGGCACCCCGCTGTCCACCAGGCACCCTCCGAAGGAGGCGCCGCCGAGATCGAAGTCGATCACGGGCGTCGTCTCGGAGGGCTCCGGGAGCCAGAGCCTCACGGAGCCGTCGCCGTTCACCAGCGCCGAGTGCATGCCGCCGTCGCTCTCGAAGCGCATGCGCGCGGGAGCCCTTCCCGTGATGTGGGCGAAGCGGGCGATGCACCTTCCTCCGTTGCCGCATATGGCCGCGCGGCCGCCGTCGCTGTTGTAGTAGACCATCCTGAAGTCTGCCGAGGGGTGTGCCCCGAGCTCGAGCAGGCCGTCCGCCCCTATCGAGAGCGCCCGCCTGCAGATGCCTCTGATGAAGGCCGGGGTCAGGGTCTCCGAGAGGGATCCGTCGGAGTTGTCCACGACGACGAAGTCGTTCCCCGCCCCGCTGAACTTCGTGAAGATCATACGCCGCCGCCTCCGGGCAGGAGGCTCACGAGGTCGGAGAACTCCTCCGCCGTGAGCAGCCATGGCGCTTCCTCGACGGCCTCCGCTATCTCCTCCAGGGCCTCCCGGTGCTGTCCCGCCTGCAGCTGGAGCCTGGCCAGGTCCATCCTGAGGAGGGGATCGGGGCCGAAGGCTTCGAGATAGGTCCGGAAATCGCCGGTCAGCGCGTCGATGGGATACCTGTCGTCCAGATGGAGCATGACGAGTTCCTGGAGGATGCCCGTCGCGTCGTCGCGGGCCCCGCCCGAACCGGCTGTGAGGAGGAGTGCGGCCGAGAGCAGATCCGGGGCGCCGTTCCGCCTCCCGGTCATCGCGAGGGACCAGGCCGTGCCGGAAGGATCTGCGACAACGGCCAGCGCCCTGTCGTAGTCGGCGAAGAGCCCGTCGAACCTCTCCTCGAAGAGTATGCCGGGGGCCGTCTCGACGCCCTCCCCGCCGTCGAGGCGGAACACGCGCAGGGACTGGCCCTGGAAGACCGGTACGAACCGCTCGAGATCCTCGGGTCTGTAGTGCAGGAGCACTGCGGCGCAGCCTTCGGGCGGGCCGGTGAGCCCGGCCAGGTACATCAGGCCGCCCGTGGACCTGTCGAGCAGGAAGTCGGCCTGGTAGACGAGGATCCTGGCGTCGTGCCGTTCCATGAAGGCGGCGAGCGAGTCCTCCTCCTGGAACATCCGTGCGGCGAACTCCTGGATTGTCGCCCTGTTGCCGCTGTTCTCGAAGAAGGTGTGGGTCACCACCGGCCGGTCCGCGTAGGCGCTGACGAAGCCAGAGATGTGCCAGTAGCACATCACCGCCTCGTCCTGTCCGACCGACCTGCCCGTCCAGCCCAGGAAGCCTTCCAGCTCCGTCTCCGTGAGCAGGGAGGGCGAGGACGAGGTCGGGAGCCCCGCGCCCTCCAGGAGGCCGGATGCGGGCACGACGGTTATCGAGTGCAGGAAGACCATGAGGGCCAGCGCGGGGTATCTCCATCTCTGCCGGATCGTCTCGAGCATCGCCGGGATGACGGCGACCGCGAGAAGGACGTGCAGCCTGTCCATGACGAGATAGGCCGCAAGCGAGACGGGCAGCGCCCATCTGGCCAGCGAGGGTCCTCTCCGCCAGAGCTTCCTGGCCCCGAAGGCGGCCACTACGAGCAGAGGGCCGAAGAGCAGGAGTATCTGACCGGCCGAGGGGGTCTCGTATCCCGCGACCCAGAACAGACGGGCATCCGGCGAGAGCAGGGCGGGGTCGGCGGGATGCCTGAACATGAACTGCAGCTTGGCCGCTATCATCTCGCCCACGTGGGCGAGGGCCGGATTGACGTGGAGGAATGTCACGGCGGCGGCGCCGAGGGCCGCGAGCAGGGGCAGCGCCGTGAACCTCTGGACGGCCGAGACTGCCAGGGCGGCGGCGACCACGGATGCGGCCGAGAGGATGGCGCCGTCATGGACCATGTGCGGCACGAGGGCCGCGCATGCGAGCTGGGCGGCCGCCGGCAGGAGGACCGCCGGGAGGGGTGTCCCGGCTCTCGTCCGCCTCACGAGGATGTAGAAGAGCATGCCGGCCGAGATGAAGCCGGTCACCTTCCACGAGGCGCAGGCGACTGCCAGCAGAACGGCGGCGGCGATGGAGGACGGCAGGGCCCTGCGGGCATCGGCGGCCCTGGTCGAGCGCTCCACCGCCCAGAGGAGCATCATCAGCACGGGCAGCGCCAGGGTCTCCCTGTAGAGCGATTCGCCGCGCGTCCTGAGCAGCGCCGGCAGCATGAACCCGTAGATGTGGGCGCCCAGGAGGGCCGTCCTCCTTCCGGATCCCGTCTCCCGCAGCCAGAGGTAGAGCCCGAAGATGCCGGTCACCGGCAGGATGAGGCAGAACCACCTGATGAACCGGTCGAACGGGCCGCCCGTGATCCTGTGCAGCCAGCCGGCTGCATACTCCTCGAAGATGGAGTTCTCGGACGTGTCCATCCCCCCGGGATGCATCACGAGGGTGTCGGTGGAGGGCACCGGGAGACCCTCCGATATCATCCTGGCATAGCGGTAGGCCTGTGTTGTCTCGCCCTGCATGCGCGGGGGGGGCGGCAGGACCTCGGACGAGAACCAGGTCCTGAGGATGATGGATGAGACGGCGATCGCGGCGAGGAGGAGGGGTGTGGCTAGAGCCCCTGCTCTTCCGTCCTCACGAGAGGCGTGCATGACGGCGGGCCATCATTGCCGAGACGAGCTTGAGGGTTTCGGAAGGGCCTCCGCCTCCGAGCGCGACAGCCTCCACGACGGGCCAGCCGTGCCTGTTGAGCAGCCGGTTCATGACGTCCACCGGTGCGATGCCCGGCAGGTCTCTCTTGTTGTACTGCAGGACCACCGGGATCATCGAGAGGCCCAGGTTGAAGCTCTGCAGGTTCTGCTCGAGATCCTCCATGGTGTCCACATTGGCGTCCATCCGCTCCATCTGGCTGTCGGCCACGAATACGAGGCCGTCGAGACCGTCGAGGATCACCCTCCTGCTGAGGGCGTAGTAGGCCTGTCCCGGGACCGAGTAGAGATGGAGGCGCACGTTGGAGCCCTTTATCCATGCGAAGTCGACCGGGAGGAAGTCGAAGAACACGGTCCGCTCGCCCCTCGTGCAGAGGGTGACCAGCCTGCCCCGGTGCTCGGGAGCTATGAAGTCCCTCACCCTGCGGAGGTTGGTCGTCTTGCCCGACAGTCCCGGGCCATAGTATACGATCTTGTATGCTACCTCGTTGCCGGATCTGTGCATGTCAGCTCCCGGTATCGGATGCCAGCGCCACCTGCCGATAATGTCCCATCGGCGACCCTGCGGCAAGCTCGACGACGCCTACGGTCCTCATGGAGCGGGAGTGCCCGCGGCAAGCCTGTTCACCCATTCCGTCACACCCCGCCCCGATCCGGGGTCGGGCAGGTTCCCGGCGTACCCGTCGGGATCTCCGAGGAGGGCCTCCATGGCGGTCTCGCACCCCCCGGCACGGTACAGGGCGAGGTAGCACAGGGCCGGATGGCCGGAGCGGGCGGCCAGCCAGGCCGTCTCCTCGTGAGGCGCCCGTGCCGACTGGAGCGTGAACCAGGATGCCGCATCGACCGCGAGGGATGGATCCCGGGCGATGTCGGCCGCGAGCTCCGAGAGGAGATCTCCCCCCTCCTCGTCCCCCGCCAGAGATCCCAGCACGCTGCACAGGGCGGCTGCGGACGAGGTCCTGCCCTGTGCGAGGAACCGCACCGTCTCGTCCACGGCCCCGGCCGTGGAGACCGAGTCGGCCAGGCGGACCGTCGATGCGAGGGCGCTGGTGCTGATGTCGTACCTGTCCTCGAGGCTGGTGGATGACATGTAGGTTTCGAGGTCGCTCCTTATCAGGGCCGTCATGGGATCCCCGGGGAACTCCGCCTCCAGTCCGTTCATCCTGTCCCAGGCCGAGATGTAGTTCCCGAAGGAGAGGTCCACCTCCAGGAGGAGCCATGTCGATGCCGGAGTGCCGGGAAGCATCGAATCGGCGAAGGACCTGAACTGCCCCTCCCTCTGGAAGTCGGAGGCCAGCTGCCTGAGGGCCAGGGCGGTCGATGCGAGGCGGGAGTCCCCGGATCCGGAGGCGTAGGAGTACAGCGTGTCCGCTCTTGCCGAGAGCAGGGCCGATGCGGCCCCGGGGCCCTCCATCCCGTCCAGCAGCCTCGCCTCCAGCAGGGTGTGGGAGGCCAGTATCTGCATCCACTCGTCGGGCATCTCCCTGAAGAGGTCCCTGGACCTGGACAGGGCCAGCGCCACGCTGTCCGCCTGTCCCTCGGCCAGATGCTGATAGGCCATCCTGTGCCATGCCGAGACGTAGTTCCTCGCGAGCTGGATCGCCTGGTCGTCCTTGTAGATGGAGGGATCGTCGAACCCGGAGTAGCTGAAGGACTCCATCAGCCTCCAGCCCGTCGCGGGCACCGCCGCCCTCCTGGTAGGCCCTTCCGTGACCCTGAACGCGATGCCCTCCATCTCCAGGTAGTCCGTGAGGTACACCCGGCTGTCCTCGGAGACCGTGCCGGCCAGGTAGACCTGCCTGCCGTGCACGGGCCGCTCCCCTATCATCGAGAGCAGGACAAGGTCCTGCATGCCGAGGGAGCCCTGCATGCCCCTGCCCTCGTAGGGAACCGCCACGGTGAACGAGCCGTGGCTCACAGCCCAGGGCCAGGCCTGGTCGAAGACCGATCGCAGTATCTCGCTGTCGGTCCCGGAGAGGGAGGGCATGCCCTCCTGGTCGACATGGAAGAAGTGCGGCCCCCAGATGAACACCGGCCTGAGGGAGTCGACGAGCCCCAGCTCGCCGAAGGGCAGCAGCAGGGGATCCCTGTCCAGCAGCTGGTGGATGTACCAGTCGGTGTTCATGAGACTGAGATTGCTGACTATCACGTCCCGCCTGACACCCAGGACGGACTGGGCGAACCAGAGGGGGAAGGTGTCGTTGTCGCCGTTCGTTATCAGAACGGCCCCGTCGGGGCACGACTCGAGCAGGTTCACCCCGTAGTCGTGTGCCACGAAGTCCCTCGACCTGTCGCACTCGTGGTAGTTCATGGCGAGCGAGATCCCGGGAAGGACGAGCGCGGCCCATGCGGCTGAGTCCCTCCTGAAGGCCTTCCTCAGAAGGGCTCCGGCGCCGATCGCCCCGAAGACGCCCCAGAGTGCGAAGGAGTCCGCGTAGAAATAGTCGCGGTCCCTCACCTCGCCGGTGGGCGTGGCTATCGGCCCGGTCTTGAAGTTCAGGTAGAAGATGAAGAAGGCGCTGGCCATGAGGAATATGGATCCGACGAGGAGCATCACGCGCCTGTTCCTGCTCCATGTGAGCACGGCGCCCCAGATTGCGAGAGCCGTCAGGAGGAACCTGAAGGCGAGGAAGACGGGATCGCCGGCGTCGCCCAGAGCCGCCCTCCAGGAGGAGGGCCTGCCCGACTGCCAGGACAGGTAGTAGAAGTACTGCCTGACCTGGTCGGCCACCGGCCCCTTGCGGTCCAGGGGCGAGACCGCACCGTACTGCTTCCTTGCAAGCGCATCCCGGAAGGATCTCCAGTGG
Source organism: uncultured bacterium (assembly GCA_964603785.1). Classification (GTDB taxonomy): domain Bacteria; phylum Fermentibacterota; class Fermentibacteria; order Fermentibacterales; family Fermentibacteraceae; genus CAZRWD01. Next base: position 453,856 of record CAZRWD010000001.1, read on the forward strand.
GAGGGGTCCGTCTCGTTGATCTCGGGGCGCTGGACGGCCCTGAGCGGCATGTAGAGATGGACGCTGAAGGCCAGCACCATCAGTCCCAGGGCGGTGAACAGGAACCTGGGGCTGCGCCAGAGGGTGGTCCGCCGCTTCAGCGCATAGAGCAGATAGATGATCGCGATGCCGGGCAGGGCTATGAGGGCGGCAAGGTGGACCGCCACCGCCAGGGTCAGCAGATAGAGGGCGAGATAGAGCAGCCTGTCCCCCGGGAGCCCTCTGTCCATCCTCACGATCCAGAGGTCGACCACCCAGAGGATGACCACGGCCAGGAGCTGGGAGAGGGCGTACGTCTCGGTGGCGTTGTTGTTCTGCCAGACGGTGAAGCTCAGTCCTGCCAGGAGGGCGGCCGCCACGGACACCGGCCTGTAGAAGGAGGGGCCGAAACGCATCCTGGTCAGCCATCTCTGGACCAGCCGGGCAAGGATGCCCATCGAGAGGCCTCCTGCCAGCACGCACATGAGGTTGATCCTGCTGGCCACGGACGGGATGAACGGGAGGCCGACGGCGAAGAAGCGGCCCAGCAGGACGAAGAGGGGCACGCAGGGGGGATGCGGGATCCCGGCGATCCAGGAGCAGGCTATGTACTCCCCGCTGTCCCAGAAGCTGACTGTCCGGGCCATCGTGAGGAAGTAGACGATACCTGCGATCAGGCCCGCAGCAAGGGCTACCACCCGGTCGGTCCTCACGGCGGCCCCTTGGCCGTCGCCGCGTCCCGTGCCGCCCTGCTCTTCCCTCGGGGTGTCCATGTCTCCTCCCGTCACTCCTCGCCCCTGGGGTGGGCCTTCGAGTATGCCTCCCTGAGCCTCTCCCCCGTGAGGTGGGTATATATCTGCGTCGTGGCGAGGCTGGCATGCCCCAGCATGTCCTGCACCGCCCTCAGGTCCGCCCCTCCGTCCAGCAGATGGGTCGCGAAGCTGTGCCTGAAGGTGTGCGGCGTCGCGCCCACGGACCTGGCCGCCCCTGCCACCCCTTTCGCAACTATCCTCCGGATGTCCCTCGGGTCGAGCCTTCGCCCCCTGGCGCTCAGGAAGAGCCACGGCTCGCCGGGTCTCCTCGCCGAGAGGACGGGTCTCCGGCGGACCCAGTCGGCTATCCGTTCGAGGGAGAGGTCCGCCACCGGTATGATTCGGTCCTTCGATCCCTTGCCCGAGACCACCCGCAGGAGCCCGGTCGAGAAGTCCAGGTGCTCGAGCCTCGCCGAGGAGGCCTCGGCGGCGCGGACGCCGGCCCCGTAGAGGAGCTCCACCACCGCCCTGTCACGCGCCCCGAGGACGGTGGAGGTGTCGTAAGCCTCCAGCACCATCATGACCTCGGAGACCGAGAGGAATCCGGGGAGCCGTCTCCGCGTCCTCGGCATGGGGACCTTCGCGGCGGGATTCGTCTCGAGGACGCGGGCCTCCTCGAGCCACGCCCCGAAGGCCCTCAGAGCGGAGAGCTCCCTCGCGACGGACCGTGGATCGAGACCTCGCTCGGACTCGGCCCTGACGAAGGCCCTGATGGTGTTCTCGTCGAAGCGGAAGGGGCTGTCGCAGAAGTCCCTGAACCTCGCGAGATCCGAGCCGTAGGCCCTCACGGAGTGCCCGGAGAGCCCGCGGCCTCCGCCCAGCCATGCCAGGAAGGCGTCTATTCTCTGCCAGCCGTCTTCCGGCATCTGGGACACCTCGCCCCCTTCTCGGTCTCCTCCATGAAGGGATAGCCGCACCTGGCGCACGGCGTGGGAAGGGGCTTCCTCCACGTCGCGAACTTGCAGGCCGGATACCTGTTGCAGGAATAGAACACCCTGCCCTTCTTGGTCCTCTTCTCCACGAGCTCCCCGACGCAGCCCTCCTCGGGGCACGCCACGCCGGTCGGCACCGGCTCGGTGTGCCCGCAGGAGGGGGCCTTCTCGCACGCGAGGTACCGACCGAACCTGCCGGTTCTCAGGAGGAGCCTCGAGCCGCACCTGGGGCATTTCCTCCCGCTGTCGGCCCCGCCCTCCGCAGACCGCCTGTAGGTGCAGGAGGGATATGCCGAGCAGGAGTAGAAGCTCCCCCACCTCCCCGGCTTCAGGACGAGATCCGCTCCGCATTCCGGGCAATTCTCGCCCGTCGGCCTGGATATACCCTGTCTGATGGAGCCCAGTTCCTCCACGGCCCTGGAGAGCGCCTCCTCCAGTGGGCCGTCGAGGCGCCGGACGGCCTCCTCGAAGGTCGTGTCGCCGGAGGCCACCCTGTCGAGGATCTCCTCCATGGAGGCGGTGAAGGAGAAGTCGAAGATGGCCGGGAAGAGCTCCACCAGCAGCCTGCACGTGGCGGTGCCCAGCTCGGTGGGTCTGAGCCTCTTCTCCGACAGCCTGACGTATCCCCTCTTGCGGATGGTCTCGATGATGCTGACATAGGTGGAGGGCCTCCCGAGGCCGAGTCTCTTCATCTCGGCCACCAGTCCGGCCTCGGTGAACCGCTGGGGGGGTCTGGTGAAGCACTGCTCGGCGCTCGCCTCGGCCAGGACCGCGGGTCCGGCCGCGAGACCCCCGGGGAGGGGGGACTCGAGCGACGCCTGTGCCGGGTCTATGTCCAGGAAGCCTCGGAAGACCATCTTCTCGCCCCTGGCTGCGAACTCGATCCCCTCCGCCGAGATCACGGCCGTGGTCCGCGATATCAGGGCGTCCGCGGCCTGGGAGGCCATGAATCTCCTCCATATCAGGGCGTAGAGCTTGAGATGCTGTTCCGGGATGGCGCCCGAGAGGGAATCGGGGGTCAGCGAGGGATGTGCCGGTCTTATCGCCTCGTGGGCGTCCTGCGCCCCGCTGGCGCTCCTGAACCTGCGGGGGGACGGCGGGAGGTGGCCCTCGCCGAGGGTGCCAGCGATGTGCTCCCGGGCGGCGGTGACCGCTTCGGGGGATATCCTGACCGAATCGGTCCTCATGTAGGTGATAAGGCCAGTGTGCTCGCCCCTGATCTCCATCCCCTCGTATAGCTCCTGGGCTATCGACATCGTCCTCGAGGGGGCCATGCCGAGGCGGCTCGAGGCACTCTGCTGGAGGGTGCTGGTGATGAAGGGCGGAAGGGGCTTGAGGACGGCCTGCTTCTCGATGGCTGACGACACGGCCCATCTCGACGCCCGGATCCGCTCGAGGAGGAGCTCGGCGTCCCGTCCGTTCCCGGGCGAGTGCCTCTCCCCGTCAGCCCTCCGGCCGTCGACCCGCAGGAGCGAGGCCTCGAACCCGGTCCCGTGCTGCTCGAACCGGGCCTTGACGGGCCAGTACTCGACGGGGGAGAAACCCTCTATCAGGTCCTCCCTCTCCTGGACCAGCCTAAGCGCCACCGTCTGGACCCTACCGGCGCTGAGCCCCGAACCGATGGCCCGCCAGAGGTAGGGGCTGATCCTGTACCCCACGAGGCGGTCCATCACCCTCCTGGCCTGCTGGGCGTCGACGAGGTCCGTGTCGATTCCTCCGGCCCGCCTGAGGGAGGCCAGGACGGCGTCCTTCGTGATCTCGTTGAACCTGAGCCTCCGGAACCTGGTGTCATCCCTGCCGAGGAGCACCGAGAGGTGCCAGCAGATGGCCTCGCCCTCCCTGTCCGGGTCGGCGGCGAGGTAGATGTCGGTATAGCGTGCGGCTGTGCGGCGCAGGCTCTCCAGCGCGCTCCGCTTCTCCGGCAGGATGGTGTAGATCGGCTTGAACCCGGAATCGACGGCGACACCCAGCCTGTGCCTCGGGAGGTCCCTGACATGGCCCATGGACGCCACGATCTCGAAGTCGTCCCCCAGGAAGGCTTTCAGTGTCCTGGCCTTCGCCGGCGATTCTATGATGACCAGGCTCCTCCCGGAGCCCTGGGCATCCGATGCTGCTCCGGGTCTGCGGGGTTTCCTCAGAATTCGGACATCCACTCCTGCATCGGACCAGTCAGTACCGTCCAGACGAAGTCGCTGGAGGAGCCGGCGCAGTTCTGGAAGTCGACCGGACCCATGCAGGTCCTGAGCGTCTGGAAGTTCGCGCGGATGAAGGAGACCGTGCGGACGGGATAGTACTCGCTCTCGCCGTAGTAGAACACGAGCTCGTCGACCAGGCTGGGTTCCAGCCACTCGCCGAGCTTCCTGAGCAGCGCGTACCTCGCCGTGTCCTCCTCGGGGTGGAGGATGGAGAATGCGAGCACGACGGTGCTGTCGGAGAGCAGGACGACCGAGTAGCGGTCGACGGTTATCGGAATGGAGGCCGCGATCGACGAGATGCCCGCCGAGGCGGCCCTGGCGTCGTCGAGCAGGACGGTCACCCCCTGGGGCGCATCCGTGTGGACGGACAGAGCCTGTCCTGTCTCCTCGACTCCCTCGGGCAGCTCGAGATGGCGGATCATGAACTGGTCGTCGGTGTATATCTGCACGACATGGGTGGTGTCGGCGGGCACGGAGTCCGGCGGGGTCCCGAGCGAGTCCGAGGCGAGGGTGTCGGGGGCCGTGTGGAGGGAATCAGCCGGAGCTCCGGGAGAGCCGCCGAAGAGGTCGAGGGGATCCACGAGATAGAAGCCCGCGGCCAGGGCGAGGAAGAGCACGACCGCTATCAGGGGTGCGGGCGACTTCGACCCCGACTGGGAGCGGACCGGCTCCGGCTCCGCGGCCTCTGCGCCGTGCCGCGTGGCAGACCGCGAGCTGGCGGTCCTGGCGAGAGGAGCGTCTATCACCTTCCCCTCCGCCGAGCACTTCTGGCAGACGTGCGCGACCCGGTCGAAGCAGTCCCTGCATGTGAGCTCGGCGCAGGATCTGCATGGCGCCAGGCGCTCCCCGCCGGTAGGCGTGCGTCCGCAGACGTGACACCTCTCGATGAGGAGGACCTCCTCGCTGGCCGATGTCACGGACAGCGACTCCTCCGAGGCCCTGGCGGCATCCCTGGCGGTCTTGGCGGTGATGGTTCCCGCGGAGGTCTCCATCTCGCCGTAGCCGTCCTCTATGGGTTCGTCGTAATCCTCCGCGGACGAAGGGGGCGCGGGGGCGGGGGCTGCGGCCGGAGCGCGGTCCTCTTCGGCCGAGTCCGGAACCGAGTCCATCCTGGGCAGGAGGTCGATGAACGGGTAGAGCCTGTTCTGGATCACCCTCGCCTGGCCCATCGGGACCGCCTCCATGAGGACGGCGGGGGCCGAGTCGACGGCGTTCCTCGCTGCTTCGCGGGTCATGTGGAGCTCGGCCACGAGCAGCTCGAGAACCCGCTGCTTCTCCTCCTCCCTGCCCAGCCGGACCAGGAGCAGATCGACGAGTGACTCCGAGAGATCCATCAGGCCGTCCCCTCCGAGGCTGCGAACTGCCTGTGCAGTCTGGTGATGACCATGCGGCTGACCTTGCGGAGAGTCTCGAAGACTCCGATCCCCCTGGAAGCCACCGCCTCAACGACCGGAATCCGCGTCAGCCCAAGGGTGCCGCTGATCTCCTCGACCGATGCTATGTCGGGCAGGTCCCTCTTGTTGCACTGCAGGACGAGGCTCACGCCCTTCCGCTTCTGCATCCGCAGATTGTCCCGGAGATCGCGCAGGGAGGTGATGTTGGCCTCCATCCTGTCGCGCTGGGAGTCGGCGACGAAGACTATGCCGTCGACCCCCTGCAGGATGAGCCGGCGGCTGTCCGAGTACATCGCCTGCCCGGGCACGCTGTAGAGGTGCAGCCGTATCTTGAAGCCGTTGATCTCGCCCGTGTCGAGGGGGAGGAAGTCGAAGAAGAGGGTCCTCTCGTTCCCGGCGGCGAGCGAGATGAGCTTGCCCCTGTTGTCTGCGGGGACCTCTCCGTGTATCACCTTGACGTTGGTCGTCTTGCCCGATAGCCCGGGTCCGCAGTAGACGATCTTGCAGTCGATCTCCCTGGCGCTGTAGCTGACGGTCGCCATCTACCGCCCGCCCCCCCCGTCTCCTCCATGGCCGCCGTCCGTCCCGCCATGGTCGTCGTGATCGTCGGTACCGTCCCTCAGACCCTTCCTGAACTCGCGCATGGCCTGGCCCAGGGACCGGGCGATGTCGGGGATGCGCCTCGCCCCGAAGAGGAGCAGGAGCGCCACGACTATGAGCACTATCTCGAGCGGCCCGGGTCTGAACATCACGACACCCCCCCGCCGGGGATCAGAACCACCTGTGCAGGAACCCGACCATTACGAGCCCCATGAAGCTCATCAGGTTGACCTTGAGCGCGATCTCCCCCACCGCCAGCCGGAGCACCAGGAGATCCAGTGCGAACGGTCCCAGGGAGACCTCCATGCTGCCCGCGAAGAACGACTTCAGGGTCGTCGCCGTATCCGGCAGAACCGCTGCGACACCTTCGCCGAACGCGGTCCCCGCAATCATCCCGAACAGGGACATTGCGATCCAGAAGCCTGGCGGCCTGTTGTGAAGCAAATCGCCTCCACGATCAGGGTGGAATCTATCCAGACCCCCCGGGTTGCACAAGCCCGGTCAGCAGCCTCTGCAGCCCGCCCGTGCCCAGGAGGGCCGCCGAGAACACCCCGACCGCCGCTCCCGAGACCACCGCCCAGCCGGCCGCCGGCAGGACGAGAGATGCGACAGGGAGCCCCCTGATGACAAGTCCGGCCAGGAGGAGCTGGGCGGCCATGCCGGCGGCGCTCCCGCAGACGGACGTCGCGACGGTGGAGATCCCCGGGAGCAGGCGCCTTGATGCCCACATCACAACCGCCGAGGAGAGGCCGCCGGCCATCGAGAGGGGGAAGGCGGGCGTGACGAGGGTTCCCGTCAGGAGGGCAACGGCGATGGAGCGCGTGATGTTCACCCGGAGGGCATCCCTGAGCCCGAGAAGCATCACGGCGGATACCGCCGCCACGTTGGCGAGCCCGGGCTTCACGAAGGGAATGGGTCTCGGCAGGGCGGATTCGAGCATCCCGAGAACGGTTCCCAGCAGGACCAGCATGACGACCGGCGAGGGTCGGCGACCGGGTTCGGCCCCCTCAGGCACGGCGGCCGGCACCGGCGGCCCGCAGGCAGATGTCCTCGATCCTCGAGAACAGCTCGTCCGAGGGGAACTCGGCGGCACGGGCCTCCGCGCCGGCCGAGAGCCTCCCTCGGAGGTCGTCGTCCAGCATCATCCTCACGGCATCCGCCATGGCTGCGGGATCCCCGGGAGGGACGACCAGGCCGCTCCTACCGTGCGAGTTCACCCAGGGGACGCCGGTGGGGATGTCGCAGCTGATGACGGGGGTCCCGCAGGCCATGGCCTCCAGCTGGACCATCCCGAACGCTTCGGAGCGCGCGGTCGACGGGAGGATGAGCGCCCTGGCCCCCCTGTAGAGCTCGAGGAGCCTTCCGTCGTCCACGTCCGTCTCGATCGTGACGTCCGCCCCGGTCCTGTCCCGGAACGCCTCCACCGCGCCCATCAGCGGCCCCGACCCCGCGAGGACCAGGGGTATCCCCTCCAGAGACTCCCAGGCCTCGAGGAGCACCCGCAGCCCCTTGTACCTCCGGAACCTGCCGACGAACAGGAAGTAGCCGCCCCGCACGCCGCCGGGAGAGAACCTCGACCGGTCGACTCCGAGCGGGACTATCTCGACGTTCCGCAGTTTCGACAGGAACCGCGAAGTGGCCGCATAGGCTGGCGACGTCGCCATGACGCTGGACGCACGTCTCAGGAAGGGCCAGAGAATGGGCTCGAGAAGGGGCACCAGCGCAGCCTGCCTGACTATATCGCTGTGGTAGGTTATCACGTGCGGGATGCGGGGCCTCGCCAGGAACCACGCCGCCGTGGCCGTGGGCAGCGGGTGGTGGAAGTGCACGAGATCGGCATCTATCCCCTCCATGACGCGGTGGAAGCCCGGGCACACCGGGTTCGAGAGCAGCCTGAAGAGGCATGGCGCCTCCATGATCCTCATCCCGTCGACCTCTCTCTCCCTGACGACCCCGGATCGGACCCTCGAGGCTGTCAGGACGTCGATCCGATGGCCACGGGAGACCAGGAAGGCGCCCAGGTCGTGGATGAAGCGCTCTATGCCGCCGTGTACCGGAGGGTAGAAGTCCTTGTAGACGTGGAGGATCCTCACACGGAGGCCTCCCTGTAGCATTCGAGCGTCCTTCTTGCCATCTCCGCGTTGCTGAAGCGGGAGGCGAAGTCGCGAAGCGCGTCCGGGTGGCGCTCCGTCTCGAGGGCGTCGAGGACGGCTCCCGCGATCGAATCCGGACCGGGTCCGCAGAACGCGGCGCCGGTGCTCCCGTAGACCTCCCGCAGGGCCCCGGCGGGGCCGAGCACGCTCGGGACACCTGCGGACGCGGCCTCGAGGGGCGGAAGCCCGAAGCCCTCGTAGAGCGATGGGTACACCAGGAGCCTCGCGCCCGAGTAGGCGTCCGCGAGATCCTCCTCGCCCAGCGGTCCCGTCCAGGTGACGCCCTCGGAAGACCTCAGCCTGTCGAGGATCCCGCGCGGACCCCAGCCCCATCTCCCGCAAACCACGAGCCTCACGTCGCGCCTCGTCGCGGCGACCGTCCCCCAGGCGTCCAGGAGGGCTCCGATGTTCTTCCTCGGCTCGATGGTTGACACGCTCAGGGCGTAGTCCCCCTCGATGCCGAGCCTGGCCCTGAACCTCCCCGGATCGCCTCGCTGTGCCGGGGTCGAGAGATAGACAGTCCTCGTCCTCCCGGAGGGGACTCCCGCGAGTCTCTCCAGCTCCCCCGCCGTGAACCGGCTGTCGGTGATCACGAGGTCGGCCCTCCTGGCGACGAGCGGGAAGAACACCCGGTAGTAGATCCTCCTGACGGGGGGGAACCACCGCGGATTGGCAAGGAAGGCGAGGTCGTGCACGGTTACGATGGTCCCGGCACCCCGCGGCGCCCTCCCCGAGAAGGCCGGCAGGTGGACGAGAACGGGATGGGCGGATGCGGCCGCCCTTTTGGCGGCGACCATCTCTCCGAAGACCTTGAGAGCCCCCGGCCTCCCAGCCGACAGGAGAGCCTCCCGGGGCGAGAGGAGCGATCCGGGGAGGGCGACGGAGACGCATTCCGCTCCGATCTCCTCGAATCCCTGGAGGAGTCTGCGCAGGTATACGCCCGTGCCGCCCCTCGAAGCCAGCGAGGAGCCGTAGACTACGAATCCGCGGTCAGCCGACGGAGCTCGAGTCGTCACCGAGGCAGACCGCCCGCGGGGCGCTCCTCACCGCGGCGTTGTAGCCGAGGATGGATCCCTCGAGGACGGACGCCTCCACCGAGCATCCGCCGAAGGCTATCGAATCGCGGATTATCGAATTCCTGACGACGCAGCCGTCCCCCACCGAGGCATTCGGCCCGATGATGCTCGACTCGACGACCGCACCCGGGTGGACATGGACCGGCGGGACGAACAGGCAGCCGGCCGGGGCCGCCGGGGCGGGCGCGCCCGCCAGCATCCTCCTGTTGGTCTCGAGGAGGGTCTCGGGCCTGCCGCAGTCGAGCCAGTCGTCAATGCCGAAGAGACCGAACTCCTCCCCTTCGTCTATCATGAGCTGCATGGCGTCCGTGAGCTGGAACTCCCCCCTGGTCCTCGTTCCGCCCTCCATGAGCCTCCTGCAGGCGTCGACCATGCGGCTCCCGGATGCGAAGTGATAGATTCCGACGATGGCCAGGTCGCTGACGAACTCCACCGGCTTCTCGACCAGCCTGACCGCCCTGCCGTCGCGCTCGACCACCACCCCGAAGCGGGAGGGGTCGTCGACCCTGCAGACCGCCAGCATGTTCCCCCTGACGCCGGCGAGCACGGAGAGGTCGGCCTCGAACACCGTGTCGCCCAGCACCACCATCGTGGGGCCGTCGTCCATGCGGGGCCCGGCCAGGGCTACCGCCGAGGCGAGTCCCTCGATCCTCTCCTGCCTGACGAACTCCGTCGGGATGTCGAAGGAGCTCCTGACCCAGTCGACTATGGCATCTCCCAGATGACCGATCACCAGGGTGATCCTGTCCACCCCTGCGGGGAGGAGCCTGTCGATGATGTGCCCGAGAACCGGCCGTCCGGCGACGGGGATGAGAGCCTTGGGCGTGGAGTGCGTTATCGGCCTGAGCCTCGTGCCCATTCCGGCGACGGGTATGACGGCGTGCATCAGCCCTCCATGCCCGGCGTTCCGTCGAGCAGGATGTCGGGGTACCTTCCCTGGACGAAGGCCCTGGTCATCTGTCTCACCTCGAGGGCCGAGGAGGCCATGAGGGCTCTCGAGGCCAGCTCCGCGGCCGGTCCGGTGGCCACGACGCTCATCATCTTCTTCACGTCGGGGATCAGGGAGATCGAGACGCTGAACTCGTCCACCCCGAGCCCTATGAGGACGGGAACCGCGAGCGGCTCGCCGGCGATCTGGCCGCAGACCCCGACCCACCTGCCCGCCTCGTGGCATTTCCTGACGACATGGTCGACCTGTCTCAGGACTGCGGGATGGAGGGCGTCGAAGAGATGGGCCACATAGGGGCTGCCCCTGTCGACGGCGAGGGTGTACTGGGTCAGGTCGTTGGTGCCCAGCGACACGAAGTCGATGTGGGGCAGGAACAGGTCGATCGCGATCGCGGCAGCCGGTGTCTCCACCATGATGCCCAGAGGGATGTCGTCGTCGTACGGGAGGTTCCTGGAGTCCAGCTCGCCCCTGATCTCCTCCAGCATGTCACGGGTCCTTAGGACCTGGTCCACCTCCGTTATCATCGGTAGGAGGAGTCGTGCGCGGCCCGCCGGGGAGGCTCTGAGCACGGCCCTCAGCTGGGCGCGCAGTATGTCCGGCCTGTCCAGGCAGATCCTTATGGCCCTCCAGCCCAGGAACGGGTTGCGCTCGTGCATCTCGGGCACGCCCGGGAACTTGTCCCCGCCGAGGTCCAGCGTCCTTATGGTCACGGGTTCGGGATTCATCTCCCCGAGAGCGAAGGCGTACTCCCTGAACTGCATCTCCTCGTCGTCGGCATCGGGCGACAGGAGCCTCAGGAATTCCGTCCGGAAGAGGCCTATGCCCCGGCCTCCGTACTTCCTGACCTGCTCGGCCTCCTGGGAGAACTCGATGTTTCCCGCCAGGCCGATCTCCACCCCGTCCGCCGTGAGCGAGGGGTCGGCCGCGTTCCTGGCGATGGCCGCCTCGGTCTCGCTGTAGCGTCTGCCCAGCTCCGTGTAGTAGGTGATCTCGTCCTCGTCGGGATCGACTATCACCCGTCCGTGGATCCCGTCGACGATCACGGTCTGCCCGGGCTGGACGGCCTCCGCGGCCTCCCTGAGGGCCACCACCGCGGGGATGCCGAGGCTCCTGGCCAGGATGGCGGTATGGGAGGTGCTGCCGCCCTCGTCCGTCGCGAAACCCAGGACCTGCTCGCGCCTCAGCGAGGCCGCGACCGAGGGGTCGAGCTCCCTGGAGACCAGGACGACGGGGTGCGCGACGCGCACCAGGGCCTCCCTCTCGGTCCCCAGCAGCCTCGCGATGACCCTCCTGCCGACGTCCCGCACATCGGCGGCCCTCTCTCTGGCGTACGGATCCTTCATCTCCACGAAGCGCGAGATGACGGTGTAGAGCACCTGGCTGACGGCATACTCGGCGTTGACCCTGTCCTCGCGTATCCGTCTGCGGACGTCCTCGGCCATGACCGGATCGTCGACGAGCATGAGGTGCATCTCGAGCACCTGCCTGCCCTCGACGAGGTCGGCCATGCCGCCGGCCAGGGTCTCCAGCTCGGAACGGACCTCCCCGAGAGCCCCCTCGAAGCGCTCGATCTCCCTCCGGACCTCCTCGCCCGAGGCGACGGTGCGTCTGGATACCCTCAGCTCCTCGACATCCAGGAGGAATGCCGGTCCGAGCGCGATCCCCGGAGATGCCGGAGTGCCTTCGAACACGCTGCTCAGATCAGTCCTCCCCGAAACCGGTTCCGACGAGCTCGAGGATGGATTCGACGGCGATCCTCTCGTCGATGCCGACCGCGGTCACGGTCAGCTCCGTCCCCTGTCCCGCGGCAAGCGTCATCACGCCCATGATGCTCTTGCCGTTGACCTCCTCGCCGTTGGCGCCGATGGTGATCTCGCTCTTGAACTGCGACGCCTTCTTGACTATCAGCGCGGCGGGCCTGGCATGAATGCCCAGCCTGTTCGGGACAACGACCTTGCTCTGGAACAAGACAGCCCCCGTTCACGGGCAGGGTGGCCCTCAGGGCTCCCGCATCCTCTCGATGAGCCTGTTCTCCAGCTCGGCGGGCACGTCGACCCCGCGGGAGCTGAGCATGAAGTTCATGGCCGCGACCTCCAGCAGGAGCGCCAGGTTCCTGCCCGGGAGAACCGGCAGGACGATCTGCGGGATCCGGACGCCCAGATAGGTCGTCGTGCTCCTCTCCAGACCGGTCCTGTCGAAGTCGGGCTTCTGGGTCCAGTCGACCAGGCGGACCTCCATGTCCACCTGCTGCCTGTCCTTCACGGCCCTGACGCCGTAGAGGGCGGACACGTCTATCATGCCGAGCCCCCGGATCTCCATGTGGTAGCCCATCAGCGTGTCCCCGGTGCCCAGGAGCTGCTCCCCCGTCCTCCTTATCCTCACGATGTCGTCGGCGATCAGCCTGTGGCCCCTCTCGACGAGTCCGAGGACGGCCTCGCTCTTGCCTATGGCGCTCCTGCCCGTGACCAGCTGGCCAACGCCGAAGATGTCCACGAGGGTACCGTGGACGGACTTCCGGGGGGCGAACACCTCCGCGAGATAGCCCGTGAGGTCGTGTATCAGGGGCGTGGTGTCCCTCGGCGAGCGGAAGACCGCGCAGTCCGACGAGGCGGCCGCCTCCAGGAGCTCGGCGGGGGGCTCGAATCCCTTGGTCACCATGAAGCAGTAGACGGGGAACCGGAAGAGGTGCGCGACCGCCTCGCGCCTTCCCTCGGACTCCATCGAGGAGAGGTAGGTGATCTCCGTCTCGCCGATTATCTGGATCCTGTCGTGGAGGAACCGGTGTGTGAATCCCGTCAGGGCCAGCCCCGGCCTGCTGATGTCGGGGCTGCCCACGAGCCTCGAATGGCCCGCGTCCCCGCATGCGGACGAGATCAGGAGCCTGGGCCCGAGATTCTCGAACAGCCTCCGGACCGTCATCTCCCCGGGTTCGGGGTACCTGTCCCTCACGGCTCGAAGCCCGCGCGCCTGAGCTCCACGACCTGGCTGACGCCCTCGGGGGACCTGTAGACCGCGCTCACTGTGGATGTCTCGGTGTTGTGGAACGCGAGGTAGTCGCCTCCCAGAAGCTCGTACTCCGTCATCGCCTGGTTGGTGGTCAGCCTCGGCAGGGTCGCCGGGTCGGAGAGGAAGACGGGCACGGCGAGTCCGGACTGCTCCGCGGGTACCCAGGTCTCGCCGATGGGTACGGGGATGACCTCCTGGTCCTCCTGACCGGTCCTGTGGGGATGACCGTGCCTGCGGTCCTTGAAGCGGCGTATCTGCCGCTCGAGGTTCGCCACGGTCTCGTCGAAGGCCGCGTACATGTCATGCGAACCGGCTCTCGCGTCCAGCTTCAGCCTGTCGCCCCTCAGCTGCACGTGGGCGTTGTGGGTGCCCGCGGTCACCTCCAGGACAACATGTATGTCATCTATGCCGTCGTAGAACCTCTCCATGCCCGAGAGCTTCTCTCTGACGTGGTTCTTGATCTCGTCCGAAAGGTCGAAGTGCCTGGCGCTGATGTCGATGTTCATGGGACTCTCCTTTCGAAGGGCGGCCTCGGGCGGGTCCGGGAGATGGGAGACAAACAAAACGCTGCCCTCTCGTCTCGCAGGAAAGGACAGCGCGCCGTCAGCTCCCTCACGCCGATGATAATACCGGCACCCGGCGGTCGGGTCAACGCTGCGCCTTTCATTGACCCGGAGCCCGTCCTTTGTATGTTCCGGGCTTGTCCGGGCCGGGCGGACGACTCCCTCCCGGGCAGTCCGGATCCGGTGCCGGAACGGCCGTCCGGGCTTCGCACGGCCGGCTGGAAGGAGAACCCCCTTGCACCCTCCCGAAACCGACATGTATGCCGAACTGAGGGAACTCGGCTTCCGCTGCGGACTCGAGACCCACCAGCAGCTCGCCACATCCAACAAGCTCTTCTGCCGATGCCCGGCAAGGATCCGCAACGACTCCCCCGATGCCGAGCTGCTGAGGCACATGCGCCCCACCCTGAGCGAGTTCGGCGAGTACGACGGCACGGCGCTGATGGAGTTCAAGACGAAGAAGCAGGTGCACTACCTCCTGTACAACGACAGCGTCTGCACCTACGAGATGGACGACACGCCCCCGTTCAAGGCCGATCCCGAGGCGGTCGACATAGCCCTCGAGATAGCCATGATGTTCAACATGTCCCTGGTCGACGAGATCCACATAACGAGGAAGCAGTACCTGGACGGCAGCATCCCCACCGGCTTCCAGAGAACCGCCATAATGGGGGTGAACGGCAGGATCCCGTTCCTGGGCAGGACGCTGGGCTTCTTCCAGCTCAGCATGGAGGAGGACGCCTGCCGCGAGGTCGATGACAGGGGCCATCACGTGTGGTTCCGGACCGACCGGCTCTCGATCCCCCTCGTCGAGTCGGTGACGATGCCCGAGCTGCTCACCCCGGCGGAGGCCGCCGCGGGAGCGGCCCTGGTTGGCGAGGTCATGCGCTCGACCGGAAGGGTGCGGAGGGGGATCGGATCCGTCAGGCAGGACGTGAACGTCTCCATCAGGGGCGGCACCAGGGTGGAGATCAAGGGCGTCCCCAGGATAGGCCTGATCGAGGATCTGTGCCGGGTGGAGGGCTACAGGCAGAAGGGGCTCCTCGATCTCCGCGCCGCCCTCCTGGCCGAAGGCCTCGAGCCCGGGTCCTTCGACGCCTCCCCCCTCTTCCTTGCGCCGGCCGGCCCTGATCCGGGAGTCGAGAACGCCGTTCAGGTCCTCCCCGGCTTCGAGCGGTTCCTCGACTGGCCCCTGCAGCCGGGCATGACCTTCCTGGACGAGATCGACGGCCGGGTCCGCGTCATTGCCTGCCTCGAGGGCTCTCCCTGCGTTCGGAGAGCCTCCGAAGAGGCCAGGGCGGCCGCCGGGGTCGTCGGGGCCGGGGATGCGGTCCTGGTCTTCGAGGGGCCTCACGAGGACCTCCTGACAGCCGCACGCGAGACCGTGGCCCGGGTGCGGGAGGCCTTCGAGGGCGTCCCTTCCGAGACGAGGCAGGCGCTGCCGGGCGGGAGGACTACGTTCGAGAGGATCCTGCCGGGTCCGGACCGGATGTACCCCGACACGGACCTGCCCCCCGAGCCCGTCCCGGAGGAGACGGTGGAGGCGATCCGAGGGAGGCTCCGACCGAGGCCCTGGGAGCGTCGGGAGGCCTGGAGCGCCCTGGGCGTCCCGGAGCAGCTCTGTGCAAGGCTCATCAACTGGGGTTCGGCAGACCTCTTCGATCGGACCAGGGCGTCGGCCCGCTGGCATGCGCCCGCACTGGCCTCTCTCCTCACCGACCGCAGGAGGGGCTCGCGAAGGGCCGGAGCCGACTGGTCCAGGCTCGGCGACGAAGGAATCGCATCGGCTCTCGTCTCCTGCTTCGAGCACGGGCTCTCGACCAGGGGTGCCGCCAGGGTGCTGGATGCTATGTCCATGGCTCCGGGGCTCTCCGCAGGCGAGGCGATCGCCGCCTGCCCCCCGGAGGAGGTCCGTCCCTAGAGCCCGAACTCCCTGATCCTGTTCAGGAGAGTCCTCCTGCTGACACCCAGCCTGCGGGCCGCCTCGGTGCGGTTCCCGCCGCAGGACTCCAGGGCTTCGACCAGCAGCCTCCTCTCGGTCTCCCTCGCAGCCCTGCCCGATGCCGAAAGCATCCCGTCCGGCTTCGAGAGGACATCGTCGTCAAGGCGTATCTCCAGGTGGGAAGGCTCGATGACCCCGCCTCCCGACAGAGCCGCGGCCCTGATGACTATGCTCCTGAGCTCCCTCACGTTGCCCGGCCAGTCGCATGCCTCGAGCATCCGCATCGCCCCGTCGGAGATCATCGAGCCGGGATGGCCGCACTCCGCGAGGAAGTGCGCCGCCAGGGCGGGAATGTCCTCCCGCCTGTCCCTGAGGGCGGGCAGGGTGACGGGGAACTCCGATATCCTGTAGTAGAGGTCGGCGCGGAACCTGCCGCGGGCGACCTCCTGCTCCAGGTCCCTGTTGCTCGCAGACAGTATCCGCACGTCCACCCTGACGGGACCCGTACCCCCGACACGCAGGAACTCCCTGTCCTGGAGCACTCTGAGGAGCTTGCCCTGGAGGCCGGGGGCCAGGTCGCCCACCTCGTCGAGGAACACCGTTCCGCCGTCGGCCATCTCGAACCGGCCGGGCCTGCGGGCATCCGCTCCGGTGAAGGCCCCCCTCTCGGCCCCGAAGAGCTCGCTCTCCATCAGCTCGGCCGGGATCGCGGCGCAGTTGACCGGTATGAAGGGACCCCGGCCGCGATCCCCTGTGTTGTGTATATGTCTGGCCAGCAGCTCCTTGCCCGTGCCGCTCTCGCCCAGGATGAGAACGTTGAGCGTGCTGGAGGCGGCCTTCCCCGCCCGCTCCAGAGCCTCGGCGAGCCTCCCGCTGCCCCCGACCATCGCGCCGGAACCCGTGCAGAGGCATTCCGAGAGCATCCCGAGCAGCCTCGAGAGGTCGAAGGGCTTCGTCACGAAGTCCCGCGCCCCTCTCTTCATCGCACTGACGGCCATTTCGATGGTGCCGAACGCGGTCATGAGCACAACCGGCGTGCCGGGCGCCGACCGGGTGACGGCCTCCAGGACCTCCAGGCCGTCGGCGCCGGGCAGGCAGACATCAGTCAGGACGGCATCGTACCGTGAGTCCGCAGCCAGCCCGAGGGCTGCGGTCCCGTCGGATGCCGCGGTCACGTTCCATCCGTCCTCCTCGAGCGCCGCGGTGAGCATGGTGCGCATGCCCCTCTTGTCCTCGACCAGCAGGATCCTCTTCATGTCACATCCCTGTCCGCGGTGACGGGGATCCAGAGCTCGAACTCGGCCCCGCCGCCATCCCTGTCGCGGGCGAGCAGATCACCTCCGAAGGCCAGCGCGATCCTCCTCGCGAGCGTGAGTCCGAGTCCCATGTGGCCCTGCTCCTTCCTGGTCGAGAAGAACGGCCTGAGGACCTCCTGGGGAGGTGCCGGCAGCCCGGGACCCCTGTCCGAGACGAGTATGCGCAGGATCTCCCCGTTCTGCACCAGAGAGAGCTCCACGGATCCGGAGGGGTCCGACTCGCCGGCGTTCCTCAGCAGATTGGACACGGCCAGGCTGAGGAGGACCGGGTCGATCCGGACGAGGCCCCGGAGTCCGGAAACGCTCACCGGACCGGGGCAACCGGCCCCCGATGCCCACTCGGCCGCGGCCTCGCCGAGCCTTTCGGCCGGGAACTCCCTCGTCGCGGAGCTGGAAACCGATGCGAGCGTCTTGAAGGCGTCTATCGTGCGGACCCCGGCCTCGATCTCCGTCCTGGCCTCGGCGAGCAGTTCCCCCGTCCGGCCGCCGGTGCTGCCCCTTGCGAGGAGGTCTATGAATCCGGCGAGTGCACAGAGCGTATTGCCCATCTCGTGCGCTATGCCCGCCGAGGCCGTGCCCAGGCCCGCCATGGCGGCCTCCTCGGCCAGCCTCCTCTCGAGGTCCCGCAGGCGGGTCACGTCGGTTGCCAGGACCGCCCTGACCTCCCCCGGCCCCCCGCTTATGGAGAGGCTGTAAACCTTTCCGCCCGGCACTCCTCCAGCATCCTGCTCGTAATCGATGCCGTCCTGCGCCCTTCCATCGCGCAGCACCTGGCCTATCCTCTGTCCGAGCCCCGTCCTGCCCGCCGGGAACTCCCCGCCGATGTCCTCCGGGACCAGTTCTAGCAGCTCTGCGGCGGACGGGTTGTATGAGATCAGCCTACCGGAGGCGTCCGTGGAGATCACCGCGGACTCGAGGGCCGCGATCACCGCGGATGCGGTCTCTTCGGCCCGGTCCGCCCTCCGCTCCGCGACGGCCCGCAGGTCGGCCAGCTCCCTGTCCCTGATGGCGAGGAGTTCCACCAGCCTGCTGAAGGATGCCCTGGCCGCCAGGGCGCTTGCCGAGCTGCCGTCGCCGAGCCGCCCGGCGTCCGCGAGGAGGCTCCTTAGGGGATCCGTCAGATTCCTCGATACATAGAGCGGTGATGTGAGTGCGAGCAGGACCAGGATGGAGCCGATGGCCGCGAGCACCCAGACCAGGAACGACCGGAGGCCGTCGGAGGAGCGGGGGGCAAGGACTGCCAGGAACTGCCCGCCGGGGAGCTCGCGGATGATCCAGCCGCGGCTTCCGGACTGCGCCGGGATGCTGTCGGGCGAGGTGACGAGGAGGGCATCCTCGATCGCGCCCGACAGGATGTACGGCGATACGACTCCGGGCAGGGCCTCGGCGGGCTCCCGCCCCTCGAGCCTGCTGGCGACGACGTCGGCGGCCAGCTCGGTTCCGCGCAGGATCTCGTCCTCCAGCCGCCTCTCCTGGAGGAGCACCACGACGACGGCCACGAGCGCCGAGGCGGCCGCGGCACCGAGAGCAAGGCCGAGAAGCACGTCCACTCCGAGGACGAACCTCCTGCTGCGCCTCTTCTCGGTACGGTCAGCCAGCTCTCCCCCTCCTTCCCTTCATCCTCCTGAAGTCCGAGTAGCCCTGGAGGAACTCCGGCCTGCGCCGTAAGATCGCGCCCGCGGCATGGAGGGGGAAGAGCGCGAGGGTCGAAAGCCTCTGGAGCGGGGAGGAGAAATGCCTGTCCATTACGAGGAACCTGTTCCTCTCCCTAAGTCTCAGCATGGCAGGCGAATGGCCGGTCGTAGCCGCATGCTCGTGCTGAACGCGTGCCGTCTCGAGTCTGAGCGTCCGCAGGCCCGCGGATGCCGCCCTGAGGCCTAGATCGACATCCTCCCAGTAGATGGGGGAGAAGATCGTGTCCAGACCTCCGAGCGACCTCCAGGCCTCCATCCGGTACATGCTGCAGGCGCCCGAGGGGTAGACCGTCCCGGCGCGCTCCCGCACAACCGCAAGCCCCCTGGAGAAGCAGCACCCGAGGAGGCTCTCGTCCCTCCCGTCGGGGCGGATTATCCCGGGCATGACGGCGAAGACCTCCCGTGGCGACCCGTCGAGGGACGCCCGCATGGCCTCGACCGCGTCGATCCCCGCCACCACGTCGTTGTTCAGGAGGAGCATGTAGCCCTCCCCTATCATCGATGCCCCGAGATTGACTGCGGACGAGAAGCCGTGCGGCTCACTCCCGGAGACGAACTCGACCCCCGGGAAGCGAAGGGGGCCCTGCTCGCAGGTCCCGTCGGAGGACCCGTCGTCCACGACCACGATCCTGTCGGCCCCGCCCTTCTCGAGGAGCGCCGGCAGGCACAGCCCGAGTCTGCCGAGGCCGTCGAGGGAGGGGATGACCGCCGTGACCCATGCGCTCATCGCGACAGCCTCGCCCGGTCGATGTAGAAGCCGGCCGGCGGGGTGCAGGGCTCCCCCGGCGTGAGCATCACGCAGCAGCCTCCCGATGCGGGCAGCCGGACCACGAGCAGGGTATCCGAGAGAAGGCCGGGATCGGGCGGGGGCTCCGCGTCCCTCCCCCTCACCGAGGTGATCCAGGACGGGAGCGGGGCACGCGGGGAGTCCAGCCGCAGGAGGGTGTCGGCATTCCCGCAGGACACCCTCAGGGTCGGGACGACCCCCTCGAGCGCCAGACCCCTCGCGACCAGCTCGACCGTGACCGTCGCCCCGTCACCCCGCGGGACGGGCAGGAGGACGGCATCCCCCGGGCCTCCCACGCGGAGGAGGAGCTCCTTTCCCTCGGTCCAGCCGAGCCTCGCGGTCGGATCGAAGGATTCGGGCCAGCGCATGCATCCGATCCTGTTGTCGGCCGGGAGGTCCTCGGCCTCCCAGACGCCCTGGAGCCCTGCCGGGACGAGGGCGGAAGCCGCGAGGGAGACTGCCAGGACGGCGGCCGCTCCCCTGTCGCGTCCCCTGGTCGAGAGAAGGACGACCGTCAGGAGGGCTGCGAGCCAGGCTACCGCGATCAGGACGTCGGGTCTCACCATGGACGGGAAGGCGAGCGCCGCCTGGTGCGGGAGCTCGAGGGAGAGGCGGTCGAGCAGGGCGTCGCGCCCGTCGAGATGGTTGAAGCGCAGCCATGGGACGGCCATGTACAGAGACGATACGAATGCCGACATGCCGAGCAGGAGCCTGCCGGGCCTGATCTGGGTTGCTCCCGCCGCGGCCAGGGGCAGGAGAGGTATCAGCAGCCTGCCGGTCGGAGTGGGCATCGAATGCCATTCACCCGGGAGCCAGAGGGCGATGCCCGCAAGGTATGCGAGCCCCGAGAATACGAGCGGGCGGGCGAGGTCGGGCCTCCTGCGCCAGAGCGCGGGCAGCCCGAAGAGGGCCGGAACGAGCCAGGGCGCGCGCCAGAGGATGCCGGCCTCCTGGTCGACCAGCCACCAGAGAGGGATGGATGCGATCTGGCCGAGCCTCGATCCCGAACCCAGGAACAGGGATTTCAGGAACTCGATGTTGCCGTAGCGTATCCAGAAGAACCTCCCGCCGAGGAGGAGGCGGTCCGCCAGGAGGCCGAGCACGACTGCGAGCGCCGTGATGATCAGGATGCGCCACCCGGATCGCCTCCCGCCGGTCCGTAGGGCCGCGGCGACGAGGCCGAGGCCTGCCGGTGCGAACCGCGTCTTCAGGGCTGCGAGGAGGATGCAGGCCAGGATGGAGACCGTCAGGGCCCTGCGGCGGTTCGATGTTGCGAGGACGGAGGCCGAGATGATCAGGGCGGCGGTCCAGTCCGGGTAGGCCAGTCCGAGACATGCCGCACCCGGGAGGAGCAGGATCGTCCAGGAGGCTGGTTCCGAGGATGCGGGCCCTCCCGTGCGTCTGAGCACGGCCGCCGTCAGGGCCGCGGTTCCGCAGCATGCCGCCAGCGGTGCGAGCCTGAAGCCTGCGATGCCGAACAGCAGACCCGGAGCCATGAGCAGTGCGAACAGGGGCTGGTGGTGGGAGAAGCCTTCCGCGGGAGCACCGGTCTCCGGCGAGACCGGTGACCAGTCGTCCAGCTGTCTGAGGTTGTTGGATATGTCAGAGTCGCGATCGACGATGATGCTCTCCGAGAGCGCCGCGTTGAAGGCTTCGTCCCCGGTGAAGGGCACCATGCCGAGGATGACGGGCACGAGGGGGAGCACCGCCGCGAACGGCTCCCACCAGCGGCTTCCCGATGCCCTCCGGAGCATCGCGGGGAAGACCCCCGCCAGGGCGAGGGTCATGGAGGCGAGGAGGACCGCCTCCGACATCCGCCAGAGGAGTGCCGACAGGGTGAACAGCACGAGCGAGGCCGCCTCCGTCCTCCGCGGCGGCCCACAGGGGGCCATGAGGGCCGAGAGTGCCCATGCTGCCGGGAGGAAGCGTCCGGCGGTACCGGGCAGGGGCATGCCGGCAACCCTCCAGACCAGGAAGACGAGGACGGCTGCCGCCATCCTCCATGCCGCCCCGGTCAGGCGCCCGTCGCGGAGGGCGTCACTCGCGGGCTTCAAAGCGGGCTCCCTCCAGGTGTATCACGGTGTGCTCGAAGTATCTGAAGTCGCGGGCGATCCTTATCTCGACCATCTCGCCGGCCACATCAAGGACGACGGTGCGCCGACCCGTGCCCAGGGTCAGGAGTCCTCCGGCATGCTGCACGAAGCCGATGGGCATGTCCCCCTCCACGCCCCCCCCGTCCAGCGCCAGCTCGAGGACCCCCCCGCCGGGCATCCGCAGCAGGGCCGTCGTCATGGAAAGATCGAGGGTGGCGCGGTCCCAGGTCGCCCCTCCTGTCTCCGTGAAGCTCTCCTGCAGCAGGATCTCCCTCTCGGGGGAGGGTCCCGGAATGCCTGCGAGCAGGCCGGCAAGCACGAGCAGGACGCAGGAGACCGCCGCCCTGGCCTCGAACCTGTCGAGAACGCAGGGGATCGCGCACGCCGCACAGATCCCGGCCAGGGGAGCCCCGCCCGATGCGGATGCCGCGGCGATGGCCCCGAAGGCCGCCAGTGCCCTCGGGAGGAGACCGGCCGAGAGGATCGCACCGGCGCAGCCGGCGAGCAACAGGGACGCCCCGCAGTCCAGCCGGCCGGAGAGGAGGGTGATGGCCGCGAGAACCGTCATGACCGCGGAGAGCCGGCCGTCCTGCCCCTGCACGAAGGCGGACGACGCCGTGAGTGCCGCCGAGACGGCGACCCATGGATCCATGCGCAGGAGCATGCACAGGGCGGCCGCGGACGCCCCCGCAGCCGCAGAGGGGAATGTGCGGGCAAGGCGATCATCCATCCGAGGCGATCCCGTCCAGTATCATCCCGGCACACCCGTCGTCGGAGGCGATGTACATTCTCCCGGGAACGGCCCGGAACCCGGTCTCCGAGGTGCTGGAGCGCGCGATGAAGGGCTCGGAGGGCCGGTCGCCTGCCCATATCCTCCCGGTGACGGGCAGTCCGGGGGATCTCAATGAGGCCACCGCATTCCCCCCGGTCTCGCAGCGCATCGCCCCGAATCCGGTCATCTCCCCGGGCCTGCCTCCGGCGAGCCAGCCCGGCCCGCTGGTGAAACTGCCCCGCGCGTCCAGCTCACGGGAGGGGCCGGGGCGCTCGCGAGGCAGCTCGTCCGGAGGCCTGGCGGGTGGAACCCATGGCGGGCAGTCCGGAACCCTCGAAGCGAACGCCCTGAAGACCGCCCGCAGCCTCCCGAGGGTCGGAGCGCCTCTCCGGGCGCTGGCGGCGGCAGTGCGGACCTCCCTGGCGACGAAGGGCGCCAGCGTTGCCGCCCTGCCCCCGGGAGAGAACTTGAGGGCGATCCGGAGGGAGGACTCCAGCTCCCACAGGGCGGCTTCCCTCCTGGTGCTCAGCACTCCCACCATGTGCGTCCCCACGGCCTTCGGGGCCAGGGCGAACCTCCAGCCGGAGAGGGCGGCCCGGATGCACAGGTCGATGTCCTCGAAATACATGAAGATCCCCTCGTCGAATCCGGACAGCGACTTCAGCACATCGGTCCTCCACAGCGAGACCGCCGCCCCTGCGCCGGGGATGCTGCGGAGATCCGTGGAGGGGTGCGGCTCGAAGCGCATGAAGCCCAGATCGTATCCCTCGTAGAAGCGGGTCACCGCGATGCCCCTGCCGGCAGTCACCTCCGGCCAGTCCCTCAGTCGGACGAGGGGCTGCACGGCGGCCAGGCCAGGATCGGAACGGAGGACATCCGCGAGGTGCGCGAGCGATTCCGGCCCCAGTCCCGCGTCCGGGTTCAGGAGGAGGGTCATGGGGGTCCCGACGAGCCGGAGGCCGGCGTTGCAGGCCGCCCCGAAGCCTGCATTCACTCCGGGTTCGATGACGAGCGCCGTCGGGAGCGCCTTCCGGATCTCCCGGGCGGTCCCGTCCACCGATGCGCTGTCGACCACGATGATCCGGGAGGTCCGCCCGAGCGCCTCCAGGGCCGGGACGAGCTCCGCGAGCAGGCCTGCGGAGTTGTAGGTGACAGTCAGGACTGTGATCTCGCTCATCCCGGAGCCTCCGGCGGGACGCACTCCGCAAGGCGGTCGTAGAACCGGTCCGTCACCCTGCGCCAGGTCATGCCGGGAATCACCACGCTCCTCCCCGACTCCCCGAAGGCCCTCCTCATGCCCTCGTCCCGGAGGAGGCGCGAGATCCTGTCCGCGAGGGTGGCCGGGTCGCCGAAGTTCACCAGGAAACCGTTTTCGCAGTCGCGGACGAGGTCGGGCATCGCCCCCGACCAGCAGCCGACGACTGGGCGGGAGCAGGCCCAGGCCTCGAGAAGGATGATCCCGAAGCAGTCCAGTCTCGAGGGGAGCGCCACTATGTCGGCCGCCCGTATCAGCCCCGCCCTGTCCTCGCGGTCCACCCGCCCGGTAAGGATCATCCTGCCCGGCTCGGCCTCCCGTGCGGCCCTCTCCAGCGTGTCGTGGAAGTCGGGGTTGACGGGGCCGGCAAGGACCAGCCTGAAGTCGGCCCCCTGCCCCCACAGCCTCAGGCAGGCCTCGATCAGGTGGCCGGATCCCCTGTCGGGCGAGTGCGCCGTCAGGCTGAGGACGATCGGCGAGCCCCCCCCGCCGAGGATCCTTCTCCATCTCTCCGGCTCCGCACCTTCGAACTCCCCGGGATCGATCCCGCTCCCCGAGAGGTGTATCCGCTCGCCGGGCACGCCCGCCTCGAGGAACAGGTCGCGCTCGAAGGAGCTCTGGGCGCAGACGAACGAGCTCTCCCGGAGGATGCGGGGCTGGGTCCCCGACAGGTACCGGATCGACTCGAGCCTCCTGAAGCGCTCCCCGATGTTGGCATGCGGGACCGAGGCCAGCCCGGCCCCGAATCTCGAGGCGTGCCTCCATCCCTGGAAGAGCAGGAAGGGCATGGCGTTGGCATGCACGAAACCGAACCCCCGGTCCCTGGACAGCCATCTGCCCAGCGATGGGACGAACGGATTGGGGTGGTAGAACCTGTCGGGCCCGCCGGTCGGCAGCCGCCGGAGAACGGTCCTCCAAAGCGCGTCGGGGACGGGATGCCTGATCCTGAAGCGGATGATATCCACGCCGCCCACCCTGCCGCGGAGCTCCCCGATCCTCGCGGCGCTCCTCCTGGTGAAGCTCGTGATGTCCCAGGCGTCAGTCGTGGCGATCACGCACTCGTGCCCCCTGCGGACCCCCGCCAGGGCGTGCTCGGTCACGTATCGCTCGGCCCCTCCGTGGAACGGCTCGGACCTGTGCACGAGGTGCAGCACCCTCATCCCGCCAGCCCCATGTAGAAGGCGGCGGCCGCCGCCGCGGCATCGGCCCATGTCGTCCTCGGCGCCGAGGCGGCCCTCGCCCTGAGCTCGCCCGACAGGGAGCCGCTTTCGAGTCCTACCATGGCATCGGCCCAGGCCCTCCCGTCGAAGGGATCGAGCAGGAGCCCGTGCCCGCCAAGGGTTCCCGGCAGGGCGGCGGTGTTCGCGGCCACCACCGCGCAGCCGCAGGCCAGGGCCTCCAGCACGGGCAGTCCGAGCCCCTCGAGTATGCTCGGGAGCAGGAGGGCGGAAGCGCCGCGGTACAGCGAGAGAAGGTCGGCGTCCGACGGGCCGTCCAGCCTGCGCACCCCATCCCCCCCGACCTCGGGGCTCTTCCATCCCCCCAGGCCAGCCATCACCAGCGGCATCCGGAGCCCCCTGTCCCTGGCCCTGGCGTAGGATTCCAGGAGAAAGGGTATGTTCTTTCTGGGAACGAAATTGCCGACATGCAGGAGATAGCCGCCCGGGAGCAGGTCGAAGCGGCGCAGCACATCCGGATCGGGCTCCCCGGGCGAGAAGAGCGGGTCGGCCGCGCCCGGGGCCACTCCTATCCTCGCCTCTTCTCCGAAGTGCCTGGCGGCCCGTTCGGCCGCCCAGGTCGAGATGGCCAGGACGGCGGCGCCCCCCGCGACCATGGCCGCCTCCCGGCGGGCGTACCTGACGGTGTCCTCGGTGTGCCACTCGGGATGCTCGAGGGCCGAGTCGTCGAAGAACGTCACGACCGACACCGCCCCGGAGGGTCTCGACGCCTGCACCCCGCTGTGGTGGAACACGTCCGCTCCCGTCAGGCGGGAGAGCCGCGACGCCCTGGAATTCCTCTCAAGCGACAGGAGGGCGGCGGCGCGTCTCAGGCCCCGGATCCTGGAATAGACCGGATCCGGGAGGATGACCGTGGCCGCCTCCGGGGACGGAAGCCCCGGGTGGGCCGCGGGCACGTCGAGCAGATCGACTGCCATCCCGAGACTCCTCCCCGCTCCGGGGAGCTCCGAGGCCAGCCCGAGGACGTACCTGCCCACCCCGCCGAGGGCGTGGGGGACGATGGAGAGGTCCAGCACCACCCTCATCTCGTCCAGACCCAGATGGAGTCGTCCGGGGAGCCCCCGGGGAAGAGGGAGCCGAACCTCGCGTCCAGGGAGTCGCGTTCGGGTCCGGCGAACATCCACCTGTTGTAGATGATGGTCTCCACCCCCGTGCGCATGGCGTCCTCCGCGTCAGGCTCCGTCACGGAGCGCGTCAGGAACGGATCGAAGACCGGAGGCAGCTCCCTGGTGGGCCTCGCCATGAAGAAGACGGGTCTCGGCTGCTCGTCGACGGTCATGAAGAACGAGTACCTCCGGACGAGCGTCGATGCGGGGACCTCGAGCACCGGTCCTCCATGGGCGCCGGCGGAGTAGAACGACGGGACGGTCGCCGGTATGGACGGGAGGCCGGGTGGGAGCAGCTCGAGGATGACGAGGAGGGCCATGGGGATCAGAAGCGGCGCTCTCGTCCTCTCCAGCGCCGATGCGGCAGGGATGGCCATCAGGACCCCGGCCAGGAGCGCGAAGCGGGCCGGCGATCGCGCTCCGCCCATGAGGGGGAGCTCCTGCAGGAGACGATAGGGCAGGGGGATCCCGAGGGGCCTGCCGAGGAACTTCAGCTCCGGGCCCATGGCAAGCACGAGAACCGCGAGGGCCGCGATGGACAGGAGCCTGAACCTCCGCCCGGCGAAGGCGATCAGGGCCAGCGAGATGACTGTCAGACCCGGGGTCACGTTCCCCTCGAACTGGTTGGGCATCCATCTCGTCACCGCGGAGAGGCCGGCCAGCCGTCCGGGGAGGCCGAAGGGGGACGGAAAGCCCAGCGAGACGGGCTCGGCGGCCCAGATGACCGATTCGGAGCGTGGCATCTCCACGGCCATCGATCCCGGGAAGGAGGAGTAGAACGCGTATATGCATGCCAGGCAAAGGATAACCGCGGCGGCTGCGCCCATAAGCCTCGAAGCCCCGACTCGCCCGGAGCATGCCGCCGTCACGACCGCGCCCACGGGCAGCATGATGGCGTGATAGGCGCTCTCGAGACCGGCCACCGATCCCGCGACCGCCGTCAGGGCCAGATAGCGCCAGCCTCCCCTGACGAGCGCGAGCCTGACCCCCGTGAGGGCCAGGACCAGCCATCCCGTGGAAGCCAGCGGATAGTGCTGCATCAGGTGGGCCGCCCGCGGAGGCGACCAGGCCACGATGAACGCCGCGATCAGCGCCGGCGCTCCCCCGAGGCCCCAGGATCTGGCGAACAGCCATCCGGCTGCTAAGGCCAGGAAGGTTCCGAAGAGGAGTGCCGAGTTCTCGGCCGAAACTGGATCTAGATCGAGAAGCCTCCCGAAGAGGACGACGTCGGGCCAGCCCAGGTTATGCCCCACCAGCGAGACCGGCCCGTCATCCCCGATGAGGGGGCATGCCCTCGGATCCACCCCGAGCTCTGCGGCCTTCCCGATCCACCAGAAGTGCCAGGCCAGGTCGTAGATGTCCGAGTCGCCGGGCACCTCCGGATCGGGATCCTCGACCCCGATGAGCCCCCGGGCTCCTCCGGCGGCGAACACGATGAACGGAATCGACGCGATCGCCGTGAGCAGGACCGCCGGAAGGAGCCGCCTCGTCACCGCTCCTCCAGCCATGAGACCTGGGAGACGAAGCCGCTGCCCTCGATGGTCACGTCCCCGGCCGTCTCGAACACGCGCGGAGACGAGCCGGAGCGGCTTCCGTCGACGGTGCAGCCTCCCCAGGCCGTGACGAGGGCCCGGCCCGAACCCGCCGGAGCCTCCAGCACCAGCCTGCCGTCCGTCCTCCATGCCACCGGACCCTGGTCGAGCACGCGCCCGGCACCCTCCGGGGCATCGTCCCATGCCGCAGAGACTGCCATGCTGGTCCTCTCCGGGGCGGGCGCGACCTCCGGGGTCTCCCCGACCAGCCCGGTCCAGTCGGCGAGGGTTCTACGCGGCGAACCCTCGGAGATCGCATGGACGGCTCCCGCCATCCCCAGGCTCCGTGCGAGGTCCCCGTCTCCCAGGACGAGCTCGAGCGCACGGGCGAGCGCTGCGGGAGAGGGGGGGGACGGGATCCTCAGGACCGAGTCGGAGGGCAGGAAGGCGAAGGAGCCCGATGTGGAAGTGACGCAGGGCACGCCTGCCTTCATGGCCTCCAGCAGGCTGCCGGAGGTTTCGTCGCAGGAGGGGTGCCTCACGTCCACGGCGACGGAGAGCCCGGCTATCCTGGCCGCATAGGCGTCGTCCTCGAGCCTCCCGGTGGCCTCCGCCCGGCCGGCGGGGTCACCGGGCCAGCCGCCTCCGACGAAGACGGCGCGGACGTCCATCCCCCGGCCGCGGAGGATCTCCACGGCACTGAGCAGCACGTCGTGGTTCCTCCCGGGGTGTGCCCCTCCAATCATCCCGATCTCGTGAGGCGGCCCCGGGAGGGAGCGCGACACCGGCGGACCGGATGGCAGATCGTCCAGCGGATGGCCGATGACGGTCACCTTCTTCGACGGGCACCTCTCCGAGAGCGTCCCCGCGGAGGCCCGGTTCAGGCATGCGAGGGAGGTGCAGGCGTGCAGGAGCCTCCCGGTGAGGGGGAAGCGCTTCAGCAGGGCATCGTACTCCGCTCCGGGCAGGCTGGACGAGAGGAGCCTCCCGATCCGGGCGGCCGAAGGGCCGTACTCGAATTCGAGCTCGCGCCGGTACTCCCCCTCCAGGCCCCTCTCCAGGAGACAGTGTCTCAGCATGTGGTGCATCACCGTCTCGTGGAAGACCCCGCACCCCCCGAAGCGCCGCAGGGCGGCCGCCACCCCGAAGCACTCGGGGGAGTTCCCGAGCATGAAGAAGCGCCTGGAAGGCAGCCGGATCGAATCGGCCAGATCGATGGGGACGGCCCGGACTCCGTCCGGGAGGACGGCGGGATCCGACCCGGGGGCGTGCAGGACCGTCCAGTCGATCGAACCGCAGGTATGCTGCAGGACCCTCAGCGAATAGGTGGCCACTCCGGTCGGCATGGGCGGCAGGGGACAGAACATGGCGGCCCCGGGCCCGCCCACGCGGCGATCCGTCATGCTGTCAGCGGACATCGCCCGTCCAGGTCCTGAGCCGGAATGCCCAGAGCTGCCGCCACATCTCCACGATCGCACCCGGGCGCACCCAGGCCAGGAAGCCCGACCTGAAGGTCTCGAAGGATACGGTCCCGGCCCTCCGTGGGAGGTGCTTCACGGGGATCTGCCCGACCCTGAATCCGAGCCCCCTTGCAAGGGTCATTATCTCCAGGTCGATCACGCCGCAGGTGGACCTGGGCCTGACGCGTCCGAACATCGATCGGCGGTAGAGCTTGAACGAGGAGTCGACGTCCTTGAAGCCACCCTGGAACATGATCCAGGCCAGGCAGTTGTAGCACATGGAGTAGAACAGCCTCAGCCACGGGTCCCTCCTGTACCGCCTGAAGCCGGAGACCAGGTCGAAGTCGTGTCGCATGCTCCATGCGGCCTCGAAGTCGTCCAGATCGAACTGACCGTCGCAGTCGGTGTAGAAGATCCACGGCATGGACGATTCGGAGATGCCCGTCCTGACGGCCATGCCGAAGCCGAGGTTGCTCCCGTGGCTGACCGCCCTGATCCGCGGGTCCCCGTCCGCCGCCCTCTCCGTCTCGACGACCGTGGAATCCGTCGAGCCGTCGTCGACCACGATGATCTCCCAGGGGACTCCGAGGCGCACCAGGACCTCCCTGGCCCGTCCGATCATGTAGGCCACGTTGGCCTCTTCGTTCAGTGCGGGGAAGAAGACCGAGACGCCGGAGCCGCCTTCGGTCTCGGGATCGGGGATGCGCATCGGGGAGGTGCCGCCTACCGGCCCGTGAAGGTCGGCGCCCTGTCCGGCGACCTGCCCTTCTTGACCATGTGGTAGTAGGCATAGGTCATGGGTTTCGAGTCGGAGAGCATCCCGGCGTCCAGGACCTCTCCCGTGAAGAGGGTGTGGGTTCCGCAGTCGAGGCTCGAGACCGTCCGGCAGTCCAGGAAGGATACGGAATGATCCCTGACGATGGGGGCGCCCGACGGGCCGTGGATGACCGACAGGCCCTCCAGCTTGTCGAAGTCGCGGCCGCACCTGAACCCGAAGCGGCCTATGAAGACCATCGGCGCGTCCTCCTCGAGGACGGAGACCGAGAAGACGCCGGAGCGCTCGAGGCACTCGTGAGTGTAGTTCAGCTTGTTGATGCTCACCGCCACCGTCGCCGGCTCGGCGGTGACCTGGAAGACCGTGTTGCAGATCTGCCCGTTCGCGGCCCCGACCCTGCCGGAGCAGACTATGTATACACCGTAGCTCAGAGTGTGAAGGGCTCCCCTGTCGAAAGGCGGCACTACTCCCCCATCCTCCTGTGGCAGAACCACCAGTCCAGGCACTCGTACCTCCTGGATCGGTCCTTCGCCGACGCCTCGTCCGACGGCGGAGGCACTATCAGATTGCCTCCTATGATCTCGTTGCGCGGCCAGTTGGCCGGGATGGCGACCCCGTTCTTGTCGGAGATCTGGAGCCCCTGGAGCATCCTCAGCATCTCGTCGGTGTTCCGCCCCAGCTCCTGTGGATAGTACAGCATCGCCCTCAGGGAGCCCCGGGGGTCGACGAAGAACACCCCCCGGACGCTGTTGGTGCCCTTGCCCGGATGGATCAGGCCGAGCGTGCGGGAGACCTCGCCCATGTCATCCGCGATGACGGGGAACCTGATCTCCACCCCGAGCTTCTCCCTGATCCACTCGAGCCACTTCATGTGGGACCAGACCTGGTCGATGCTCATGCCCACCAGCTCGCAGTTGAGGGACCTGAACTCGCCGTGGCGCTTCGCCAGGGACACGAACTCCGTGGTGCAGACAGGCGTGAAGTCCGCGGGATGGCTGAAGAGAAGGAGCCACCTGCCCGTCAGGTCGTTGGGGAGGAGCATGGGGCCCTGCGTCGTCCTGACCTGGAGTTCGGGGAATCGCTCTCCGAGCATGAGCATGATCTCCTCCTACGCCTCTCCGGGGGGGGTCCGGCCCCCTCCCGGCGTCGCTTCCCGGGACAGGGCCGACCTGACCCGGGCAATGAGGTCCACGGGCCTGTACGGCTTCTGGATGAAGCCCGTAAGCCCCTTCCCCGCGAACCTGCCGGCGGCGTCCATCTCGTTGTAGCCGCTCGACAGGATAACCTTCACGTCCGGCCTCAGGCGCCTCATCTCGCGGAAGGTCTCCTCGCCGTTGAGATGGGGCATCGTCATGTCGAGCAGGACGAGGTCCACCAGCGGGGCCTCGGTTCTGAAGACCTCCAGGGCCTCCCTGCCGTCGGACGCCCGGAGCACCCGGAACCCGCAGCGCTCGAGGGTCAGGGCGGCCACCGTGCGGACCGACTCCTCGTCGTCGACGACCATCACCGTGGAGCCCGCCAGGCCGTGGAGATTGCCGTCGATGCCGTCCGCCGGTGCGGCGGCCTCCCCCAGCGCGGGGATGAGGACCTTGAAGCTGCTCCCCCTGGAGGGTTCCGAATAGACCTTCATCGTCCCGTGGTGGCCCCTCACGATGCCGATGACGGCCGCGAGCCCCAGACCCCTTCCGGTGAACTTGGTGGTGAAGAAGGGATCGAATATCCTGGCCCTGGTCCTGTCGTCCATGCCGCAGCCCGTGTCGGAGACCTCCAGGTAGACGTAGACGCCTTCGGGGAGATCCTCGTCCATGTAGGTGCCGGAGAGGTAGGACCTGTCGAGGACGGTCGTGCCCGTGGTGATGGTTATGACTCCGCTGCGTTCGCCTATCGCCTCGGCGGCGTTGATGATGAGGTTCATCACCACCTGCCGGAGCTGTGTCGCGTCGCCCTCGATGTCAGGCAGCTCGTGCGACAGGTCGAGCCTGAGGACCACGTTCTTGGGCACCGCCGCCTGCAGCAGGTTGACCATCTCCTCGATCAGGCCGTTGAGTATCACGGGCTCGACGAGGAACTTGCCGCGGCCGGAATACGCCAGGAGCTGGTTGGTCAGTTCCGCCGCCCGGAGCGCGGCGGTCTCCAGCCTCTCTATGGTCCTCCTGACCGGGGAGTCCTGCGGCAGCTCCATGAGGGCGAGCCCGGCGTTGCCGAGTATCCCCATGAGGAGGTTGTTGAAGTCGTGGGCGATCCCCCCCGCGAGCACGCCCAGGCTCTCCAGCTTCTGCGTATGCTGGATCTGCCTCTCCAGAAGGCGCCTCTCCTCCTCGATCCTGCGCCTCTCGGAGGAGTTCCTCAGTATGGCGAGGATGCCGGTGACACCCTTCTCGGTGATCAGCGTCGCATTGAGCTCGAAGGGGATCTCCCTGCCCTCCCTGTCCAGGAGTACGGTCTCGTAGATCTGCGGGAGGTCCTCCCCCCCCAGCCTCCTTATGTGCCAGTCGAGCAGCTTCTCCCTCTCGGAGGGGGCGACGAAGTCGACGAACGACCTCCCGGCCGTCTCGGAGGGATCGAAGCCCAGGACCTGGTGTATGTAGCCGTTGCCGTACTGCAGCCTGCCGTCGAAGACGAGTACGATGCCGTCGCTCGCCCTCTCCGCCAGGGTGCGATATCGCGTCTCGCTCTCCGAGAGGGACTCCTCGGATCTCCTCTTCTCGATGACCAGGGCTGCCGATCCGGCCAGCGTGAGCAGGGCGTCCTTCTGCCTCTGCTCCATGGAGGCGCCGCTGGAGTAGCCCTGGACTGTCATGACGCCGACGATCCTGTCCTCCACCGTGAGCGGGACTCCGAGCCACCACTTGGAGAGGACGCCTATCAGGTCGACCTTCCCCGAGCTTATGAGGCGCGTCATGTCGGCCTCCGTGAGCAGGGTCGGGACTCCGCTCCGGAGCACGAGCTCCGTCATCCCCCTGCCGGGGTGCCTGGGCTCCGGCTGCCAGTCGTACCTGTCGACGTAGTAGGGAAAGGAGATCAGGTCCGTATCGCTGTCATAGAGGGCGATGTAGAAGTTCTCCGCCTCCATGATCTCGGAGATGATCCCGTGTATGGCCCTGTAGAGCGAGTCGGTGTCGGGGGTCTTCAGTCCGGCCTCGATGATCCGGCGGGTCGCGTCGTGGAGCTGGATCGAGTACCTGCGCTCGGTGGTGTCGTGGGCGAAGAGGAGGTATCCGCCCGGTTCGGCGTCCTTCGGTGCCAGGCTCACCGCTCGCGTCAGCCTGAACCTGCCGTCCGGCCATGGTGTCTCCGTGCCTGTCGCGATGCCGCCCGGGGATGCGGCCGTGATCGATGCGATGTCGGGGGGGAGGTCGGCGCCCGTCCAGAGGTCGGCCCACCTCGCTCCGGGCTCGAGCCTGCCGCTCCTGAGGGCCCGTTCGGCTGCCGGGTTGGCCCAGAGCACGGAGAACCGCTCGTCCAGCCGGACGACGGCGTCCTCTATGCCCGCGAGTATCGCGTGCTGTTCGCTCCCGGGATCGATGACCGCGTCCATGGGGTCCGCCTGGAGTCGGGTTTGTACGGGTCGTGCCCCCGGCCCCGCCGGGGGAGCAAGCCTCCATCAATCGATCACGCCGATTAAATGATGATTCCTGCGGTTGCTGTCATCCCTCGGAGGGATCGCCGGCGCCCGCGGCCACTATCATCACCGAGCGGCAGGGCAGCGTCCTGATGGTCACCGTCTTCATCAGCCGGGAGAACGAGCCCTTCTCCAGTATCCATGTCGACCCGGGGCGAGGGAGTAGCGTGACGCCCGTCTCGTGCAGGACGACTGCGGCCGCGGAACCCGAGGCGGCGAGACGGACCCTCGTGGGCATGCACAGGAGGGAGGGACCACCCGGGAGGCGCATGAGCCAGGGCGGGTGCAGGGACCGGGCGGGGCGTCGTCCTTCCATGGGCGGATGATAGCAGATGTCGCGGCGGATGTAAACACCAGTTTGCGTCAGCCCAGCATGGCCTTCAGGTCGTACAGGAGCTTCAGCGCCTGAACCGGGGCGAGGGAATCCGGGTCGACGGCCCTGAGGAGGTCCAGCAGGCCGTCCGGAGGGGCTTCGAAGGGGATCTCCATCTGCGGGTCGTCCGACGGGACCTCGGTGCTCCCCTCCCTCTCCAGCCTCGCCAGTATACGCGCCGCCTTCGACACGACCCTCACGGGCACGCCCGCCATGGCCGCCACGTGGAGCCCGTAGGACCGGTCGGCGGGTCCTTCGGCCAGCCTGTAGAGGAAGACGATGCGCCCCCTCGACTCCCTCACCTGCACGCTGGCGTTCGAGGCGCAGGGGAGCCTGGCCCCCAGCCTCGTCAGCTCGTGGTAGTGCGTCGCGAAGAGGACGAGGGGCCTGTGCCGCTCGTGGTCGTGCATGTGCTCTATCATGGCCCATGCGAGGGCGAGGCCGTCGTATGTGCTCGTGCCCCTGCCGATCTCGTCGATCACGGCGAGGCTCGCCGGGGTCGAGGAGTTGAGGATCGAGGCCGCGTCCGCCATCTCGAGCAGGAATGTCGACTGGCCGCGCACGATCCTGTCGGCGGACCCGATCCTCGTGAAGAGCCTGTCCATCGGAGAGAACCTCATGGACACCGCGGGTACGAAGGACCCCGCCTGGGCCATGACGAGCATCTGGGCGGCCTGCCTGAGGCAGGTGGACTTTCCGGCCATGTTGGGGCCCGTGACAATGAGGATCCTCCGGTCGGCATCCAGCCTGACGGAGTTCGGGACGCACTCGCCCCGCGGCAGGATGACGTCGAGGACGGGATTGCGCCCCTCCTCGACGACCAGGCACGGACCCTCCTCGATCGACGGCCTCACATACCCCTTCTCCGCCGCCATGGCGGCCATCCCGCAGAGCACGTCGATCGTCGACAGCACGGCCCCCGCGGCCCTTACACGCCTGGCCCCGGAGGCGACCCTGTACCGGAGGGCCTCGAAGATCTCCCTCTCCAGGGTTCCCACGCGCTCCTCCGCCCTGGAGAGCCTGGATTCGGCCTCGCGCAGCTCCGGGGTCGAGTACCGCTCCGCGTTCGACAGGGTCTGGCGCCTGGTGTAGGTGTCGGGGACCCTGTCGGAAGCGCTGGCGGGGACCTCGATGAAGTATCCGAACACGCGGTTGTAGCCTATGGAGAGCCTCGGTATCCCGGTCCTGAGCCGCTCCTCCGCCTCCATGGCGGCTATCCAGCTGCGATCCCCCCCTGCCGCGTCACGGAGGGAGTCCAGTTCCTCCGAGACGCCGCGGGCGACTGTCCTGCCGTCGCCGGGGCGCAGCGGCGGATCGGAGGCGAGGGTGGTCCGTATGTCCGCGCCGATGTCGTCCAGGGTGTCCATGACGGCCGCCTCGGCCAGCAGCGCGGAGCCGCACCCGGACAGGATCCCGGCCATCGACGGAAGGAGCGCTGCGGTGGCTGCCACGGCAGCCAGGTCCCTCGGGTTGCTCTTCCCGGTCAGCAGCCTCCCCGACTGCCTCTCCAGGTCCGCGCATCCGGCCATCAGCTCCGCGAGCCGTCCTGAGAGCCCGTTGCCGAGGATCTCCTCCACCGCATCGTGCCGCATCGAGGTGACCGCGGGGTTCCTCGGGGGAGCCAGCAGCCAGCTCCTGTAGAGCCTGGAGCCGCCCGGGGTGGTCGTGCGGTCGGTGGCGACCGCCAGGACCGCCTGACGGTCGGGACCGGCGGTATCGACGAGGTCCAGGGCGAGGGCGCTCTTCCTGTCGATCACCAGGTGATCCTCGACGCTGTAGAGCCCCCCGAACTCGAGGGTGGAGGACATGCCCCTCTTCGTGTCCTCGATGTAGGAGAGCAGCGCTCCCAGGGCACCTGCGGCGACCGGGCGCCCCTCGAGCCCCAGGCCTTCGAGGGTGGACACTCCCAGGCGCCTGTGGATCGCCTGGACGGCGGCCTGCATCTCGAACCGCCAGGGCTCCAGCACGGTGGCCGCCATCCCCGGGGGAGCCTCGAAGTCCGATCCCTCCGGCAGGAGGATCTCCCTCGGGCAGCGCCTGAGCATCTCCCCCGCCGCCGTGGGGAGATCGGCCTCGATCGCGTCGACGGTCCCCCCCGCAAGGTCGCAGAATGCCGCCGCCGCGGTCCCGCCCCTCTCCAGGAAGGACGCGAGGAGAGCCGTCTCGGTTGCCTCCAGGGCCTGGCCCGAGACGAGCGTCCCCGGGGTGATCACCTCGGTCACCTCCCTGCGGACGAGCTTCCTGGCCTTCGCGGGGTCCTCCGTCTGCTCGCAGATCGCCACCCTGCACCCGGCGGCTATCAGCCTGGGCAGGTAGCTGTCCAGGGCGTGGACGGGGAAGCCGGCCAGGGGTACGGGATTCCCGGTCTCCCTGTCGAGCTCCCTCGACGTGAGGGCGATTCCCAGGAGCTTCGAGACCCTTGCGGCATCGTCGAAGAAGGTCTCGAAGAAGTCGCCCATCTGGAAGAGGAGGACCGCCCCGGGGTGCCTCGCCTTCTGCGCCAGGTACTGCTCCATGAGGGGGGTCCTCAAGGCCGCCCCCCCAGGAGGGCGAGGGCCGCCCTGTGGATCTCCAGGGGCAGGAGGGCCCTCCTGCAGGCCTCGTCGCCCATCCTGCAGCTGTCCGCTCCGTGCCTGTGGCAGGGGCTGCAGGGGGCGGCCGGTCCGATCGAGCCCTGGAGATCGAAGAAGCCCAGAACAGGCGAGGTGGAGGTGAAGACGACCAGCGTCGGGACTCCGAGCGCCCTGCCGGCGTGCGCCGGACCGGAGTCGGGGGAGACGAGCAGCGAGCATCTCTCGATCGAGCCGAGGAGGCCGTCCAGGCCCGATCCCGGATCGGAGCGGGTCACGCAGTCCCTCCTTGCCAGGGAGCGGACCGATTCCATGGCCGCCCGGTCCTCCGCTCCGCCCAGCAGCAGGACCGAGGCTCCCTCGAGGTCTGCGAAGAGGCGGGCCAGCTCGGCCAGGAGATCCTCGGGAAGGGACTTCATGCGCCATCTCCCGCCGCAGACGAGTCCGACGGTGAATTCGGAGGGTGGGGGGCATCGCCTCTCGAGGACCGGTGCGGGATGGCTCTCGGAGCCTGCGAGGCTCGAGAACTCGGAATGCCTCGACGGCATGGCGCCCTTCCCCTTCAGGGCCGCGGAGCGCCGTCTCCTGTCCGTCCTGAAGCGGTGGACGCGCCTGAGGCCCGTGCCGAGGAAGGTCGTGGCGTTTCCCTGGAAGTCGAAGATGTCCGCGGATCCGAACCGCCCCGAGATCCCCAGGAGGCTCCATGCGGCACCGGATCCCCGCAGTCCCAGAGGCCTCACGCCGTGTCCGAACCTCTCCACCACGGGCAGGCAGCCGGCGGCGGTGACGAATGTGACGCCGCCACGGGATGCGAGGTGAGCGGCTGCGGGCTGACAGAGGATGACGTCACCCAGGGAGTGCAGCCTTATGGCCAGGAAGCGGCCGTCATCCATCTGAGAACTGCAGGTCGTACAGCCTGCGGTATCTTCCGCCCATCCGCATCAGCTCCGTGTGGGTGCCCGACTCGACGATACGCCCGGCCTCCAGGAAGACTATCCTGTCGGCATGCCTGATCGTGCTCAGCCTGTGGGCTATCACGAGTGCGGTCCTGCCCTGTATGAGCGTGTTGACGGCCTTCTGGACGAGCCTCTCCGATTCCGTGTCGAGGGAGGAGGTGGCCTCGTCCAGTACCAGGACGGCGGGGTCCTTGAGTATGGCCCGGGCGATCGCGAGCCTCTGCCTCTGGCCGCCCGAGAGGGTGACGCCCCGCTCGCCGATGACCGTCTCCATGCCGTCCGGCAGCTCGTCCACGAAATCGAGGATGTTCGCGGCCTCCGCCGCGGCCCGCACCGACTCCAGGGGGATGTCCGCCCTGCCATAGGCTATGTTGTTGCGCACGGAATCGTTGAAGAGCACCGTCTCCTGCGTGACCACCCCGATCAGGTTCCTGAGGGACGATATGCGGATGTCCCTCAGGTCCACGCCGTCCATCGTCACCCTGCCGGCGGAGGGGTCTATGAACCTGGGAAGGAGGTCGGCGAGCGTGCTCTTCCCGGCCCCGCTGGGGCCCACAAGCGCCACGACCTCCCCCGCCCGTATCCCGAGGTCCACGTCGTGGAGCACCTCCTCCCTGTCGTAGGAGAAGGATACGCCCTCGAACCGGATGCCTTCAGAGAGCCCGGAGACATCCACCGCCCCGGGCTTCTCGACGATCCCGGAGCGCTCGTCGAGTATCCTGAAGACACGGTCCCCCGACGCCATGCCGGCCTGTATCCTTGAGTGCGCCTTGGCCAGGTCCTTCACCGGGTCCATCATGCTGAGGGCGGCGCCGAGGAAGACGAAGAACTGGCCCGTGGTCATCCCCCCTCCGGCGAGGACCGCCTTGCCTCCGTACCAGAAGATGATGCAGCTCACGACCGCCCCGATTATCTCGGTGAGAGGGCCTGCGAGCGCCTTGAGCCTCTGCAGGGCCGTCTCGTGCCTCGCGTGGCCCCTCAGATGACGCCTGAACCTGCCCTGCTCGAAGCCCTCCATGGAGAAGGCCTTCACCACCCTGATGCCCAGCGTGCTCTCCTGGAGGACGGAGGCGAAGTCCGCCATCCTCTCCTGCGCCTTGTGGCTCTTCCGCCTGAGCCGCCTGCCCAGTGCCGATATGAGCAGGGCGCTCGGCGGGAGGACGACGAATGTGACCAGGGTGAGCCTCCACGATGCTACCAGGGCTATCACGAGGTAGATGACGAGGAGGGACGCCTGCTTGGCCACGTTGACCATCGCCTCGCTTATCGCACCCTTCAGCCTGTCGACGTCGGCGGTCATCCTGCTCATCAGCTCGCCGGCCCTGCTCCGGGCGAAGTACTCGAGGTCCAGGCTCAGGATATGGGTGTAAAGCTTCATGCGAAGGCTGAATAGAACACCCTGCTCGACCCTGGCCAGGAAGAAGGTCTGCAGTACCGCCGCGACATTCTTGACGAGGATGAGGAGAACGACCAGCAGGAGCACCGCCGCGAGTGCCTGCTCCGGCCCCGCGAGCCTGAGGGACTCGCGAGCGCCCTCCACCGCCGCCGAGAAGGAGGAGGCGGCCGCGGAGGGGTCGAGTCCGGCGAGGCTTTCGAAGGCGCGCCCCAGGTGGGGAAGGGCCCTGCCGGCAAGGAGCGCGGGGAGGTCCTCCGCACCGTCCGCGACCGCAGGTCTTCCGAGGATGTCGTCGAAGATGGGCAGGATCATCCCTATGGAGGCGCCGCTGGAGACCGCGAAGACCACGGCGCAGGTCATCGCGGCCGCGATCGAGGCCCACCAGGGCTTCACGAACTCCATGAGCCTCGCGGCCGGGCCTCTCCGTCGCCTGTCGGTCTTCGGGGACAATGCCGGAATCCTCTCCCGCCGATGGAATCGACCGAACATATAGCGATTCGACGGGCTGCGGACACCATGCCCGTGAGGATGCCCATGAATATTCCCTCAGATGTATTGACGAACCCCGCGGAGGTGGTTACCCTTGCGGCATGCTCACCACGCTTGCCGCTCTGGTCATCATGGCCCAGCCTCCGGCGATCACCGAGGTGATGGCCGATCCTCTGAATGAAGATGCGTGTGAATTCGTCGAGTTCCACAACCCGGCCGGAGTGGCCGTCGATCTGGCGGGCTTCTCGCTCACCGACGGAGACGCTCTGGACTACATGCAGGCGTGGGACGAGGCGGTGCACGGCGATTTCCCCGATCCCGACGCCGTAACCGGCACGACCCTCATTCCTCCGGGGGCGTATGCCGTCCTCTTCGAGACGGGCTATCTCTCCGCTCCGGCCTACGACATCCCGCCGGGCACTGTCGTGCTGACGACCGGCGATGCCTCCATCTGCAACGGGCTGGCTGCCGCCAGCGATCCCCTGACACTGTTCGACGCCGCCGGCACGGCCGACAGCAACGCGGTGTCCACCTACGGCACCCCCGTTCCATCGGATGCGTGGCAGGATCGCGACGACGACGGTCTCGACGCCATACCCTTCGATCCCGGAGACGGGCTCAGCGTGGAGAGGATCGCGGCCTCGTTCCCCGACACGGAGCAGGGGTGGGCCGCCGGGCCTCCGGGGGGCACGCCGGGTCTCCCGCCCACCGGCGCGGGGGTGAATGTCGCATGCATCTCCCTCTCGGTCTCCGAAACCCAGCCTCCGCCGGGCGCTGCGGTCACCGCCACGGCGCTCTTCCTCTGCAACGGGACCCTACCCTGCCCCGGCGGCGCCCTCACTCTCTTCATCGATTACGATGCCGACTCCACGGCCGGCCCGGGCGACCCGATACTCGCGCAGGCCGACGCCGCCGGCCTGCTCCCGGGCCAGGCGGACACGCTCACCGCTACATTCTCCCTCGAGCAGGGCTGGTTCTGCCTCGCGGGCCTGGCGGCCTGCACCGGGGACACCATCCCCGGGGACGACCACAGGACTGCATGCGTGGCACCGGGAGGCGGCACGCCGGCGATCGTCACCGAGGTCATGGCCGATCCGCTGTCGGAGGACACCGACGAGTTCATCGAGATCCACTTCCCGGGCCCGGGCGCCTTCCCCCTGGCCGGGTCCCGCCTGACCGACGGAGACGCGCTCGACATCATATCCGCCTGGAGCGGGCCGTTCCCCGACGCCGACGCGGCCCCCTCCCGATGGCTCCCCGCAGGGCGCACGGCCGTGGTGCTCGACCCGGAGTACATCCTGGGCGCCACGCCCTACGACCTGCCGGAGTCCACGATCGTCGCGACGGTATCCAACACCACCCTCGGGAACGGCCTGACCGCGGACGACCCGGTGACCCTCTACGGCCCCTTCGGAACCGGGATCGCCGACGTCCTCTCGACCTACGGCACCCCGACCGACTCCCCGGACCCGCTCCTGAGGGACGATGACGGGCTGGACGGCATCCCGTTCGATCCCGGAGACGGGCTCTCGGTAGAGCGCACATACCTGTTCGGACCGGACGCGGAGTACAACTGGGCAGCCTCGGTTCCGGGAGGCACCCCCGGGAGTGTTCCCCAGCCGTCAGACAGCCTCGATGCCTGCGCGCTGTGGATCAGCTTCGAGGAACAGGTGCGATTCGATGCGGACCATCTCATGCAGGCCTCGTGCGCAGTGATGAACTGCGGCGGAGTCCCGTCGCCCGGATTCGATGCGGTGCTGTTCCTCGACCTGGACGCAGACTCGGCCGCGGGGCCCTCGGAGATCGTGGCGACCCTCGCCGTGCCGCCGCTCGCTCCGGGAACGACCGACACCCTCCCGGCGCAGTTCACGGTGCAGGACGGCCCGTGGCTCGCCGGCTGCACGGTCATGCTTCCCGGCGACGAGGATCCCTCCGACGACACAGTCCTCGGCTGGTTCACCGTCGGGGAGGCCGCCCTCCCCGTGCTGACCGAGATAGTCTGCAACCCCGGGGACGAGGACAGGGACGAGTTCGTCGAGATCTTCTTCCCCGGCCCGGGGGTGTTCGACGCTGCCGGCTGCCATCTCTCGGACGGCGATGCGGTGGATGTCATAGTGCCATGGAGCCCCGGTCACGGGGAGATCTCGGATCCCGACGCGATACCCTCCTCCTTCCTGCCTGCGGGCTCGTGGGCCGTGATCCTCGACTCGGAGTACGCCTCCGGCCTCCAGCCATGGGATCTGGAACCGGGCACGCGGGTCCTGACGACCGGGAACACCACACTGGGCGACGGGCTCGCCGGCACGGATCCGCTCGTCCTCTATACGGCGGGGGGGACGACCCTCGCCGACATCGCATCGACATACGGCACGCCCATGCTCGACGACGATCCCCTCCTCTGTGACGACGACGGCCTCGACGGCATCCCGTTCAATCCCGGGGAGGGCCTCTCGGTGCACCGCATCGTCATCGCAGGACCCGACGGCGAGTGGAACTGGGCGGGGATCGATCCCACCCCCGGGGGGCCTGCGGAGGGCGTGCAGCCGGGGATCAGCTTCGCCCCCGCCGGCATCCTCCTCGAACCGCCCATGGGAGAGGAGGGCTGGGCCGTCCAGGTCACCTCCCTGGTGGCCTCCCTCGGAACCGATCCGGCTGCGCCGGGCGACCTGCAGGTCCTGGTCTTCGCCGACGCGGACTATTCGGGCACGCCCTCCCCAGCCGAGATCGTGTTCTCGGGCCTGCCCGACCCCCCTGCCCCCGGCGACACCATCGCCGTCCAGGCGGCATGGGTGGCCATGGCGGTCCAGGTGCCCGTCATCGTGGTGTCGACATGCTCCGGGGACAGCATCTCCGCGGACGACACCCTCTCCGTGCTATGGAACCGGCATTACGACATCGTGATCAACGAGGTGATGTACCACCCGCAGCCGGGCGGGCCCGAGTGGCTCGAGCTCCTCAACGCATCCGACGACCCGCTCGACCTCGCCGGGCTGGTACTCTCCGACTCGAGGGAGTCGGTCACCGTCACGACGGCCGCGACCGTCCTGCCGCCCGGCGGCTATGCGGTGGTGACGTCCGACAGCTCGGACTTCTCGCAGGCCTGGCCGGAGGTTTCCTGCATCATCCTGCAGCCCCCCTCGTGGCCAGCGCTGAACGATCAGACGCAGCCCGGGCAGCAGTATGCCGACGACCTGAGGCTTGCCCTCCCGGACGGGCAGGTCGTAGACCGCGTCCCCTACGACGACGAATGGGGCGGCGGTACGGGCACGAGTCTGGAGAAGACCGGGCCCCTGCTCCACGGATGGCTCTCCGGGAGCTGGACATCCTGCTCCGCCGGCGGGACTCCCGGGATGCGGAACACCTCCTTCGATCCCGGTGGCGGCAGCGGGTTCCTCAGCTTCTGGCCCGATCCCTTCTCGCCGGACGGTGACGGCGAGGACGACTTCCTGGACATTTCGGTGGACATGACCCCGCAGTCCGGAAGCGTGACCGTCATCGTCTACAACGTGCAGGGCAGGCCGGTGAGGACCCTTGCCGACTCGGCGCCCTGCACGGGGGTGCTCCACCTGCTCTGGGACGGCACGGCCGACGGCGGCGCGAGGCTGGCCGTGGGCCGGTACATCGTCTTCGCCCGGGCGCGCGGACAGTCCGGCGAGAGCAGGGAGGCCGCCGGGGTGGTCATCCTGGCACGCCCCCTCTGAAGTGCGGGTCGACGGGCCCCTCCTCGAGGGCACGCCATGATGCGCAGCGCCCCCCTCCGGCCTTCCGCGCCGGAGGGGGGCGCGCTTCGTCCGCTGGTCCTCCGGGAGGTCCCGGAGATCCGTGCTACTCGGAGGGGGCTCCCCTGTAGAGCTCGCCCTTCTCGTGCCTCGCGCGAAGCTTCTCGAGCATGTCCCTCGACATCGCGTCCAGGTCCCAGGCCGGCGACCAGCCCCACTCCTCGCGGGCGGCGGTGTCGTCGACGCTCATGGGCCAGGAGTCGGCGATCCCCTGGCGGAAGTCGGGCTCGTAGGTGCAGGTGAACCCGGGGACGTGCCGGGCGATGTTCTCCGCGAGCTCCCCGGCGGTGAACGACATCGCGCCGACATTGAAGTCATTGTAATGCTTGAGCTTCGAGAAGTCGGCCTCGGCCAGGTCCATCGTGGCCTTGATGCAGTCCGGCATGTACATCATGGGCAGGGCGGTGTCGGCCCTCACGAAGCACTTGTAGCTGCCCTGCTCGACCGCCTTGTAGTAGATCTCGACGGCGAAGTCGGTGGTCCCCCCGCCGGGCAGCGTCTCCGCGGAGATGATCCCCGGGTAGCGCAGTCCGCGGGCATCCACTCCGAAGCGGCGTACGTAGTAGTCCGCCAGCAGCTCTCCGGCAACCTTGGTCACCCCGTACATCGTCCTGGGCTTGAGAACCGTCTCCTGGGGAGTCCGGTTCCGGGGGGTCTCGGGGCCGAAGGCGGCGATGGAGCTGGGGATGATGACCCTCGCCATCCCGTAGTCCCTGGCGCATTCCAGAACGTTGATGGTGCCGTTCATGTTCACGTCCCAGCAGAGCTGGGGGTTCTTCTCGCCGACGGCGGAGAGGATTGCCGCCATGTGGAAGATCGTGTCGATCTCGTGCCTACGTATCACGACATCCAGACTGGCCCTCTTCGTGACGTCGATGAAGTAGAACGGCCCGCCCTCCATCAGTTCGCCGGTCGGCGCGGTCCTGCGCCCCGTGGCGACGACGTTCTCGGCTCCATACCTCTGCCTTAGGGCCGTCGTCAGCTCGCTGCCGATCTGGCCCACCGCGCCGGTCACGAGTATTCTCCTGATGCTCTTGGCCATGGCTTCCTTCCGGATGTTGTGCCGCTACTGGGAACTGCTCCCGGAGCCCGGGATCGAAACGCGGTAAATCTCTGTGCCCACGGTCAGGTTGTCCAGGAGGGAGTCGCCCTCGACGACCTCGCCGAACGCGGTGTATCTGCAGTCGAGCCTGTGATGGCCGTCCAGCATGATGAAGAACTGGCTGCCGCCCGTCCCCGGACCTGCGTCGGCCATGCCCACCACTCCCCTGTCGAAGGGTTCCAGGCCGGGTTCCGCAGGCAGCTGGAATCCCGGGCCGCCGTACCCGTTCCCCTGCGGGCAGCCCGCCTGGGCCACGAAGCCCGGTATGACGCGGTGGAAGTAGAGCCCGTCGTAGTAGCCGCCCGCGGCGAGCCAGCAGAAGGCCCGGCAGGTGACCGGGGCGACATCCGCGTAGAGCCTCACCCTGATGTCGCCCTGGCTCGTCTGTATGAGGGCCTCCGTGCAGCCCGCGAATCCGTCGAGCCCCGCGGGCAGGTCCGGCACCACGGCCCCCTCGGGGATCTCGATCCCGAGGAAGGATGCCAGGGCCAGCCTGAGATCCCTGTCATCCCTGGTCGACAGCAGTCCGGCAGCTGTCTCCCGGGCACGAACGCTGTCCCCCGTGGAGGCCAGGTGTTCGATGTAGACGATCGGGACGAGCCAGTACGGATCCTGCAGCCACCGGACCGTCATCTCCTCAGTGATCTCCGCGCCCGATCCGAGCCAGGCCTGCACGGCGGACAGCCTGCGTGAAGGGGAGGTGCTCGTCATGCCGGATCCGATCTCCCCCGACCGGCCCGCTCCCAGAAGCGACATGGCGCGGTCCCCCACCGGACCGTCGATCGCGGAGAGCCTCAGTAGGGCGTCCTCGGAGCCCGGGATGCCCTCGTCCCTCATCCTTGCCGCGGCCGCCAGCGCCACGTAGGGCACTTCGTCCCCGAGCATGGCAGGCAGGGCCGAGGGATCGACGCGAGCGGCCGATTCGTATCGCACGGCCCAGCAGGCGTCCCCGGCAAGCCGGACTAGTTCCCCCGGGGTCAGTGTCCGCGCGGCGTAGATGC
Source organism: uncultured bacterium (assembly GCA_964603785.1). Lineage (GTDB taxonomy): Bacteria > Fermentibacterota > Fermentibacteria > Fermentibacterales > Fermentibacteraceae > CAZRWD01. The sequence goes on from CAZRWD010000001.1 coordinate 498,812, forward strand.
GCTCCAGCACAGTCAGGTCCTCCATCGCGGAGAGGGAGTCGACGACCGTGCCGGTCTCGGCCAGATAGCGCAGCGCGGCCGCCCTGAGGCCCGGGCGCATCCTCCCGAGGAGGCCCTCCACGGGCAGGCCGGTCCTGCCGAGCCTCCCGTAGACCTCGAGGACCAGGAGCACGGTGCTCTCTGGCAGCGATGAGAAGTTCTCCGAGACGAGGCTGTCGAGCAGCCCCGGGAGCACCGGCTGCTCTCCCCTCGAGACGAGGTGGAGGAGCCTCCGCAGGTACGGATCGATGGAGCCGGCGGCCCCGGCGAGAGAGATCAGCTCAGCTCCCGGATCGTCGGCGCCGAACTCGATGAGCCATGGATGAGGGCCCGCGGGCATGGGCTCCCCGGCGGCCCAGGCGGCCCATGCTGCGAGCCTGGCCCGGTCGCCGCCGGATTCGGTCATGGTCTGAAGCAGCTGCCCGATCCCGTGAGCGTCCGCTCCAGTACGGGCATATTCATATATGGCATCCAGATCCGAACCTCCCTGCAGCGTGGAGAGGCAGAGCGCCAGGACCGCCGCGCCCGTCATTCCCCCCCTCCGACCGGAGCCCCGGGGGCCTCCTCGTCATCCTCGAAGACGGGGGGGGATTCGAGGAACTGCCTCACGAGCCCCTCCGCCCTCGCGAGATCGCCCTCGCGGACTATAACGTAGCCCCAGGCCGGGTTGAACACCTGCGCGATGCCGTCGTACATGGGGATCTGCCTGCTCTGGATGGCCGAGTCCACACCCTCGGCCTTCAGCATTGCCTGGACGGCCATCGCCTCCATCTCGCTCGAGGCGGTGTGCGCCCTCACGAGGCTCTCCCCTGAAAGATCCGCCCTGTCCATGCCTGCCTCCCTGGTTCACCGGGACCGGGCGGTGCCCGGACCGCCCGGAGTTTGTATCATAGCATCGTAGGGGGTGCCCGTCGGGCTGAGATCATACCCGTCGAACCTGATCCGGGTAATGCCGGCGAAGGGAACCGATGAACCGGGGCATGGAGCGGGCCTCCCCGCCCCGGACGGAGGATTCATGAAGGAGACCGTCATCGAGGCTGCCCGCAGGGGCGAGCCGCATCCCGCGGTCGGTACGATAGCTTCGGCCGAGGGCCGGAGCGTCCCCGACCTGCTCGCAGGCATCGCGTCGGGAACGGCCGTCGTCCTCGGAGCGGGCGGTGCCGGCAGGAAGGCGCCGTCCGGGGTGGGCGCCGGCCTGAGGGTCAAGGTCAATGCGAACATCGGGAGTTCGGCCGATCTCGAGTCGGTGGAGGGCGAGCTCGCGAAGATGCGCACCGCCGTGGCCCATGGTGCCGACGCGGTGATGGACCTCTCCACGGGTCCGAGATGGCGCGAGATCCTGGGCCGGATCTCCGCGGAGAGCCCTGTCCCTCTCGGAACCGTCCCGCTCTACCAGGTCTTCGGCGGAGCCCTGGACGCGGGCGGCAGCGCCGGGGACGTCCGGGTGCATGACATGTTCGATGCCGTCGAGATGCACTGCAGGGCGGGCGTCGATTTCCTCACGCTCCACTGCGGGGTCACGAGGAGGGCCGTGTCCCTCCTTCGGAGCCAGGGCCGCAGGCTCGGCATAGTCTCCCGCGGAGGAGCCCTGATGGCGGAGTGGATGGAGCTCCACGGCTGCGAGAACCCTTTCTACGAGCGCTTCGGCGATCTCGTCGACATCCTCCACCGGTACGACGCGACCTTCTCGCTGGGTGACGGGCTGCGCCCCGGATGCCTCGCCGACGCCTCGGACAGGGCCCAGATCGAGGAGCTGCTGACCCTCGGGGAGCTCCAGCAGCGCGCTCTCGCCGCCGGGGTCCAGGTCATGATCGAAGGTCCGGGCCACGTGCCGATGGATCAGATCGAGCACAACGTCAGGATGCAGAAGAGCCTCTGCAGCGGAGCGCCCTTCTACGTGCTCGGCCCCATCGTGACGGACATCGCCCCCGGATACGACCACATCACTTCGGCCATCGGAGGGGCCATGGCGGCCTGGCACGGGGCCGACTTCCTGTGCTACGTGACTCCCGCCGAGCATCTGCGCCTCCCCGATCTGGAGGATGTGAGGGTCGGGACGGTCGCAGCCCGCATAGCGGCGCACGCGGCGGACATAGCCCGCGGAGCGCCGGGCGCCCGGAAGCCTGACGATGCCATGGCCGATGCGAGGGCGCGCTTCGACTGGGAGGCCCAGTTCGCTCTGGCCGTCGATCAGGCCAGAGCCTGCGAGGAGCGCAGGCGGGCCATGCCTCTGGACGAGGATGTCTGCTCGATGTGCGGCAAGCTCTGTGCCGTCAAGACAAGCAGGAGAGCCCTGGAGAGGGACCGGGAGCCGGGGGCGGGAAGCTAGCTGTCCTCCCTGAACACGCCGGTCCGGTAGAGCAGCGCCTGTGCGCGCGTCGCGGGATCTCCCCCGGCCCTGACCCATGTCCCGTCCGCTCCGAGTCTCCAGCCCTTCGCCCGGTCTTCGAAGAACGCATCGAGCATCCTCCCGAGGCGCAGGACGTTCCGGGGCTCCTTCACGGGGAACAGCAGCTCCACGCGCCTGTCGAGGTTCCTGGTCATCCAGTCCGCGCTGGACAGGTAGATCTCCTCCGCGCCGCCGCCGCCGAAACGGACGATCCTCGCATGCTCGAGGAACCGGTCGACCACCGACACCACCTCGACGTTCTCCGACACTCCCGGCACTCCCGGCCTCAGGCAGCATATCCCCCTGACGTTCAGCATCACCTTCACGCCCGCGGAGGATGCCCTGTACAGGGCGTCGATCATCTCGGGATCCTCCAGCGAGTTGAGCTTGGCTGTGATGCGGCCGGGTCTGCCCGCGGAGACCATGGCGGCCTCGCGCTCCACGAGCTCGAGGATCCTGCCCTTCATCTCCAGGGGGGCTACGGAGGTGGACTCGAAGCCCACGGGATCGGACTGGCCGGTCAGGATGTTGAAGAACGAGGCCACATCGGTGCAGACCGTCTCGTCCGAGGTCATCAGCCCGATGTCCGAGTAGAGCAGTGCGGTCCTCTCGTTGTAGTTGCCCGTGGACAGGTGGGCCCTCCGCCGTATCGAGCCGCCCTCCCTGGAGACCACCAGCAGGGCCTTGGCATGGGTCTTGAGCCCCGCCACCCCGTAGATGACCTGGCATCCCGAATCCTCGAGCCTGCGGGCCCATCCGGCGTTTCGCTCCTCGTCGAAGCGGGCCTTCAGCTCGACCAGGACCGTGACGGCCTTCCCGTTCCGGGCGGCGCGCTCCAGCAGGGTGGTGACCGGCGAGTCCGTGCTGGTCCTGTAGAGGGTCTGCTTCACTGCGAGGACGGATGGGTCCGAGGAGGCCCACTCGAGAAGCTCCAGGACGGGGTCGAACGACTCGTACGGATGGATGAGCAGGATCTCCCCCGAATCCATCGCCTCGGAGGGGGGTGTCCCCTTCGGCAGCCCCACGGGTCTCCGCGGGGGCCACGGCTCCTCCCGGAGCCCGGGAGGGGCGTCCGTCGAGACGAGCTCCATGAGGCCGCCGATGTCGACCATGCGGCTCTGGAGCCTGGGGATCCCCGGCCTCTCGACTCCAGCCGCCGCACATACGGCATCCGACATGGCGTGCGGCACCCCCTCGGACATCTCCAGCCTCACGGGCTCCCTGTGACGTCTCGAGAGAACGGCCCTCTCGATCTCGATGAGCAGGTCGGTCACGTCATCGTCGTCCACCGACACGTCGGCGTCCCTCGTCACCCTGAACAGCGCGCTCGAGAGGGGTTCCCGGCCAGGTGCGGCAAGGGCGCGGAACTCGATTAAGAGGTCCTCCAGCATGGCCACATCGCCCGGGGAGCCCGGTATGCGGACGAACCGGGGGGTCTGCGCCGGAAGGGGGATCACGAGCAGGGATGGGATGGACACTCCCGCCCCCGGCATCATGAAGGCCGCGTGCAGCCTCAGCCCCTGGAGCAGAGGCGCGGAGCCGCCGGCTCCGATCGTCATCGGGGTGAGCAGGGGCATTATCTCCTCTGCGAAGTGCCTTTCCAGCGCAGCCTTCTGCACCGGGGTCCAGCCCGCCCTCGAGACGACCCTCACCCCCCGTCCCGCCAGCTCTTCGAGCAGCTCGGCCGTTAGAGCGACCTGCCTCGCGGACATCTCTCCCGTCCTGCGCAGGATCTCTTCGAGAAGGACACCCGGGGCGAGGCCCGAGGCGTCGGTGGAGGTTATCCCCGCATCTACCCTCCTCATGAGCCCGGCGACGCGTATCATGAAGAACTCGTCCATGTTGCCCGCGCTGATGGCCAGGAACTTCAGCCTATCGAGAAGCGGGACCGCGGGATTCTCCGCCTCGGCCAGCACGCGCGAGTCGAAGTCGAGCCAGCTCAGCTCCCTGTTCAGGAGCATGTCCCGGTGAGGCCCGCCTGTGCCCTGTCCCCCGGGAAGCATCTCCAGGCTCGCCTGGCGGGTCAGGTGCTCGGCCCTCAGCTCGCGCGAGCGGTCCTCGGCCTCCGCCGGCGGCAGGACTGCGGAGGACGACGCGAACCTCACCCTCATCCCGTAGATGTCCTCGAAGAGGTCTCCAACGGACGAGAGCGCCCTCTGCTCCAGCGACAGGTCGTCGCCCTCCCCGACAAGTACGTAGAGCGTGTCCCCCGTCCTCCGGAACCCGAGCTCCCTCGGGGCAGGCAGCTTCTGCCTGTCCAGGCAGTCCGCCACCCTGAGGAGCGCGGCCAGCCTGCTTATGAGCATCCGCCTCTCACGGGAGAGCGCCATGAAGTCGAGATGGCTGGTCCGGGGAGCGCTCCGCCTGTGGTAGCGGGCTATGTGGGCGACGTTGAGCAGCTCCTCCCTGGAGAGCCCGAACACCTCGCTGTTGGAGATGAGGTAGAAGCTGTGCTTGTGGTGGGACCGGCTGTCGACGAACCGACCGCTCTCGTGCAGGAGGGCGGCGGCGTGGAGCTGGAGCCTCTCTCGCGGGCCGTACCCGTGCTCGGGGCGCATCTCTTCGAACAGGGCGAGCGCCGTCGCGGCTACATTCTCGGCATGTGCCAGGCTAGTGTGGTATCTGCCGGCGAGGAGCCTGGCGGCCTGGACCGTGCCCGTGGCCATCAGCGATGGGGCGCCTCCCCCCCCGGCCGAGGCCAGGTCCAGGAGCAGCCCGTCCCTCATGGTCACGTCGGAGACATGGACGGTCCTCAGCCTGAGCCTGGAGGCGACCGACTGGATCATCACCAGGGCCGGGACGAGGGTCTCCGCCTCGGAGAGCGAGAGACCGTACTTCTTCATCAGCGCCGGGAGCTCCAGGCCGCTGCATCCGGCGACCATCTCCCGCAGCTGGGACAGGCCGACTGCGCTCAGGACGCCCTGCTTCGCGCCGCCCAGCCGCCTGGCGGCGAGGCGCGCATCGCCCCCGAGCGCGACGAGCATGAACGGCCGCGGAGGGAGATAGGGGGGATCGAAGGATGCCAGGCCCGTCCTGACCTGCCTGGAGAGGATGGCAGCCGCCTTCTCCGCCGGAAGGTCGGTGATGCCGAGGGACTGCGGCAGCCTCACCGATCCTATGTCCAGCGTCTTCGACCACTGCACCTGACCCCCGGCAAGGCAGGTTATGAGCGTCCCGCCGCCTCCGACCTCCATCACCAGGGCGCTCTTCAGGGATCCCCCGCCGGATCCGCCGACCTTCTCCAGCAGCGCCTGCACTATCAGCCGGCCCTCCTCGAGGGGGTCGATGAGCTCTATCTCTATGCCCGTGGTCATCATCACCCGGCTGAGGAGGGCGTCCGAGTTCGAGGCCTCCCTGACGGCGCTCGTGGCCACCGCGCGTATGGTCCCGACGCCGTAGGAGTCGAGCATGCGCCTGAAGTCCCTGAAGGCCGACACGGTGGCGGCTATGGACTCGACGGTCAGGTGCCCCAGCCTGAACGTGTCGTGACCGAGCCTGACCGACTTGCTGACCCTCTCCAGGACCCTGACCCCCCCGTCTGCGGCGAACTCGGCGATCTCCATCCGGACGGAGTTCGAGCCGGCGTCTATAACGGCCGCCAGGCCGGCGGACGCCCCGGGCCTGCAGACCGGGCCGGCGGTCACGCCCTACCCTCCGATCGTTCCATGACGATCTCCAGGCGTCTCTTGGAGGCCTTCTCCAGGAGATCCCCCTTCCTCAGCCCGTGGAACAGCTCCTCCGCGGCATCGCACGAGACCCGGCATTCCAGGGTGATCGAGCCGGGCCCGACGGTGCATCCCATCTCCCCGACCACCGAGCCATGGGTCCTGTCCAGGCCGTCGGCGACCCTGAGGATGCCCGCGAGCCAGTCGAGAACCTTCCGCGCAGCAGGATCGAGATCGCGGTACACGGGGTCTTCGGGGGATGGAGGAGCCTTCCTGTGGTATCTCGCGAGAAGCGCGACCATCTCCCGGTCACGCTCCCCCAGACCGGTCCCGCCGGCCTCGAGGATCATCGCGGACGCCCTGGTGTGATGCCCCTTCCTGCCTCCGACGAGGCCGATGTCGTGGAGCATGGCGCCGCATTGGAGAAGCATCCTCTCCCTCGCCCCGAGCCCGTGTAGCCGGTTCAGGGCGTCGAACAGGCCCAGGGCGAGACGGCAGACCTGGCCGGTGTGCGCGTCGATGGCGCGGAGTGAACCGGCGAGGTCCGCAACCCCCTGCGGGACTTCAGCCGCTCCCACCGGCGCCTCCGTCCGAAGCCTCTGCGGGGGCGAGCATCCCCGTGGCATGGTTCTCGATCGCGTCCAGGTCCTCCATCAGAGGATCGAGGAACCGGGCGCCGCCGGCCCTCCTCCAGGCCTTCGCGAGCCTCTTGAATGTCCTGACCCTCTCGATCCGCACGACCTCCCTGAGGTACTCGACCCCCGGCCTGATCGCCCTGAACGGCGCATCGGAGCCGAAGAACGCGGCCGAGAGCTTCTCCTCCCGCTTCTCGAAGGAGTCCAGGCGCGACATCCAGACGTCGCAGTCGTGAATGGTCCCGAGCATGGTCTGGACTGTTCTCAGGAAGGCGATCCTCTCGTCCAGCGGGAGGTCGGGTCGGCCGGCGAAGGACTCGAGGGAGTACCGCGCCTTCTTCACGAGGATCCTCGACCTGTGGTGAGCCTTCTCGTCCGACTCGTCGGCGAGGGCGGAATCGAGGCCCGCGAGCGGGGCGGCTGCGGCCCTCATCGCGCGGGAGGCCAGGATCATGACGGCAGGAAGGGGATCCGCGGAGGGGTCGGCGGAGGCCGCCAGCCGCCGGGCCATCTTCCCGAGACCCGCCAGCGATTCGGACATCGCGAACATGGTGAGCGCCTTCCCGACCCGCCTGCGGCTCCTTTCCCGCTTCATGGAGATGCGCAGCGCTATCCTCCCGAGACCGGACAGGTGGGCCCTGGAGAGCCCCGCCCTGTCGAGGCGCTCGAGGTACTGCAGGGCGACATCGAGATCCCGCGCCCTGCCCAGTGAGCCCAGGAGCGTCTTCAACGCACTCCTCGCGTTGCTGACCGTCCGCGTCGGGAGTACGGGGGAGTATGCCGCGAGCAGGGCGTCGAGCCTCCGGGAGGCGACGCGCACCCTGTGCACGGCCTCCATGTCGGAGGGGTCGGCGAGGCCTTCGAGGTGCTCCGCGAGGATCGAGACCGATTGGAGGACAGCGTCCGCCGCAGGTCCGACGGCCGCCGACAGGACCCTGCCGGACACCCTGGCCTTCTGCTCGGTCATCCACACCTCCCTCCGGGGCTATTCTTGATGGTTTCTGAACATTATGCTTTCATTAAGACCCAGGAAGAGGATACTGGCCCGCGAAGGAGGCCGCAACACCCCGGAGGGCGGATCAGGATGCCCGGACCGTCGTCAGTCAGATGCATCGGAATCCTCACCGCCGGAGGAGACTGTCCCGGCCTGAATCCCGCCATCCGGGCCGTGGCGCGAACCGCGAGGTCGGAGTACGGGATGAGGGTGGTCGGGATCCTGGACGGATTCAGGGGGCTCGTCGAGAACCGCACGGTGCAGCTCGAGGACGACATGGTCAGCGGCATCCTCACGCGGGGCGGGACGATACTCGGCACCAGCAGGGATCGACCGCACAGGATGCTAATGGGCGGCAAGACGATGGACATGACCGGAGTGGCCGTCGAGAACGCCCGCAGGCTGCAGATGGACTGCATCCTCTGCCTGGGGGGCGGGGGCACGCAGAAGAACGCCTTCCGGCTCCAGCGCGAGGGCGGGATCCCCGTGATGACCCTTCCCAAGACAATAGACAACGATGTCGTCGAGACCGACATATCCTTCGGGCACGACACGGCCGTGGGAGTCGCCACGGAGGCCATCGACAGGCTCCACACGACCGCCACGAGCCATCACCGCATCATCGTCTGCGAGACGATGGGCAACAAGACGGGATGGCTCGCGCTTCGCGCCGGCCTCGCCGGCGGGGCCGACGTGATCCTGATCCCGGAGGTCCCCTACGACCTCGATTCGGTCGCACAGGCCATCATGGAGAGACAGCGGGGCGGGAAGCGCTTCTCGATAATCGCGGTGGCGGAGGGCGCCAGACCCGCCTCGCAGCCCTCCCCAGTCGAGGCCCAGCCGGCGGGGAACGGCATCGAAGACTCCCCCGAGACCGCTCCTGTGGTCAGCAGGCGCATCGGGAGCGGCGTGGTCGAGTATCACGAGGTGCAGGAGCCCGTTGCGAGCAGGGTTGCGAGGGAGCTCCAGGAGCTGACGGGCATCGACGCCCGTGTCACGACTCTCGGCCACGTTCAGAGGGGCGGGATTCCCAGCGCCTTCGACAGGGTGCTCTGCACCCAGCTCGGCACCGCTGCTGTGCGGCTGCTCTCGGACGGGACCAGCGGAGTCATGGTTGCGTACAGAGGCGGCGAATGCGTTCCCGTCCCCCTGGAGAAGGTGGCCGGCCCCACGAACACCGTGCCCCGCGACCATCCCCTCATCGAGAGCGCGAGGCTCCTGGGCACCTGCTTCGGCGACTGACCGGGATCGGCGGCCTGAGAGGCTTGTCCTGCCGGCCCCCGGGGGTCACCAGCTCTCGAACGAGTCGATCTTGTCCAGGTAGACCCCGTCGAATCCCGCCGCCAGGATCCTGTCCAGATACGAGTCGGGCGAGCCGAAGATGATCCCCTGCCAGTCCGGATCCCAGTACTCCACCAGATAGTTGCCGGGCCAGTCGGGGTTCTCCGGGCCGAGCCATGAAGGGGGGCTCGAGGCCCAGCCGGGCTGCCAGTACCAGCGGTAGTCCTCGGCCTCCCCGATGCTCATGTAGCAAAGGACGAGCCTCTCCGCCCCCCCGGGTTTGGTCCGGAGCTGGGTGACCTGCGATGGCGTCAGCTGATCCCCACAGCAGAAGAGGTCCACCACGAACATGTCGTAGCCCGTGGCGGAAACCTCGTCGACGAAGTCGGCCGAGGTCCCGAAGGCCTGGTCGTTGATGATGTACAGGAAGTTGTCGGCCGAGGACAGGCCGGGCACCGGGTCCGGGTCGGACTGCCAGGGCACGGCGGGGTACGGAGGGATGTCGTCGAGATCCCTGTGGTCGGCCGCGAACGACACGTATCCCCTCCCGTCGTTCCAGGCGTAGGAGCTGTCGATCTTCCACTCCGTCCAGCAGTAGTCCGTGACCATGACCTCGACCCCATGCGATTCCGCCAGGTCGAGGAACGGCAGCATCCAGTCCACCTCGGACTGCGGGGTGGCGGCGTCGTCCGCGGTGTAGCCGAAGAAGAGGTCCTCCCTGCCCTGCCCGTCTATCGCCGCGACATAGGCCTGGGCCACAGCGCCGTCGGGCTCCAGGTCGAGGGTCAGCAGTTCCTGGCCGTTCTGTGGCACCACCAGGAACCCGGGGACCTGCGCTTTCGCGTAGGCCGAGATATCCTGGACGAAGTCCCTCATGTACTGCGGGTAGGGCCCGGGATCGTCGTCCGGGCCGGTGCCTCCGCCTCCGCAGGCCAGCGCGAGGACGGCCGCCGCTGGAACCCACCTCTTCAGACCGGCCATCGGCATCCTCCATCCGGAACGGGGTGGCTGCGTCCGCCGGCCGGATCGTCGGGCGGGACTCCAGGCGCTTCTATCCGGCGGGCACCGGGAGCATGGGATCACCCGCGCGCTTCGTCCAGCAGCCCGGATCAGCCGGCCCCCCGGACCTCCTCCTTCATCTCGAGCCTCCGGGCGATCTCCTCAGTCCAGAGCCTCGAGGAGGTCAGGAGGACGGTGGAGGACCTCCCGGGCGCGTCGACGAGCAGGATGCCGTGGAAATCACCGCTGCGATGGATCAGCCAGGCGGTGCTCGACTCGAGGTCGAAGAACAGGGTGTCCCCGATCACCCGTGCGGGTGGTATGGCGACGAGGCTGCATGGATCGAAGGGGTCGGAGAGGAGTACCCTCGCATCGGCATCCGCCCCGGCCAGCACGAGCGTGGAACGGCGCCCCAGAGCCCGGTCGACGGCCGTCCCGCTGCAGGGATCCAGCGCTAGCAGAGTGTCCGGAACCGTCTCGTACAGCAGCCCGGCCTCTATCTCCGACCGGATAGTCCTCCACCCTCCCCCGTCCGCCCTGGCCAGGGTGAACCGGTAGCAGTCCCCCGTAGAGACAACCGGCCATGCGGTCTCCCAGAAGGACCCGGCATCGTGCAGCCGTGAGCCGTCGCCGGAGCCCGCCGTCTCCAGCGCGGAGTCGAAGGCCCCGGGCCAGAGGGTCCCGTAGCCCGAGATCCCGTACTCAATGCCCTCCAGAAAGATCTGCTCGCCAGGGGCTCGGGCTGCAAGATCCCGCAGGGATCGTATCGTCGCGGACGTGTATGCTCCTGCCTGCGAGAGCCTCGAGACCTCGTCACGCGCGGAGAGCGCGCATCCGATGACGATGACCGCCGGCAGGACATGGGAGCGTATGCGGCGGGACCCCCTGGCCAGCAGGGCGATGACGACCGCAGCGAAGGGCAGGGCCGCATACGCGAAGTCGGACCTCGGAGGGAGGTTCGTGACGGTCGCCAGAGGAAGGACGAGGAGTCCGGCGATCCAGGCCCTCCTCCACCACGAGCCCCTGAGGAACACCAGCAGCGCTGCAGAGCCGAGGAGCACCACCCTGGCCGGGATCGAGTCGAGCCATGGCGAGAAGGGCATGACGGAGAGCGCCGCGAGGTTCCTCAGCATGAAGGGTCCGATGGTCGAGCTCTCGCCGTAGCTGAGGACCGGCCCGATCCAGGCCAGCCTCCAGAGGGAATACAGAAGCGTGGGTATCAGGAAGGCGCAGGTGCTCGCCGCGAATCTGCGGACCGGGCGGGCATCCCCCTCCGCAGACGCCGCCTGGAGGCCGAACAATGGTGCGGCGAGGAGCATCGTCTCCTTGAAGAGCAGGGATGCCAGGAAGGCCGTGCAGGCCCCTGCGAGAATCCATGTGCGCCTACGCCCGAGCCAGGCCCCGTGGAGGATCAGGGCCAGAAGCATCGGGGCGGTCGCGAGCATGGTGGTCCTGCCCGAGATCCTGCCCGCCGAGGGAACGACGGCCCAGGAGACGGCGAAGAGCAGCGTTCCCCAGAACACCGCGCCGTCCGGCATGCCGAGCCGCCTCAGCAGGATCGACACGAGGAGGATGTTGAGGAGGTGTATCGCCAGGTTTGTCAGATGCCACCCGGCGGGACGCGTCAGCCCCCAGACCGCGGAGTCGAATGCCCATGCCGCGACCGTCAGGGGTCGGAAGCCGCCGGCCTCGAACCCGGTGAAGGTCGAAGGCGAGAACTCGTGGTCGAGGTCGAGGAAGTCGTCGGCGAGGAAGCCGGAACCGACGCTCGGGAGCATGACGAGCACCATGGCAGAGATGATGCCTACTGCTGATGCGACCTTCACCGTCATGCTCGCATGCACCTCCAGCATCGGCCGCAGCAAGGATTGTCGATACCTGCAGGATGCTCTTCCGCAGGATGGGTTTACTCTAAGTATCCTATCAGTGAACCACGCAATCCGATGAATAAGTCGGGGCTCCCACTGCTCAGCACATTGACATGCAGCGTCTCTGAAGAGGTGAGTGATTCCATGGTACCGAACCAACCGTTGCCCGAGAACCAGACATGTACATCCCTTTGTCTTCCGAGCTGGTCGGTGGCATATGCAGATGCGACCCTGTATACAGGTTGAGCAGCGATGAATGGATCGCCACCCGACCCGATCTGGAACAGGTTCGTCGAACCGGTCATCTCGAGAGGCAGGAGAGGAGTGGTCACCGGTCTGTCGATGTCGCACCATTCGACACAGAAAGCCTCGGATGTGCCTAGGTCTTCACACTTCCGGGCTATCCAGCCATTGTTCCCCTCTGGAATCAGGTCGAACACCTGACTAGACCTGTTCCTCGGATCGGATACAGGAGAACCGAGAGCCCCGAGCTCCGACACGGCAACCCTCGCTGGATTCTGCCGCGAGACGGCCGAGCAGAATTCGATATCCGACACGAATTCGACGTAGAACTCCTGCTCCAACAGGTCCGGATCCTGAAATGGCACCCTATCGGAAAGGACTGAAGCCTGGAGAGACATCGTTCCCTGATCCCAGGAAAGTCCCTGCAGGATGCTCGGTCGAGCAGACAGAGCGGCAGGAGGAGCATACTCGACCGCTATCCATGCCGTTCGCCACTTGCCTGCCTGAGTCACGGAATACCTTCCTGCCGCAGGATCACTCACGCACTCGGCAAGATACCCACGTCCACCAAGCAGAACATCAAGGTGGCCATCCTGGTTCACATCCCAGACTGATGCTCTCATTGCCATCCGGGGTGGGATCTCATCGAGAACCACGTGAGTCGTGTCATCCGCGATCAGGCTCCATGCTCCGAAGGAGCCGGAGGTTCCGGTGATGATGATCGGCTTGTCGTCGGCCCGTATCACGAGGAGATCCGGGTATCTCGCCCCGTCCGGGTTTTCTTCGAAGCTGAAATCACCCCACTCCAGGTCGAGAACGTCCATGTGACCCTCGAGCAGGATGATAGGAGTCGTGCTGAGGCCGGTAGGGGAATTCAAGAAGCAGATCACAGGTCGATCCTCGTCGAGGAGAACGCTCGAACCGACAACAAGATCCTGTTGACCATTCCCGTCGACATCCGCCCACTGGAGGCACTGGTAGCCGCCTGCAAGCTCGCAGTTCCACCCGTCCTTTACAAGAAAACCGAAGATGTTGCACGTCAGGACGAAGACACGACCTCCCGATGAAAGAGGATCTGCCGGATCATACGAGTAGGTGGCCACGGCAATCTCTATCTTGTTGTCAGAGTCGTAATCGCAAGATGCGATATCTGTTACTATCCTCGCCGGAGAGCCTCCGACATTGTAGAGCCAGCCGGGAGCTGCTGCGCTGCTCGCAGCAGAAAGAAGTATGAGTGCGAGGACTGCTGTATTCATGCTTGTCATCATGCTCACCTCACCACAGCGATCTTGTCAACCGCGATCACATCACCCTGTAGATTCTGCACACCTACAAGATATACCGAGCATGGAAGATGACCCAGACTGAACTGCTGTATCCACGAACCACTCGATGAGTGCACACCACCCGAGACCACTGGAACGATCCTCCCTGCAATGTCGAAGACATACACTCGAGTATGGAGAGAGCTGGTTACAGTGAGGGTGCAGTCCGCCTTGTCGAAATCGATAACGGCATCCACATGACCGGCGGGGATCGTGCATGTGGTTATCGTCTCGGAGACAAGCCCATATCTTACCCAGCCGTTCACTGGTAATGTGTATCGATTCTCTCCTGGAGAGGTGGTCAGGATGGGAGTACCATCCATCTCGTAGAAGTCCAGGCCGGCAACTCCCGGCGGGAGTTCGACTGGAACCTGATACACCCTGTCTGGGGGGAAGTCTCCCGCAACTTCGGTTCTGTGCGTACGGAATGCATAAACTAAATCATCGGGCTCTGCCTGGGGTGGGCAGAATACCCATATCCTGGCTGAGATGCCTGGAGCGACGGACACCTCATGTGGTGCGCAGTATAACTGCATACCTGACAGCAGACATGCTTGATATCTGTATGCAACGTCACCCAGGTATGACTCGCCTGTGAAGTGCTGTGGCGACCACTCATAGACTCCCCAACCCTCCACCCACCAGGCACTCTCGCCTCCGAATGGCAGCAGCGGGGCAAGGATCCCTGTGCTGGGCGACTCGGCCAGAAGCAGGTTGGAGGTGATGAAATAGTTCGCACGCCAATCGGTGAAGAAGGAATCCTCGGGGAGGCTTCCGGGAGTGAAGCATCCTTCCCATGTCGCCTTGTGATAGGACGGGCAGTACTCGAGCATGTACTGGGGCATGGTGGCCCATGATGGATCACCGGTGAATAGTCCGTCGAGAAAGCTTCCTGCGAGAGATGTAGGTCGGTCACGGTACATGAGGTCAGTTGGATCGATCACGAGCGGGTCGAACCACCATTCAGGTGTTGTCTCAGATTGCACTGGCATTTCCATGTCGTCGTAAGGATGCCAGTGGAATGCATCCGGAGGAGTACTCCACCTGAATGGAACAGACCCATCTAAGCTTGACTCCCCCGAGAACATATGCTGGAGAGCATGATGAGCATGATCTTCCCAGTCCTCCTCGCCCCGCTGCGAGAAGGGAGATAGGAATCCTCCCGAGACGATGGTACAGGCTGGATCCACCAGTCGTATCCTGTCAGCAGCCTGCTGTGCGACCCTGAAGTAGGCGTTGTATCCGACATACACAGATTCTGAAGGTTCGTTGTATTCCCTGAAGCACATGATCCCGATTCCGTCTGGTTCGTTCCATAGACCCCAGGTAGTGACTCCCCTGCCGTCATCCGATAACAGTCCGTTCGGTCGGTAGCGATGGACGATCGCCTCGAAATAGTCCGCGTAGTAACCCTCTCTGCTCGGCACAGGCCTGTTGTTATGCACACCGTATGGATAATCTTCCTTATTCCCGGTGAACCAGCCCACAGCCCAGTCCGGTGTATAGCCCTCCTCGGCGATGATCTCGCCATCATCTGGTAGGACGGAGAGCAAGGTATCGAGCCTTCTGTCGCTGTAAGCCCAGAGATACATCCCTTCTACGAGCTCGTTGGGGCTGATGTCATTCTTCGCAAAAAGGACGGTGATTCCGGGGCGGGTTCCGGGGAAGCTGGTGAAGTATTCCAGTTCCTCCTGGTTCAATCCAGGTGTGTTGATACCGAATCGCAGACCAGCGAAGGTCTGGCCCGCGATTGCTGCGAGGAGAAGAAGGTCGATCCGTCTGATCATTCTATCCTCCTACCACTTCAAAGAGTATTTGTGGAATAGACCATTCGTCAGAGTCGGGGTCAATTACTCTTGTCGTGTGCCTTCCCCCTCTGTTGGCAAACACTTGAATGCGGGATAGAATAGACGTGCGTTGTCTTTCCTATGGCTTCCCGGGAAACCTACAGCGGCGGATCGAACTGGTGAATCAGAAAGAGATTAACAGGCTGCTCTCAGCATCCATGATCCTCGCCCTGTGCATCTACTACATCCTCCTCCAGTCCAGGGCGCTGATGCTCCCATGCTACATGGACGTGGTCTACTCGTTCGGATCGGGCGTGAAGCTCTATCAGGAAGGCCACTTCTCCAATACGATGATGCTCTACGGGCTCCTCAACCCGTACGTCGTCGAAGGGCTTCTCCGCCTGGGGGCCGGAACCGGCAGTTTCATTCTGGCCAGGCATGCCCAGGGGTTCTGGCTGATCCTGGCGGCGCTGGGCATCGCGGGAAGCCTGAGAGCCCTCCTGAACGACCGGATCTCGCGCATCGCAGCCGCGCTGGCGGGGATGTCGATCCTGGTGTCTGTCCCAGCGTCGATCGAACTGCTCGACGTCAGGCCTGAGAATCCGGCCATGGCGGGGATGGCCCTGCTCATGTGGGGAGTCCTCTCCAGGCGGGATTCCAAGCACCAATCGCTTCTTGTCGTTGCGGCCTCCGTATTGCTGATCGGCGCCAGGCCTTCGAACGTTATCCTCATCGGCCCGGCGGTCGTTCTTGCGGCCTGCCGGGTTCTGGATCGAAAGAGCTATCGAGACAGCCTTTTAGCAAGGATGAGGACACCACTTCTCTGGGCGGGTGGCACCCTCCTCTTCTCCATCATTCTCTACCCCTCATACTTCATCCATTATAGCAGCCTCCTGGATCAGCTAAGGGAGTTCTACTGGCAGCGCTCCCCTCATTCCATCTCCATATCGCTCGCCGCCCTCAATGCTCTGCTGACCTCCGGGTACCTTCTCCTCGCCTTCCCCGGCCCAGTCCATGCCGCAGGCATCTCCGTCTTCGCGGCGCGGAGCATCAGAAGCGGGAAGCTTGACCGGAGGCTTTTCCCGCTCCTGGCAGGACTCCTCCCATTCCTACTCGCCTTCCTCTCGGACGAGAACTACCAGCCCCGCCACATGACCCCACTGATCCCGGTTCTGGTCACCATCTCGGTCCTGGGCTTCCATCACCTCCTCCGGTCCGGCAGAGCACTCTTCACTTCGGCCATCATCATCCTCGGGGCTGTCTCCGTGACGGAGCACGCGGACCTCCTCGGGAGGAAGTTCGGTGGAGGCCTGCTCGATGTGCTCGATTACATAGCCTGGACTCGCATCGCCCCGGTTGGGGGGGAAGGCGAGTTCTTCGCGCCGAGGATGTACGAATCGACGGCGGATGTCTGCTACCCCCTGGCTCCGTTCTGCCAAACGACCTCCGGCTCGGGCGGCTTCCTCGTCACCGACCGGGTCCGTCCGGAGAGGCTCGTCTTCTCGTCAGGCTCCGACACGGACTGGACTCGAGAGGTTAGGGCATTCGCGAATCCCGGCATGGGTTCGCTCATCATCCAGTTGAGGTCCCCCTGGACATGGAGGAGCTGGGGGCCGGTCAACCTCTACGATATCGGCGGAAGATGAGAGGGCTCGGCAGACAAGGACACAGGATCGAAAAAGCACTGCACACCATGCGATTCGTATAGAGCGAACCTACTATCTGGTGAAAGGTTCAGGGCTGCGATGTCATGAATCGACTGCGATCAACATCTGCATGCAAGGAAGCTCAGAAGCCAGGTGCCCACGGAAGCAGGGTCCTTCCTGAACGGATCCCGACGATCTGCCAGAGTCCAGCAGTCAGCAAAACCACCCAACCAGTGCCCTGGAACGGGAGTGCCCGGTCCGAGACAGCGATTAACAGGTCTGGCTCTTTATCTCAGCAGAACGAACGACACCCCGCCTTCAGGACACCTTTTGACATGGGCGAAGTACACTCCGTTCGGCGCGACAGAGCCATCCGCACATCTGCAATCCCACGAGATCGAGACGGGAGACTCCATCTCCCCGACATCGATCGTCGTCACGATCCTGCCCGAGAGGTCGACGATACTGACCTCGTCCGGGGGTGACCCGGATGAGAAGATCAGCCTGAAGGTGGCAGTATCCCTGACCGGATTACCCGAGAGGACTGAGATATCCGCATCAGGGCACGAGCCCCCGGGTGACTGCCGTGTAGTCTCCTCTATCCACTGAATCCAGTCGGCAGTGACATTCTCCAGCCGGACCCTGTAGGGGGGGAGTCCACAGTCCACCAGAGTTCCGGATCCTCCATACATTCCATACACACGTACGAACCTGGTCGAGACGGGGATCCTGATTGCGGAGATCACCGGTGACGGGAATTCTGCCCTCACCATATGTGTGTTCAAGCCGCTTCCCGGATCATGGAAGGTGTGCACCCAGGCTGCATTGTTGATGAGTCCCGGGAGGATCCTTGTCCTGGATGTGCAGTAGCTCCCTCTGAGCAGGTGTGCCATCCTCGCATAGGCATCGAAGAAGAGGTCTACATCCTCCTCCGAATCGTTCCACCAGTCCTCGAAGTTGTAGCCGGGATGCACCGGGCCGGTTACATCGTCGATGTCGGTGTCGAAATGGAGATAGGCGACCCTCCCCGAGACGGCCATGTCGGCGAGGGAGCTGAGCTGAAACGAGATGTGATGATCCATGCTCCAGAACGCTGACGAAATCTGCATCCACCATGGAGATGAGCCTGCCTCGAGCACTGCGAGCTGTGAGCAATGCCCGTGCTGCTCGAGCATCGTTGCATACTCCACGCTTCTCTGTGCGAAGGACGCGTACTCGAAGTATTCGTAGTCCGGATCGGGAATCACCCAGACTCCCGAGTGCGGTCCGGGATTCATCGGGTCGTTGTACCCCGAGTATCCATGCCAGTCTATCGTCTGAGGAGCGCAGTTGTACGGATCGCAGGCCGTCTCCGGTGTGAACTCGGAGAGCACGGTGTTCATGTAAACTGGAAACTCGCCGACGTAGAGTCCGGTAACCCAGGGTTGACAGGGGTATCGGAGAGTCTCCCAGAATGGTTGAGCCATGAAGCTCAGAGCCACGTCGGCCTCAGGGTTGTACTGCCTGACAGAATGTCTTATCTGCTTGTAGTAGTCAGCGAGAGCACCCTGCTCCTTCTGATCCGGCGGAAGGTGGTTTCCCATAAGGTCATTGGCACACCACCATAGATCAGATTCACCAAGGGGATTGAACCGCTCCACGCCCCAATCATCCGTCCATCCCAGGTAAGTCGGCAGGAGCCCTTCGGGGGAGTACCTCTCGGCGAGGAGACTGTAGAAATCCGAAAATAAATCCAGGTTCTCGTAGTCGCAGAAACGGGAGAAGCCAGGTGGATTCTTACTTACCATCCATATACACCAGGTTGGTGCCTGATCAGGTCTTGCGGACAGGCAGAGTGAAATGTCACCAGATGGATCCTCGGCCGATGCCTCATGGGCGTCCGAGACAATGCTGTCGAGGAGGGCCCAGTTGAAGACTCCTGGATAGAGCACATCCGTCTGTCCGATGCAGAGCTGTATCGAGGTGATGTCATGCGAGAGGCATCTCTGGAAGATGTCATAGTACTCACAGTCGAAGGAGCCTTCGAGATAGAAACCGAACTCCAGGGGAATCGGGGCGGGTGAATCGGCAGGCTGGCCCACGCTGACCGGATTGAGGGCATTGATCATCATCATGAGCAAGATCATCTCTGCTCCCGTCAGTTCTGCAGGAAGGACCTGTCCTGGCCGTCGCAGGCGAAGATCAGGTCTGGCTTCCCGGTTCGAAGGACGTCGGCGGTGAGTATGCCCGAGGAATGGGTCGGATTCACGAGTGAAATGAAGGCCACATCGCGGTCGAGATGGTATTCGTCCTGATCCAGAGGGGTTCCGTTCACCCTCACGTTCATGATGCCGTTGACAGGCCCATCGAGGAAGAATGTCTGACAAGCCACGTCGATCTCGAGTGAGATCGGACTGGATGCCACCCCATCGCCATCGATGTCGCCGATCGCCAGGGCGGTCTTCGGACATGCATCCGTGCTCATCCAGGCAACCTCTGCGAAGGATCCGACGCCTTCCCAGTCCACCTCGGTGACAATCGCCCTGGTACTGGTCATGTAGTGCGTCATGCCGTCAGATCTGCGAACACCCCTCTGGGCAATGACGAGTTCACAGTCCCCGTCCCCGTCCAGGTCGGCCGCATCGATTCCGGCAGTCGCATTGAAGATGTCATCATCAGGGCATGGGGGGACGAAAGCCAACGATCCCGTTGTCATTCCAGTCTGAGTGGAAAGACCGTAGCAGATTGAGGCGCCGTTGCATCCGACCCAGTCCGGATGATCAAGCCCGTCCAGTTGCCTGATATGATATTCGTTGGCGAACAACGGCTTGTCATCGGTTGCCTCCGGCCAGGAGGGCTGGTCCGGGTTGATAGGCGGCATGATCCCGGGCAGGAATTCGTAGATGTATGCCTTCGAGATCGAGTATCCCTGCTCCTGTACCCATTTCCAGGAGCACAGCAGATGAACGGCTGCCGAGGACGTGGCGAACTGGGGGAATCGCCCTACGCAGAAACCTTCCTGCCAGTAGTATCTGAAGAGTTCTCGCGTATCCGTGGAAAGCCCCCTCGGGTCGCTCTCGTAGAAGCAGATCCTCGATCCCTGGTTTCCACTGAGGAGCTCGAGTCTCCCATCGCGGTCGAAGTCGATGAACTGCAGGTGGATGGTATCCCGGTGATCTGCAGACACCCACGAGGGATTGCTCGAGAACGAACCGTTCCCGAGGTTCTCGAAGATCACGTTCTCACCGGAACCGGGCATGACGACAAGACAACCAGCAGCAATATCCAGATCTCCATCGTTATCATAGTCACCAGCAGAAAGACATCTGTATCCGGCAGTATAGGAAGAGGTCCAGTCTGGGGTTACGCCGAGGATACCGTTTTGATTGAAGTAGAGATATACGTGACCGACACCCGACTCTCCGTAGCTGCAGATAGCTGCATCTAGCCAGGAATCACCGTCAAAGTCAGCCAGTATGACGTCCGTGCTCGTCTCGTCACAGGAAGAATACCATGCCGGTTCAGAAAAGGATACCGGATCATCTTCATGAAAGCCGATCATTGTGATCATGAGAATACAGGATGTCATTCCTCCTCCTTTGAGTACCTGCAGTAAAACCAACATCATGTTTGGCAAGATTCTCTCACAAAGTGCATCTATGTAAATATTTGACTATAGAATCTGCTCTAGCAAGATCCTGAAAGGGCATGATAATGGTAATGAATGGGATTATCTGGAACTGAATGCTACATGAACACTCCGAATACTCTCCCCCTTGATCAGAGGAGACCGATCTCGAAGTGAAGCATGGACTTGGAGGGACCTGCAGTCCATCTCCCATGCTGGGCTGAAGACGCGTTGATCAGGCGCAGGTTGTGTTCAGCATAGGGATAGATCTCCGGGTCGGGCCTCGGATGGCCTCAGTTCACTCCGGAGGCAGTCAGATCCGACATTTCCCCCTCACGCAGAGCCGGATCCCGGACAAGGATCCTTACTATCTCCCCGGCGAGTATCCTGTTGCCCTCGGGATTCAGGTGACATCCGGACATGTCGGTGTACACGGGTGTGGTGACGCTGTCGAAGATCGTCGAGAAGTCATGGAAGCCCTCCGTGCTGTCGGCATGGGTGGACGCATGCTCGCGGGTCAGCAGAAGTAGCTCATTGCATGCGGGATCGGAGTTCTCCCCGACCGACGCCAGGCCTCTTATCCAGATCGAATCCTCATGGCTCGTCAGTGTCTTGCTCCCGCACCAGATGACGGGCTGCCAGATGAGGCAGCACTCGAATCCGTAGCACTCCCCGAGGGTCTCGGCGATATCCATGTTCTCGCGGTATAGCGTGAAGGTGCTCTCCGCGAGTCCTGGCACATCGATCCCGCGCATCTCAAGTGTGACCAGTTCGCCGAAATCCTGTCGGAGGAGTCCGCCGGTGCCGATGAGATGGATCGCCTGTCCGGTGCAGGTCCTCGCCAGCACCTCCATCAGGAGGCGGGACTGGAGCCTGAGGATATCCCTGCCTTCCACCCTCTCGGACATCCGGGAGAAGTTCTGGTGCTCCCCCGGTCTGCCCGACTGATACGAGCTCCAGAAATCGTTGAAGCCATTGCAGAATACGGCGACGTCAGGGATGTTGCCGTCCCGGATCTCGAACATGAGGCACAGCAGGTCCTGCGTCGACACCCACGATATTTGACCGAAGTTGGTCACGGTTACCGCACGATCGAGCTCCTCTTCCAGAAGACCCTGCAGATAGGAGGCCACCGTGCAGGAATCGGGCACTCCCTCGCCCCATATCGATGAACCTCCGAAAACGAAGACCTTGAGCGCCCGGGGATCCGTGCTGGCTCCCGGAGTGGTCCTGAGACCACGCGAATCGGTTGTTTCGTCCCCGGAGAGGTAGGGATCGGCATGCCAGACGAGGAAGGATTCGTAATGCCCGAGCACCGAGGAGACCTCGTCCTCCAGCAGGCCGCCGGACAGCTCCTTTCTGTGCCTGATCTGCAGCTCGTCGGGAGTCCAGAGTTTGATCACGATAAGGGACAGGATCTCAAGAGCCAGAAACAGCAGGAGAAGGTTCAGAAGGATCATGGATGCTTGTCTGTAAATCATCGTCGAACGCCTGCCGAGTGCCGCGGTGGCAAGCAGGATCAGTCCGGCGATGAGGATCAGCACCTGGTTCCGGCTGAAGCCCTCCCCGGCACTGAGACCCAGCCGGTCGGCCAGGAGGGTGGCGGCCACGAGCAGGAATCCGGCACCTGCCGACGCTATTTGCAGCAACCTGACCGCGGGGTCGCTCAGACGTCCGGCAGGTCGTCCTTCAGGGAAGGCAGGTCCGCTCACCCGCCGGCGACCTCGCGCGCGATTGTGCTGTTGCCCTCAGCGTTGAGGCTGGTGCCGTCGTGGTCGATGTACACGGTCTCTGCCGTGTCGTCGAAGACGCCTTCGAGGCTGGCGAAGCGTCCAGTGGCCGAGGAGGCCGAGTCGGCGATGGCGTACGAGGCGTCGATCAGGTCCATCAGGGCCTGGTCGAGCTCCACGCCTGCGTCGTGGAACAGGACCTCGCCGGCGGTGAGGACCTTCGCGCCCCTCCAGACGCAGGGCTGCCAGTAGAAGCGTGCCTCGAAGCCGTAGAGCCTGCCGAGGTCCGAGGCCATGCGGGCGTTGCCCTCGAAGGCCGCCACGACCTCCCTCGCGAGCCTCTGCGTCGAGATGCCCAGCTCCTCGTAGGTCATGACGGGCTCCTGCTCCTCCTCGGGTGAGAAGAGCCCCGAAGCGAGCCGCCATGTGCTGGTGCTCCGCAGGACCGCGCCGCAGGGGTCGGCACCCGGCGAGGATCCCGGCGAGAACGGGGCTCCCATCGCCTGCAGATCCAGATGCGCGCCTGCACGACCGCTCTGCCAGGCAGCAACGACATCCTCCATCCCGCCCAGGAAGATGACTAGGTCGGGTCTGCCGCCGTCCCGCAGCCTCAGGAACAAGTCGGTGACGGCCTGGGTCGAGACCCACCCCGGACGGGCCATGTTCATCACCCTGACGGGCCGCTGGACCCGCCCCGAGATCTCCTGCTGCAGGAAGCAGGGAATGGTCGCGGAGTCGCCGACCAGGGGGCCCAGGACGGTTCCGGAGCCGTACACGAGGACGGTGTAGGCCGTGGAGTCCTGCGACGCGCCCGGGACCGCGCGGCATCCGGCCTCCATGGTCATGTACGGGAAGTCCGCCCAGGGGTCGATGGTCCAGGCCACGAACGGCTCGTATACCAGACCCTCCTGCAGACCGACCACGATGGAGCCCGATGACCGTGAGGAGCCGCCGCTCACGAGCAGGCCCCTGCTGCCCAGGAGGCCGGCCGCCCCGAAGGAGAGGACCTCCACCGCGCAGGCCAGGATGACGAGGCTGATGACGATCAGGCCCAGGCCGCGGTAGAGCCCCGGGAAGTGCCTGCCGAGCATCGCGGCCGTCAGGAGGATGGCTGCCAGCGCTGCAGATATCGCCTGGAAACGCGCAAGCCCTTCCGAGGCTCCCATGCCCATTCCGTCAGCGAAAATCGCGCAGGCCGCCAGCCCGAGGCCCGAGACCAGGGCCAGGAGCCTCAGGACCGTGACTGTCCCGTCCTTCATCGTCATCCCTCCCGTGATGCGTCGGAGTTGAATATGCACACGCCCGGCGACCGGGGCATGGGTCGCCCAGTCGTGCAGCGAGCCCCCGCGAAGCCCTTTGCTTATCTTCGGTGAACCAAACCTGCGGAGGCGGGCGTGCGCGAGCGAACCAAGGCTGTTGTCTTCCTTTCGGTTGGAACGGCCATGTGGGGGTCGACCTTCCTGGTCATCAAGACCCTGCTGGGGGCCATGTCCCCCGGCGTGCTGCTGTGCCTGCGGTTCGGAATCGCCTCCCTCGTGCTGCTCCCGTTCGCGCTGGCATCGAGGAGGCGGGCGTCGGCCACCTCCCGCCCCCGCCTGTCCGTTGTCCTGCGGCCCTCCCTTCTGATCGGTCTCTCCCTCCTGGGCGGCTACGGGTTCCAGACGGCCGGCCTGCAGTACACGGGACCGGGCAAGTCGGCATTCATCACCGCCCTGTACGTAGCCTTCGCTCCGTTCGCCATCTGGCCGGTCATGGGCAGGCGGCCGAGAGCCCTGCACTTCGTATCCGTGGGGATAGCCCTCCTGGGCGTGTACCTGCTGTCCGACCCGTCCGGACCGCTCAACCGGGGCGACCTCTACACGGCGCTGAGCGCGCTCTTCTGGGCGCTGGAGATAGCCCTGATCGACAGGTTCCGGGTGGAGGGCCGCGAGATGGAGATAACCACCCTGATGCTCGCCGTGGTCGCCCTCGGTTCTGCGGCGCTGCTCCCCCTGCTCGGCGGCCCCGTGCTAGCGCCCGGCCTTCCGGTGGGACTGGCGCTTCTCTATCTGGCGGTTCCCGCCACGAGCATGCTGATGTTCTGGCAGCTCAGATGGCAGCCCTCCCTGGGCGGGGCCGTGTCCTCGCTCATCTACATCGGGGAGGCCGCCATAGCCTCCGCGGGCGGTGCGGTGTTCTTCGGGGAGAGGCTCGGGCTGGCCGGCTGGATCGGCTGCGGGCTGGTGGTGGCCTCCATCCTCATGGCCCTCGGTTCGGAGAAGGACGGGTGAAGAGGGCGGCCGGGCAGTACCGCGACGGTCTGAGGGCCTTCTCCCCCAACGTGAGGCTGTTCATCCTCGGGGGCCTCTTCAACGGCCTGGGCATGTCGGTCTTCGGTCTGCTCTTCAACCTCTTCCTGAAGGAACAGGGCTTCACCGAGGGCGGGATAGGCAGGATCATCTCGGCCGGCGCCCTGGGGGCGACCATAGCGGCGGTGCCCGCGGCGCTGGTGCTCGAGCGCGTGAGGATAAAGAAGGTTCTGATCTGGTCGACCGTCCTCGCGGCCGTCTCGTACGCTCTCATGATACGCTTCCGCACGGCCTCCATCCTCATGCCGGCCAGCCTGGCCGCGACCATGTTCGTGACCTTCTACCGCATCTCGGCATCGCCCTTCCTGATGGCCCACGGCGACCCCTCGCGCAGGATCTACGCATTCAGCATGCACTCCGCGGTGGGGATGCTTTCGAGCGTCCTGGGATTCTCGCTCGGAGGCTACCTGCCCGAGGTCCTGCAGAAGTGGGGCCTGGCCCCCGACACCACCACCGCACAGGAGGCATCGCTGTATTTCGCGATAGCGGCGAGCCTGGTCTCCATAGTGCCGTTCATGGGCATCCGCAGCCTCCCGCCGCAGGCCCGACACGGGGGCCGCACGTTCGTGCACAGGCTGAGGGCCTACGACTGGCCGGTGATCTGGAGGCTGATGGTGCCCAAGATCCTCGTGGGCCTCGGCGCCGGGCTGGTCATCCCGTTCATGAACCTCTACTTCCGGGGGGAGTTCGGGCTGGCCTCCGGGGAGATCGGCCTCTACTTCTCGATAATGCAGGTTGGGCTCCTCTTCGGGATGCTGGCCGCACCGCTCGTCACCTCGATGTTCGGGATGGTCGGCAGCATCGTGCTCTCCGAGCTCGCCTCGATCCCGTTCATGCTCGTGCTGGCTCTCACGAGGAACCTGCCGCTCGCGGTCGTCGCCTTCGTGATGCGCGGCTCGCTCATGAACATGAACCTGCCCATCGCGGCCAACTTCGAGATGGAGCTCCTGCGCGAGGAGGACAGGCCCTTCACGAACGCCGTCTCCTCCGTGGCCTGGAACGGGGCCTGGACGGTCAGCACCGCGCTGGGCGGCTCGATCATCGAGAAGTTCTCGTTCGCGTGGTCGTTCTACATGACGATCGGTTTCTACCTGCTGTCGGCGGCGAGCTACTGGCTGCTCCTGGGGCGGGGAAGGTTCTCCGGGAGGGGATCCGGGCGATGCCCTATCCCGGGGTCCGGCGCTCCGACAGTATCGCCCTGACAGTATCGCCGTCCATGACTCCCAGGTCGCAGAGGCACCCCCCCAGAGCCTCCACCACTGCCGGGTCGAACTCTGTCCCGGATCCCGCCGTCACGCAGCGATATGCGTCGGCATGAGTCATTGGCCTGCGGTAGTGCCGCTGCGAGGTCAGGGCCTCGAAGACGTCGGCCACGGCGATCACCCTTCCCCCGATCGATATCTCGGCGCCGGACAGGCCCCCGGGATATCCGCTCCCGTCGAGCCTCTCGTGGTGCTCGATGGCGAACCGGGGGACCGATCGCAGGTTCTCCTCGAACTCGATGGCGAAGAGAATCCTGCGGGTGTGGTCGACGTGCGACCTCATCACCCGGGTCTCCTCCTCGTCGAGCTGCTCGGGCTTGCGCAGGACCTGGTCGGGCACGCCGATCTTCCCGTAGTCGTGCAGCAGGGCCGCGTACTCGATCTCCCTCACCGTCTCGTCGGGCAGGCCCAGGTTCCTGGCGATCCCCGAGGAGTATCTCATCACGTTCATGCTGTGGCCCGCGGTCATCGGGTCCCTGGCCTCTATGGAGTCCGCGAGGGCGCGGATGAGCGAGTCGAACATCCTGCTCCGCTGCTCGTAAAGCGCCACGTTCTCCAGCGTCACGGCGGCCTCCCCGGCAACCGCCTGCAGGAACTCGGCGTCCTCCCTGTCGAAGCCCCCCTCGAGCCGGTTGACGGCCTGGAACACGCCGATGGTGTAGCCGCGCGTATTGACTATCGGCACGGAGAGGATGCTCCTCGTGCTGAAGCCCGTCATCCTGTCGATCGACGGGTTGAACCTCGGGTCGAGCGAGACGTCGTTCACGATCTCGGTGCTCGAGTTCCTGAACGAGTATCCCGCGATGCCCTCGTCGATCCCGAACCAGATCTGCTCGGAGAGCCCCTCGGCTATGAAGGACCAGAGCTCGCGCCTCGAGTCGTCGTAAAGGAACACCGTGGAGCGCACCGCGCCGATGGCGGCACTCGTCTCGCTCGCAAGCAGGCCGATGAGCGACCGCAGGTCCTTCGCCTGTCCGATCGCCCTGAGGATGCGCAGGAGCGCCTGGAGCTTCCTGGTGTCCTCCAGTGCGACGGGAAGGCCCTCGATCCTCGCGGGCGGCGCGATCCTGCCGTGCTGCTCCATGAGCTCAGCCCTTCCCGCCGAGGGCGATCCGAACCATGTCCCGGACCAGACCCGAGGCGGCCCCGAGAAGGAAACCCGCGAACGCCCCGGCCGCGGCACCCCCGGGGCTGCGCAGGGCTATCCCCAGGATCGCAGCCGCGGACACGGCTCCCCAGAGGCCCCATCTCAGCCATGACCGGTGCGCTCCGGTCGAAGCCCTCCAGGACTTCAGGTCGACCTCCGTCGGCAGGTCCGGTCGCGACCTGCTGATCGCAAGCCCGATCTCCAGACCGGCCTTCCTGTTCTCGCCGTAGAAGGGCATCGGCCTGAAGAGGTAGTGCCTGGGGGGCTCGCCGGAGGGCTTCACCACGAGATGGGTCGTCACTCCCTCGGCGATCGCCGCCCCCAGGTTGAGCTTCGCCCATCCGGGCATGGACGAGTCCCCGGAGCCTGCCGAGATCCCTTCGAGGCGGGAGTATTCCAGGTGCTCGACCGACTTCGTGCGGAGGGCCAGTGTGATGGTCTCCAGGACCAGTCTGGTGGGCGTGGCTCCTGCGAGCACGTTCCGCATCCCGAGCACGCCCCAGCCCCAGGCGAGCAGATCCTCGGAACCGGCGACCGCCCGGAGCCGTCTCCCGACCGCCTCCCTGTCGAGCCTCTCCGCCATCCGCGAACCTCCTCCCACCGATTCTAGCGACTCGACGGCCGGGTGGAGAAGGGCGGGCGTTGACTTGCGTCCTCCGCCGGCAATAATGAGTGTTGCATCAACTCACCCGGAGGATGTGCATGGCGGTTCTGTCGACGATACGCAGGCTTCCCTGGGCTCTCAGGATGCTGCTCCTGTCCCTCGCGACCGCGGCCGCCGTCTTCGGCGCCACCCGTCTCGACTTCATGCAGAAGCTCGAGAGCAGCACGCTCGACCTGAGGTTCCGCCTCCAGCCGACCGCAGCGGACGCGAGAGTGATCATAGTCGCGGTGGACGGCTCCTCCCTGGAGAGGATCTCCTGGGTCGGCTGGCCCTGGCCGAGACAGATGTACGCCGACTGCATCGGGCTCCTGCGGCGCTGGGGTGCCCGGGTGGTCGCATTCGACATCATCTATGCCGATCCCTCCCAGTACGGGGCGTTCGACGACTTCGCCCTCAGGGACAGCTCGGCCGCCTTCGGAGGGACGGTCTTCGCCCTCTCCCTCTCGAGGGGGGGCGGGGTGTCGTCCGACCCCGTTCCGACCCGTGCAGTCATCCCCCTTGCAGGCGACACGGGAGGGCTTGATTCGGCCTGGAGCTGCGAAGCCCCCCACGACTCGCTCCTGCCCGGGGCCGGGGCGTTCGGGAACGTGAGCGCTCCTCCCGACCCTGACGGCGTCTACAGACGCGTGGGCGTCTTCACCGACACTCCAGCCGGACCCGTGCCATCCCTCGCCATGTCCGCCGCCTGGCTCGCCGCCGGGAGGCCCGAATTGTCGCTGGAGCCCGACAGGCTCGTCTTCGGCGATGCCGAGATACCGCTGGACGGCGAGTACGGGATGATGCTCCGGTTCCGGGGGCCCACGGCCACATTCCGGTACGTGCCGGTAGCCGACCTCCTCGAAGCCGTCCAGGCGCGCTGGACCGGCGCACCCTCGCCCGTGGACTCCACAATCTTCCGCGATGCCATAGTGTTCTTCGGTTACACAGCCGCCGGCCTCTACGACCTCAAGCCCACCCCGTACTCCGGAGTGTGCCCCGGCGTCGAGGTGCATGCCACGGCCGTCGACAACATCCTCTCGGGGACGGCTCTGCGCAGGCCCGGCCCGGTGGCGGTCCTCGCGGCCACCCTGCTGATGTCCATCCTGTGCGGCATGGTCTTCCTGCTGAGGAGGGCCGTGCTGGTGCAGGTGCTCCTCGGCACGGCCGTGCTGGCGGTCTTCGCGGTAGCCAGCTTCCTGCTCTTCTCGGCCGACATCTGGCTCGAGTCGGTCTCCCCCCTCTCGGCAGGCCTGCTCTCGCTCCTGGGGGGGAGCATCCTCTCCTACAGCCGTGCGAACCGGCAGAGGCGCGAGATACGCGCGGCCTTCTCGCAGTACCTCTCCCCTGCCGTCGTCGAGCAGCTCTCGAGACATCCCGAAAGGCTGCGCCTGGGAGGCGAGCAGAGGGAGATGACGGTCTACTTCTCCGATCTGGCCGGCTTCACGACATTCTCCGAGAAGCTAACCCCGGAGGAGCTGGTCCACCTCCTGAACCGCTACCTGACTCTCATGACGGACACCGTCCTCTCCTTCGGCGGGACGCTGGACAAGTACATCGGCGACGCCATCGTCGCCTTCTGGAACGCGCCGCTCGAATGCGCCGACCATGCCGCCACGGCATGCAGGACGGTCCTGGAGATGAGGATGTCGCTCGCCGGGCTCAACGCCCTGCTGGCGGCCGAGGGCCTTCCCGAGCTGAAGCCCAGGACGGGGCTGAACACCGGTCTGATGACCGTCGGCAACATGGGCTCCTCGCGGAGGTTCGACTACACGGTGATGGGCAGCTCCGTGAACCTCGCGTCGAGGCTCGAGGGCGTGAACAAGTACTACGGGACCATGATCATGGCGTCGAAGGCCACCGTGGCTGCGGCGGGGCCGGGATTCGTCTTCCGCGAGCTGGACACCATCAGGGTGGTCGGCCAGGTGACTCCCGTGAACATATTCGAGCTCCTGGGGTACGAGGGCATGGTGGAGCAGCCCGTGCTCGGGAGGGCCGCCTCATACGCCGTGGCTCTGGCGGCCTACAGGGCCGGCGACTTCACCAGGGCTTCCGCCCTGTTCGCATCGCTGGCGGACGACCCGCCCTCCTCTGTCATGCGGAGGCGGTGCGAAGGCATGCAGGCCGAAGGCGCCCCCGGAGGATGGGATGGCGTCTGGGACATGACATCCAAGTAGCGAGAGGTTGGAGGCATGACGATTCTGATGGTTCTGGCAGTGCTGGCGACCGATCCGATCATCGCCCCGGGCGACCAGGTGACGGTGAAGGTCCTCAGCCAGCACCTCTTCCCCTCCCCGGCATTCTATTCGCAGCCCGTAGCCGAGCTCGCCCTGGGCCAGGTGCTCACCGTCCTGGAGTCGGGAACCCAGTGGTTCAGGGTTTCGGCATCCAGCTCGCTCACCGGGTGGGTGCACTCGAGCGCGATCACCCCGGCCTCCGCGGGCAGCGGCTCGGTCGGCTCCGGATCGGGGGCGGTCTCCCAGGATGAGGTCACCCTCGCCGGAAGGGGCTTCAATTCCGAGATAGAGGCCGCATACTCCAGCGACAATCCCGGGCTCGACTTCGACAAGGTCGACGCCATCGAGGGCTTCGAGGTCTCCACGCAGCTGCTCGAGGCCTTCCTGGCAGCCGGGAGCCTGGTGGAGGGCCCGCTCGTGCAGGAGACCCCGGCTCCGTCCTCGGGAGGTTCCTCGAGATGATCACCACGCTCTGCATCCTCGGCGTCCTGGGCTTCGGGCTGGGCGACCTGACAGACATCGTCGAGAGCGACGACTTCCAGACAGCGGTCGATGTGGTGGACGCGTTCAGGACAGCCAACAGGGAGATCTCGGCCAGCGAGGAGTACTACCTGGGCCGGGCCGTCGCGGCCAACATACTCGAGAGCTACAGCCCGGTCGGCGGTTTCGACTTCAACACATACCTCAACTCGGTCGGCGGCTGGGTCGCCATGAACTCACCGGTCCCCTGCACCTATGGCGGATGGCACTTCCAGCTGCTCTCGTCCTCCGAGATCAACGCCATGGCCTGCCCGGGCGGCACCATCCTCATCACGAGGGGTCTCCTCGACCAGGTGCGCGACGAGGACGAGCTGGCATGCGTCCTGGCGCACGAGATAGCGCATGTCTGCCTTCGGCACGGCGTCGGTGCCGTGCAGCAGGCCCGCTGGACCGAGGCCTTCATGGTTGCGGGCATGGCGGGCGCCGAGAGGCTCGGCTCGGCCGACGTGCAGGAGGCGGCGGACAGCTACGGCGACATCGCCGCCGACATAACCGAGGCCCTCGTCACGAAGGGCTACTCCAGGGAGGCCGAACGCGAGGCCGACAGCCTCGCAGTGCTGATCGCCGCCTCCGCGGGGTACGACCCCCACGGGCTCGAGAGGGTTCTCGAGAGGATGGCGGCAGTGACCGCCCGCAGCGGTCCGGGCTTCTGGCAGACTCATCCATCCCCCGAGGACAGGATAGACGGTCTGGCCCTCGGCGGCTACGGACCCACCCCCGGATACGAGGCCAGGAAGACCCGGTTCATCGCGGCGCTGGCATCCGCCTCGGAACCTGCATCCTACGGACCCGGCACGCCCTCTTCCGGAACTGCGACGGGCGGCAGGGGCACGACTTCGTCGGGAGGCTCGTCGGGCGGCACCTCGGGAGGAAGGGGCGGTTCTTCCGGCTCGTCCGGCTCTTCCGGAGGAACCTCCAGGTAGCCCCTCCCCTCCCATGAGGCATCCCATCCTTGCAGGGCTGTTCCCGGCGTTGCTGATCAGCTCCTGCGGCGCATCCGGAACAGGCCCGGCCGCAGGAGCCGGGGTCCCGGACGCTTCCTCCCCCCCACCCCGCCGCATCGACGGTGGCCCGCTGGGTTCCGACGGTTCTGGACACGCTGCCCCACGACGCGGGTGCATTCACCCAGGGCCTGCTCATGTGGGGCGGGGACATCTATGAATCTACGGGAGGGTACGGGTCGTCCACCATCAGGCGCATGGATTACCCCGAAATGCTCTCCATCAGCATCATAGACCTTCCGGACTCGATATTCGCCGAAGGCATCGCCGCCATGGGGGACACTCTTTACATGCTGACATGGAGGGAGGGCCTGGTCCTCCTCTACTCGCTGCCCGGGCTGGAGCCTCTGGGCGTGCTGGCGGCCGACGGCGAGGGATGGGGGCTCGCCTCCGACTCCTCCGTGCTCTTCTCCAGCGACGGATCGTCGGTCGTCACAGTCAGGGACCCGTCGACCTTCGCTCCGCTTCGGCGCTTCACGGTATCGATGAGCGGCATGCCAGTGGCGCTCCTGAACGAGCTGGAATACAGGGACGGCACCCTCTATGCGAACCAGTGGGGCACGGACCTGGTCTTCGCATTCGATCCGTCGGACGGAAGGGTGCAGGGCATCGTCGATGCCTCGGGCCTTCTCGCCCCGGCCGAGAGGGGCCGGGCGGACGTCCTCAACGGCATCGCATTCGACCAGGAGGGCAGGATGCTGCTCACGGGCAAGTACTGGCCCGCGGTCTTCGCTGCGGAGGCTCCCCTTGATACCCTATGACTCCCTGATAACCTTCTTCAGGACGCCCGACCTCGATCGCATCTCGTTCTTCTACGGAGAGGTCGTGGGTCTGGAGATGGTTCTGGACCAGGGAGGATGCAGGATCTTCAGGGCCGCGCGTTCGGCATATCTCGGGTTCTGCAGGTGCGACCGGCCCGAGCCTCCCGGCGACACCGTGGTCACCCTGGTGACGGACGACGTGGACGGGGTCTCCAGACGGCTCTCCGAAGCGGGTGTCCCCTGCGAGAAGGAGCCCGGCGTGACCCCGCGCTACGCCATCTACAACTCGTTCTTCATCGATCCGGACGGACGGAGGCTGGAGGTCCAGAGATTCCTGGACCCCGAATGGAGCAGGTCCGGACCGTCCTGAGGATCAGCGGGCCCTGATCCAGTCCGATATCATCCCGGTGAAGCCGGGCACGAATGCCCTCTCCAGATGGGCATACTCCTCGAACGATCCGTCGATGCCCTCCTGGAACAGGTGATTGGCACCCTGGATGACCACGACCTCGCTGCCCTCGACACCCGCCGTAGCAGCCCTCATCCTGGGCTCGTTGAGGGTCGTGCTCACCTGGGTGTCGATCTCCCCGTAGAGGGCCAGGACCGGGCATTCCAGCGAAGCGGCCCGGGCGGCGGGGTCTTCGGTGAGGAAGTCGGCGAACCACGGGCTCTGCATGGTGGACATGGTCTGGGAGACCGAGTTCTCGACGAACGCGTCGATGTCTCCCAGGGCGGCGAGCTGCTCCTGCGGCAGCTTCGCCAGTTCGTTCCTGGTCTGCTCCTCGAGTATCGCCCGCATGGCCTCCACGTCGCCCCCGGAGAGCACGGTGTCCATAAGGAGCCTCTGGAGGGCTACGAGGCTGTCCACCTCCTCCGGCGGGGTCCCGGACATGACCGCATAGATCTCCACCTGTCCGAGGAGTATGTCGTAGCCCGGAGCGGCCGGCCCCGCCATAGAGACGACGAAGTCGACCCCGCTACCCGCGCCTTCCAGAGCTGCAGCCCTGAGGGCGATGTTCGACCCCTCGCTGTGCCCCAGGAATCCTGTCCGGGAGCCGTCGACGCCGTCGGAGGACTCGAGTCGGGCGAGCAGTGCGAGCGCATCCCCGGCGAGCACCGAGTCCGTGACGCCCTCCAGTGCCCAGGGCTCGGCACCGAAACCCCTGTCGTCGCACCTGAGAGACGCCACACCCTGCCTGGCCAGGGAGTCGGCGAGAACCGCGAAGACCTCGAATCCGAACACGTTCTCGTTCCTGTCCTGGATGCCGCTGCCAGTGAGCATCACGACGCCGGGGAACGGTCCATCGCCCTCCGGGACGGTCAGGGTGCCCCTGTAGGTCCAGCCCTCCACGGCCACCTCGACCTCCTCGACCCTGTAGGGAAGGTCTCCGGTCATCGGGGCATGTGCCCTGGAGAGCTCGAAGGTGCCCGAAGCCATGCCCTGGGTGAAGGTCCCCGCGATGCCGTCCTCGCCTGCCGCACCCGCGAAGGAGGCCGGGCCCAGGTTCGAGGGGAGGGTGAAGTAGATGCTGTCCCCCGCGAGCCTCAGATCGGTAAGCGGAAGCCCGAAGGCCCCCTGTACCGGGATGTCGATCGTTGCCGACAGACCCTCTTCGTAGCGGGTGAACTCGACGGAGATCTCCAGCTCCATGCCCTGGACCAGCAGCGATCCGTCCCAGCGTCCGGTGATGTCGGGAGCGGCAGGAGCACCCCCGCAGGAGATCACGGTCAGAAATACCGCCGAGGCGATCCCGGTCCTGAGTGACATGACGACCTCCGTCCAGGTTGTTGTTCCCGAAGATATCCCGGAGGGTCGCCGCGGGGAAGGGAGGGACGCTCCCGCCGCCGGTGTGTATCTTGCCGGAGGGACAGTGCGATGCTGGTCATGCTTGGCTGGCGGAGGGAGATCGGTTGAAGATCGCGACACTCTGCTACCTGCGCCGTGACGGGCGCACGCTGATGGTCCACAGGGTGAGGAACGAGGGTGACATCCACTGGGGCAGGTGGAACGGGCTTGGGGGGAAGCTCGTCCCGGGCGAGACCCCGGAGGAGTGCGTCACGAGGGAGGTGCTCGAGGAGTCCGGGCTTCTCGTCGAAAAGCCCATGCTGAGGGGCATCCTTACCTTCCCGGCCTTCGAGGGTGATGACGACTGGCTGGTCTTCGTATTCGAGGCCTTCGACTTCTCCGGAACAATCGGCGACTGCCCCGAGGGCTACCTGGAGTGGATCCCCGACGACCGCCTCCGCACTCTCGACCTCTGGGAGGGCGACCATGTGTTCATGCAATGGATGTCCACCGGGCGGTTCTTCTCGGGGAAGCTCACCTACAGGGACGGAGCGCTCGCGGAGAGCCATGTGGTCCTCCACGGCGCGTGCGATGCCCGGCCCTGACCGCCGACCGCTCCTGAAACCTCCGGGATGGTTGCGGTTAGAATGGGCAGTCGATCGTCCCGGTCCCTAACGGAGGAGCCAGCGATGATGAAGTCACGGGGTGCCCGTCTCGCCGCCCTCCTGCCTGCGGCAATGATATCCTGGAGCCGCACGGAGGCCGCACCGCTCCCTCTCCCGCTCCCGGCGGAGGGTGACACGACACTCACCGGCCTAAGGAACCACCTCGCGACGGCCACCGACTCCGAGGCGTGGCGCCGTCTGCGTACGCTCTGGAGCGATCTCACGACCCACACCCAGTCCGGCGGCGAGTGGTATGTCGAGGCGAGCATCGATTGGGAGAAGGCGGAGTCCTACCGCGACATGATCGGCGAGATATTCATGGGCCTCAGGGATTCCTCCCCCCTCGCGGGGCACGAGGAGCTGGCGATCCTGGAGAGGCTTCTGCTGGCCCGCCTCGACTTCCTCCAGTACGGCTCGCGCAGCATGATGACCCGGATGATGCCGCCCGCGATAGACAGGGATCTCGAGGATGCAATGATGCTGTTCGAGCAGAGGCTGGACATCCTGGAGGACCTGCGTTCCACCCGCGCTATCGCTCCTGCGGAGTACCTCCATGCAATGCATGCCGTTCTCGAGGGTGCAGCCACTGCCGTCATGCTGGACACCCTCGCGGGTCGGAGGAACTATTTCTGGGGCTACCACGAGACGGGCGAGGAGCAGTGGGCCCTCGTCCAGATGCGCATGGAGGAGCTGCGTCGCTTCTGCAGCGATCCCGACTCGCTCTACTTGTACGACCTGGAAGATGCCGGGACTCTCATGGCGGGGGCAGCCGGGGTGCTCGAACACCTTCCCGGGCTGTCCGTCCTCGTCGCCGAGCTTGTCACGAACCCCTGAGATCTCCGCTCATCCCTGGTTCGTGGTGGAGGTCACGCCCTCCTGCAATCTCTCGTGCCGCTTCTGCTGCAACCCCTGGCACATCTCCTCCGCCCCGCCCCGGCCGCGTCCCGGGCTCGCGAGCGAACTGGTGGCCTCCCTCGGGAGGCTCTCCCCTTCGGGCATCACCCTATCCGGAGGCGAGCCCCTCCTCCGCGACGACCTCGCCGGGATCGTGCGGACGGCGCACGATGCCGCATCGCGAGTCATACTCGCAACGAACGGCACCCTCCTGACGCGGGATCTTGCCGTGCAGCTCGCGGATGCCGGCCTCGGAGGCTTCCAGATCACGATCCCCACGTGCGACGGGCTCCTGTTCGGGCGCCTCTGCGGAGCCGGGGATCCGGTCCCGGTCAGGAGCGCGATCGCATCCGCGGCATCCACGGGGCTCCCCGTCTCGGCGGGTTTCCCCGTCACATCAGCCAACTGGCGTGAGGCGGCGGCCGTCCTCAGGACGTCGGTCGCCTTCGGAGCCGGATCGTTCATGTTGCTGAGGCTCGCCTCCGGGGGCAGGGCTTCGAAACCGGGATTCGACCTGTTCCCCACCCCGGACCAGCTCGGGGCGGCCGCCATGGACGCCTGCGAGGCGGGAGCGGCCCTGGGGATAACCGTCTATGCCGGGATCACGATGGAGCAATGCTCCTTCGACCTGCCGCCCGGCATGGCGGACGAGGGCTGTACCGGAGCCGTTGTGAAGTGGGCCGTCGATCCCTGGGGAAGGCTGAGACCCTGCGAGCAGTCGCCGGTCATCCTGGGCGATCTGCTGGAGGAGGGTTTCGAAACGCTGTCCGTCTGCGCCGGGGCCGAATCCTTCAGGCTCTGGCGGAGAGGCGGCGGGTGCGGCTCCTGCATGTCGGCGGAAGCCTGCCGGGGCGGCTGCAGGTATGTGCCTCAGGGCTAGCCGAAGACCTCGCGCCGCCGATCCTCAAGGAAGGCCACGAGACCGTCGACGCCTTCGCCGGTGAGTGCGCTCGCCCGTATCACCGCCACATCCGCGTTCATGCTCCGGCATTCCTCCTCCGCGCGATCCATGTCGAAGGGGATGTGCGGCGCGAGGTCCACCTTGTTCAGGATCATGAGGTCGATCCGGCTGAAGAGCGACGGATACTTGAGGACCTTGTCGTCACCCTCCGGAAGAGACAGGATCCCCGCCCTGAGGTGCTCGCCGAGGTCGTAGGAGCTCGGGCAGATGAGGTTGCCGACGTTCTCGATCACGAGGAACCTGTGGCCTCCGGACGGCAGGTCCATCGAGGCCAGGGCCCTCCCGACCGAGACGGCATCCAGGTGGCACGCGCCGCCTGTCTCTATCTGGACGGCCTTGACCCCCGCGGCCTTCACCCTGTCGGCATCCCTGCTAGTCTTGACGTCACCCTCGACCACCGCGAGATCGTTCCCGAGCCTGCGGGCCAGGGCCTCCAGAAGAGTGGTCTTGCCCGCGCCTGGCGAGCTGATGACGTTGACTGCGAAGAGGCCCAGGCCGGCGAACACGTCCCTGTTCCTCGCGGCCGCCTCGTCGTTGGCCTGCATGACGCTCCGCCTGAGATCCACCCGTGTTCTCCTCATGCCTTCGATCCACCTCCGCGACAGGCCTCGCAGGTCCGGCCGGACCTCTCCTCCCCCATCTCCTCGAGCAGCAGGTCCACGATGACCGGCAGCGCCTCCTCGACCTCGGGGGAGAGCTTCTCCTCCAGCATCCTGGGGGGCCTCACGGTGACCCCCAGGATCTCCCAGTCGGGGAAGGATGAGGTCGCACGGAGTCTTTCGAGGGCGTGCATAACCGATCCTATGTCCGTCTGGTGGAATGACGGGGCGAACGCCCTCGGTGCGCTCCTTCCCCTGGTCACCATGCCCGGCGGCTCTCCCGCCACGGCGTCGACGAATATGAAGCGCCCGGCGGATCCGATCATGTCCGACACCGCCAGGAGGTCACCCTCCAGGGTGGTCAGGAGCACGCCGTCCGGCCCGGATCCGCCGAGCCTCTCTCTCAGCATCTCGACCGCCCGAACCCCGGCTCCGTCGTCTCCGGCGAGCGTGTTGCCGATGCCCACGATCGCCAGGCGGGCACGGGGGGGCATCTCAGTCCTTCCTGAAGACCTTCACCTCGTAGCTGCAGGACTTGTCCCCGGGAGTCGACTTCTCCAGCTTGAGTCTCGTCCCGGAGGTCCTGCCCAGATAGCCGGCGAGGTAGTTGTAGAAGAGCACGCACAGGTCTCCGCCCAGCTCGATGCCCTCCTTCTTGCACAGATCCCTTATGAAGCAGCTTCCGACGGACAGCTTCAGATTATCGCCCCCGTCGTAGTCGGCCTTTATCCCCCAGGTCGGGGCCAGGTGATCCAGGACGAGAGCCAGGGCCTCCTCGAAGGAGGCAGGCACCTGGTAGCGGGGAAGCTGCGTGGCCAGGGTGCGCCCTGCCATCGTTCCGACGGCGGGCAGGCTGCTCCCGAGGGTCTGCCTGAACACCGAGGCCACAGACAGGAGGCGGATGCCCAGGTCGCCGACGGCCTTCCCGCGTACCTTCTGGTCGGTGGGGAAGTTGACCGGGTCGATGTCGTTGGATGTCTTCGAGGCGAGGGTGATGGATCCGGGGTCGTAGTAGTGGTTCTCGGAGTGGTCTATCCCCTCGTGGGTGATCGCGGTGGCGGGGCAGATCTCCGAACAGCTCAGGCAGCCGAAGCACTCCTTCGGCTTGACGACCTTCGGTACGGCCTTCGCCTCGTCGAACTCAAACACCTTTGTGGGACACACGTCCACGCAGAGGGTGCACCCTACGCAGGCTTCCTCGTCAATCTTGATCTCGATCAACTCAGGCCCTCCCCCCTCGTCAGCGTGCGAACGAGCCTGCCCCCGCTCCTGACCTGCACCTCGAGGGGCATCCGTCCGGCCACGTGGGTGGCGCAGGCGAGGCAGGGATCGTAGCACCTGAGGGCGAACTCGATCCCGTTGAGCAGCATCTCCTCCTCGCCGCCGGCGAGATGCTTCGCCAGCCCGGTGATCGAGTTGTCGATGGCGTCATAGTTGTTCTGGGTGGCGACTATCAGGTTCGCCGCGGTCAGCCTGCCGGACTCGTCCGTGGTGTAGTCGTGCACGAGGATGCCCCTCGGGGCCTCTACCATCCCGACGAACCGGCCGGCCTTCGGCGTCGCCGGGACCAGGACGGGTCCGTCCCCCAGCTCGCCCCCGGCTATCGCGCTGATCCTCTCGGCGGCATGCACGCACTCGACGAGCCTCGCCCCGATGTTGTCCAGGGCGGAGTTCCTGGCGACGGCCTTGAAGTCCTTCATCAGGGCCGAGGCCTTGGGCGAGGTGAACTTGTCGTTCACGAGCATCCTCGCCAGCGGTCCCACGAAGAACTTCTTCTCGGGCGCCCCGGATAGGGTCACCGACTTCATGTAGGAGTCGGGCAGCACGTGCTCGACCAGGTTCTCGGCGTATCCGGCCGCAGGGAAGGTCCTCTCCTGCGAACCGTCGGGGTTCCTCACGACGCAGGGAGCGCCCCAGAAGGCGACGGTCCCCCCGGCGCTGAGGGCTGCCGGCAGGTAGTCCAGCACGGCCGGCTCCCGGAGGGACTCGAGCTCGGCCAGCTTCGAGCCGAAGACCGGGCTCACGGCCTCGAGGATGTCCAGCGCCTCCCTGCCCCACCCGGCGATGGACGCCAGGTCCTCCTTCGACGGTCTCGATGCCAGCCCGCCGGGAATGGAGGTGACCGGATGGACACCCCTGCCGCCGACGCTCTCGACTATCCTCTGGCCGTAGCTCCTCAGGGTGAGGACCTTCATGACGGTATCGGGGTCGAGCTTGAGCAGGGCGAACACGTTCCTCTGCGACGGGGGCGAGGCGATCCCCGACAGGACGTCGGGCCCGGTCAGGACGAAGGTGCTCAGCGCGTGCGAATGGAGCACGTGCCCCATGTACATGAGCTCCCTGAGGAGCATGGCGTCCTTCGGCGGCTTGATCCCCAGCCCGTCCTCGATCGCAGTGACGGATGCCATGTGATGGGCCGCGGGACAGACCCCGCATATCCTGCCCGTGATGAGGGGCATCTTGAACAGTTCCATGCCCTCGAGCAGCTTCTCGAAGCCCCTTATCTCGAGCACCTGCAGGTGGCCGCTCTGCACGGCCCCGCTGTCGTCGGTGTCCAGGACGATCTTGGCGTGCCCCTCGATGCGGGTCACCGGATCGACTGTAATCCTCTTCATGTCATCAACTCCCGGGTCGTCGTCTCCATTTCCCGCCTACTTCGCACCTGAAGCCCACTCGCGCAGTTCCACGGTGGGCTTCCTGTACATCACGGGCGAGGAGAGCGCGTAGGCGTAGAAGGTCTTCGCTTCATCCTGCAGGTACTGCCTGATCTCCGCCTCGTCGATTCCGGTCAGCATGCCCATCCTCCGTGCGATCATGCTCCGTATGTCGAGGTGCGGCTCCCTGATCAGATCGATCGAGGGTCCGGCGCATCCGGCGCAGGCCACGCCCTTGTTGGGGCACTGGGCCTTGCACCTGTCGAGGGTCACCGAGCCCATGCAGACCACACCCTGGCTCAGCAGGCACGTCTCCGGGTCCGGTGCCGACACGGCTCCCCTGTTCAGCTTCACGCCCTCGGTCTTCTTCATGCGGCGGCCGCATTCTGAGCACACGGTCTTGCCCGAGAGCGGCACGCTCTTCGCACCCAGGAGATGTCTAAGCCCGGCTGCTATGAAGAACGGGTGGGGCGGGCAGCCGGGAAGGTACATGTCCACATCCACGACCTCGTCGATGGGGATCACGCTCTCCTCGAGCAGCGGGGCTTCTGTCGGCGAGGTCATGCCCTTCGCATCGGTGGGGTTCCCGCCGTAGGTCTTGGCCAGTATCGACTCGCGCCCGTGAAGCCAGCCCAGCCCCGAAGGGCCTCCGTAGACCGCGCACGTGCCGAAGGCCACTATCTTGCCGCAGCTCTCGCGCATCTTCAGG
The DNA here is from genome assembly GCA_964603785.1 of uncultured bacterium. Taxonomy (GTDB): domain Bacteria; phylum Fermentibacterota; class Fermentibacteria; order Fermentibacterales; family Fermentibacteraceae; genus CAZRWD01. Next base: position 539,224 of record CAZRWD010000001.1, read on the forward strand.
AGGGCATGCCTGTCGTGCTCGCTCCTGACAGCCCCCTCGACGATCCCCACGTCCGCCTTGGGGTAGCCCTTCTCGTCCATGAGAACCGGGACCCTCACGAACTCGACGTCGTCCACGAGGTTCAGGAGCTTCTCATGGAGGTCGACCACTGCCACGTGGCATCCCGAACAACCGGAGAGCCACTCGGTGGATACTTTCGCCTTCACTGGGCAGCCTCCTCGATGATCAGCTCCTTGAGACAGCCGTTGGGACCAGCGTGGAGGATCTCGAGATGAACCGTCCTGCCCGGCATCACGCTCTCCATCGCTCCGGCGAAGACCCCGTGGGCCATGTAGCAGAGCGACTGCTTCTGTTCGTGCGCGTAGCGGAACAGCGCATTCCGGACCATGCAGGTGCTGAACGCGAGCCTCATCACCTTCTTGCCGTCCCGCTCCTCCACAAGCTTTTCCGATTCGCCCTGGAAGGGCTTGAAGTCCCAGACTATCCCCCGCTTCGCCAGGGCGTCCGAGAGGATCCCCACAGCCTTCTCGACGTCGTCGGTCTGCTGCGTGCCCTCCACGGCCTCCTTGCCGAACTTCTTCCCCGCCAGCATGCATATCGAGAGGCTGCTCTTCCCGAGATTCAGCTCCGAAGCATGGGCCAGGGCGCCGAGCAGGTAGGCCACACCCTGGAAACGGGACAGATCAGTGTCTTCCGTCTTGACCATCCGGTCCACCTCTCACCCTCGCTTCGACCCCATCCTGCGCCAGAATTCGACCCTATGACTTCAGGGAGAGCATCGCCGCCTCGAGGTCGCCCTTCTCGAGGAACCTCAGCGCGACCTGCAGCCTTCCCACCTCGGCCCTGTCGCCCCCCGACTCCGAGAGCTGCCTGATCCTCTCGCTGACAGCCAGTCTGAGAGCTTCGGTCTGCTTCTCGACGGTATCCGCCGATTCGAGCATCTGCTTGAACTTCCTCGCCGAGCCCCTCCCCGGCTTCGGTGCGGCGGGGACCTCCACGCCGGCCTGCTCGAGGGCCGCATCCCGGGCGGATGCGGTTGGAGGGGGCCCACCGCTGACCGGTACAACTATGGTCCGTGCCTTGTCGGCCGATTCCTCCTCGTCCGTCCCGCCGGAGTCCGCCGGGGAGGATGCCGGCTCCGCGGGCGGAGTCGGGGGGGAAGGCCTTGCCGCGTGCTCCTCCTCCTCGACCTCGACCACGATGTACGGGGATCTCTCGTCCTCCTCCCCATCGATGGCCGAAGGGGAGGCGGACGGGGTCATGAAGCCCAGCAGCGCCCTGGCGGAATCCACCGTCATCGGCCTGCCGGTGCCGAGCATCCTCGCGAGGACCATCCTGGCGGCCGCCTTGAGCTGCCTGACGTTAGTCGTGAAGGTCATCGCCAGGTGGTCGACGACTTCGGCGGGGGGCTGGAGGCCGGTGAACTTGAAGAACTGCTCCAGTATCTCCCTGCGCCCCTTGAGATCGACTATCTCCAGCTTGATGGTTATCCCCGACATCAGGCGCGAGAGCAGGGAGGAGACCATGCCTCCGAGGTGCGCCGGCTCGACGTCGGAAGAGACCACGATCCCGTGGTTGTTCCTGGGCATGCGGTTCATCACGGATATGATGAACTTCTGGAAGCCTCCGTCCGAGAACGCGAACTGGATGTCGTCGATGAGCAGGAGATCGTGGGATGTTAGCCAGTCGCGCAGATCCCTGTCCTGCCCGCCCGAGCGGGCGTGCTGGTACTCGGTCTCGAGATCCAGAGTGTTGATCAACAAGGCTTTCCGTGTGGTGGCGTTCCTGGTGGCAGCCAGCAGATGGGTCTTGCCCTGACCTGTCGGGGCGTGGATGAAGACGGGCGTGATGGCCTTCCAGATCCGCGGTATGAAGGAGATGGTCCTCAGTATCTCGCAGGTGTAGTAGTTCTCCTCGGTGGTGACGTAGCTCTCGAAGGTCATGTTCTCGGGATAGTCGAAACTGAGGATGCTCTCGAAGCTCTGGAGGCGGTCGGCGTCCGACCCGGTCACCCGCGGCACCGAACCGACTCCGCCGAGAGCCCTTGCGAATCCGTGGAGGGTCCTGGCCAGGTCCGCCTGGAGAAGGCCCGACTCGGTGCATATCCTGAGGAACTCCTCGAAGGGTACGCTCTCGAGTCCGGGAGCTTCGGCGGGCATCGTCACTCCTTCTTCCTGATGCTCTCCACCAGACGGCCGAGCGCTATGCACATCAGGCCGATCTTCGTGTCCGGGCTGACGACTGCGAGCAGCGACAGCCCGTCGCCAAGGGACATCACTCCGAGCGTCCGGGCCCCGTCCTCGATTATCACGCGCTCGGGCGGGCCTCCGGGATACTTGGAAACCATCGCGGAGACGGTCCTCGCGAGCTCGGGCGCGGTCTCGGAGAGGTCGTCCGGGATGTTCGTGCGGGCGACGATGACCCCGTCGGGATCCAGGACGCAGGCCCAGAGGTTCTGCGAGGACGAGTCGACGAATTCTATGAGCGGCTTCTCGAAGCGCGTGCCGTCCACACCGCGGGAGGAGGCCTTCTGGGCGTCCATCTGGGCCTTCCTGACCTCGTCCCTCTCCTTGAGGGCCCACATTATCGTCCTGTGCAGGTCCTGCTCGATCGAGACCTTTCCGGTCGTGATCCCCGAGTCGAAGGTGAAGACGCCGTCGGTCCAGTCGATCATCTCGACCAGGACCTTCTGCCCCTCGATCCCGTCAAGGGAGGCATGCACCAGGTGCCCCTCGACATAGTACAGCTCTGCCTGTCTCCCGCCGGAGACGACCGTGAGCAGGCCGGTGCGCCTGCCCGAGTTGGGGAACTGCAGCAGGGCCACCAGCCCCATGTCGTTCAGAGTTCCCTTGAGTGCCATTCCTCTCCGGGCGGTCCCGTCCGCTCGGACGGGACGGGTTTCACATGTGGAACTTCCGTATGACCTCGGTGCTCGCCAGGCGCAGGGTCTGCATCACGCCCCTGCCCTCCAGGGCGACGGCCTCGGTCGCTGGTACGCCCTCCAGGCCCAGCTCCTTCTCGATGCTGCCGAGGGGGAGGACCGGGGCCAGGTCCCTCTTGTTGTACTGGAGCACGATCGGGAACGACTCGACCGGCATCCTCAGTTCGGCCATGTTCTCGACCATCATGCGATAGCTCTGCAGGTTCATGTCCCTGTGGGTCTCCCTCGAGTCGGCCACGAACACGACCCCGTCCGCGCCCTCCAGTATCAGGCGCCTGCTGGCCTCGTAGTGGATCTGGCCGGGGATCGTGTAGAGGTGGAACTTGAGGGAGTAGCCCTCGACCTTTCCAAGCGAGACCGGATAGAAGTCGAAGAAGAGGGTCCTCTCCCTCTCGGTGTCGAGGATGATCATCTCACCGCGATACTTCTTCGCGAGCTGCGCGTGTATCCAGTGGAGATTGGTCGTCTTCCCGCTCATTCCCGGTCCGAAGTAGACCAGCTTGAAGACGATGTTCCTGTCCTCAGGGTTGATATGGGGCATCGTCCTCTTCGTCCACCCTGAAGATCTGGTCGACCAGGTTCAGGGCGTACTCCTTGAACCTCGGGAGCGAGATCCCGTCCTCGTCGCCGTCCCTCCGCTGGACCGGTGCGTCTAGGATCAGCGAGACCGCCTCGCCCGTCTTCTTCGCCTCTATGCGTACACGGCCTATCCTGGTGTAGTCCTCGAAGACCACGACCATCATCGCACGTCTGCCGACGAGAGAGATGTGGATGTGGCGCTTGTCGCCCTGCTGCAGCAGGATCGAGAACTGGTTCTCGCCGATGATGGTCGCCACTTCCCGCGTCGCGGCGAACATGCCCGCCACGAGCGCGGCGAGCGCCGTGCTGTTGAGCGATGCCATCTCGCCGGCCTGGCTGAGACAGACGCCCTCCCTCGAGATGAGGAGGCAGATGAGGGAGCCCGTGCTGTGCAGAAGGTCTTCTAGGAGCTTGCGTATGCTGCTGCTCTGGCCCTGGTGCTCCATGTCCACGGGTTTGCCTGTCTCCTTTCGTGCGCTCGGAAAGCCCTCACCCTGCGGCTGTCAGGTGGACAGACCCCGGCCGGCGGCTATTTCAGAGCGTTCTCGAGCTCCGGAGCCCTGCGCTTGACCTGGAGCCTGACGTTTCCGAGGTTCGCGTCCTTCGATGCCACCACGGCCAGCAGGGCGTCGGAGCCGAGCGCGGACATGACCACGATGCCCTTGTCGAACTCGAGCATGGCCTGGGCCATCTCGCCGACGCCGAGCTCGCGTCCCACGCTCTCCGCCGAACCCATGCCGGTGGAGACCATCGCGCCGATCGCATCAGTGTCGGCATTCCCCGTCGAAGCCGCATCGATGACGAACCCGTCACGGCCCACACACACGGCGACTTCGATCCCCTGGACCTCCACGAGCTCCTTGAGTATCCCAGAGACACCGTTCACTTCAGCAACCTCCAGTCTGTTGGACAGTGGCGGCAGATGAGAAGCCCGGTCCGGCATGCGCACGGATCGGACCACCTCATGAACAAATAACACATAAACTCCATTCCAGTTCCCGAACAGGTTCCCGTGGCCCCCACGCTGCAGGGGGAACGGGATCCGCGGGGCTCCCCGGGATCCATCCCACCGGCATCATTCGCGGTCGGCATCCGCACCCTGCCCCGGTTCGTCCTCCGCGACCTCGTACAGCACCCTGCACCTGTTGTGCGCGAGGAGCTCTGAGACCACCTCCTCCCCGCCCCCCCGGGCGGTCCGCCTCCAGATCCTGTTCTCCCGCATCATCGTCCCGTCGGGGTCCCGGAAGAACCTGTGGTCCGTCTCCTCGACGGTCACTTCGAAGCCGGGGTCACGGGGTGCCGATATCGAACCGGCAAGGACGGGGGGCTCGACGGATGCCCGTATGAGCAGGGGCATGTCGAGAGTGTTCCTCATCCTCATGTCCAGGTAGTTGTAGAAGACGCTCACCCCCATGCCGAAAGGAACGCGCCTGTTGCTGTCCGGGAAGAGGTCTACACCGTGCCTGTGGCGCTCGACTATCTCCATGCCGGCATGCAGACCCATCCAGAGCAGCAGGTTGGCGAGCTGGCACAGCCCCCCTCCGACGGAGGCGATCATCCGCCCCTCCCGGAGTTCCAGACCGTCGACATACCCCAGGGATGGCACGGTCCTCCCGACGGTCCGGCAGAACGAGAACAGGCCTCCCGGCGGCACGACGAGCCGGTCGACCCTGGCCGCTGCCAGTTCCAGGTTCCTGATCTTCCCCAGCTGAAGGGAATCATCGGCTCCCGGGATGCTCCTCAGGAGCTGCGAGGAGTGCCTGACGACGACGAACGGATAGCTCTCAGCGTCCTCCGCCCTGCCCATCGCCGGTCTCTCGTCGAAGAGGTCCCGCGCATGCCGCAGAAGGCGCAGAATCGCAACCTTCGATCGGAAGGGGATGGCGAGGCTCATCTCCCGATCGCTTCGCAAGGGGTGTGGTCGCCGCCCGGCGTGTCGATCCTTCCCTAGATGGTGTAGGAGAGGCCGAAGAGGAATTCGGTGGTCGAGTCGTCGACCCTGTCCGCATCCTCGAACGGCATGTAGTCGCCGTAGAGCTTGCGCGTGTGCCAGTGCATGGCAGCATCCAGCCTCACGGGTCCCATCCTGCGGGTCCCGCCCAGCGAGAATCCCATGCCCTCGCCGTTCTCGCCCGGCAGCTCGAGGAACGAGACGCTGGAGATGAGCACGGTCTTCGCATCTATGGGGTAGTTGATGTGGATGCGCCCGGAGTAGTCGTTCCTGCCGAGGGGGGACGCGATCTGGCCCTCCAGCCCGACGGTGACGTTCTGCAGGTGGGGCGCTAGGATCTCCGCCCCGAAGGCGACCACCGGCTGCAGATGCTCCCCGCCGGCCGAGTAGCTGACGCCGAGGGTCGCGAGCCTGCTGCGCGAGATCGCGCCCACGTGCACGGCCGGCTCGGCGATGTCGTACTCCACGGCTGCCGAGGAGTCGACCACCGCGAGCCAGTTGTTCCACCTCTCGTAGTCGATCTCGACGAGTCCGAACCGGTATCCCGCCGACACCCCGAGCGAGACCCATCCGGCGAGTGCGTAGGATGCTCCCGCAAGGGCCTCCCACTGAGCTCCGGAGGCGACGAGGGTCTCGACCGCCTCGATCTCCTCGGTGGTCTCGTTGTAGACCAGGCGGCCGCCCTCGTAGGAGGCGTCGGCCACCGCGGCCAGCCCGGCACCGATCGAGACGGACGGCGAGAGGCGGGAGGAAAGGGCGATGTTCCTCATGCCGAGGACCTGATCAGACTTGTAGTCTCGCTGGACCGAGTATCTGCGGACCTCCTTCCAGTAGAGCGAGCCGATCGACCCGGCCACGCTCGTGCCGTCGACGAGGGAGAGCCCCGCAGGGTTCATGAAGAGGGCCAGGGCGTCCGAGGCGCTCGTCGAGACCGAGCCGCCCTGGGATGCGGACACAACACCGATCCCCGATAGTACCGCCCCTCCGTCCATCGCCTGCTTGTAGCCGTTGGCGCTGGAGGCGGACGGGAGGATCAGCAGAATGAGAACGGCGGTGAAGACCGGGAATGCACGAGGTGACATCATGTCTCCTTTCTGGTAGCAGAGCCTTATCTAACCAGCCGTGCACCTCCTCGGTAGTGCGCGCGGCGGGTGCCGCGTTCTTTACACGGGCCGGCCGCCGGAGGATATTGAACGGGGTAGTCGAAACAGAGGAGGGATCATGGGCCCCAACAAGCTAGTCGCCCATTTCAAGGACGGCCACATCCTCAAGGGCCACTCCATCGACTTCGTGCCGGGCAAGGCATCCTTCCACCTCGCCTCCATGAGCAATCCCGACATCGTGGCCGAGATCCGGATCGAGGACCTGAAGGCGGTCTTCTTCGTGAAGGACTTCGTCGGCGACCCCTCCCGAAGGGAGCAGAAGGTCTTCGATCCGGCGGTGCGCTACATCGGCAAGAGGATGCTCATCAAGTTCCACGACGGCGAGTACTTCTCGGGCATCCGGCAGGCCTTCAACCCGGCGCACGGGGGGTTCTTCATCACCCCGGCCGACCCGGACTCGAACACGCTGCGGGCGTTCGTGGTCCTTTCCGCCATCGAGTCGATGAAGGAGAGCTGACCCCTTCGGGTTTGAAATCGTTGACTTGCGATCTGTAATTACATATCCAGCATTAACTTCGAATCTGACTTCCCGGCGATACCTTCGGGTTTGAAATCGTTGACTTGCCCTCTGTAAATCCCTGTATGGCAACCATCTGAAAACCACCTTGCAAGCAGTGCCAAGAACCTGCGGTGGTTCACTGCCGTCACCTCATCCACGTTTCCTGCGATCTGCCATCCTCCTGGACTGCAGGCCTGCGCTCATCCGCACCCCGAGATCTCAAACGGACTCCGTTGTCTCTGGACCCCCGGACTTACCCCGCTGATATTCGATCGAGACTCATCCCGACTGGAGGTCGAAATGATGCCGGTCATGATGCTGTCGATCCTCGCCCTGATGCCATCCGAGAAAGATCCTTCGGTTCGCGCGGATTCGATAGCGGAGGATCGGGACGTATGCGTATCCGTCTGCAATTTGGATAATTCATCATCTGGATCATGCGTTATTGCATTGGACGGACTCCACTGCCGCGGTGGACGCGCCGGCCAGACCTCGGTCCTGTTCGAGGGCGTCGAGACGTGCTCCCCGGTCGCTCTGACGCCTTCGATCCTCTTCCCGTCACTCACCGCGTTCCCGGGCAGGTACCACAGCAGTCCGAGCCTCCCCATACGCTGCGATCCTGCGCTGTCGGGAGCGTTCCTGGCAGATGAGGTGGACTACCGGGAAGGGCTCCTGTTCGAGACCTCCGGCTGGTTCGGCGACATCTCCGAGAACGGCGACGAGCCCGTCTGGCACCCCAACATTCCTTCGCGCGAGAACCGGACGTTCATCGGGGACTGCACAGGCGGGTCACTTCTTGCCGACGGGATCGAGCTCCCGGGATATCTCTCCCTCCTTCTCGCAGGTGAAACCATGACCGGCGGGAGTGACTACCGGGGAGGGCGGGAGCTGGCCACCTGGGACAACAACCGCCAGGATCGCGCCGCCATGCTGGGAGAACTTTCCTGGGAACCGTCTGACGACCTCGAACTCTCGCTCTCGGCTGACATCCACCACAGGGAGCGCGGCTGGAGCGACTGGCGGTGGAGCCGGTACACCACACCCTATATCGATTCCGACACGACATCCTCTACGTTCGGCGACACGCTCGCATGGGGGGAGGACATCCGACGCGCCCTCCCCACCCGTTTCGACGACGGCAGCCTGATCTCGCTCGAGCTGGAGAGCGGGACCGGGCAGCTGTCAGGGCTCACCCTCGAAGCTGCATTGATCTCCTCGCACTGCTGGAACAGGATCGAGGAGGAAGGGGGAGGATACCTGGGGGACGGCTTCACGACAGACGACTGGACTGGATACTCTCCCCCGGCCAGGGTAACGGATCCCGACGGCTTCTACCGGGAGGGTGTCTCCGACGCCCTCTGGTATGACCTGCGCTGCAGGACGGCCACGACGGTCCTCGGCATGTTCAGCGAGGTCTCCTCCCACCATCTCGATGCAGGTCTCGCATTGTCGTACACACAGGCGAGGGAGACCTCCGTCATGTGGGAGGATTCGACCGCCTCCTGCATCCTCCAGCACTGGAGCGCGTTCCCGAACACCATCTCGGGCTGGATTTCCGACGAGATCTTCCTTGCAGACGGCACGAGGATCTCTGCCGGCGCCCGGATCGAGAGGTTCGACCCGAACATCGGCGAAACCTGGGCCGCCGGCGAGCCGGAGACGAAACTCGCGGTCGAGCCGGCCTTCCGGATCTCGCACGAGCTGGGTTCGAGCAGCGAGGTGAGGGCGGCCTGGAGGAACTCGGCCCGGGTCCCGAGCCTGCTCCTGCTGTATTACAACACCAGAACATCGACTCCCGTCATATCCGAGCACACCTTGATCGGGAATCCCGACCTGGAGCTTGAGCGCTCGTCGGACTTCGAGATCGGCTGGAGATCCCTGCCGACCGACTGGCTCGTCCTGGATGCATGCGTCTATTACAGAGACATGTCCGATCTCGTCTCCTCGGTGCAGTACACCGATTCGCTGACCGGCCCGTGGATCGGCTTCGAGAACGGCGGGAACGCAGTCTCGCGCGGCGTGGAGATCGTCGCATCGGCCAGCAGCGGCCGGGTGGACGCTTCGATCACCTATTCCCTGGGGAAGGTGACCGGCAACTGGTCGCGGCCCGAGGAGACGGCCCTCTACTGCTGGAACGGCGGTGATCCCGGCCTGGTCCCCGACGAAACCTGCCTCGACTGGGACAGGAGGCATTCCCTCGAGATGGGGCTAGGGCTTGACCTGCCCGTGGAAAGATACGGCCTGACGACCTTCAGGATCTCCTCGAGCACCACTCTGAGGTCGGGAATCCCGTACATGAACACCCAGCACGAGGGCTTCTTCTCGTACAACCTCGAAGGTGTCGGGCGCAACACCGACGAACACCGCTACCCATGGTCGAGGCAGACAGATCTCACGGTCGAGCAGGGTCTCGAGATCGGCTGGGTCGAGCTGACGGTGTTCTCGCGGATATTCAACCTGTTCGACGAGCGCAACATCGTCTGGATAGCGGATGTCGACTGGTTCACGGCCGAGGCCGACGACGACGGCGCACCACGGGATCCCACCGGCCCCTACGACAATCCCTTCGCCTACAGTGCTCAGCGGCACTTCCTGTTCGGGCTCGAGGCCGGGTTCTAGAGGAGGATCGTTCAGGGCAGCGCTTCGCGGACCGCCTCCAGGAGCAGGAGGATGTGGTCGGCCGGCTCCAGCTCGGCCATGGTCGGCCCGAGCTCGAAGAGCAGGAAGTCGGATCTCTCCCAGCTGGTGTTGAGTTCGCTCCTCCGTCTGAAGGTTATCCTTGCGACGACCATTCCGGCGAGCCTACCCTCCTGGGAGCGATCTCCGCCGGTGAAGACCGGACAGCCGCTGTATCCCCTCCGGGCCTCGCAGTCGAGATAGACCGCCGTCGTCGAATCGGGCAGCGATGCGATGCTCCCGCCAAGCTCCACGGGGGGCACGAATCTGCAATCGAGCAGTTCGTCGGTTTCGTAGACGGCCATCGTCACCGGCTGACCCTCCCTCAGAGCGGCCCTGGGGGCGATCAGGCCAGGATCGAGCGCGGGTATCCCGTCCTCGTCGGGCAGGTCCACGGTCAGTGCCTCGGCTTCGTCCATCAGCACCGCCGCAACGTCGATGGATTCGTCGTCGAGCAGGATGAGGGCGCCGGGCTCCAGGTCGATCCTGGCTTCGAGCGCGAGCTCCTCCTCATCCCCAGAACCTGCGGTCCTGCGAACGATCACGTACTCGAACCCCTCGACGGCGTGGCGTGACGTGACGGCGGCCAGGTGAGTCTCTCCGTTCGAATCGATGAGCCGCACGAGAAAGCCGTTGGCAAGAGACATCGATATCGTACGCTCGCTTATCGACACGGCCGACATGCTCACCGAGTATGCACTTCGCGGGAAGGGCACCCCGCCGGGGAGTGCGCCTGCGTACGAGACAATCAGAAGGAGAAGTGCGGCAAGGAAGCCCATCATTCCCTCCTGTCGATACAACAATACACGATCCGTCCGGTTCCACCCACCGGTCGCCGTGTGCGGTACCGTCTGGCGGCGCATTTTGCAGGCGGAGCCGCTGATGTTGTAGACTAGGAGATCACGGAACCGGGAACGAGAGGGGGTCCGATGTTCCTGTTCATCGTTTCGGTGCTGGCCATCCTGCTGGGGATAGCCATCAGCGCGGGTTCGAGTGACAAGAGGCGCGGGGACGACAAGGTCATCAACGCCTACGGCTACGGGAGGAAGTCCGCCAGATCGGTTGGACGGCTGATGCTGGCCGTCGGGATACTGCTTCTCCTGCTTTCGATGATAGTGGTCGTACCTGCCGGTCATGTCGCGGTCATGACCATCGCCGGACAGGTTCAGGACACGGCGATACCCGAAGGCCTCCATGCGAAGCTCCCGTGGTCCGACGCCCACCTCATGTCGATCCGCCGCCAGACTGAGCGCGTGCTGATGAACGCCTCCACATCCACCGGCGTCACGGTCGATGTAGAGATGAGCCTCGTGTTCAGACTCGACCCCCAGCGGGCCCCGTTCGTCTACCAGACCGTCGGGCACGACTACTTCGACATCCTCATCGCGCCCTTCATCAACCGCACGGCCAAGGACGCCTTCGTCAACTACGGGCCCGAGGCCATCTACACGATGGACAGGACGGTGGTTAACAGCGAGATCGAGGTCAACCTCATCGACAAGCTCGCGCCTCTCGGAATCATCGTGGAGCAGGCGCCCATCGAGAACATCGACCTCCCTCAGTCCCTGCGCAATGCGATAGTCGCCAAGCAGGAGGCCGAGCAGGAGGCCCTGCGCATGGAGTACGTCATCCAGGCGCAGGCTCTGGAGTCCGAGCGGATGAGGATCGAGGCGCAGGGTGTGGCCGACTACCAGCAGATAGTATCCCAGGGCATCTCCGAGCAGCTGCTGGCCTGGAAGGCCATCGAGGTGACCGCACAGCTGGCGGAATCGGACAACACCACCTTCGTGATCATAGGCAGCACCGAGAACGGGCTGCCCATGATCTACCAGCCGCAGAACAGGTAGCACCGGCCGGGAGGCTCGGGGGCTCCCGCAGGGGGCCCCCGGCCATCAGACGGCCGGCCGGCGCGATGTCATCACCGACCGGCCCAGCGCCGAGGAGAGTGCCATGAGAGCCATGATGTTCATCATCATCCCGGCATGCCTCCTCTCACTGGCCGCATCCTCCGAACCTCTGCAGCCCCGCAGCCTCCAGCACATCGGTGCATTCCGGCTACCGGAGGATCCCGGCTGGGAGTACAGCGGATACGGGATGACCTTCCTTCCCGACGGCGACCCGTCGGGGGGGCATGACGGGTTCCCCGGATCGCTGCTGATGATCGGGCACGATCACGGCCAGCTCGCGGGCGAGCTATCAATCCCCGCCCCGGCGCCGCTCGCCGATGGGGTGGACCATCTGCCGCGCGCACTCCAGCTGCGCGGATTCGTCGACCTCACCGGGGGCATGTTCGGCGAGCTCGAGATACCCAGGGGCGACATCGAGTACCTTCCGGGGAGCGGCACGATCTGGTTCTGCCGGGGCCAGCACATGGAGTTCGAACTCCGGCCCTGCCTCGGCATGTGCCGGTCCGACCTCGCCGACCCCGTGCCGATGGGTCCGTGGTTCGCGGGAGGCCTAGGCCCTTACGTCACGAACGACTACCTGTTCGATATGCCCAGCGAGTGGTCGGAGGACAACCTTCCCGGCGCCCTCCTGGTCTGCGGAAGATTCCGGGACGGAACCTGGGGGGGCATGGGGCCGGCCATGGTTGCGCTCGTCCCCGAGGGCTGCGATCCCCCGCCGCCCGGAGGCTCGATCGGTGCCGTGCCTCTGCTGATGTACGGGACCCAGGCGGAGGAGTCGACAGAGCTTCGGACGGATCCCGCGATGGCGATGGACGGTTTCGGCGAGGCCGACGAATGGTCCGGCGGAGCCTGGATCACATCCGCTTCGGGCTCGGCGGTCATCCTGGCCGGGACGAGGGCCATCGGACGCTGCTGGTACGGATACCCGAACGGGGTGGAGTACCCGACCAGCGGAGATCCATCGGACCCGATACCCGAGATGCCTCCATGGCCCTGGAACGACAGGGGGTGGTGGTCCGCGGACATCTCGGCGGGCCTGCTCTTCTTCGATCCGGACGACCTCGCGGAAGTGGCCTCGGGAACAATGGACCCGTGGGAGCCGCAGCCCTACGCCTTCCTCGGCATCGACAGCCTCCTTGCCGATCCGGGGTACGACCTCGAGCGGGAGAAGAGGTACTCCCTGGGGGCCTGCGCATTCGACCGCGACCACGGCATCCTGTACGTCGTCGAGCGCCGGGCGGACGGAGATGCGAGCATCATCCACGTCTTCCGCGTGAGGTAGGCTCTCCGGGATCACCCCTTTGCAGCATCGCCCCGCTCCTGCGGACCGGGGCTGTATCAAGGGCGGCCGGGTTCAGGGGACGGCAGGCTCCCCCGCGGGGATCAGGCCGGGTATCCTGATGGCCTTCGAGAACCTCCGCGCGTAGTTCGACTGCGACATCTGCGTGATCACCACTCCCCTGTCCTGGTAGGAGGAGGAGTGGATGAACTCGCCGTTGCCTATGTAGAGACCGATGTGCTTCGGATTCTCGAACACCAGGAGGTCGCCCGGCTGCAGCTCCTCGGGAGGGATCTCCTCCGCCATCGCCTCTATCGCGCTGACGGTGCGCGGCAGGCCGATCCCGTTCTCGTTGAACACGCGGTACATCAGGCCGCTGCAGTCGAAGCCGGCGGGCCCGGTCCCCCCGTACAGGTATGGGCTGCCCAGCCACGTCAGGGCGTCGGCGACTATGCAGGATGCAACATCCATGCTGTCCCGCAGAAGAAGGCTGTCCGGGGACGGCGACACATCGGAGGACCCGCCGGAGGCCGGGACCGCCGGCAGCGCCGCGGCAAGCAGCAGGAGAAGTTCTCTCATGGGACGGCTTCCGTTCCCCCCGTGCCGGGACGGGGACGCAAAGCCGTATGTATGTCGATCAGCCTTCGGCGGTTCCCGTTCATCCGCGCGGCTCCCCGCCCATGACACTGGAATAGAGGCTGGTCAGCCCCGCGGCCATCCTGTCCATCGAGAACCTCTCCAGCACGGTCTGTCTGGCCCTGAGCGCGATCAGGTCCGAGGTGTCGGGGCTCGCGGCGATCATGGCGACGCGCTCGGCGATCTGCCTGGGCATGTCCTCGAGCCCGACGAGCATTCCGGTCCTTCCGTCCTCGATGATCTCGGGAATGCCTCCGACGGCGCTTGCGACGACCACTCTGCGCTCGACCATCGACTCTATCACCGTAAGCCCGAACGGCTCCTGCCAGAGCGAGGGGACCAGGACGGCATCCGACTCCCTGATCCTTCCGGCGACGTCGTCGGAGAAGCCCGGGATGCAGACCAGGTCGGCGACCCCCAGGCGGCACGACAGGCTCTCGAGATCGGCCCTGTACGGACCCTCTCCGAGGATCGTGTACTCGACCTCGATACCCCATCTGGCGCGGAGCAGCTCGACCGCCTCGATCCCCATCTGGAAGCCCTTCCTCGAGTCCAGCCTGCCGAAGCTCAGCAGACGGAGGCGCCCCTCGCGCAACCTCGGGGCGGGCTCTCCGCCGTTTATCTCGATTCCGTTGTGGATGACGGTGAGCTTCCCCGCGAGGCGGCGGCAGCTGGCAGGCACCGTATCTGCCGTGAACTGCGAGTTTGCAACGACCGCATCGGCGAATCCCTTCATGAAGAAGCGCAGGATCCGCTGCCCGCCCGTGCTCATGTTGCCGCCCCCGTCAGGGGACAGGAGGGTGTCATGGAGGTGGTAGACCAGCTTCCTGCCGGAGAGCTTCACGGCCGCGGCGCACAGGACGAGGGGGGTGATCCCGTTGGCATGCACGAGACCTATCCCGTGCCTCCTGCACAGCGAGACCAGCCTTGCGCCGAAGGACAGGGCGAATACCCCTGCGGAGAGCATTCTAGGCAGGATAGTCAGCGGGGAGGATCTCCTGTCGATTCCCTTCACCGAGCCGGGGAGGGAGTACCGCTCGACGGGCACTCCCGGGTCGAGGAACCTGGCGCAGAATCCCTTCGTGTCGTCCATGAGCACGAACGGCTCCACTCCGAGCCCGGGGTGCCTGTGGAAACGGTTGGCGAGCCTGGCCAGGACGAGATGTCCCCCGCCGATCTCGTTGCGGATGTTGTCGACAAGGAGGACCCTCAGCGGCCGGTCCCGGTCAGGCTGCGGCGGTGTCCGACCAGCCTCCGGCGAGGGCTCAGTCGGCGGCAGATCCATCTGTACCCGTCCGAGCCAGTCCCATCCTGTAGAGGCGGTGGTAGTCCTCGGTAGCTGCGTCGAAAGCCCAGGCTCCGTCCGGGGACGACTCGAACTGGATGACGGAGGAGGAGTCGCCGAGGATCATGTGGACGGATCCGGCATGATCGCCCGCGGCCGTGACCGCATCCCACTCCGTGGCGGGAACGCCTCCCCTCCTCGCCCACAGCAGACCGTCGGGACCGATGGCGAGATCGCTCACGAAAGGGTACCGCCCGGGCATGTTGGTGCTCAGGGCCATGCTGCCCGACGACTCGTCCTGGTACATGAATCTCAGTGCATAGGCACCCGGTACGTACTCGGAGTCGGATTCCACCTCGACCCACGGGCGATCCTGGAAGAGATCGAACGTGTCGACGGGGTTCCCCTCCCCGTCGAACACCTCGACCATCCAGCCGGGAGAGTCCGCCCTCGCAAGGTACAGCCTGTCGCCGTCGACCGCGAACTGCATGTAGGCCGGGGTGAAGTCGGTGGACGGGGATGACTCGCCGTCCCATGTCGCGAACCGGGCAAGCACCTCCCCGGTCAGGGCGTGGTACCCCCAGAGGCTGAACCTTATCGAGATCGCACCCTCCCCGGGCACCATGGAGAAGTTGTAGCTGACGAGCATGGAGTCGCCCATGACGGCGGCGTCGAGGGGGTAGATGCCCAGACCCTCCATCTCCCACGAGGAGATGTAGATGCCAGCGGAGTCGAGCAGGCTGGCCCTTCCGGAGACGCCCTCGATCACGAGGAACCGGCCGTCCGGGAGCGCCTCGACCCTGACCGGCCACTGGAACTCGCCGGGGGCCTCTCCGTGGCGTCCGAAGCTGCGGACGAATGTGCCCGATTCATCGAACAGCGATATGCGCTCCGTCACCCTGTCGAGCACGGCCACGCCCCCGCCGGGCAGGGGCGTGAAGTCCTGTATGGCACCGAACATGTAGTTGCTGTCGCCCATCATGATCCCGATGGAGTCGACGGCGGTCAGCGTGTCGAGCCAGACCCCGTCGGCGGGTGCAGGACCCTCTCCCGTGCCCCCTCCGCAGGACAGGGCCACGACCGCGGCAGCGACGAGCACCGATGGCTGAGCCTTCATGGCAACCTCCCGGTTTGGATGATTATAGCCTTCCGGTGGCTCGTGGGGGGCGGGTGCGTTCTGGCAAGGTGCTCATCCCCTTAGGGAAAGCGCCGGCAGGGCTTCCGGGAGGTTGCGCCACCCGCCCCCGGATCATCTCAGGGAGTGCATCGCGGCTGCCTGGAAGAGTGCCTTGATGGAACCCCAGGTCCCCTGGTCCAGACCCATCCCGAAATAGATGCCGTAGATCGTGGAGGCGGACGGGTCGTACACGCAGAGGAACTCCGCGGGACTGTAGCAGGAGAACTCCGTGACCAGCGAGACCATCTCTATCCCGGAATACGAGAAGTCGAGGTTCCAGTACAGACCGGACGGGGACCAAAGCTGCAGCTGCTGATCCCCGCCGCCGGAGCAGATCCAGCAGTAGTCATCGTACCAGGACCAGGGGCCGTTCGTGATGTCGGACAGACCCGGTGCCGGGGAGACATCGAGCTCCGCCAGGTTCTGGTCGAACTCCATGAGGGGGCCTATCTTGAAGCATTTCATCTGCGAGCTGTCGGCAATCCACAGGAAGTCGTCGGGACCCGGCTGGTTCTCCGAGCCGATCCCCGTTATCTCCCCGATCCCCAGTGACGAGAGATCGAACTGGCCGAGGGAATCTCCCTCGACGGAGATGGCATGGAGGACTGCCGTGCCGCTCCCGGCGAAGTACAGGACGCTGTCGGCGCAGGCAAGCCTGTAGGGATCTGCCGTTCCGCAGGGCAGGACGATCTCGATGCTCCCGGACATGTAGTCGAGGCCGAGTATCTCCTCCGTCTGGGGATCCAGGATCCAGAGGCGGTCGCAATCCGAGGCCAGCCCCGAGATCTGCAGGCATGGCGCCGGGTGGTCGAAGACGACCATGGCCTGCGAAAAGGCCCGACTCGCCGACAGCAGCAGGATGGCATACGGGAGGATGTGCATCGAGGCTCCTCGCTCGCCGGGTCCGAGGCCGCCGGGGGCTATCGGAACTGCGCCTTTATCGAGGCCCAGCTGCCTTCCTCCAGGCCGGTGTAGCCCGACCTGATGAAGAAGTCGTTCGCTGTCGGACCGCTGATGATCCATGGCTCCCAGACGATGAAGTCGTCGCTGAAGAAGCTGTGGTCGGCCGTCTGGGGGGTGTTGTCGCCCAGGACGGACGGCCAGCCCCCGGCCGACATCTCCGTGTCGACCAGTATCCAGAAGTTGCCCTCGCAGGATATCGGTGGCGAGTAGCCGGCGTAGACCGGCTGGTAGTGGACGGCCGTGACCGATGTCTGGTCGAGGATCGTGACCGGGCCGGTCTGTAGGCCGTTGCAGAGATCACAGTAGAAGGCGGATACATCCCACGGGTAGCTCGCGTGGTGATAGAACCAGAGCTGGCTCGATGATGACAGCCAGGAAAACCCCAGACCGAAGTCGGCCGTGTTGAACCAGGTGCCCCTGTAGAGGCCGGACCAGACGAGCCAGTTGGCCGTGCCGTCGTCGTACTGCAGGAGGTCGTCGGAGCCGGGTACGGCCAGCGGCCCGTCCAGACGGGCATGGCCCGAGGCGAGGAGTATCAGCAGGAGCTTCAGCGCAGTGGTGCAAAGGACGGGCATCGCGCACCTCCTCTACTCTTCACACCGGCATCCTGCACGGTAGCTGAAAGGGAGTCAATATCCATCGCATGTCAATGCTGGTTGCCGAGGCGACTAGTCTCGTGACCGATCACATCCCTGGGATCACAACGGATCTGCTGTCCGGGGCCCATCGGTGGGGTGGTCCGAGCATCCGGAAGAGCCTAGAAGATGGCCTTGATCGCCCCCCAGGTCGTCTGTTCCAGGCCCGAAATGCCTGATACCCCTGCCCTTGTGAAGTAGTCTGTGGACATCTCCATCCCCCAGACCACCCAGGGCTCCCAGTCGACGAAGTCGTCGCTGCTGAAGCTGTGCGCCGCCGGGCGCGGGGAGTTGTCCCCGATGTTGTTGGGCCATCCCCCGGATGACATCTCGGTGTTGATGACACCCCAGAAGCCGCCTTCCACATGGATGGGGGGATCGTAGAACGAGAAGCACGGGGCTAGGTGTATGCCGGCGACCGATGTCTGGTCCAGCTCGGTCTCGGGCAGCCCGCCCGTCGAGCTCCACAGCTCCGCGTAGAAGCTGAACGTGTCGTAGCAGTACCACGGGCCATGGTAGAACCAGAACTCGAGGTAGTCTATCTCGCAACATGACCCGCCGAAGTCGGCCAGGTCGAACCAGACTCCCCTGTACTTGCCGTCCCAGGTGGTCCACCAGGCCGTTCCGTCGTCATACTGCAGGAGGCCTTCGGAACCGCCCACGAGCACGGGGTGTTCCAGCAACTCGCTTCCTGATTGCGACGGAACGGTAAAGATCTGAAGAGCGATGATGCAGAGGACTGGCACGATGCGCCTCCCTGCTCCAACCTGATACTAGTGTGCCGGTTTGAGGCATGGTTGTCAACGATTCCAGTATTCACAACCAGAACCCCGGGCATGAGCAGATTCCCGAATGAACCGGTCCGTACCCGGGAGGGGGGCCGATGCTTGTATCCTCGGCAGACCCTGTTCAGAGGAGTGCCTCCGAAGACGCGACGCAACTCCTGTCGATGGACGCCCGGATTCCCGTGGTCTGGGGACGTCCAGTTTCCGCGACCGCATGCAGTAACCTGCCGGCATCAGGGGGATGGTCGGATACACCCGGAGACGGCCCCGCATACCACGGGAAAGGGGCTGCAGGGGGCAGCTTCAGAGAGGCTGATCCCGCCAGTGATATGCCGCATGCATCTCTTCGCCGAACTTTTCGTCAAGGTCTACGAAGGATCCGTCGGGACTCAGGCTCCAGAGCCATTCGGCGAACCCGGATGCGCCGTCGAGGGCGTCCACGACGCACTCCTCCATCCACTCGTCACCGCAGCCCGTGATGTCGGTGACGACGCTCATCTCGACTGCGAAGCGCATGCGGTCACCCCTGGTCGCGGCCAGGTAGTACTCGATGCCGAACGGCTCGAAGACGAAGAACGACAGAGTGTCCCCCTCGTCGGTGAGAATCACCGCATGGAGGAAGTCGCCCATCTCGAGACCGAGCAGGATCCCATCCACATACACCGGCCCTGATTCGAGCGGGACATCGTTCAGGTCGATCCCGGGCGCCAGTGAAACGGCAACAAGCACTCCTGCCATGGACAGCATCGTCGCCTCCGTTCCCCCGGTCGCCCGGGCCACTCTCCGCTCCACCCCTCGGTGGAAGCCGTTCGAACTGATTCAGGCTAATAGAACAGCGTCTTGACGGCTCCCCAGGAGCTCTCCTCGAGATTCAGCTGAAGCGTACCGTGAGCTCTGATGAAGAAATCGACGGCCGTCGAGCTGGATCCAGGAATGAAAGGCTCCCAGATCTCCCAGTCGGATGACACGAAACTGTGGCTGACCGGATTGGGCGAGCCATCGGCGAAGAAGTACGGCCTGCCCGACCCCATAGGCATGCAGTCCGCGACAACCCAAAAGTTGTCGCCGCACTGAATGGGCGGATCGAAGTCTACGAACGTCGGCTGCATCGAAATCCCCGCGGTTTCGACAGAGATCAGCAAGCTCTCGGGCCCCTCCGGCCCACCGATCCAGATCTCAGAGTCCCACCACCCGCTCCCCATGGAATAGTGCATCCAGAACTCCAGCTGATCGCAGTAAAAATCGATTGCGTATGGAGAGAAATCTGATAAGGAGAACCAGACTCCTTTGTAGTCGGCCATCGACGTCCATTCTGCTGTCCCGTCGTCGTATTGCAGAATTGACCTATCAGAAAAGACCGGCGTGCTATCAGGAAGCTGCGCGGATGCTCTGTGGATGGGAATGACTATGAGCAGTGCAGACAGGAACAGCCTCACGGATGCCTCCCTGTGGGAGATCTTCCAGCTATTCGCAGTCTTATGATGTCCGGAGCCCGCACAGGAGTCAATGGGACCAGCCCGAGGACCCGGACGGGACTTGAACCCCTAAATGCATATCGGCTCGCGCCTTGCACGCGGGCCGATGCTGGTGCCCAGTGGTGTACGCTATGCGAACCGATCCGACTGGCTAGAAAAGCGTCTTGATCGAGCCCCAGGACGTCTGTGTCAGCTGCAGGTCGGGAATGTACGCATCGGCGCGGATCAGGAGATCCCACGGCACCCACCCCCCGGCGCTCTCCACGAAGCTGTGGGGATATCCGGTGAAGTTGGGCGTGAAATCCGCCAGTGCCGAAGGCCAGCCCCCGGTCGACATCTCGGTGTTGGCAATCCCCCAGAAGTTCTGTTCGACGGCTATCGCCGGGCTGTAGTCGGCGTAGACCGGTGCGAAGTGTGTGGCGGTTACCGAGGTCTGGTCGAGCTGCGTGAGGGGGCCGTAGTCGTCGCCGTTCCAGAGCTCGGCATAGAACGAGGAGGTGTCCCATGGAGAACCCGTGCTGTGATAGAACCAGAACTGGAGTTGGTAGACCGATCCTCCGGCTGAAACAGGGACGAAGTCCTGAGTGTCGAACCAGACGCCGCAGTAGTCCCAGAACACGAGTGCTGCAGTACCGTCGTCGTACTGCAGACAATCGTCGGTCCCGCCGACGAGAAGCGGCCTGTCCAGACGGGCCTGGCCCGAGGCGAGGACTATCAGCAGGAGCTTCGATGCAAGAGAGCAGAGGACGGGCATCATGCACCCCCCGTTCGATACCGGTCACATCCTGCATCGATCTGCCCTGGGAGTCAATGATCCTGCAGTCGGGATGTGCGGAGGGTCTGATCGAGCATCTCATGGAATAGAGAAAACCCCTTGCATCGCAAGGGTTTTACTCGCTGATACCCCGTGGTCCACGCTATTCGAACGGAAGAGGGCTGACAGGATTGACCACTAGTGCATGGAGCTGCAACCGCCCCAGCACACTTCGAATCTGATGAAGTAGTCGCAGCAGCCGGGCGTGCCTGGGGATCTGGAACCGTATAGGGCCTTGACAGCCCCCCACGTATCCTGCTCCAGCCCCACACCTTCGGGTACCCATGGATTCCACGCCATGAAGTCATCGCTAAAGAAGCTGTGATCGTACCCGGTACCATTCGGAGTGTTGTCGCCCAGGACCGAAGGCCAGCCGCCGGCAGACATCTCAGTGTTGATCAGGCCCCAGAAATCCATCCCGGCGGAGATTCCCGGCCAGTAGTCGACGTAGCAGGGTGCATAGTGGATGGCGGTGACAGAGGTCTGGTTCAGCTGCGTCACCGGGCCGGCCGAAGCGCCGCTGTAGAGCTCGGAGTAGAAGGAGGCGGTGTCCCAGGGATAGCTGGAGTGGTGGTAGAACCAGTACTGCATCTGAGACAGGGTCGCATACGAAAAACCGAAGTCCTGCGCATTGAACCATACACCCCTGTACACCCCGCTCCATGTCACCCAGTAGGCCGAGCCGTCGTCGTATTGGTACCAATCATCTGTGCAGGCAACCGGCAGCGGGCGGTCAAGGAGGGCATCTCCCGCAGCTAGAGATAGCAGAATCTGGAGGGCACACATTGTCAGGGCAGGCACCACGTACCTCCCATGCTGAGTCCGTCTCTAGTGTGTAGGGGCGCAGCAGGATTGTCAATAATCATGGACTTGCCAGGCAAAATACCCCGGACGGGACGTGAACCCGTAAATGCAAATCGGCCCGCGCCTTGGACGCGGGCCGATGCTGGTACCGGGGACGGGACTTGAACCCGTACAGGCTATTCGCCCACTAGGCCCTCAACCTAGCGTGTCTGCCAATTCCACCACCCCGGCACCGCATGACTATCGGCGGATGATCGCCAGTATGAACGAAGTGATCATGAAGATGACCGCCAGGAGGGTGGTCAGCTTCGACAGGAGCGTCGCGGCCCCCCTGGTCCCGAAGGAGGCGGTGAGTGCGCCGCCGCCGCCGAAGGCGCCGGAGAGCCCGTCTCCCTTGGACTTCTGCATCAGCACCACGGCGATGAGAAGAATGCAAGCAAGGATATGGATGAAGGAAAGCACTATAGCCATCTGGTTCACTCCTCCTGCGACAACGCGCGCTTATATAGCGACGAGCGCCTCGCCTCGGCAATAGCTGAACGGCGTTGACAGAGAGAGCCCTCCTCTTCCTAGTATCATGAATCGTTTGTTGGTTGGACTGATCATGGAGGAGGACCGGCATGGCTCTGACCGTTGCAATCATCCTCTCCGGCGCCCTCGCGGGCATTCCGGGTCACTTCTGGCAGACCGGCATCGAGATCGACGGCAGCATCTCCACATGCATCGTGACAGAGGCGGAGGGGCATGCCGTCCCGACCCTCGTCAGCATCACACCCGCCCCACCCAGCGAAGGCTACCGGGCCGACCAGCTGTGGGTGGATCGAGCCCATCAGAACGCGATAGCCGAGGAATGCACGATCTGCGGTTCCGGTGATGCGATCCTCGCGAGCTGGTATCTCAACAACCCCAGGCTCTCGCGATACGTGACATGCGGAGGCGGCACCCCCCTCTGGGTCTACCCGGCTTCGACCGCGGGCGGATCGGTGGACATCTCCTCGGGCGATTCGCCCATCTGGGGCGGTGCGAACGCCGCCATGGGAACAGCAGTCTGGCTCTCGGGGGGCTCGCAGCCATCCTTCGTCCTCGAGGGTGGCTCGAAGCAGGACATCTCCGACGACGGCTCCAGGCTGGTCTATGTGAACTCGCTGAATCACCTGGTCTGCGTGGACACAGCCACCCAGGGGGTCCTCTGGGACGTGCCCCTGGTCACGGTGGGCAACGGCGTCTACGGAGTGGACATCTGCGGGAATGCCACGCGTGTTCTGGTCAGCGCCTACGATGCCAGCACGGGAGCACAGGTATACAACATGTCCAACGGAGCCCTGGTCGGATCTGCGGTCGGCAACTACGGGCAGACCAAGGGCTGGATGGACTACTCCGGCAACCGCTTCGTTCTCGGTGACTTCAACGCAAGGATCAAGTGCTACCAGTGGTCGGGATCGGCCTGGACGCTGGCCGGCAACCTCGTCGCGGGCGATTCCTGGGTCACCGCCGTCGCCATAAGCGCTGACGGGCTCACGGCTGCCGGCGGAACCCTCGGATTCAGCCCCTACAGGGGTCGGGTGGTTGCGGTCGACTGGCCGTCGGGAGGCTCGCCCGCCTCAATGTGGCAGTACAACGCCTACGGAGACGAGGTGAGCTCCCTGGCGATCTGCGACGACGGATCGGTGATAGTCGCAGGCTCCTGGGGCACCTACGGCGCCACCAGCGGTGACGTGTTCACTGCGTTCGATCATGACGGCGGAATCATCTTCAGGCTGCTGGACGACATAGACGAGCCCGGCTCGATCTTCAGCGTCGACGTCAGCGCCGACGGATCCTATGCGACCGCCTCCGGCAAGGCGGTTCACGCCCGCCTGATGGGCAACGGCGGCGAGGTATACGGAATCCAGATAATGGACACCCAGCAGCACGATGTCGGGGTCATCGCGATCGTCTCACCGGTCGAGAACCAGCAGGTGGGCAACGTGGTCATCCCGCAGGTGACCGTCGCCAACCTCGGGCTGGCGGCCGAGTCGTTCAACGTCTCGGCTGTGATCGAGACCGCGGGTGGGACCCCGGTATGGACAGGCAGCGCATCCGTGGCCTCGCTCGCGCCGGGCGGAACCGCCAATGTGTCGTTCTCGACCTGGACGGTTCCTTCCTTCGGGTCCTGGAACTTCAGGGCCCAGACCCTTCTCGCCGGCGACACATATCCGCAGAACGACACTCTCCAGGCAAGCGTGAGGGCATATCACGACGCGGAGGCGATGAGCATCGAGGCGCCCTACGAGCTGAACACCATCGGCATGGCGCTCTCCCCCGCCGTCATGGTCAGGAACGGCGGGACATACACTGAGTCGATGCAGGTGACCATGACGATCGACGGCCCGGGCGGGCAGGTCTACAACCAGACGGTGGGCTCCGCCGCTCTCGCCCCCGGAGCCACGGCCGTGGTCACGCTTCCCTCCTGGACTCCATCTCAGACAGGTTCGTACACGGCTGACGCCTCGGTGACGGTTGCGGACGACTTCGTGCCGGACAACGACGAGAAGACCCTCCCGTTCGAAGTGACCTACGAGATCATCTACGAGGACGGCTCCTGGGAGTCCTACTACTGGGTCGGCAGCCTGCAGGACGACATGTTCGCCACCCGCTTCACCCCGACGGTCTCCACGCCCTACACGGTGACCCAGTTCAGGGTGTTCGTGAACTCCGTCGAACCCTTCTCCTGGGGCATGCTCTGCTTCGACAACGGCTCGGGCCTGCCCGACGTCGCCAATCCCCTGTTCCAGGTCGACAACGTCTCGGCCCCCTCGTCGCCCGGATGGCTGGTGGTGCCGATCAATGTCTGGATAGACACCCCCGGCGACCTGTGGTTCGTGACCCACTGGCCCGACACCGATGTCCTCGGAGTGGGAACCGACACCGAGCAGCCGAGGCACAACCGCAGCTGGTGGCACAACACGTCCTCGGGCTGGGTGAACTTCACCTCGGGCGACTGGTCTTTCAGGCTGACCGTCGAGCCCGAGACGGGCCTGGAGGGCGGAGGAGCGGTCGAGTTCCTCTCCATGGGTCTTCCGACCCCCAACCCCTTCACCGGGGCGGTGTCCATACCGGTCTC
Organism: uncultured bacterium; assembly: GCA_964603785.1. Taxonomy (GTDB): domain Bacteria; phylum Fermentibacterota; class Fermentibacteria; order Fermentibacterales; family Fermentibacteraceae; genus CAZRWD01. The sequence continues at coordinate 563,896 of CAZRWD010000001.1, forward strand.
GATCCCCTCGACGGGAGCAATTGCCAGGGTGTCGGTATACGACATCACCGGAAGGTGCGTCCGGGTGGTTCATGAGGGCGGCCTGGCCGCCGGACTGCAGAGCATCGCATGGGATGGGTGCTCGACCGACGGTGCACCGGTGCCCAGCGGGATCTACTTCGCCAGGCTCGAAGCGCCCGGGATGGGACTGTCGCGGAAGATGGTCCTTATCAGATAGAGGGTGGTCCTCGAGCGGGGCCGGGGGCCTGCGGTTCCCGGCCCCGTCTGCGTCGGCGGGTCTCCGGAAATGACCGATTTTCAAGATGTTGTCGGGCTTGTTCTTATGTATCTGATCCGAAAGATCTGAAAACCGAAGCGAGATGGCGGCCGGGGCAGGCGGTGCGGCAGCCGGGCACGTCCCGGTGCAGGACCACGCCATCGCGCCCGATACCGTGTTCCTTCGTCAGGCGTGCGAGCAGCTCCCGCAGGGCCTCTCCCTGGGCGGCCCCAGGCTCCGTCTCCTCGAAGTTCCCCACCAGGCAGACCCCGATGCTCTCCAGGTTGTGGTCCCGTGCATGGGCTCCCACGGCCCAGACGGGCCTCCCCTCCTCCATTCGGCCTTCCGGGGTGAAGGTCCCGTTGCCGATGACGAAGTGGTAGCCGACGTCGTCCCAGCCGAAAACGCCCCGGTGCAGCACCCGGAAATGCGCGCAGGAGCCGCTGAGGGTCGCCGAGTGATGGACGACGATCATGCGTGTCGACTTCCTGCGGGTGAAGATGCCCGGATCCGGAGGCACGGCCAGCTCACGGCACCTCTCCTCGGTGAGGCCCGCAGGCGCGTCCGCCCCCGAAAGGCCCAGCCATTCGAGATAGCCTCCGCCGGGAACGGGGGCCCGGTTCAGGATCCCGCCCCTCCGTCCGAGTTCCTTATGGAGATGTCGCCCCTGCGCGTGGTGATCTTCAGTACCGGGCCGCCCGCCCCGATCCGCCCCGCGAGCCGCCCGGCCCCCGAGACGGCCGAGGAGAGGGCGACTCCGTCGACGATGACCGAGCCCCTGCCGGTCTCCGCCTCGATGTCCGCGGAGAGACCCGCGCAGACCCCGACCTCTATCGAACCCAGGACGGTCGAGATCACCGCACCCTCCGGCGGCACCGAGGCCACCTCCACGAGTATGTCGCCGTTGATCGTCCCTACGGACGCCGGTGACGCCCCGCCGAGGACCTCTATCACGCCGTTCCTGGAGTGAAGGGCCAGCGGGCCGGCCGGACCCTGGCAGCGGATGAAGCCGTTGCAGGTGGAGGCCCTGAGGGGACAGTCGAGACCCCTGACGACGATGTTGCCGTTGAGGGTCTCGATCTCCAGGGATCTGGCGTCGCCGGGGAGCATCACCTCCAGATCGACGGAGGCCTTCACCCTGCTCAGGGTGTATGACGACCGGACGACGAACGGAGGGCCCGGGTCGACCTCCACCTGGATGTACTTCGTATGCGGAAGGTCGGGCTCGACCATCCTCCTCGCCACCGCCGAGGGGGTCCTGCCCGGCCCGGCGAAGGCGGCGTGGACGGAGCCGTTCGAGTTCCTGAGGATCACAGGGGTGTCCGGCGGGATCGACAGGCTCCTCTCGACCTTCTCTTCAAGCATTCTGCGGCTCCTCCCGTGGCTCTCCGGCCGGATCCGGACGCCGATCGCCGTCCGTCCCCGATGGTCGATAATACTGCGAAGGCGGTGCCCGTGTCCGGCGCACCCGGGAAGCCGTCCGGAGCCGATCCCCGGGAGGGTTCCAGGCGGGAATGCCGTCCCGGGAATCCGCCGGACGACATCCGGCAGCCCGGTCGCCGATGCGGCAGGTCTCTCCCGGTCTGACATCGATTTTGGGCGGGGCTACCGCACCGGCTGCCCGGCCGGGCATTATATGCAGAACGGCTGCCGGGGGGTCGGCACCGTCATCCGGGAGGGGTCCATGAACAAACGCCTGCTGCTGCTTCTGGCGACAGCATCGCTGATGACGCTGCCGGCTTGTGACGATGCATCCTATCCCTTCATCCAGGTCAGCGCTCCGTACGAGATGTCGTTCACTCCGTCCGACTCCGGGACGGTCGACATCCTCGTCAGGGACTGCTACCTCGCGCAGGTGGCCCTGGTGGAGCCGGGCGTGCCCGTCTCGGGCGGAACCACGGTCACGCGCACCTGGAACCTCGACGACGAGGACGGCCAGCCCGTGACGGACGGCCTGTACTTCGTCGAGGCGGCGCTCGACGGCGCCGTCTTCGAGACGATCCTCCTTGAGGTGAGGCAGTGAGCCTCCTGCTCGTCCCGCTGCTCCTGCTCTCCTCCCCCGCGACCCCGCAGGAGGAGGGCTTCCAGCCGATGTACAAGATCGGCATCGGCTTCAACCTGGGCTTCCCCTCCATGTCGGACGAGGACCTGTTCGCGGACGAGATGAACGAGTCGGGGGTCGCCTTCGATCTGGACGCCGTTTCGACGGGAGGAGTCCTGGACCTGACGGTGGACGCGTCCGAGCGCCTCAAGATCCGCGGCGGCGTCGGCTTCGGCAGCTTCAACGGCGCCTACACCGAGGAGCACAGCGACTTCGACAACCTCGTCCTGGCCATCTTCACCCTTGGCCTCAGCACCCTCTTCGACTCGGAGGAGGAGGTCATCGACCTCCACGACAGCTATGTCTCCATCGAGGCCGAGGGGTACTACGTCCTCGCCAGGAACCCGGGTCTCGCCCTGTCCGTCGGAGGGGGCCCGGTCCTCACCTTCGCCAGCCGAAGCCTGGAGTCACCGCTCACCTCCGCGGAGGCCGACGGCTCGTCGCTGGGCTTCATGGGTTCGCTGAGGGTTGACCAGGAGGGCGACAACCGTCTCCTCGGGTGTCTGCCCGTGCTCTTCTTCGCCGAGGGAGGCTACAGGAACTCGACCGTCGAGCTGGAGGGTACCGATGGTTTCGAGCTCGACTTCTCGGGCCTGTTCGTGAGGACGGGAATAGGGCTGGGCTTCAGGTAGCCAGCGCCGCGAACACCGGGAAGCCCTCGCAGGAGCCGGTCAGGACGGGAACGGTGCGGGTGCCGTCCCGGGACAGGCAGAGGCCGGCATCACCGGGAGGAGTCCAGAAGTCCCCCGAGCGGAGGAACCTGTCCGCAGCCCCGGAGGCGGTTATCCTCCCCTCCAGCGCCTCGTAGTCGGGAACCCTCCCGCAGAGCAGATCCTCCAGGCAGTCGGCGAACGCCTCGTCCTCGACGGCAGGAGAGGTTCCCGAGTCCCCCATGCACACGATCGAGACAGTTGCGCTGCCGGAGCCGAGCACGAATCGCGCGGTGGCGGATGCGTTGGCGAAGCAGGACAGGCATACCCCTGAAGCGCTGCTCCGCGACGCCAGGACCGCTCCCAGGGATCCCGCGCTGGTCGTGTGGATAACGGTCCTCCCGTCGAGGCGCATTCCGGAGAGCCTCGAAGGGGAGTTGCCCGTGTCGAATCCGGCGGGAGGCCTGCCCTCCCGCTCACCGGCCAGGACCCAGCACGGGTTCCTTATCTTCAGTCCCGAGGCGGACTCGAGTGTGTCGACCTCGATCAGGCGCGAGGCCCCCCGGTCCAGCGCCGTGCATGCGAAGGTGCAGGCACGGAAGACGTCGACGATCACTGCAAGCCCCTCCGCAGCGGCTGCTCCCGCGGCGAGCCCGCTCCTGAGTATGCGGAGGCGCCCGGTCAGGACTGGCTCAGTACGCCGAGGACCTCGTCGATGTCGGGCAGTTCCGGGATGTCGTACACCCTGGTCCAGAGGACCCTTGCCTGCTCGTCGACCAGGATGTTGGCGCGCTCCGAGAAGCCTTCGACATCCCTGAGGAGGCCCAGCCTCCCGGCTATACCCCCGTGCGGCCAGAAGTCCGAGAGGATGCGGAGGCTTCGAAGACCGATCTCCTTGCTCCAGGCATGCTTCGCCGGCCAGGCGTCCACGCTTATCCCAACGGGGACGGAGTTCATGGACTCGAACCTGTAGAAGGCGTCCTCGAGGGTCTGCATCTGCCTGGTGCAGACCGGCGTGAATGCAAGGGGATGGAACGAGAGGAGGACCTTCCGGCCCCTGAGGTCAGCCAGGGTGAAATCGTTGTTGTGCTGGTCCTTGAGCGCGAAGTCCTCGATGTAGTCGCCCGTGGATATGTACATGCAGCACTCCTTCCGCTGCAGCAGGCTACAGCAGCATGTCGAGATGCTCGCGAAGGGCTTCCTCGCCGTTCTCGTCGTATCCGCGAACGAAGAAGGCTATCCTGCCCTCGGGGTCGATCACGTAGAAGGTAGGGATGCCGGTGACGAGATAGTCCTCGGCGACCCCGTCCCCCGCCAGGACGATGTCGTAGGTGTAGCCGTTCGAAGTCATGAAGGCGACCGGATCGCCCTCCTCCCATACGTTGATCCCGATGACCCTCACGGGTCGGTCCGAATAGTCCTCGTGTATGGCCTGGAGGCCCGGCATGGCCATCGCGCAGGGTCCGCACCAGGTGGCCCAGAAGTCCAGCACGACCACGCTGTCCCTGAGGTCGGAAAGCGTGACCTCCCTTCCGTCCGGGGTGAGGAGGGTCCAGTCCGGCGCCGGCTCGCCCAGGGGCAGCACGCTCATGTACTCCTCGAACTCGATGCCGGGATCCGGCGGGGAGAGCCTGAAGACCTCGAGGGCCGGAGGCGAGGCGAGCACTTCCAGGTTCATGATCTCCAGGACCTGCGCACCCTCCATGCCCGAACCGCGGGCCATCCTCTCGACCCGCCTCGGGAGGTGGTCGTCCGTGCCGAGGAACCAGCGCGCCTGTCCCTGTCCGCCCTGGTAGACGACGTAGACCACGTCGCACGGAACTCCTCCGATGGTGTCCGGAGGCTCCAGCCGGACCGTGTCCGCCGCGATCTCGGCCTGGAACGGGCCGTCGATCATGAACTCGACGAGGAGGGCGTAGGAGGCCGGCTCCAGGAGATCGGTCCCGCCGGTCTCCATCCCTCCCCTGGTCATCATCCCGGCTGTCAGGTCGAGCACCCAGGCGCTGTCCCCGTCCGATGCGATCGTCAGATCGGGGAGGGCCGTACCGTCTTCCAGCGAATCGGGCAGGAAGTGGACGAGCATCATCGGATGGTCCAGATCGGCGTTCCGCGTGGCCACGACGGTGCCCCTGAACGGGGGTATCATGGACTCGAGATCACCGGTTCCTCCCAGGACGAAGTCGTAGCCGACGGACTGGACCGCTTCGCAGGCGGAGTCGGCAGCCGCAAGCAGGGATGCCGGATCGCCCCCGGCCTCTGCCCCGTCGATCGCGGGAGGTTCGCCGCATGCCGTCAGGACGAGGAATGACGCGGCGCACATGATTCGGATCCTGTTCATCTTCCCTCCAGATATGGTCCCCGCGTACCAGGGTCTAGTTCAGCACGACCAGGCGTGCGGATGCCGCCGATGCCCCCTGCACGGCCCTCACGAGGTAGACCCCGTCGGGCAGCCGGGAGATGTCGATCTGGTACAGCGCCTCGCCTCCCGGATGGGCCAGGGCGCCTTCCGAGACCACCCTTCCCGACATGTCGAGCACGGACAGGTCGAGCGCCCCGGCGGGGGCCTGGAGCGTTATCGGAAGGATGCCGCCCGCGGGATTCGCCCCTGTGCCGATGATCGCCATCGGGCCTGTCGCGGGGGACTCCGACCCGCCCGTCCCGGTCGGGCCCAGAGGCTCGGCCAGATAGGCGACGGTGGCTATCGCCCCCTTGATGCAGTTCGTCCCGAACGGGAAATAGACCATGTAGTTGGAGAGGATGTCCGAGGTCTGGTGGTAGTAGGGGTTGCTGTAAACCTCCTGCTCGATGCCGAGCACGGCCGAATAGCCGTTGTTCCAGAAGGAGGAGTGGTCGCTGTAGGTGGTTCCCGGGCTGTACTCGGTCATCACCTCCAGGGCGGGGACGTAGGTGTCGCAGATCGCGTCCAGGGCAAGGGCGAGCCCGGTGGACTGGCTGTTGTAAGGTACCCAGAAGACGTCGTCGGGGGGCGGGCCGTAGAGGACCATGTCCAGGTTCACGACGCCCAGTATGTCGTCGCCGGCCGAGGCCGCCTGCGAGGCGTAGTAGGCGCTCCCGTAGAGCCCCTGCTCCTCGCCGCCGAAGCATATGAACCTGACGGTGTACTTGAAGTTGTAGCCCGACATTATCCGGGCGGCCTCGACGACTGCGGCCGAGCCGCTGGCATTGTCGTCGGCGCCCGGCGCGAAGGAGTAGGGCGACGGGGATGTCGAATCGAGATGTCCGCAGATGATGTAGATCTTGGTTGAATCCACGAGTCCGGGCTTCTCTGCGACGACGTTCTCGCAGTCGTAGGAGCCCATGGGGAAGTACTGCAGCCCGGCGTCTATCCCGAAGCCCTGGATGGTGTCCCGCACCCAGATGGCCGCCGTGTCGTAGCTGTCGGTGCTGGAGTACCTGGTCTGGTAGTCCTGGAGCTGCTGGATGTAGGCCTGGACACCGGATTCGCTGACGGCCGCGACGATGTCGCCTACGTAGTCGTCGTACCCGCCCCGCATGGGGGGCATCTCCGGAGACACGGTCGGCACCATCCTGCGCAGGGGCTGAACGAAGTGCACGCCTTCGCGTATGAAGGGGTGGGGAGCGGGCCCCTCGAGCCGGACGAGGGCGATTCCCTCCCTCTCGAAGAGGACGTCTCCCAGCTCGCAGAGCGCTGCGAGACCCGCCGGCGAGGTGGTGTGTGCGATGGCATATCCGGCGGGCGAGTCGAAACCGCCGTCAAGGACGGTGGCCGCCCTCGTGCCGGTTTCCGCCCCGGCGGGACCGGAAGCTATGGCGAAATCCCGGCCGGTGAAGTAGAGGTCGAATCCGGCGGGCCAGTTCTCCGCCGTGATGCCGGCGGGGTCGCGGTCTATCAGGTACAGCGTTCCCGAGATCGCCTGCAGCGAGAAGATCGCAAGCAGGATGGCCGCATGTTTCATCCTCGTGCTCCCGTCATTGGTCCTTCATTCCACGAAGCTCATCTTTCGTACGATATACTCGCACGAACCGCAGGAACAACACGGACAGGACCCCGTTCGTTCCTGACCCCGCCGCGCAAGGCGGTCGTCGATCACCGGGCATCCCCGCCGAGTTCGGAGAGCAGCGCCCCGGCCGCCTCCATCCCGGGATCCAGGCGGAGCGCGCTCTCGAGTTCCATGATGGCCGACATCGTGTCGCCCGACTGCGCTGCAATGTAGCCGAGATTGTAGCGGGCCGCGGCATTGCCCGGATCGATCTCCAGCACCTCCTCCAGAAGGCTTCTGGCCCCTGCCGGATCGCCCGTCGTCCAGGCGGTCCAGGCTGCGTTGGTGAGAACGGCCGGATCACCGGGATACTCTTCCAGAGCTCTCCGGACGGAAAGCTCGGCCGTTTCGGCATCCCCCGCCGCCACGGCGGCCTCGAGCGCGATGTTCCACAGCCCCGGCCCGCCGGGGTGCAGGGCATCGAGCCCTTCCGCGGCGTGAAGAGCCTCCCGGGGGCGTCCGGCGTCCCTCGCGGCGAGTGCCAGCTGGAGCCATGCCGTATCCAGGTCCGGTCTCTCCCCCACTGCGAGGAGCGCCTCCTCGAGCGCCAGGCCCGGCAGTCCCGCAAGGCGATGGATCTCGGAGAGCTGCGCCAGGTGCCTGCCGTTCCCGGAAAGCGTCCATGCTCTCTCCATGAGTCTTCCCGCCTCGGCCAGGCGTCCCCTGTCGCGTTCGAGGACGGCCATCTCCTCCCAGGCGGAGGGGTCCGAGGAGTTCTCCAGGACCTGGACGAACCTCCGCTCGCTGGCGACGGGGTCCAGGACGCCCCCGATCCGCGGTCCTGCCGCCAGGGCGGATGCGATCACTACGGGCAGGAGGAGCCGTGGCCCCCCCGAGACGGCCCCGATCACGATCGCTGCGAAGGGCAGCATGAGCACCGAGGCAAGATCCCAGTCGACCGCCGCGCCCCTCTCCAGGGGGAACAGCAGGAAGGCGGCCAGCGAGAGCGATGCGGTGGCTATCGCGGGTACGGACCGGATCCTGCGCACGAGCGGGAGCGCGACAGGGACGGCGGGACATGCGAGCAGGACGAGCAGGAGCCTGTCGGGGATGTCGGCCGGGAGGCGGAGGGAGGGCAGCGGGCCGCTCCCGCCCGCGGTGAGGACAGCGACGGGAAGGGCCAGCGAGCAGGCACAGGCCGTCAGGGGGAGGATTCGACCTCTGCCGGTCTGTTCTCCGAAGGCCTTGAGCACCGCTCCGGGCAGCAGGAGCAGTCCGGCCAGGTGCGTGAGAGCGGCCGCCAGGACTGCGAGTGCGGCCGGCAGCGCGCCCCCCCGCCTGCTCATGAGGGCGACCGACAGCAGGACGAATCCCGCCAGCACCGAGTAGCTCTCGACGTATCCGGTGAAGAACACCACCCACATGGGCGTCAGCAGCAGCGCGAACCGGCATGCGCGGGCGGTCCTTCCGTCGTCGCCGCCGGCCAGCATGGCGGCCCCCGTGAGATAGGCGGCTCCTCCAGCAGCGCCGAGGATCCTGAAGGTGTCGGGCGGTGAGATCCCGGCCCGGGTCAGGAGGAGGTGGAGCAGGTAGTCCCCCATCTCGAGCGGAGCTGCCCTGAATGCCGGGAAGCCTGCTGCGAGGTTCCTCAGCCTGAGCGCGCCGTCGCCCCACAGATGGAATGCCGGGGGGGAGAGCAGGGCCGCCGCGGCGAGTCCTGCGAAGGCCGCCGGCACAGACATGGCGGGTTTGAGGAGACCGCATACGAGCACGAGGATCACGAATGCGGGAACGACGAGCGACCACGATGTGACGGGGCCAGGCCACCACCAGGGGCCGGATCCCGGGGAGAGGATGGCCGCGGAGACGGCCAGGGAGAGGAACGGGGCGGCGTATGGCAGCGCCGCCCGCACACCCCGCCGGCTCAACTGACGGGATCCGATTCTACGGGTACAGGGCCTTTATCGCTCCCCAGGTCGAGGATTCCAGCGAGGTGAGAGGCTCGGCCCGGATGAACAGGTCGTTCGCCTGGGGACCCTGCTTTATCCAGGGCGTCCAGACGAGGCGGTCGTTCGAGTGGAAGCTGCGGCTGCCGTAGGTGGACTGGGGCGAGTTGTCACCGATCAGCGAAGGCCATCCGCCGGAGGAGAGGTTGGTGTTCGCCACGGCCCAGCAGCCCGAGACGCAGACCAGCGGTCCGAGGGTGACGTAGGTCGGGCTGTAGTGGAGCGCGGTCATCGACTCCGAGTCCATGACCTCGATGGGGCCGCCGCCGTCTCCCGAGCAGAGCTCGGCGTGGAATGCGCTGGTGTCCCAGGGATAGGAGGAGTGGTGATAGAACCAGTACTCGAACTGGCCCATGTACCTGGGTCCCGTCGGACCGAAGTCGGCGAAATGGAACCATGTGGCCTTGTATGTCCCGTCCCACATGAGCCAGTAGGCGACGCCGTCGTCGTACTGGTAGTCCAGGGCGTTCCCCTGGACCTCGAGCGGCCTGTCCAGCTCGAAGGACCCGGCCATCGGAGCCATCGTCAGAACCGCAACGCAGACCATGATGGTCCTCATAGCACACCCCCGTCCGTCTGCAGTCGCAAATATGATCTATACAAGTCGTTCCGCTGTCAATTCCGCCCGGTCAGAACAGCAGCATCACCCTGCCCGGGTTGCCACGGTCGACCTTGATGCTGACCGTGGAGCCCTCTTCGAGCTTCGACAGCCTCCAGACGGGGATGGAGGTCTTGTGAACGACCTCCCTCTCGGGATGGTAGCCGTCGTTCACGAGCAGTCTGATCCTCATGACCGGCATGTCGTTGATCGTCGTCCCGGTGCCCTCGATCGAGAGGATGCGGGCCGTCCCGTCGAGGCCCTCCTGGAAGAGGGCGGTCTGCCTGCGGTTGTAGAGCAGGATGCCCGCCATCACGGCGCCGTCGATGAGGAGGAAGGACCCGCCCATGACGAAGAGGAGAGTCTTCAGAGGATGGCCGTCGTCCGTAAGGGCGTCGGGCGAGACCAGGAAGCCCGCGATTATCAGCCCGATCGCGGGCAGTACGAAGAAGGACATGAGACCCTTGTTCATGGACCATACGAGCGGGGCCCTGCCGGACGGTGTCTCGTTCACCGGAGCCTCCTTGGGAGTTCTTTTCCGCGCGCATCAATATGCGAATCCATGCAGACCCGCTGCAAGCTCGGATCCTCCGCGCCTAGCAGATCCTGGGCAGCTGCTCCCCGCTCAGCATGTCCACCAGCCGGTCGCAGCCCGTCAGGCTGCGCAGGACGACTCCATCCGCACGGTCGCGGGCGACGGATCCGATAACCGCGGGCCGGACCCCCGGAAGGGCTCCCGAGAGGGCTTCGACGGCCGTGCCCGCGTCCTCCGGATCGACGAACAGGACGAACCTGCCCTCGTTCGCCACATGGAGCGGATCGAACCCGAGGAGCTCGCACGCCGCCCTGACCTCGGGCACCACTGGGATGGCTTCCTCGTCTATGCGTATCCCTAGCGACGAATCGCCCGAGATCTCGTTGAGGGCGCTGGCCAGTCCTCCTCTTGTCAGGTCGCGCATGCACCTCACCCGGCAGCCCCGGTCGAGCACCCTCCGGACGGCATCCGCCAGGGGAGCGAGGTCGCTCTCCAGAGACGTGTCGAGACCGAGATCGTCCCGCGAGCAGATGATGGCCATCCCGTGCCTGCCTATGTCTCCGGAGAGCACCACCGCGTCGCCCGGGCGAACCCTGGAGGGGCCTATGTCCAGACCCTCCCTGACGGCTCCTATCCCAGCGGTGCATATGAAGATGCCGTCCCCCTTGCCTCGCTCCACCACCTTCGTGTCCCCCGTGACTATCTGCACCCCCGCCCTGTCGGCGGCCATCCCCATCGAGCGGACGATCCTCTCCAGATCACGAACGGGAAAGCCCTCCTCGAGTATCATGCCCGCGCTGAGCCAGAGCGGGGTCGCGCCGCACATCGCCAGGTCGTTGACCGTTCCGTACACGGAGAGCGAGCCTATGTCCCCTCCGGGGAAGAACAGGGGGTCGATGACATAGGAGTCCGTGGTGAAGGCCAGACGGCCTCCCGGGTTCGACAGCAGGGCGCCGTCGTGCCGTCCACCCTCCGGGACGGGGCCGGACAGGGACATGACCTCCTCGATCAGCCTGTGCATGAGGCTCCCGCCGCCCCCGTGGGCCATCGTTATGGAGCCGTATGCTCCCCTGGGGACGGGGCAGACGAGATCAGTCATCCCGGTCTCCTCTCGTGCCCTTGCGCCTGTATCTGAAGTAGGCCGCGCAGGCGCCCTCGCCGGAGACCATAGGCGCACCGAGGGGATGCGATGGATCGCAGCCTGCTGCGAACTCCGGGCACTGGTCGGGTCGCAGCTCGCCGGTCAGGACCTTTCCGGCCATGCATCTCCGTGGCTCCTCGACATCCATGCACTCGAGGCCGAATCGCCTCGCCGCGTCGAAGTCACCGAACTCGCCCGCCAGCCCGTAGCCGCTGTCCGGGATCAGCCCGAGCCCGCGCCACTTCCTGTCCTCGACTGCGAACACCCTCTCGACGAGGCTCATGGCCTCCCGGTTGCCTTCCCTCCTCACCGCCCGCCTGTACTGGTTCTCGACCTCGCAGCGGCCCTCCTCGAGCTGGCTGACCGCCATGTGGAGGCCCTGCAGGATGTCGGCCGGCTCGAACCCCGTCACCACGATGGGCACCGAGAAATCCCTGGAGATGGGCTCGTAGTCGGCCCATCCGGTCACGGCACACACATGGCCGGCCGCGAGGAATGCCTGGATCCGGCAGGACGGCGACGACAGCACCGCCCTCATGGCCGGGGGCACCAGGACGTGCGACACGAGCATCGTGTAGTTGGCAAGCCCCATGCTTTTCGCGCGCAGGACCGACATGGCCGTGACCGGGGCCGTGGTCTCGAAGCCCACCGCGAAGAACACCACCTGGCGTGCGGGGTTCTCGGCTGCGATCCTCACGGCGTCCAGGGGCGAGTAGACGATCCTGACGTCGCCTCCGGCGGCCCTGGCCGACATCAGGTCCGATGTCGATCCCGGGACGCGGATCATGTCTCCGAATGAGCAGACGACCACCTCGGGGATCGATGCGAGCTCCACGGCCCTGTCGATCGCCTCCAGCGGCGTCACGCACACCGGACAGCCCGGGCCGTGCACGAGAGAGATATCCCCCGGCAGCATCCGGTCGATGGAGTATCTCATTATCGCGTGGGTCTGCCCCCCGCAGACCTCCATCACGGTCCACGAACCGCGCGTTATCCTGGCGATGTCCTCGGCGTAGGCACGGCAGATCCCCCCGTCGCGGTACTCGTCGACGTAGCGCATGCCCCGCGGGTCAGCCAAGGGCCCCTCCACGGGCCTCCCCGGCCGCACCGGCCATCCTCCGCAGGTAGTCGAACACCTCGTCGGCCTCCTCGCGCTCCAGCCTGCTCAGGGCGAATCCCGCATGAACTATCACGAAGTCCCCCACCGATGCCTCTGGAACGGCCGCGAGGCAGACATCCCTCAGCACGCCCGAGAAGTTCACGCGGCCCTGACGAGTCAGGGCATCGTCACCTGTTATCTCCAGTATCTCGCCGGGTATGCCCAGGCACATCATCCACCTCCTCGTCCGCTCCCCTGGAGTGACATCCTCGCCGCGACCGCCTGGCCCAGCGAGATGCCCCCGTCGTTGGGCGGCACGGACCTGTGCAGGAAGGGCTCGAACCCCTCCTCGCGGAGACGCTCGCATGCCAGCCTCACCAGGTAGAGGTTCTGGAAGCACCCCCCGGTGAGCAGGACCTTCGGAAGGCCGGCCGCGGAGGCTACGTCGACGATCCCCTCCACCAGCCCGTTGTGGAACATGACAGGGATGGCCGCGGCGTCCTCCCGCACGAGTATATCAAGCAATGACCGCACCGCGGGTTCCCAGTCGAGGATCATGGGCATCCCGGAACCTTCATCGCGCAGGTCGAGCCGGAGCGCTCCGGAATCGCGTCCCCCCCGGACTGCATGTTCCAGGCCCATCGCCGCCTGCCCCTCGTACTCGAGGACCCCGCCGAATCCGAGAAGCGCCGCCACCGCATCGAACAGCCTGCCCACGCTCGATGTCCGCGGGCAGTTGATACCGAGGGCGAGCATGCGCCCCATGGACCTCGTGTCGCGTTCGGGAAACAGGTCCGGCGGCACGCCGGGGATGAGGAAGGGATCCGGGGCCAGCTCCGACAGCAGACCCGCCGCCGAGCGCCGCGGCTCCAGAACGGCCCTGTCCCCGCCGGGAAGCGGGAACGTCCTCAGGTGGGCGATCCGCTCCGCATGGCCGTCCTCCGCGACACTGAAGAACTCGCCTCCCCAGACGGTACCGTCAGGACCGAACCCCGTTCCGTCCCAGGCCACTCCCAGCACCGGTCCCGACAGTCCGTTGTCCGCCATGCAGGACAGGACATGTGCATGGTGGTGCTGGACCTGGAGGACCTCCGAGCCGCACCTGTCGGCGAGGCGGGAGGTCTCGTAGTCCGGGTGCATGTCCCTGACCACGACTGCAGGATCGGTGCGGTAGAGCGACTGGAAGCTCGACACGACCTCATGCAGGGCCTTCATCGACGCCGGGCTGTCCATGTCCCCTATGTGCTGGCTGATGAAGGCCTGGGTGCCTATCGCAAGCGTCACGGTGTTCTTCAGATGCGCGCCGAGCGCCAGCACCGGTGCGCCTCCCCTCCCGGTGTCCACCGGGAAGGGGGCGTATCCCCTGCCCCTTCGGAGGAGCACCGGCCTGTCCCCGGCGAAGGAGAGCACCGAATCGTCAACGTGCCTGGCGATGGGGCGGTCGTGCACCAGGAAGAGGTCGGCGATGCCCTCGAGCCTCTCGAGCGCCTCGATCTCGTCGTAGCATATCGGCTCGTCAGAGAGGTTGCCGCTCGTGGCCACCACCGGCCCGGCGACCAGGTCCAGCAGCAGGTGATGAAGCGGTGTGCAGGGCAGCATGATGCCCAGGCGGGGATTGCCGGGGGCGACGAGGTCCGAGATCGCGGAACCGCCGGGGAGCCTTTCGAGCAGGACGATAGGCGCCCTGGGCGAGACCAGAGCCTCGTGCTCCGGCCCGGAGACGGCGCAGTGGCGAAGGATGCACTCCACGTCGGCGACCATCAGTGCGAAGGGCTTTGAGCGCCTCCTCTTTCTTGTCCTGAGCGAGTCCACCGCCGCGTCCGAGCAGGCGTCGACGATCAGGTGGAACCCGCCGAGACCCTTCACCGCCACCACAAGACCGTCCCTGACCGCCCTGGCGGCCTCCTCCATGGCCCGGTCACCGGAGGAGAGCACGGCGCCCCCCGGGCTCCAGAGGGCGAGCTGCGGCCCGCAGACCGGGCAGGCGTTGGGCTGGGCATGGAACCTCCGGTCCAGAGGGTCTTCGTACTCCCGCAGGCAGTCCGGACACATGGCGAATCGGCCCATGGTGGTCCCCGGCCTGTCGTAGGGGAGCGAGAGGGTGATGCTGAACCTCGGCCCGCAGGATGTGCAGTTCGTGAAGGGATAGCGATACCTGCGGTCGCCCGGATCGAAGATCTCCCCGAGGCAGTCGCCGCATGTGGCGAGGTCGGGCAGGAGGATCGTCTCGATCTCGCCGCCGGTGCTCCTGCGGATCTCGAAGCCGCAGGCTCCCTCGGGCGGCACCGCCAGTACCTCGATGCCCGTGATGGAGGAAGCGGGAGGGGCCTCGAGGCGCAGACGGGCGACGAAGCCGTCCAGCTCCCCCCTGTCGCCCTCGACCTCGATCGTAACCCCGTCGGGCCCGTTCCTGACCCACCCGGAGAGGGACATCCCGGTGGCGAGCCTGTACACGAACGGCCTGAAGCCTACACCCTGGACGGCTCCCCTGACCAGGATCCTGGATCTCAACGGAGGGCTTTCATGCGAGGATTCTCCCGTCCTTCCAAGGGCCTATAATACCCACCGTACCCTGCCGAGGGCAGCCTGCCCGGGGAGCGCCGATGCACGAACTGTCGATAGCCGAGGAGATGCTGAGGGTGATCGGCGACGCGATAGGCGGGAGCCGTCCCCTGGGCCGGGTGAGCCTGGTCGTCGGCCCCCTGTCCGGAGTATCGGCCGACTCCCTGAGGTTCTGCATGGCCGAGATGGCGAGAGAGCAGGGCTTCGGCACCCCGGAGATAGACGTGAGCGAGCCCCCGGCGAGGGTCGCGTGCAGGTCCTGCGGGGCGGGATACGAGCCGGGCGACTTCTACGATTCCTGCCCCCTCTGCGGGTCGCCGGACAAGACGATACTCTCCGGGCGGGAGTGCACGGTCGAGAGCGTCGATCTCCTGGAGGAGCCATCTCCTCCGGGCGGGGACTAGGGCACGGGCATGGCCCGGCGCCTCTTCATCAATCCCGTCCCGTGCACCGGCTGTCTCAACTGCATGGCTGTCTGCTCGCAGAACCGTTCTGGCGGCCAGGATCCTTCTGAGGTCGCCATCCGGGTGCTGCTGGACCCCTTCGGGGGGCGCCACGGGCACATCTGGTGCAGGCATTGCGCGGAGCCGGCCTGCGCCGCCGCCTGCCCCGCGGGCGCAATCGGACGGGACGCCTCGACCGGGGCGGTCGTCACCGATGAATCCCTCTGCGTGGGGTGCGGCGCGTGCGTCGATGCCTGCCCGTACGGCGCAGTGGCGTGGCAGGCCTCGAGGAGTCTGCCGGTCAGGTGCGACCTGTGCGGAGGAGAGCCCCGCTGCGCCGCAGCATGTGCATTCGGGGTCATCCGCTTCCTCGAGGAGGGAGACCCGTCCTCGTCCTTCGAGGGCATGCCCGACTGCGAGCAGGACGTGAATCTGGGCAGGGGGCCCCGCTAGTGGCCGTCGGATATGGAGGCTATGCCGGATTCCTTGCGAGGGTCGACCTCTCGTCCGGGACGGTGCGCCTGCAGGAGACCTCCGACTACCTCCCGGACTGGTACGGCGGAAGGGCGATGGCAGTCAGGATGGCCTGGGACGAGATCCCCCGCGGAACCGCCGCCTTCGACCCCGCCGCCCCTCTCATGATCATGACGGGCCCGCTCACGGGTTCGGCAGCCCCCTTCTCGGGAAGGACCACCGTCTGCGGACTCGCT
The DNA here is from genome assembly GCA_964603785.1 of uncultured bacterium. Classification (GTDB taxonomy): domain Bacteria; phylum Fermentibacterota; class Fermentibacteria; order Fermentibacterales; family Fermentibacteraceae; genus CAZRWD01. Next base: position 579,959 of record CAZRWD010000001.1, read on the forward strand.
CCGCAGGGCTACCCGGTGGAGTGGTACACGAGGTCATCCTTCGGGGGGCACTGGGGACCCGCGCTCAAGCATGCCGGCTTCGACGGAGTGGTGATCACCGGCAGGGCCGGCCGTCTCTCCTACATCCTGGTGGAGGACGGAACCTGCAGGGTCATGCCGGCCCCGGAGCTGCGCGGCAGGGGCATCTACGACACGCAGAAGCATCTGATGGAGAGGCACGGCAGGGATTCGAGGGTGCTGGCCGTCGGGCCCGCGGGCGAGAACCTCTGCCGGATCGCCATCGCCGCCACCGAGACCGAGAGCGCCTCGGGGCAGGGAGGCTTCGGAGCGGTGATGGGTTCGAAGAACCTCAAGGCGGTAGTGGTCCGGGGGTCACGCCCCCTCGCCGTGGCCGATCCGGCCAGGTTCGCGAAGGTCTGCGACCTGGTGCGCGGCGAGGCTCACGGCTCCCACGGATGGCCTCACGAGCCGAGACTGGACCCGGAGAAGGTCAGGCGCTTCGGACAGAAGTTCCAGGCCTGCACGCAGAACTGCGCCGTGCGATGCTACGACGCACGCTTCTATACGACCGTCCCGGCCGTGCTGAAGAAGGGTGCCGTCCTCTCGGGCCAGATGGACTGCATCGCAGGGCTCTTCCCCGGCCTTCCCGGTTCCTTCTACGACTGGAACCTCGGCTTCGAGGCCGGCTTCGAGATCGGGCAGCTCGCCAACGATCTCGGGCTGAACCACTGGGAGCTGCTCGTTGGGATGGTCCCATGGCTGCGATTCCTCTCGCAGGATGGGATCCTCGACTCGGTGGACGGTGTCGGGATCGACCCGGACGATCCCCGGTTCTGGGATCACCTGCTCCGCGGCATCGCCCTGCGCGAGGGAGATGTTCGGAGCGCCCTGTCGGAGGGCACGGTCCGGGCATGTGACATCATTGGAAAAGGAAGGGAGCGCCTCGACGAACTGTTCCCTGCATGGGGCTATGCAGGCCACTGGGACGGTCACGGGGACAGGATCAACTATGTGTTCTTCCCGTTCTGGATCGTGAGCGCCCTGCAGTGGGCCGTGGACACCCGCGACCCCATATCCAGCGCTCATGGCTATGCCCAGAACATCATGGGCTGGAGCAAGATCTGCTCTCCGCAACACGGGCTCGAATGGGAGCGGATAATGGAGGTCTCGGCCAGGATATATGGTACGACCGAATCCGCCGACCCGGCCGGCGGCTATGCGGGCAAGGCCGTTCCCGCCGTCTGGCACGGCAATCGCTCCGTGATGAAGGACTCCCTGCCCGTGGGCGACCAGGTCTTCCCGAGGATCTATTCGAGGAAGACCTCCGACGGGTTCGCCAGGGCGGGCGACATGGAGGGGCCCTCGTTCGAGAGGCACATGTTCTCCTCCCTTACCGGGATCGACTGGGACGACGATGCCATGGAGGCCGCCTCCGCCCGCGCCCTCAACCTCGAGAGGGCTCTCATGGCGAGGAACTTCGACCGATCGCGCAGCCATGACGAGGGGCTGGTCCCCTACTTCGAGAGGACCGAGCAGCTCGAGAATCCCATCCTGGGAGTGCGCCGGGGCATGGATCGGGGATCCTTCGCGGGCGTGCTCGACGAGTACTACGCGCTGAGGGGCTGGGATGCAGCGACGGGGCGCCCCACGGCGGGCACGCTGAACAAGGCCGGTCTTCGCGAAGAGGCCCGGGCTCTCGTGGCCGAGGGCCTCATCGTCGACGACGAGGTGGTGGATTGAGCGCCATCGAGCTGTTCGTGCCCGGCAGGCTCTGCATCGTGGGTGAACACTCCGACTGGGCCGGGGGATACAGGAGGCTCGGGCTGGGGGTCGAACCGGGGCTGTGCATGGTGACGGGCACCGATCAGGGCCTCCACGCCACGGCCGAAAGGCTCGACGGGGTCTTCGAACTCCAGCAGGTCGATGCATCCGGCGATCCGGCGCCTTCGACCGCATACCCCGCCGATCCCGAGGCCCTGGCGGAGGTCGCGCGCTCCGGGCTGTTCGACTCGTATGCCGCGGGCACGGCATCCCTGGTCCTGCAGCGCTTCCCCGGGCTCGGCCTGGGTCTCCGGATCAGCAGGCGGACCCTTCCCCTCCAGAAGGGGCTCTCATCCTCCGCCGCCATCTCGGTCCTCACGGTGCGCGCCTTCAACCGCATCCACGATCTCGGTCTCACGATCGAGGAGGAGATGGACCTGGCATACGGGGGCGAGACCATGACCGGCTCCTCGTGCGGGAGGATGGACCAGGCCTGCGCCTTCGGGAGCATCCCCGTCGTCCTCGAGTTCGACGGCGACGGGTTGGGGCTGCGGAGGCTGGGGCCTCATGCGCCTCTGTACCTGCTGATAGCCGATCTGGGAAGGGTGAAGGACACGCGGAGGATACTCGCCGACCTGAACGCCGCCTTCCTGGCGGGGGACCCGGGCGTCCGCGACGCGCTGGGGCCCTCCAACAGGAGGATACTCGCAGCAGCATGCTCTGCGGTCGAGTCCGGCGACATGCAGGCCCTCGGCGGTCTCATGCTCGAGGCCCAGGCGATCTTCGACATGCAGGTCGCCCCGGCATGCCCCTCCGAGCTCTCCGCCCCGCTCCTGCACGAGGCGCTCCGGCACCCTGCGGTCTCCGAGCTGGCGTGGGGCGCGAAGGGGGTCGGCTCCCAGGGGGATGGATCGGCGCAGTTCCTCTGCCGCGACTTCGAGGCCAGGAGGCTCCTAGCCGCCGAGCTGGGGCTGGACCTCGGCCTCTCGTGCCTCGATCTCACCATTCCTGCTTCGACGGAGACATCCCGTCAGTCGGTCCCGGAGATCTCCAGCGTCCCGTAGAGGCCCGGCGCGAGAAGCCCCGAAGGATCATCCATCTCAATCGTCGCGGGCAGGAGTCCCGTGACCGGATCGACCGCCCGGGAAATCGCGGTGATCCTCCCCTCGAAGACCATGCCGGGCATCGCCGAGGTGATGAACTCCGCATTGTCGCCCACCGACAGCCTTCCGTAGGAGGATTCCGGCAGCAGGGCCCTCGCCAGGATGCCGCCGCCTCCGGTGAGAACCAGGAGCGGCGATCCGTCCGCCAGGTCGCCGGACCTGGCCGGAACCCTCACCACGATCCCGTCGAACGGCGCCTCGACCGTAGACGCGTCCCTCCCCGCCCGGGCCGCGGCCGTGCCGGCCCTGGCCTGGTCGAGCGCCGACCGGGCAGCCTCGTGTGCGGTCCGCGCCCCCTCGAGGGCCGAGGTGCTAAGGGCTCCGGCCTCATGGAGTTCGCAGGCTCTCTCGAAGTCGCGCTGCGCGTTCCATTCGATGATCTCCGCGCTTCGCAGGACGGACATCGAGGCCGTGGCCGAGGCGGAGGCCGCCCGGTCGCCCGAGAGCCTGACGAGCGTCTGACCGCCCTGCACCGTGTCCCCCTCGCACACCAGCACCTCGAGGACCCTCCCGGACCCGTAGAGGATCGCCTCGCTGCCAGCCTCCAGCACGACGCTGGTGCGCACGCTCCACCGGTCGGCCTCAGGATCCGGAGCCATGCCGTCCGGCGGGCGCCGGGAGGGAGGGGCCTCCCCCGCCCCGCCGCAGGCTAACGCCAGCAGGGCGGACGCCAGAACCGCGGACTGCCTCATCCCGAACGCCCCCTCCTCCGCCTGTGCCACCCGTCGAGACCGACGTACATGACCGGCAGCACGAGCAGCGTGAGGGGCGTGGCCAGGAGCATCCCGCCTATCACGGTCATGGCCATCGGCGACCACATGGCCGCGCTTGTGCTGGTGCCCAGCGCCAGGGGCATCAGTGCCAGGATCGTGGTGCCTGCCGTCATAAGTATGGGTCTCATCCTCTTCCTGGCGGCCTGTAGGACAGCCTCCCGGGCCGGGAGGCCCTCCTCCCTGCGGAGCTGGTTGGCGAAGTCCACCAGGACGATGCCGTTGTTCACCACTATCCCCGCCAGCATGAGTATCCCGACGAGCGAGGTCAGGCCGAGCGTCGTCCCCGTCGCGATGTGGATGAGGATCACCCCGATGAGCGCCATGGGTATCTCGAACACGAGCAGGAACGGTTCCAGCAGCGATTCGAACTGGGATGCCATGACCATGAACACGAGGGCCACGGCTACCAGTATGGCGAGGGACATGCTTGCGAACGACTCCCTCTGGTCCGGTATGTCCCCCAGCAGCTCCCACCTGCTGCCTCCGAGGTCGAGCGTGTCCATCATCGCCGTCACGTCAGCGCCGACGTCACCCAGAGCCCTCCCCTCGATCTTGCAGCTCACCAGGACGCTTCGGCTCCTGTCCCTGCGCCAGATCCGCTGCGGGACCCGGCCGGAGGTGAAGGTTCCCCAGCTCTCGAGGGGGGCCCCGGCGGCCGGCAGACCCATGACCTGCTCCAGGGTCGAGCGGCGGGCCTCGTCGTAGGAGAGGTGTATGTCGATGTCCCCGCCCGGCTCGTAGAACCGGGATGCGTCGACGCCCAGCACGCCTATCGTGATCTCGGAGGCCAGGAGGGCGGGGCTGACTCCCCGCCTGGACATCACCGCCGGATCAGGGACGAACTCGATCCGGTCGACCCACTCGTCGAGCGAGGAGGCGTGGTCGACCGTGCCGGGGATCAGCCGGAGCCCTGCCTTCAGGCGTTCGCCCAGGTCCCTCAGCTCGTCGAGGTCGGTTCCGTAGACGGCGATCTGGATCGGATTCTCGTTTCCGATGGGGTGCCCCGTGACTATCGAGTAGTCCAGGCCCGGGAAGTCCTCGATGACGTCCCGGACCCGCTGCCTGTAGTCCTCGACCGGAACGGCGAGGCGCGACTCGCCGACGAAGTAGAGGCTCAGATCGATCCTGCAGGATGCGTCCGATCCGAAGGCCGCGCCTATCCCGCTGCTCCGGCCGACCGTCATGTAGGCGTTCGCCAGGTCCCCCGGCTCGATTACCGCGACTATCGAGTCCTGCAGGGCGCGTGCGATGCTGTCGGTGGTCTCCAGGTCCGTCCCCTGGGGGGCCGATGCCGTGATGCCCATGGTGCCCTCCCTGACGTCGGGGATGAAGGATGTCGGGATGAGCCTCGCGAGGGCGACCGACAGGAGGAAGAGGATCACGATGGGCCCGATCGTCGCCGCCCTGTGCGACAGGCACCAGGAGGCGGTCCGGGCGTATGCGGCCTCGAGCCTGTCGACTGTCTGCTGGAACAGGAGGAGGATCGATCCCCTCCTGTGCCTCTTGACCAGGTTCTCGGACATGCCCGCCAGCATCGGGACCAGGGTCTGGCTCAGGAAGAGGCTTATGAAGAGGGCGGCGGCGATCGTTATCGAGAGGTCGCGGAAGATCTGCCCCGTCATGCCCTGCACGAACAGCATCGGGAGGAAGACGGCCACGGTGGTCAGCGTCGAGGCCGTGACGGCCATGCCCACCTGCCTGGCGCCCTTCTCGGCGCCCTCGAGGGCTCCCGCGCCCTCCCTGCGCAGCCTGTGGATGTTCTCGAGGACGACCACCGAGTTGTCCACGATCATCCCGATGGAGATGGACAGCCCCGCGAGGGACATGATGTTGAGATTGACGCCCGTGAAGTACATCAGAGCGAAGGTCGACACGAACGAGAGCGGCATCGAGATGCTGACTATGCCGGCGTTGGCAGGCGACCCGAGGAAGAAGAGCAGCACGAGGGCCGCCAGGACGATGGCCTGTATCCCGGTCTGGACCAGGGAGATCATCGATGAGCGTATGTAGCCCTCCTGGCTGTAGATGACATCGGTGGAGAGCCTTCCGGAGTACATCGCCGAGACCCTGTCGATCTCCGCCTGCAGCCTGCGGCAGGTGTTCACCGTGTTGGCGCTGGAGCTCTTGCGGAAGACGAGGATCACCGTGCCGGTCCCGTTCAGGGTGGTGATCGCCGTGGGGTCCCTGTAGCCGTCCTCCACCGTGGCGACGTCGCCGAGTCTCACCGGGTTCCCGCCGTGCGACCCGATGACGAGGTCACTCACCTGGTCGAGGCTCGTGAAACCGCTGCCGATGCTGAGCGAGATCTCCAGCCCGTCGTCCTCGATATCCCCCCCGGGCTGGTCCGAGCCGACCGCGGAAAGGGCCGCGTAGACCTGGGAGACGGTGATCCCCCTGGCCCAGAGGAGCACCGGGTCCACGTCCACGTTGATCTGCCTGATCTCGCCGCCCGACACGTCCGCGCTGGAGATGCCCTCGACCCTGGCCAGGACGGGCTGGATCTCCTCCTCGACCAGGCGCCGCAGTTCCGCCCCGCCAAGCGCATCGCTGGAGAAGTTGACGATCATGAGGGGCTTCATGCTGCTCTCGAGCGCGAAGACGAGCGGATCCCCGGCGTTCTCCGGAAGCCCGGGAGCGGCCTTCTCGACGGCGTCGAGGATGTCCTGCCTGACCTGGTCTATGTCGGCCCCGAGGTTGACCTTGACGCTGACCGTGCTGAGGGAGGCCCTGCTGTCCGACTCGACGCTCTTCACGTCCTCCACGCCGGTGACCGCGTCCTCCACGGGTCTGGAGACGAGGCTCTCGACCTCCTCGGGACCGGCCCCGGGGAGGACGGTGACGATGAAGATCTCACCGAGGTCGACCTCCGGGAAGTAGTCGACACCCATCCGCGTGAGACCGAAGAGGCCAGCGCCCCCCATCAGCAGGAACAGCATCAGGAAGGTGATCCTGCGCTTCGAGGCGATCCCGGGCAGGCTCACCTGGGCGCCTCCCTCACGGTGTCGCCCTCCGTCAGCGAGGTCACCCCGACGAGGACGAGACTGTCTCCGGGTTCGAGCCCCGAGGTGACCTGCCAGGTGAACCCGCTCCGGATGCCCGTTTCGACATCCCGGAAGCGTGCGGCACCGTCCTCGACGACCGCGACCGTCCAGCCTCCCGAGCCGGTCCGCAGCATCGCCGACTGGGGAACGACGATCGCCGCCGTGTCGGTCTCGAGTGCGATGCCGGCCGTTCCGGCCATGCCTGCGAAGAGCCTGCCGTCAGGATTCGGGAACTGCGCCCTGGCCGGTACGAGCCCGGAGAGCGGATCGACGGCCGGGGAGACCGCCGTGATCACGCCCTCGAAGAGGTCCCCGGGGTATCTGGACGCGGTCAGGAACACCGGCAGACCGGGCCTCAGGTCATGCAGCCCGGCCGGTGCGAGCAGAAGGGTGGCCTGCAGGAACCCGCCGCCGGAGAGGGCGACCAGGCTGCCCGAGGCCGGATTGCCGACCCTCGCCCAGACCCTTGTCACGAGCCCCGGGAAGGGAGCCCTGACCGACGAACTCGTCTCGGCGCCCCGGGCATCCCCGAGCCCCGCCTCCGCCAGGCGGAGGGCGGCCGAGGCGGCGGCCTCCGTTGCGACCGCGTCCTCCCACTCGCCAGGGGTTATCGCCCCGGAACCATGTAGAGTCTCGGCACGGCAGCGCATCGACTCCGCGTATTCCAGCGCCGCGCCGGCGGCGGACACCCTGGCGGCCGCCGCTGCGACGGCGGCGCCGTGGACTGCGTCCGTCTCCAGAGAGACGAGGAGGTCGCCCTCCTCTACGAGATCACCCTCGGCCACGTGGACCGCAGTCACCATGGCCGCGACCGGGACCGTGACCACCGCCTCGTCGGCCCCCTCCAGAACGCAGGGCACCACCGTCGTGCGCGATATGGAGGCCGGCTCGACGACGACGGTCCTGACCGCCCTCGGGGGGGGGACCGCCGGGCCGCCTCCCGCACATCCGTGAACCGCCGCCAGGAGCATCGCCCCTGCCAGGGCCTCATCTCTTCGCATGCGGGATCAGACCTCCGAGGAGGATATCGATGGCACCGCGGATGAAGATCTGGTCGAGCCGATCCTCCGGGAGCTCCGGGTCTATCCAGCGGGAGAGCGACCACCTAGCGGTGAACCAGTGCAGGAGGACCGAGATGAACACGACGGGGACCACCCTCGGGTCGACGTCCCCCCTCAGCCTGCCCTCTCGCTGGTGCCGGGCTATCCTGTCCAGGACCCTGGCCCTCAGTGCATCCTCGGGGCACCCCGGCTCGAACTCCCTCTCCAGGTTCAGCCAGGACTCCATCCTGACGAACCCCGGGTTGCCCCTCAGGAAGCCGAAGAGGCCGTCCTCGCCGGAGATGAGGTCGATGAGCCGCCCGGTGTCCTCGCTCGAGAGGGCCTCGTCCAGCCTCTCGAAGATGCCGGACCTTTCGTGGAATCTCAGTACGACGGTGTTCCACAGGTCCTGCTTCGAGCCGAAGTGGTGGTAGATCAGACTCTTCGCAACACCGGCCCTTGCGGCGATGCCGTTCATGGAGGTGCCCGTGAAGCCCTTATCTACGAAGAGCTGCTCAGCCGCCTCCAGGATCAGGTCCCTGCCGTTCATGTCCCTCCGATGACTGACCGTTCGGTCAGGGGATTATGAACGCGGCCTCCGGCTCGTCAAGCCTGGGAAGCCTCCTCCGGTGCGTGTGGGTCCCCGGGATCCAGCCTGCCGAAGCGGCGAAGCTCCGGGAAGAGCCTGGTCCAGGCGGCGACGACCAGCAGGGTCCCGATCCCGCCGCTCACGACTGATGCGACCGGACCGAGGAACTGCGCCACGAGACCGGACTCGAACCCGCCCAGCTCGTTCGACGATCCGATGAAGACGGAGTTCACGGCGGAGACCCGCCCCCGCATCTCGTTGGGTGTGCGCAGCTGCACGAGCGTATGCCTGACCACGATGCTCACGTTGTCGAAGAAGCCCGTGAGGAACAGCATGGCGAACGAGAGCCAGAAGTCCCTCGAAAGACCGAAGACCACCGTCGCGGCGCCGAAGGAGGCCACAGCCAGCAGGAGCGTCCTCCCCGCCTTCCTCATGGGCGGCATGTGGGCCAGGATCAGAGCCATCGCGATCGAGCCCGCCGCAGGCGCCGCCCTCAGCCAGCCGAGGACCTCCTCGGGCGAGAGCCCGAAGGGGGGATGCCTGATGATGTCGCGCGCGAACACCGGCAGCAGGTAGACCGCCCCCCCGAGCAGAACGGCGAACATGTCGAGGGAGATGCTGCCGAGTATGAGCCTGCGGCTCCAGACGAACCTGATGCCCTCGCCCACCTGCCGGAGCATGTCGCCCCTGTGGGTCCTCGGGGCATCCGGTACCTTCATCCGTCCGATGAGGGCGATGTACACGACGGTGGTCGCCGCGCTGAAGAGATACGCGGCCACGATGCTCCTCGAGATGATGAGCCCGCCCAGTGCGGGACCCGCGACGGCGGAGAGCTGCGAGAAGGTGATCCTCCACTTCACGGCGCCCTCGAACTCGTCCTGCGGGACCAGCACGGGCAGGAGCGAGACCGCGGCCGGTCCGGCGAGCCTGTGGAACGCCGCGTCGAAGAACAGAAGGACGTACATCCACGATATAGAACCCTGCAGATGGCTGAACAGGGCCAGTGCGAGGGAAGTCAGGGTGGTGCCCGCCATGCCTGTCATTATCAGCTTCCTGCGGTCGAAGACGTCGGCGAGGTATCCTGATGGCAGGGTGAAGAGAAGCATGGGCAGGGCCTGGACGAGTCCTATCAGGCCCAGCGCCATGGCCTGGTCCGTCCGCTGGTACATCTCCCAGCCGATCGCCAGGCTCTGCGCTGCGGCGCCCACATGTATGAGGAGGCCGCCGAAGAGCAGGCTGCGCACCGGCGATCTCCTGAACGCGAGATAGGGATCGCGACGGGACCCGCCTGCTGCTGGTCTCTCCAATCACCCCTCCGATGTTCCGACGAAGATACGAGGAGAATCGGGGGCAGGCCACCCAGGCCGCAAACCCATGTTCTACATCGACCTGACAAGCCGGGGACAGGCTGCTCCATTCCGCGCGGGACCGCCTTCGCCGTCCATGATCTGGAGACATGGCTCCTGGAGGGGAGGACACCCGTCCGTTCCCGTGAGTGCGAAACGCTGGTTCAGCGAACGACCCGGGCGAAGGATGCAATATTCGAGCAGTCCGAACGACTTTATCCCCGGGAGGTGATGCAGCGGATGTCGAGACTCGCAGAGCTGATCGAAAGGGAGGCGGGAGCCCTCTCGGCCTACATCCGCGCGCGGGTCTCCTCGGAGGAGGACTCCCTCGACGTGATGCAGGACGTGTTCCTGGCCCTCTGCTCGAGATGGAACATGGTCGAGGCCCTCGACAATGCCGCCGGTTGGCTCTTCGTCGTGGCCCGTAACAGGATCGTTGATCTCTACAGGCGCCGTGGCCGGAGGGAGTCATCGCTGGAGGCCCTCTTCGGTGACTGTGGGGACGGAGGCGACGCATGCATCGCCGACCCGGCCGGAGTCACGCCATGCGAGGATGCCGCCAGGCTGGCACTCAGGGCTGATCTGCTCGCCGCACTCGACGCGCTGCCTCCGGAGCAGAGGAGGATCTTCCTGCAGATCGAGATCGAGGGCAGGAGATATGCGGACATCTCGGCCGAGACGGGGGTGCCGGTCAATACACTCCTTTCGCGCAAGAGACGTGCGATGCTGACTCTCAAGGCAAGAATGGATCCCGCTGGAAAGGGGGGAGATGGGTGATGAGACGCAACCCGGCGAGAATCGTGGTGATGGTCGTCACGGGCGTGCTGGCGGCATGCCTGCTGGCGCTGCTGTTCGGACTCGCGGCCAGGGCGCTGTGGAATGCACTGATGCCGGAGATCTTCGGGCTGCCGGAGGTGAGCTACTGGCAGGCCGTCGGGCTGCTCGTCCTCGGACACATGCTTTTCGGAGGCGGGCACACGTTCAGGCACAAGTCGGATTCGAGGCGGCTCGATCGGGGTCAGGCTACTCAAGCCGCATCTTCATGTTCTACAACATCCTGAAAACTGGAGGGTCAGGCTACTCCATTTCACGGGCAGGCAGCGATGCCCGGCGACACTCCGGAACCGCCTTCTCGACAGGTATCCGGTCCCGACAGGCCGGCTCTTACCGGAAGGCGAACCCCGGCCGGATCAGACAGGCTTGTCCAGAAGGTTCAGGACTGCTCCTCCGACCGTCCTCGATGTGATCGATCGAAGACCCGCGCTCCGGCACAGGTCCTGAAGGGTCCCCGGGCTCAACCTCTCCCGGAGCGGGGGACCCATGCCCGTCTCGACATACGGCCACTCGAGAACGGCAACCCTCGCATAAGAGGTGCGTCGAGCCTCCGAGAGCGCACGCAGCGGATCCGGCGACTCGTGGAGGACAAATCCCAGGAAGACCAGGTCGAAGCATCCGTCCTGGAATGACATCGCCTCGGCGGAGGACCGGACCGTACGGATTCCGGGCACGAGATCCCGTGCGATGCGGAGCATTCCCATGTCGATGTCGAGCGCCATTGCTTCGAGCCCGGCATCCCTGAAGGCCTCTGCAAAGACGCCGGGTCCTGCACCGACATCCAGCATGGTTCGAGCATCCATTCCCTCGATGGCCATCGTCACAACCCGGCCGACCTCGAGGATCGCAAGCCTTTCAGGCGAGCGCATCCTGGCAGCGCGCGACCGCGAATCCTCCCTGATACCTCCGTGGTGCGGAATCAACCGGTCACCCGGCCCATGATGCAATCCCCTCCCGACCGCGTGTGATGCGGATCGGTTCCGAGCTGCCCAACCGGTGAGACGCCGGGGCCGCAGGGCATGGCGGAGTGGCCTGAACACGCCATTCGATAGAGTAGCCTGACCCTGCATGTTCCATGATATTGCATAGCATCGGATTACGGCTTGAGTAGCCTGACCCCGTCATGACCGGTCACCGACCAGCCTCTTCCCCTTCATGTTCTGTTCGAGGTCCTCCAGCTGGCTCTCCTCGTTACCCGCCGTTCCGGGGCTGCGCCATACGATCTCCCCGTCGGGCGAGATCCGGCGCATGTCGGTGAAATCGTAAGCCACGAAGCAGTGCCCGTCCGGTGCGACCGCGAGATGGCGCGAATACTCGCCCAGGAACACCCTGTGGATCTCGGAGAGCGGTCCGGCCCAGTTCTCGAACCCGCCTCCGGGGAGTATGCGCCCCAGGTGGGGGTAGTTCGTGTCACGACAGGTCCGGGAGTGCTCGAAGAGGACGAAGACCCTGCCGCTGCGGTCTACGCCGAAGTCGTGCACCTCCCCCACCATGCCCTCTGTGTCGAGCCTCGTGTTTCGGAGCAGGACGCCGTCCCGGTCGTATGTCGCGAGATTCCGCCCGTTTTCGGACATGATGTGCAGGCGGCCGTCCCAGCCCATCCGCAGGATGATGTCCGAGGGGAGGGATGACGGCTGGTTGCCGAGCGACTCGAACGCAGGCGATTCGAAGCCGCCGGATGCGGACCTGAGAAGGTTCTTCAGGAACCCTCCCCCCCCGTGCCCGGGCCACAGGTCGAGACGAACGCCCCTGCGGTCGAAGCGGCGCAGCGCCCGGCCGTCCCTGTGGTGCAGGATCGTTCCGTCGACATCGCAGGCGATGTCGCAGTAGTCGAGATGCATCCTCGACTCGTCCTCATCGTTCTCAGAGGATTCCACTGTCCCCACCGGCTCCCCCGTCTCGAGGTCGATGAACCTCAGGAGCCTGCCGTCGTCGTCATGGATGCAGACCGAGCCGTCGGCCGCAGAGAGCAGGAGCGTCGAACCGTCCCCGAACTCCACGCCATCCTGCAGCCAGCGCAGGAGACCTTCGCCGTCGGCCCTCAGGATGCGGCAGGGGTGCCCTGCCTCCCCGTCGTCGTCCGCGTGGTAGAGGGCTATCAGCTGGCCGTCCGGTGCCGTGGCCATGCCGCAGAAGGAGTCCGTATCGCCGGGGAGCGCCCCCTTCGAGTCACCGATGTCCAGGACCGCGAACCAGCGGTGCTTCTCAGGGGCCGGGTTGACACGCACCCAGATCTCGTCCGGTACGGTCACCTGGTTGCCGCAGTAGGTGCATTCCACGGTCCGGTTCTCCGGGTCGAGGGACAGGGATCCCCCGCAGTGGTAGCAGTGGAAGGGGATGCCCTCCGATCCTTCGGTCCCCGAGGCCTGATCTCCGGTCGAGGATTCGCCTGCGATAAGCCTCAGGTGGGGATGGATCCCTGCAAACCATTCTGGGGGTATGCGCATGGCAACCTTCGAGCCGCAGGAGGGGCAGACATGCTCCACCAGCCCGCTCTCGATCCCTCTCCTCACGACATCCCCGGGGATGGGTCGCTTGCAGGCCGGGTTGCCGCACCGGGGTGCCTGGCGACCGTAGAGCCCGTGCAGAGTCACGCCGATCCCGCAGCCTATCATCGTGGTGCTCCGCCCCTCGTCCGGGGCCATCGCTAGGCTCTCGGCGATGGCATCCCCCACTACGCTGCGCCAGAACGAAACGGGCAGCTCCAGGACGTTCCTGCATGAATCGCAGAGGACGCTCCCGGCGACGCGGTTGAGGGCGATGGCCTTCTCGCAGCGCGGGCAGTTCACGGAAAGCTCGAAACAGACTCCCTCGTATGCCATCGGAACCTCCCGGCGACCGGATGCGGCCTGCTCTCCGCCCCGTACACGCCCTCTCCCGGACCGTGGTCGGCGATGAGACGTCTACTCGCGCCTGTGGCCCAGGGCCTTCCTGATCCCGTCCGCCAGCTCATTCATCGAGAAGGGCTTCTGGATGAAGTTGACGCTCTCGTCCAGGACGCCCTGTCGGGAGATGAAGTCCGCCGAGTAGCCGGACATGTATAGACAGTCGAGATCTGGCATGTCCGCGACCAGACGCCTGTACAGCTCCGGGCCGTTCATCTGGGGCATCACGACGTCGGTCACCAGCAGATCTATCCTGCCACGGTTCTCCCCGGCCAATTCCATCGCCCTGCCCGGGGTGTCTGCGCTGAGGACCGTGTAGCCGAGCTCCTCGAGGATCCTGTGGCATACCGCGAGGATGCCGGGCTCGTCCTCGACCAGCAGTATGGTCTCCATGCCACGGGCCGGCCCGGCCTGCATCCCTGGAGCGGTCGCCTGGGCGGGTTCCGCTCTGCCCGGATCCCTGGGGAGGTGGATCAGGAATGTGGAACCCTCTCGCGGAGCGGTTATGACATCGATGAAACCATTGTTCTGCTTCACTATGCCGTAAACCGTCGCGAGCCCCAGCCCTGTTCCGAGCCCGGTTTCCTTCGTCGTGAAGAATGGCTCGAACAGGTGGGCCTGCGTGGTCTCGTCCATTCCGCTGCCGTCGTCGGAGACGGAGAGGAGGACGTACTCGCCGGCCGGCAGGTGGTGCGCCCTCCGCTCCCCCTGCTCCCGCACCCGGACGTTCCTGGTCTCGATGATCACCGTGCCCACGCCGGATATGGCGTCACGGGCGTTCACGCACAGGTTCGTAAGAACCTGGTCGATCTGCACGGGATCCACCCTCACGGCCCAGAGGTCGTCGGCCGGCCTCCAGACCAGATCGATGCCCTCACCGATGAGCCGCCCCAGCATCCCGAGAAGTGCGGATATGGTCGAGTTGAGGTCGAGCACCCTCGGAGCGATGGTCTGCTTCCTCGCGAACGCGAGCAGGCGCATCGTCAGGTCCGATGAGCGCCTCGCGGCCTTCTCTATCTCCCCGAGCTCGCCCAGCAGCGGGTCACCCTCGGATAGGCCGCCGCGCATCAGTTCCGCATGACCCAGTATGACGGCGAGCATGTTGTTGAAGTCGTGCGCCAGCCCTCCGGCCAGGCTGCCCAGAAGCTCCATCTTCTGCGCCTGCACGAGCTGCGCCTGAAGCCTGTCCCGTTCGGCCTCGGCCCGCTTGCGCCCGGAGATGTCGCGGAAGGAGACCTGCACGGCCGGGGTGCCCTCCCACATGACCGCCATCGCAACGGTCTCGACATCGACGGGAGTGCCGTCCACCTTCTGGAACCTCTCCTCCACCAGCGGGGCCATCTTCCATTCGGACAACATCTCCCTGACCCTCGCGGCCACGATCGGCCGGGAATCGGGGTGGACGAAGCCAAGGACGCTCATCCCGATGGCGCTGTCCTTGTCCTCCAGGCCCATCAGGTCGGCTGCGGCCGAGTTCACGAAGAGGAGCTGCCTGCCGTCGTGCACCGCGATGGCATCCGGCGACATCTCGACGAGCCCGCGGTACCTTGCCTCGCTCTCTATGAGCGCCTTCTCGGCCTGGTTCCTAGCCGTCCGCTGCCTGAGAGCCGTGATCCCGAAGGAGAGGTCGCTCGCCAGCTCGTTCAGGAGATCGGCTTCGGCCTCGTGGAAGGCGTCCTCGACGGGCGCGTAGATGGTCAGAGCGCCCGTCACGGCTCCCTCGCAGCGGATCGGCAGCGACATCGACGAGAGGAATCCCCGGCGGAGCGCCTCATCCCTCCATGGCTCAAGCCCCTCCCCCGTCCTGGTGTCGCGGACCACCTGGGCCAGTCCCGTCCGGATCGTCGTTCCGGTGGGACCCCTGCCGTTGGCGGTGTCGACCCACCTGATGTCGGCCGAGTCGAGGAAGTCGGAATGCCGTCCCGCCCTGGCGGCGACACCCACCGAGCCGTCATCCCTCGCGAGGCCTACCCAGGCGAGAGGGTATCCCCCCGCGTCGGCTATCAGATCGCAGACGCTCTGCAGGAGCGTGTTCTCATCGACTCCCCTGACTATGGTCTGGTTGCAGTCCGTGAGTATCTTGAGCATCCTGTTCGCCCGCGCCAGATCGGAGGTCCGTTCCGCGACAAGATCCTCGAGCCGCTCCCGGTATCGTCCGAGTTCGTCCTCCGCGAGCTTGCGCGCGGTGAGATCGACCATCACCCCTGTGATCCCCACCAGCCTTCCACCCGAGAAGTGAGGCCGGCTCGACGTCCTCACATGCAGTGTCGACCCGTCGGCAGCGAAGATCCTGAACTCGTAGGACTCGAGCCTGTTCTCCAGGGTGTTCCTGAAGCTCTGCACCAGGCCGGGGAGATCGTCGGGGTGGATGAACTCGGTGAAGGGTCTGCCCGTGACCGCTTCGGCCGTCCGGCCGGTCATCCTCTCGATGGCCGGGCTGACATAGGTCACGATCCCGCTCTCGTCGGCCGAGAAGACCACGTCGTTCGTGTTCTCCACCAGGGTGCGGTACTTCTCCTCCGACAGACGGAGGTCCTCCTCGGCGAGGCTGCAGTCGTGGATGGGCCTGATCCTGCAGATCGTCCTCCCGCCCGTAAGGCTGCGCATGGTGATCTCCGCCTGCACGGTGACGCCGTCGCGACGGACGATGCCCGAACTGCCCGTGACCTGGATGTCTCCGAACGAAGCGCCCATGAGATCCTCCGGCGGAATGCCGGTCAGTTCCGAGGCGGCATCGTTCGCGTCGGCTATCCTGCCGTCGGCATCGATGAGCAGGAAGCCGTCCGATGTGTCATCGAAGCAGGAGATCAGAATGTCGGGATCATGGGTGCGATCCCCCGGAGCATCGCCGTCGAACCGCTCAAGGGCGGGACTCATGACGCTCACCTCGTTCAGCAGAGCCCTGGGTCTGCCTGGCGCGGGTCCACCGACCGTACTTCCCGTAGAAGGGACTATGCCGAAGAATTCAGCACAGGGCTACCTGCGGCCCGACCACCCGGTCGTGTCCCGGCGACATGATCCGTTCCGCCTCAGGAGCCATCCTCCGCGCCCCTACGAGAGGATCATCCCCATCCTGTCCTCGACGAGGGGCAGGTAGGTCCTCTTCATCTCCGACGCCTCGGCACCCTCCAGCCCGAGCACGAAGTTCGCCAGCAGAAGACCCCTGCCCGCGATCAGCCTCTCGAGCCTCCGCGGCTCATCGAACGGCCAGTCGAGGTGGAGCGAATAACCGGACCTGAACGCCGCCAGATGGTCGGCCCACCGGGGACGGTATCTGAAGTAGTAGAGCGATGTGGCGATGTCCTGCTCGGGGTGGCCCAGCAGCGTGTCCTCGAAGTCGAGAATGGCGGTAGTTCTCCTGAATGTCTTCGTGTTCCAGGGATGCAGGTCGCAGTGGATCAGCCGGGGGGCCGCGCCCCGCGAGTAGAGGGATTCGATCTCCTGCCCGACGAGGTCACCGGCCCGGGCGAACACCCTGCACGACTCCGGCGTCAGACCTGTTCGCGAGCCCGGCGTGAAAAGCAGCACCGGCTCGGCCCGCTCGAATCCGGGAACCGAGTAGGGGAACACGCTCCCATAGGTTCTCGTCCTCAGGC
This sequence comes from uncultured bacterium, assembly GCA_964603785.1. Lineage (GTDB taxonomy): Bacteria > Fermentibacterota > Fermentibacteria > Fermentibacterales > Fermentibacteraceae > CAZRWD01. The sequence continues at coordinate 596,987 of CAZRWD010000001.1, forward strand.
CCTGCGGCATGCGGAAGGATGCGGAGTGGCGGTGGAACAGGGCTGCCGTCTCGCCGAGCCTGCCCGAGAGGGTTGTAGACGGCTCGGCGCCGGGTCGCCTTCCCGGAATCCACTCCTCGAGGGTGCAGACGTGTCTCCCGGAACCAGGGTCCTCCACCTCGCAGACAGGTTCCCCGAGGGGTGTGCGATACACGCGGGGAACCCTCGCTCCGCTCTCCCTGGCAAGTGTGTCCTGCCACTCCAGAGCGGGTTTCAGCTCCTCGGAGCCGTGGCAGGAGGAGCTGTCCAGGACCTTCAGGAAGAACCTCCCGCCCCCGGGGACATCCACCCTGAAGGAGCAGTTCGTCTGGTCGCTGACGAGAGCGATGCCGACCGGATCCAGGCCGTAGATCCCGAGCGCGCCTGCGACGACGCTCCGGAGGTTCCGCCCCCGCATCAGCCGATAGGCCGCCTTCCTCATGCGGCAGACACCGGCCTTCCGCCGGCGGCTACTCGCCCATCCATCCGACTGCCTCGAGCAGTGTGTCGAGATGGATGAAGTGCCCTCCGGGGAACTCGCGGTAGGCCACATCGTAGTCGAACTCGTCCAGGATGGCGTGCGACTGCTCCGCCAGCTGGATGTTGTCTTCGCTCCCGTGGGCGATGAAGACTCTGAGGCCGTCGGCCGCGGAAAGCTCGGACTCCGTGAACCACGCCGGATCGAGCCAGCCGCCGAAGACGACTATCCCGTCTATGAGGTCCGGCCTGGAGATCCCCTCCATGTAGGCCACTGCAGCCCCCTGGCTGAACCCTACCAGGTAGATCTCGTCGATCGTGTACATGCCGCGCATCTCGGAGATGACGTTGTCGAGGTACTCGACGAGTAGATCCCTGGCGAGCGCGGCCTCGTCTCCCGAGTCCATCGGCCCGTCGAACCACACGTAGGTGTCGGTTCCCTGGACGGGATATGGAGCCTCCGGGGCCACATAGATGAAGTCGCCGTCCCCGAAGTAGCCGGGAAGCCTGCTGAAGCGCTCGGCGGTGTCGCCCGCCCCGTGCAGGCCGATCACGAGAGAATGTGGCAGGGAGGGGTCGAAGTCCTCCGGCAGGACGAGCCTGCAGGGAAGCATGGACGGGCACTCGACCATGAGCCTCATTCCCTGCCTTGAATCCCGCTCTGCGATCAGCACTCTGTAGCTGTCCAGGAGATCCCGGTAGCCCGGCGTGCCGCGGATGATGTCCATGTCGCTGTCCTGCTCGACCCAGCCGATGTCCTCGTAGCCGTAGGCGAAGGCCTGGCCGAGGTATTCGAGCGTCTTGTCGGCCATCCCCATCCTCGAATAGCAGCATGCCAGGTTGTAGAGATCGAGTACGCTTCGCTCGTGCCGGAGGATGTAGGTGTAGATCCTTGCCTGGAGTTCGTGTTCACCCGTCTCGAAGAGGCTGTAGGCATACGCCCTCAGCATGGGCAGGCTGCAAGTCGGGAAGTCGGTCAGGACCTCGGTTTCCGGATCGATGCCGTCGAACATCGAGGGGTCGACCAGGGTGGAGAGATCGACCTGCTCGGGGGGATCGTTGAACGCGAGCTGGCACTGGGCATGGGATATCCCGGCCAGCAGGCCGGTCAGCAGGAGAGCCCAGGAATGAGACTTCAGCGATCGGTTCATGGTCACACCCCAATCCACGGTTCGAGAATCAGGCGTACAAACATTCTTGATCATTCGAGAGATTTAACGCTGATTCTGATGCATGTCAAATATAGCCATATTATTGTCTATATGTAACTATGAATTGTACATTTCGATTAGCCGCGAGACCCTGCCGCTGCGGGTTTGACGTCGCCAGTCCCCGTATCGTATCTGATTCCTGGTGGACGAAGTCCGGTGCATTCTCGACTATCGCGTGGGAGGTCGGTCTAATGAGGATCCTATCTGCCGGAACCCTTCCGACCATCTTCCTTGCGTCGGTGCTGGCTGTTCCCGTACCCGCAGGGGCTGCACAGGTCTACACCGACGTCACCTCCGCAATGGGGATCAGCGTCTCCGGGCTGGGTAGCGGCGCCGGCTGGAGCGACCTCGACGGTGACGGGGACCTCGACCTCCTCGTATCGACCTCGAGCGGCATGAACACCTTCCTGTTCAGGAACGACGGGAACTCCTTCACCAACGTCGTCTCCGGCTCCGGCCTCTCGAGCGAGGCCCGCAACTTCGCCCTGGGCGACTACGACGACGACGGGCTGGACGATGTCGTGTTCATCTCTTTCGGCTACATCGAGACGAAGCTCTACCACAACATAGGCTCGATGCTCTTCGACGACGTCAGCGACACGGCGCCCGTCTCCGGGACCTACTCCTGGAGGTGCTCCTGGGTCGACTACGACGACGACGGCCTGCTCGACATCTTCCTCTGCGGCACAACGAACTACCTGTTCCACAACGACGGGGGGGGGAGCTTCACGGAGTGCGCCGCCGCCTCGGGGATCCAGACCGGTGGCAGGAGCTGCGCCTGGGTCGACTACGACAACGACGGGCTGGAGGACTGCTACATCGGGCGCAACGGCAGCGCCAACCTGCTCTATCGCAACGACGGGGACGGGACATTCACGGAGGTCGGCGCGTCCGCGGGGGTCGGCGACCCCTACGGCACCTCGGGGGTCTGCGCCGGCGACTATGACGGGGACGGCTGGTTCGACCTCTACTCCGTGAACATCTCGAGCCCGCGAAACACGCTCTACCGCAACCTCGGCGACGGGACCTTCCAGGACGTGACGGTGGCCATGGGCGTGTCCGACGTCGGCGACGGCCGCACGGCCACATTCCTCGACATCGACTGCGACGGGCTCGTCGACCTCTTCTCGTCGAACCACGTCAACTCGAACCGTCTCTACCGCAACAACGGCATCGGCCCGTTCACCGACATCGCGCCCGCCCTGGGCATCGACGATCCGCCGGACCCCTTCGGCACAGCCTTCGGCGACTACGACGGGGACGGCGACATCGACGTATTCCTGGCCACGCACTTCGGCAACTCGCTCCTGCGGTGCGACGGGCTGGAGAACCACTGGCTGCACCTGACCCTGATCGGAACGGTATCCAACCGCAGCGCCATCGGCGCGGTGGTTCGCTGCACGGCCGGCGGACGGACCTCGTACCAGAGGGTCGACGGCGGTCACGGCATGGGCGACATGGACGCGAAGAGCCTGGTCTTCGGCCTCGGCTCGTCCACAGGGCCGATCGAGGTGGAGATCTCCTGGCCGTCGGGACTGGTGGAGAGCTTCGATGATCTCCTGGCGGACACCAGGGTGGACATCACGGAGGGCACGGGGGTCGGCATCGGCGATGGGCAGGCTCCCGGCCCGGCCGGGCTGGAGATCACGGGGATCCGGCCGAATCCGGCTTCGACGGCCTGCACCGTCGAGCTGTCGGCGGGCGAGGGCGTGACCGGCCTCGTCGCGGTCGAGATCTACGATCTCTCGGGAAGGCTTGTGTGGAGCTCATGCGCCGATCCCTCTCCCGAGACGATGGTCTGCTTCCCTGCAGCGGCGGTGGTACCCCCGGGGGTCTACCTCGTCAGGGCCTCCAGCGGCGTCATGACCGACACCGCCAGCCTCCTGCTCCTCCCCTGACCCCTTCGGGTTTGAAATCGTTGACTTACGCCTTGCAAGGCGTTGTCTGGCAGCAGTCTGGAAATCGAATATCCGTGGTTTGCACAGATGCTCATCTACAGGGCATCTCCGCCAGGGCGCCAGCAGCACTTTTCTCGAGTGGTCCCTGATCCCACCAGGGTATACCGACCCATCCCCGGATGGTGGGATGTGTGATCCGGCAACCTATGGATGACGATCCGCCTGTTCGCAAAGGTGATAGGGGGATGAACCATGGCATCGCTGGATTTCGGCACCGGAGTGGACAGCTTCCAAGGTAAGCGCGGAGAGTGACCTGCTGTTTGCCCGAGCGCCCTGAACGCCCGCTGCGGTACCGGCCCGGACAGGTTGCCAGCGGCGGTCATCGGCCGGCCATCAGCGACCAGCCTGGATACCCGATTTGCAGATGCTTGACTGGCAGGACTTTGCAGAGCGCAAGTTAAAGATCTGAAAACCGAAGGGTGTTCGGGGCAGGGGTGCTTGGACATGGGCACGGTCGGTTGTATTGTTCACCTACGTTTTCGATCGGTTTCCGGCATCGCGTCCGGACCACGCTCCTCGCCGCACATGAAAGGAAGGCGGATGGACAAGCTGATCTACCTCGACAACTCCGCGACGTCGTTCCCGAAGCCCCAGGTCGTCTACGACTTCATGAAGGAGTTCTACCAGTCGCACGGGGTCAGCCCCGGCCGCTCGGGCTTCGACAAGGCCCTCGAGGCCGAGGAGGTCGTCCACTCCACGCGCAAGCTCCTCACGGGCATGTTCAACGGGACCGACCCCAACCGCCTGACATTCAACTACAACGCCACCGAGGCCCTCAACAGGATCATCATGGGGACCGTCTCCCCCGGCGACCACATCGTCTCGAGCAACCTCGAGCACAACTCCGTCCTACGCCCCCTGAACCACCTGAAGCGCGACGGCGGGGTCGAAGTCACCCTCGTTCCGTTCGACTCTCACGGATACATCGACCCCGAGGACGTCAGGCGGGCCATCCGCAGCAACACCAGGCTCGTGATCATCAACCACTCCTCCAACATCATCGGAACGGTGCAGCCGGTCGGCGAGATCGGGCGGATCTGCAGGGAGGCCGGCGTGCTCTTCGCAGTCGACGCCAGCCAGAGCGCGGGTGCGGTACCCATCGACGTCCAGGCGATGAACATAGACCTGCTCGCCTTCACCGGTCACAAGTGTCTCATGGGCCCCACCGGCATCGGCGGATCGTACGTGGCCGAGGACGTGCCCATCAGATGCACGGTCTTCGGGGGCACCGGCGTCCGCTCTGCGCATCCCTACCATCTCGACGAGTTCCCGTACAGGATGGAGTCGGGCACTCTGAACACGGTCGGCGTGGCCGGGCTCAGCGCAGGCGTGAAGTGGGTCCTCGAGCAGGGCATCGACAACATCCACGACCGCGAGATCGCCCTTTGGGACAAGATGCGCAGGGGCATGCAGGCCATCGACGGGGTGAGGACCTACTGCGCGGAGGACACCGAGAACCAGAACCCGGTCCTCAGCATGAACATCGAGGGATTGGTGGCTGGTGACGTCGGCACGATGCTCGACGTCGACCACGGGATCGCGACGCGCACCGGCCTGCAGTGCGCCCCGCTTGTTCACACCTACATCGGCACCGAGGAGATCCACGGAACCGTGAGATTCAGCGTCGGGCCGTTCAACACCGAAGAGGAGATCGACGCGGCGATCGATGCCGTCCGCGAGATCGCCTCGATCAGGCCGAAGTAGACACGGCCCCGCGACTGGAGGCGGTTCGAATATGGACAGGATGCAGATAGACGGGATCGAACTCGAGGTCGACGGCGACGGTTTCCTTCAGGACCCGACCCGCTGGAGCGAGGCGGTCGCGGCGGAGTTCGCGAGGATCGACGGGATAGAGGAGCTGGGGCCGAAGCACTGGGAGATAATCAATTTCATCCGGGACTTCTGGAAGCAGTCGGACATGGCGCCGACGGTCAGGAGCCTCTGCAAGCAGAGCGGACTGAAGCTGCAGGAGATCTACGGGCTCTTCCCGAAGGGGCCCGCGAGGGGGGCCTGCAGGATAGCGGGTCTTCCCAAGCCGGACGGCTGCGTCTAGCCGGTCTCGACGATCAGGGGGCTCCCGCGGGACGGGGGCCCCTTATCCTTTCCACAAGCCTGTTCCTGTCGATTCCCGATATCGATGCCACCTCGGCCGGATCGAAGCCCATGCACAACGCCAGCAGCTGGTTGTAGTCGAATACGGGGATGGAGCACGAGTCGCCCCCGTCGCGCCTGTTCATCTCGACCTGCATCCTGTCGAGGTGCTCCAGGCACGTGATGCAGGACACGACCGCCATGTCGGCGGCGGTCTCCTCCTTCATCGCCCTCAGCTTCCTGATCGCGAACTCCGATGCCGCGGCGAAGCTGCCCTTGGTGAACCCGCCCGCGCCCCCGCAGCACTGCAGCTCCCTGCTGTAGGACCTTACCTCGGCTCCGAGGGCTTCGACAAGGCTGCGGAGCATGACGGGTCTGCCGGGCGAGTCGAAGCCGACGGTCTCGCTCGGGTAGAGGGTGTGACAGGGGTACTGGACGGCGGCGACGAAGCCCTCCAGCGAGCGCTCCACCGCGCCGCGGATCCTCTCCGTGCCGATGTCGTTGTAGAGGACATCGATGATGTGCCGAACCACGACCGTTCCCCGGAAGGTCCTGCCGCCCCTGGCGAGCAGCAGGTCCACCCTCCCGCGCATCTCGTCGTCCTCGAGGAGCCTCTTCCTGGCGATCCTGAGCGAGCTGTAGCAGGAGCCGCACTCCGTGACCATCTCTACACCGAGCTCCTCGGCTATGGAGAAGTTCCAGGCGCTCACGGCCAGCGAGGCCGCCTCGTCCGCGGACGGGAACGTGCCGAACGCCGGGCAGCAGGCCGCCCCCCGCAGGTCGACCAGCTCCGCCCCTAGCCGAGGCATCGAGAGCCTGATTGCCCGCTCGACGTCGGGCCTCACTGCAGGAACGTTGCACCCCAGGAACAGCCCGTATTCCATGACTTCAGCCCTTGAACATGTATTCGTTGTCACTCACCAGATCGGTCCCCCTGAGCATCTCCCTGAACCTCTCGAGCATCTCAGGGAACTTCGCGACGGTGGGCGGCACCTCCTCGAGGCCCACGGCCCTCCGCCTCTCCCTGACGTTGTCGACGGGCTGCGTGTGCCCGGTCTCGAAGACCTCCGCCACGGCGGCCGGGATGTACGTGTCGTCCCTCCTGGTCTGCCAGCGTCTTATGGCCAGGCACACCTCGAAGGGATGAACGCCCATCGGGCACATCTCCTCGCAGGCCGAGCAGGTCACGCATAGCCAGGGGGTCTCGTCCTCCAGCAGCCTGTCCTCCAGGCCGAGGAGGACCATCCTGACGAGGTCCCTTATGAAGAGGGGAGGCGTGCCCTCCGCCGCCGGGCACCCCGCCACGCATGTGCTGCAGGTGAAGCAGTGCCGGATGTCGCCGCACGATCCCGCGATCTCCCGCCAAAGCTCACCGTTTGCGCCGGTCAGGTCGAGCACCTCAGTACTCCCCCGGAAGGGTGTTCAGCCTGGCCAGGCTGAAGACGGGGCCGTCCGTGCAGACATAGGATCCCCCGATGTTGCACCGGCCGCACTTGCCGATCCCGCACTTCATCTTCATCTCAAGGGAGAGGTGGGTCCGGTCTGCGGGGATCCCCAGCCCGGCGAGCACGGGCAGGGAGTACCTGATCATCGCCGGGGGTCCGCAGACGAGCGCCGAGGTGGAGTCCGGATCGATCTCCAGACCACGCAGAGCGGCAGGGACGTTCCCCGTGACCCCGGTCCAGCTCTCGTCGCCCCTGTCGACCGTGACGACCAGTCTCATGTCTCCCCTTGCGCCCCAATCCTCCAGCTCGCTCTTGTAAAGGAGGAGCCCGGGGCTGCGGGCGCCGTACACCACCGTGATGCTCCCGAAGCCGCCACGGTTGGACGAATGCAGTGCGAATGCGGTGAACGCCCGCAATGTCGAGAAGCCGAAGCCGCCGCCGACCACAAGAATGTCCCGGCCGTGCAGCTCCTCCATCGGGTAGCCGTTGCCCAGGGGGGCCCTCATGCCGACCTGTTCGCCGGGCTCGAGATAGTGGAGCTCGGTGGTGAGCCGGCCCACCCGGGATATGGTGAAGTCGAGCCGTGCGGGATCCATCGGAGAGGAGGCGATCCCGAAGGGGGCCTCCCCCACCCCCAGGATGGACAGCTCGGCGAACTGCCCGGGCACGAACCCGAAGTCCGCCGGGGCTGACGCGAACGAGAGCGTGAGGGTCCTGATCCCGTGGTCTTCGGTCTCGACGGTGTTCCGCTCGACCCTCATCGGAATGGGCTCGTACGGGTTTCTCATCCCTGCCCCCCCGAGGAGTGGAAGGAGGAGAGGATCGAGCGGATGTCGAGGTTCACGGGGCACTCCCTGATGCACCTGCCGCAGCCCATGCAGCCGGGCATGCCGTAGCTGTCGACGCACCAGCTGAACTTGTGCATCACCCGCTGCCTGTGCCTCGACGTGCCGTCCGGTCTTGGATTGAACCCTGAGGCCTGCTCGGTGAATCCCGCGAACTGGCAGGTGTCCCAGATCCGCCTCCTCGACCTGACTCCGCCCTCGTCCTCGTCGATGATGTCGAAGCAGTGGCAGGAGGGGCACAGGAAGCTGCAGATCCCGCAGCCCAGGCACCTCCTGGCCAGGTCGTCCCAGAGGGGGTCGTCGAAGGACCGGTCGAGGACCTCCTTCAGCTTTGCGAGGTCGATCGGCGGGGATATCGCCGGGAGATCCCGGGGCGCAGGAAGCGCCGCATCAACTGCGGAACCGCCGGGATGGCGATCCAGTCCGTCGGCCAGCACTTTCCCCCTGTCGGTGAGAACGTGGACGCGATAGGAATCGCCGCAGTCCTCCAGCAGCAGGTCGGAGCCCTCCGAGGAGAGCGGCCCGCCACCGACGGTCGTGCAGAAGCACGTCTCCGCCGGGTCTGTGCATCCGATCGACACCACCGCCAGCGATTCGCGCCTGCGGAGGTAGTAGACATCCTTCTCCCTGCCGCCACCCAGCACCCGGTCCAGGAACAGAAGCGCTCTCGCGTCGCACGGCCTAACCCCGAACAGGACCGCGGGCGGTGAGGGTTCCTCCAGCCCGGGCGCGACCGGGGGGCCTCCCCCGGCCGGGCAGGAGAGAAGCGTCTCCGTCCTGGGCATCAGCAGATGCCTCGGTGAAGCGACCGTGTTCCCGAACTCCGTGACGGCCTCCGAACCCGAGGTGATCCGGTCGAAGCCGAGGGTGCCCCCGGCGGCGACCGGGGCGTATACCAAACGCGTCTCGAGCAGCCCGTCAAGGAATGCTGCGATCCTGCTCTTTGCCAGTATCCTCATCTCTGCGGAATCACTCATCTCACGGCTCCAGGATGAACCCCTGGCCGTCGCCGGGGTCGAAGGTGGAGAGGGGCGCCGGGGCGTCCGGGTCTAGACCGGGCCTGCAGCCGTACAGGCGCAGAGCGTCGGCCGACACCCTCCTGTTGAGAAGGCCCAGGTCGATCCCCATCGGACAGGCCCTGACACAGGCGCCGCACTCCACACACCTTCCGGCCAGGTGCATAACGCGCATCAGGTGGAAGGAGAGCACTTCTCCGGCATCGGTTCCCCTGCCGACCCACTGCGGTCGGTTGTCGGCGGCGAAGCACCTGGTACAGTAGCAGAGCGGGCAGGCACTCCTGCAGGCATGGCAGCGGATGCAGCGGTTCATCTCCTCTGTGATGCGGGCCAGCCTGACCTCCCGGGGGGAGGCCGCGAACTCGTCGACGTCCTCGAAGGCGTCGGGTGGAGGCTCCTCCACCGGCTCCCCCGCGAGGATGTCGAAGACCACGGGGTTGCGCCGGCTGCAGCGCTTGCACGAGGCATGCAGGACCTCTCCCAGGGGCACCGACAGACGGCGCTCGCCGCAGGTCACCAGGAGGTCGTCCCCATCCTCTTCGACTCCGGTTATGCGCTCCCCGCAGAGACGGTCGGCAAGCCTGCGGGGATCGGCCATGCCGGAGCATGGGACGCCGATCACGACTATGTCCTCCCGCCTGACCTGCCTCTCCTTGACGAGCTCGACGAGGGCGCGGGTGTCGCAGCCCTTGGCGACGATTCCGACCCTGCCCTCCGCATGCGGGAGATACCCGGAAAGGTTGTTGCTGCAGAATGCATTCCATACGAGGCGACCGGCATCACCGGGGTCTGCTACGAAGCACGGAGAGGCCCGCATGGGCAGGGTGCCCTCCTCGAAACCGATGACGACATCCACCGAACCCTCTCCGAGCAGCCTCGCCGCCTCTTCGCGGATCCTCCCCGCCACCCCCGGCGCGGTCATCGTGCACCTCCAGGCCATGTCGAGGGTCCGAGGGCCCTGACCCTTTCGGTCACGGTCTCGATGACGGACGCGAACCTCCCGCCCTCGGAGGCCGACACCCAGGTGAAATGCAGACGGCCCTCCTCGAGACCCGCGTGCTCGAGCAGGCTCTTCAGCAGGGCGAACTTCCTCCTGGCCGCTAGGTTGCCGCTGATGTAGTGGCAGTCGCCCGGATGGCACCCGCTCACCAGGACGCCGTCGGCACCCTTGCGGAAGGCGGAGACGATGAAGAGCGGGTTGATCCTCCCGGCGCAGGGCACCCGGACCACCCGGATTGTCGGCGGGTACTGCATCCTCCCGACCCCGGCCGAGTCTGCCCCCGCGTAGCTGCACCAGTTGCAGAGGAAGGCCACGATCCGCGGCTCCCATGCCCCGGCCTCGCGTCCGGCAGTCACGGTCTCCCCCGTCATGGCTCACGCACCGTACCGGCGCTGATCATCGAGTGTATGGAGGCGTCGCTGAATCCCCGGAGGTCGGCCGCGCCGCATCGGCAGGTCGAGGCACAGAGACCGCAGCCCTTGCACAGCGCCTCGTTGACGACGGCCCGCCGCTCGGATTCGTCCATCTCTATGGCGTTGTACGGGCACAGATCGGCGCAGGTGCCGCATCCGCTGCACCTCGATGGATCGATCGCGCCGACCTGGCCTCCGGCCTCCAGGGACTCGCGGGACAGGACCAGGGCGGCCCTGGAGGCGGCGGCCCCGGCCTGGATGACGCTCTCGTCGATCGTCTTCGGGCCGTGGGCGAGTCCGCAGACGAACACGCCATCGGTCGGGAAGTCGACGGGTCGGAGCTTGGCGTGGGCCTCCATGAAGAACCCGTCCTGGTCGAGGGGTACCTTGAAGAGCCCGGCGAGCATGGCGGCGTCGGCCGATGGTCGTATCGCGGAAGCCAGGCCGACGATGTCCGCGTCGATGCAGAGTTCCTCGCCGAGCACCTGGTCGGTGACGACGACTCGGAGCCCCCGCCCCTCCCCGCCGGCCTGCACGACGGGAGGAGCTTCGGGATCGTACTGAATGAAGTGCACCCCGCGGTTCCTGGCCTCGAGGTAGTGGGGCTCAAGGAGGCCGTAGGTCCGGATGTCCCTGTAGAGGATGTAGACGCCCGCACCGGGCGAGGCGTCCAGCATGGAGACGGCCAGCTTGATCGACTTGCCGCAGCAGGTCCTGCTGCACCAGGGCCTCTCCCGGTCCCTCGAGCCCACGCACTGGATGAACACGACATTCCGCGCAGACGCCACGACAGGCGTGCGGTCGGCTATCTCTCCCTCGAGATCGCGCAGGGTGAACACCCGCGGATCCGAGCCGTACATGTACCCCTCGGGCCTGTGCGGCTCCGCCCCGCACGCTATGACCGCCGCACCGTGGACGATCTCCTCCTCCGCCCCGCCGGCGGTCTCCACCATCGTCCTGAAGTTGCCGACGAATCCCTCGACATCCGATATGCGGGAACTGGTTCGCACCACGATGGAGGGATCGCCCGTCACCCGCTCCACGAGACCATCGACGAACGCCCCGACGTCACTGCCATCGATGGTGGTGCGTATCCTCCGCGCATTTCCCCCCAGTTCCCCGGAGCTCTCGACCAGGTGTACGCCGAATCCCTGGTCGGCGAGGGCCGCCGCGCAGGTCATCCCTGCGATGCCGCCACCGACCACGAGGGCCGAACGCTCCACCCCGAGGAGCGTGCTGCCGAGGGGCTCGATCGTCCTCGCCTTCGCGACGGACATCCTGACGAGATCCTTCGCCTTGCGGAGGGCCCTCTCCGGGTCGCCCTGGTGCACCCACGCGCACTGGTCGCGGATGTTCGCCATCTCGAACAGGTGGGGATTCAGACCAGCCTCCCTGAGCGTCTCACGGAACAGGGGCTCGTGCGTCCTGGGCGTGCAGGCGGCGACCACGATCCGGTTGAGGCCGTGCTCCGAGATGCATTCCCTGATGCGTCTCTGCACGTCCTGCGAGCAGGTGAAGAGTGCGTCCTCGGCGAGGACGACGTTCGGAAGGCACGACGCGTAGTCCCTCAGAGAGGCGACATCGATCACGCTCCCGATGTTGATCCCGCAGTGGCAGACGAACACGCCGATCCTGGGTCTGTCGCCCGGCTTCTGCTGCTCCGGCGGATAGGTCCTGCGGGTCGTCAGGGTGTTCCTGGATCGGGCGAGCAGCGACGCAGCCCCGGCGGCCGCCGCACTGGCGCCCATCACCGTCTCGGGGATGTCCTTCGGGCCGGTGAAGGCTCCGGCGGCGAACACGCCCGGGACGGATGTGGAGACCGGCGAGAACGGGCCGGTCTCGCAGAATCCGTGGCGGTTCAGGCGGATGCCGAGTCGTCCGGCCAGCTCGCGGTTGGATTCCGTCTGGACCATCCCCACGGAGAGGACCACCATGTCGAACGACTCCTCCCTGATCCTCCCACCCTCGGGGTATCTGAGGATCAGGTCGCCGGAGGGCTCCTGGTAGATCCTGCTGATCTCGGACCTTACGAATCTCACGCCGTGCTCGTCCCTGGCCCGTTCGTAGTACCGCTCGAAGCCCTTGCCGTGCGTTCTGAGGTCGATGTAGAAGATTGTGGCCTCGAGGTCGCCTCCGGAGTGCTCCCTGGCGATCACCGCCTCCTTCACGGCATAGGTGCAGCAGACCGAGGAGCAGTACTCGTTGTGCACCCGGTGGGTGTCCCTGGAGCCGACGCACTGGATCCAGGCGATCCTTCGCGGCTCCCTGCCGTCGGAGGGGCGAACCAGCCTGCCCCGCGTGGGGCCGGAGGCGCTCAGTATCCTCTCGAACTCGATGCTCGTGATTACGTTGGGGTGGAGTCCCCAGCCGTAGCAGGCCAGGAGGCTTGCATCGAACGTCTCGAAGCCGGGACATGCGATCACGGCCCCGACTTCCAGCCTGAGGGTCTCGGGCTGCATGTCCAGGTCTATCGCCCCTGCCCTGCACTTCCTCGCACAGAGTCCGCATCGCCTGCAGGCGCTCATGTCGATCATGAAGGCGGGCGGATAGGCCTGCTCGTAGAGCCTGTGGATGGCCTTCCTCTTCGAGAGGCCCCGGTTGAATTCGTCGGGGAGGCTGACAGGGCAGGCGGCGGCGCACTCGCCGCAGCCCGTGCACCTCTCTACCGACACGTACCTGGGATGCTGCAGGACCGTGGCGGTGAACCTGCCCGGAGCGCCCTCGAGGGAGACGAGCTCCGAGCAGGTGTGGATCTCTACGTTCGGATGCCTTCCGCACTCGACCAGCTTGGGCGAGAGGATGCACATCGAGCAGTCGTTGGTGGGGAAGGTCTTGTCCAGGCAGGCCATGAGGCCGCCTATCGCACCCCGACGCTCGACGAGGTGAACCCTGAAGCCGGAATCGGCGAGGTCGAGTGCGGCCTGTATCCCGCCTACGCCTCCACCCGTCACCAGAACCGCGCCGCAGGGCGGTGTCGGATCCATCCGGCTCTCCACGGTTCGAGTAGGACTTGTTCTCGCCTTAGCGCAGGAGGGAGCCGGCAGGACTGCCGCCGGTTCCCTCCGGGACCGAGAATACCCGCCCCTGCACCCGTGGTCAATCAGTCTACCAGGACGCTATGGATTCCCGGACCCCTTCGGGTTTGAAATCGTTGAAATTCGTTGTCCATATCGTTGTCTGGTAACAGTCTGTAAATCACCGATGCGGAGAAGTCGCAGATGCCCTCCATCAGGCAATCGCTGTAAGTACCGGCTGGCCGGAGGAACCGCATGAAGGTCGAGACAGATGGTCCTGTCCACCACCGACCGGAAACCAGGGCGACCCGCCCTAGTCGATCACCACGAACCGGCAGGTTCCCCGATAGTCGGAAGTGACCATCCTGACCATGTAGACACCAGGGCAGATGCCGTCGAAGAGAGCCTCTCCGTCGCCCTTCTCGAAGCCGCCCTCTATCGACCCGACCACCCTGCCCGACATGTCATACAGGATCAGCTGGAGGTCGGCATCGTCCTCCAGTTCGAACCTGACGCAGATCGGGCAGGCTGAAGGATTGGACGACGGGCCGGTCAGGCGTGTCAGCCCTGCATGACCCTCGTACCCGTGGATTCCCGTAAACGGCCAGACAAGGGTGACGTCATGAAGAACCGGTGTGACCGACAGGTCCTGTGTCTCCAGCGTAGCCCTGTACTGGAAGAACCTCATCGGATCGATCACCGGACCCGGGTTCAGCTGGGGAGGGCACCAGGAGCCCATGCTGGATGGACTGGATCCGCAGCGATACTCGAAGCTGACCTCGGTGCCGGAGGGCTCCTCCGCATCCCACCCGAGGAATGCCGACGAGGGTGCTTCGCCGAGGTCGAGAATTGACGACTGAAGGGAGCCTACAGGCGTGTTCGTGGGATCGAGACTCCATGCGACCACCTTGCCTGCGTTGTCGAACGACACGGCTATCCCGAGGATCCCCGGATCGAAGAAGTACCCGGCGCAGATGGAGAAGGCCGATCCTCCCTGGTCGAGGTCGAGAAGATGTGGTGCCCAGAGCGCTCCGGGACTGGTGTCGCTGTTCTCGAGCCACTCGACCGCCCCGCGGTGTCTCGAGCAGGCTGCGAGATCGACATCTCCGTCGCCATCGAAGTCGGCAGGGAACAACTGGTTAGCACCGGATCGCGAGATGATCGGGTGCTGCTCCCAGGTGGAGCCCGAACCGTCCACATTCTCGAAGAGGACGAATCCGGTCATGCTGCCGAGAGCTGCCGCGAGATCCTGATCATCGTCGTCGTCAACATCGGCAGTGCAGAGACAGACAGCTCCCCACGCAGTGACCGTGATGGCGTTCAACTGCCAGTCATCCCCCTCGCCGAGGTTTCCGAACCAGCAGATCGACCCCTCGCTGGAGCATGCGACGATGTCGGGGTCGCAGTCACCGTCGATGTCGACTGCTTCGAGCCAGGTGACATGCAAGGTTGGGACTGGTTCGGGGAGCGGGTGAAGAACCCATGCAAGACCCTGACCGTCGATGTTCTCGACCCAGAAGATCTCGCCCGTGAGGTGCTCTGCGGTGACGACGTCCATGTCTGAATCGCCGTCGACATCGACCGCTACAGACCTTTCGGGAAACACGAGCTCGGTGGTGACGAAATGCCCGGACCAGGAGGAGCCTGACCCGTCGAGGTTCTCCCACCAGGTGACGGTGCCCTCGAAGTTGGCTGTGCAGAGGACATCGAGATCCTGATCCGAATCGATGTCTGCGGCGAAGACCGTCCAGGCGCCGTCGAGCCCGCCCGCCACCGTGGCAGTCTCCCATGTCATGCCCATGCCCGTGTTCCTGAAGAGAAAGACCGCATCAGACTCCTGGGCGGCGCAGAGGAGATCGGTGTAGCCGTCACCGTCCATATCGCATGGGAAGATGACGCGGGGAAAGTCTACTCTCGCGACCGGATAGTCCTGGAAGCAGGCGAGGCTGAGCTCACCGATGACGTAATGCCAGTCGATATCGGTATCCGCGGAGAAGTCGGTTCCCCAGGAAGTCACAGGGCCGTGCTCCCCGGGTCCGCCCGACCAGTCGGTCTGGGTGGCGGAACCCGCTGAAGCTCCAGTGACGAGAAGGATCATCATCGCGAAGGCCGGTTTCATGTCGCCCCCTCGTGAATGCCTTCTGACAAGCGAATACATGATGCAGCAGGAGCGGTGGAGAGTCAAAGGCCTCTGCTCTGAGCACCGTTCGCTGCCGCTCCCGCGATCGGCCGGGAGGAGCGCGGACAGGCTCCTGATGGGCATCTGCGAAACAGTTGCGACACTGATTTATAGATGAATGCCTGGCAATGCCTTGCAGAGCGCAAGTCAACGATTTCAAACCCGAAGGGGTCCGGGGGGGGCTACTCGATCACGACGAAGCGGCGCGAGACAACCGTCTCCCCCGCCCTCATCCGGACGAAGTAGACGCCCGGCGAGAGCTCGTCGATCCCGAGAGAGTGCGATCCAGGTCCGAGATCCTTTTCCGAAACCCTCCAGACAACCCTCCCGGCAAGGTCGTAGGCTGTCAGGTCAACGTCGCAGGAAACTGGCAGCTCGAACGCTGCAGTCGCGATGCCGGCGCAGGGGTTGGGCGAGACAGAGAGCGCCAGCTCCCTGGGATACCCCGGACCCTCGACGCCTGTCAGGTGCATTGCCGGCACCAGGGTCGGGTCCCCCAGCAGCACCATGCCGATGTGCCAGTTCAGCTCGTGCTGGCTGAAGCCGTTCAGTGCGATGTACTCCCACCACAGCTTGAAGGCCTCGCCGAGAGTGCCGCCACCGCCCAGCGGACCGTAGAAGTAGGTGAACCACAGCATGGCTCCGCTGCATGTGCTGCCCACGGCCGCCAGCCCCTGATCGGCCCCGATCGAGTAGATGCTTCCCATGTTGTTGGTGGTGGTAAACCTGCAGTTGGAGCAGGCGAAGAGGTTGTAGAACCTGGCGGGCGGTGCTATCGGGGCGATCTCGCTCCAGTTCGTGATGCCTCCGTCGGGCTGCCAGAAGTGGTTGTTCGGATTCGAGTGCACGAACGGGCTGACCCAGGAGTAGGAATCGGGAAGCCTCGTCAGTTCGTAGTCGCGCTCGCAGGTCTCCACGCTCCTGTTGAAGAGCTCGACATCCTCGTAGAGGAGTTCCATCGCCGACCGGTAGACCTCGCCCGACTCCTGCCAGTCATCGTCGACGTAGCACAGCGCCCTCACGGGCTCGGGATCTCCGGTGACCCTCCAGAGGTGATTCCGTTCCAGGTAAGCCTGCAGCAACGCCACCGGCTCTCCCACCCCCGGGAGATTGTCCACCCTGATCCTGCCCAGCCAGATCTCCGGGGCCACGGCCCCCTTGATCGTGTCGTAGAATCCGTCCTGGCCGGGGACGCTGTCCCTCGGGTAGCCTATCCACTCGTCGATCCACTCGCCGTCCAGGTCCATCAGGAAGTAGTCGCACGGGAGCTGCTCGCCCATCCCGGCCTCGGTGTCCCACACGGCCACCCAGGCCGCAGGGAGATCACCCACCAGCAGGGCGCCCTCCAGCCCCTGGGAATGGAGGCTGTCGAGCAGGGCCCTGAACTCCTCTGGCGTGCCGTACGAGACCTCTACCAGCTGGACCGAGTACTCCTCCGCCTCGATGTCGTCCATCCACTGCTGCATTAGGTCGATCCCGACGGCCTGACAGAGTCCCTCCTCCATGAGGATAACCATGTCGGGGATCTCCCCCGTCCCGAGGAGCCGACTCGCCCTGAAGGGCTCGTACGAAGCGAGCTGCGATGCATGCTCGACCGGCGTGGGATCGACCCATTCGGGATCGGGATTGATGGTCTGCACGGTTCCGTGACTGGATACGGCGGATGCCGCCATGATGGAACAGAGCAGAGCGGAGACTCTCACGAAACGCCTTCCGAAGTCGACTCCACCGACGGGGAGAATGGAGCCTTGATACTAATAGAGGATCGCACCCGACTGTGCAACCACGCAGAACATTCCGACTCGACTCCGTTGATCTGCCAGCTGCAATTCAATGCCAGGAAGCGTATTCCAGATTGATTCCACAAGCAGATCGAAACCGCTCTGCGGAAAGCGGATATCGGAGCTTTCAACCCACCGGAGCTTGAGGGAGGATTGATCATCGAGTCCTTGTGTATTTCATGACATTATGCTTGCCGAGGGACTTGTATACTCTCATAGTGGAGCAGGTGTTCGAATAGGGGGGGGGAGTATGGCCGGGAAACGCTTCGACAAGCTTGCTCATGGCGAGATGATCGATCTGGACAGGTTCGACATCTGCGACAGGGGCGTATCCAGGAGGATGCTCGAGAGGCTCAGGAGGGAGGAGAGAAGGCTCCTGGAGCTGCTCGACGGGGCCGATCGCAGGGTGATAGACCAGAGGAAGAGGATAGATGATCTGCTGAAGGAGGCGATCGATACAAGGGAGAGGACACTGGCCGAGAACAGGAGGTCGTTACTCCGCGCAGCCGGCGAATCTACTCTGATCGCCGGCGTGCCTGTGGCGGATCATTCCTGGCTGGCCTCGCTGATCGATGAGACCGGCTCGGGCATCGACCCGGACAGCTGGCCGCTCTGGTTCGACTTCGGCGGAGCGTCCATCTTCGGCAGCCCTGACGAGCACGACTTCAGCCATGGAGATGACGGATGGTACGGGATCAGGAACGTCTCCATGCTCTCGAAGGATGGAGAGGGTTCATCCTCGTTCGTCATACTCATCCACTGGACGGCCGACATCGACGTCTCCATCCAGCAGGTGCTGAGCAGCAACCTCCCCGGCAATCTCTCGCTATCCTTCGACTACAAGCTGTTCGCGACACCTTTCAACCTGTTCAACGAGGGTGCGCTTATCAGGGTCAGGTACTTCACCGGATTCGCCTCCGGTCATGGCAGCGCCCTCTCGATGCTGCAGGACTCCCCTGGGGTCTACACCCATGCCCTCTTCGACGAACAGAACCATTTCACGGACACCGAGGATAGGTACTCCGCCGAGCTCTTCTTCCCGTTCAGCGACTGCGACCACATCTGCCTGATACCATCCAAGTGGACGCAGCCGCACAGGGAGCGCTACATCGCCGAGATCGCCCTGGAGGTTTACGTTTCGGCCGACAAGTACGCACAAGCCGAGATATCGAACCTCTCGTTCGGCTTCTCGACCAGCGATCCGGACAGGGATGTGTGGATGTCGAGGTAGCAAAATACAAATAGATGCTTAATATGACTTTACGATACGAAAATGAACGATTCTAAAACCGAAGGTGTCCGGGGGGGTTACTCGATGACCACGAAGCGCTCCGACGCCTCGAAGCTGCCAGCCCGTACCCGTACGAAGTAGACGCCGGTGCCGAGATCTCCGAGCTGCACCGAGTGCCAGCCCGGCTGGTAGTCCACGGGCGCGGTCTCCCGAACGACCCGGCCCGAGATGTCATATACCGAGATCTCGACTGCGAGTCCGGATGTCTGGCCGAAAACGATCGAGGGAAGGCCCGGACTCGGATTCGGGGAGACCGGCATCAGCACGAAGCCCGGAGGCGCCTCCCCTCCCCCCGTGCCGAGCTGATCCCAGGTGATCGTGACCTCCTCGAGCCGCGGATCCGGTCCGTCCGGGGTTGTGGTGATCAGTGCCCGGTACTGGAAGTAGCGGTCCCCGTCATCCAGGATACCATCCAGACTCCCGCCGTAGAGGGGCAGGTCGTCCGACCAGGCGCCCATGTCACCGAAGTCGTCCGAGGCCCGGACCTGCATCGCTACGGCCGTGCCAGCGTGCAGCTCGCAAGTGTATGAGAGCCAGCCCCAGTCAGGTTCTTCCTGGGTGTCCAGGATGCTCGATTCCAGGCAGCCGGTGAGGGAGCGCACGTCCCACCAGCAGACCTGGAGGGTGAGGTAGCCCCCGCAGAGGATGTCCGTGCGCCCGTCACCGTTCAGATCCCCCGTCGATACCCTGTAGGCCGAATAGTCTCCGTCCAGGAGGTGGGGCGTCCATGCTCCACCCGCACCGTCGGTGTTCTCGTACCACCAGAGGCTGTCGGCCAGGACCGCCGTCGCCGCCACGTCCTGGTCCCCGTCGCTGTCGAAGTCCCCCGCCTCGACATCCCAGACCGAAGGACAGTTGTTCGTCACCAGGTGCAGGGGCCACTGGTCGATCGTGCTCCCCGTGTTCTCCAGCCAGACGATCTGGAAAGTCTCCCAGCACGCCGCGAGGAGATCCGGATCACCGTCACCATCGACATCGGCGTCATGGATCGACCCGGGAAGGGACATGTCGGTCCTGACGGTGTGCACCGTCCAGGCCGCGCCCCCTCCCAGGTTCTCGTACCATCGGATCTCGCCGAGATCGATGGTGGAGGCGGCCACGTCAAAGTCCCCGTCCCCGTCCAGGTCCGAGGCCAGGCAGTCATCCACGCCGCTCAGGGTGGAGGTGATGATGTGCTGGGTCCAGATGGTCCCGGTCCCGTCGTTCTCCCACCAGGCGACCGTGTGGGCGTAGCTCGAGTTGGCCACGAAGTCGGGGTCGTCGTCGCCGTCGATGTCCTCCGCGTCCACGCTGCTGCAGTAGACCCAGGAGGACTGGATCTCGTGCCCCGTCCAGCTCCCCGAGGGGTTCCCGGGGTTCTCCCACCACTTGAGCACGTGCTGCATGTAGTTGGCCCCGATGAGATCAGCGGCCCCGTCCCCGTCGAAGTCGGCGGCGTCCATGCCCCTGGCGTGCCGGAAGAACGGATCGACGGTGTAGCGCGCCCAGGAGGTGCCGGAACCGTCCAGGTTCTCCCAGCAGTAGATGTCCAGCTCGCCGAAGGATGCCCCCGCAACGTCCTGGTCACCGTCGCCGTCCAGGTCCACCGGGAAGGCGTTGCCCGGCAAGCCGATGAAGCTGTCCAGCCAGTACTGGACCTCCGTCCGCCCCGGTCCGACCTCGCCGGTCACGGTCCAGTCCACGCTGGTGTCGACGTCGAAGGTGTTCCCCAGATCGAGAACCGGACCGGGGAACCCCGGCCCCCCGGACCAGTCGGTCTGGGTG
>CAZRWD010000002.1:0-170708 GCA_964603785.1 uncultured bacterium
ATGTCGAGCTCCATCCCGCAGAGCGGGAGGATCGGGCGGACGCGGTCCATCCTCATGACCTTCGGTCCGTGGGTGTCTGTGCCGCCGTAGCCGAGGAGGATCTTCAGGCAGGCCGTCAGGGCGAGCGTCGCCGCCTTCCTGACGAGGGGCCTCCTGTCCTCCCGCCCCGCCAGGACCTTCGACCCCTGGACCAGGTCGACCCCGCCGCCCGCCAGCAGGTCGAGCCCCCTCCGCCAGAAGTCGGCGTCGAGGACGTCGATGTCGTCGGTCATCACGATCCCCGCCTCCGCCGCCTCCAGACCCCGCCTCATCGCCAGCCCGTAGTTGGGCTCCGGGAGGGACAGCACCCGGAGGGCGGGGAACCGGCCGGCGAGGTCGGCGAGGATCTCCGGGGTGGAGTCGCCCGATCCGTTCTCCACGACGGTCACGGCCATGCCGTCCGGGAGCTCCTCCAGTACGGGGACGAGCTGGTCCGCGAGGATGCACTCCTCGTTGTAGACCGGCACCACCAGCTCGACCGTCGAGCCCTCCGGCACGCGGACAACCGGGGTCACGACCGTTCCGCCCCCCTCCGGACCATCAGCCTCGCGGCGAGTATGCTCAGCTCGAAGAGGATGTAGAGCGGCAGGGCGAGGAGGATCTGGGTGAGGGGGTCGTTCGGGGGGAGGATCGCCCCGAGAATCAGCAGCCCTATGAAGACATGCCGGCGGTACCTGCCCAGCGTCCGCGGCTCGACTATCCCGAGCGCGGCAAGGAGGAGCACGACCAGGGGCAGCTCGAAGCACACGCCGAAGACCAGCACGAACTGGCCGAGGAACGCGGTGAAGTTGGAGAGCGTCCAGGCCCCTTCTATCAGGCCGCCCTCGAAGCTCCTGAAAAGGAGCAGGGTCGGCCGGAGGAGCACGAAGAGCCCGAAGGCCGCCCCGCCGCAGAAGAGCAGGACGGACATGGCCGCCCCGGCAAGCGCTATCCTCCTCTCCCTCGGGTAGAGCCCCGGGCTCACGAACCTCCACAGCTGCCAGGCGACGACCGGGGAGGAAGCGATGACCCCCGCCGTCAGGGAGAGCCTGAGGTTCGCCGTCAGAGCCTCGTGGGGGGAGAGCGTCCGCAGGGTCATGGGGCTGACCGTCAGGACCAGCGCCATGAGGTCGCGGCTGAAGACGAAGGCTGCCACGGTGAGGAGCCCCACCGTGCCGAGCATCCAGAAGAGCCTCCTGCGGAGCTCCTCCAGGTGGTCCCAGAAGGAGCCCCCGTCGTCCTTCCGCCCTGTCAGGCCAGCACCTCCAGGGCCTCTCCGACAAGCCTTCGCTCCAGGGCCCCGTCGATCTCGAACAGGCGGCAGTCGCCCCATTCGAGGGGCATGACCCACCTTCGGCCGGCCGGCCTCGTCTTCTTGTCGCGCTCGAGGAACCGCAGGACCGGACCCGGGCCGATTTCGGCCCTCACGGGCAGCCCCAGCCGTTCGATGGCCCCCCTCACCTCGGCCTCCAGCCCCGCCCGCGCGCCGAAGTGCGCGGCCATGCGCGCGGCCGCCAGGGTCCCGAGCCCGACAGCCTCCCCGTGCGACAGGGCGAACCGGGTCGCGCCCTCGAGCGCATGCCCAAGCGTGTGGCCGAGGTTCAGGAGAGCCCTGTCGCCCCGCTCCTCGGGATCGGCCTCGACGATCCCGGCCTTGCAGGCCAGGCATCGGGACGCGGCCTCGCGGAACCATGCGGTCCTCGCCGCGCCGGGCGGGGGGATGCCCTCCACGAGCCTCCGGAGGGTCTCGTCCCCTGCCAGAAGGGCGGTCTTCAGCACCTCGCCGGCACCGGAGCGGACCTCCCTCTCCGGCAGGGTGGAGAGAAGCCCTTCGCAGAGCCAGACCAGTTCCGCGGGATGGAAGGTTCCGGCCTGGTTCCTCGCGCCGCGCAGGTTGACGGCCGTCTTGCCCCCAAGGCAGGCGTCGACCTGGCCCAGCAGCGTGGAGGGCACCAGCACGAGCCGCGTCCCCCGCATCCAGGTGGAGGCGGCGAACGCCGCCGTGTCCATCACGATCCCGCCGCCTGCGGCCGCGAGCGTGTCGCCCCTGAGGAATCCGGCGCGCTGCAGCTCGGACCACAGCGCACCGAGGGTGCGGGGGGTCTTCAGCCGCTCCTCGGCCTCCATGGCGAAGACGCCCAGGAGCCTTCCCTCCATGGCCTCCAGGAGGGCCTCGGAATGGTGTCGCATCATCCCCGCGTCGGCCACCAGGAAGATCCTGCCGCCGCAGGCCCGGCCCAGTCCGGCGAGGTCGCGCGAGACCAGGACCCGGGTCGATCTCTCGACGGACCAGCGCACCCGGAGCAGGTCCATGCTCACGGCCCCCAGAAGACCCAGACCACGGCGGCCCCGGCGAGAGTGGCGGCCAGCGTGAACGGCAGGCCGATAGAGACGAACCTGCCGAAGCCGACGCGATAGCCCGCCCTGCGCAGCACGGAGACCGCGACGATGTTCGCCGAAGCGCCCACGGGGGAGATGTTCCCGCCCAGGCAGGCCCCTATCAGCAGGCCGAAGCTCAGGAACCTCCCGTCGGCGAGGCCGGTGGAGTCCGAGATCACCCTTACTGCCGGGAGCATCACCGTGACGAAGGGCACGTTGTCCACGAAGGCGCTGATCAGTACGGAGGACGCCACCACCAGGGCGAAGGCCCGGAAGGCTCCGCCTCCCGCGAGGACCGCGATGGTGCGCCCGATGGAGGCTATGACCCCGTACCGCTCGAGCGCCCCCGCGAGGAGGAAGACCCCCGCCAGCAGGAAGAGCGTGTCGAAGTCGAAGCTCCTGACTATGCGGCCCGACCCCCTCCCGACGACTCCGTCCAGAGGCCTCCCCGCCACGAGGAGACCCGGCAGGGAGCCCCTGTACCTGCACGCGTGCCAGAGGAGCGCCAGCACGCCGCCGGCGGCGCAGATCAGCCCCGACTCGATCCCGAGGGTTCCCGAGAGGCTCACCAGGGCCAGCCCGGCTATGACTGCCGCCAGGATGGCCGCCGGAACCCAGCTGGTGACCCGGGTGGCCCCCGTCCAGGTCACCGCCCGGCGGTTGCGGCCCATCACCAGCCAGAGGACGACAAGGGAGGCGAGGGCCCCGGCCTGCACGGCGAAGAAGATCCCGGGCCTGCCGTCCAGCACGAAGAAGTCGTTGAAGCTCAGGCCCTCGGCCGAGGCCAGGATCATGCTGGGCGGGTCGCCCACGAGGGTCGCGGTGCCCTGGAGGTTGCTCGAGACGGCTATCCCCAGGAGCAGGGGCACGGGGTTGGCCTCGAGCCTCCTGGAGAGCTCGAGCGCCACCGGGGCGAGGATCATCACCGTCGCCACGTTCTCGAGGATCATCGAGACCGCGCCGGACAGGGCGCACAGGAGCAGGGAGGCCCGCCCCAGGGTCCCGGAGACGGCGACGAGCCTCTCCGCCGCCCAGGCGGGCGCCCCGGTCTCCAGGAGGACCTCCGCGATCATGAGGATGCCCGAGAAGATGAGCAGGATGTTCAGGTCGACCGCGGAGAGGAGGCCCGGGATGTCGGGATGCCTCCCGGAGGCGTGGAGCACCGTCACGGCCGCCGCGGCCGCCAGCCAGACGACGAGACCCCTGTACCGGCTGGCGAAGGCGATGTAGGCGTACGACAGGACGAAGGCCGCGGAGAAGACCCCTGCCTCGGGCAAGCTCAGGCTCCCGGCTTGAAGCTCGTCAGCGTGAGTGTGCTGTCAGCGGTGACCTTCCGGACGAGGCCCACGTCGGGGGCGAGCCAGAGCTGCCTCGACACGGTCAGGGTCTCCGGCTCGAACCCGCCGGTCTGTATCCAGTCGACGAAGGTCTCCTCCTGCTCGAGGAGATAGCACTCCTCCCACTGCCCGAAGGAGGATATGGCGGCGACCACCGTCTCCCTCCTCCAGGTGTGGCTGATCGTCACGCCCTGGGCGGTGGAGAAGGTCGCCGCGGAGTCGGTCCTGCCGGCGCCGACCGCGAGCGGCCATTCCAGGTAGGGCACCCAGGCCTGGTAGACGGGCACCTCGTAGCCGTTGAAGACCACCCTGTGGTCCTCGTAGTGCTCGAGAACCCCCTCGTCGTTGATCCAGCAGGAATAGTGGGCGCCGGTCTGGAGCCTGTAGCAGCTGCGCTCGCCCACCACGGCCTGGTCGACGACCGTCGTGATGACGGTTCCGCCCCCGTCCACGTCGTACTCCCACTGGTTGCCTATCACCGTCACGGGGTAGTAGTCGGCGCCGAGGCGGTAGAAGAGGGGATTGCTGGCGCACCCTGCGAGCAGCGCTGCCGTGCATGCGAAGGCGATTCCCCTCATCTCGCGACCTCCTTCGAGACCCTGAGCACCATCGAGAAGCCGTCGGCCGACTCGATGCCGGAGAGGATGCCCCTGAAATCGAAGCCGGCGGCGCCCCTGAAGCCTCCGCCCAGGCTGAAGTCCCATCTCAGGCCGGCCCGCCACGACGGATCCCAGGTGACCGGGTCCTCGCCGCCGCCCGAGCTCAGGCTGGAGCGTGAATAGCCGAAGGCGGCCTCCACGCCGGGGTTGAAGCTGCGCGCCCCGGGCCGCAGGAAGAAGGATCCGCGGATCTCGGGCGTGATGACGGTCAGGGATGCGTCGCCCCCTCCGCCGTCTCCGTACAGGGCTACGGAGACTCCGGGCCCGGCGCTGAGCCTGCTGTTCACTCCCCATCCGGCGAAGGCTTCGAAGTCCAGTCCCGTGCTCAGGAACTGCCCCCAGCCGCCGACCGGGAAGACGGGGCCCACGGACAGGCCGGCGTCGATCCCGGCGAAGGCGACTCCTGCAAGCAGCAGGATGACTGCCAAGGTCTTGCCCAAGAGTACCTCCTCAGATCCCGGACGCCGCAAGCGCCCTGTCGGGATCGGCTACCATGAACTCCCCTCCGAAGCCCCTGGCCAGCCTGGCGGCCTCCAGGGCCACGGGAGGGCGGTTGTTCTCCCTGCTGAGATGGGCCAGCACCACCAGGCCCAGCCCCGGGTGGGTGATCCTCTCGAGGAGCTGCGCAGCGCTCGAGTTGGAGAGGTGGCCGTTGGAGGACGCTATCCTGTGCTTCAGGGGCCAGGGATAGCTGCCGCTCCAGAGCATCTCCTCGTCGTGGTTGAACTCGAGGACGAGCGCGGTGCATCCCGAGAGGCTGTCCGCCACGAGATGGCTCCAGCACCCCAGGTCGGTGGCCACGCCCAGCCTCCCGCCCTCCCATTCGATTACATATCCGCTCGGTTCCTCCGCGTCATGTGGGAGCAGGAAGCTCGAGAGCGTGAACGGCCCGAGGTCCATGGCGCACCCCGGGGAGAGGAGGATCGGCCCGGGGAGGCCGGCGAGCCCGGGACACCGCCTGGCGGTGCCGGGACTGCAGATCACGGGGATCCCCAGCCTCCGCGCGGTGACCCTGGCACCCCTGGTGTGGTCGACATGTTCGTGCGTGAGGACGAGGGCTCTCGGCACAAGCCCGGCCATTCCCGCATCCTCGATCCGTAGGCGTATCTGCCTCGCCGACAGGCCTGCGTCGATGATGAAGGCGAAGCCGTCGTGCTCGACGAGCATCGAGTTGCCGCTCGACCCGCTCGCGAGCATCACAAGTCTCAACGCGGCATCCTCGCGGTCCTGTGGAACATCGCCGCATCGAGGCCGTGCGGCGGCGCCCCCGTTCCCCACAGCGCGGCCAGGGCGGCCGTGTCCGCAGGGGCGAAGGTGTCGAGGCTGTAGACGCAGATCCCTCCCGCACCGTGGAGGAGCGCCGACCGGGCGCCGGTCGAGGCGGACTGCAGGCTCTGGTTGTAGACCGCTATCCCGTATGCGACCCTGCCGGGCCGCACTGCCGTGGTGGAGACCGCGAGCTCCCCCGCTCTGGATGCGCTGGTGGTGTAGGCCATCGGGCAGACGAAGTCGACGAGACCCTCCTCGAGCCAGTCCTGCCAGTCGCAGCCGTAGTCGGAGAGGGCGGAGCGCGGGTCCGCCATGACGGCGCAGGAGAGGAGGGTCGAGGGCGATTCGCTGCGGAGCGCCGCCCTGACGGTCCTCACCGTCTCCGTGACCTGTCCGGCCCTCCAGTCCTGCCAGACCCCGCCGAGCCCGCTCACCGGCGCAGCGGTCCTGCCCCTCGCCGGGAAGAGGTCCACGGGATCGACCCCGTGCTCCAGGAAGAAGCCGGCCCGCGCGGGCGGCTCGAATCCGAACCCGGTCCCGGGGTATCTCACGTAGTCCAGGTGTATCCCGTCCACGTCGTACCTGTCGGCTATCTCCGCACAGACGGAGGCGAGCCTCTCCCTGACGCCGGCGACCGCCGGCGAGAGGGTCGCGCCGACTATCCCCGCCGCCTCGCACTCGTCGCGCGAGTAGGCCCTGGAGGAACGGCCCGAGAGATCGGCCATGAACCAGTCCGGATGTGCGTGATAGACGTGTTCGGGGGCCGATGGCTCCCAGGGGGCCGACCAGGTCAGGAAGGCGTTCACCCAGGCGTGTACCTCCAGACCCAGGCGACCGGCATCGAGGACGATCCTGCCCAGGGGGTCGAACGAGGTCGTCACGGAGGCCTCCGGGAGCAGGTCGGAGAGGTACCAGGCCTCCCCCCTCCCCATCACCTGGACGATCAGGCCGGAGGCTCCCGCGTCCGAGGCCAGGCCGACCAGCGAGTCTATCGAGGACGCGGACTCCAGGGCCGTGGCCGGGATCCAGAAGTAGCGCATCCCGCCGGTCCCGCCCATCAGGGAGAGAACTGCCAGGACGAGGCTCAAGGAGCGCCCCCGTCCGGCATCGAGGATCCCCGGAACTCCTCCTTGAGTGGCCTGGCGAAGAGCCCGTCCACTGCCTCGGAAGGGCTCGCCGCGCCTTCGATGACGCTGCGCACCGCTTCCGCTATCGGCATCTCGACCCCGTGCGACGACGCCAGGGACACGAGCGCGGCGCAGGTCTCGACACCTTCGGCAAGACCGTCTCCGTAGGGCTCCCCGGTGACCAGGCACTCCCCCCAGAGCCTGTTCCTGCTGTGGGGGGAGAAGAGTGTGGCCTCGTAGTCGCCGAGGTGGGACAGCCCGTAGATGCTCCTCCAGTCGCCTCCGAGCGCGGCGGTCAGCCTGGCGGTCTCGAGCGGGGCCCTGGCCATGAGCGCCCCCTTCAGTCCGTGGAGCCCCATGCCGTCGAGCATGCCCGCGGCTATGCCGACCACGTTCTTCGCGGCGGCCCCTATCTCGCAGCCCGTCAGGTCACAGGACCTGTACAGCCTGATGAGCCTGCTGCCGAACATGCCGGCCATCCGCTCGCCGTCCTCCCCGCGTTCGGCGGCCACTATCATGCAGGAGGGCTGTCCGGCCGCGAGCAGGGCCGGATGGCCCGGCCCGACCCAGACTGCAAGGCTGCGGGGACGGACCCCCTCCTCCGTGACGACCTCCGAGAGCCTCCTCCCGGTCTCGCGCTCCAGGCCCTTCATGCAGAGGATGAGATCGCTCCCCGAGAGGTCGTGCGCCGCGAGGCGTGCTGCCAGCTCCCGCAGGCTCTGAGACGGAACGGCGACTATCACGGCGGATGCCCCGGAGACGGCCTCGCCCAGGTCGACCGTGAGCCTTGCGCGCGGCGGGAGCTCGACGTAGCGGTTCCTCCTGTCGCTCATCAGCTCCCGCATGGGCTCGGACCACTCCGGCTCCCACCCGGTCACCTCCAGGCCCAGGCCCGCCCCGTACCAGAGGTGGAAGCTGCCCCACCTCCCGCAGCCGAGCACGGTGAGCCCGACCCGGCCGGCCAAGTCAGCGGACCTCCCGGACTTCGGCGCCGGGAATCGTCGGATGGCCGCCGTAGAGCCCGGTCGTCTTCCACCTCCTGTGGGGCCACCAGTACATCTCGGGGTGCCTCACCACCATCTCCTCGAGGCGCTTCGTGTACTCCTGCGTCACCCTGGCCTCGGCCTCCTCCTGCGGGACGCCCTGCGGAGGTAGTATAGGGTCGGTGAACACCGCGCGCTGCCTCCTGCCTCTCTCCCTCACCATGAAGACCGGGTAGACCGCGCATCCGAGCCTGATGGCGAAGGCTGCGGCACCCCTGGGGGTCGAGGCGGGGTATCCGAAGAAATCGACCACCACCCCGTTCCTGCCGGCATCCTGGTCGGACAGCCAGCACACGGCCCCGCCGGCCCTGACCGCCCTGAAGATCCCGCGCATGGCCGCGTCCCTCGTGATGAGGCCTATCCCGTGCACCGACCTGAGGCGGTTGATGAGCCGGTCGACGAGAGGGTTGTGCTGCTCTCCCACGAGGAGGCTCACATCCGCTCCGCGGCATTTCATGAGGGCGCCCAGCAGCTCCCAGTTGCCGAAGTGGAACGCGAGACCGATCCCCCCCTCCCTGGCGAGGCGTTCCAGGTTGCCGGGGTTCTCGACCGAGATCCACCTGCTGATGTGACCGCACCCCAGCCTGTCCTGCCTCGCGAACTCGATCATGAACCTGCCTGCGTTGGCGTAGGATCCGGAACCGATCCTCCGGGCGGCCCTCCCGTCGATCGCGGGGAAGGCCTGCGCGAGATTCGTCATCACCACCCGCCTGCGGATCCCGAGCGCCCAGGCGGCTCGGCCGAGCAGCGCCCCGGCCTCGAGGGCCGCCCACAGTGGCAGCAGGCCGACGAGCGCCACCAGGGCGCGCAGGGCTGCGTATTCGATCACATGTGACGGTCTGTGACGCATGGGCCGGGCATCCGTCCGGGGTTGTGCGTTGTCGATTCTACCGCGGCGCTCCAGGGGCGGTCCAGCTCCCCGCCTTCCAGGGCATGCCCATCAGGTCCGTCCAGCTCCATGCGCTAGAGGGATCCGGGGTCGACCAGAGCTGCCATACGCGCAGGATGCCGGAGGCATCGACCCTGCACGCCATCACGGCGGAACCGTACGAGGTCAGGGAGTCTCCGCCGGCTGAATCCGGGGCGGCCGTCAGCACGTATGCCCTGTGGATGATCCATGACTCCCCCGAGGGGTCTCCCGGCCATGCGGCTGCCGAGTCGCCGGTCAGATCGAACAGGACGTCCCGGGTCCCGTCGAAGAGGATACCGGCGAACTGCAGCTCCAGGCTCTCAGACCAGCTGGTGTCGATGATGCCGTCGCCATCGTAGTCATCCCAGTCGTCCACGGGCAGGTTTCTCCGGAAGTCGTCGGAAAGGCACCAGTCCAGGAGATCCGCATCCTCGTCGTCCCACGCCCTCTCCAGGCTGTCCGCGAGCATCTGCAGCGAGTCGAGCGGTGGATCTGCACCCTGCGCCCCGCCGGGCGGATCGCACGCCTGCACCGCCAGCAGGAGCGCCGCCGCCATCAGGATCCGGAACTCCGTCATCGCCAACCCCTCCCGTCATCGTAGCCTCTCCAGATATAGCTGCGTGCCGGTGAGCGGTTCCGTCGTCACCTGCCGAGGGGTCTGGGCACCTCTATCGCGTTCTCCGGGCACAGCTCGTGGCAGCAGAGGCAGACGATGCACCTCCGCCTGTCCATCCTTGCGCGGCCCTTCACGACGGTTATCGCGCCGACCGGGCAGCTCCGCGCGCAGAAGCCGCACCCGGTGCACTTCGCGTTCGATCTGGGGACGGTCTTCAGGAGCAGTCTCGCGACGGGTCCTGCGAACCTCGGGGCGAGGCCGTAGAACCAGGTCACCGGTATCTCGAAGCCGGGGAACGAGGCCGACCCGTCCACCGAGATCTCCGCGAACGGCTTCCCCAGCCCCCGCCGCCTCGCCTCCCTCGTGGTGTCGAGATCCTCCGGGCCCAGCCCGACCAGCGTCGACATGACCATGTCCAGGAGGACGCCGTCCCTGGCCACGCCCAGGACTCCGTCCATCCGCGCCCTGCCGTCGGTGCTGGGCCCCCTCCCGTCCATGGCGAGGATGGCGTCCATCACCACCAGGTCGAAGGGGACGAGGGTGTGGATGTCCACGACGTGAACCGCGAGATCGCGCGGGCGGACGGCATGGCTGTGGATGACCGCCTTGCCGAGCCCGGGGACGGCCCCGAAGGAGTTCTTGACGGCGTTGGTGATGCGGCAGTACATGTGCGTCTTGAACTTGCACATGTTCACCACGGCATCGTGCTCCAGCGCCGGAAGTGCGATGTGGTATGGCCTCCCATCGACCTGCCTCGCGACGCTCCCGGCCCTCTCGAACGAGACCAGTTCGACCCCCGGGTCCTCACGCAGGCTCTCGAAGCCGCAGTTGCGCCAGTAGCGCTCGACTCCGCCCACGGCGCCCCCCGGGCTGTCTCCGACCGAGACCCGGCAGCCCCGCTCGAGGAGGAGCGCCGCCATCGCGGCGACGACCTCGGGGTGAGTGGTTATCCCCCGCCCGGGAGCCTTTGCGGCCAGCATGTTCACCTTCAGGAGCACCCGGGCGCCCGGACGGATTCCGTCCGGCCAGCCGCCTGCCCGCTCGATCATGTCGGCGAGGACCGGAGCCAGTGCCCTCCTGTCGTAGCGGAGCCCCTGCCGCAGGACGACGTCGCTCACGGCCGCCCCCCCGTCCCCTGCGGGGCGGACGCGCCGGAGAGCTCGATCTCCCTATCCAGTATGTGCGCGAGCCTCCTGTCCCAGGCGTAGTCGAGGACGGACTCGCGGCAGAGCCCGGGCGGGGGGGGGTCGTCGAGCAGCTCGGCGACCGCCGAGGCGAGCAGCTCGGGATCCCGCCGGGGCACGGCCCGGGAGACGGCCCGCGGGAAGGTGCCGATGAGGCCGCTGCCCTCCAGCCCTACGACCGGGATGCCGCTCGCCAGCGCCTCGAGGAATGTGAGGCCCAGCGTCTCCGCCGGGGCGCCCGAGACGAGGATCGTCGACCCCCGGTAGACCACGGCCAGCCCGGCTGGCTCGAGGAACCCGGCGGCGACCACGGAGGGGTCGGACCCTGCGAGCTTCTCGACCTTGGGTCTCATCACTCCGTCTCCCACTATGGTGAGCGTCGCGGACCGCTCACGCCGGAGGAGCTCGAAGCAGCCGATCACTGCGGACAGCCCCTTCTCCTCGTTGAGCCTTCCCACGAACAGAAGCCTCGCCGTCCGGTCACCCTCGGCGCTCCCGGCACCGGGCCGCGCTGCGGGCGTGAAGAGGTCCAGGTCCACACCCAGGGGAGCAAGTTCGGTGCGGGTGATGCCCTCGCGGGAGAGCCTCTCCCTCACGCAGGGCGAGGCTACGAAGATGCGCGTGCTGTCGGCGTAGGATCTCCTGAGGAACCGCCATCCCCACGCCTCGAAGGCCCTCGCCAGGACGGGCAGCCTGCCGGCTAGGACGGCGGAGTAGTTGAGGGGGAAGTATGCATGGTAGTAGTCGAACACGGCGCCCCCGGCGGACTCCCTCCAGGCGGAGGCGCCCCTGCGCATGACGAACGGGCAGCCGCACTCCACGAAGTCGGGCCGCCAGGAAGACAGCGCCCTCTCGACGGCTCCGGGCGAAAGCGGCGTGAGATAGCCGGGGGCCAGCGGCACCGGGCTCGACCTGACGGTCCGGATGTCTCCCCCGGCGTCCTTCGAGCACGCGTCCTGCCTGCCGGGGATTACGAGCAGGTGCCGGACATCCCTGCCGGAAGAGGCGAGCCATTGCCTCTTGGTCTCGATGTATCTCCGCACGCCGCCGCCGGTGGCGCTCCAGAACATCGTGGCGTCACAGGCCCGGATCATGCGCCCGGAGTGCAGTTCCCCAGGGCCGGTGCGGTCACCCGGTTCTTCCCGGCCCTCTTGGCGAGGTACATCCTCTTGTCGGCGGCCTCGAGGAGCCTGTCCCGGTCGGGCACGTCCGTGGGGAAGGTGGAGACCCCCACGCTCACGCTTACGCAGCCGAGGGGCTGGTCGACGGCGTGCGGGATCTCGGTGCCGGCCTCCTTGACCATCAGGCGTATCCTCTCGGCTATCTCCGCGGCCACCTTGCCCCCGGTCAGGGGGAGGATGCAGACGAACTCCTCGCCGCCGTAGCGGACGAGCGTGTCGATCCTCTCGCGCAGGGCTCCCGAGATGGTGCGGGCCAGCGTGCGCAGGAGGATGTTGCCCATCGGGTGCCCGAAATGGTCGTTGTAGTGCTTGAAGTCGTCCACGTCTATCATGAGCAGCGAGCACTCGTAGTTGTACCGCACGGCGCGCTCGAGCTCCTCCTTTATCCTGTCCTCGAAGAACCTGAGGTTGCGGAGGTTGGTCAGCCGGTCCCGCTGGGCCATCTCCCAGACCCTCGCGTGCAGCCTGGCATTGTCGATGGCCGTGGCGGCGTGGTTGGCGAGGGTGGTGATCCTCCTCACCGAGTCGGTCGTGAAGCGGTTCCTCCCCTTGCTCTGGATGTCGATGACGCCGGACGACTTGTCGTGTATGAGCATGGGAACCGCGATCTCGCTGCGCGTGGAGGTCAGGTTCTCGACATACCTGGGCTCCTGGGAGACATCGGGGATGTTGAAGGGTCTGCGGTTGAGGAAGGCGCTGCCCACTATCCCGCTCAGGGGATGGCTCCTCCTGGGGGGAGCCTCCGGGTCCGGCGTCTCCTCGGGCCCGAGGAGCATGATCGGGCGGTCCAGGAGTCCGTCCTCCCTGGGGTATCCGCAGCTGGCCTTGACCAGCAGCCTGTCCGGTACGCCGGCCGAGGCATCCTCGTCCGGCAGCAGGATCGAGATGGCCTCGTCGGGGTAGAAGAGCCTGAGGCTGCGAAGCAGCTGATCGCAGATGTCGGCGAGCTCGAGCGAGGAGTTCAGGTCCCTCCCGATCCTGGACAGCATCTCCAGCTCGTCGTTCCTCTGCTTCAGGTTCTCGCGGAGGGTGTGCTCCTCGGTGACGTCCGAGACCAGGATCACGGCCCCGGCGATCCTGCCGCCATGCCTGTACGGGACGAACCTCACGTTCGCGATCGTCCTCGACCCGTCGGGCTTCTGGATCTCGACGCCCTCCTCGAGACAGGACCTGCCCTCGAGCATCACCCTGCCGAGCATCTCCAGCCTGTCGCCGCGCGCGAGCACGGGGATGCTCTCCGAGACGGTCCTCCCGTGGAGGGTCTCCGGCTCCAGGCCCATGAGGTCCCCCGTTCCCGAGGCCTCCACCGTCCTGCCCCCCTGGTCGATGACGAGAACCGCCGATCCGAGGCTGCCGAGGATCGCCCTGGTCTGTTCCCTTGCTTCGGATATCTCCTCGAGGTCCATCGAGTTGCGCAGCACGACCGAGGCCTGCGAGCAGAACTCCTGGAGCGTCTCGAGGTCGGAGGGGTCGATGCTCCTCCCCGTCACGTGGAAGTCGCACCTCACCACGCCCATGACCCCGGCGGCATCGAGCAGGGGAGTGTCGACGTAATCCATGGAGCCGGCCCAGGCCAGCCTGATCTCGGGCAGCGCGACCTCCCTCGAGCGCACCTGCCTCCCGTCCCTGACCGCGATCGCCAGGGGCAGCCCCTCCACGGAGCTCAGCTTCATCGGGCGCGGGGCATCACCCGGCATTCCCCTGCCGAGGGCGGCCTCGATCCTCAGCTCACCCGGCCCGGGAAGGTACTGGAAGACCTGGACCCTGTCGAAGCCGAGGTCGGTCAGGATGCCTGCGGCCAGGTTCCTGAAGACCTCCCTTACGGTGGGGCTGCGGCTGAGGTCGAGCATGAGGTCCCTCGTGGCCTCCATGCGCTCGAGCCTTCGTTCGAGAAGCCCGGTGAGCTCCTCGAGGAGGGATGTCCTGTCCGGCGGCATGCCGGGCGCGATCGAGCGGGCACCTTCGCGGACGCGTCCCTCGAGGAGGGCCGAGACCCTCGCGGAGAAGCCGGAGGGCTGCAGCGGCATCTCGAAGACCTCTTCGGCGCCTGCTCTGCGGGCTCGGGCAGAGGCGCTCCTGTCGGCCCTGGGCATCACGGCGGCCAGGGTCATGCCGGAGAATGCCGGCATGCTGCGGACGTAGCGGAAGAGCCTCGTGGCCCCCAGGCCGGGGAGGTAGATCCCGCAGACGAAGAGGTCCGGGTGGAGAACGAAGAGCTTCCTGACGGCCTCGGCCCCGTCGTTCGCGACCTCGGCTCGAAGGCCCTCCACCTGGAGGGCCTTCTGGAGCATGAGGGCGAGCTCGGGATCGCTCTCTGCGATCAGTACGGAGCGTTCTCCCGAAGTCACTTGACCTTTCCGGACTCGATGGCCGCCTGGGCCGCCGAGAGCCTTGCCACCGGGACCCTGTAGGGCGAGCACGAAACGTAGTCCAGCCCGACGCCGTGGAAGAACCTGATGGAGGAGGGGTCGCCGCCGTGCTCGCCGCAGACGCCCAGCTTGAGACCGGGTTTCGCACCGCGGCCGCGCTCCACCGCCAGCCTCACCAGCTCGCCGACGCCCTCCTCGTCTATGGATGCGAATGGATCCCTCTCGTAGATGCCCATCCTGACGTAGTCGCCGAGGAACCTGCCGGCATCGTCACGCGAGAAGCCGCATCCCATCTGGGTGAGGTCGTTCGTCCCGAAGCTGAAGAAGTCCGCGTGGGAGGCGATCTTCCCTGCATCGACCGCAGCCCTGGGGACCTCTATCATGGTACCGATCCTGTACTCGACGGCGTCGGCCGGCATGCCCCGCTCCGCCAGCACGGCGTCGATGACGGCCTGGGTCCTCTCCCTCGAGATGCGCAGCTCCTCGGGATGCCCGACCAGGGGGATCATGATCTCGGGGAGCACCTTCACGCCGTCACCCGCGCAGTCGAGGGCCGCCTCCATGATGGCCCTGACCTGCATGTCGGAGACCTCCGGGTAGATGAGCCCCAGCCTGCACCCGCGGTGCCCCAGCATCGGGTTGAACTCGTGGAGGCTCTCGACGACCCGGCGGATCCTCTCGACGGGAAGGCCCATGACGGAGGCCATCTCCTGCTGGCCGGCGGCGTCGTGGGGAAGGAACTCGTGCAGCGGGGGATCGAGCAGCCTGATGGTGCAGGGTCTTCCGTCCAGCGCCCTGAAGATGCCCTCGAAGTCGCCCCTCTGGAGCGGGAGCAGCTCGGAGAGGGCCTCCTCGTACGCGGCCTGCGGATCACGGAGCCTTGCACGGACCTCCTCGCCGCCGTCGGCCGCGAGCTGCTCGCGCAGCCTCTTGACCTCGTCGGCCACCAGGATCAGCTTGCGGAACGAGTTGATCCTGTCACCCTCG
Source organism: uncultured bacterium (assembly GCA_964603785.1). Classification (GTDB taxonomy): domain Bacteria; phylum Fermentibacterota; class Fermentibacteria; order Fermentibacterales; family Fermentibacteraceae; genus CAZRWD01. The sequence continues at coordinate 15,080 of CAZRWD010000002.1, forward strand.
AAGAACATGTGCTCCGTCCTGCAGAGCCCGATGCCCTCCGCACCGAACAGGACGGCCATCTCGGCGTCCCTCGGCGTGTCCGCGTTCGTCCGGACTCCCAGCCTGCGGACCTCGTCCGCCCAGCCCACCAGCTTCTCGTAGTTCCCGAAGAGCCTCGACTCCTCGCGATTCATCGTCCCCCTGAGCACCTGGACTATCTCCGAGGGCCTGACCTCGACCTCTCCCAGGAAGACCTCGCCGGTGAACCCGTCGATTGCGAGCATGTCGCCCTCGACGATCTCCACGGAGCCGCACCTGAGGATGCGGTTCCTGCTGTCTATCTGGAGGTCGCTCGCCCCGGCGACGCAGGGCGTGCCCATCCCCCTGGCGACGACGGCGGCGTGCGAGGTCATGCCCCCGCGTGCCGTCAGTATGCCCTTCGCCACGGCCATGCCGCCGATGTCCTCCGGGCTCGTCTCGAGCCTGCAGAGGATCACCTTCTCGCCGCGGGCGGCCCAGGCCTCGGCCTCCTCTGCCGTGAAGACGGCCCTCCCGGACGCTCCGCCCGGGGAGGCGTTGAGGGCGCGCGTGAGAAGCCTGGCGCTCTCCTTCCCGCCCCTGTCGAGAACGGGGGCGAACAGCTGGTTGAAGCTGCCGGCGGGCATCCTCGAAAGGGCCGTGTCGCGGTCGATCAGCCCCTCGCCGACCATGTCGACGGCCGAGTTGAGCGCTGCGAACACGGTCCTCTTGCCCGACCGGGTCTGGAGCATGTAGAGGGTGCCGGACTCGATGGTGAACTCGATGTCCTGCATGTCGCGGTAGTGCTTCTCGAGGATGTCCCGGACCTCCAGGAGGCGCGAGTAGATAGCCGGGTTCTGCCTCTCGAGGGCGGAGATGGGGAGCGGGGTCCTTATACCGGCCACGACATCCTCGCCCTGGGCGTTCATCAGGTACTCGCCGTAGAAGACGTTGTCGCCGTTCGCCGGGTCGCGGGTGAAGCAGACGCCCGTCCCGGAGTCGTCGCCCATGTTGCCGAAGACCATCGTCTGGACGTTGACCGCCGTCCCGAGCAGACCCCTTATCTCGTTCAGCTGCCTGTACTTGATGGCTCTGGGGTTGTTCCAGGAACCGAAGACGGCGTTCACGGCGTGCACGAGCTGGAGCCAGGGGTCCGACGGGAAATCCTCGCCGGTGTGCTCGCGGTAGAGCCCGCGATAGAGGGAGACCACCTCCCTGAGGTCATCCTCGCCGAGGTCGGTGTCGAGCCTGGCGCCCCTGGCGTCCTTCACCGACTGGAGGGCGTGCTCGAAGCCCTCGTGGGGCACCCCCATCACCACGTCGCCGAACATCTGCATGAACCGGCGGTAGGAGTCCCAGGCGAACCTGGGATTGCCGCTGCGGGCCGCAAGGGCTCCGAGGGTGGTCTCGTTCATCCCGAGGTTGAGGACGGTGTCCATCATCCCCGGCATGGAGACCGCGGCGCCGCTCCGGACGGAGACCAGCAGGGGATTCACGGGGTCGCCCAGCCTCTTGCCGGTCGCCTCCTCCAGCTCGCCCAGCTTCGAGCGGACCTCTTCCTCGAGACCCTCGGGCCAGCGGCCGCCGGCCTGGTTGAACGCCTCGCAGGCGCCTGTCGTTATGGTGAACCCCGGAGGGACGGGCAGGCCCAGCTTCGACATCTCGGCCAGGTTCGCGCCCTTGCCCCCCAGGAGGAGCTTCTGGTCCCTGTCGCCCTCGGTTCTGCCGGCTCCGAAGAAATAGACGTACTTCACGCTTGCTACCTGCCTGTCTAGAGGGACTGTTCGCCCGCCGCACCGCGGCGGGCCTCCTTACGACCTGTAAATATAGCCGTGATCGGGGATGAGCGGACAACTAGCGCCCGGAGTTCCTCCGCCTCCACATCCAGGTGACGAACTCCTCTATCTCGAGGCGCTCCGCGTCGCCGGCCGGCTCGAACCTCTCGAGGACCCATGCGACCGCCTCGCCGGGCGATTCGAACCCGCCGGTCCTCGCGGCCAGCGATGCGAGGACATCGGACAGCTCGCCGCTCCTGATGTTCCAGAGCAGCTCCTCCCCCTCCCCCGCGGTTCGCGAGAGGAGGTCGGCCCTGTTGAAGGCATCGAGGTCGACCGCCGAGGAGATCTCCCGGAAATGCTGCTTGAGCCTGCTCTGCGAGATGCCGTAGTCGAGGGCCAGCTCCTCCTGGGTGAAGTGGGGGCCGTTCATCGTCACGGCGTACTCCAGCGCCGCCGCCCAGATCGCGGGCTTGCGCCCGGCGGGCTCCCGGCAGCTGCAGAAGGCCTCCCAGACGGTTCGGGCCTTCTCGATCCTCTCCGTGGAGTACCCGTGGAGCTTCATCATGCCCGAGGCCATGGCGGGGACGAGGTCGCGCAGGGGCATGTCGTCGCGCGATATCGCGCCGCGCTTGGTGGTCACCCGGAGCGCCTCTATCCTGAGCAGGGTGTGCTCGATCCTCGAGTCGAAAGGTGCGAGGTCGCGCGCCTGCAGCAGAAGGTGGAGGCTCTCCTCGAGCCTCCCCCGCTTGGCCTCGAGCAGGGCCAGGTACGCGAGGGTCGCCGCAACGCGGTTCTGCTCGCGCCTCGCGACCGAGAGGAGGAGCCGCTCCGCCTCGGCGTCCCTGTCGAGCAGGAGCATCGACAGCCCCAGCTTCCGCCTCGCGTCGAGGTCCTCGGGACGCCCCTGGAGGTAGTCCTCGAGGCAGGCTCTCGCCTGGTCGAACCAGTCGAGCCTGAGGTAGATGTCGGAGGCGAGCAGCAGGGCGGCGGACCCGGGGATGCCGTGCCACTCGAAGGATCCGAGCCTCTCGGCGACATCCCTCGCCCGGCCCTCCTCCAGGTCGAGCCTGCAGAGGGAGAGCACTGCGAGGTCCTCGTCGGAGGTGCCCCTCACGGCCGGATCGGAGAGGAGCCTCTCGAGACCCTCCCGCTCGCCTGCGGAGTCGGACCGGTCCCGCGCCCTCTCGATCTCGGTCCAGAGCCACTGGATCTTGCCGAGGGAGGAGGGAGCGCCCTCACCGGACATCATCGGATCACCGCCAGGACGCCGGAGAATACCGCATCGCTCTCGAAGGACGACGCGCCCGTCGAGGTGGCCGAGACCACGAATGGGTACGCACCCGTCGCGGGCTGGTCTCCGTCCGCGTCGAACCCGTCCCACAGGACCTGGTTGTATCCCTGCGAGCACTGGGCGTCGATCCTCCTGATGCAGCGCCCCGCCACGGTGTGGATGGAGATGCTCACGGACGCGTCCTCGGAGAGCAGGAAGCTGAAGCACCTCTGCCCCGAGCCGGGATTGGGGTAGACGAACGCATCGGAGATGGACATCTCGCCCTGGCTCCGGACCTGCACGTCCAGGGTGTCCCGGGAGCTGTTGCCGGCTCCGTCGAAGCTCCAGAGGATGAGCCTGTGCGGGCCCTGGGTCAGTTCCCCCACGGGATAGCTGAGCTGCCCCTCCGTCGTGCTCCCGAGGAGGTACGAGAACCAGTCGCCCACATCGGTGCCCTGGGCGTCGACGAAGAGCGTCAGCTGCCGCCCCGGGCCGCCGAGGAAGCAGATCCCGCTAGTGTCGGAGAGGGAGGCCTCCAGCTGGAGATCGCCCGAGACCTCGGGCTCCTCCACTCCCTGGTACCCGGCTATCCACATCTCGACCTCGGGCCCGTGGAAATCGCCGCCGGGCGGGGTCCCCTCGACCACGTCCAGGGGATCCGCCCCGCCGGCTCCGACGGTGGACGGTCCGGGCGCGTACCCGCCCGCCCTGCCGAAGCTGCCCGTGACCGCCTGGAGCGGGACGAGGCAGTCGAGCTCGAATGCTCCGCCCGATATCGTCGCGCCTCCCCGGAAGGCGACCCCTCCGTACCTTAGGTAGTCGATCTCGGCTCCTCCAAGGCAGGTGTAGGTGGTGCGCGCGGAGGACTCGCGGAGCTCCAGGAAGGCCACGCCCGAGGGCAGGCCGGCGGTCCCGGCGACATGGTTGATCTCGCCCGCCGTCAGCGTCTGCATCGGGACGTCGATCTCCATGGAGCCGTCCGGGCGGGGCATCCCGGCGTCGAGGTCGCCGAAGAGGACGTAGTACCTGCTGTTGGTCACGTACTGCCCGGCCGAGAGCTTGGCCAGCCAGAGCGACGTCCCCAGGCCCAGGGCCGGGTCCGTGTAGAGCGAATCGAAGAAACTCCTGGACAGCAGATAGTTGGCCGGTCCGTAGGTGCCCCGTGTCGCCGCCACCGAGGCCAGCGCCCCGCCCGCGGGATGCAGCACGGTCTTCTCCCCGATCGCGTCCTCGCCGGGGTTCTCGAACCTCCCGACGTCGCAGGTCGCCCAGAACATCACCGGCAGCCGCCCCTGGTTGGAGAGCAGCTGGATGTCCGATCCGAGGAGGATCACCTCGTGGGCGATCTGGTTCGCAGACCCGTGTCCGATGTACAGCACGGCCGCGTGCCCCCTCGACAGCTCGGCGACGAGGTCCTCCCTGGCCTCCGGCTTCTCGGGGTGGTACACGGTCGACGGCCAGGGGTACTCGATGAGGTAGAACTTGACCCTCTCGACGGACCTCGGCACGACGGTCTCGGCGATGATCTCGCAGTTCACCGTGTGCTCCGTCTCGTTCTGGCTGTAGCCGCTCCATTCGTCGTCCGCCACGAACAGGATGCGGTTGGTCCACTCGCCGCCCGACGCACCCGATTCCACGGCCGCGAGCTTGGCCGTGCAGGTCAGCAGCTCCGAACCCGTCTGGACCGGGAGTCGGGAGACCGGCAGCTCAGGCAGGTCGGACCCGGCATGTACCATGACGTACGAATCGTCCGTCAGGGGGTCGCTGTATCCGAGCCCGGACCACGGGAAGATCATCACGGGCGCGGTCGTCGTCCTTCCCAGGGCGTCGTAGTGGCCGTCTCCGACGAGCATCACCCCGCCGGCGGGCTCCGACCAGGAGTCCAGGGCCCACCTGACGGCGGAACGGATGGCGCCGGGATCGGGGACCCCCTGTCCGAACTCGTCGAAGATCTCCCGGGTGGTGGCGGTCACGCAGTCGATGCCACGCTCCCCGTACAGGGCAAGAAGCCCCCACAGATCGTCGGAGAGGACCTCGGGGACGACCAGGAGCCTGTCCCCGCCCGTGACGGTGGCGACCAGCCTTCCCGGGGAGGCGGGCGCGATGCTGTCGGGGGACATCCACTGCCCGGGCTGCACGGCGATCAGGTGGGTCTCGGGGCCGACCTCGGCGGAGAAGGAGGCTCCGGACGCGACGGGCTCCCAGCCCGTGAGGAGCACGGGGGTGTGGAAGTCGTCGAGGAGGTAGAGCGCGGTGCCCGACGGGGCCGGCCCTATCGTCATCTCGAACCTGCCCTGTCTCTCCACGCCCGGGAGCAGGAAGGCGCCGGAGGACGAACCGGCGCCGACGGGGATCCTGATGTGTATGTTGTCCACGAAGAACTGCTCGTCGCTCGACGAGGAGTTCTCGATGGTGAACTGCCCCGAGGCGGGTGCCGACACCCCGGGGATGGTGACGACCCTGGTCCCCGCGCCGTACCAGGTGTCCTCCGCTATCAGCTGGCCGCCCAGCAGGATCCGCACGTACTTGACTCCGCTCTCGTCCGAGACCATCCGCACGCGGACCGTTCCGGCGCCTGCCGGCGTGACTCCCAGGGAGTAGGGACAGCCCAGCGACGCCCCGGGGGCCACTCCAGCCCAGACCCAGCCGTGGGTCGTCTCGATCTCGGGCTTCCAGAGGAGGTTCTGCTCGACGAGGAAGTCGCGGGTGTACGAGGCCCCCCAGGAAGGCGAGCCGTCGGGGGGGGAGGCGAGCTCCGGCGCCCTCCTGCCCGGTTCGCCGCCCCAGGTGAGCCAGTACACGTTGTGCGAGGCCCATCGGTGCCTCTGGTACACGGGCAGCGTGCCCTGGGGGACCCATCTCTCCAGCGCGCGTGCCACGAACCTCAGGCGGTCACCTGGGTCGAACGAGCCGTCCCCGCCGTCGAGGACCTCGAAGGCGACCTCCTCGAGCAGGTGCTCCTCCTCGGGCACGTCGAGCTGGAACTGCTGCCCCGGCCCGGTGAAGAGCCTGAGGGTCTGCGATGGGGCTCCCGACACTCCGCATCCGGCCTGCTCGAGCTCCTCGCAGGAGATCTCGCACCCGCCGCCCTGGGTCAGGGATATCCGCGCCCAGGGCAGCCCCCAGAAGGGGCTCTCGGCCCTTGCGGGAGGGTTGCGGTGGAAGGGGAGGCCCCAGGGGGAGAGCCGCTCCGCAGGTCCGCCCGGACGGAGGGTGCCGCCGCGGGAGGCTCGCCACGAGACCTCCACCCTCACCGATGACGCATACGTGCCATCCGTCCCGCCCAGCCACGGATAGATGTCCACCACCGCGAAGGTGTAGCCGGCCAGGCTGCGCAGGCCGGACAGGACGACATGCGAACGCGGGCCCTCGACCGGCGGTGCGTCGGTCTGCACGGTCTCGAGGCCCGAGCCGGTGATGAGGGGTGCCCGCAGGGGGGCCTCCGCCGGGGCCTCGAAGCCCGAGAGGGAGAGGACCTCCGCCGATAGAACCGGTCCCGAGCCCCCGGGCACCGGTATGAACACCCTCTGGAAGGGCGTCAGGATCATTCCCGGCTCGACCGCCGTGCCCAGCCCCTCGAAGGCGGGGAACCAGCCTTCCTCCAGCCTCGTGATCTCCGGCTCACCCGCCCGGAAGAGGATGGTGCATCCCGAGCGCGCGCCGGTGACGTCGACCGACGGGTAGGCGGTGCCGGAGGCGAGCAGCAGGAGGAGGACGGCGAGACGGTTCATCGTTTCTCCAATAGTCTTGTCAGCCCTTCGGCGGCTCCCGTGGGGATATGCAGTACTCCGGGCGCACTGGAAAGCTCCGTCGGGCAGGGGTTGATCTCTATGACGGCCGCGCCTCGCGAGAGGGCGGTCCAGGGGATCGAGGCGGCCGGGTATACCGTCATGGAGGTGCCCACCACCACCATGAGGTCGGTCATGCGGGCGGCCTCCTCCGCACGCAGGAGAGCCTCCCGCGGCAGCGGCTCGCCGAAGAGCACGACATCGGGCCTCAGCACCGAGCCGCATTCGCAGCGCGGAGGCAGGTCCGCGAGAAGGGAGCGGTCGACCCTGCGGCGCCCGCCCCGGCACCTGGTGCAGGAGGCGGTCCTGATGGTGCCGTGCAGCTCCGTCACATCGCCCGACCCTGCGGCGGAGTGGAGCCCGTCGATGTTCTGCGTCAGCACGGGAAGGGAACCCGCGGACCGCTCCCAGCGGACGAGCGCCAGGTATCCGGCATGGGGCGTCACCCCCTCGAGGCAGGCCAGTCTCTCGGCGTACCACTGCCAGACGGTCACGGGATCCCTCTGGAGAGCCTCCGGGGTGGCCAGGTCCTCCGCCCTGTGCGTCCTCCAGTGGCCCTCCTCCCCCCTGAACGTCCTCAGACCGCTGTCCCTCGACATCCCGGCCCCGGTGAAGACGGCGGGGCGCCGGGCCCTTGCGGCGAGACCGGCGGCCTCGGCGAAGACGCGGTCGGACACGTCCGCTACCCGTCCCTGACGATCGCCAGCAGGCCGGTCGTCTCCTCCGAACGGCCAGGGGCCTCGTACACCATCCTGTAGATGTACGGACCGCTCGCGGGCGGGTCGCCGTCGGAGTCGAGCCCGTTCCAGGGTATCTGGCAGTACCCGGCGGAGCAGCTCCGGGAGGTGCTCCATATCCTCCTGCCGGACACCGTGTAGACCGATAGGTGCGCGCTCCCGTCCTCGGAGGCGGTGAAGCTGAAGCAGCGCTGCCCGCCGCACGGGTTGGGATACACGAGGAACTCGGTCACGAGGACCGGAGAGGCGGGCGACACGCTGAACCGGAGCGTGTCCCTCGAGCTGTTCCCGAGACCGTCCCAGGCAGCAAGGATCGCCGTGTGGGGGCCTTCGAGGAGCTGGGGCGCATGGAACTGGAGCTCCCCTCCGGTCGAGCTGCCCGGATCGTAGGAGAACAGGTCGCTCAGATCGAAGGCCTGGGTGTCCAGACCCATCAGGATGGCACGGCCCGCGGCGCCTCCGAAGAAGGCTATGCCCGACTGGTCGGAGAGCCTGGCCCGGAGGACGGGATCGGGGCCGGTCGAGGGGTTCCCGACGCCTTCGAATCCGTCTATCCAGAGGTCTATGACGGGGCCGGACGAATCGGCGGAGTATCCCCCGGAGTCTGCGACCGCGACCCACTCCTCCCAGGCCTGGACGGTGCCCTGATGCGACAGGCAGGGGGCGGATGCCCTGCCGTAGGACCCGGTGTCGGACTGCACCGGCATCATGAAGTCGACCTCCAGGAGCCCTCCCGGGGCGGAGCAGGTGCCCCTGAAGGCGTCCCCCCCGTACCTGAGCCAGCGGATGACGCTGCCTCCGAGACAGGTGTACTCCGTCCACCTCCCGCTCTCGGCCACGGTGAGCATGACCTCGGCATCACCCGGCAGGACCGCGGTGACCGTGTTCGTCCTGCCCCTGAGGAGCGCATCGCCCTCGACCGACAGCTGCGCCCGGTCCGCAGGCATCCCGAGGACGAGCGTGCCGTCCCCGAAGAGGGGGTAGAGGGTGGGTCCCGACTCGTACAGGAGCTTCGACGCCCACAGAGCCTGCCCGCACCTCACCGGGAGGGTGTCCAGGAGGATGGAGGAGAAGCCTCCGAAGAAGATGCGGTTCTGAGCCCCTCCGGTCCCGTTGGTGGCGCCGATCGTGACTATCGCGCCGGCTCCCGGGCGGAGGACGAACGCCTCCGACATGCAGTCCCCGGCTATCCTGTAGAAGTGCCCCACGTCGCAGCTCGCGAAGACCATGAGGGGGAGCCTCATGCCGTTCTCGATGCGTTCGACGTCCGTCGTGACCAGGAGCTTCTCGTGGCAGATCTGGTCGTGGGAGCCGTGCCCGAAGAAGAACACCGCCAGGCTGCCCCGGGAGAGCTCCTCCACCAGGTCCTCCCGGGCGTCGGGCTTCTCCGGGTGGGACCCGGCCGGCCAGGGGTACTCGATGAGGTAGAACTTGTCCCTGTCGAGCGAGGGATGGACGGTGGTGTCGGCCAGGAGCTCGCAGCAGTAGGTGTGGATGGTCTCGTTCTGGGTCGCGCCCCATTCGTCGTCCGCCACCAGCAGGACCCTCGCGGCCCACGCGCCCGTCCACAGGCCCGACCGGTACGCGGCGAGCTTGGCGAGGTAGGCGGTGACGTCCTGCGGGGTGTCGGCCGGGATGCGCGAGATGGATGTCTCGGGGCCGTCGCTGTCCTCGTGGGCGATGACGAACAGGTCGTCCGAGCAGAAGCCCTGCGTGTAGGCGAGGTCCACCCAGGCGGGTAGCGTCACGGGTTCCGGCGTGATCCTGTTCATGTTGTCGTAGTGCCCGTCTCCGACGAGGATCGTCTCGAACGGGACGGGCGACCAGGAATCCTGGGTGTGCCTGAAGAAAGACCTGATGGCGCCCGGGTCGGGCACTCCCTGGCCGAACTCGTCGTACACCTCTCCGAGCCTGACGATCTCGACCTCGAGTCCCTCGGCCTCCAGGACGGCCTCCAGGGGCTGCACGGCATCGAAGAGGACGTCCCCGGCTATCACGACGACATCCGCCCCGGAGAGCGTCCCGGCGATCCGTCCGGGTTCGGCGGGCTCGATGGAGACCGGTGACAGCATGTCGCCGGGTCTGACCGCGAAGAGCCTCGTGCCATGGTCTATCTCCGTCGAGAACACGGCCCCGGTCGATGTCTGCTGTATCCTGTCGAGGAGGACTGGGGCGAGGTGGTCCGTCGCGTCGAAGACCCGCACCTCTCCGGCCCCCGCGAGGCCCGCCGAGAACGTGTACCTGCCCGGGACCGGGTCGACGAAGAGGAGATCCCGGCCTCCGATGTCGTCCAGATCGTGCCTCCATGATACCGACATGCTGTTGAAGTAGAGCCCCTGGGAAGAGGGGTAGTCGCTGCCGATCGACAGGGTGTTGGTGCCCTCCTTGAGCTGGACCCCCTCGTAGTGGAAGACCCGCTGGGTGCTCCCGCTCCATGCGGTGTCGGCCAGGAGGCTGCCGTTCAGGTAGAACTGCGTGGTGCAGGCCACCACTCCGTCGGGTACGAGGGAGATGTCGAGGCTGCCGGATCCGCCGAGCCCGTCCACGATGAAGCCGAAGTAGGACATGTAGGAGGTGTTGAGCCTCGTCCACACCCAGCCCGTGTGGATCTCGCGCAGGGGGAGCCACACCCAGTCCTGCTCGAGGAAGTGCCTGACGGTCACCGTGTCGCCCCACGAGGGCGAGCCGTCCGGGCTGGCCGGGACCTCGCCCATCCTCAGGCCCGGGGCGCCACCCCATGTCAGCCAGTAGGTGTTCACGTCCGAATACCTGTGGGCGGTGCGGACCGCCCCCGAGCCGGGCATGCCGCCCGGATCCCCGGCCTCGTACCGGCCCAGCGCCCTGCCGACGAAGATCAGGCTGTCGGTTCCTTCGAACACGCCGTCCCCGCCGTCGAGGACGAGGATCGCGGCCTCGGCGGGCTCGTGGCTGTCGGCCGGATCGTCGATGTCGAACTGGACCCCGGGTCCCGTGAAGAGCCGCAGCGACGCCGACGGCATGCCCCCGACCGGGCATCCGGCCTCCTCCAGGTCCTCGCAGGTCAGGGCGACGCAGCCCGTCTGCGACACCAGGATCCTGGCCCAGGGGGCCCCCCAGAAGATCCCGCGCCCGGTCGGACGGCCGCCCGGGGGCCACCACAGGACTCCTTCGGGACAGATCAGCTCGAGCGGGCTGTCCTCCAGGGCGACGGCCCCCGGCCTGGCAGGCCAGGTGAGGCTGATCGAGACGGAAGAGGCGTAGTCGTCGAAGCCGCCTCCGTCGAAGGGGCGGAAACGGACCCTCGCGAGCCTGGCTCCGAGTGCGCGGACCACATCCATCTCTATGACGGGGGGGTGCGGTGCGGTCGGGTTCTCCGGATAGGTCTCGACGGTGGAGAGGCCCTCCCCCGAAAGGACCGGGGTCACCGCGGGCCTCGACCGGGGTGGTGCGCCGGCACGGGCCCGGGAGAGCACGGTGTATTCGAGGACCGGTTCCACGTCCCCGGGCAGGGGGACGAAGAACGTCAGACAGGGCCTCACGAGATCGCCCTCGGCCAGGGAGAGGCCCATGCCTTCCATCTCGGGCCAGGCCACCCCATCCGAAGTGCGGAAGACCGGGGCCGGAGCCGTCAGCATGGTGGAGAAGCCGTCGATCCGCGAGTCTGTCCGGGCGGAGATCGTCGCCGCCGACGGAAGGGCGAGCACGATTCCCAGCGCTGGTGCGATCAAGCTATCTCCCTCCGGAGACTGGATATTACCTCCGGCCGCATCCGCGGTGCAAGCCCCTCGCGGCGCCGACGGCGCCGTTTCCGCATATTAGTCAAACTATGAAGGCATCGAAGGGTTCCCTCTCGTGGCAGCTCGCATGGCGGTACATCAGGAGGCACCCCGAGCGCAGGAGGGTGGCCCTGGCCTCCGTCGTGAGCGTCGCAGGGGTCTCCCTGGGCGTGGCCGCCCTCATAACGGTCATGAGCGTCCTCGGAGGCCTCGAATCCTTCATCGCCGAGTCCGTCACCGCAGCCGAGTCCCCCGTCGAGATCCTCCCGGCCGACGGGGAGGGCTTCCTCCCGGAGGATTCCCTCCTCGCCCTGGTCGCGGACCTTCCGGGAGTGCGCTCCGTATCCCCCTTCATCGAGGGCGAGGCGATCGTCAGGAATCCCGGCAGGGACCTCGAGACGGGATGCAGGATCAGGGGGATCGATCCCGACGGCGCGGCCGCGGTGCCCGGGAGCATCTCGTACGGAGGGCTCGAGCTCAGGACCCCGGACGGGTTCCCCTGCACCGTGGTCGGCCTCTACCTCGCCGAAGACCTCTACCATCCCCTTGGAGACACCCTTCTCTTCTTCCCCCCACGCGCCTTCTTCAGCTCCGGCGGGATCCAGGTGGGGAGGGCGGTTCTGTCGGGAGCGGTCGAGACGGGCCTGCCGATGAACGACCGCATGCTGGCATACGTACCTATCGAGCTGGCCTCGAGATTGTTCCTGCCGGGCGGAGGCTTCTCGGGGCTGGCGGTGGCCCTCGAGCCCGGCGTCGACCCCGAAGGGGTCGCAGCCGCCATCGCCCCGATGCTCCCGCCGTCCATGAAGGCGAGGACGTGGCGCGAGGGCAACCCATCCCTGGCCGCCTCGATGGAGCTCGAGAGGATCGGCTCCTTCTCCGCCATCCTCCTGATAACCCTGGTGGCGACCTTCAACATAGTGGGGACCATCTCGAGGTCGGTCGTGGAGAGGAGGAGGGACATCTCCATCCTGAAGGCCATGGGCGCAGGCCGCAGGCTCGTGCTGGACGTGTTCCTCTGGGAGGGGATGATGGTGGGTGCGGCCGGGGTCGCCTCAGGCCTGGTCCTGGGCCTGGCCATGTGCTGGCTGGTGGGGGGGACCGGCCTGATCAGCCTCCCCGACGTCTACTCCTTCCACGAGAGGATCCCGGTCCTCGTGGACCCGGCCGTCGTCGCCCTGGTGTGCGCGTCGTCCTTCGGGCTGAGCCTCCTGTCGGCCTTCCTCCCGGCGCTCAGGGCCTCGGCCCTGGATCCTCTGGCGGGGCTCCGGTCGTGACTGCGCCGGTCCCCCTGCTCCTCCTCCTGTACGCCTTCTCTCCGGCGGACTCGTGCAGGGCCCTCCTCTCCATCGCGGATGTCCCCGAATCGGCGGTTCTCTACGCCGAGCTGGCAGCCACCGCGGGCGGCGACGGGCCTATCCTCCTGGCAAGGGTCCTGGAGCTCGCGGGCAGGTTCGAGGAGGCTGCCTCCTGCTATGCCTTCGCCTCGGGCGGGGCTTCCGACGGCGCTACGGCGGGCTGGCTCGGGGACCGCAGGGCGGGATCCCTTCCGCTCGACACGGTGCTCGTCCTGAAGGCCTCCATAACGAACGAGGGACCGGCCCGCGCATACGACCTGACGGTCGTGATGCCCGTACCGAGATCGCACCCGCCCTACCAGCGCCTCGAGATCCTCGGGGGGGCGATGACGCCCGGCGACGGGGTCCTGGTGGGCCGGGTGGACGGCCTGCCCCCGGGCGAGACCGCGGTGCTCCCCGTTGTCGTGCGCGTGGTGCAGACGCCGCATACCTTCAGACCCCTTCCCGAAGTGCTGGGCGGCGTTCCTCTGCGGATGATGGCGGACCTCCTCGAGGCTCTCGAGGTCCCTGTCGAGTTCGAGGGCAGCGGACCCTGCCTGGAGATGTCGACGGAGCTGGCGGGGCAGCTCTCGGAGCTCGGCCTCGAAGCCTCGGTCGAAGGCGGCCTGGTGAGGAGGGGCGACAGCCTGGTCTTCCACGCATGGGACATCGTGACGAACGCGGACGGCGGGATCCCGCTCGACCCGCTGCTCTGGAAGAGCGACTCCATGCGCGCGGTGGGCCACTGCCCCACGGATGTCATCCCCCTGTGGGACCTCGGACCGACCGACGGGCACGAGCTGAGCGTCTTCTACCCCGGGCAGGAGGCCCGCCTCGCGATATCGCTGGAGGCTTTCCTCTGCCCCATCGACCCGGAATCGCTCCTGTCGCCCGCGGCATCCCTGCTGCGGGGGGCGGCGGGCGGATCCGGACGGACGGGAGTCGACCGATGAGACGGATGACAGCCATTCTCGCGGCCGTCGCCGCACTGTCCTGCGGAGGGGGGGAGGTCGCCGGCCCCGGGGAGACGGCAGCGGCCTACATCGAGGCCATCGGCGGCAGGGAGGCCGTCGCGGCCGTCGGAGTCATACACACCGTAGACAGCCTGTACATGGCCGGCCTGTCGGGCACGAGCGAGGCGTGGTGGCGGAGGGATCCGTTCGCCGGCAGGGTCAGGGTGGTCATCGGACCCGTCTCCCAGGACCTTCTCATCTCCGGCGACAGCGTATGGTCGGTCGACAGGAACGGCATGCTGACGCCGGGCGACGAGACTGCGCAGGCACAGGCGGCACTGGCCAGGGCGACGGTCTTCCAGCAGGCGTTCCTGGATCCGGGCGCACTCGCGGCCGGACCGGACACGACGATAGACGGCGAGCCCGCGCACACGCTGCACCTGGATGCCGGCGGGACGCCGGTCACCTTCCACCTGTCCGCCGAGACCCACCTGCCGGTCCTGACGAGGACCGAGGTGATGGGACTGGTGGTCCACTCGAGGCCCGGCGGGTACAGGGAGACCTGCGGCATCCTCTTCCCGGGCAGCACCCGCGACAGCATCCCCGCCCTCGGCCAGTCCACGCGGTCGGTTAGCATCCTGGTCGAGTGCAACGTCCGGATACCCGACTCGGTCTTCGTCCTCTCGGGGGGGATCGGCGAGATCGTCAGGCAGGTGCCGGCGGAGCCGCACCCCTTCTCCCTCGAGGGTCAGCACGTCTATCTCCGGGGCTCCGTCTGCGGCCGCCAGGCCGACTTCCTGCTCGATTCCGGGGCGGGGGCCACCGTCATCGACTCGGCCCTGGCGGAGGAGCTCGGGCTGGAGGCGGCGGGCGAGTTCAGCGCCATCGGCCTGGGGGGATCGGCGGCCTTCTCCTTCGTGGAGGTTCCGGAGTACTCCGCGGCCGGAGCCGCCGTGAGGGGCCAGACGCTTGCAGTGATGCCGCTGGACGAGGTCTTCTACCCTGCGACGGGCCGCCATCTGGGGGTGGTCCTGGGATATGACTTCCTCTCGCGGTTCGTTGCGGAGATCGACTTCGGAGCCAGGACCATCACCCTCCACGATCCGGCCGGCTGGTCCTGGACGGGACGTGGCTCGGCCCTCCCCGCGAGGAGGGTCATGAGTCTCCTGGCCATCGAGGTGGTGGTCGAGGACGGCATCCCAGCTACACTCCTGCTGGACACCGGTGCGGGCGGCGCGGTCCATCTCGGTCCGCGCTTCTTCGAGGAGAACCCCGGCTTCATGGCGGGCAGGGACACGCTAGGGGTGACCATGCAGGGAGTGGGGGGCGAGGGGGGTGCGAGCCTGTTCAGGATCGACTCGCTGAGACTCGGAGCCTACACGGTTCCCGGGGGCCTCTCCACCAGGATCGGGGAGATCCCCGTCCTCGGCCGGTTCGACGGCATACTCGGGGTCGCGGTTCTCTCCAGGTTCGTGGTGACCCTCGACTACGCAGGTTCCAGGGTGATCCTCGAGCCTTCGTCATCCTTCACCGAGGGCCTCCCGGAGAACATGACCGGTCTCGGCGCGAGGACGGACGGGATCCGCGTCGTGGTGGACGAGGTCATCGCCGGATCCCCCTCGGAGGAGGCGGGGATCCTGCCCGGCGAAGCGATCCTGGCGGTGGACGGTCGTGATCCCGGGGCTGATCCCGCGAGGCTCGAGGAGATGCTCCAGGGATCTCCGGGCGACCGGCGCGAGCTCCTGCTGGACGGGCCGTCCGGACGCCGTACCGTGACGCTGCTCCTCAGGCGCCTTCTCTAGCCGGGCGGGGCGGCCCTTCAGGGGGTCATGCGGGTGGAGCGGCGCCCCCCCCGGAGACGTAGGCGAGAAGAAGGTCGCGCGTTGCCCTGAGACCCTTCTCGTGAGTCCTCTCCATGCCGTGCGAGGCCGACACGCCCGGACCGATCAGAGCCACCCTCAGATCGCAGCCCGCCGCGAGGGCGGCATGGCCGTCGGACCCGTAGAAGGGGAAGACGTCCAGCCGGAAGGGGATCCCGGCGGCCCGGGCGATCTCCGTCAGCTCGCGCCTCATGCCGAGGTCGTAGGGGCCGTTCGAGTCCTTCACGCAGATGGAGACGGCTGTCTCGACGCCCGTGACCCTTTCTCCGACCACGCCCATGTCCACCACCAGCATCCTGGTCGCGCTCGCGGGGATCCCGGCCGAGGCTCCGTGGCCGACCTCCTCGAAGTTCGTGAAGAAGAAGCAGGTGCGGCTCTCCGACAGGGCTCCGGCCCCGAGCGAGAGCATGGCGTCGGCCATCACGGCGCACCCGGCCTTGTCGTCGAGGAACCTCGACTTGACGAAGCCGGCCTCCGTGACCTCGAACCTCGGGTCGAAGCAGATGAAGTCCCCCACGCCCACCCCGAGGGCTTCGAGGTCCTTCGGGCCGCCGGCCTCGACGTCGAGGCGGACGTGCATGTTCTCCTGCCTGCGCTCCGTGGAGCCCGCGTCCTTGTTCACGTGGGCGGCGGGGTTGTCCAGGAGCAGGGTGCCCCTGAGCCTCCCTCCGGCGGAGGTGAACACCGTCAGGTACTCCGCCTCGAAAGAGGGCAGGACCAGCCCGCCGATCCTGGAGAAGGAGAGGGTGCCGTCGCTCCTCAGACCGCTCACCATGGCGCCGAGGGTGTCGAAGTGGCCGGAGACCACCAGATCGGGCGCATCGGTCGCGCCGGCCAGGACGCCGCCCTTGTTCGTCCTGCGGACAGGGATGTCTGCGGAGGCGGCCAGATCCTCGACGAGGCGGGCGGCCTCCCCGGTCATGCCGGACGGTGAGGGAACGGCCTCCAGGTCTCCCAGTATCTCCACGATCCTGTCCACTCGTCCTCCGTCCCCGGGACCGGCGTCACGCGAAGTGATCGTAGCCGCCGCCCCCTGCAATTTCGTTCCCGTCGAAGGTCGCCCTGACTCCCGAGCCCGGCAGCGCGACCCCTATCCTCGAATAGCCGCAGGACTCGAAGTCCATCCCCGTGGGGGCCCCGAAGAGCAGGACGAAATCCTCTCCGGCGGAGCATGCGTCGCCCGGCCTCCCCTGGGCCGGGGGCAGGAGGGGGACCCTCTCGAGGTCCAGGCGGACCGACACGCCGCTCTCGGCCGCGAGATGCCCCGCCTCGGAGATCACCCCGTCGGAGACGTCTATGGCGCACCTCACCCCCCGCGACCTCAGAAGCCTCGCCTCCTCGAAGCAGGCCCTGGGCGAGAGGAATGACCTGAGCTGCCCGAGGACCTCGGCGGACACCGGATTGCGCGGGTCCATGCCCGGACCCTCCAGACCGCCGGCCTCCTCCATCAGCCGGGCGATGTCGAGGGCTCTCCCGACAGGTCCGGTCAACCAGATGCAGTCGCCCGCCCTGAGGGCGCTCCTGCGAAGGAGGGTTCCCGGGTCACCACCCTCCCCGAGCGCCGTGACGGTTATGCAGGGAAGTTCCGATGCGACGGTCTCGCCCCCCGCCACCGGGCAGTCCGGGCGGGAGAGCAGCCCTTCGTAGAAGGCGCGCAACCACTCCCACTCGGTGTCCGGCGGGACGGCCAGGGAGACGAGCGCTGCGGCCGGCTCGGCCCCCATCGCGGCCAGGTCGCTGAGGGAGGCCTCCAGGAGGCGCCTCCCCAGGACCGCCGGATCGCACCACCAGAGATGGAAGTGCCTTCCCTCCAGGAAGGTGTCCGTCGTGAGAACAGGGCAGCGGCAGGGTCCGAGGACCGCGGCATCGTCACCTGCAAGCGCGAGCCCGGGGAACGCGGACCTCAGCAGCGACAGGAAGCCCCTCTCGCCCAGGTCCCTCAGCCTCAAGTCCCCCCCCCCCGTTCAGGGTTCGAGTATCGGACGCAGGTCCTGCATCCTGCGCGGGTCCCGCCTGTCCGGTGAGGTGGCGACGGCCTGGGAGGCTGCGTTCCTGCACAGGCCGCAGGAGCCGGAGGGGCCCATCATGCGGGCCGCGGCGGCGATCACCCTCCTCGCCAGCCCGGTGTTCGCGGAGAGGTTGCCGAGTATCATCTCGAGGCTCACCTCGCCCTCGGCCTCGAACCAGACGTCGTAGTCGGTCACCAGGGCGAGGGTGGCGTAGCAGAGACCGGCCTCCCTCGCGAGCTTGGCCTCGGGCAGCGCCGTCATGCCGATGACGTCCATCCCGAGCGAGCGGTAGACGCGGCTCTCGGCCCTGGTGGAGAAGGCCGGACCCTCCATGCAGACGTAGGTGCCGCCGTCGTGGGTGTCCGCCCCGGCCTCCCGGCTGGCCTCGACCAGCACCCTGCGCAGTACGGGACAGAAGGGGTCGGCGAACTGGACGTGACCCACCACTCCTCCGCCGAAGAACGTCGATGTGCGGATGCCCTTCGTCCTGTCGAAGATCTGGTCGGGCACGACGAAGTCGCGCGGGGGGATCTCCTCCTTCAGGCTCCCTACCGCCGAGACGGAGATCACCCTCCTGACCCCCGCGGCCTTCAGGGCGTAGATGTTGGCCGCATAGGGGACCTCGGACGGAGTCAGCGTGTGGCCCTCGCCGTGACGGGCGAGGAAGGCGAGGCCCAGGCCGTCCATCCTCGCCAGGACGAGCTCCGAGGACGGAGTCCCCCAGGGGGTCTCGATCCTCATCCTCTCCTCCACCTCGACCGAGTCGAGCGAGTAGAGGCCGGTCCCTCCGATGATCCCCGTTCTCTCTTCCATTATCTTCCCTCCGGATTGTGTCCTTCCACGCCGGGCAATATAGCCGGCATGCGCTGAAAGGGGCTCTCCTGGCAGTCGATCGCTCGGACCTCTCCGGAATGGGTCTCGACGCCCTCTGCACGTGGTTCGCCGTGAGGGGGCAGCCGCGCTGGAGGGCGGTCCAGGTCTTCCGGTGGATGCACGCGCGGCTGGCGGCGGACTTCGACTCCATGACCGACCTGCCCCGGAGGCTACGCGAGGAGCTGTCGGAATCCGCTCACATGCAGCGGTTCGCGCCTTCCGCGGAGAGCCGCTCGAGAGACGGGGCGGTCCGGTACGTGTTCCCCCTGGCCGACGGGCTGAACATCGAGACCGTGCTCCTTCCGGCCGGGAGCAGGCTGACGGCCTGCCTGTCGTCCCAGGCCGGGTGTCCGCTCGGATGCGTCTTCTGCATGACGGGCAGGGTCGGGTTCGCCAGGAACCTCACCCCCGGAGAGATAGCGGGGCAGCTCGACGCACTTGCCGGGCTCTCTCCCGGGAGGATCACGAACGTGGTGTTCATGGGCATGGGAGAGCCCCTGCTGAACACGGGGGCTGTCCTGGAGGCTGTCGACATCATCACGAGCCCGGAGGGAGCCGGCATCGGGACCAGACACGTGACCGTCTCCACCGTGGGCATCCCGTCGGAGATCGCGAGGCTGTCGTCGGCACCGGGCCAGGTGGGCCTGGCCGTGTCCCTGCACAGCGCATCGCCCCGCACCAGGCTGCGCATGGTCCCCTCTTCGGCCAAATGGCCTCTCCCGGAGCTCCGGTCGGCCGTGTCCGCCTACTCCAGGGCGAAGAAGCGTCCCGTCACGCTCGAGATCTGTCTGGTGGAGGGGATCAACGACTCCCCGGCCGAGGCCTCGGCGCTGGCATCCTTCTGCGCCGGGCTCGACTGCAAGATCAACGTCATACCGTGCAACCCCGTCGAGGGCCTGTCGTGCAGGCGCCCCGGCAGGGAGCGAACACGGGCCTACGTGGATATCCTGGAGCGGGCTGGAGCCAGGGTCAGCCTCAGGCGGTCCCTCGGCTCGGACGCCGGAGGGGCCTGCGGCCAGCTGGGGTCGTCCCTCGGGGAGGCCGGCGTCAGGGGGTGAAGGCCACCGTCACGCCGGCTGAGAGCCCCGAGAGGTCCTCGCCGCCCGCCAGGTCCCTGCCCGAGGGCATCCACTCGGGTCTGAAGGCGACATCCATGTAGGTATCCCTGCCGAGCCGGATCCTCGCCCCGAGCTCGAGGCTGATCATCCCGCCGCCGGTCGAGGAGCCCTCGACGGAGTCGGAGGAGGGATCGTCCCATGCCACGAAGCCGCCGGCGCCGATGCCGGCGAAGGGCTCGATCCCCCTGGGCCCCGCATACCTCCTGTAGAGCGGATAGCTGCGCCAGCCTATCTGCAGGGGCACGCAGGAGACCCCGTCCCATCCCTCCTCGTCGGACGAGGCGGTGCGATACCCGCTCCTGATCCAGATGCAGCCGCCCAGCTCCATGGGAACCAGGAGAGCGGCCTCGACAAGGGGGCCGGCCGAGAGACCGGTCTCGAACTCGGATCCTGTGGGGACCCATGCGCCCGCGCCGAACGCGGCCTCCAGGTCCCCCCTTCCGGCGGTGGCCACGGCTGCCAGGATCAACAGTGCTGTCATCTCATCCCTCCATCAGAACTCGATGCCCGGCCGTGCGGGGACCCTCCCGCACATGCGCGTCCCGTCCCCTCTTCCCGGTCACGGGACCGGCCGCATCGACCATCCTCCCGCATGCGCATCTACCGGCGGGGAAGGGCTCCGTTCCACGGGGGGCGTACATCGACGGGGTCCTGCGGGGCCTCATCGGCGCGCCCGGAGCGTCCGTCGTCCCTCCGCCGCCTCAGCGCCTCCTCCCCGCGTCCCTCACCGCACGGGTGACCCTGCCGAGCTCCTCCAGCCTGTAGGGCTTCGCCACGACTCCGTCGAACCCGTGCGAGGCGGGATCGCTCATCACCGCGACATTGGAGTACCCGCTCGAGGCGATAGCGGGCACGGAAGGGTCCATATCCCTCAGGATGCCCAGCATCTCCACCCCCGACGGCCCGCCCGGGATCACGAGGTCCAGGATCAGCAGGTCGAACGGCCTACCCTCATCCAGCGCCGTGCGCATCGACAGCGTGGCCGAGGAGAGGTCCTCGGCCCCCTCGGGATCCCAGCCCAGAGCCGTCAGCATCTCGCAGACGACCGAGAGCACCATCTGCTCGTCATCCACCACCAGCACCCTGCCCGAGCCCCTGATGTCGCCGCCCGTCTCGGGCAGGGCGGGGACGGCCGCCGGGGAGGCCGGCAGCAGGACGGTCACGACCGTGCCCGCACCGGGGGCGGACTCGGCGGAGATCCTTCCCCCGTGCTTCTTCACGATCGAGTACGCGGTGGCGAGTCCGAGGCCCAGGCTGTCGGGCCTGGTCGTGAAGTAGGGATCGAAGATCCTCTCCAGCGTCTCGGGGGACATGCCCTCGCCGTCGTCGGTTATCGTCACCCTGACGCAGGGTCCTGCCGGGAGCGGGGGTTCGTCCGCCGGGAGTTCCGCGTCGGCCGCGGCGATCGATACGCTGCCGCCCCCGGGCACGGCCTGGAGCGCGTTGATGAGTATGTTCGTGAAGAGCTGGTTCATCTGCCCCTCGTCCGCGTTCACCATCCGCAGGCCGTCCGTGGTCTCCAGCCGCACCGAGCACTGGGAGCCCGCGAAGACCGGGGAGGCGATCTCCGAGAGGAGCCTCCCCAGGTCGACGGGCTTCATGACCGGGGCTCCCCCGCGGGAGAAGGTCAGGAGCTGCTGTGTCAGGGTCTTGGCCTTGAGGCAGGCCTTCTCCGCGTCGGCCAGCCTGCTGTCGGCCTCGCTCTGCGGCTCCTTGAGCCGCGCGAGGCTGATGTTGCCCAGGATGGCCGTGAGGAGGTTGTTGAAGTCGTGGGCGATCCCGCCTGCCAGCACCCCGAGGGACTCCAGCTTCTGCGCCCTCGCCGCCTCGAACTCGTTCCGCCTCTGCTCCGAGACGTCCCGGAAGATCCAGAGGTGCCCGAAGCTCTCCTCCCCCAGCCTGATCGGCATGTAGTCGCGCTCGATGACAGTCCCCCCGGCGAGCCTCATCTCCTCGGCGAGGACGGGCCTGCCGGCCTCCATCCTCCCGGTCCTGACCCGCTCCATGTCCCCCTCGCCATCCTGCTGGAGCCCGATCATGCCGGCCACCCCGGCTCCATCCAGGCCCACGACGCCCCCGGGGCTGGCGGCTCCGAACATCCTGCAGAACACCCGGTTGGTGTATACGACCTTACCGTCGGAGTCCTCGGCCAGGACCCCGGCCCTCAGGCCGTCCATGAGCGCGGCGTACCTGGCCGTGTTCTCCCTGAGACTTCGCTCGACGGACTTCCGGAAGATCGCGCCCCCGATGATGCCGGCGGCGGACCTGAGCGCCTCGACCTCCTCGGTCGACCACTCGCGATCCTCCCCGCAGTCGTCGAAGCCGATGAAGCCCCACCAGCCGGAGGAGGTGGAGATGGGCGCGAGAAGTGCGGACAGGACGCCCTGCGGGGCGAGGAGCTCCCTTCCCGGCTTGCTCATCCTCCTGACGGGTCCGGCGATCACGCCCCCGCCCTCCAGGACGGGGATCCACTCCTCCGGGAGCACCGACTCGTGGAACTCGGTGCCCGGCGGCCTTGCGCCCTCCTCCGAGCACCATTCCTCGACCCTCCTCGCCGAGGTGATCCCGCCGAGGCTGCCGGTGAGGCGGAAGATGTAGCTCCTGCTGGCGTCCGCCGCCCTGCCGAGCTTCTCGAGGACCTGGCCCATCTCCGCCTCCCAGTCCCCCGAGCCGAGGAACCTGCTGGCCGCGAAGCTCACCGCCTCGAGGATGCGGCCCCTCCTCTCCTCGGAGACCCTTGCCCTCTCGCTCTCGGTGATGTCGAGGCCCAGGACGGCGAGGCCGGAGGGCCTGCCGTGGGTGTCCCTGAGGAGCGAGACGTTCCAGGAGATGAGCCTCGGTCCGGAGGGCGTCAGGATGGGATTCGACCCGGGAGGCCTTGCCGATCCCGACGAGAGGATCTCCTCGAACAGGTGCCTGAGGGCCTCCCTGCTGTCCTCCTCGATGAAGCAGGCGAACCAGTCCGCCCCGGCGAGCTCGTTCTGCCCGCGCTCCACCAGATCGCGGAAGTGCCTGTTGGCATATACGATCCTGCCTCTCGTATCGAGGATCAGGGCGACGGCCGAGACGGTCTCGAGGAAGTCGTGGAACTGCTCCGTGGTGCGCTTCTGGACGGTGATGTCGCGGTAGACGCCGACCACGCCTATCTGCTTGGTCCCGTACTGTATGGGGTAGGCGATGACCGAAACGGGGATGGGCCTGCCGTCCTTGTGGGTCCTCTCGGTGTCGGCATGCACGGCCTCGCCCCCGAGGACGGCCGTGGATATCCTGCTGGCCTCCCTGCCGATCCCGCCCTTGGCCACCAGGTCGTTGATCTGGCGACCCCTGGCCTCCGCCGGGACATAGCCGAAGAGCGCTGTGAAACCGGCGCTTATCTCGAGGACCCTGTCCTCGTTGTCGACTATGACCATCGCGTCGGGGGACCCGTCGAAGATCTGACGGAGGAAGTTGCTCTCGTGGGGGAGTATGGAGCCTCCGGACGGAGGGGTCCCCTCCCTGTCGAGGGCCTTCTCGGCGCTCTCTATCCGGGATATCAGCTCATCCGCACCCGGCTCGGCCCTTTCGGGTTCCATGGGCCTCCATCGGCCTCGGGATCGACCTGGGGCCGCCCGTCCCAGCGGGCGTCAGGCGTCCCTGTACTGCAGGAGGTAGAGGTTGTAGTAGATGCCCCTGCGGGCGAGGAGCTCCTGGTGGCTGCCCCGTTCGACGATGAGGCCGTCGTCCATGACGAGTATCTCGTCGGCCTTCTGGATCGTGCTGAGCCTGTGCGCGACTATGATGCTCGTCCTGCCCTCCATGAGAGTCTCTATGGCCTTCTGCACGAGCTGCTCGGTGGCCGGGTCGACGCTGCTCGTGGCCTCGTCCAGTATCAGCACCCGCGGATCGTGCGCGAGGGCCCTGGCGAAACATATCAGCTGCTTCTGCCCGGTGGAGAGTGTGGAGCCCCTCTCGGCCATGACCTCCTCCATGCCCCCGGGCAGCCTCGAGATGAAGTCCCCCGCCTGGACCATGGCGGCGGCCCTGGCTACCTCCCCGTCCCCCATGGGGCGCCCCAGGGTGATGTTGTCCCTCACGGGGCGGCTGAAGATGAAGGCGTCCTGGAGCACTATCGATATGCTCCTCCTGAGCGTCTCCATGGGCAGGTCCCTCAGGTCGGTCCCGTCCAGGCGCACGGATCCCGAACGCGGGTCGTAGAACCTGCAGAGGAGGCTGATTATCGAAGTCTTGCCCGCGCCCGTCGGCCCGACTATCGCCACGCTCCTGCCGGGCTCGACGGTGAAGGAGACGTTCCTGAGGACATCCCTCCCCTCGACGTAGGCGAAGGTGACGGAGTCGAACTCCACCCTGCCCTCCACAGGCCCGGCCGGCGGGGGAGCCCCGGATTCGACGATCGCCGGCACCGTGTCCATGATGCCGAAGATCCGCTCCGCGGATGCCATGGCGCTCTGCATGATGTTGAACTTCTCGCTCATGTCGGCTATCGGGTGGAACATCTGCCTCACGTAGCTCAGGAAGGCGACCAGCGCTCCGAGGGTCAGGGCGCCGCGGAGGACGCTCATGCCCCCGTACACCAGGACCAGCGCGACCCCGGTCGAGGCCAGTATCTCTATCGCGGGCCTGAACACGCCGAAGATCACGAGCTGCCTCATGTTGGCATCGAAGTACTGCCTGTTCGTGTCCGCGTACCTCTCCCTGCGCGCGCGCTCCCTCCTGAAGGCCTGGATGACCTTGACCCCGGAGAGGTCCTCGGCCAGCCTGGAGTTGAGGCTGGACAGGAGCCTCCTGACCTCCCTGAAGGCCCCCCTGACCTTCCGTCTGAATACGACCGAGACGACGAGGAAGAGGGGTGTTATGGCCAGGGCCACCAGGGCGAGCCTGGCGTTCAGGAGGAACAGGATCGATATCGTCCCCACGAGCAGGAGGACGTCCTTCACCATGTTGACGAGCACTGCCGCGAACATCTCGTTCAGCGCCTCGACGTCGTTCGTCACCCTGGTCAGCAGCCTGCCTGTCGGATTGCCGTCGAAGAACGAGAGCGAGAGGCCCTGTATGTGGCGGAACAGAGCCGTCCTGAGGTCGAACATGGATCTCTGCCCGGCGATGGTCAGGCTCAGGACGTGGCCGTAGCCCACGAATAGGCCGAGCACGACGAGCCCTGCCGCCAGGAGCGCGAGACGGGTCACTCCCGCGATGTCGGCCCCGCGGATCCTCACGATGGTGGAGACGGGGACGGCCGACAGCTCCTCCTCGGGGACAAGCCATTCCCCACCTGCCGTCATCCCCGTCACGCCATCGCTCGCGGATGCCGGGAACCTGTAGTAGGTCGCCGGCGCGAGCCCGCCTCCGGACACCAGCGCATGCCTGTCGACGGGGTCGAGGTCCTGGAGGGAGGCCTTCCTCACGAGGACCAGGCTGTCGGAGAGACGCACGAAGTCATCCTCCCCGGGCGAGAGCGCCATCAGCGAGTCGCACTGGCCGGGAGCCCCCTCGAAGACCTGGTAGAGCCTAGCAAGGTAGCGGTCGATCCCCACCTTGCTGATGTAGGGCACGAGCAGGTCGATGGTCGTCGCGACCGCCATGAACAGCATCGCGAGCCATATCAGCCTGGCATGGGGCCTGACGAACGCCAGCAGGCGCCTGACCAGCCGGGCGTCGTACGCCTTCCCGTCGATCAGGTCGGCATCCCACTGGGAGGGTCCGTGCATCAGTCCTCACCCCCCCCGGCGGTCTTCCTGACCTCCTCCTCGAGCTGCTGCATCCTGTGGAGGTCCGAGTAGAGGCCGCCGCGCGCCAGGAGCTCCTCGTGGCGCCCCGACTCCGTCACCCTCCCGCCGTCTATCACGATGACCAGATCCGCCCTCCTGACCGTGCTTATCCTGTGGGCGATGACGATCCCGGTCCTCTCGCCGAGGCTCCTGGAGAGCTCGGACAGGATGGCGGCCTCCGTCTCGGTGTCCACGCTGGACAGGGCGTCGTCGAGGACGAGAATCGCGGGGTCGGCGGCAAGGGCCCTTGCTATGGCGATCCTCTGCTTCTGTCCGCCGGAGAGGGTGACGCCCCTCTCCCCGACCAGGGTGTCGAAGCCGTCCGGGAAGGAGTCGACCTCGTCGCGGATCGCAACGGTCCCGGCCAGCTCCCGCACGCGATCCGCGGCCAGCCCGTCCGTGCCGAACGCTATGTTCTCCGCCACGCTCATCGCGAACAGGAAGGTCTCCTGCGGCACGTAGCCGAAGAGCCCCCGCAGGGTACCGGGGTCGATGTCGAGTATGTCCCTGCCCCCGATGAAGACCGTGCCGCGGGGAGGGTCGTAGAGCCTCATCAGTATCTCGACCAGGGTGGTCTTCCCGGAGCCGGTCCTGCCCACCACGCCCAGGGTCCCCCCCGACGGGAGGGTGAAGGAGACATCCTCCAGCACCGGCGTCCCGGTCCCCGGGTACGTGAAGGACAGGCCGCGGACCTCGATGGCGGCATCCGCCGGGGGCTCCGCCGTCCCTCCCGTGATGTCCGGAGGTGTCCGGAGTATCCGCTGGAGCCTCTCCATGCTCGCGGTTCCCCGCTGCAGGAGGTTCACGACCCAGCCGACCGCCATCATGGGCCAGATCAGCGTGCTGAGATAGCTCGAGAAGGCCACGAACTCGCCGAGCGAGACCTCGCCCCTGATGACCATCCCGCCGCCTGCTCCGAGCAGAATCACCATGCTGGTCATCGCCAGGCCGCCTATCAGAGGCTCGAACATCCCCCAGATCCGACCGAGCCTGATGTTCTGGACCGCACACTCCCCGGCCCTCTCGGCGAAGTACGCCTCCTCGGAGGCCTCGTCGCCGTACGCCTTGATCACGCGGATGCCCGAGAGGCTCTCCTGGACCCTGTCCGTAAGGGCCGAGAAGGCCTCCTGGACGGCGGTGAAGTTCCTGTGGACCAGCGAGCCGAACTTCAGCATCACCAGCGTGAGCAGGGGCAGGGGGATCAGGGTCAGCAGGGTCAGCTCGACGTCCATGGTCATCATTATGGAGAGGCTCGCGATCGCCAGGACCAGCGAGTCGAAGGAGGCGAGGACGGCCATCCCCGTGGCCATCCTGACGGCCGACAGGTCGTTCGTGGCATGGGCCATCAGGTCGCCGACCTTGGTCCGGTCGTAGAACTGGGGCGAGAGGCTCTGCAGGTGGTCGTAGAGGTCCTGCCTGAGGTCGCGCTCTATGCGGTGGCTGGAGCCTATGATGAAGAAGCGCCAGGCGAGCCTGCAGAGTCCCATCGAGATGCTCACGGCCAGAACCCCGCCGCCCAGCAGGAGGAGCTTCGAGTCGGTCGCCGCCCCCCTGGCCAGGTCGTCGATGACCTTCTGCGAGATCTTGGGGATCACCAGCTGCAGGCAGTCTACGAGTATCAGTGCGGCCAGCCCGACGAGTATGGCCCTCCTGTGGCGAAGGAGGAGCCTCGCGATCTCCCTCAGGCTGGACCTGTCTATCCTGCGGCCGGAGCCGTTCCCGTCTCCCATGGATTCCTCTGCCCCGGGTCCGGGGCGCTCCCGGGGAACACCCCGGGGAAGCTGTCAGTCCGCGACGGGGTCCTCTCCCGCGGAGTCCCCGCCGACGGTGCAGTCGACCACCCAGAGCTTCGGAAGGTCGGGTCTGACCGAGAAGCCCTCCTCCGTGGGCCTTGCCACGACGGTGACGGACATCCCCCAGTCGTCCCTCAGCACGGATGCCTCGTCTCCGACCAGGGCATAGACGGTCCCGGTGACGGGCTCCTCCAGGATGACGGTCTCCGACCGGGTTCCGACGGCGAGCACCTGGATCGTGCCGCTCAGCGTCACGAGGCCGGAGTCGTCCTGCACCGTGGCCGCGCAGCCCGACAGGACAAGGAGCGGCAGCAGGGCCGGGGGCATTCTCATGGCCTTCCTCCGGAGATCGCCGGCGGGGCCGGCGGACGGGAACCCTCGCGCGCTGTGTCCGCCACGACCCCCCAGGATGCGGGTCCGACCCAGTCGGTCAGCACCCGCGCGAGCGACACGGGGTCCAGATCGCGGGAAATATCGCCGAAGACCCACAGGTTGCGCCAGTCGCCTGTCTCGATCTGGTAGACCCCCATGAGATGGGCCATGTCGTAGCAGGATGCCGCGGTCATCATGCGCGAGGTGCGCGAGGTCTCCACCGTGCCGGAGACGACGGCCGGGTCGCAGCCCCCCCCGGCCGCGCCGGAGAGCACCCCGGCCATCAGGTTGCAGGCCTCCTCCAGCTCCGACGAGCTGGCGTAGAGGTAGCCCCAGCTCCGAAGGGCGAGAGAGCTGCCGGCCCAGGTGGCGTAGGTGAGCCCCCTCTCGGTCCGGAGCTCCTGCCAGAGCTCGTCGCTCAGCACGTCCATCGCCGCCTGGAAGAGGGGATGGTCGGGGTGGTCGGGCGGAGGTGCGTGGAACTTCACCACCGCATAGCCCGTGGCGATCTCCGAGTGCTCCACGAGGAGGGTGTCCCGCTCCAGGGCGAACACGGGCACGCGGGGGATGTCCTCCCTTCCCGGAGGAACCGTGCCGAAGCTCTCCAGCAGCATGCGCTCGAGATCCCGGGGCGCCGTCGGGCCTGCATGGACCACCAGGAGGCCCCCGCCGAGCATCCTCCGGTCGAGCCAGTCGCCCGCGTCCGCAGCCTCCATGGCCGAGACGGACCCGGGAGTCCCGCCGGGCCTGAGCATGTAAGGGTGCCCGGCGAAGATCCCCCCGTTCGCCACCAGCCAGACCCTCTCGTCGGGTTCGTTCGCGGCGCGGATGAGGTCCTGGAGGATTCCTTCTTTGATGCGACGGAAGGCCTCGGGATCGAGCTCGGGCGACATCAGGCAGTCGGCCGTGGCCGCCAAGAGCACGCCGAGGTCCTCCGGGAGGCACAGCAGGCGGATGGCGCTGTAGTCGTAGGAGTAGACGCCCTCCATCCGGGCCTGGGTCCTGTCCATGAGATCCCGCCAGGCATCCCCGGGCCACGACTGCGAGCCCGTCATGGCGCACTCGAACGCGAGCCGCTCGATGCCCTGCGTCTCCTCGGTGAGGACCGCGGAGCCGCCGGAGAGGAAGATGCTCACTCCCTCGACCGGGGAGTCCTCGACGGTGCGGGTGATGACGGTCACGCCGTTCGGGAGGATGAAGGATTCGACACCTCCGGGAACCGAACCTCCGGCCGTCTGGAGGATGAGGCAGGCCGCCAGCGGGATGCTCATGACCCCTCCTCTCCCGGATCCATGACGAACGTGACGGATGGCCTGCCGTCTATGTAGCGGGACACGAAGGCCTGCACATCCGCCGGGGTCACGGCGGCGAGGCTGTCGAGATAGGGCTCGTAGTAGTCCAGGGAGCCGGCGACCACCCACCAGAAGGCGAGCGATCCGGTGGCGACGTCGAAGGAGGTCTCCTCGGACATGAGCCTACGGCGCCGCAGGATGTCGGCCGCGCTCGACAGCATGCCGGATTCGTAGTACGACGGCTCGGTCAGCTCCAGGATCTCGCTCTCGAGGGCTTCGAGAGCCTCCCGGGTGCGCCCGGGCGCCGGTGTCCCCGAGAACGTCACGGTGGGGGAGAACCTCTGCGTGTGATACCCGGCCGAGATCGAGAGGAACGGGCCCTCGGTCACCATGTCCCGGTAGAACTCCCCTCCGGTCATCTCCATGAAGGTCCCCCAGACGTCGGCCGCATAGGTGGCCCCCGGGTCGACCAGGATTGGCGGGCCTTCGAAAACGACTGAGATGTGCCTCACCCCGGGGGATGAACGGATGACGACGGTGGTGTCGCGGCGGATGTCTATCGAGGGGGGCAGGCGGTCGTAGTCGCTGAGGCCGCCGAAGGTCCAGTCCGACATGGCCCCGGCGGCGGCTGCGAATGCCTGCCCGGCCTGCACGTCCCCGGCGATTATCAGGGCGCAGTTGTCGGGGGTGTAGTAGGTGCGCCGGAAGTGGTCCATGACCTCCCTGTCGGCCGACAGGATCACCTCCGGGGTGCCGATCGCGTCCGCCCTCCAGGGAGCCGACGGGTGCAGGACGTCCTCGTAGGCCTTCCACAGGTCCCAGAACGGGCTCGTCGTGTTGCGCTGGTACTCGTTCAGTATCACCTGCCGCTCTATCTCCATCTCGGACTCGTCGAAGAGCGGCGTCGCGATGGCGTAGTACATGAACTCGAGGCCCTCGGCCAGCCTGTCCGAGGGGAGGGTGACGTAGTACTTCACGACCTCGTCGGAGGTCGTCCCGTTCCGGACGATGCCGAGCTCGTTCGAGCGCCTGCCGTACGCCGTCTGGTCGGGCAGGAGCGCGTTGCCCTTGAAGAACATGTGCTCGTAGAAGTGGGCCAGGCCGCAGGTTTCGGGAGTCTGGCAGACCGCTCCGGTCTTGACCGCGATGCAGATGGTCACGACGGGGGCGGAGTGGTCCGGCGCCGCTATCACCGTGAGACCGTTCTCGAGAACGACCGATTCGAATGCGGCCGACGATGCGGGATGAGGCGGCAGGAGCAGGAGCAGATGGACGAGAATGGCTGACAGGACGGGTCTCATCGGTACTCCATTCAAATATGTTGAAGCGTACGAATATCGCGAGGACGCCCTTCGAGGTCAACGAACGCCCCGGGGGCCGGGACCCGTTTCTGGACCTCCGGTTCCCGCCGTGTTACTATACGAGACGACAGTGCTGCCGTTTCCGCAGACCGTGTTCGACCCCGCCGGGTCGGGAGGGATGTGTAGGGATGAGCGTGATTCTGGCCTTGCTGCTCCTGGCGTCGGCCGCGTCGGCCGGCTCGGGGGGTGCGACCGTGCGGATCCCGTTCGATCCGGATGACCTGCAGTTCGTCGAGAGCGGCGGGCTGAGCGGGATCTTCCTCCCCGGCGCCGGACTGGTCGAGTCGGAAGGCCTCCCGAGGCTGCCCGTCCTCCCCGTCCGGATCGCGCTGCCCACGGGGACGAGGGCGACCGCGATAGAGGTCGTGGAAGCCGTGTACACGCCGGTGCAGGGCCTCCGGATGATCGCGCCGGCCGGACCCCTTCATCCCCTGTCGATGACCGACGGAATCGCACCGGCCCTCCCCGATCCCCACGTCTACGGGCTGGAGGAGCCCTGGCCCCTCGAGATGTGCGAGCTCTCCAGCTCCGGTGCCCTCTGGGGAATACCCGTGGCGTGGGCCGAGGTCCATCCGGTCCGGTGGAACCCGTCCACGCGCGAGGTGTCGGTCCTCAGGCACCTGGTCGTCTCGGTCGAGTGGGAGGACGATCCATCGGTCCGGCTGATCTCGCGCAGGGCGGTCTCCAGCGAGGAGCAGGCCATGAGCCTTGTCTCGAGGCTTGTCGTGAACCCCGGGGGGGTCTCCCCCTCGGGGGCCGTCCTCGTTTCCGAGCGTGACCTCGCCTACGGCCGGTACGTGATCATCACGCACCCCGACTACGAGGCGGCCGCACAGGAGCTGGCGGACTGGAAGACTGCCAAGGGGGTGCCGGCGAACGTCTACACGACGACCTGGGTCCAGGCGCAGTACGCCTGCTACGACCTGCAGCAGGAGATGCGGGCATTCCTGGCCGACTGCCGCGACGAGGGCGCGGACTACGTCCTTATAGTCGGCGACGATGACAGGGTCGCTGCGAGGGACGCCTACCTGTCGGCCTACGGCGAGACCGCCTATGCGCCTTCCGACCTTTACTTCGCCGACAACAACGACACCGCCCCCGGAGCCGACAACTGGGACTCGAACGGCAACCACATCTGGGGGGAGGCAGCCGACAACGTCGACTGGCACCCCGACCTCTGGGTCGGCAGGGCAAGCGTCAACACGGCTGCCGAGGCCGCCCTCTTCGTCGACAAGGTCCTGCTCTACGAGGACGTCCCGGGCGCCCTCGACTACTTCGAGACCGCCCCCAGGGAGATGCGGGTCGGCTATTCCACGGGTGTTCTGTGGTACAGTCCCTACTATTCGGGCGCCGCCTCCGCCGAGATCATCTCGGGCTATGTCCCCACGACGGTCTGGGAGGAGGAGAAGTGCTACGAGGAGTCCGGCAACAGCGGCGCGATAACCACGGCCATGATCAACGCCGGCCCTCACCATGTCTACCACGCCAGCCACGGCAGCCAGACCTACATGTACACCTCCTACGGCAGCAACTACGGCGTCACCGAGATAATGGGCCAGACCAACATCGCGTCGGGCCACCTTCCCGCCATCTGGAACTCGATCGCCTGCTACATCGGACAGATCGACGGATATGAGTGCTGCGGAGATGCGTGGAACAACTCCCCGGGCGGCGGCGGCTTCGGCGCGTTCAACTCCAGGTACGGCTGGGGCCACTACGGAGCGGCCGGTTACGGCCCGAGCGAGAGGATCTGCGAGCGCTTCTACTACGAGCACTGGCAGAACGACATCCATCCTCTCGGACAGGCCCACCTGGTGAGCATGGACCATTTCGCCCCCCCGGAGGCCCATTCGGACAGCTTCGAGGTCGACGTCCTCGACTGGTGCCTGAAGGAGTACAACCTCCTCGGCGACCCCGAGATCGACATGTGGACCGCCGCGGCCCTCCCCCTGTCCGTCGGCCACCCGACCTCGATCGGGGGCACCGGCGCCGTGACGGTCACCGTCAGCGACTCCCGGGCGCCGGTCCAGGGGGCCATGGTGTGCATGCAGAAGGGCGACTGGCAGACCGGAGAGGTGTACGTGACCGGCATCACCGATGCATCGGGGCAGGCGCAGCTCTATGTAACCCCGGCCAGCACCGGGCCCATGACCGTCACGGTCACCGCCCACGATCACACCCCCTACCAGGGGACTATCCAGGTGACTTCCGTCGGGGTCGGAGGCAGCTCCGGACCGGTCCTCGTCGACCGGATGGACCCCGTGACCCCGAGCCCGGCCTCCTCCCAGGCCACGGTGGGCTTCACCCTCTCCTGCCCCGGCATGACCAGGGTGGAGGTGCGCGACCTCGCGGGCAGGCTGGTGGCGGTGCCCATGGAGGGTGACCTTCCCGCAGGGCGGGCAGAGGCGGTCTGGGACCTCCGGGACTCGGGAGGCGCCGGAGTACCCTCCGGCGTGTACGTCGTGGTCGTCATCTCCGGCGACTTCAGGGACTCGCGGGATCTGGTGGTGCTCCACTAGGGGGGACATGGCCCGGGGGGCGGCCGGACGGTCCGCCCCCCGGGCCTGCTCCGGGGAGGTTCGATATGCCTTGGCTGCTCGCCTTCACTCTCCTGCTGGCAATCACCGGAGAAGGGTCCGCACCGGGCCCGAACGTGAGGGAGACCCGGAGCCTGGGCCTGTCCGCAGCCGCCGGCGGCGTCTGCCTGGCCGGCCTGTCGCTGGACTGGTTCGCCGCGAGCACCGTCGATATCGAGATCTCCGGCGGGATAGGGTACGGCGCGGGGATGAGGTACCATTTCATCGGGCACGATCCGGCGGTGCACTGGTCACCCTTCGTGGGCGGCTGCTTCGGCGCGCTGCCCGACCTCGATCCGGAGGACGACGAGGAGGACATCTGGCAGAGGAACTGGGCGGCGGCCGCCTACTTTCCCGCAGGGGTCCACTACATCGCCCCGTGCGGGCTTTCCATCGCCGTGGAGTTCGGCTACCTGCACGGCTTCGAGACCGATTCGATCGGAGGTTTCGACATACCGTTCGGAGCCCTCAGGGCGGGCTGGCGCTTCTAGTCCTCCGCCCCCCCGTGAATACAGGCGCGAATCCGGTCCGGAGACCGTCACGGCCCTGGACCGGGCATGGCCGGGGAACTGTGCGGGGCCGTGGAGAGGAGAGCCCGTGGAAGAGGTAGCCTGCGTCGGCGGGATGGCCGATCCCGATCTGGGACTGGCGTGGGGCGGCTTCAGGATCACCACGGCTCACGGGCGGATCGAGCGCATCGAGCGTCATCCGCCCGGCGGACCCTGGTCGGGCTGTATCGCAGTGAGAGGACTGGTGCAGCCTCATGTGCATCTCTGCCAGACCCTGTTCAGGGGCCTGGCGGAGGGAAGGCGCCTGCTGGAATGGCTCGAGGAGAGGATCTGGCCCCTCGAGGCCGCGCACACCCCCGACACCCTCGCCACCTCCGTCATACTCTCGCTGAGGGAGATCATCCGGTCGGGCTGCACCTCCCTGCTGGACATGGGTTCGGTGGAGGGTTCGGCCGTCACGGTCGACATCCTCAGGAGGAGCGGGCTTCGGGCTCTCGCGGGGAACGCCCTCATGGACTCGGGACCCGGGATCCTGGCCAGGGACACCGGGTGGCTCCTCGAGGAGATCGCAGCAGTGAGGTCCGCGTGCGGGGGGAACGTCGGGCACGTGCTGGCCCCGAGGTTCGCGCTGTCCTGCTCGGACGAGCTATGGGCGGCGCTCGCCGGCATGACGGGCCGACCGTTCAGGACGACCCACTGCGCCGAGTCCTCCGACGAGATCGAGGGCTCGCGGGTGGCGGCGGCCGGTGGCAATGTCCGCTTCCTCGCGGACAGGGGCTTCCTCGGCGACCGGACCGTGCTCGCCCACTGCGTCCACCTCCTGCCCGGGGAGATCGGGCTGCTTGCAGGCTCGGGGACTGCCGTGGCGCACTGCCCGTGGACGAACCTCAGGCTGGGCAGCGGCATCGCCGACTCCCTGGCGCTGATGGCCGCGGGAGTGCCGGTCTTCCCGGCAAGCGACGGCGCCGCATGCAACAATGCGCTCGATCTCGCGTCGGACGTCCGGCTCGCGATGTCGCTCGTCCCGCTCCGCCATCCCCCCTCCTCGGTGAAGGGGGCGGACTGGCTGGCCGCCTGCACCTCCCGGGCCTCCCGCATGCTCTTCCCGGGAACCTCGGGAAGGCTCGAGGCGGGCGCGGAGGCCGACCTGGTGTTCATCGAGCCTTCCGGAACCGAGACGGAGGAGCTGCGGCAGGCGTCGGACCCTCTCAGGATGCTCCTCGAGCTCGACTGGCCCGCGAGGGTGCGGAGGGTGGTCGCGTCGGGCTCGGTGGTCTACGAGGACGGCGCCTTCCCGACACTCCCGGATCCGCCCATGGAGGCGGGCGAGGCCCGTGCCCTGGTCCTGGCGCGCAGCGGCCTCCGGGCCGGCGCCGGAGAGAAGGGCTGATGGACCGGGAGACGCCGGTCGCAGTGGAGGTCGCAGTCCCGAGACCGCTCCCGGGCACTCTCACGTACCTGCTGCCCGGCCGGATGGCCGCGGGCCGCCTGGAGGGATGCCGGGTGCAGGTGCCCCTCGGACCGTCCAGCCTGGTCGGCTGGATCTGGAGCGCCTCGTCCGGCACCGTTCCCGAAGGTGTCAGGGAGGTGTCGGCGAGACTCGATCCCGTCTGCGTCCTCCCCCGTCCGCTGTTCCTGCTCGTCCGCTGGGCCGCGGGGTACTACGCCGCACCGCCCGGGCTGACGATGGCCGCCTCCCTCCCGCCCGGGGCCGCAGCACGCCTGGACAGCACGGTGCGCCTGGCGGACGGGGTCGCCAGTGGACGGGCCGGGGGCTTCCTCGAGCCGGGTTCGACCGTTCGGGCCACCTCGCTGCTGGAGCATTTCGCGGATCGCTCCGAGATGTGCTCCCGCCTCGCGGAGCTCGAGTCGGCAGGCCTCGTCGTGATGGGCGCCGAGATCCCCTCGAGACCCGCGAGGGCGGGCGCCGTGCTCGTCGGTTCGCCGCTGCCCCCCGGCGAGCTCGTCTCGGCGGCCGGCAGGCTCTCGCGCCGGGCTCCCGCTCAGGCCGCGATACTGATGCAGCTCGCGGCATCCCCCGGACCGGTTCCCAGGAAGCTCCTGCTGGCAAGGGCCGACGCGTCGGCGCGCTCTCTCGACGCCCTGGTCGCGTCCGGGGCGGTCTGCGTGGAGGAGGAGACCGTACCTCCGCTCTCCGGCAGGATCGCCGGGCTCGCCGGAGATCCGGTGCGACGGCTCGAGCAGGGCCAGATCGAGGCGGTGGAGGAGATCGGCAGGGCGGGACCCGGCGTGGCGGTCCTGCTCCGCGGGGCCACCGGGAGCGGCAAGACCGAGGTCTACATGGGAGCCATCTCCGGCGTGATCGAATCCGGCAGGCAGGCCCTCGTGCTGGTCCCGGAGATCTCCCTGACCCCGCAGCTCATCGCGCGTTTCGAGCGCAGGTTCCCTGGCCGGATCGCCGTGCTCCACAGCGCCATGCGCGACAGCGAGAGGCTGGCTGCGTGGTCCGCGCTCTCGACGGGCGGCGCGTCGGTCGCGATAGGCGCGCGGAGCGCGGTCTTCGCCCCGCTCCGCAGACCCGGCCTCATCGTCGTCGACGAGGAGCACGACTCCGGCTACAAGCAGCAGGAGGCCCCGCGCTACAACGCGAGGGACATGGCGGTGGTGAGGGCGGCGCTGGAGGGCGTTCCGGTGGTGCTGGGATCGGCCACGCCGTCGCTGGAGAGCTGGGGCAACAGCCTGAAGGGCAGGTATCGCCTGGTCTCCCTGCCCTCGAGGGTTGCCGGGAGACCCTTCCCGGTGGTCCGCACCGTGCCCTGGTCGCGTCGGGAGGGCGGGAACGACCTCCCTCCCGAGCTCGTGGAGGCCCTGGCACGGAGGCTCGACGCCGGTGAGCAGGCCATAGTGCTGGTCAACAGGAGGGGATTCGCCCCGTCGAGGATCTGCACCGCATGCGGCGGGCGGGAGGTCTGCCCGGAGTGCGGCATCACGCCGACGTACCATTCGAGGGGATCGGTGCTCAGGTGTCACCACTGCGGCTGGTGGAGGGCGGCTCCGGCCCGCTGCCCGGCCTGCGGCGGCGGGCGCTTCTCGACGGAGGGCCCGGGCGTCCAGAAGATCGAATCCCTTCTCAGGCGGGAGATCCCCTCCCTGAGGATCATGAGGATGGATGCCGACACGGTCTCCTCCCCGGGTGCACGGTGGGACATGCTGGAGGCCTTCGCCTCCCACGGTGCGGATGTCCTGCTGGGCACCCAGATGGTCGCGAAGGGCCACGACTTCCCCCGGGTCACGCTGGTCGGCATCCTGGCGGCCGACATGGCCCTGGCCTTCCCGGACTTCCGTGCCGCCGAGAGGGCCTTCCAGCTGGTGGCTCAGGCTGCCGGAAGGGCCGGGCGGGGCGTCTCCCCCGGCGAGGTGATAGTGCAGACGGCCGACCCGGAGGCGTTCTCGGCGGCCCTGCGCCAGGACTACGACGCCTTCCTGGCGTCGGAGATGCCCGTCCGGGAGACCCTGGGCTATCCGCCCCACGGCCGGATCATCCGCTTCCTGTGGACGTCGCGTGACGAGGGGGAGGCGCGGAGGGCCGCGGAGAGGGACTGCTCCGGAGCGTTCCCGGGGAGCGTAAGGATCACCGGACCCTCGGCCGCGATCCTCCGGAGGCTGGCCGGCAGGTGGCGCTTCAGCGCACTGGCGAGGTCCGCGTCGGGCAGGGACCTCAGAGAGGCGGCAAGGATCGTGCGGGAGTCCTTCCAGAGGTTCCCGGCCCGCGGAGTGCGGTTCGACGTGGACGTCGACCCGCTGGACCTTCTCTAGACCGTTCCGCCTTCGAACAGGTCCGCGCCTCTGAGGCTCTCCAGGATGGACCTCCCCAGCCTCTCGAACAGCACCGCGGCAGCGGGGCCTCCGGCGAGTGCGACCGCCCTCTCCAGGAGACCGGCGGCCTCCATCGACGGGTCCTCCCGCGAGCGGTCGCCGCGCGACGGGACATCACCGGACACCGAGACCTCGGCCGCCTCCCCGATCAGGGCGCCGATCCCGGCCGCGGCCTCCACCATGGTCCTGTCGGCGCCTGCGAGCAGCGCTCCCGCCCCGGCCGAGAACCTGCCCATGGCGCCCGCATGGCTCCTCCAGGTCTCCTCCCGCTCCTGCCAGCCAGATCTCCCCGCCGTCCGGAGCCGCAGCTCGGCGGAGTAGCCCTGCAGGACCCTCCTGCCCAGGGCCGTCGCGGCGGACCTGACGAGCTCCGAGGCGTGGATGCCCCCCTTCGCCGCGAGGTGCCCCATGGCGGCCGGTATGAGCGCATCCGCGACCAGTATCGCGGTGGCCTCGCCCGTCTCCATCCAGAGGGCCTCGGTGCGCAGGTCGAGGTCGAATCCGGGCAGGGTGAGGAGGGAACAGCAGGCCGCCTGGATGAGGTGCGTCGCCGTCGCGGCGGGCATCCCCGCCAGGGGATCCGCCCCGCACCAGGCCGCCGAGGCGCATGCGGCGAGGCTGGTCTCCACGATGCCCGAAGCCCCTTCGACAGCCCTGTGCAGTGCATCCCGGAATTCTCCGGGAGCACGGGTGCAGCAGTCGTCGACGACCCTCGAGCAGTCCGCCGACAGCCGGTCGCAGAGGATGGCCAGCTCGGGCATCAGGCTCGGTTCTCCGTCATGCCCAGGATCTCCTCGCGGAGCATCTCCTCGCCGTGAGGTCCCGTAAGCGAGCCCTCGTGGGCGATCCTGAAGTCGCCGGTCTCCTCGCTCACCACGACCACCACGGCGTCGGAGCGCTCTGCGAGGCCGAGTGCCGCGTGGTGCCTGGCTCCGAGCTTCGTCCTGAACCTCGTGTACTCGGCCAGCGGAAGCAGGGTCGAGGCCCTGATGATCCTGTTGTTGCGGATGACTATGGCCCCGTCGTGCAGGGGGCCGGGGGGCTGCAGCATGGCCACGATCAGCTCGGGAAGGACCTCCGTGTCGAGCTCGGTGCCCTCCCTGTAGTAGTTGTCCAGCACGTCGTTGTGCTCGATGACGATCAGTCCCCCGAGCTTGCGCCTGCGAAGCAGGACGCATGCGCTGACGACGGCCTCGATGGTCTCCCTCCCCGTGACCACGGGTCTGCCCCTCAGGCGGCCCGAGAACTTCCGGCCCTGGACGAGCAGGAGATTGCGGATGTCCTCGTGGAAGATGATGACCGATGTGAGGAAGAGCACTCCTACGAGCTTCTCGAGGAGGAAGCCCACGGTGAAGAACTGCAGCTCGCGGAGCAGGGCGCCGCTCACCAGCACGCCGAGGAACACCACGATGACGGACATGGCGGGGGTCCGCCACAGCGACTTGATCACGAAGCGCGCCAGGATCGCTACCAGCAGGACGTCCATGACCTGGGCGAGCCAGAATCCGCTGATTATCTGGTGCCCCAGAGGGTTCACGCCCGTCCTCCCCCGCCGTCCACGGCCTTCGCGATCCTGACTGCCTGGAGCGCGCCGGCGACATCATGCACCCTCAGCACGTCCGCGTCACGGACGGCCAGGGCGGCCAGGGCGTGTGCGGCGGGGTCCCTGCCCGCGGGATCCTCCACCCCGGTGACCGTCCCCGTGAACCTCTTGCGCGAGAACCCGGCCAGTACGCCGCACCCCAGCCCCCTGAACTCCGCCAGGCGCGAGATGAGGGAGATGTTGTCCTCCAGGCGCTTGCCGAATCCGATCCCCGGGTCGGCGAGCAGACGGTCGCGCGGGATGCCCGCATCCATGGCCGCCTCGACCCTGCTCCTCAGGAACTCGTACACCTCTCCGACCACGTCGCCGTACCACGGGGACTCCTGCATGTCCCTGGGCGTGCCCTTCATGTGCATCAGGACCAGGGCGGCGCCCGACCTGGCGACCACCCCGGCCATCCCGGGCGAGCCCAGGGCCGAGATGTCGTTGACCATCACCGCACCGGCCTCCAGGGCCGCCTCCGCCACCTCCGGAGAGGTCGTGTCGATGGAGATCAGCGCGCCGGGCTCCCGTTCGAGCACGGCTCCGAGGACGGGCAGGGCCCTGGCGATCTGGACCCCGGGGGGGACGGGTAGCGATCCGGGGCGCGTGGATTCGGCTCCGATGTCGATGATCGAGGCGCCGCGGGAGATCATTTCCAGGGCGTGATCCGTGGATGCCCCGGGGTCGAGGTAGAGCCCTCCGTCGGAGAAGGAGTCCGGGGTTACGTTGAGGATGCCCATGAGGAGCGGTCCGTCATCCAGCGGGAGGGTCCCGCGGGAGTGCCGCAGGGGGGGCCGGGGCTCCGGTCCCGCGAGGAGGGCGGGGATCTCCCTGGAGAGCGCGTCCAGTCCGAACGGCTGGCCCTCCAGCGAGCGGGCCGCGGCCGCCAGGCTCTTCGGCGTGCCGTAGAGGACGGCCATGCTGCAGTCGGCGGATGCGTCTATGCACCCTCTGGCGACTATCGCGTCGGCTCCGGCGGAGAGCATGCACTGCTTGAGGATGTTGGCGGCGGCCGGCGTGTGGGGGCCGGTCTTCAGGACAGCTATCGAGCTGCGGGCGGCTATCCTCTCCCAGGCGCCCGGATCGGCGCCGACGAGATCCATCTCCGCCCTCCACTCGCGGATCGAGGAGAGATGGAGCCTCCTCGTCATCGCCCGGAGGTCGACCTTCCTATCAGCGAGAGGGCCTCGGTCCGGGTCTCGAGCTTCCTCAGGTAGCCCCTCATGGCGGAGGTGACGATCCTGGAGTCCCTCTTCTTGACCCCGCGGATGGCCAGGCACATGTGCTCGGCCTCCATGACGACCATGACCCCCCTGGCTCCCATCTCGGCCATCAGCCGGTCGGCTATCTCGGTCGTCAGCCTCTCCTGCGTGGTCAGGCGGGCCGCCATGGTCTCGACCGTGTGGACGATGGCGCTCAGCCCGGCGATGCGGTCGTCGGCCGGGAGGTACACGACGTCGCAGCGCCCGATGTAGGGCAGCAGGTGGTGCTCGCAGAGCGAGGCGAAGCTGATGTCCTTCACTATTATGAGCTCGTTGTGGCCTTCCGCCCTGAATGTGCGTATGGGTCTCGCCGACCCGGGGTCCATCCCTCGGCAGAGCTCGGCGAAGGTGGACGCGGCCCTGCAGGGGGTGTCGACCAGCCCCTCCCTCGCGGGATCCTCGCCGATGCCCTCGAGGATCAGGCGGACCCCCTCCTCAATCTTCGGCAGGTCCATCCGGTGCCTCACCTCCCCCCGTCCCTCCCGGGTCATCCGGCGGGGCGTCGTCATCGGCGTCCGAACCGGCGCCGGCCCCCTCGACCTCCGCGACGAGCGACTCGATCTCCTCGCTGGTCATGGTCTCGGTCTCGAGGAGCACGTCGGTCATCCTCTCGAGGAGGGCCCTGTGCCCGACCAGGATGGTCTCGGCGGCGACGTAGGCCTGCCTCACGAGGGCGGTGATCTCCTCGTCGATCACCTGCGCCGTGTGCTCGCTGTAGTTGCGGATCCTGGCCATGTCCCTGCCCAGGAAGACCGGCTCGCCCGACTCGCCCAGCGTGACCGGGCCGAGCCTCTCGCTCATGCCCCACTCGCACACCATCTTCCGTGACAGTGCGGTGGCCTTCTCGAGATCGTTGCCCGCACCCGTGCTCAGGGTGTCGAGGAATATGCTCTCCGCGGCGCGGCCTCCGAGCAGACGGGCCAGGACCCCGCGGCAGTACTCGAGCGAGTAGTTGTGCCTGTCGTCGATCGGCAGGAAGCTCGTGACGCCCAGGGCGCGTCCCCTGGGGACGATGGTGACCTTGTGCACGGGGTCCATCCCCGGGGTGAACATGCTGACCAGCGCGTGCCCGGACTCGTGGATGGCCGTGAGACGCTTCTCCTCGGGAGTGATCACCATGCTCCTGCGCTCGATGCCCATCACTATCCGGTCGATGGCGTACTCGAAGTCCTCCTGCTCGATCTTCTTCACGTTCCTTCGCGCGCCCCTCAGGGCGGCCTCGTTCGCCAGGCTCTCGAGGTCGGCCCCGCTGAAGCCCGGCGTGCCCCTCGCGATCTTCTCCAGCAGCACGTCCGGCGACAGGGGCATCTTGCGCGTGTGCACCTTCAGGATCGCCTCCCGGCCCTTCACGTCGGGCATCGGGACGGTCACGTTCCTG
This sequence comes from uncultured bacterium, assembly GCA_964603785.1. Taxonomy (GTDB): domain Bacteria; phylum Fermentibacterota; class Fermentibacteria; order Fermentibacterales; family Fermentibacteraceae; genus CAZRWD01. Next base: position 56,305 of record CAZRWD010000002.1, read on the forward strand.
TCGAAGCGGCCGGGGCGGAGGAGAGCGGGGTCGAGGACGTCGGGCCTGTTCGTGGCGGCCATGACAATGACCCCCTCGTTGGACTCGAAGCCGTCCATCTCCACCAGAAGGGCGTTCAGCGTCTGCTCGCGCTCGTCGTGCCCGCCCCCGAGGCCCGCGCCCCTGTGCCTGCCCACGGCGTCGATCTCGTCGATGAAGATGATGCAGGGAGCCTTGGTCTTGCCCTGGGCGAAGAGGTCCCTGACCCTGCTCGCGCCCACGCCGACGAACATCTCCACGAAGTCCGAGCCGCTCATCGAGAAGAACGGGACGTCGGCCTCCCCTGCGACCGCCTTAGCGAGGAGGGTCTTCCCGGTGCCGGGAGGCCCCACGAGCAGGACGCCGCGCGGGACCTTGCCGCCGAGGCGCTGGAACTTCTTGGGGGTGCGCAGGAACTCGATGACCTCCTGCAGCTCCTCCTTGGCCTCCTCCACCCCCGCGACGTCGGCGAAGGTGATCTTCGGCCTGTCCTGCGTGAACAGCCTGGCCCTGCTGCGGCCGAACGAGAACGCCTTGTTGCCCCCGCCGGCGTTCCTCATGAAGTAGACCCAGAAGCCTATGAGCAGGAGCACCGGAGCCACGCTCAGCAGGATCTGCAGGAAGTCCATGCTGGGGGGCCGTGCCTCGATCATCACGCCGTGGGCCTGGAGCGAGTCGATGACGGCCCTGTCCTCGAGGGGGACGAAGCTCGTGAACTTGTCGTACTCTACTCCGTCGACGGTGACGGGCTCGAAGAACTCCCCCTCTACGGACCCGCCGGTCTCTATGACGACCGACCTGACCCTGCCCTCGGACACCAGGGAGAGGAAGTTGCTGTAGGCCAGACCGACGGCCCCCGTGCCGCCCGAGAAGAACGAGAAGACGGCATAGACGAGCAGCGCGACCATTATCCAGAGGGTCAGCGTCCTGAAGGAGCAGCCCATCTGCACGGGGGGCAGCGGGCCCCTCTCCGGGGGTTTCTTCTCGGTCATTCGTCAGACTCCGATGGATGAGCCACTATGTCCGGCAGGTTCCTGCAGAGGCCGCCCGGGCCGTCCAGCCCGTAACCGAACACGAACCTGTCGGGTATCGTGAAGCCGACCCAGGTCAGCTCCACGTCCGTCTGCCTCCTCGAGGGCTTGTCGAGAAGGACGACGGTCCTGACCGACGCCGGATCCCTCGAAGAGACGAGTTTCTGAATATAGGCCAGGGTGAGCCCCGTGTCGACAATATCTTCGACGATAAGTACATGGCGCCCAGCGAGAGGCGCGGCGGCGTCCAGGGTCAGGCGCACCTCGCCCGAGGACTCGGTGGCCTCCCCGTAGCTCGAGACCCCCAGGAACTCCACGGACACGCCGCCCCGGATCCTCCTCAGGAGGTCCGCCGCGAAGACGAAGGCTCCCTTCAGGAGGGGCATGGCCACGATCTCGACGCCCTCGAAGGCCCTGGAGATGTCGTCCGCGAGAGCGGAAACCCTCGCATCCAGCTCGTCGGCGGAAATCAGGACCTCGGGCTGCGGCCGGTCCATCCCCTGCCACCCCCTCTCTCGAAGATCAGCTCGTCCTCACCCGCATGCAGGGATACGCCTCCGGGCAGCAGCTTCTCGCCCGACCCGCCGGAGGAGAGCCATGCCACGGTCTTCTCCAGCTCGATCCAGCCGGACCTGGGCCTGCCGCAGACCTCCCACAGGACGGAGAGCCTGACGGCCCTCTCCAGGGAGGCGAAGGCCAGCCTGTCCACCGATCCCAGTCCGGTGCCCGCGCCTTCCATTGCTGAGGCCACCACCCCGTCTGCCACGCGGCGCCAGGATGCGAGACCGGCGGAGGACGCGGCGAGCCTGCGGGAGGCTCCGGGAAAGTCCGCCTCGAGGCGGGCCAGGGCGCCGTGGCGGAGCCTGTTCCTCGCCGGGCCGGTGTCGAGGTTGGTCTCGTCCTCGCGCCATGAGGCCCCCCGGGAGACCAGGTAGCCCCGCACCTCGGCCCTCGTGAGGTCCAGGAGGGGTCTCCGCACGGGCCCCTCGCCGCGGTAGTCCATGCCCCCGAGGCCCCTGAGCCCCGCGCCCTCCATGAGTCTCAGGAGCAGCGTCTCGGCCCTGTCGTCCGCCGTGTGCCCCACGGCGACGAGGCCTTCTCCCGCGGCCTCCCCGTAGATGCGGCGCCTCGCCTCGCTGAAGTCGGCCTCGGGGGACCCGCCGCGCCTCCTTGCAGGGAGCCTGCGGAGCTCGAACGGGAGCCCGAGCGAGGCTGCGAGGTTCCCAACGAACTCGGCGTCCTCTCCGCTCGTGGGTCTGTACCGGTGGTCTATGTGGAGGACGGAGAGCGTCCAGCGCATGTGCCCCCTGAACCTGTCGAGCAGGAGGAGCATGCCCACGGAGTCGGACCCGCCGGAGACGGCCGCGGTGACGCGCGCTCCCTCCGGGAGCAGCGACTCCCGCCTGACCGTGTCGATGAACCCGAGCTCCGCCGATCTCCTCATGACGGGAGAATATGCCGGAATGAGAAGGATCGGGGCCGGGGGCCCGGCTTCCCCGCGAAGGAATCGGGGGTACAGCGGATGACCGTACGGGACGGCGGGGCAGTCGATCGGAGATGGGGGGCGCCCCCAAGGACGCCCCCGCAAGGCCTGGTAGCGGCGAAGGGACTTGAACCCCTGACCCGAGGATTATGATTCCTCTGCTCTACCAACTGAGCTACGCCGCCACGGGGTGCGAAGGTAGCTCCCGGGACGGGCCGCTGTCAAGCTCGGCGCCCGCCTTCAGGGCCGGGTCCCTTCCGGGCAGCAGATCCTCCCCAGCTCCTCCAGCACCCGCCGGACCTCCCCCTCCGGGAGGGCCGCGTCGCCGTCGTTCACCCTCAGGAGGGCGGCCTGCCTGTTCGACCAGTCGATCAGGCTGGCGGTGACCCTGTACTCCTTCACCATGTCCAGGAGGACCTGGAAGGTGTGCAGCCCCTCGGGCAGGACGCAGCAGAACAGGCTCGCCACCGCTGCCCCCTCGTGCACCACGACGGCGCTGCGCGGTGCCGACCCCCCGCCGCCCGACCGGAGGGCCTCGCTCATCGTGTCGAAGGCCAGCCTGATGTGGAGGGACAGCTCGTCGACCGGGGCGCTCGCGCGCAGGAAGTCCTCCAGGCTGTAGTAGAAGTCGGTGACGGTGCTCTCCGGTATGCCCGGCAGCATCTCGCGGATCTCACGGAGCTGCTTCGCGTCGTTCAGGCGCATGCCCATGTCGAAGTCCCTGAACGACCCGAGGGACCTCTCCATGCAGCCCTTGATGGCCTCGTAGGCCGTCTCGATCTCCGGATGGGCGTCCCTCTGCACGGTCACGTCGATGAGGTCGACCCACCTGCGCCCGAAGTTGGAGGGAGACTTGAACGAGACCACCGTCATGCCCTCCAGCGCGTCCATCTCGCCCACGAGGGACAGGATCTTGGCGTCGTGCTCCTCGATCCCGTCGGCGAACATCACTATCAGGAGCTTCAGCTCGGCCAGGAAGGTGGTGGTCGACTCCAGGGCGATGTAGACCTGGGTCAGCCTCGAGCTCTCGCACTCCCTGAGGAGGAGGGGGATCAGGGCTCTTGCGTAGTTCTCCCGGCCGCCGTAGCGGTGGATCCGCTTCAACCGCTCCAGCTCGTTCCTGACCAGCAGCTTCCGCAGCGTGTCGGTCATCCGCACGGTCTCCTCGCGGCTCGCGGCCAGCCCCAGGGGCCCGGTCATCTCGAGCCGGATGGAGATGATCCCGTCGCCCGTGGTGTATCTCCTCTGGTGCCTTATGGTGGAGCCGGGCCAGGCGAAGCCCAGGGCCGTCAGGCAGTCCTGGAAGGAGATGTCCCTCTCGTAGCCGGCGATGTTGATTCCCGTCAGGTGCTCCCGGGTCGTGCGCAGGTTCCTGATCTTGAAGAGCGTCCTGCCGCGCCGCGACCTGACGCCCTCGACGAGGTCGAAGTTGGTCAGGACCATGCGGGCGAGGTCCATCGGCCTCCTCTCCCTGAGGTACTCGTCGGACCTGGAGGAGATGAAGAGCACCAGCTCGCCGCTGGGTCCCGTGAGGGCCTCGGGGAGGGGCCTGCCCCTGAGCAGCCTCTGGAGGGATGTGCGGATCCTCTCGTAGATCTCGAGCCTCTCGGAGGCTCTCGCCATGAGCGAAAGGGTGTCGGCCCTGCCCTCCGCCAGCCTTTCGAGGAGGCCCTGCAGGCCCAGTGCGTCCTCCGCGAACCGGGCCCTGCGGACGGGGTCGGAGTCGCGGATGCCGGCGATCACGAAGCCGCGCCTGCTCCCGCCGTCGTCGACCGCGAAGCCCTCCGCAATGTCCAGGTTCCACCCGTGGTACTGCAGCTCGCCGAGGCAGATGGTGGCCAGGCCGGGCCAGTCGGAGGCGCACACGGCCAGGAGGGCCAGGTCGTCGTCATCGGAGGCGTCGACTATCACGACGGGGGAGCCCGGTGCGCCTCCGCCCCCGCCGATCAGCCTGCCGTAGATCCTGCTCCTCCTGCCCGGAGGGATGAGGACCCCGGGGCAGACCCCGACGAGGAGATCCTCCAGGCTGCAGGAACGGGGCTTCCTTCGGGCTCCCACGAACCTCCCATTGCTCGCCGGGCGGGCCGGCGGTTATACCTTCGGTCCCCGGCGGGCGAGTAGCTCAGGTGGTTGGAGCGCCTGCCTTACAAGCAGGAAGTCGGGGGTTCGAGTCCCTCCTCGCCCACCAGCGGGGCTACCTCGCGAGCCTGAAACCGGCGCTCCACGAGCGGTCGCCTTCGTACATGCCGGTGTATGTCCCTATCTTCATGCCGGATGCGGGAGAGAGCCACGACCCCCCGAAGAGGACCGTCCACCCGCTGTCGGGCCTGGTCATCTCGGCGACGTTCCCGCAGAGGTCCGCCAGACCCTCGGACGACAGCGGGAACGAGGCCACAGGGGCGGTGTACAGGTATCCGTCCTGGTTGCGGAGATCCCAGTCCCCCGATGTGAGATAGCTCGCGGGGAAACCCGATTCGTCGGGCTCGGCCCGTCCCCAGGGATACTGGCCCCCGACGGGGGGCGCCAGACCCTGCGATGCGGCGTACTCCATCTCGGCCGGGGTCGGCAGCCTGCAGCCGATGGCCTCTGCCGCCGCCTGCGCCTCCAGGGCCGACATGTTCAGCGCCGGATGGTCGGGGAACGAGTCGATGTAGCATGCCATGCCCGGGAAGGAGGGATCCGGGGGGAGGTCCACCCCGGCGCGTGCGGCCAGCCAGGCGTAGAGCCTGTTGGTGACCTCGGTCCTGCCGAGTTCGAAGGGCCTGATCTCGACCGTGTCGCCGGCCGATGTGACGAAGTCGCGGCCCTCGAACCTGACGAAGGCCGTGTCCCCCTCCGCCGGGTCGGCGCCCGCGGCCGGCGGGCCTGACTCGACCCCGCATCCCGCGAGGACGAGGGCGGCTGCGAGGAGTATCCTCTCCACTACTTCAGGATGATGGCGAGCGGCAGGATCCCGCAGTATCCCAGGACGAGCATGATGGGAGCCAGGGTGATGTGCCCCGCCCTCAGGAGGAACCAGCCTGCGACGATGACGAGGAGGCCAGAGGCGAAGAGGATGTAGTTCCTCGCCCTGTAAGGGATCTTCTCGACGTCCCCGGACTCCTTCGTGATCGAGTCCCTCTTCTCCGCTGCTGCTGCATTCTTGGGCATCGGCATCCTTCCGTCCCGGTTATGGCAGGCACGCACCGTCCGCCGTGGGAGGCGAGTCGGCGATCTGCTCCTCCTCGCCGAGGGGGCGATCGATCCAGCCGTTCCTCCAGGCCGCCAGCATGGCTTCCCCGACAACATAAAACGATCCGGCCACCACGAGGAGACCGGGCGCGAGGCGCCTTCCCTCCGCGACGGCATCCCCTATCGAATCCACCGCGCGGACGTCGAAGCCCCGGGCCTCGAACTCCCTCGCCAGCGTGGAGGCGGGGAGCATCCTGTCGGAAAGCGGTGTCGTGGTGACCACGGGACCGACGAGCTCCCGGAGCATCCCCGTCATGCGCCTCCATGGCTTGTCGGCAAGGAAGCCGATGACGGCGGCCGGCCTGCGGCCCAGCCCGGCGAGGTGCCCGCAGAGCCTGGCGATGGACTGGGGGTTGTGCGATACGTCGAACAGGACATCCGGATCACCCCGCCTCAGGTCGAGCCTGCCCGGCCATCTCAGGCCCCGCATGGCCGTATCGAACGCCGCACGAACCTCGTCGGCGCCCCGCCCGAGCAGTGCGATCGCGGCAGCGAGGGCCAGCCCGGCATTCCCGGAGGGGTTCCCCGGGAACACCCTCGAGAGCCCCGCCGACTCCACGCTCACGGAGATCCGCCTCTCGATCAGGGGGTGCATCCTCTCGGCCACGAGAACCGTTCCGGGGTCCGCGATCGCGAGCTTCTCCCCCGCGATGAGGGTGCGGTTGCGCCCGAGGATCCTCCTGTGCTCGATGTCGACTCCCGTGAAGACCGTGCCCGCCCCGTGGAAGGTGCGCGTCGCATCGAGCCTGCCGCCCAGCCCGGCCTCGACTACCGCCCAGTCGACGCCCTCACGGGCGAAGTGCCAGGCGGCCATGGCGGTCGTGATCTCGAAGAAGGTGGCCTCGTGCCTCTCGAAGAGCCCCAGGTTGCCGCCTACGAAGTCGACGACGGCCCCGGGGGGGATCCATCGCCCGTCCACCGCGATCCTCTCCCGGAAGTCGAGGAGGTGGGGGGAGGTGTTGCGGCCGGTCCGCAGGCCGAGCGCGGTGGCCGTGGCGGAGAGCATCGCCGTCGTGCTGCCCTTGCCGTTGGTGCCCACGACGTGGATGGTCCGGAAGGCCCGCTGGGGATTGCCGAGGTCCTCCAGCAGGGCCTCCATCCTGTCGTTGCCGTAGGTCATCCCCAGACGGCGCCGACCGTACAGGTAGCCGATCGCCTCAGCGTAGTCCATGGTCCGCGAGCCTCCCGAGCAGAAGCGTGATGAAGGGCCTGAGACCCGTCTCCAGCGATGCCTGTGCCGCGAGCACCCGGTCGTGGGTGACGTCGGCCCCGGGTTCCGCCTGATTGGTCAGGAGCGCCAGGCCGAGGATATCGCAGCCCGCCGCCCTGAGTGCAAGTGCCTCCGTCGCCGTGGACATGGACACGGCATCGACGCCGCGGGCGCGCAGCAGGCGCAGCTCGGCGGCGGTCTCGTACTGGGGGCCGGAGACGCAGGCGAAGACGCCCTCTCCGACGTCCGCGCCCGAGAGCGCGGCGCAGTCCGCCGCCATGTCCCGCAGGGCCCGCGAGTAGACGGGATCCTGGAGCCTGACGCCGGACTGCGGGATGCAGCCGGATAGATTCACATGGTCTGCGAACACCATGCCGCCCCCCGCGTGGAACCTCCCGGAGACCGCTCCGGCCGAGCTCGTGAGCAGCCAGGTGTGGGTTCCCAGATCCGCCAGCACGCCGGGCAGGAGCGTGATGCCGCCGGCGTCCCACCCCTGGTAGCGGTGCCTCCTGCCCTGGATGAACACGAAGCGACCGCACCCGCTGACGGACAGCATCCCGGGGTGTCCCGGGACCCCGTCTCCGGACATACCGGGAAGGCTCCCCCAGGGGCACGAACTGCCGGCACCCGCGATTCCGGCGATCCACGACAGACCGGAGCCGAGTACGACCCCCACGGGCGGCACGGCTCCGAACACCCCCCTCAGCTTCTCGGCCAGCGCGGCGCGCAGCCTCCCGCCCGGGAGTGGGGGGAGCCTCCTGGCTAGCCTCAGCCCGTGCCTCCCCTCGCCGTAGTACGACCGGAGGTTCTCGCAGGGGACATAGCCCCGCCCGGCATAGAGGCCGATGGCCGCCCGGTTCGAGTTGCGCACCTCCAGGAAGCTCCACTCCGCCCCCATGGTGGCGCCCCATCGCTCGGCGATGTCCAGGAGTGCCGACCCGATGCCCCTCCTGCGCCTTGCCCTCGTGACGCAGATGTTGACTATGTGCAGGGTCCCGGGAACCGGATCGACCGCGCAGAGGTAGCCCGCCACCCGGCCGCCGTCCATGGCCAGCCAGGTCCTCACGCCCGATCCCCGCCCGAGGCATTCGGCGAAGACCTCCTCCGGCCAGGGGTCGGGGAAGGATGAACTCTCGATGCGGGCCATCGCGGCGGCATCGGAGGGCCTGCCGAGCCTCACGTCAGGAGGCACCGGGACCCGCCTTCTGCCTGAAGCTCCTCAGGTAGAGAGGCCTCAGGAAGGGCTCGGCCCCGTCCCTCTCGAACAGGACGGAGGCCAGGCGGGCCGTCTCGACGGCGTCGGGCGCGGTCTCGACCACGCCGCGGGGAAGGCGGTCCTCTCCGTACCGGAAGCCCCTTGCAGAGGCTCCCGGATGTGACGACATCCAGGCCTCGACCGCGGGGGTCTCGTAGATCCCCTGCGGGAGAATGGATACGGAGAAGGGATCGGGATCCCCGTAGGCGCATGCGAAGACCTCCCCGGCCCTGGCGGGGATGGTCGCGAGGACGGGAGCGCCCCGCGGAGCTCCCGAGGCGATCTGACGGAACGTGGGCACACCCCTGGCCGGAACGCCCCATCCGGCCGCGAGTCCCATGCCGCTCGCCGCACCTATCCTCAGCCCCGTGTAGGAGCCCGGGCCCAGCGATACCCCGATGCCGGACAGTCCTGCGCCATCGAGCGAGGCGGAGGCGAGCAGGCGGGAGATGGCAGGGAGAAGGTCCTCCGATGTCGCGAGGTCCGCGTCGAGCCGCACCGCCGGGGGAAGGCCCGGTGCCCCCCAGAGGCCCACCGAGGCCTGCCGCGTCGTTGTCTCAATCCCCAGCCAGATCGAACTCATCGACCTCCACCTCCCTCAGCCCGGGGTCGTCGACGAATCCGATCCTCACCCTCACTCCCCTGGAAGCCGCCCCGGGGGGCAGCTTCTCGGCCCACTCGACGATCGTCACCGACCCGGAGGCGAGCGCGTCGAGCACCCCGTACGCCTCCAGCTCCCCCGGATCGCCCGAGAGCCTGTAGAGGTCCATGTGATGGATCTCCATCCCCCCGGCATCGTACTGGGCGTCCACTATGAAGCTCGGCGAGGGAATCGCGCCCTCCACGCCCAGCCGTCCGAGGAAGGCCCTGGCGAAGGTGGACTTGCCCGAACCCAGCCCGCCGGTCAGGAGGACGGCGAAGCCCCGGCAGGCGCCTTCCGCGATCCTGCGGGCGAGCGTCTCCAGACCCTCCAGATCGAGGAGCATCCTCCGTCAGACCGGCTTCTTCGGGGTCAGGACGGTGCAGGGCACCAGGAGTTCCTCCATCGATATGCCGCCGTGCTGGAAGGTGTTCTCGAACCGGTGGATCTCCTCGCGGGGCATGGAGGGGTGGATGAGCAGGAAGTCGGACCTTGCGAACACGTATGTCTTGCTGGGGCTGTCCTCCGGGAGGCCCCACTCGGCCGGGGACCTCACCACCACCGCGTTCTTGGGGTCGGCCGAGAGGGAGTGCCCGAGGCGGTATCTGACGCTGCTGGACATCCCCCTCGCACCCCTGACGGGGGTGGTCCGGTGGCAGAGCACCGAACCGTGGTCGCTCGTGACGATGACCGTCGCGCCCCGGGCGGAGAGGGTCCTGAGGAGGTTCTTGAGGAACGACGAGTCGAACCAGGTCGCGGCGAGCTTCCTGAAGCTGGGGATGTCCGGGGCGAGGTCCTTGAGGAGCTCCAGTTCCGAGCGTCCGTGCGTGAGATGGTCGAGGTAGTTCACGACTATCGCCAGGAAGCCTCCCTCCAGCAGCTGCGAGAGCGAGCGCCGCAGCAGCTCGCCCTCCCTCTGGCTGGAGACCTTCGTGAAGGAGATGGTCTCGGGGCCGATCCTCCCCAGCCTCCTCAGCGCATCGACCAGGTGGGCGTTCTCCGCCCGATTGAGTCCTGGGGTGCCGTACTCCTCTATCCAGTCGTTCCGGTAGAAGCGGCTTATGTCCCGGGGCATCAGCCCGGCGAAGAGCGAGTTCCTGCTGTACGGGGTGGCGGATGGGAGGTTCGTGCACATGAACTGTGTCTCCATGTGGAAGAACTGCTCCAGGGACGGTGTCATGGAGAGCCACTGGTCGTATCTCATGCAGTCTATGACCATGAGGACCGTCTCGCCCGACCCGCCCAGCACGGGCATGACGACCCTCTCGAGGAGGTTGTGGGGCATGAGCGGCGTCCTGACGCCGGCTATCCATTCCGGGTAGGCATTCTCCACGAAGCGCGAGAAGTCGCGGGCCAGGTCCTCGAACCTCATCCTCTGGGAGGTCTTCAGCTCCTCGCTGAGCTGCCCCTCGAGGCTGACGTCCTTCTCGGTCATGGACCTGTAGAAGCCCACCCAGTCGTCCCACGACATCTCCGAGCTGCGGAGGTCCAGGACCCTGTCGGCCTCCGCCGACACCGACTCCGCCGCCTGCCTTGCCCTGATCTGCCCCGAGCGCAGGAGCCTCTTGATGACCATCTGGATCTGGCTGGGGTTGACGGGCTTCGTCAGGAAGTCGTCGGCCTCGTCCCCCAGGGCCTTGTCCATCAGCTCCTCCTCCTCGCTCTGGGTGACCATGACCACGGGGAGGCCGTGGTAGTTCACGCGTATCCTCTTCACGGTCTCGAGCCCGTCCATCCCGACCATCATCTGGTCCATCAGGACGATGTCGATCCTCTCCCTCGACAGGATCTCCAGGGCCGCGGGGCCGCTCATGGCCGTTATCACCCTGTAGCCGATCTTCTCCAGGAACCTCACGTGGCTCTGGAGATGATCGATCTCGTCATCCACCCATAGGACGGTCGTCCTGTTCGGCATCACCCACCGTTTCAGCCACGGGGAGCATTATCCCGAAGGTGGTTCCCTTCCCGGGACTGCTCGCCACGAGTCGGATGGACCCTCCGTGGTACTCGACGATTATCCTCCTGGAGAGGGTCAGGCCCAGACCCCAGCCTCCCCTGCGGGTGGAGAAGCCGGGCTCGAAGATCCTCGACTGGTTCCCGAACCTTATACCCTTGCCGTTGTCGGAGATGAGTATCTCCACCCGGCCCCCGCCCTCCGCGACATCCTGGGTCGAGATCGTGACCTGGCCCGACGGGTTGTCGGCGAGGGCCGCCAGGGAGTTCCTGATGAGGTTCTCCAGCACCCAGCTCATGAGAACGGGATTGACGAGGACCATGCTCCGCGCCTCTAGGACGGTCTCGATACGGATCCCGGGGGAGAGCAGACCGGCCCTCTCCCTGAAGTACGAGACGGCGGAGGAGACGACCTGGTTGACGTCGCCCGGCACCAGCCGGGGCTTCTTGCCCATCTCGCCGTACCGCATCACGATCTGGTTGAGCCTCTCCAGGTCGGCCGACATGCAGGACACCGCCTCCTCGAGCTCGGTGTCGCCGGGCAGCTCGACCCTCTGCCGCAGGATCTCCACCCACCCCATGAGGGACGAGATGGGGGTGCCCAGCTGGTGGGCCGTCTCGCGGGCGAAGCCTACCCATGCCATCTCCTTCTCCCTGCGCAGCTCGGCACGGATGCCGAACAGCAGAACGAAGGCTATCGCGATCAGCATGCCCAGCTCCACGAACGGCACGATCCTCAGCTCGGGGTCCAGGCTGTCCACCCCGTAGTGGAGCCATCCGATGGAGTCACCCGAGACGCCCACGAGGGGGACCGGGGGGTTGAGCTCGTCGAGCTTGCGGATCATGTCGCGCCAGTTGGAGAGGTCGCTCTCTTCGAAGGGGGGATTGACCGGCATCCCGTCGACGATCTGCGGGGTCATGTCCCGATCCGTGAGTATCGTCGTGTACCCGAGCCGGTCCACCAGCCGGGAGAAGAGGTCCCTCGTGCGGTCGATGATCCGCGCCCTCTCCTCCGGGGTCCAGCGGTCCACGGCATGCCAGGTGGTCACCGAGTCGCACACCGAGCAGTATCTCACGAAGCTGCCGTGCACGGGGGCCGAGTGCAGGGTCGTTCCGCAGCCTCCGCAGACCGCGATCCGCTTGTCCTCGAGTATCAGGGTGAAGGGGATCTGCGTGCCCGCCCAGAACCATGCGATGGTCTCGTTGGCCGTCCTGTTGTTCTCCTCGAGGCGGCGCACCAGGTCGTGGCTGTAGAAGAGGAACACCCATGCCAGGGCGCCGAACATCACGAGCAGCAGGAGCCTCGAGCGGAAGAAGTTCGTCATGCCGCTCCTGCGGGGGCGGGGACGGTCGAGCCCGCATCCTCGACGAACAGCACGCGGCCCCCGGATGATTCCAGCCATGCGTCGAGATCGTCCACGGGCTCCATCCCCAGTCTCTCGACGAGGCGCGGAGGCAGCCAGGAGCGGATGGCCAGGCGCGCCCTGCCCCTGATCCTGGCCAGGCGCGTGATCGAATGGTCGCCCAGCCTGTAGTCCTCCCTGGCCGGGGGCGTGGCCGAGCCGGGGGCCATGGATGCCCTCATCACGCCCTCCATGTGCGGCGCCCCGAGACCCTCGCGGCACGGGCAGTCCAGGAGCAGGACGCCGCCCCGGGCCACCGCCGGTTCCCAGTTGTAGACGGCCTTCATCGCCTGGTAGAGGCTCCCCTCCAGGTTGCCGCCGGGTCTCAGGACGAGGCGGTCGGGGGTCCCGTCCACCGTGCGGCACAGGGATGTGCGCGCATGCCTCACGCACTCCCCGAAGGCGGAGGCGATCGATCCGGCGCAGGCGAATCCGATGGCCCCCCCGACGGCGACGCAGCAGGCATGGATGACCACCCTGCCGTCCTCCACGAGCGCGCAGGCTTCCACCATGTCCTCGTGCACCGGATTCCCCTCGAGGACGGCCGGGGCGGACCCCTCCGAGCAGGCAAGCCAGTGGTTGGCCTCGGTGGACGAGTAGGCCGTGCATCCGGGCAGGAAAGCCTTCCGCCCGCCCGTGAACCCCGCGAAGTAGTGGGGCTCGACGGATCCTATCACGAGAAGCGCGCCGGCCCCGGCCACCCACGGGTGGACGAGGATCCTCGTGCCGCGGCTCGTCGTCCCAAGATCCACCCTGGGCCCCCCGCCCATGGAGTTGCAGGTCCACGGCACATCCGCGAAGAGGCCTCCCAGCAGCGCGTCCTTCATCGAAGGCGAGACATCCGCATGAGTGCCGGTGGCCACTAAGACGCGCTCCACCCGGACCAGGCCGGCCACCCGGGCGAGCAGCGTCCCGGCGACCGCGGGTCTCGTCCCGTCGTTCACCACCAGGGTCATGCTGCCGCGGAGGCCCTCGAGCATCCTCCCGAGGGCGGCGTGGAAGCCCTCCCGGTCGAATCCCTCAGACATGGGCAGATTGATGCCGGCATGTTCCGTCATGAATGCGATTATAGCAGCACGATCCTGCCGGACTAGTGGATATGGACAGCGGGGCGGCCGGGGGCTTAGCTTCTGCGATCGAGAAGGGGGTGCCAGATGAGAGGATCCTCCGCACGCCGCGCCACGATGGTCCTGGTGGCGCTCCTGCTCCTGTTCCCGGCCTCCGAGGCGCTCGCCAGGGCGGGCGGCGGTCAGAGCTACGGAGGAGGAGGAGGCGGCGGCGGCGGCGGTGGTGGAGGCGGAGACGGCTTCGGCTACCTGATCTTCTGGCTGATCCAGCTGGCCGTCAGGCACCCGGTGATAGGGGTGCCGCTCCTGGTGGTCGCGGTCCTGGTCCTCTACAGGATGGGCCGGAGCGCCAGGACCGGTTCGGAGTACCGGACAATCTCGAGGGCGGGGAGGGTGGCGACCGAGAGACGGCAGGCCGACCTTGCCCAGAGGATCGAGTACATCAGGCTCAGGGATCCGGGCTTCTCCGAGCAGGCCTTCCTGCAGAGGGCAGGCAAGGCTTTCCTGGAGGTGCAGCGCGCCTGGTCGGACCAGGACCTGTCGGCGGTCAGGAGATTCATCTCCGACGGGGTGCGGGAGCGCTTCGAGCTCCAGATCGACATGCTCCGCAGGGAGGGTGTCAGGAACAGGCTCGAAGGTGTCGTCATCCTCTCCTCGGAGATCGCCGCGGTCGAGACCGACCAGCATTTCGAGTCGGTCCACGTGGCGATCACGGCCCGGGGGACGGACACGGATGTGGACATCGCCACTGGAAGGGTCCTCAGGAGCGGGGGGAACGAGCAGTTCACGGAGTACTGGAGCTTCCTCCGGCGCCCCGGGGCGGCCACCAGGGAGAAGGGCGGTCTCGTCGAGGGCTTCTGCCCCAACTGCGGGGCCTCCCTGCAGATGAGCGACGCCGGACGCTGCGAGAACTGCGACTCGATAGTCACGAGCGGCGAGTACGACTGGGTCCTGAGCGAGATCACCCAGTCCATCGAGTGGGGCGTGGCATCCGATCCGTCGATCATCCCCGGCTACCCGGCACTCCTCTCGAGAGACCCCGCGTTCAACCTGCAGCACATCGAGGACAGGGCCTCGGTGATCTTCTGGAGGTACATCCGGGCGTACTGGGAGGGAAGGCCGGAGCCTCTGCGGAAGGTCGCCCTGCCCGTATTCACGACCGGACTCGACGAGATCATGAGGACGACGCGCGAGGACGGCTGGTGGCTGTACTTCAGGGATGCCGCGGTCGGCGCCGTGGAGGTGCAGCGGATCGAGCCCGGATCGCAGGACGGACAGGACAGGGTCGAGGTGCTCGTCCGCTGGTCGGCGAGGAACGCGCGCCGCAATGCGGAGGGCCGCACCAGGGACGCGGGCGACAGGACGATAAGGCCCGTCGTCTTCACCATGGTCAGGAACTCCGGAGTCACGACCCAGCGCGAGAGGTCGTTCCTCTCGTCGCACTGCCAGGCCTGCGGGGCCCCGTACACCGGCGGCGACACGGGAAGCTGCGACTATTGCGGGAGGATCCTCAACGACGGCGGTCAGGACTGGGTGCTCGCCTCCATCGGCAGGTTCGAGGCCTCGGGCATCACGGCAAGCTCCGTCCGCACCTTCTCCAGGGCGTCCCTCGTGCCGCCCGACATGCTGCTTGCAGCCATGGTTTCGGTGATGTCGTCCGACGGCGAGGTCGACGAGAAGGAGCGCCTGCTGCTCGGATCCTTCTGCGGCAGGCACGGGATCCCGGAGGAGTCGCTCGAGGAGATCATCGCCACGGCGGGCTCGGGAAGCGGCGACCTGCCCGTGCCGGGAGGCAGGGAGGAGGCCGGCGAGATCCTGGGCGCGATGGCCAGGATGGTCCTCGCCGACGGGAGGATATCCCGCGAGGAGATGGAGGTCCTGAACCGGTTCGGGGCCGCGGCGGGCCTCTCCGGGCCCGACGTGTCCATGATCCTGGCCAGGCAGAGGAGCCAGCTCTACGCCGAGGCCAGGCGAACCCTCGGTTAGGTTCTAGATGGCCGGGGGAAGCGCCCGGCGGTTGTCGGGGGGCAGGCTCTCGACCGCCATGAACCCCTCGGGGACCTCCCCGATCCATTCGTAGATGATCGTCCTCCCGGAGACGCTCCTGAACACCTCGCGCAGGAAGGGCGGAGGATCGGCCGTCTCCCAGCCGGCGCCGTCAGGGCTCATCCTCCACCTTGTCGACAGCCATGGCCGCATCGGCGGGAGGTCGGGATCGACTACGACGAACCTGACTCCGTGCCTCTCGAGACAGGGCCAGAGCAGCATCTCGTAGTCGTTGGGCATCGTCAGCGTCGGCCTGTCGTATTCCCAGATCAGGAGCTCCACGTTGGGGAAGGTCACGACCCAGTCGCCCGGGTTCGAATGGGTCCGTAGCCATGCGGCCGCTACGGCAGCCTCGGCCGCCCGTTCCCTGGAGTCCTGCGACAGGACCTGCGCGAGGGGTCTCGCGAGGGGCAGCAGGAGGGCTGCAGCCAGGAGGACGCCTCCGGTACGGCCCCATCCGCAGGTCCCGACGAGACGGATGGCTCCCGCGGCGCCGGTGAAGACCACGATCGCGACCATGAAGGCCAGATACCTTCCGGCATGCTCGTGGAGCACCAGGGCCAGGACCATGGGCAGTCCCGCGGCGAGCGCGGGGAGCATGACACGCCTCCTCCCCCCGTCCGACAGGAGCAGGACCGAGAGGGAGAGGAACAGGATCATCGGCGGCCAGGCGAAGCGCTCGCCCCTGTGCATGGTCCCCGTCGTCAGGGGCTCCAGGACCCTCAGCACCCCGCGCCCGAGGAAGCCGGCCACGGCCAGGGGCCCCTGGTTCTCCAGGATGTCCGTGGGACGCGGGGGCTCGCTGCGCACCTCCCATGCCGCCCAGTGGTTCTCGTTGAGCAGGAACTGCCCGTTCTGCGTGTGGAGGGGGGAGCCGAAGGCGTCGGTGTTCCTGAGCATCCACGGCAGCATCACGATCCCCGCCGAGAGAAGGAACAGGACGGTCTTCGCCGTCCTTCCGCTCCCTCCGCGCAGCAGCAGGACGCAGGCCATCGACAGGGATAGGAAGAGCCCCTGGGTCCTGGCGAGCCAGGCGGCGCCCGAAACCAGGCCCAGCACGACCGCCCTCCGGACCGGGACGGAACCTGTGCCCGCCAGGGCGAGGGCGCAGAAGAAGAGCCCGGTGAAGAGCATCAGGCTGTCGGGCTGGGTGGAGAACCAGATGAAGACGGGATCGAGGGCGAGCCAGGCCAGGCCGGCCAGGGCGGCCGCTCGGCCGAGGGCGGCCCTTGCCCACCACCAGGCGGCGAGCATGGCGAAGAGGCCGGTTGCCAGGGCCGTTGCGGCCGCGGGGCCGAACCCCCTCCCGAACAAGCCGAATGCCAGGGCGACGAGGACGGACATCGCGGGCTGCCTGTTGCCCTCGGGTCTGAGGGCGGCCGTCGACGGATCGCTCAGGATCCACTTCCTGGCCGTCGAGAAGCCCTCCCCGTCCAGGATGTTCCCGGCCATCTCGAGCTCGGATGCGACCCCGTCGCCGGCCGGGAGTGGATTCCGCAGCGCGACCCCGGTGCGCAGCGCCGCCGCCAGCAGCAGCAGTGCGCATACCGCCGCGAGTTCGCCCGTCCTCGTGATGCGTCCGGTCATCGTGCGAACATAAGCGCGGCGCGGTCTCCCCGCGAAGTCCGGCCCCGAGGTATATCCGGGGGTCGGGAGGGGGGCGTCCGGAATGCATCTCCTGGTGGCGACATGGAACGTGAACTCGGTGAGGTCGAGGCTCGCGCACCTGACGAGGTGGATCGGCTCCGCCGGACCGGACATCCTGATGCTCCAGGAGACCAAGGTCCGCGACGAGGACTTCCCCGCGGCCGCCCTGGAGGGCCTGGGGTATCACGTCACGATCCACGGCCAGAAGACCTACAACGGCGTCGCCACCCTGACGCGGACGGCTCCGACCTCGGTCAGGACCGGTCTGGGATCGGGGTTCCTGTCCGACCAGAGCCGCGTGCTCCTGGTCGAGTCTGGGGGCGTGCGCTTCCTCAACGTGTACGTCCCGAACGGGGGCGACCCGTCCATCGACAGGTTCAGGGACAAGCTGAGGTTCATGGAGGAGCTGGCGGAGGATGCCGCTGGCCTTGCCGGAGAGGGGCCCCTGGTGATCGGGGGCGACTTCAACACGGCGCCCACGGGGGAGGATGTGCACGATCCCGTTGCCCTCGAGGGCTCCATCGGGTTCCACCCCGAGGAGAGGTCGAGGTTCGCAGGCCTGATGGCCCGCGGTCTGGTGGATGCGTTCAGGCTGGTGAACCCGTCGGGCAGGGCCTACAGCTGGTGGGACTACAGGCAGGGCGGGTTCCGGACGGACAGGGGGATGCGCCTGGATCACATCCTCGTCTCCCGCAGCCTCGCGGGATTCGTCACCGCGAGCTCGATCGACAGGGAGCCGAGGGGCTGGGAGAGA
Organism: uncultured bacterium; assembly: GCA_964603785.1. GTDB lineage: Bacteria > Fermentibacterota > Fermentibacteria > Fermentibacterales > Fermentibacteraceae > CAZRWD01. The sequence continues at coordinate 74,043 of CAZRWD010000002.1, forward strand.
CCGTCCGACCATGCACCCGTTGTGGTCGTCCTGGATCTTCCCCCGGCGGAATAGGACCGCGCGCCCGGGAGTAGATATCACCGGAGGTGTACAGCATGTCTGCATTGATGGTCATTCTTGCCGCCCTGACCGCACAGCCCGGGAGCACGGCCCGGGAGATGCCCGTCGTCGAGGTCCACGAATGGGGCGTGCTGACCCTGGGCGAGGGCTCCGACCTTCTCCTGACCCATCCGGGCGAGAACCTGCCGGTCGCTCCGCCCGACACGCAGATGGTCGACAGGGCGCCCGTCGTCTACTTCTACGGGCCGCCCTTCACGGGGAGGTTCGAGGCGGTCGCCGCCTCCGGGGAGATCGTCGGCACCTGGCCGGCAACCTCCGGAGAGGGTGCCGAATGGTCCTTCCGGGCCGGCTACGCCGAGCTGGATGCGCTCTGCGACATGCCCTACGCCGGGATGGTGGACGGCTGGAACGCGGAACCGTGGAGGGCGCCGGAGAGCATGATCCTGCTCACCGACCGCGGGCAGGCCGAGAAGTTCCTCTACTACGAATGCACCGCCGACAGGGAGGTGCTCCCCGTGCTCCCGGCCCCGCGCATCGGCGCGGAGGTGAGGGAGGGCTTCGAGGGGATCCCCGCCGCCATCGTCATCCCCTCCCATGCCGGACCCGTCGTCATGCCCCTCAGGGCGGGCATCCTGTCCGACCCGCTCTCGCTGCTCTCCAACTCGGTCGTGGAGCCCGTCGACCTGCTGCCGCTGCTCTACGAGTGGTCGGCCGGGATCCTGGACATCGAGGAGGTCGACGCCCTCTGGGCCACCTGGCGCGAGTGGATGATGTCCTCGGGGCTGCCCTCGCCGGAGTCGGGCCGGGTGCTGCTCGTCTATCCCGTTCCGGCGGAGTGCCTCGAAGGGGTGAGCACCCTGTCCCTGGAGACAGCGGAGCAGTTCACGGTCGAGTACGACAGGTTCATCCTGGCGGCGATGGAGATCGGTCTGAGGTAGCCCCGTCCGCGATGTCCGAGAGCTCCGACTCGGAGATGCCCAGACCGCCCGCTGCAAGCTTCGCGTCGTTCCCGAAGTAGTCGAGCGTGGACATGACGTGGTCGTGTATCACGTCCCGCAGCGGCCTCGGCCGGAAGGCCGGCCTGACCCCCTCTCCCGTCATCCTGTCCAGCATGTACGGCGGCAGGCACTCGGGGCCGAGCTCCCGTCCCGCCTCCGCGCTCACGACGCACGAGGAGACTATCGCCTCCAGCTCCTCCACGTTCCCGGGGAAGACATGACCCGACAGCATGCGGGTCAGCTCCTCCGACACGCTCTTGAAGGGCCTGCCCAGCCTCTCGGCCTCCCTGCGGGCGAAGTGTTCGGCCAGGAGGGGGATGTCCTCGGGATGCTCCCTCAGCGGCGGGAGCTCGATCGAGTTGACGAGCAGGTGATACAGCAGGTCCCTCGAGAAGGACTCCCTGTACTCCTCGCCGGTCAGGTCGGCGGTGGTGGAGGCGATCAGCCTGACGTCTATCCTGCAGATCTCGGCCGAGGACTCCCTGTAGAACTCCCCGTTCTGGATGACCCTGCGGAGGCGGACCTGGACGGGCGGAGTCAGGTGCTCGATGCTGTTGAGGAAGAGCGTCCCGCCGGCCGCCATCTCGAGGAAGCCCGGTCTGTCGGGCTGCCGTCCGCTCCAGTCCCTCACCCGGCCGAAAAGCTCGGCCGCCATGTCGCCGGGGGGTACGGCGGCCGCGTCCACCGCTACGAAGGGGCCCTTGCCCCTGGGGCTGGCCTGGTGCATGGCCCTCGCGAGGGCCTCCTTCCCGGTCCCGTGCTCCCCGTGGATGAAGACGGAGAAGTCGCCCGCCGCCAGCCTCTCCGCCTGGTGGAAGAGCCTCACCATCATGGGATCGGACGAGACGAACGAGGCGAAGGCGTCCTTGTTCTCCAGGTCGTCGCGGGACAGGTCCCGGGAGAGCCCGCTGATCGTGCGGCTCAGGGCTAGGTGCTCCAGGGCCCGGTCCATGGTGGCGAGGAGCATGTCGTCGTCCACCGGCTTCGTCAGGTAGTCGAACGCCCCCAGCTTCATGGCCTTGACCGCCAGTTCGATGTCGCTCACGCCGGTGAGGACGATCACGGGCGGTCTGCCGCCGCTCTCGTGGACGCTGCGGAGGATGTCGATGCCGCTGACCGCGGGCATGTCCATGTCGAGGAGCATCAGGTCGAAGGGTTCGCGCCCGAGGATCTCCGGCACCATGGACGAGTCGTTGACGACCTCCGGATCGAACCGCTCGGTCTGCATCAGGAAGACCATGAGGTAGTTCGTCACGGCCACGTCGTCGTCCACGATCAGGACACGCTTCATCCCGTTCATCTCACGAGCTCCCGTCGCTGGAGGCCTCGGCGGGTGCGGAGGCCGCCTGGGGCCTGCGGCCCGAAAGGGGGATCCTGATCGTGAAGGTGGTCCCGACCTCCGGGGTCGAGACCACACCGATCGTGCCCCCGTGCTCCTCGACGATACGGTAGGCTATCGCGAGCCCGAGGCCGGTGCCCCCCTTCACCCTCTTCGTGGTGAAGAAGGGATCGAAGATCTGCCTGAGCGTCTTCTCGCTCATCCCCCTGCCGTCGTCCTCCACCTCGATGACGACCGTCCTCCCGTCCTCCACCCTCGTGCGGACGGTCACCGTTCCGCGCCGCTCGTCGGGCATGGCCTGCCCGGCGTTCACGAGGAGATTGACGAGAACCTGCTCGATCTTCTGGGCGTTGCCCTGGAAGGACGGGATGCCGGGGTCGAGGTCGAGTGCGATCTCCGCGTGCTTGTGCACCTCGTTGTGGACCAGCCTTGCGGAGGCCTCTATGAGGGTGTTCACGTCCACGGTGTCTATCAGGAGGCCCTCGTCCTTCCGGGCGAAGTTGCGCAGCCCGTCGACGATGCCCTTGATGCGCTCGGATCCGTGGGCCATGTCGTCCACGAGCATCAGTATGTTGCTCCTGAAGAAGTCGTACTTCAGCCTGGCTATCTTGAGGCCGGGATGGGTCGCGGCGTGCTCGTCGACTATCGGGAGCATGTCCTCGAGTGCCTGGCGGATGATCTTGATGTTTCCCCGGATGAACTGGTTCGGATTGTTTATCTCGTGGCCTATGCCGCTCACCAGCTGTCCCAGCGATGCGAGCTTGTCCGCCTGCTGGAGCTGCTGCTCGTAGGTCTTCTCGAGGGTGACGTCCCGGTAGAACTCGATGATCCCCTCCACCTCGTGGTCGGGTCCGAAGACCGGGATGGCGTGGACGTCCAGCACCCTGTCGCCCGACCTTATCGTGATGACGATGGGCGCCTTGTCCTTCCTGATCCGGGACAGGCGGCAGTCGGCGCAGGGCACGTCCCTCTCGAAGAAGGTGCGGTAGCACCTGCCTCCCGGTGCGATCCCCGACCTGTTGGTCATCACGATGTTCCTCTGCAGGTCTATCACCGCGACGTCGTCGGGTATGGCCTGGAACATCGATTCGAGGCGGGAGGAGGACTCGACGAGCCCCCTGTGCATGGTGTCGATCGACTGGTTCACCTTCTCGAGGCGGGCCTTCTGCTCCTCCAGCTCGACCGTCCGCTGCTCTATCTCCCTCTGCATCTCGGCGAGTCGCGCGCCGAAGGCGGCCTCCTCCTCCTGCTTCAGGATCATCCTCTCCCTGAGATCCTTGCGCTCCAGTGCGAGGTTGAGCATGCGACCGATCTCGTAGAGCATCCGCTGCTCCTCCGGCAGCAGCTCGAGGGTCTGATCGGAGTAGCCGACCCTTATCTCTCCGGCGATCTGTCTGTTGGAGAGGAGCTTGACGGAGATGTGGCGGTCTCCCGGGGCGGGCTGTCCGTACTCCTCGCCCAGGTAGGTCGAGTAGACGATCGCCTGGTCGGGATAGAGCATGCCCTTCGAGAGGTAGTCCGGAAGATGCAGGAAGAACTCCCTGACGCTGCTCGAGACCTCTATCCACTCGGCGACGGTGTACAGGCAGGCGAGCTCCTTGATGCGCTCGTCCCTGTCCCATTCCGTGAGCTTCGAGATGCCGTCGATCTGCGAGCCGAAGAAGAGCCAGACCTCACCCCGGGGGGTGCGTATGTAGCCCGTCTTCATGGGGACCGAGCACTGGGGGAAGGCGGCCGGGGAGAAGACCGCGATCCTCCTCTGGCCCTCGCGAGCGAGGAGCATGCCGGAGCGCAGGCTCTTGCAGGAGGGAGGCGAGAAGGCCTCCTCCAGGAGCCTTCCGGTCAGCTCCAGCTCGGGCTCCCCGCAGGTCCGGCAGAGGAGCCTGCTGGAATGCAGGATCCTCTCGGAGGCGTCCACTGCCATGAGGAACTCGAAGTTGCTCTCGATGAAACCGTAGAGTTCGGCGAGCTCGATCAGGGGGAACCTCCCTCCCGGTCCCTCGGGGGACCTCCTGCGTCGTGGCGATCGAAGCTGTCGAGAAACCGGCCGCATGTCCAGGGACGGCGGCGGGCCGCCCCGGGATCTCCCGCTGCCGGAATGTCGAGCGCATGTCAGGAGATGTAGTGATGGCAGTTGAGGCAGGGGTGGTCCGGCGGGGCCGTATCCGGAGTCTCCCCCCTGATTATCATCCTGGCCTCGACCATCCAGCGGCTGTTCCAGACGTCCGCGCCGGAGGTCAGGTCGGTCACGGCGAGCTGGTCCCTCGCGTAGGGGTTGCAGAAGTTCTCGCAGGGCAGTATGCGGCCGTCCCACGAGATGAAAAGGGATCCCCAGGGATACGGGCACTCGCCGAGGAGGCACCTGCCGGCCCCGGGAGCCATCGCGTCCATCCTCACCGAATGCAGGTCCGCGCCGAGGTCGGCGGCGATCCTGGAGATCTCACCTATCTCGTCGTGGTTGAATGGGAAATCGATGGTCTGGACCTCGATGACAGGTCTGCCGAGGTTCCTGGCCCTCCTCCTCCTGCAGAGAGTCCCCAGGCTTTCGATGATCCGTTCGAAATCGCTGTCGCGTCTGAACATCCGATGGGTCTCGCCGGTCGCCCCGTCCAGACAGACGATGAGGTGCTCGAGCCCCGATTCGAGGAGCATCTCTATCCTGTCGCCGTCGAGCGAGTTGAAGTTGGAGCTGATCGAGACGGGACACCTCGCACGCTCGGCCATGGATACCATCTCGAATATCCGCGGGTGGAGGAGCGGCTCGCCCTGACCGTAGAGCGAGATCCTGACGCACCACCTCCCGAGGGCGTCGATGACCGCCTCGAAGGTCTCCATGGACATGAAGCCCTTCTCGCGGGGGTGGTGCGTGCCGCAGCCGGGGCAGCTCAGGTCGCAGTAGTTGGTAGGTTCGATCTTGAGGAAGAAGGGGTGGTTGGCAGGCGAGAGCGGCCTGTACCTCCTCTGGGCGAGGAAGATCGCCGAGTTCAGAATCCTCTCGAGGGTGGCGGATCCGGCGATGCCCTTCAGATGGCGCTTCAGGAGGAACCTGATCGACATCCCGTGTCTGTAGTCGATCACGCGCATCAGCTCCAGCCCTTCCGGCGGAACTTCCTCCCGTGTGCGTGCCTGAGGGCCAGGAGGCGAATCTGCCCGAGGATGATCCCCGCCATCTCCCGACGCCCGGGAACCGGTTCGCTCCCGTAACCGTCACCTCCCGCGGATGCTTCCACGGAACCGACCCTCAGCCGCCCGGACTCCCCTATCACGAGCTTCTCCCCGCCGGCTGTCGCGAGCACCTCCCCGGGTGCACCCTCGACCCAGACGTCGTCCACCGCCTCACTCCCCCCGTTGGATATCGTGCAGGTCCCGTCCACCATCGCCAGCGAGACCCTCCGCATCGACTCCAGCCTGTCCAGGATGTCCGATACCGGGGCGGACCAGCAGCCGGGGGTTCCCGCGAGGAGCTCCGCGGCCCTCCGGAAGGAGGGTTCGATCGAGCCGTCGGGCATCACGAAATCGTGCAGATAGGCATAGGCGACGCATGCGCCCCTCCCCCGGACCAGTCCGTCCACCGCCTTCGGGGTCAATATCCTCCTCACCAGCCATGGCTTCGAGAGGTCGGTGCAGGAGAACCACCTGTTGACGTACGGCCTTCCGGGGAGATGGTAGGGCATGGACGGGTTCAGGCGAAGGTTGTCGATCTCCGCCGACTTCAGATGTCGCACGTATGCTATGTGCCTGCGGCACAAGTCCCCCCAGAACCATTGCGATCCGGGGATCTCGCCCTCGCTGCGGTCGGAGCAGTAGATCCGCGCGATCAGCCCCGGCAGGCCCCCGCCGAGTATCGAGCGGCCCCAGTACATCGCGTCCGCATTCCTGCCGTGGTTGATCAGGAGTCTGGGGCAGGAGCCGAGCTCGCGCCTCATGAACTCCAGGGCGCTCTCGTTCTCCCCTCGGGTGTTGTTGCCCCCTGAGGCCAGGTGGTAGCAGATCTCGTGCCCCGCATCGCGGATGGATCTCACGAGCGCGAGGTATGCCGGGTCCTCCAGCGTGGCTCCCCTGCAGGCCTTTCCGGTGCTCTCCGGATTGCCCGAGCGCCGCGAGGCGGGTCTCACCCAGACCGATCTCGAGGACCTCATCCCGAGGGAGTCGAGGAAACCGTAGACTATTCGCACCTTCTCGAGGGTCGCACCGTCGGCGTCGTCGGTTATCCCGAAGGCGCAGAGCCTGCCTTCCGGGAACCGCAGGAGCCTCAAGGTACGATCTCCATCGAGGCCATCCATGCGAACCTCCGCAGGAATGGCAGGGATGCCAGGAGGAACCTGTCCAGTGAGAAGGACGATCTCGCGACGAGGTCCCGCAGAACTCCCGGGTGCACCGCTTTCAGAAGGGGATGGAGGAGCGGGGAGAGCAGGTGATGCTCCCTGTACCTGGTGCAGGTTCCCGCGGCAGGCATGCCCCTCATGCCGGAGGCGTCCAGGTAGCCCCTGACCGGCACGCCCGCGCATCCGTCGTCCCTCCGGAGAGATCTGTAGAGCCTCACGAAGGGGTTCGCCGACAGATGGGCGACCAACAGCAGGCTGCCCCCCGGTCTGAGCACCCTCAACATCTCGGGGATGGCCAGGGAGGGATCGGTGTACTGGAGCACGCCACGGCAGAACACGTAATCGAACGAGGCTGCACGCATCGGGATCGCTTCGATCGATCCGCGCACCGGGAGCAGTCCCGGGGGGTCGGCAGGCGATCCCGTCCGGCCGGCGGCACGAAGGCAGTCCGGGAAGGACTGGTCCAGCCCGAATACCACGACCCCGGGAAGACGGCCGGCTACGGCTCTCGTGGACCCGCCGTCGCCGAAGCCCGCGTCGAGGATTCGCGCACGGGGATCCCTGGGCAGCCCCTCCAGCGCATGTTCGGTAGGCCCGAGCCAGAACAGTTCGTGGATGGGCAGGCCCCGCGGATTCCTGCGATCACATCCGGACGCGTCCGATCCGGCGGCGGCGCCAGAGTCGGTCAAAACCCCTCCGTCGGGCGACAGCTACCGGGCAGGCCGACCCCCGGCCTACCTGACCCTGAACCGCTCCGCGCCCACCTCCCTTATCGCGGCCTTGTAGGCTGCGGTGGCGGTCAGGGGGGGACAGATCGGGGCGGGTCGCCCGGTCGTCACGGGCATCTCGAGCCTGCCCCGGCCGTCCCACTCGATCCTCTCGGTTCCCCAGTAACGGTCTGCATGTGCGCCGAGGCCTGCACGGGCCAGGCTCCCGATCTCCGCGGTGATGTCGGCAACGCTCTCGAACCCCGGATCGGAACCCAGCATGGACAGCAGGATGTTCCAGCCCTGGAGTCCGGAGGGAGGCCTGACGGAGCCGGAGAAGCCCATCACCGTCCCGTCGAGGGAGCAGCGCGTGCCCTCCTCCTCGAGCCCGGTGGTCCCGGGCAGCACTATGTCGGCCGCCCTGGTGGTCTCGGTCTGGGCCCAGTCCATCGTGCAGAGGAAGTCCAGGTTGCCCAGCCACCTGGCCGTCTTCTCGTCCCGCATGGGATCCTCGCCTATTACGAGGGCCCCCCGTATCTCCCCCCTGGCCAGCATCCGGGCAAGATCCGCGCCGGATCCCGCCCCGGGCAGGCCGGGCGCCGGGACCCTGCCGGCCGCGAACGCCGGATCGGCCCCGGCGACCGCCATCGCCGACCTGTTGGAGAATGCTCCGGGCAGTATCAGGTCGGCGGTCACGCCGGCCGCCCTGAGCAGGAGCACGAGGTCGGCGAGGATGCGGGTGTCACCGGGCGCCTTGTCCTGCGCCCTGTCCGTCGAGTGTATCACGGCGACCCTCTTCGCGCCTGCGATCAGGTCCACCGCCTTGAGGATGCTCTCCATGGAGACCCCGGTCTCCCCGGCGACTCGGTCCAGCGGGAAGTCGAGCTCCTGGAGGAAGGCGGGACCGCCGTCCATGGCCGCGGCGACCGGCTTCCCGGGGACGCCCCTCTCCATGAGGGCCTGTATGATCCCGGCCCACAGCACGGAGGCGCGACCCCTCATCGGGTCCATCGAGGCCGAGCCGAACGCCCGGTCCGCCTGGTCGAGTATCGAGTTCACCACGACCAGGTCTGCGTGGTTCCGGCGCACGGCATCCAGGACGTCCACGACGAGCACCGGGTGGTCGGACTCCAGGCTTGTGTTGTTGCAGATGATCAGATCGGCCTCCGCGACCGCCTCCCGTCCCGCAGTCGAGGCCGTGAAGCCGAGAACGCCGTCGAGCTCGTCCGGCGCGTCTCCGCAGCAGAGGGCGGAGATGGAGGAGACGTTGGAGGTGCCGAGCACCTCCCTGGCTATGCGCCCGGCGAGGTACATCTCCTCGCTGGTGCGCTCGGGGGAGATGAACACGGCCACCGAGCCGGCACCGTGTGCGGCGGCCACCGCCCTGAGGCCTTCGACCGCCGAGGCGGCAGCAAGGCACGGATCCGCCGCGACCCGGTCCGATCCGTTCCTGACCGAGGCCGACGAGACGCGCCTGTGCCTTATGTACAGCTCGTTAACGAACCGGCCGTACCTGCAGAGGTACTCGCCGGGTATCCCGGACGACCTGATGTAGTACCTGTCCCGGCCGAAGCTGCGCACCTCCACGGGACACAAGAGCGAGCACAGCGAGCACCTGCTGGCGGAGGACTCGTACTCCAGGCAGGACCTGCCGGGGAACGGGTACTTCACGGATAGGGCACCCGTGGGACATGCATCCACGCAGTTGCCGCAGCTCACGCAGTTGGTCTCGACCAGGGGATCGTTCATGGCCGGGCGCATCTCCGTGCGGAAGCCCCTGCCGACGAGACCGAGCGCCGCAACGGGCAGCACCCTGGCGCAGGTCCGGATGCAGCGCCCGCACAGGATGCACTTGTTGGGGTCGTAGATGATGTGGGGATGCCTGTCGTCTACGCGGTGCCTCCTCGCATAACCGGCATAGCGCTGCATGTCGACGCCGTATTCCTCGGCGCGGAGCCTCAGCTCGCAGTCGTCGTACCGGGTGCAGCCGCAGGAGAGGCACCTCCCGGCCTCGTGGACCATGTCGTCGTAGTCGAACCCCGTCGCCACCTCCTCGAAGCTGCCGCGCCTCTGATCGACGGGCATCTGCTCCACCTCGTGGCGAGGGCTCTGCGCTATCTCGCCCAGCTCGGCCTTCCCCGGCTTCGCCCAGAAGTCCTTGCGGACGATGAAGGGCGCGGCCGCGGGCTCGCCCGACAGCATGGAGTGGATGGACATGGCTGCCGTGCGGCCGTCGGCTATCGCGTCGATGACCACTGTAGGGCCGTCGTCCGCGACGTCGCCGCCGGCGAAGACGCCCTCGATGTCGGTCTTCATGGTCCTGGTGTCTACCGAGACCGTTCCCCATCTCGTGCAGGCGGGACCATCCCCGGTCAGCCCGTCGAGCAGCGGCGACTGGCCTATGGCGGATACGGCAAGGCTGCAGGGGAGGTCGAACTCCGATCCCTCGAGGGGCACGGGGCGCCGCCTCCCGGAGGAATCCGGCTCGCCGAGCTTCATCCGGATGCACTTGAGAGCCTTGAGCCTGCCCCCCTCCGAGACTATGCCGACGGGTGCGGCCAGCTCCATCATCTCTATGCCCTCGTGGAGGCTCTCCTCGATCTCCATCGGGTCCGCCGGCATCTCGGCCCTGGTCCGGCGGTAGAGGATGATCACCTTGTCGGCGTCCAGCCGCCAGGCCGTCCTGGCCACGTCCATGGCCGTGTTCCCGCCGCCCACCACCACCACGGTGCCCCCGAGCGGGGTGTGGTCGCCGTATCTCTCACGGAGGAAGTCGATGCCGTTCACGACTCCTTCGGTCTCGAACTCGCCCTCCACCTTCATGGGGTTGCCGGCCCAGGCGCCCGCGGCCAGATAGACGGCGTCGTGCGCGTCGCGGATCTCCCGCATCGTGATGTCGCGCCCAACCTTCACCCCGGTCCTGATCTCGACCCCGGCCTTCTTTATGTGGTCGATCTCCGCGTCCAGGGTCTCGTCGGTCAGACGGTAGACGGGGATGCCGTAGCGCACCATGCCGCCGGCCTTCTCCATCTGCTCGTAGACAACCGTCCTGTATCCGAGCCTGCCCAGGAACCATGCCGCCGAGAGGCCGGACGGGCCTCCTCCCACTATCCCGACGGACCTGCCGTTCGGCGGGGCGCAGGCGACCTCGCCGCCGTAGACCCCGGGCGCGTCGGTGACGAAGCGCTTGACAGCGTTGATCCCCACCGGGCTGTCGACATCGCCCCTGCGGCAGACGACCTCGCACTTGCGTACGCACACCCGCCCGCAGATGGCCGGGAGGGGATTGCTGTCGCGGATGAGATCGACGGCCCTGCGGTATTCTCCCATCGCGGCGAGGGCTATGTAGCCCTGCGCGTCCACCCCGGCGGGGCAGCCAAGCCTGCAGGGCGGGAGGCAGTCGGCGTAGTGGTTCGAGAGCAGCAGCTCCAGCGCGGTCTTCCGCGAGGCCCTGACGCGCTCGTTGCGGGTCTCCACCTCCATCCCCGGGGCCACCCTGGTGGCGCAGGACGGGACGAGGGCGGGCCTGCCCTTCACCTCGACCACGCAGAGGAAGCACGAGCCGTAAGGCTCGAGCTCCTCCGAGTGGCAGAGGGTGGGAATGTCGTCGAGCCCCTTCTCGCGGACGACATCCAGGATCGTCTGACCGGGTCTGGCCTCGACCTCCACGCCGTTTATCCTGAGGTTGATCATGTCCATGGCCGCCCCCTAGCTTCTCAGAATGGCGCCGAAGTTGCAGCTCGAGATGCAGCGGCCGCACTTCACGCAGGTCTCGGTGTTTATGGAATGGGTCCTCCCCCGCTCGCCGGTGATGGCCCCCACCGGGCAGTTCCTGGCGCAGAGGGTGCAGCCCGTGCACTTCCCCGGGTCTATGGAGAAGGTGACCAGGGCGAGGCAGCTCCCGGCCGGACAGCGATGATCCGCGATGTGGGCCTCGTACTCGTCCCTGAAGTACCTGAGGGTGGTCAGCACCGGATTCGGTGCGGTCTGCCCCAGGCCGCAGAGGCTGGCCTCCTTGATGCGGGCGGCCAGCTCCTCCAGACGCGGGATGTCCTCCGCGGTCCCCTCGCCCCTGGTGATGCGGTTCAGTATCTCGAGCATCCTGAGGGTCCCGATCCGGCAGAAGGTGCACTTGCCGCAGGACTCGTTCTGGGTGAACTCCAGGAAGAACCTGGCCATCTCGACCATGCAGGTCGTCTCGTCGAGAACGACCATCCCCCCGGACCCCATGATCGCTCCGGTCCTGGGGATGCTCTCGAAGTCGACCGGCGTGTCCCCCATCGAGGCGGGGATGCACCCGCCCGACGGACCGCCCATCTGCACGGCCTTGAAGGCCCTGCCCTCCTTGATGCCTCCCCCGACCTCGAAGACGAGCTCGTTGATGGTCATCCCCATGGGCACCTCGGCCAGGCCGCCCTTGGCGACCCGCCCGGCGAGGGCGAACACCTTCGTGCCCCTGCTCCTCTCCGTGCCCACCGAGGCGAACGCCTCCGCGCCGTTCGAGATGATCCACGGCACGTTGGCATAGGTCTCCACGTTGTTGTTGTTGGTCGGCTTCTGCCAGAGGCCCTTCTCCGCGGGGAAGGGGGGCCTTATCCTCGGCATGCCCCTCTCGCCCTCGATCGAGGCGAACAGGGCGGTCTCCTCGCCGCAGACGAAGGCCCCGGCGCCCTGCTTGATCTTCAGGTCGAAGTCCAGACCGGAGCCCATTATGTTGCGGCCCAGATAGCCGCGCGCACGGGCCGCCTCGATGGCCAGCGTGAGACGCTTGATGGCCAGGGGATACTCGGCCCGGCAGTAGATGTAGCCGGAGGTCCCCCCTATCGCCCTTGCGGCGATTATCATCCCCTCGAGAACGGAATGCGGGTCGCTCTCGAGGACCGACCTGTCCATGAAGGCTCCGGGGTCGCCCTCGTCTGCGTTGCAGACTATGTACTTGACGGGGCCGGGGCTGGCCGCTGCGAAGGACCACTTCTGCCCCGTCGGGAAGCCGGCACCGCCCCTTCCCCTGAGGCCGGACGCCCTGACCTCCTCGATCACGGCTCCCGGGGTCATCTCCAGGAGGGCTTTCCTGAGGGCGGAATAGCCCCCCGTCCCCTCGTACTCGTCTATCGACTCCGGATCGATGAGACCGCAGTTGCGGAGCACGATCCTCCTCTGGCGGGCGAGGAAGGGGGCCTCGGTGCCGCCTTCGGCGCCCGATGCCTCCCAGTTCCTGATCGTCCACTCCGCGACCGGCTCGCCGCCCAGGACGTGCCGCTTCCAGATCTCCCGGGCCCTCTCGGGGGTGACATCCCCGTAGACGGTCCTCCCGGAGTCGTCCCTGACCTCGATGATCGGCTCGCGGAAGCACATCCCGATGCAGCCGGTTATGGAGACGGGGAATCCGGAACCCTCCGCCAGCTCCATAAGCGCGTCATAGGAAGCCTGGGCGCCTGCGCTCAGGCCGCAGGTGCCCATGCCGACGACGACCCTCCTGTTCATGCCCCGGCCTCCCTCTCGCAGTCCCCGGACTCCACGGCCGGAGCCCTGGAGGCGTCCCTGCGCCGGATATCCCTGAGGATCTTCCGCACGGAGGCGGGTGTGAGCTTCCCGTGGGTGTCGTCGTTCACCATCATGACCGGGGCGAGCGAGCAGCATCCCAGGCAGGCGACCGTGGTGAGGGTGAACATGCCGTCGGCGGAGGTCTCGCCGATCTCGACGGAGAGCTCGTCCTGTATGGCGTCGATGAGCATGCGGGAGCTGGAGACGTGGCACGCGGTCCCGTCGCAGACCCTGATGACGTGCCTGCCCATCGGCTGGAGCCTGAACTGGCTGTAGAAGGTTATCACGCCGTAGACCGATGCCTCGGGGGTCCCGGTGACGTCCGCTATGTACCTGATGGCGCGCCTGGGGATGTACCCGAAGTGGTCCTGGGCGGACTGCAGGAGGGGGATGAGCTCCCCCGGCGCCCCGTCATACCGCCAGAGCCTGTAGCTGAATGTGTCTTCCATCTGGGCTCCCGGTCCCCTACTCGTCGAGGAGCCTGATCACGCGGGCCTCCCTGACTCTCAGGACCCCGTCGATCTGGCTGAGCTTCTCTATGATCCTGGGCATCCTGCCCACCGCCCCCTGGCCCGTTATCATGCCCACGAGCCTCGAGCCGCCGTCTATCACGTCGCAGAAGACGACCTCCTCGATGAAGAAGACCGTCGTGAAGATCTTCTGGATCGCTTCGCGGTCGATGTCGACGATGATGTAGCTCATGGTGCCGGGCTGGCGCCTGGCCTCCTCGCCCGCGGCGACCTTGACCGTCCGCCTGTAGGTCTCCACGAACTCGTCGACGTCGCGGTCGAGCCTCGGCCGCTCGACGGGCGACATGGACACGACCTCGATGCCCGGTATCGCCCTGATCCTGTCGAAGAGAGCCTGGATCCCCGCGGGCGAGGAGGCCTGGCCGAGCAGGATGATGTCCACGTCGCCCCTCACGGCGTCGCAGGACTGGACCCCGTCCATGGAGTGGAGGGTGTTGAAGATGTCCATGCTGCGGTCCTGGTCGGTGATCCTGATGGTCAGGTATGCGCTGGCCGATTCGCGCATCTCCGGCTGGGCGGCCGCGCCCGGGACCTCCGCGGTGGTCCTGCCCGGCGACAGCTCCTCCAGGGCGGCCACGAGGTCGGCGATCTCGAAGGGCTTGTCCAGGTAGCCGGTGTTGGCCTCCGAGAGGGCGGTGAACTTCAGCCTGTCGTCCCCGAAGCCCGTGATCACCAGCACCGGGAGGTCGGGGTACTGGTTCTTGATGACCTTCAGGATCTTCATGCCGTCGATGTCCGGCATGAAGATGTCCGTCACCAGGTAGTCGTACCCGGTTCCGCCCGTCCTGCCCCGGTTCAGCTCGTGAACGGCCGAAATCCCGTCCGGGCAGGCGGTGACGCTGAATCCCTCCTGGGTGAGACCCACGGTCAGGTTGCGCCTGATCTCGGCCTCGTCGTCTATGACAAGCACTCGACCCTTCACTCCATTCCTCCCTCTGAGGCCAGGACGCTCTCGAGGTCGTCCCATCGACCTGTCACCATGTAGGCATGCATCGCCCGCGCCGCTATCCTCCCCTGACCCATCGCCAGGATCACCGTCGCCGCGCCCAGGACGATGTCGCCCCCGGCGAAGACGCCCCTCACGGATGTCTGGCCGGTCGACTCGTTCACGACTATCCCGCCCCACCTGGTCGTCTCCAGGTCCCTGCAGGAGGAGGGTATGAGCGGGTTGGGGCTGTTGCCGATCGCGACGATGACGCCATCCGCCTCCTCGACGAACTCGGAGCCCTCGAGGGGCACCGGGCGGCGCCTGCCTGAGGAGTCGGGCTCGCCGAGCCCCATCTCGATTATCCGCATCCCGGTGACCCAGCCCTTCTCGTCGCCGATCATCTCGACCGGGTTCCGGAGCAGGTGGAACTCCACCCCCTCCTCCCGGGCGTGATGGACCTCCTCGATCCTGGCCGGCATCTCCGCCTCGGAGCGCCTGTAGACGATCAGGGACCTCTCCGAGCCCATGCGGAGGGCTGTTCTCGCGCAGTCCATCGCGACGTTGCCCCCGCCTATTGTGATCATCTTGCGGGGTCTGGCGATGGGGGTGTCGCTCGCGGGGAAGTCGTAGGCCTTCATGAGATTGGCCCTTGTGAGATACTCGTTGGCGGAGAACACCCCCAGCAGGTTCTCGCCCGGGATGCCCTGGAACTTGGGCAGTCCGGCGCCCGTTCCGACGAACACCGAGTCGAAGTCCTCGAGCAGCTCCTCCATGGGATAGGTCCTGCCGACGACCGTGTTCATCCTGAACTCGACCCCGAGCTTCTCGAGGAACTCGGCCTCCCTGCGCACTATCTCCTTGGGCAGCCGGAACTCGGGAATCCCGTAGACGAGGACCCCGCCGGCCTTGTGGAGCGCCTCGAAGACTGTGACGGAGTGCCCGAGGAGCGCCAGGTCGCCGGCGACCGTCAGGCCGGCCGGACCGCTCCCGACGACGGCGACCCTGCGCCCGGTGGGAGCCGCCCTGGGCGGGATCACCTGGGTGCCGCTCCCGCGCTCCCAGTCGGCCAGGAACCTCTCTATGCGGCCGATGCTGACGCTCTTCGTCGGGTCGTGGTGGAACTTTCCCACGGTGCAGCCGAGCTGGCACTGCGCCTCCTGGGGGCAGACCCGGCCGCAGACGGCGGGGAGGACGTTCCGCTTCCTGATTATCGATATCCCGAGCGCGAAATCGCCCTTCTCGACGGCCTGGAGGAACCCCGGGATGTCTATCCCGACGGGGCATCCCTCCGTGCAGAAGGCCCGCTTGCACTGGAGGCACCTCGACGCCTCCAGCATGGCGGTCTCCGCGGAATATCCGAGGGGGACCTCGTCCAGGTTGCGTATGCGGGCGGCGGGGTCCTGCTGGGGCATCTCCTGGGGCGGTACGGCGAGTCTCTCCCTTGCGTCCATCCCTCTCCTATCGATCGAGGCGGCAGCCGGCCTCGAAGTGCTCCCGCGCCCTTCCCTCGTCGCTCCTGTAGGCGCCGAGCCTCCTGATGAGCTCGTCGAAATCGACCTGGTGACCGTCGAACTCCGGGCCGTCCACGCAGGCGAACTTCGTCTGCCCGCCCACCGTGACCCTGCACCCGCCGCACATGCCGGTGCCGTCTATCATTATCGGGTTGAGGCTGACGGTGGTCGGGATGCCCAGCTCCCTCGTCAGGATGCTCACGAACTTCATCATCACCGGTGGGCCGATCGCGAAGACGTGGTCGACCGCCTCCCCGCGTTCGACCACGGCCCTGATGCCGTCCGTGGAGACCCCCTTCATGCCCCTCGAGCCGTCGTCGGTCACGATCAGCAGCTCGTCGCTCACGGCCGCCATCTCGTCCACCATGATGAGAAGGCCCTCGTTCCGCGCGCAGAGCACCGTGATGACCCGGTTGCCCATCCCGTGGAGGGCCTGGGTGATCGGGAAGAGCGGAGCGGTCCCGATGCCTCCGCCGCAGCAGATGACCGTGCCGAACTTCTCGAGATGGGTGGGGGTGCCCAGGGGGCCCACCAGGTCGCACAGGGAGTCGCCCGGCCCCATCCCGGACATCTGGAGCGTCGACTTCCCGACGGTCTGCACTATGAGAGTGATCGTGCCGGCCTCGGGATCACCGTCCGCTATGGTGAGCGGGATCCTCTCCCCCGTTTCGCAGACCCTCACGATGACGAACTGTCCCGGCTTCCTCCTCCGGGAGATCTCGGGGGCCCCGATGACGTACCTGTGGACGTCGGGCCCTATCAGCGTTCTGGAGAGGATCTCGTACATCCGCACCCCCGATCGCTTCTTCCCGGGCAGGCGCCCTGCGCCTCAGCCCGGCCGCCTCTTCAGTATCACGCCGCATCCGCAGCGACCGTCGATCATAACCCGGAGAGGCTCGTCGAGCCTCACATGCCTCACGAAGGCCGCCTCCCCCGCCGGGGGGAGCGATTCGAGCCAGTCCCAGTCGAACATCTCGCCCCGTGTCGTGTGCGAGACTGTGAAGTAGCCTATCCCCAGGGAGGTCATGTTCTGGAAGAAGTGCGAGCCCTGGGACGGATCGACGTTCATGCCCGGGATGCTGACCTCGACGATGGTCCTTACTCCGCTTATCTGGCTCCAGTTCACGGGGACCCCGAGCCAGGGGTCGGAGGAGCCCCACCTGCCTGGACCCACCAGCAGGTACGGCCTGCCCTCCGCGGACAGCGCCTGGTTGAACAGGTCGACCTCGCGTGCGACGAGGCGCGTCCGGGAGGCCTCGAAGATGCCCGGCCTGACGAACAGGATGTCGGATATCCCGTCGTCCGTTCCGTTGCCCAGCACCCTGCCGCTCCTGCAGAGGGCGGAGCCTTCGGGGAACTCCCCGATGTCGACCTTCACGAACCCGTCCCCGGCGACCATCGGCCTTATCTGCAGCAGGGAGAAGGTGGCCGGCAGGGCCCTGCCGGATCCGAGGACGCACGCGAACTCGATCTCCACGGGGCAGTTCATCGAATCGCGCCCCATCTCGAGGATCGCCGAGGTGATCTCCGGGAGAGGGAGCACGGCGTTCTTGAGTATGTGGGCGAAGTCGAGCACCCGGGGGCCGTCCCTGGTCACCCCGTCGTAGACCCTGTCGTCCTCCGGCGAGTACGTCGAGGCGATCCATTCGAGGACGCCGTCGCGCCCCGCCCTCTCCAGGTCCAGCTCGACCAGGAACTGGTCCTCCTCCTCGTCCCTCCCGGCGCCTGTCCCGGCGTGCATGTCCACCGCCCAGAACCGTTTCTGCGACTGCTTCAGCATGTCGCGCACCGAGCCGAACTGGGGCAGGACCTTCGGATACCTGGGGCAGAACCTCAGGGAGAGACCCCCGTCCACTATCGCCTTCCCCAGGCCGAGGGCGAGGTTCACAACCCCGTCCTCCGGCTTCGCCATTCCCGCGGGGTAGTAGTCCCAGGACCGCCCGACGCCCGAGAGATGCGGATAGAAGGCTCCGGCATGGTCGGCCCCGACCACGGACTGGACGAGGAGGGCCATCTTCTCCTCCTCCGGGCTGTGGCAGGTGGACCTGATGTAGGCCGATGCCTGCCTCAGGTAGGTCGACGCATACACGAACTTGACCGCGGAGATGAAGCTGCGGAACCTGTCGTCGAACGAGGGCTGGTTGTTGGGCAGCATCTTGGTCGCGTAGACGCCCGCGAACGGCTGGTAGAGGGCGTCCTCCAGGAGGCTCGAGGAACGGACGGCGAGAGGCGTCCTCACCTCTCCCAGGAAGTCCCTCAGGTCGCCGAGCACCGTGGGCGGGAGGTCGGCCCTGAGGAACCGCCCGATGATGGTCAGGTCCCTCTCCCCGGAGACCGCGAAGTCGAGGAGCTCGTTCTGCTCCATGAACTCCTCGAAGACCTCCGTGGTGAGCACCAGGGTCCGGGGTATGCCCACCTCCACCCCCGGGAAGGTTCCGGGCGGAAGACCGGCCGTCAGCACGCGGTCTATGAAGGCCAGGCCCCTGCCCTTGCCCCCTATGGACCCGCACCCTATCCGGCTGAACTGGGCGTAGTCCTCGTAGAACGAGCGGCTGTAGGACGGCACGGTCCCCCTGTGGCTGTCCCTCCTCCAGTCCCTGGCGGCGTCCGAGACCCTGGACCTGAGGGATTCGTCGCCCTCGCCGGGAGCCCTGGCGATCCCGTCGAGCCGTCTCGCGAGGTCCAGCTCGGTGTGCACTCGCAGCCAGCGAGTGAGCCTGCCGGTCTCGACGGCATCTGCGGCGGCCGCCGCGGGGACCCTGTCGAGCGCGAGGAAGAGCGAGTCGACCGTATCGACGAGGTCGGTGCGGCCGGACCGCGGATCGGTGAACCCGAGGCTGCCGAAACCGAAGTCCTCCGTGAGGGCGTGTCCGAGATCACGGAGGAGGGAGGGTCCGGACTTGGCGAGGAACCTGACGCCGAGCTCCCGTGCGGAGGCCTCCGATCCCTCCTCGGAGGTCTGGAGGATGACCGGGAGGGCGGGCAGGGCGAGCCTGGCCTCACGGATGAGATCGAGCCCCGCGTCGCTCCTCGACTCCCCGTTCCTGGGGAAGGCCTGGTCGGTCACGAGCCCGACGAGCGAGCGGCCGCACAGGCGGATGATCCCGACGGCCTCCTCGTAGTCGCAGGCCAGGAGGATCCTGGGGCGCGCCCCGAGCCTGGCGAGCCTCCGCGAGGGGGAGAACCTCCCGGCGTTCAGGATGCCTTCCATGAGGGAGCCGATCATGCTGTGGATGCCGTGGATGTAGCGGGAGTAGAACAGGACCGAGTCCTCGACCAGCAGGAGGGCGGGGACGCCGGCCGCCCCGCAGTCGCGGGGCGCATTCGCATGGTCCTCGACCAGGCTGATGATCCCGTGGAGGAGGTTGCCGTCTCCGAGCCAGACGAAGATCCTGTCGACGGCATCACGGTCCGGGGCCGAGCTCAGTCGTGCCAGCTCGGGCGTGTTGTGCGCGAGGAGGACCACCGGGACTCCGGGAGCCGTCTCCCTTGCACTCCGTCCGAAAGTGAAGGGATCCATGTCGCCCAGCCGGGCGAGAGTCACCACGAGATCGAAGCCGCCCTCGCGCAGGGCTGCGAGGGCGTTCTCCCCGCCGGCGACCTGGGTTATGCCGGGAGCGCCGGCCCCCGCGGAGGCGAGCCTGTCGCCGAGGCGTCCGTCCTCCTCCAGTATGAAGTAGTCATAGAGGCTGGAGACCATGAGGATCCGCGAGACCCTGAACCGGTACAGCTCGTCGGGTCGGCCGGATGCTCCCGTCCCAGGGGTCGGCCCGAGGGCTGCCTCGGGATCACTCGCGCTTGCTGTCACGAACCCCCGCTCCTGATAGGGGGAACAACGACCGTAGACGAAGATGCAGAATAGTCTGACCCCTTCTCCGGGTCAAGAGAAAGCATTGCCGAGAGGACCTTTCCGCTGCTTGACGGAGGGGCTTCGCGAAAATAGTCTACGCACTTACGAAATCCTGTCCCCGGATGTCCAACCGTTTCCCCGAGAGGAGTCGGAGCATGCTCCCTGAACTCGAACAGGTGTACCAGACCATCCTCCGCAGGGACCCGGGCCAGCCCGAGTTCCACCAGGCCGTCATGGAGGTCCTCGAGTCGCTGGGGCCGGTGCTCGAGAAGCACCCCGAGTTCCGCAAGGCCAAGATAGTCGACAGGATAGTCGAGCCGGAGCGGGTCATACTCTTCCGCGTCGCCTGGGAGAGGGACAACGGCGACATAGAAGTCAACAGAGGTTTCCGCATCCAGGCCAACAGCGCCATCGGACCCTACAAGGGAGGTCTCCGCTTCCACCCCTCGGTCAACCTGGGCATCCTGAAGTTCCTCGCCTTCGAGCAGATCTTCAAGAACTCCCTCACGGGCATCCCCATGGGGGGCGGCAAGGGAGGCTCGGACTTCGACCCCAAGGGCAAGTCCGACAAGGAGGTCGAGAGCTTCTGCCGGTCGTTCATGACCGAGCTCTTCAGGCACATCGGTCCCAATACCGACGTGCCGGCCGGTGACATCGGCGTCGGCGCCCGCGAGATCGGGTTCCTCTTCGGGACCTGGAAGAGGCTTACCGGAACCTGGAACGGAGTCCTCACGGGCAAGGGGCTGCCCTACGGCGGCAGCCTGATCCGCCCCGAGGCCACCGGCTACGGCGCGGTCTACTTCGCGGCCGAGATGCTGAAGACCAGGGGCAGCACCCTCGAGGGCAGGACCTGCCTGGTCTCCGGCTCCGGCAACGTCGCGCAGTACGCGGTGGAGAAGATCAACCATCTCGGCGGCAGGGCGGTGACCCTGTCCGACTCAACAGGGTACATCTACGACGAGGCAGGGATCACTCCCGAGAAGCTGGCGTTCGTGATGGACCTCAAGAACGTCCGCCGCGGCAGGATAAGCGAGTACGCAGAGAAGTTCCCGGGAGTGGTCTACAAGGACGTCGACCCGGCCCTCGACCACAACCCGCTGTGGGACCACAAGGCCGACTGCGCGTTCCCCTGCGCCACCCAGAACGAGATCAACGCCGTGGACGCCGCCAATCTCATCCGCAACGGCGTGTCCGTCGTCTCCGAGGGCGCCAACATGCCCACGGTCCCCGAAGGGGTGGAGCTGTTCCTGGACAAGAAGATCCTCTACGGCCCCGGCAAGGCCGCCAACGCGGGCGGCGTCTCGACGAGCGGTCTGGAGATGGCCCAGAACGCCTGCTTCTCCAGCTGGAGCCGCGAGGAGGTCGACCGCAGGCTGCAGGGCATCATGGCCGGCATCCATGCCCAGGCCTTCGCAGCGGCCGAGAAGTACGGGGACAAGGGCAACTACGTCCTCGGCGCGAACGCCGCGGGCTTCGTGAAGGTCGCCAACGCCATGCTCGCCCAGGGCGTGATGTAGCGATACCGAAGTCGTGTTGCAGAGGGGGCGGCCTCCGGGCCGCCCCCGTGTTTCAGGGATGCCTGCGCCGCACGAGGGCCCGGGCCTTGCCCCCCGCGGGCAGGACCCGGAAGATGGCGTTCTTCAGGGGATGCACCGAGTAGGTCTCCCAGTGC
Source organism: uncultured bacterium (assembly GCA_964603785.1). Taxonomy (GTDB): domain Bacteria; phylum Fermentibacterota; class Fermentibacteria; order Fermentibacterales; family Fermentibacteraceae; genus CAZRWD01. The sequence goes on from CAZRWD010000002.1 coordinate 95,507, forward strand.
AGGAGCTCCATCCCGGCAATGTCCAGCAGGCGACGGAAGGACCTCCTGCAGAACTCGCCGCAGTGGCCGGGCACGTAGTCCGGCCTCCAGGCCTTCCTGCGGATCCCGAGCCTCCCGGAGACGCGCTTCAGCCGGGCCTCCGGAGAGTCGATGTCCGGGAACTCGAAGAGTAGAAGCCCTCTCTCCGACAGCAGCGTTCCGATCTCGAGAACCGCGCCGACCGGATCGGGGATGTGCTCGAGGACATGGCGGAGGACAACCAGGTCGTACCCGCCCGCCAGTTCCGGCAACCCGCCGGGCAGCGTTCCCACGTGCACCACGGCCCCCGTCCCAGAGGCGGCCCTGGCGGCCAGACCGGAGGATGTCTCCAGACCCTCCGCTCTCCATCCCGCCTCGATGGCGAGATGCAGCAGCCTGCCGTTGCCGCAGCCTATGTCGATAAGACTCCCCGTGAAGGGGATCCTCCTCCTGATGTACCCGAAGGTGGCGGTCTGGGACCTGTTCGAGGCTCCCTGCGCGGAGGTCGGGTCGGGGAGGCCGGAGGAGTACTTCGACTGGTCGAGCCCGGTCGACAGGTCGTAGTTCACGTAGCCGCAGGAGCGGCACCTGTAGAACCGGAACCGCCCGTCGAGGCCCTGGGTGTAGAGGAGGGAGAGGGCGTCTCCCCCGCAGAGTCTGCAGGAATCCAGGGACATCCGTTAACCTCCCGGCAAGGGCCCCCTCGGGCGGACGATAACCCCGTCGGGCTTGCAGCGTCAGGAGTGCCCGGTTAGGATGACATCATGGGAGAGAGCACGGACGAGATCCTCGAGAGCATCTCCGACGGGGTCTTCACGGTCGACGCCGACTGGAGGATAACGTCCTTCAACCGTGCAGCCTCGGAGATCACCGGGATACCGCGCGAGGAGGCCATCGGCCGTATCTGTTCGGAGGTCTTCCGCAGCAGCATGTGCGAGACCGGATGCGCTATCAGGAGGAGCCTCGATACCGGGAGACCCGTGGTGGGGCGCTCGTGCTACATAGTGAACTCCTCCGGCGAGAAGGTCCCGATAAGCGTCTCGACGGCCGTTCTCAGGGACTCGGAGGGCAGGGTGCTCGGAGGGGCGGAGACCTTCAGGGACCTGAGCGAGATAGAGGCCCTTCGTCAGGAGCTGGAGGGCCGGTACACCGCCGGCGATCTGGTGAGCCACAGCCCTCTCATGCAGAGGATATTCGAGGTTCTCCCCGCCATCGCCGAGAGCCCGAGCACCGTTCTCGTGGCCGGAGAGACCGGCACCGGGAAGGAGATCGTAGCCCGCACGATACACTCCATGAGCCCGAGGAGGTCCGGACCCTTCGTAGCGGTGAACTGCGGCGCGCTGCCGGAGACCCTTCTGGAGTCCGAGCTCTTCGGCTGGAGGGCGGGCGCCTTCACGGGCGCCGAAAGGGACAGGCAGGGCCGCTTCGCCGCAGCGAAGGGGGGCACGCTCCTCCTGGACGAGATATCCGAGACCAGCCCGGCCCTCCAGGTGAAGCTTCTCAGGGTCCTCCAGGAGAGGACCTACGAGCCCCTGGGATCGTCACGGACGGAGAGGGCGGACGTCAGGATAGTCGCCGCCACCAACAGGGATCTCGCGGCGGAGGTCGGGTCCGGGAGGATGCGCGAGGACTTCTACTACAGGATCAACGTGGTGCGCATAGAGCTGCCGCCCCTCCGGAGGCGGAAGGAGGACATCCCTCTCCTGCTGGGGCATTTCATCGACAGGCTCAACAAGCTCCAGGGAAGAACGGTGGAGGGGGTGGACCCCGAGGCGCTGTCGCTCCTGATGGCGCACGACTGGCCGGGGAACGTGCGCGAGCTGGAGAACGCCGTCGAGCATGCCTTCATACTCTGCAGGCGCAGGAGGATAGGGATCGAGTGCCTGCCGGCGGGGCTCACGCCCCGGAGGTCCAGGAGGACGCTCCGCGAGGCGGCCGCCTCCAGGGAGGCGCTCGAGGCCGCAGTGATCCTCGAGGCCCTCGATCGGAACGCGGGCGACAGGACCAGGACCGCCGGGGAGCTCGGAATCCACCGGACCACCCTCTACAGGAAGATGAAGCGCCTCGGAATCGAGTCAGGAGACCCCGGGCACGATCCGGGGAAGCGTAGCAGATGAGCTACATCATCTTTATGAATGTTGCGTTCCTGCATCATGACCGGGATGGCGCCGTCTTCGTGGCATCTTCTCCATAATATTATCCTGCAAAAATATCAATCCACGCTTCGGTTCCCGGCGGGCGGCGGGCAAGCCATATGCTTTAGTGGATGTGGAAGGAAGGAGTTCGATGAAGGCTGCCTTCTCGTTCTGGGGTGACCGCATCGCACCCGTGCTCGACGTGTCGGAGACGGTCAGGATCGTCGAGGCGGAAGAGGGCAGCGTCGTCTCGAGCGAGGACATCGCCATCGGCGGGTCGACTCCCGCCGGGATGATAGGCGATCTCGTCCGCAGGGGCGTGGGGGAACTCGTCTGCGGCGCCGTCTCGAGGCCTTTCCGGGGGCTTCTCGGAGCCTACGGGATCGAAGTCCATCCCTTCGTCTCGGGAGCGCTCGAGGCCGTCATCGGAGCCTGGCTGGAGGGGCGTCTCGGGGAGGTCGAGTTCAACATGCCGGGATGCAGGGGCGGAGGATCGGGATTCGCCGCCGGGCGACCCGGGAGGAGGTCGGGCATGAACAGCGGTAGAGGGAGACCGGCAGGTGGAGGGGGAAGGGGCAGGATGGGAGGGACCGGAGCCGGTCCGGCCGGACGCTGCCTCTGTCCGTCCTGCGGATATGCCGAACCTCACGAGAGGGGCGTGCCCTGCCTGGGCAGGAAGTGCCCCCGGTGCGGGACGGCGATGACAAGGGAGTAGGAGGCCGGGAACATCCGGAGGTGTCCGGGGTCGTTCCGGCGGAAGGGAGTAGAAATGCCTCGTGGAGATGGGACGGGACCCAGGGGAATGGGTCCGATGACCGGAAGGGGAGCGGGTTTCTGCGCCGGCTCCGGAGTCCCCGGATACGCGAACCCGGGCATGTACGGAGGCGGCAGGGGAGGCTGGGGCAACAGGTTCTGGTTCCGGGCGACCGGCAGGCCGGGCTGGTCGAGGCTCGGAGGCGCCTTCCCGGGCTGGCCCGTCTACGGCGGAGGCCCCGCCGGACAGCCTGACCCCGAGGAGGAGAAGAGGTACCTCGAGGGCCAGGCCAGGATGCTCAGGGAGCAGGTTGAGGAGATCCAGAAGAGGATAGATCTCCTGGGACAGGCCGGCAGGGCCGAGTAGGTCTCCGTGAGACCGGACGGGGGGAATACGTGAGAATAGCCGTGACGGCAGCCGGGCTTGCGCCGGACTCGCCCCTCGACGAGAGATTCGGGAGGGCGGCGGCATTCGTGCTCCATGACACGGTTACCGGTGAATACGAGGCCGTCGACAACAGGGCGGGGATCGACGCATCCCAGGGTGCGGGGGTCCAGGCCGCGGAAAGGGTCGCAGGGCTGAAGGTCGACGCGCTGATCACCGGTCATGTCGGACCGAAGGCCTTCCGTGCGCTCTCAAGCGCGGGCATCGAGGTGTACACTTCGGGCCCGTGCACCGTGAGGCAGGCTCTCGAGGCGTTCTCGGGCGGGAGCCTGACGCGGGCGTCCTCCGCCGACGTCGAATCGCACTGGTGAAGGAGGGCGCCGTGGGGGACGGTTCCCCGAAGGGGCTGTGGACCGCCCACGAGGACGAGTATCGGGGGCTGCTGTCCATGATGCGCGACAGGGCGGCCCGGTACGGCCTCGTGGTGAACCCCGACACCAGCCGTGTCGAGAAGGTCGTCGGACTGATGACCGAGAACCTCGTCTCGACCGGCAGGCCGTTCTGCCCGTGCAAGCAGGGGCATCCCCTGGACCCGTCGGCCGACCCCGTCTGCCCGTGCCGGGAATGGCTCGACGAGATAGAGCGCGACGGACACTGCTCCTGCAGGCTCTTCTTCAGGGGGGAGCCGGTCTGAGCCGCTTCGTCGTCGCGATCGCCTCCGGGAAGGGTGGCACCGGCAAGACAACCGTCGCCGTCAGCACGGCCCTGGCCTGTGCGGGCGGAACGGTGCTGGCCGACTGCGACGTCGAGGAGCCGAACTGCAGGATCTTCACCGGCGGCGTCCTCGCATCCTCGTCGGAGGTCTCCACAGCCGTCCCGGTCGTGGACGAGCGGCTGTGCGCCTCCTGCGGGGAGTGCAGCAGGTTCTGCAGGTATCATGCCATCGTCTGTCTCGGGAAGCCTCCCGTCGTCTTCCCCGAACTGTGCCACGGCTGCGGAGGATGCACCCTTGTCTGCCCGGCGGGGGCCATCACGGAGGCGGGCAGGAGGACGGGAGTGGTCGAGGTCTACGATGCCGGCGGGCTTACCCTCGTGGAGGGCAGGCTGGACGTCGGGAGCGCGATGGGAGTCCCCGTCATCAGAGCTGTGCTGGGCGCCCTGCCTCCCGACGGGACCGCGATAATCGACGCGCCTCCCGGAACCGCCTGTCCGATGGTCGCTTCCGTAAGCGGGGCCGACGCCGTGGTGCTCGTCACCGAACCGACGCCGTTCGGGCTGCACGATCTCTCCCTTGCCGTCGAGACTCTCCGGCTGATGGGCCTGCCCTTCGGAGTTGTCGTGAACAGGGCCGGATCGGGCGACGGCCGGGTGCATGACTTCTGCTCGTCCGGATCGATCCCCCTCCTTGCCGAGATCCCGGACGACAGGAGGATCGCGGAAGCCTACTCCCGCGGAGTGGCCGCCATCGATGCTGTTCCCGGGACGAGGCCGCTGTTCGAGGCGATACTCTCCGGGGCGGCGGGTCTCGCAGCCGGGGGAGGGCCCTGAGATGAAGGAGATCGTCGTCATCAGCGGCAAGGGGGGGACGGGGAAGACCAGCCTCGCCGCCTCCTTCGCCCTGCTCTCCCGCGGGGCCGTGATAGCCGACTGCGATGTCGACGCGGCCGACATGCACCTCCTGCTCCAGCCCTCCGTGACCGGGAGATGGCGCTTCCAGAGCGGCAACGAGGCGATCATACGACCGGAGGCCTGCACGGGATGCGGGAGGTGCGAGGAGCTGTGCAGGTTCGGAGCGGTGCGCGACCGGGGCGGCATCAGGGCCGTCGATCCCTCCGGCTGCGAAGGCTGCGGGGTCTGCGCGAGGTTCTGTCCCGCCGGCGCCATCGACTTCCCCGTCCGGGACTGCGGCGAATGGATGATCTCGTCCACCCGGGCGGGCACCATGGTGCATGCCAGGCTTGCGCCGGGGGCGGAGAACTCGGGCAGGCTGGTCTCGACGGTCCGGAGGGAGGCCGCGAGGCTCGCCGCCGAGGAGGGGGCGGGCCTGATACTGGTGGACGGCCCGCCGGGCATCGGCTGCCCCGTCATCGCATCCATGACGGGGGCCTCGCTCGCGCTGGCGGTCACCGAGCCCACCCTCTCCGGAGCGCACGACCTTGAGAGGGTGATCTCCCTGGCTTCGCACTTCGGGATACCCGTCGCGGTCTGCATCAACAAGTGGGACATCAATCCCCCGGCCGCGGAGGAGATCGAGCGCAGGGCCGTCGCGGCGGGAGCGGCGACGGCCGGGCGCATCACGTATGATCCCGTCTTCACGGAGTCCATGATCAGGGGCTCGACCGTCGTGGAGACCGGCGGCAGGGCCGCGGACGAGATAGCCCTGGTCTGGGACGGGGTACGCAGCATCGGAGGCTTCGATGACAGATGAAGGCGGCGCTTCCGGAGACGGTTGCGCGCATGTCCGGTCGGCCGGCGATGACCGCCTGGCGGCGAACCTCTCCAGGATAAGGCACAAGATCCTGGTCCTCTCGGGCAAGGGTGGGGTCGGGAAGAGCACCGTGGCCGTGAACCTCGCGGTTTCGCTGGCCATGGAGGGTCATGCGACGGGTCTCCTGGATGCGGACATCCATGGACCCAGCGTGCCGATCATGCTCGGCATTGAAGGCGCCAGGGCGGAAGTCGGGGACGGGAGGATACTCCCTGTCGACGCCGCGGGCCTCAGGGTCGTATCGATCGGCCTCTTCGACACCGGCGCCGACGAGGCCTTCATCTGGCGGGGGCCTCTCAAGGCCGGGGTGATCAGGCAGTTCCTCTCGGACGTGGAGTGGGGCGACCTGGACTTCCTCGTCGTCGACTCGCCTCCCGGAACCGGCGACGAGCCCCTCTCCGTCTGCCAGCTGATGGGAACGGTGGACGGCGCGGTGATAGTGACGACCCCGCAGCGGGTCTGCTCGGCGGATGTCAGGCGGAGCATCACTTTCTGCCGCAGGCTCGGCGTCCCCGTCCTGGGAGTGATCGAGAACATGAGCGGCTTCGCATGCCCGTCGTGCGGAGAGGTCACACGGATCCTGAGGACGGGAGGCGGCCGCGAGACAGCCGAACGGATGGGCGTCCCCTTCCTCGGATCGATCCCCCTGGATCCCGCCGTCGCGGAATCGGGGGACTCGGGACGGCCCTTCATCCACCATTATCGCGGCTCCGCCACCGCAGGGGCGATGTCGGACATACTGGAAGGCATCGCCCCGGCCTGCGGGGAGCGGGCGCCGGAAGAAGAAGGGAGCGGCAGGATGGCTGCACGGACGAGGCGGATCGCGGTTCCCCTCCACGGAGGCGTTCTCTGCGCACACTTCGGTCACTGCGAGAAGTTCGCGGTCATGGACGTGGACTGCGCCGACGGCAGGATAGCGTCGCGCAGCGACATGACACCGCCGCCCCACGAGCCGGGCCTCCTCCCGAGGTGGCTCGCAGGCCAGGGCGTTCAGATCGTCGTCGCCGGCGGCATGGGCTCGAGGGCGCGTCAGATATTCGAGGAGAACGGGATATCGGTCATCACGGGGGCTCCTGCGATGGATCCCGAGGCGGTTGCACGAGGCTGGGCGGCAGGCAGCCTCGAGCTCGGCGAGAACGCATGTGACCACTGACACCGGCCTCCGTGCGAAGGACGGGCTGGGACACGACGACTGCATTCTCTGCGGATGGCGCGATCCGCTCCGTCTCGGGCTGAAGTTCGAGCACGACGGCAACGGCGGGCTCAGGGCGAGGCTCTCGGTGAACAGGAGCCTCCAGGGCTACGACGGGATCCTCCACGGCGGCATGGTGAGCGCGGTCCTGGATGCGGCCATGACCCACTGTCTCATCCACATGGGCATACCCGCGCTCACCGCGGAGCTGAGGGTGAGGTTCACCAGGCCGATACCCTGCGAGGGAGATCTGGAGATATCCGCCAGGCTGGTCGAAGCCAGGCCCCCCCTCTACAGGGTCTCGGCCGAGCTGCTCTCGGGAGGCGAGGTCCACGCCTCCGCCGAGGCGGCCTTCATACACAGGCGGTGAGGGGCTCCGGGGCATCGCCCGGATGGGTCAGCGCTCGACGTAGCCGACGGCCCTGTCCTCGTCGCCGTCCATGATCACGGTGGCGGAGGCGCCCTGCACCTCGCGGCCCACCTTCACTACCCTGATCACCTCGTCCAGCCTTCCGCAATCGGGCACCAGCTTGCGCAGCTGGTTGTGCGACAGCCTGAAGAAGTCCTCGTTGAACACGGCTCCGGGGTCGTCGGGATAGAGGGGCAGGTACTTGATGTCCGCCTCGACCAGGTCCTGGAAGAAGTGGGTGCCGAAGGAGAGGTCGGGCACGTAGCCGCTCCTGGACCTGGCTATCTCCACCAGCATCGCCGTGTTGTTTATGTCGCTGTAGCCGACCCTGACCCCGAGCTTGATGTCCCCCCTGCTGCCCCACCTGCCGGGACCCATGAGTATGAACCGCCTTGCGGGCAGCCTCTGGTTGAGCGAACCCACGATCCTCCCGCAGGCGACGAGCTCCTCCATGCTCTCGAGCGCGTCGTATCCGGCCGGGTCCACGTAGACGAGGAACTCGATGCCCCTGACGACCCCGCCGGTCACGAACCTCGAGGCGGTGAACAGTATATCCTTCTCGTCGAGGTTCCTGGGGATGTGGACCTCCTCCATGTCCCTGCTGTAGCTCTGCGGCCTGCACTGGAGGAGGCAGGGCGTCTGGATGTCCCCCTCGTACGCGAACTCGATGTCCACCGGGAAGCCGAGCTCGCGCTCGAGAACGGAGAGCATGGTGCTCATCTGCGGGATGAAGGGGCTCTGGGAGAGCAGCTTCTGGAAAGTCACCACGGGATACTGCTCCTCGATGTTGATCATCGTTCCCACGGGCGGGGTCAGATTGCCCTCCTCGAACAGCGAGATGATGTAGGACAGCGCCGGATAGTCGCGGGGGTGCTCCGCGACGAGCCTCTCGAACGGCACGGTCTCGAACCGCCTCGTCCTCAGGTTCACGACATCGACGTTCTTCTGGGCGTACCTGAGGATGTCCTCGTTGGTGAGGTTGACCCTCAGGCCGGGCTGTCCCGGGCTGACGAGCACCGGGTAGTCCTCCCCGATCCTGTCGACCGCCCGCGTGCCGAGCCCGGTGACGAGACGGATCACCCCGTCGTCGCGCCTTATCCTCGGCGACCAGCGGAACTCGTTCCTGCTGAAGGCGACGCCCGAGTAGGCCGGGAAGAAGTACCCTCCCACCCTGGTGCCCACCACCTCCTGTATCAGGATGGCCATCTCCTCGTGGAAGTCGAGGAGCCCGCGCTCCCGCCTGTACTCGATGGGGTCCGGCGCGAAGACGCTCGCATAGACCTCCGCCACGGCGTCGGCCAGGGCCTCCAGCCTCTCGCGCTTGGTTCCCTGGTTCGCCACGAAGAAGCTCTTGTACTTCCCCGCGAATGCCGATCCCATGCTGTCCTCGAGCAGGCTGGAGGACCGGACCACCAGGGGCGAGTCGCCGAAGTCGTCGAGGGCCATCGCCAGGCCGTTCATCACGTCCGACGGGAGGAAGGAGTTCTTGAAGATCTGCCGCAGGTACATGTACTCCTGCCTGATCTCCGACGGGTCGCTGTACTTGATCGAAAGGAGCTCCTCGAGGGCGTTGTGGTGGACGAACTCCAGGATGCCGTCGGAGGCTATGAACCATGTCTTCGGGGTCTTCAGGTTGCGGAGGACGATGTTGTCGTTCTTGGCCGCCTGCAGCACGAGGTCGGCCCTGAAGAGCCCCGCGGCCTTCCCGCCCAGCTTCCCGTTGCCCGAGGCCGGTCCGATCGTGTGACGGAGGATGGCCGAGAAGTCGCTCACCGTGACATGCTTCTTCACTACGTCGATGTAGTCGAGGTCGTCCGTGAAGAACCTCCTGATCAGTGCGACCCTGATGCCCATGCGCTCCTCGGGGGCCAGGTTGCGCTGGGCCTCGGGAAGCATGCTGAAGCGCTGGAGGGCCTCCGATATCTGGGCCAGGGGGACGTCCCGCTTCTCGGCCGCAGAGGTGAGGAACCTCGTGTTCTCCAGCCGGAACCAGTTGAGGAGCATGCTGTTGATCTCGTCGGAGCTGAGCTCCTCCTCCGCTATGTTGAACACCTCGTCGATGAAGTCCTCGAGGGCCTCGTAGTCGATCCTGGGCATGGGCTGGTTCTCGTCGGCCGACTCGACGTCCCCGAGCCCCACGGTCCCCCTGCTGAGGAGCCTCTGCATGACGTCGCCCATCCTCCTCACGCCGCGCTTGAAGAGGTAGTTCATCATCTTGCGGCCCAGACGCTTGACAAGAAGGGGGTTCGTCTCCCAGAGGAGGTCGACGATCACCTTCCACTCGGGTTTCGGCAGGGCTCCGTCGGGCGGCATGTCTTCCTCCAGTCGTGTTGCGTCAGCCGGAAAGAGTAGTGATGCGGGCCCCCGTGTCAACAGGCGGTCAGTAGCCCAGGATCGTGACGGTCCCGTTCTGGGGGCTTGCGACGGCTGCCAGGGTTCCGTCGCCCGAGATGGCTATGTCCGATGGCGTTCCGAAGCCGGCGGTCGAGCGGACCTGCTCCCCGGACGAGGCGGCCACGACCAGGCCGGCACCGGGGCATCCGGCGTAGTAGAAGGCGCTGTCCGGCGTGCAGGCTCCGCATGCGGGAACGTCGGGGAAGGTGACTAGGATATCCACCCCCATGCCGGAATTGGAGAACACCCACAGCTCGTTGCCGCCTTCCAGCGCCGCACCGGTGCGCCCGCTGCCCGCGGCGAAGAGGTCGACGGGCGGCGAGGGAAGGTCGAAGTCCGCGAGCCTCGTCCCGTCGGAGAGGTCGAACCTCGCCGCCACGGTCGAGTCGCACATGACGAGCTGTCCCAGGGACAGGTCCACGACGGCCGCCAGCGGAGCCTGCATGTCGGTCGTGATGACCTCGAGAGGGGTGCCGGCGGCACTGAAGGAGGAGATCGAGCCGTCTCCGTGCACGACCAGGAAGCCGCCCGCCGGAGAGGGCTCCACTGCAGCCCCGGGTCCGTCCAGGGTGACGGTGGTGACGGCCTGCCCCGGAGCCGCGACGAAGAGCTCCCCGGCCGTCAGGAAGGCGCAGGCGGACCCGTAGGAGGAGAAGGCGGCGTCCGGGACCAGGTCCGGCATCGGGATCGCCTCGGCCTGGTCTCCTCCCCAGTTGACCAGGAGGCCTCCCTCGCAGACGCAGGCCCAGGCGGCGCCGGATGGTGCGAATGTGCAGGCCGCGGGCTCCCCGAGGCTGTCCGTCGGGAACGATGCGACATACTCGAACGGATAGCCCGGATCCGAGGCCGGGCCGAACAGGCAGCCCGAATGGAGGGCGAGGATGACGGGCAGGGCGATTCGACGGGCCATCAGTCGACCATGCAGGCGCCCGCCAGATCCTCCACGACGGCCGCCTGCGCCTCGATCCCCCTGTCGAGGGTCTCGATGACCGCGGCCCCCTCACCCTCGAGCACGGCCACCCTCCGCTCCAGCACGAGTATGCGGAGCTGCTGCGCCTCGATGAAACCCCTCAGATAGTTGGGCCAGTTCACGAATCCGATGTTCTGCTCCTCCCACCACGTGTTCCCGACGGAGGCGAGGAGGGAGGGGTGTATGCTGACGTAGGGGGTGGTCTCCACGATCTGACCCATGTGGTCCAGACCCGCGGCGTCGAGGATGGCGGAGGTCAGGTCCCTGAAGCTTGCCAGGGAGTTCTCGATGCTGCCCAGCATCTGCAGGGCCGTATCCCTGTCGAACTGCAGGAAGTCCTGAGCGGAGCCGGCGGGGCGCGAAACGGGACCCGCCAGCAGGCACATCAGAGCCATGGTCGCAACTGTCATCGCATCCTCCGGCCGGGTCCGTCCCCGGCTTCCGGGCGTGCCCCGGGGTTCAGTGCAGTCTCTCCTGCCATTCGCTCCCGCCCTCCCAGCCGGCCTGGTACTCGTACTCGACGAAGAAGACCTCCAGGTCGGCCTGGTACTCGTAGTCGACGTAGTGGATCAGCACATCGGCCTGGTACTCGTACTCGACGAAGAACCATACCTCGTCGAGGCCCTCGGCCTGGTATCCGTAGTCGCAGACGTACACGCAGAGGTCGGCCTGGTACTCGTAGTCGCAGACATGCACGCACAGGTCGGCCTGGTACTCGTAGTCGCAGACGAACACGCTCCCTGCCGCGCCGGTCGCTGCGAGCACCGCGGCAATCGCCATCGAGATCCTCATCCGGGTCCTCCCTCCGGAACTCGTGTCCGGGCGGTTCTCACTGCGCCGTCACCCCCGCCGGGCGCCCGACCGGCATGACGCAGACGGGCACAAGGCCGTCCTCCAGGTCCAGGGCCTCCGAGACCCCGTCGTCGTCGAAGGCCCCGACGGCTACCGTACCGAGACCCATCGACGCGCAGGCCAGGTAGATGTTCTGGCAGGAGCAGCCCGCCTCCATCAGTACATACCTCCCGCCCCGCAGACCATACCTCTCCGAGGTTATCGACGGTACCGCACAGATGACGATCGAGGCAGGGGCCGAGGCCACCCAGGGCTGGCCCAGGCAGGCGTCCGCCAGGGCTGGTCTGGGATCCCCCGCCGCAAGAGGCTCGGGAGGCCCGCCGGACGGATCGTGGAGATAGACGCCGGGCTCGAGACCTTCCACATCTCCCGCCGCGAGCAGGAGCCTGAGGGGATACAGCGCGCCGGCCGAGGGAACGGTCATCCTCCCGTCCGCCAGGTCTCCGCACCCGGCCCACAGGAGCGCCCTGACCTCGGACAGGGCGAGAGCCGAGTCTGCGTACAGCCGCACCGAGCGGCGGCTCTCCAGAAGCTCGGTGAAAGCACCCGGCAGAGCCTCACCGGACAGCGAGGAGGCCGCCAGGGCGGCGACCAGGACCGGGGCGGCCGCGGCCGGTGCGCAGATCATTCGGGATCGAACCAGATGATCCTGAGGTCGACGACCCCGTAGCCGCACTGGGCGTACAGCCTGCCGTCGGAACCGACGTCCAGGCCCCAGGCATGGTAGGAGCCGCCGTCCGGCACCTCGGAGGTGATGTCGATCACCCCCAGCTGACTCCACCCCTCGTCGTAGTACCTTATCTGGCTTCCGTTCTCGTCTTCCATGGACACGAACACGGTCCCGTCGGGTCCGACCGCTATGCCCGAGATCTCGAGATCGAACTGGTGGTCGCCCAGGTGTTCGCCCGCCTGGCCGTACACCCTCACGATGTCGTCCGAGCACAGCAGGTAGAGGTCCCCGGAGGGCGACACGTCGAACGCGTCTATGTAGGGCTCGTCGAGGTAGTTCATGTCGGGGACCGTCCACTCGGTCGACAGGATGCCCGCCCACATGTGGATCTGCACCTGGTCGGTGATCAGGTCGATCACCGCCACGTCGCCTTCCGGCAGGACCCTTATCCAGGCCAGCTCCTCGAACTGGCCGGGGCCGTATCCGTATTCGCCCCACTGGCCGAGATAGTCGCCGCTCTCCGAGAAGCTGTAGACCAGATACCCGGTATGGTCGCCCACGAAGACCGTGCCTCCGAAGCAGTCTATGCTCCAGGGCTCGTCCAGGCCCGCGCCCCCGGGGACGTCGGAGGTGTCTATCACCCCCAGGTAGGCCCCTTCGGGATCGAAGATCTCCACCCTGCGGTTCCCCCAGTCGGCCACGAGCACGTTGCCGCTCGAGGGGGACACGGTGAACTGGTAGATGTCCCAGAACTCGCCCTGGCCCGAGCCCCTCGCCCCGAACCAGCCTCCGAAGGAATAGTCGCCGCCCGACGGTCCCGAGGGCCCGCCCCCGCCGTCCCCGCAGGCGATGAAGGCCAGGACGGCGAAGATCGCCAAAGGACGAGATCCCATGATCCACCCCTCCCCGTTCGCGCCCCTGGCCTCCTGAGGAGCGCAGACCTAGAATAAACCGGCGTGGATGGAGGTCCCGATGATCCCTGGCATGCCCTTCGATAATCTGGACAGCACCGGGCTGCAAGGCAAGGAGTACGAGGACCAGCTGACGGGCCTGCCCAACAGGCGCTACCTCGACAGGATCCTCGACGGCCTGGTGGATGCGGGCGAAGGGTTCGCCCTGCTCTTCATCGACCTCGACAACTTCAAGACCGTGAACGACACGCTCGGCCACATCACGGGCGACGAGGTCCTCGTGGAGTTCGCATCTCTCCTGCGGAGGTCCGTGAGGCCGGGGGACCTGGTGGGCAGGTACGGCGGCGACGAGTTCGTCGTGATCGCCCCCGCCCCGGGCGGGACCGACTCCGGGGCGCTGGCCGGGCGCATATCGTCCGTGACCTCGGAACTACTCTCGCCTCGATGGAACGTCTCCGCCAGCATCGGTCTCGCCTGTCATCCCGAGGATGCGCGGACGAAGCGCGACCTGCTCATCGCGGCGGATACGGCCATGTACGCGGCGAAGGCCGCGGGGCGTGCCCGCTGGATGAGATCCTGCCCCGGTCAGCCGGGACCCGTCTGGAACGAGGACGTCTTCGTCGGCAGAAGGCGCCAGATCGCGATGCTCGAGGAGCAGTCCGCCCGACCCGGCAGCCTGACCATAGTCAGGGGCGACATAGGAACCGGGAAGACCTCTCTCCTGAAGGCGTTCCTGGCACGGCGGGAGATGAGGACCCTCCTCCTCAACTGCAGGCCGGAGTTCTCCAGGATACCCTATGCACCGCTCATCGGCGGGATACGATCCGCCGTCCGGGTCATGGGCGCACCGTCACTGCCGCACCAGTGGTCCAGGATACTCGGCACGGTCTTCCCCGACGTCTTCCCGGAGGCGGGCCCGGTGGACGGGAACATGGAGAAGGTGGTTCTCCTCGAAGCTCTTGCCGCCCTCCTGCGACAGTGGTCCCCCCTGTTCGTGGTGGTCGAGGATTCGCAATGGCTCGACGGGGAGTCGGCCGAGTTCCTCTCCTACATGCTGCAGTTCGCCGAGGATTCGTCGATGGGGCTCTGCATGCTCCTGCGGACCGGCGAGCCCCTCCGGGCGGAAGGCTCCGCCGACGGGCTCCTCTCGTCCCCCGCCGCCGTGGGGATCGAGCTCGAGCCCCTCGACGAGCGCGAGATACTCGAGCTCGTGAGGGGATGCCTGGGCGTGCCGAGGATATCGAGGGAGCTGGCGGACCTGACCATGAAGGTGTCGGGGGGGATGCCCCTCTTCGCCAAGGAGTTCCTGCGCACCATCCTGGAAGGCGGAAGGGTGTTCCTGGAGGACGGGACGGCCAGGCTCCCGGAGATCGACACCCCGCCTCTGAGCAGGAAGATCAGGGAGATCGCCTCCGCGAAGCTCTGCCGGCTGGAGGCCGGGGACAGGGACATCCTCGCCGCGGCGGCCGCGGCCGGGGGGGTCTTCGACCAGGCCCTCCTGTCCAGGGCCTCGGGATGCCCCGAGGGGGATGTCCTGACGGCGCTCGACCGGGCCGCGGCCATGGGCCTCGTCGAGAGGCATCCCGTGGACCCTCTCTCCTTCGCCTTCAGCAACCTCGCGTACAGGGAGGAGATCGCCAGGTCGGCGGGTCCGGCGATGTCCAGGAGGATCAACCTGTCCCTGGGCGAGTGGTACGCGACGGTGGAGAACCATCATCTCGCCTCCCTGGCCTTCGAGAGGGCCGGCGATCCCGGCCGGGCGGCCGAGGAGAGCTTCAGGGCGGGTCTCGTCGCGAGGGACAGGAAGCTCCTCCAGGAGGCCGCGGTCCACTTCGGCAAGGCGGTCGACCTGCTTGACGCGCTTCCGGCGCATGACAGGACCAGGGAGCTGAGGCTGGCCTTCGAGAAGCATCTCGCGGAGGCCCTCGTGGGTACCGGGCAGATCGACCTGGCCAGGAGCCACTATCTCGTCGCCGCGGAACTGCTGGACAGGGCCGGCGACGGGGATCAGTCGACCTGGCATCGGATAGTGGCGGCGGACATGCTGAGGATAGGCGGGCGGGCGGCACAGGCCGCACTCGAGCTGATGGGCCTCGAGGACCGTGCGGGGGAGGAGCGCCTGCTCCTCATACTCCTGAAGGAGATAGACTCCTTTACGAGGATCGGGGACCTCGAGAGGGCGGAGAACGCCAGACTCCGACTCGATGCGCTCATGGAGAGGATGCGGGACAGGATCGAGCCCTTCACGGCCGACATCAGCCACAAGATGATCCTGTACCACCTCTCGCGGCTGGAGTATGCGGAGGCGGAGAGACATGCACGGATCTGCCTCTCCACGCCCCACAGCCAGTCGGCTGACTGGTACTACCATAACGACATAGCCGAGGCCTACTCGCTCACGGGCAGGCTCCCGCTCGCGGAGAGGCATTTCGCCCATGCCGCGGAGGCGGCCAGGGAGCTTCCCAGCATCTGGGGGCTGGCATGGGTGCTGGTGAACAGTGCCGCCCTCTCGAGGATGAGGTTCAGGCTGAGGAGGGCATGGGAGGGTCTGGACGAGGCGGAGGGCCTGGCGGCCAGGACGAGCGACATGCCTCTGCGTTCATGCATCGAGCTGCTCCGCGGCAGGATCCTCCTGGACAGGGGAATCGCCGGGGAGGCCTCCGAGCGCTTCGAGCACGCCGACGAGCTGTCGCGCCAGGCTTCGATAGACTATTTCCGCTCACTCGTGCATTCCGCCTCGGGAAGGACGGAGGAGGCGCTCGAGACGGCGGAGCTGGCCGGAGAACTCGCCTGCAGGCAGGACAGGGTTCTCGAACTCGAGAGCGGAACCCTCCTCTCGAGGGACGACATCCGCGTCCAGCTAGAGAGGGCGAGGCTGGACTGCGGCGACCCGGACGCCCTCGGGCGCCTGGTGGAATCCTTGCCGCACATCCACCACAGGGCCGCGGTCAGGGCTGCCGGGTATGCCGCAACCCGCCTGCACTCGATGGGGTGCGTGGAGGAGGCCTCGAGGATTGCCCGCCAGGTCCTCTCGCTTCCGATGGCCAGGTTCGAGACCAGGGAGGTCTACTTCCTCTACGCTTCGATGGCCGCGTGGGACGAGGCCTCGGCATCCAGGGCGGCCCGGCTGGCCGCCCTCTGCGGTTATCAGCCGCTCGGGCGGGATCCCTCCCCGGCGGACCGGCCGGCATCCCCCCGATGACCGCGGGATGGTGACCTCCCTGCCGGTCCTGCGGCAGCAGCGCAATATCCGCGACCCGGGCTCCCCGGCACCTTGCCCGGGGGACCGGTCCGTGTCGATACTCTGCAGTCTGCGGGGGAATGACGGCATCGAGCACGAGGAGGGCGTGTCTTGCACATAGAGCAGTTCTTCGTCGAGTACATAGCCCACAGCGCATACCTGCTGTGCGGGGAGAGGACCTGTGCGGCGATCGATCCGCCGCGGGACACGGAGCAGGTCCTGCAGGCGGCCCGCCGCCTCGGAATGAGGATCACGCATGTCCTTCTGACTCATCTGCACGCCGACTTCGTCTCCGGCCACATGGACCTGGCGGCCTCGACGGGAGCGAGGATAGTCGCTCCCCGCACCGCCGGCTGCTCATTCGAGCACCTGCCGGTCTCCGAGGGCGACAGTCTCGCCTTCGAGAGCGTCAGGGCGACGGTCCTGGAAACCCCGGGGCACACTCCCGAACATGTCTCGTACGTGGCCGCGGACCTTTCGAGGGGGCCGGACCCCGTGGCGGTCTTCTGCGGGGACACCCTCTTCGTGGGAGACGTGGGGAGACCGGACCTCTTCCCGGGAAGGGCCGGCGAACTCGCCTCCCTCCTTTACGAGAGCCTCCATCGGAAGCTGCTGGCGCTGCCGGACCACTGCCTCGTCTGCCCGGCGCACGGGGCGGGATCGCTCTGCGGCTCCGCGATCGGTGCCATGAGGACGAGCACGGTGGGCTACGAGAGAGCCTTCAACCGCATGCTGTCGCTCGGGCGGGAGGAGTTCGCGGCCGGACTCACCCGGGGGATGCCGCCGGTTCCCGACCATTTCGCGAGGTGCAGCTCGGAGAACGCTGCCGGGCCGCCGCTTCTGTCCACACTCCCGGCCCCGCGAGAACTCGATGCCGCCGAGTTCGCGAGCCTGGTCGAGTCCGGGGCCGTCGTCATCGACTCGCGCAGCTACGAATCGTTCGGCGGGATGCACGTGCCCGGTTCCCTCTCGATAGACATGTCCGGGAACTTCCCGATCCTCTCGGGATGGGTGGTTCCCCCCGGCAGGGACATCCTCGTCGTGACCGGCGACGAGGCCGCGGCCCGCGAGGCGGTCGCACACCTGAGGAGGGTCGGGCTGGACAGGGTCGCAGGGCATCTCGGCGGCGGGATCTATTCCTGGGCCAGGGCGGGGAATCCCGTGAACAGGGTCTTCCAGGTCTCCCCCTGCGAGCTGGCCTCGGTCCTGGACAGCGACGAGAAGTGGAACGTCATCGACGTGAGGTCGCCTGCCGAGTTCAGGAAGCGCCGGCTGCGCAACTCCATCAACATCCCGGTCGCCGACCTGAGGACCAGGGCCGCCGGGCTCCCGCCGACCATCCCGACCCTCGTCCTCTGCGGTACCGGCAGGCGCTCCAGCCTGGGGGCCAGCATCCTCCTCATGAACGGGTTCAAGTCCGTGTTCAACCTGGCGGGCGGATTCTCGGCCGCCCTGTCGTGCATGAAGGACCACGAGGGGCTCGTGGACGGAGATTCCCGGGCGACCGGCCCGGGGTCCCGGGAGGAGGGATCGGAATGACCGGGGGAGGTCCCTGGCCGCCGCACCTGGTGGGAGCCGGCATCGGCCTGCTCGGCTGTCTCTCGATGCTCCTGTCCGGGAGAACCCTCGGGTCCTCCACGGGCTTCACCAGGGGCGCGGGGATGATCGAACGGCTCTTCCGGGGGGGGAGGACGTTCGAAAGACCGTACTTCCGCGAGGTCAGGCCGGTCCTGGACTGGGACTTCGCCATCGTCGCCGGCATCGCCCTCGGGGCCCTCCTCTCGGCGCTGCTCTCGGGGGACCTGACACTGGACGGGGTTCCCTCTCTCTGGGCCGGTTCCTTCGGTCCGTCACTCCTGCGAAGGCTTGCCGCGGCGCTGGCCGGCGGATTCCTGACGGGATTCGGCGCCAGATGGATGGGAGGCTGCACGAGCGGGCACGGCATCAGCGGGACGATGCAGCTCTCGGTTGCGAGCTGGCTCGCCGTGATATTCATGTTCTCGTCGGGGATCGCCTTCGCATTCCTGCTGCTCGGAGGCCGTTGATGCCCCCCGCGGCAGGAGGGCGCGACGCGGCCGTGGGCGCCGCCCGGACCCTGGCGGGTCTGGCCGTGGGAACGGCCTTCGGGTTCCTCCTTCACCGGGGGGGGCTCGCGAGCTACGACACCATAGTCTCCCAGCTCCTGCTGCGGGACTTCACCGTTCTCAGGGTGATGCTCTCGGCATGCGCGACCGGGATGGTCGGAATCCACGTCCTGTTCTCGCTCGGACTTGCCTCGCCCGTCATCAAGGGGGGCTCGTGGGTATCGGTCGGGGTGGGGGGTACCGTCTTCGGAGCGGGCTTCGCACTTCTCGGCTACTGCCCGGGAACTGCCGCGGCGGCTGCCGGGAGCGGCGCGCTGGATGCACTGCTGGGGGGCGTGCCGGGCATCCTCCTGGGGGCATGGACCTTCGCCGTGCTCTATCCGAGGCTCGCAGGCGGCATCCTCCGGCGGGGATGGTTCGGCGACCTCACCCTGCCCCGCCTTCTGGGCACCGGCAGGTGGGCGGTTGCGGCACCCCTCTCCATCCTGCTGGTCCTCGTGCTGGTGCTCCTCGAGAAGGCTCCCTGAAGCCGGGCCGAAGAATGCCGGCAGGGAGCGGACGAGGGCGCCGAGGGGCTTCGGTCAGAGGCTCCGGGAGCGCCTGACCTCCTCCAGGACCCCCGCCGCCCCGGGCACCATCGACAGGAATCCCGAGATGATCGCGCAGGACGGGTACTCCTCGCACAGACCGCAGTTGTCCAGGCCCTTCTCGATCCCGCACGCCCTCACGCCGCACTCGCGGCAGTGATGGAAGTGGGGGCCTTCGGCGCTGGTGCATCCCGCGCAGTCGATGTCCGAAGGGCTTATCTCCGAGCCGTACATGACGGACCACTCGGCCGCCGTCCGGCGCCTCAGCTCGTCGTCGTCGGTCCTGGTGGCCTCCCATGTGGGGCATTCGCTGCAAACCAGGCCGCAGTGCGCGATCATCCTCATGGCTTCCTCCAGCTCATCCGACGCGAGCGCCCCCGGCGCCCGTGATCGACCTGCCCTTCCACCGGCCGGACGCATAATAAAGGATCGTGGCGGCGGCGCCCACGGACCAGCCTGCGGGTATGGCCCACCAGATGCCGTCGGGCCCCATGAAGGACGAGAACCACACGGCGCAGGGAACCCTGACCACCCAGAGGGCGAGCAGGGTCGTGAAGAACGGGACCATCGCGTCCCCCGCCCCCCGGAGCACTCCGTTGACGAGGAACATTATGGAGAAGAGGGTGTAGAAGACCCCCACCACGATCAGATACCTCTCCCCGATCGAGACCACCATGGGATCGGGGCTGAAGAGCTGGACCAGGTTCCTGCCGAAGATGATCACCACGGCTCCTGTCAGGGCGGATATGGCGAAGCTCGCCAGGAGCCCGGCCCTCAGTCCGCGCCGCACGCGATCCACCAGCCCGGCCCCGATGTTCTGGCCGGTGAACGCCGAGACCGCCTGGCTCAGGTTCATGGCGGGCATCATCGCGAACGAGTCGAGGCGGTTGGCCGCGGTGAAGCCTGCGGTCACGTCGGTGCCGAAGCCGTTGACTATCCTCATCAGGACCATGTGCCCGGTGGCCACGAGGGTCTGCTGCATCCCCGTGGGGATGCCGATCCTCACGGTCTGGCGGAAGATCTCCCGGTCGAACGAGAGCTCGCGCAGGGAGAGCCTCACGAAGTGGTCGCGCCGTCCGAGGACCAGGAGCGCCCCGACGAAGGACAGACCCTGGGCTATCACGGTGGCCCAGGCGACGCCCGCCACCCCCATGCCCAGGACGACGACGAAGAGGAGGTCGAGGCCCGTGTTCACCAGGGTCGCCAGTATCAGGATGTAGAGGGGTGTCTTCGAGTCGCCGAGCCCCCTGAGTATCGCGGAGACGGCGTTGAAGCCGAACATCGCCAGCATGCCGCCGAAGAGCACCCTCAGATAGGTCTGCGCCTGGTCGGCGGCATCCGCAGGTATGTCCAGGAGCTCGAGTATCCACGGCGCAGTGACGACGCCGGCTATCGACACGAAGCTCCCGGCCCAGAAGAGCGTTATGTAGGCCGTGTTGACCGAGGCTCTCACGCGGGCATGGTCGCCGGCCCCGTAGAACTGGGCCACCAGGACGGTGGTGCCCATGGTGAGCCCCATTATCAGAGAGACCATCAGGAAGACTATCGGGAAGGAGGCGCCCACCGCCGCCAGGGCGGTCTTCCCCACGAAGTTCCCGACCACGATGCTGTCGACCATGTTGTACATCTGCTGGAAGACGTTCCCGAGCAGCATGGGGAATGCGAAGAAGAGCAGGGTCCTGGCCTCGCCGCCCCTGGTCAGGTCCTTCAACGCCCCTCCCCCGGTCCCGGGTGGTGTCGTCCCGCGTCGGAGGCCGTCGCCCGGCCTAGAACGGGAAGGATCGCCCGGCCCTCATCAGGTCGGCTTCGGTGTCGATGTCCTCCCAGGGGATCCCGGTCACGTTGACGGTCGCCACGGATGCCAGGTTCTGGCTGCTCACGTCGGCGAGGAGGCTCTCGAAGGACGCCGTCCGGCCGGAGATCGTGAGTATCCTCCAGCCCACCTCGCGGGCGAGGTGCAGGGTCCTGGCGCCGAGGAGGGTGATCCCCACGGCCTCGCCGCAGGAATCGGCCACGGGGATGTCGAGCGACAGCAGGAACCGGTTCCCTTCGATCTCCTTCGCGCGCAGGGCGCCGTCCCTGACCGAGTCGGCATCCACGGCCGCCACTATCCCGCCGCGCCTGGAGAGCACAAGCTCGCCGATCCGGTGGTCCCAGACCAGGTCGCCGTTCATCACCAGCAGGTCCTCCTCCGCCCCGACCAGCATGAAGGAGGCCAGCGAGCCGGTGAACTCGTGCTCCGTGTTCACCAGTATGCCGCACTCCGCCGGCATGGCCTCCCATACGCGGTCGGCCTGATGCCCCGCGACGAGGATTACGTCCTCCGGCGGGACGCCGATCAGGTCGAGGTTGTCGAGGTGGCGCTGGAGGAGCGTCCTGCCCCCCACCTGGAGGAGGATCTTCGGTCCGCCGCCCAGCCGGGCGCCCGTGCCTGCGGCAAGTATGACAGCCTTCAAATCCGGACCTCCGGTCGGTGACCTGCCCGCCCCGGTGCCGAAGACGCCTCGGAGCCGGCCGGCGTGCTCCTGGAAGGACCGCTCACATCGGGGGATGGCCCCCGGCGGTCGTCAGAACCTCGTACCCAGTATGGGGAGCAGCTTGCCCCTCACCTCGGCGCAGCCGTCCGCGGAGCCGCAGATGACGAGCACGGTGTCGTCCCCGGCCACCGAGCCGGCGACTTCCGCGAAGCCTATCTGATCGATCGCGTGACCGACCCCGCCCGCCGCCCCGGGAAGCGTCCTGATCAGGAGGAGGTTGTCGATGATCGTCATGCCCTCCACGCTTCCTCGGAAGGCGATCTCGAGCCTCCGCTTCAGGTCGGCTATGTTGGGGTCGGAGATGATCTGGTAGCGATGCACCCCGGGCCTCACGGCCACCCTCGCCGCACCCAGCTCCAGGAGGTCCCGCGAGATCGTCGCCTGGGTGACCTTGTAGCCCTTCTCGGACATCTCGCGGGTTATCTCGAGCTGGTCGCCCACCTCCTTGTCGGAGAGCAGCTTCTTCAGTGCGTCCAGCCTGTCCGCCTTCGACCTTCTCATCGGGCGCCTCCCATCCGTGGTTGTTTACGGATAGAACAAACCCAACCCGTGAAAAGTTCCCGGCGGTCAGTGTCCGAGATATTCATCCCAGCTTCTTGTTTCGAGATTATCCGAGCAGAACCTGCCGGTGGCCTCGACGAACCTCCTGGCGAGCTGGGCGTTCGTGATGAGCTGCACCCCGTGGTCGACCGCGGCCCGCCTTATCAGGTAGTCGTTGTCCAGCTCGTCCTTCTCGGAGTTCTTCGGGATGTTCACGACGAGATCGACCAGGCCCTCCCTTATCGCCGAGATGCAGCCCGGCTCCCTGCCGGACAGCGGCCAGTGGAGAATGCTCGAACTTATGCCATGCCGCTTCAGGAAGTCCGCGGTCCCGCGAGTGGCATAAATGTGTAATCCTCTGGCCCCCAGTTCCGAAATGCATTCGAGGAGCTCGAGCTTCGTCTCCTCGGGGCCGGAGGACACCAGCACCCCCCTTGCAGGCACCCTGTAGCCCACCGAGAGCAGGCTCTTGAGGAATGCCTCGTTGAAGTCGGCGCCGAGGCAGCCGACCTCCCCGGTGGATGTCATCTCGACCCCCTGGACGGGATCGGACCCCTTCAGCCTCGTGAAGCTGAACTGCGGAGCCTTGACCCCCACGTGGTCGAGGTCGAAGGGCGATGCGTCGGGGTGGGGGACTTCCAGCCCCAGGACCGCGAGGGTGGCCGCCCGGGCCAGGTCCACCCCGAGGACCTTCGAGACGAAGGGAAAGCTCCGTGACGCACGGAGGTTGCACTCGATCACCTTCACCTCGTTGCCCCGGGCCAGGAACTGGATGTTGAAGGGGCCCGTGATCTCGAGCTCCGCGGCTATGGCCTCCGTCACGTGCCTAACCCGCCTGATGGTCTCGAGATAGGTCCGCTGGGGAGGGATCACCAGGGTCGCGTCTCCGGAATGCACCCCCGCGTTCTCCACATGCTCGGACACCGCATGGAAGCAGAGCCTCCCCCCCGAGGCCACCGCGTCGACCTCCAGCTCCCTGGCGCCGGTTATGAACCTGCTTATCACCACGGGGTGGTCGCTCCCGATTGCGGCCGCCTTCTCCAGATAGGTCCTCAGCTCGCCGTCGTTCAGGGCGATGCTCATTGCGGCTCCGCTGAGGACGTAGCTTGGACGGATGAGCACGGGATATCCGGTCCTGCCGGCGAACTCCTCGGCGTCCTCGAGGCTGGTCAGCTCCCTCCATTCGGGCTGGTCGATCCCGAGCCTGTCGAGGAGGCTCGAGAACTTGTGCCTGTCCTCCGCCCTGTCGATGCTCGGGGGTGATGTGCCCAGGATGCGGATCCCGGCCTCCGCGAGGGGCATGGCGAGATTGTTGGGAGTCTGCCCGCCCATGGAGACGATCACGCCCCAGGGATCCTCCAGATCGCAGATGTCCCTCACCCTCTCCAGAGTCAGCTCCTCCAGGTAGAGCCTGTCGCAGGTGTCGAAGTCGGTGCTGACGGTCTCGGGGTTGCAGTTCACCAGTATGGTCCGCCTGCCCGCCTCGGAGGCCGTCCTGGCGGCGCTCACGCAGCACCAGTCGAACTCGACCGACGAGCCGATCCTGTAGGGTCCGCCGCCGAGGACGACGACCTGTCCGGCGCCCCCGGGCTGCACGTCGCTCTCCGAGGCGTTGTAGGTCATGTAGAGGTAGCTCGTCGCCGCAGGGTACTCGCCCGCCATCGTGTCGATCTGCTTCACGAAGGGCTCTATGCCGAGGCTCCTGCGAAGGGCTCGCACCTCCTCCTCCGTGGATCGCGTCAGGGCGGCTATCTGGCCGTCCGAAAACCCTCTGCACTTGGCCTCGCGGAGGAGGTCCCCGCCCATCCCGCCCGAGGGGCGGGCCGCGATCCGCTCCTCGGTCTCGACGATCGAGGCCATCCTCCACAGGAACCACTTGTCGATCCTGCAGAGGGAGTGCACGCGGTCCACGGTCCAGCCGCTCCTGAAGGCCTCGGCGATGGCCGCCGGCCTCCTGTCGGTCGGGACTGCCAGCTCCGCCTCGAGGGAGTCGAAGCGCACCGCCGGGCTCGACAGGCCGTTCGTCCCGCAGTCGAGCATCCTCACGGCCTTCTGCAGGGCCTCCTCGAAGCTCCGCCCGACGGCCATGACCTCTCCGACCGACTTCATCTCCGATCCGATCAGACGGCTCACCTTGCGGAACTTGTCGAGGTCCCACCTGGGCATCTTGACCACCACGTAGTCCATGGCCGGCTCGAAGCAGGCGGTGGTGCATCCGGTCACCCTGTTCTCGACCTCGGTCAGGTCCCTGCCCAGGGCAAGCCTCGCGGCGATCTCGGCCAGCGGGTATCCGGTGGCCTTCGACGCCAGCGCGGAGCTGCGGCTCAGACGGGCGTTCACCTCGATCACCCTGTAGTCGGAGCCGATGGGGTCGAAGGCGAACTGGATGTTGCACTCGCCGACTATGCCGAGGTGGCGCGCGATCCTTATCGACAGGGACCTGAGCAGGAAGCTCTCCCGGGCATCCAGCGTCTGTACGGGGGCGACGACCACGCTCTCGCCGGTGTGGATCCCCATCGGGTCCATGTTCTCCATCGAGCAGACCACGATGCAGTTGTCCCGGCGGTCGCGGACGACCTCGTACTCCAGTTCCTTCCAGCCCGCGAGGTACTCCTCCACGAGCACCTGGCCGGTGAGGGTGAGGGCCTTCGACATCAGCGCCGAGAGCTCGCCTGGTCCGCCGGCGACGCCCGACCCGAGGCCGCCGAGGGCGAAGGCTATCCTGCACATGACCGGGTAGCCGATCTCCTCCGCGGCGGACAGGGCTTCGGCCGTCGTGGACACGGCCCTGCTCCTCGGAACCTTCACCCCGATGCCGCCCAGCCTCGCGGCGAACCTCTCCCTGTCCTCGGTGTCGATCACGGCCTCGACCGGGGTGCCGAGAACCCTCACCCCGTGCCTCTCCAGGAAGCCCGACCCCGCCAGCGCGAGTCCGGTGTCGAGCGCGGTCTGGCCTCCGAAGGACATGAGGAGCCCGTCGGGCTTCTCGCGCTCTATCACGCGCTCCACGAAGTCCGGGGACAGGGGGAGGAAGTAGACCCTGTCCGCCAGACCCGCGGATGTCTGGACCGTCGCGATGTTGGGATTCACGAGGATGGTCCTGACGCCCTCGGCGCGCATGGCCTTGATGGCCTGGGACCCCGAGTAGTCGAACTCGCCCGCCTGCCCGATCTGGATCGCGCCCGACCCGAGCATCAGCACGCTCGAGACCGGCCCTCCGGTCCTGCTCCTCACCTGAGCGCCCTCGTGAACATGTCGAACAGGAAGTCGGTGTCGTCCGGGCCCGGCGATGCCTCGGGATGGAACTGGGCGCCGAAGAAGGGCCGTGAGATGTGGATGATGCCCTCGTTCGTCCCGTCGTTGCAGTTGAAGAACCACTCGCGCCAGTCCTCCGGGAGGGTCGATGCGTCGACCGCGAATCCGTGGTTCTGGGAGGTGATGTAGCAGCGGTGGCTGCCGGTCTCCACGCAGGCCTGGTTCTGCCCCCTGTGTCCGTACGGCAGCTTGTAGGTCGACGCGCCGGCCGCGAGTGCGAGTATCTGGGCGCCGAGGCAGATGCCCAGGACGGGCCTGTCGCCCGTGAGCGCCCTTCTCGTGTTCTCAATGGTGGCCGTGCAGGTCCGCGGATCCCCGGGGCCGTTCGAGAGGACCACGCCGTCGGCGTCCTCCGCGGTGAAGTCGTGGTCCCAGGGGACCCGGAGCACCGACAGGCCCCTGCCCGTGAGCGCCCTCACGATGCCCGCCTTGACCCCGCAGTCCGCGAGGACGACCCTCCTGCCTCCCGGTGGGCCGTGCAGGACGGGCTCCCGGCAGCTCACCTCCGCCGCGGGGTTCCGGACGCCGTTGTCCCCGGGGACCGCGGGAGGCTCCATCCCGTCGGGGACGATGGCTCCCGGCATGGATCCGAGGCTGCGGATCCTCCTGGTCACCGCCCGGGTGTCCACGCAGGAGATCCCCGGCACTCCGCTGGATTCCAGCCAGTCCGACAGCGAGGTGGCGGCCGCGTGATGCGAGTGGTGGTGCCCGTGCTCGACGACGACCACACCGGCGACCCTTATGCGGTCGGATTCGAAGCCCGCGGGCAGCCCGTCCTCGAACCCCATCGCCGGGACACCGTAGTTCCCCTGCAGCGGATAGGTGAAGACGAGTATCTGGCCCAGGTAGGAGGGATCGGTCAGGCTCTCGGGATAGCCGACCATGCCGGTGGTGAAGACCACCTCGCCCCCGGCGGGGAGCACCGCGCCGAAGGACCTGCCCCGGAAGGCGGAGCCGTCCTCCAGCAGCAGCGAGCAGTTCGTCCCGGAGCCTTCCATGTTCCGGCGATCATAGGCAAGCGGCATGCAGGCGGCCATGTCTGCCGCCCGGCCGGGCGTCAGAGCGAGATCTGCCGCCTGATGGTCACTCCGAGCCGGATCTCGTCGTCGGTCGCACCCGCCGGGAGGTTCCTCGTGCCCACCGCCCAGCTGTTCCCGAAGACCATCCCGAACTGGTGGCCCCAGGTGTTCATCCTCAGCCCTGCACACCAGGCGTCCATCGAATCGGCCTCGAAACCCTCGGCCCCGTCCCTGGCGGGCCAGTACTCGCCCTGGAGGGAGACCGCTCCGGAGAGGGCGGCGCTCGCGCCGAAACCCAGTCCGGTCCTCTCCTCGCGGGAGTCCCAGCCCAGGTTCGCCGTGATGGATGCGACGTCCCCGAGATCCATGGTCTCCAGGGAGAGGAGTCCGTAGAAGCCGCTCTCCCTGTCGTCCGCCGTCACCTCCACCGTGTACCAGTGGCCGGAGATGTGGAAGGACGACTGGATGGCGCCTATGAACCCGTTGTAGCCCCCGCCGGCCGTGTACTCCCCTCCCGCGCGGATATGGGAGAGGTCGATCTCCACTCCCGGCGTGACGAAGCTCCTCAGCGACAGGGAGATGTTCGCCCCGAGATCGGCTCCGAAGAAGTCGTCTATCATGTCGTCGAAGGCCTCGCCCAGGAACCTGTGCTGGACCTGGAACTCCGACTTGCCCGGCTCCATGGAGTACGGGCTGACGAGGTTGGGCATCCCCTCCTCGTACCCTACGCTCCCGGCCGTTGCGATGAGGACGAGCAGAATCGCAGCCATTTCCCTCCTCCCGTCAGCCTCCTACTGGAGCTGGATGGTTGTCGTCGTTACGAACTCGTGCTGGGTCGAGAAGTCGTCGGCCGCATCCGGCCCGCGCGCGAGTATCACGGTGTAGCTGGCCCCCCTCTCGAGGGCCTTGTCGTACGGGTCGCCCGAATCCATAGGGATCGAGAAGGCGATGGTCGTAGCGCCCGCTGCCTCCGATCCCCCGAGGGTGAGGATGTCGTCGGTCCCTCCCATGAGGGTGTCCGCACGGTGGCTGGTCGGAGCGTTGCCCCAGTCGTCCCGGGCGAAGGCCGTCGATCCGGCGACGTATCCGATGATGAAGTCGGCATCCTGCATCATGAACGAGGGATCGAGACCGGCCGCCACCCAGCCCGTGGTCGGGCCGGTCAGCTCCATCTGAAGTATGCTGTCCCCCGCCAGCCATCCGAGGGTGAACCCGTCGACGGTCTTCTCCATCCACACGGGATCGCCTGAAGGACCGGATGCGTCGCTGCCGCATCCGGCGAACGGCAGCACGGCGACCAGGACTGCTGCGGGTATCCACTTGCCGATGGTCATCGCGAGTCTCCCCTCGTTTTGCAGTGTCCGGCGCCGCCCGGGGCGCCTGCCTCCGAGGAATATAGTCGCCCCCGGCGCGGTAGAAGACTGTGAAAGGGTTTCAACCGGAGGTGACCGTGATGTCTGCGATTCTTGTCCTCTCGATGATCGCCGCAACGAGGCCCGGGGCGGCCCCCGACTACGCACAGGTCGTCCGGAGCGTGGCCGAGATGACCTGGAACTACGACGTCTGCGAGATGGCGTCGAGGTACGGCTTCGACGTGGTCAACGTGACCTGGGAGGACACCGGGAGGTACTACGGGTCCTGCTGGGGTCCCAACATCAGCGACCTGACCATCCAGGTCCATCACGACGACGGGGCGGGGAACACAGCGCTGACATGCATGCCCGTCATACGCTACCCGAACTTCTACGACCTCTCCGCCGACCTCGACCCGGACCTCTTCTACATGCTGGTGGGCAACGAGCGCGGCGAGGACCTCGAGCCGGTCTCGCTGACGGAGTATGTGGACAACCTGAGGTTCTTCCTCCACGATCCGGGTTCGTGGAGGGGCGGCCGCACGAGCCTGCTCGCCGACAGGGACAGCGTAGTCCTGGTGAGCGCCCAGGCGGTCTTCCTGCCCATCCAGGAGGACGGCATGGCGACGTTCAACCCGGTGCTGTTCAACTACCAGTCCTACGAGGACAATCCCGCCGTGCTGGCCATCCTCTGCACGCGCGAGGGAACGAGCGCCACGATAATCGACAACACCCGGGATCCGGTCCCGGGGGCATGGTCGTGGGGGCAGAGGCTCTTCTTCAACGAGGACGGGCAGCGGGCATGCCTCACCGGCCAGCGTCTCACCGACTTCCGGGACGATGGAGGCGACGGCGGCCAGACGGTTTCCGCGGCCGGTGAAGAGGGCCTGAACATGATGCTGCTCATACAGATCCCCCTGAAGCAGAAGACACCCCGCAACACCTGGTTCGACTGCTGCGACTGCTGCTGCGAGAGCGCCGCGGCCCCGTCGGGCGGCGCCATGGGCAGGGGGGTCTCGGACGTCGAGGAGGCCGTCATCGGCCACGGCGAACTGGAGGGCCCATTCACCGAGATCGACGGGCTGAGGATAGAGCGCGACCCGGCCTTCCCGATAAGGGTCACCGTGCAGTTCTACAAGGCCACCTCGAACGGCGTCGTGACCGAGGATGACATCAGGGAGATCAACGAGCAGATCCAGAGGGTGTACGAGGATGCCTCCTACATCGGCTCGCTCGTCCTCCCCGAGTACGGGACCCACAGACCGACCGACTGGGACAGGCACGAGGTCGACCGCCACCTCTACGGCTACTGGGAGGAGACCCGGCGTCAGCTGCTCCTGAGGATCGGACGCCCCGACCTGATCGACGGCAACGCCTGGGACGTCACGGAAGACTGATCCCTCCCCCCCATGCACGGGCGGCTCCCCCCGGGGCCGCCCGTCCGCATCCGGCCATCCCCCGGGGGCGGCTTGCAGCGTTCCGCCGGAACAGTCATAGATCGCCCTCGGAGGTTTCGGAGTGGAGATGTCCGCAGTCGCCGTCTTCGTCCTCACATATCTCCTGATAGCAGCCAGGGAGCTCAGGTTCCTGCCCCTCGGCAGGCCCGCCGGAGCCCTTCTGGGCGCCTTCCTCATGGTGGCTTCGGGGGTGCTCACGCCGGCGGAGTCGTTCGCGGCGGTCGACTGCGACACGATCCTCCTGCTCTTCGCCATGATGCTGCTGGCCGCCTATCTCGAGGATGCCGGCCTCTTCGGTCGGATATCAGGGATCGCGCTGTCCGCCTGCAGGAGCCCGGCTGCGCTCCTGACCGCAACCAGCCTGTCCGCCGCCGTCCTCTCGGCGTTCCTCGTCAACGACACGGTATGCGTATTCATGACTCCGATCGTACTCATGACCGTGCGCAGGGCGGGGCTGAACCCGGGCCCGTTCCTCATTGCCCTGGCCACCGGCGCCAACATCGGGAGCGCGGCCACCCTGGTCGGGAACCCGCAGAACATGATGATCGGCTCGATGAGCGGATATGGTTTCGCCGCATTCGCATGGCGCTGCCTCCCGGCCGTGGCCGCGGCCCTCGCCGTGAACACGGCCCTCCTGCACGTCTACTACGGGAGGAGGCTCGGATCGGTCCCGAAGGCCGACGGAGCGGAATGCCCCGGGCATGCCGGGGGCGGGAGGATCCCCCTCGAGATCGCAGTCTCGCTGTGCGTCGTCGCAGCTCTTTTCGCGGGCCTGCACATGGGCTACTCGGCGCTGGCCGGCGTACTCGCGCTCATGGTCGCAAGGAGGCGCAACCCGGCGGGCGTGTTCGCAAGGGTCGACTGGACCCTGCTGGTCTTCTTCGCTTCGCTCTTCATGGTGGTCGCCGGCCTGGAGAGGACGGGTCTCGTCTCCCGCGCATGGGACGGAGCAGCCCCCCTGTTCGGCTTCCACGACGCCGGGGGGCTTGCCGCCTTCAGCGCCTTCCTGGCCGCCGGATCCAACATCGTCTCGAACGTGCCCATGACGCTCCTCTCCGGACCGCACCTGGGCGTACTGGGGAACCCGGACCTGGGCTGGCCTCTGCTGGGCTTCGTGACGACCGTGGCGGGCAACCTGACGCTGGTCGGATCGGTGGCCAACATCATAGTCGCGGAGAGGGCGGGGGAGCACTACCGCCTGGGATATCTCGAATACCTCAGATTCGGCGCGGTTTCCACGGTGCTCTGTCTGGCGGCGGGGGTGCCCCTGCTGGTCCTGACCTCCGCCTGACGGACCCCGGTTCGGAGGCAGGCAGGGGGGCACTCATGGCGAGGGGGCGGAAGGGATCTCTCCCTCCCGCCCCCTGAGCAACCGGTGAAGAGGTCTAGACCAGGCCGCGCAGCTTGGCCGCCTGGGCGACGCGCTCGATGGCGATCATGTAGGCGGCGTCACGCATGTACTCCCCACGCTTCTCGGCGAGGTCGGCCACCGCGTGGAACGCGTTGGTCATCTTGGTGTCGAGCTTGGCGAGGACCTCGTCCTTCTCCCAGTAGTAGTTCATGTTGTTCTGGACCTGCTCGAAGTAGGAGCAGGTCACGCCGCCGGCATTGCACAGGAAGTCGGGGATGACGAAGATCCCGCGCTGCTTGAGCACGATGTCGGCCTCGGGCGTGGTCGGGCCGTTGGCGCCCTCCGCCAGGATCTTCACCCTGGGGTGGATGCGGCCGGCGGTTTCGGCGTTCACCTGGTTCTCCAGCGCGCCGGGCATGAGTATGTCGGCCTCCGTGTCGATCCATGCGTCGCCCGGGAGCTTCTCGTATCCGGCGGCGATGGCCTCCTGGGCGTTCACCGTGCCGAAACGGTCGGTTATCCCCAGGAGGAACTTGAGGTCGATGCCCTCCATCCTGCGATAGGTGTAGGATGTCTGGTCCTTCTGGTCCCAGCAGGATACGCAGACGACCCTGCCGCCGTATCTGATGAAGAGGTCGGCCGCGTACTGGGCGACGTTCCCGAAGCCCTGGACGGCCATCGTGGTGCTGCGCGGGTCGATGCCCATCCTCTTCAGGGCCTCGCGGACGGTGTACACGACTCCGAAGCCGGTGGCCTCGGTGCGTCCCAGCGATCCGCCCACGCCCAGCGGCTTGCCTGTAATGAAGCCGGGGTACTTTCCGCCCGAGAGGGTCTCGAACTCGTCGAGCATCCAGATCATGTGCTGCCCGGTCGTCATGACGTCGGGCGCGGGCACGTCCTGCACGGGACCCACGTTCTTCCAGACCTGGCGGACCCATCCGCGGCAGATGCGCTCCTGCTCGCCCATGGACAGCTCGTGCGGATCGCAGATGACCCCGCCCTTGCCGCCGCCCAGGGGGATGTCGACGACGGAGCACTTCCAGGTCATCCAGGTGGCGAGCGCCTTGACCGTGTCGGCGGTCTCCTGGGGGTGGAACCTGATCCCGCCCTTGCACGGGCCTCTGACGTCGCTGTGCTGGACCCGGAACCCGCGGTAGACGCGGACCGATCCGTCATCCATCCTGACGGGGATTGTGAAATGGTACTCGCGCTGGGGCCAGCGCAGGAACTCGCGAACGCCCCGCTCCAGACCCAGCTTCTCGGCCACGCCGTCGAACTGTGCCTGGGCCATGGCGAACGGGTTGAACCCCTTCTCCACTTCGACCTCCTGGAAAGATCAGAGACAGGGAGACGAAACGACAGGAGCAGCGTCCGTAGGGCGCACCCATACCCCTGTCGTGACACGAATATATCCGCGCCCGTGAGCGCGGGCAAGGCGCGATCCGTCAATCCCCGCCGGGACAGCAGGATCTGAAGAACGCCGTGTTCGCCAGGGCGAGGCGCACGAGATCGTCCCTCGCCGGTGCCATCCCGGCGGCAAGGGATCCGGAATCCCTCCAGGCCCTGTCCAGGAGGGCGCCGGCCTCCTCGACCCAGCCGGGCCGGCCGAGCTCCGTGCAGAGGTCCTCCAGACCGACCTCCCTCATGAACCTGCGCCCCTTGCTGGAATAGGGGAGGCTTACCGGGGGGACCCCGGCCACCACCGAGAGTATCGCCCCGTGGAGGGGCGTCGTGAGCATGATGCGGCACCGCGAGATCTCGTCCATGAACTCGCCGAGGCTGCCGGGTCTGGCCACGCGGGCACTCCCGGCGTGCCTCATCCTCGAGAGGACGGCGTCGCACATGGCATCGTCCGAATTCGACAGGGGCCCGGTATGGAAGGGGAGGATGACGACCCCGGCACCGGTGCGCTCGACATGCCTGTCCAGCAGTTCCGACCATCCGCGCGCCGTGGCCTCGTCCGGAGCCTTCGCGGCGAGTCCGAGGCGGCGCCTGGTCTCGAGGGGGAGCAGCCTGCCGGTCCTGTTCGACACGTCCCTGGGTGCGGCTCCGAGGACATCCTCCGGAGAGTGGCGGACATCCCCGCGGGCCAGGCAGAATGCCGAGTCGGCCGCCCTGAGCAGCCGGACCGGGTTCAGGCCGAGGTCCATGAGGGTCGTGGCGGAATCGGCGTCCCTGACGCTGACCCCCCTGGCGGAGCCGAGTCCGCGCCTCGTCGCGCCGGGGGTCCAGGGACGTAGCTCGCCGCGCTGTCCGATGCCGACAAGCCATCCGAAGGAGGGCCTGCCCGCGATCCTGGCGAGTTCCAGGGGCAGCAGGTTGAAGGGGGTGTAGAGCAGCGAGGAGGAGTCCTGCACCAGCTCGCCGCCGCCGACGACCACGATGTCGGACCAGAGGACCCCCCGCAGCATCGCGGCGAGCCTGCCCCGGCGAACGCCGAAGGGGGTGCATCCCCATTCCGTGCGGGTCCTGACAGGGTCGCCCGACATCACCCCCAGGTCGAACCCGGGGAGGAGCTGGCCTGCCTGGGCGGCGAAGACCGCGAGGTCGCCCATGTTCGACCCCGCGCTCTCGAGCTGCCCCCAGCTCGCGGAGAAGACGCGGACCCTCCGGGTGACCGCCTCAGTCACCCCTGCAGAAGCTTCTTACGATCTCGGCCATGCGCCGCAGCCTCCGGTCGGCCTCGCCGTTCACCGTTCCGGGTGGATAGACGCCGTCTATGCCGGGCTCTCCCGCGGGGACTCCCGTCAGGAGCTCCACCCCCTCGTCGATGGTCGAGACCGGATAGATGTTGAACAGCCCGCCGGAGACCGCCTCGACCACGTCGGGATCGAGCTGGAGGTGATCGATGTTCGATGCGGGTATGAGGACGCCCTGGGTTCCCGTGAGCCCCCTCCTGCTGCACACCTTGAAGAAGCCCTCGATCTTGTGGTTGACCCCGCCGATGGGCTGGATCTCGCCGTGCTGGTTGACTGATCCGGTCACGGCCAGGTCCTGCCGGAGCGGGAATCCCGACAGCGCGCTGAGGATGGCGTAGAGCTCGGTCGACGAGGCGCTGTCCCCCTCCACACCGCCATAGCTCTGCTCGATGCAGATGCTCGCGGAGAGGGAGAGGGGGTAGTCGACCGCGAACCTGCCCCTGAGGAATCCCGTGATTATGAGGACTCCCTTGGTGTGGAGGGAGCCCGACATCTCCGCCTCGCGCTCGATGTTTATCACGCCCTCGCGCCCGGCGCTGACCCTGGCCGTGACCCTCATGGGGAGCCCGAAGGAGTAGTCGACGTCCGAGAGCACGACGAGCCCGTTGATCTGTCCCACGGCGGAGCCCTCGGTGCTGATGATCATCTCGCCCTTGAGGATGTCCTCGATGGCATGGTCCTCGCCGATGGAGAGGCGGGAGCGCTTCTCGAGGACGGCCCGCCGGACGTGCGGTGCATCGACGACGGAAGAGCCCTCCTGGCGGGCCCAGTAGGCGGCCTGCCTGGCGAAGTCGGCAATGCGGCTGAACTCGGTCGAGATCTTGTCCTTCCTGTCGGCCATCCTCACGGCGCGCTCGGCGAGGGCGCCCACGGCCGCGCTGGTGAAGGGGGGCAGCTTCTCCGAGCGGGTCACGTAGACCAGGACGTTCGCGAAATCCTTCAGGCTCATGGGGGTGAGGTCCATGTGGTCGTCGAAGTCGGCCCTGATCCTGAAGAGGAGGCTGAACTCGGGATCGCTCGAGCCGAGCATGCTGTACAGGTAGGACGAACCGAGGAGGATCACCTTCACGTTTATCTGCACCGGTTCGGGCTGCAGGTCGACCGGATACAGGTTGAGCGGATCGTGGGGCCTGATGACGACGGTCTGGTTTCTGAGGGTCTGCATCAGCACGGGCCAGAGGTTGGGCTGACGCAGCAGATCCATGGCATCCATGATTATGTAGCCGCCGTCGGCCTTGAGCAGCGATCCCGCGCGGATCATGGTGAAGTCGGAGTAGGGCTTGCTGTCCACCATTATCCTGTCGACGTTACCGAAGAGGCTCACGTGGTCCGGGAACTGCTCTATCACGACGGGGCGGCCCCTCCTCCCGCTGTTGTCCACCAGCTGGTTGGCGGTGAAGAGGTAGAAGGGGTCCTCGTCGGGGCCGGGGTTGATGAAGGATTCGAGATTCTCGAAGATGTAGCCCTTCAGGGAGTCGGCGTAGGCCACCACCTTGTCGGCGGCCTTCTCCTTGAGCCTGGCGAGTATCCCCTCGACGGTGGGGGTCAGCAGCCTCTGGACCAGCTCCATGTCCTCGGCGCGCGCCTCCTGGTCGAACCTGTGGTTCTTCCTGAGAGCGTCGATGAGCTTCGTGAACAGGGCCTCGTGGCTGTCGACGAACTCCCTGCGCCTGGCGGGCTCCAGCTTGCCCTCCTTCTCGAGCTGCTCGAGCTGCTCGAAGGTCACGGGCTGGCCGTCTATCATGGGCATCACGTCGGGGCGCACCTGCTCGGGGGAGACCGGTATGCTCACGATGGCGAAGCCCTTCGCGCGGGCCTCCTCGTCCAGGGCCTTCATGACCTCCTGCTGCCTCGCCTTGAGCCTCGACTGGACGGCGCGTCTCTCCATCGCCGTCCGCTCGCTGGCCATCACGGCGGGGATGTTGCTCTTCAGGAGGCTCCTGCACTGCTCGAGGTTACCGACGAAGACCTCGCCCTCGTCCGCGGGGAACTCCAGGATCAGGGGCCTCTCGGGGTCGGTGAAGTTGTGCACGCAGACGATGTCGCGCAGGTCGTCGGTGGAGAGGTCGAGCGAGTCGAGGATCCTCTTCACGGTCGTCTCCCGCCCGGTGCCGGAGACTCCCGTCACGAACATGTTGTAGCCCAGGGACGGGATCTCGAGGGCGAGCCTCACGGCCTTCTCCGCCCTCTCCTGCCCCACGATCCTGTCCGTGGGTGCGGCACCGTCCGTACTCTCGAAGTCGAACGCATCCGCGGGGCAGCGCCATCGCAGCCTGTCGGGGCTCAGCGGTTCGGGCCTCACGTCATCCTCCCCTCTGTTCCTCCCGTTCTCCCGCGGGTTTTCATACAACCATACCGCCGGGCGTCAATGGCCCGGCGCAGACCGACGAAGCCCGCAGGCGCCCGTCGGGGCCGCCCGAGACCCTGGCCACCAGGGTGGAGCCCTCCCTCCGGAGGACGAGCCTTGCCATCCTGAAGAGCGGAGAGGGGAGGAACACGTCCGCATAGCCGGTGTCGTCCTCCAGCATGAGGAAGCCAGCCCCCGCTTCGAGCCTCCTCTGCGAGGCGGCGCGCCCCCAGACGGAGTACCTCCCGGAGGGGGGTATGTCCGCGAGCGGAAGCGTGTCGTGGGGACGACCGACCAGCGAGAGGGGGCACCGCGTCACGGCCGCCCCGAGGTAGTGCAGGTCGAGCTCGACGCTCTCGCGGTCGCCGTGGTCGGGGAGCCCGGGCAGGCCCGTCTCCTCGCGGGAGAAGAACCCGCCCGGCTTCGCGTTCATCGCCCACAGCGACTGGGACCTGTTGAGCCCGATCTCGCCGAAGCAGCCCGCCATCGCCATGGCCTTCACGACCTGCCTGCCCACCCCGGCCGCGGACACCTCGGAGGGCGCCGAGAACGGCCTCCCCCTCTCGAGCGCCGCGAACTCGGCCGGCCCCATGCCCCTGAGGCTGCCGAAGCCGAGCATGACCCCCCCGTCGACCGGCCTTGCGGCCCAGGCTCCCGAGTTCACCCCGGGGGGGAGTATCCGGAGCCCCATCCGCCTGGCCTCCTCCACGTAGGTACGCTGGTCGTAGAAGCCCCCTCCCCCGGCGAGCACCGCGGCCATGAACTCCGCCGGACGGACGGCCTTGATCGCCGCCGACACGCAGGCCACCGCCGCGTAGGAGAATGCGTGGGCCCTGCAGAAGCCGTACCCCTTGAAGCCGGACAGCAGGGCATGGATCGCGGCGGCCCTCGCGGGCGGGCTCCCCCAGGCCTCCAGGTCGGACGGCAGGAGCCTGCCCTTCCTGAGCTCCCTCCTCACCAGGTCGCCCTCGGCGGCGCCGATGCCGAGGAGGGAGGAGGCGCATTCCGACACGTCGTCCTCGAACATCAGACCGCGGTATCCGCCCGGGAGGCTCCGGTGGAGCTCCTCCTCGAGCACCCGGAACCCGTCCCGGGGGACGGCTGCGGATGTCGCGCCGGGCCTCCGCCTCCCGGTGCCGGCCGAGGCACCGGGTCTCACCATGGCCAGTGCCTCGGCCACGTCCTCGAGCGACTCGATGCGCATGCCCCGCAGGAGCCCCCTCATCGCGGGGGACTCCACATGGGTCACCCCTATCGTCCTTCCCGAGCCGAGCAGCTCGAGGGCCGGCCCGGGATCGCGCGGCGGGGCGAGGACCAGGCCCCCCTCCAGCCCGGACCAGCGCGACGCGAGGGAGATGGCCGAGAGGCCCCTCTGCCCCAGGAGGTCCATCTTCAGGAGGCCGGCGCTCTCGACCCCCTCGTGGTCGAACTGGGTCAGGAGCTGCCCGGAGGCGCCGGGCTCGAGCGGCACGACCTCCCGGACCGGCCCCGGCGCGATCACAATGCCGCAGGGATGGGGCGCCATGTGCGAAGGGAGCCCCTCGACGAGGGCGGCCCTCTCGAGCAGGTACCTCCCCGGCTGCCTCCTCCATACGTCTGCCTCGCGGTCCTCGAGGAGCGCCGACATGGTGTCGACGTCCGCGGGGCTCAGGCCCGTGGAGACGGCGGCGAGGCGGAAGGCGGAGCGCCTCCTGTGGCACACGACCTCGCCCACGCATGCCGACCGCGCGCCCCACCGGTCAAGCGCCCACGAGACCACCCTGTCGCGCTCCAGGCTGTCGATGTCGAGGTCGATGTCCGGGGCGTCGGGCCGCAGCGTGTTGAAGAACCTCGTGAAGGGCAGGCCGTAGCGCACCGGGCACACCCCCGAGATGCCCAGCAGGCGGCTGATGATGCTGCCGGCGGCCGAACCCCTTGCCGTGGCGGCTATCCCGTGCGCAGCGCAGAACTCCGCCACCTCCATGAAGGCGAGGAAGTAGCCCGCCAGGCCTGCATCCAGGACCGCCGCGAGCTCGGTCTCCAGCCTGCGGGCCGCCGTGCGGCTGCGTCCGTACAGCCTCGTGAGTCCCGCCTCCGTGATCTCCTTCAGGCGGCGGGCATCCTCGACGGCGGTGACGCTCCCGAGGAGCCCCTGCACGGGTCTGAAGCCCTCGACCCCGGAGGCCAGCTCCGCGGCGTTCGCGACGGCCGCGGGAACATCCGCGAACGCCCGTCCCAGGTCTCCCGGGGCGGGCATCACGGCCGCACGCGATGCGAAGGCCCCCGGGGAGAGGGAGGCCTCCGCGCTGCGGAGCGAGGCGGACCTGACCATCCGGTGGGCTTCGAAGGAGCCGGGGGATGTGAACACCACCGGCTGGCACGCCACCGGCCCTGCACCCGCGTCCGCGAAGGCTTCCGCCGCCTCCCGGGGCGGCCTGCCGAAGGCGGCCGGGAGAACCGCTCCGTACACCTCTCCGTCGAACCCGCAGGAAGAGAGACGGCCGGCCTGGGCGGGCGAGAAGACCAGTGCGGCGAGCCTCCCGCATCCGGCGAGGCACTCCGGGGGCGATCCGTCCGGGCTGGTCCGGAATGCCGTCACCAGGGACGAGAGCTGCGGCCAGCCGCCGGACATGGCGATGAAGACGACGTCCCGACCCCCCACTGGAAGCCTCGCACCGGCTCCGGCGCGGACTCCGGCACGGAGTGCTGCGTCGGCGAGGTCCGGCATCCCGTACGCCCCTCCGGCATCGGCCAGAACGAGACAGGACGCATCGGACGGAGCCGACTGCACGAGCGAGAGGGGGCTCTCCACCCCGTAGCCGAACGAATAGAAGCTCCTCGCCAGGATCAGCGCTCCCATGGGCCATGTATACATATGTTTGTGCCGGGATGCCAGCCCCGGTATTGGCACGACCGTCCCGAATCCCCATCTTCCTCCGTGGAAATGTGTCACCCGAGAAAGGAGTGTGGGGAATGAGAACAGGACTTCTGGCGGCTGCACTGCTCGTGTCGATGACGGCCTGGGCGGTCGAGAGCGACGGGAGCCTCTCCGGCGCCGCCGCCGTGCCCGACCTGCCCGGGGGGGGATCCAACGCCATCACCCTGACCATCCTCAACACCTACCAGCCATCGTACGCGCAGCACTATCTGGGAATCGAGTGCTTCGACGACGTTCTCCTGTTCGTGAGCAGCCTGGACAACAAGGTCTTCATCGCCGACCCCTCCGACCTGTCCTACGTGGGCGAGGTGGCCAGGCCGGGCGGGATGTACGGCTTCGACGTCGCATGGGACGGCAGCGAGTACTACATCAACGGCTGGGGGGCCACGACGGTCATCTATCACTCCGACGGCGTGAGCGGCTGGACCTCCTTCTCCAACCCGAGCGGCGCCAACGGCAGGGGCATGTTCTACGACGCCGAGGACATGTACCTGTGGGAGTCGAACAGCTCGACCAACATCTACCGCTTCGACACCGACGGCACCGGAGCGGTCAGCTACCCCCTCTCGGGCGTCTCCGACCAGGTCTCGGGGCTCACGTGGGGCCCGGGATTCCCGACTGACGACTTCGGCTCCCTGATCGTGACCCACTACAACACGCCAGTGATGGAGTTCTACATGTACACGGGCGCCGGTCTGACGCTGGTCGAGACCGTGGCCTGCCCCGACCCGACGGCGACGAAGTCCTACGGGCTTGGCTGGTGCGAATCCAGGGGGACCCTCTTCTGGAGCTACCAGAACTCCACGGGGTACCACATCAGCGAGGTCCAGGTCGACATGGGCGGAGCACTCGACCAGGACACCTGGGCGGGCATCAAGAGCTCGATCGAATAGACCGGGGGACAGACGCGGGTGGGGGGCGGCCGGGAGGCCGCCCCCTCGCTATCCGGTCCTGACCGCCAGGGAGCGGGGGGCGTTGCGGGCGGAGCCCCGCAGAGGGACTCCCAGCTCGAGCTCCATCCTGTAGAAGGCGACGGACCCCGCGGACTCGAGACGGCGCGAGCCCTCGCCCGTGATCGTGAAGCCGCACTTCCGGTAGCAGGCGACCGCCCTCGGGTTCGACTTCCTGACGAGGAGCCTCACCCTGTCGAATCCGAGAAGCCTCCTGGCCATCGGGACAGCCTTCCGGATGGCCTGGGTGCCGATGCCCCTGCCAAGGGAGCTCGTCCGCCCGATGACAATGCCGAGGACCCCGACCGAGGGATCGTTCCGCCTCCTCTCGATCCACACGGAGCCGACCGGCTCCCCCCCGTCCTCGATGACGTACCAGGCGAAGTCGATCCCAAGGCCCTCGAGGCCGGTCGACTCGAAGGCGGCGGGGTGCAGCCTCTCCATGTACTGCTCGGAGCGGATCTCCCTGCGCCAGATGTCGAGCATCGAAAGGTCGCGCTCGTCGAACGATCTGAGACTGATGCGGGATGACACCTCGGGCCCTTCTTCGCGGGATTCCGGGAAAATTAGCGGGAAGATAGGGTTTCGGGCACGCGGCCGGCAAGTGTGGCGCCCCGGCCCTTCCGTTGCTAGCTTTGTGCGGGAGGCCGCATGAGGACGTCTGACAGGAGCCACTGGGACAGGTTCTGGAGGCGCGACAGGTCCCCGGACCAGGTCTACGACAACGCCGGGCGGATAACCGGGGAGATAGCCGCCTGCATGGACGTGCGCGGCCTGCGCTGTCTCGAGGTCGGCGCAGCCACGGCCCGGGACAGCGCGCTGCTCTCGCGCTCGGGCGCTCTCGCAGTCGGACTCGACTACTCCCCTGCAGCCATCGACCTCGCCCGCGGGGCCACTGCGGGCAGCGGGCTCCTCCTCGTGAGGGGCGACGCGCTGGCGATGCCGTTCCGCGACGGCGCCTTCGACCTCGTCTTCCACCAGGGCGTCCTCGAGCACTTCCGGGACCCCTCGCCGATCCTGGCGGAGAACAGGAGGGTGCTCGCCGAAGGGGGCACCCTCCTCGTCGACGTTCCCCAGGCGATGCACCCCTTCACCGTCATGAAGAAGATCCTTATAGCCCTCGGCATCTGGTTCGCCGGCTGGGAGACGCAGTTCACCGAGGCATCGCTGCGGCGCCTGCTGTCGAGGTCGGGCTTCAGGCCGGTCAGGGCCTACGGCAGGTTCATGAGCCCCTCGCTGCCCTACAGGCTGCTGCGCGAGGCGCTCTGGAGGATCGGGATCAGGCTGCCCCTCCGCCCCGTGCTGGTCCCCCCCCTGCACAGGGTCCGCGGCAGGGTGCGCGCCCGCCTGGAGAGCTCCGTCCTCGGCAGGCGTCTGGGATACGTCCTCGGGGTCTTCGCCCTCAGGGAGCCTGCGGATTGAGGATCCTCGCACTGAACTGGCGGGATCCCCGCAATCCGGAGGCCGGGGGCGCCGAGGTCCACCTCCACGAGATACTCAGGAGGGCCGCCGCGTCCGGTCACGAGGTCGTCCAGGTCTCGCAGGCCTCCGGGGGGCTTCCGCGGGAGGAGGTGCTCGACGGGGTCCGGATCCTCAGGCGGGGCGGCAGGTTCACCTTCAACATCGGGCTCGCCTCATGGTGCCGGAGGAATCTCGACCTGCACTCCATGGACCTCGTTGTCGAGGACCTCTGCAAGCTCCCGTTCTTCGCGCCCCGATGGTCCCCCGTCCCCGTCCTGGTCGTGGTGCCGCACCTCTTCGGGACGACCGCATACAGGGAGGTGGCCCTCCCGCTCGCTCTCTACGTGAACCTCCTCGAGAGCCTCGTCCCTCGCGCCTATGCCGGCTGCCGCTTCGTGGCCATATCGGAGAGCACGAAGCGCGACCTCGAGCGGCGAGGCATCCCGGGGGGATCCATCGACGTGGTCCCCTGCGGCATGGATGCGGACGCCTACTCCCCCGATCCCTCGGTCCGGGTCGAACCGGGCTCAATCCTGTACGTCGGCAGGATCAAGAAATACAAGGGGATACAGTTCCTTCTGGAGGCTGTCGCCCTCCTCGGCAGGCGGGGGGTCCCGGCCAGGCTCCGGGTGGTCGGCTCGGGCGACTACCTCGGGCGGCTGCGGGACAGGGCCGGGGCCCTCGGGATCTCGTCCTCCGTCGAGTTCACGGGATTCGTCGAAGAGGCCGCGAAGCTCACGGAGCTGAGACGGGCCTGGGTGGCCGCGCTGCCGTCGGAGAAGGAGGGCTGGGGGCTCACCGTGGTCGAGGCGAACGCCTGCGGCACTCCGGTTGTCGCGAGCGACAGCGACGGGCTGAGGGACTCGGTGAGGCACGGGGAGACGGGGCTGCTGGTCCCGCACGGGAACGCGGAAGCGCTCGCGGACGCACTCCAGTCGATCCTGGGCGACGCCTCCCTGCGGGCGCGCCTATCGGACGGGGGTCTGGCATGGGCCCGCTCGTTCACCTGGGAGCGCACCGCCGAAGGCACGATCTCCGCCATGGAGCGCGCCGCCTCGTCAAGACCCCTTCGGGTTTGAAATCGGTGAAATACGATCCATATCGCCTTGTAGTCCAATGATTTGAAAATCGCCTTGCAGGCCTTCCCGCAAGGGGCGGAGAGCTGCCGTCCTCCGGCCGTTCCGCAGCGGGTCACCTGCCGACGAAGAGCCTTCCTGCGAAGACCTCCGGCA
This sequence comes from uncultured bacterium, assembly GCA_964603785.1. Classification (GTDB taxonomy): domain Bacteria; phylum Fermentibacterota; class Fermentibacteria; order Fermentibacterales; family Fermentibacteraceae; genus CAZRWD01. Next base: position 137,773 of record CAZRWD010000002.1, read on the forward strand.
GGCCGGCCGCCCGGATCGCCGCCGCGGCGGCCTCCGTGTCGTAGCCGACCCTCATGTGCCTGAACCCCATGGTATCGGTGTCGAGGAGGGCGTACGCGGCGCGGGGATCGCCGTCGCGAGGCTGCCCGACGCTCCCCGCCGTGAAGACGCAGGTTTCGGGCAGCACTCCGTGCCCGGACGGATCCATCCCCCCCCGGCAGGTCCAGAGCATGGGCGTGTGCGTGTGCCCGGTCAGCATCACCCTCCCCGGGAACCTGCGACAGCATTCGCGGGCCTGGGCAGGGTGGGTGACATAGTCGAAGGACTCCGGGTCCGGGGGGTAGGAGTGGCATAGCAGGAAACGGTCCGAGACGGCCGTCAGGGGCAGTGCCGACAGGAAGGAGTGCCGGGCGGGATCGAGCCGGTCCCTCGTCCATCGTATGACGACGGCGGCCATGGGGTTGAACCAGTCGAGACCTGTTCCGCCGGTCACGCCCGAGTCGTGGTTGCCCGCCACCGTGAGCCAGCCCCCGTCCCTCACCGCATCGACGCACGAGGAGGGATCGGCGCCGTAACCGACGATGTCACCCAGGCAGACGGTGGCGTCCGCCTCCCTTCCCGATGGATCCGCCAGCACGGCTTCGAGGGCCTGGATGTTGGAATGGATGTCGGAAAGGACCCGGAGCAGCACCCCTCAGTTCCCGCCCGAGCCGCCGAGGACCCTGTCCAGAACACCGTTGACGAACCTCGCAGCCTCCGCGTCGACGAAGTCCCCCGCGAGGTCCACGGCCTCGTCGATGGCCACGGGCATGGGGACGTCCGTGAATCTCACCTCCCCCACGGCCTGCTCGAGGATGAGCCTGGCGAGGAGGTGCAGCCTGTCCAGCGTCCAGTTCTCCAGGGCGGCCGAGATGTCCGAGTCGAGAGCCTCGCGGTTGCGCTCGATCGCGGCTGCGAGGTCGCGAAGCCAGACCCGGTCGGGTTCCTCGAACCTGGTCGACAGCCCGAGCTGATCGAGATTCTCCGCGACGGGATCGCCGTTGAGCTCCGCGGCGTATCTGGCCTGGAGAAGCAGCCTCCGGGCCCTGTTGCGGACGCCCAAGAGCTACTCGCCGTCCTTCCCTGATCCCTCGTCCCCGTCTTCCTCGTCGTCCTCGTCTTCCTCGTCGTCATCCTCGTCGAGATAGTGGAAGATGCTCGCCATCTCGAGCGCGGTCAGGGCTGCGTCGAAGCCCCGGTTGCCGGACTTGGCGCCCGCCCTGTCCACGGCCTGCTCCACCGTGTCGGCTGTGATGACGCCGTAGACCACGGGGATGTCGGATTCGATCGAGAGGGCGGCTATGCCCTTGGCGCTCTCCGCCGCCACGTAGTCGAAGTGGGGGGTGTCGCCCCTTATGACGGCGCCGAGACAGATGACTGCGTCGAAGCCTCCGGCGTCCACAACGCGCGCGGCCACCGCCGGGACCTCCCAGGCCCCGGGAGCCTTGAAGATGTCTATGTCGTCAGGGTTCACCCCGTGGCGCTCCAGGCAGTCCAGGGCGCCCTCGATGAGCCTCTCGGTGATGAAGCCGTTGAACCGGCCGGCCACGATGGCAATGCGCAGCCCGCCGCCCCCGAGCGTTCCCTCATGAATCCACGCCATCGCCCACTCCTTCCAGCAGATGTCCGAGCTTGTCCTTCTTCGTCCTCAGGTACTTCTCGTTCTCCTCCAGGGGCTCGGTCTCGATCCGCACCCGCTCGACTATCTCGAGACCGTAGCCGCTCAGACCCACGATCTTGCGGGGATTGTTGGTGAGCAGCCTGATCCGCGACAGGCCGAGGTCGGAGAGGATCTGGGCGCCTATGCCGTAGTCCCTCAGGTCGTCGGCGAAGCCCAGCTCCTCGTTGGCCTGGACGGTGTCCAGCCCGTGGTCCTGGAGGGTGTAGGCGTGGATCTTGTTGACTATCCCTATGCCTCTGCCCTCCTGGGACATGTAGAGGAGGACCCCCCTGCCCTCGCGCTCGATCCTCTCCATGGCAAGGTGCAGCTGCGAGCCGCAGTCGCATCTCCTCGAACCGAAGACGTCTCCCGTGAGACACTGTGAATGGACCCTCACAAGGACATCCCCGCCGCTGCCGACATCGCCCTTGACCAGGGCCACATGCAGCTCGTGGTCCAGGATGTTCTCGTATATGAAAAGCCTGAAGGTGCCCCACTCCGTCGGCAGGTTGGTCTCGGCGGTGCGCCTCACGAACTTCTCGGTCCTCCGCCTGTATCGCACTAGCTCCTCGACCGAGGTCAGGATCAGGTGGTGCCTCCCGGCGAATTCGAGGAGCTGCGGGAGCCTGGCCATTGTGCCGTCGTCGTTCATCACCTCGCAGATGACCCCGGCGGGCCTGAGCCCGGCAAGGCGGGCGAGGTCGACCGCGGCCTCGGTGTGACCCGTCCTGCGGAGCACGCCGCCCTCCATCGCACAGAGGGGGAAGATGTGACCGGGCCTGGCGAGGTCCTCCGGCCTGGAGTCGGGGGAGAGGGCGACCTCGATCGTCCTCGCCCTGTCAGAGGCCGAGATGCCGGTGCTTACACCCCTGGCCGCGTCGATGCTGACCATGAACGCCGTGTCGTGCAGCGCGGTGTTGTTCTGGACCATCCTGCCGATGTCCAGCCGCTCGAGATCCTCGCCGGTCATCGCCAGGCAGACGAGGCCCCTGGCCTCCCTGGCCATGAAGTTCACCACGTCGGGAGTGCACCTCTCCGCAGCCACCACGAGGTCGCCCTCGTTCTCCCTGTTCTCGTCGTCCACGACGATGATCATCTCGCCGCGGGCGATCGCGCCTATCGCCTCCTCAGCCGGAGCCGTTCTCATGCCTTCCAAGGTACTCCCCGAGCAGGGCGTCGCGCTCCCCCTGCAGATCTCTGCCCAGCAGATACTTCCCGATGATGTCGGTCTCGATGTTCACTGCGGCCCCCGGCGTCCATCCGCCTGCGCTGCTGGAGGCGAGCGTCGCGGGGACCAGCACCGAGGTGAAGCGGTCACCGGACACGGACGCCACGGTGAGGCTGATGCCGCTGACGGCCACTGACCCCTTCTCCACGATCAGCCGCCTCATCGAGGGCGGGAACGAGACCGTGGCCTCCGCACAGCCGCCCCTGCGGACGAACGAGACGATCCTCCCGGTCCCGTCGACGTGGCCGGTCACGATGTGGCCGTGAAGCCTCGCATCCGCCCTCAGAGGCAGCTCGATGTTCACGATCGAGCCCCTCCTGTACTCTCTCGCGATTGTCCTGGAGAGGGTCTCGGGCGACAGTTCGAAGAGAAGGTCGCCGCGGTCGAGCCCCGCCACCGTCAGGCACGAGCCGTCGACCGACACGCTCCAGCCCGGCTCGGAGACAAGGCCCGGCGCGCGCACCCTGAGGGTGCGTCCCGGTGCCACCACCTCCGCCGTCCTCTCAACGAGCCCCGTGAACAACTCTTCCCTCCACGAGGACGTCACCGTCCAGGATCTCCGTCCTGACGCCCTCCAGTCCGACGGCCCCGCCCATGCATGATACGCCCAGGTCGCCCGTCGCGGGAAGCCCCGAACCACCGAGAAGGACGGGGGCCACGAACACGGAAAGGCGTTCGGCGAGCCCGCCTGCCAGGAGCGAGGTCGCGAGCCTGGAACCGCCCTCGCACAGCACCTCACCGATCCCCTCCGCGGCGGTCCTCTCGAGCAGCCCGGCGAGGTCGAGCCCCCTTTCGGAGGGGGCGATCTCCCAGACCTCCACGCAGGAGGGTATCCCGGCCGGGATCATCCCCCGCGGGGCGGCGACGACGGTTTCTGCGGCTCCGTCGAAGAGCCTCGCCCCGGACGGGAGCGCTTCCCGACCGGATGCGACGATGCGCCGGAAGCGCCTGCCGGGGGTCATGCAGGGGGGGAGGAGCGAAGGATCATCCGCCCGGAGCGTCCCGGCACCGACCATCACGGCGTCGGCCTCGGACCTCATCCTCCCGGCCGCGGCACGCGAGGACGGGTTGCTGATCCACCTGCTGGAGCCGTCCCGGGCTGCCAGCCTGCCGTCCAGGGACACCGCCAGCTTGAGCCTCACCAGACTCCTGCCGGTCGCCTTGTAGTGGATGTATGCCCGATTGAGCTCCGCGCAGTCCTCCTCGAGGAGGCCCGTCTCGACCTCGATGCCGCAGCGCCTCATCCACTCGATGCCGCGGCCGTCCACCCTGGGATCGGGATCCCTCATCCCCACGAAGACCCTCGAGATGCCCGCGGCGGAGATCTCCTCGACGCAGGGACCGGTGCGGCCGGTATGGCAGCAGGGCTCCAGGTTCACGACAAGGGTGGCGCCGTCGAGAGGCGCGGATGCCGTTCTGATGGCCGTCGACTCGGCGTGCGCCGAGCCGCAGCACTCGTGGAAGCCTTCTCCGACCACTTCGCCTTCGCGCAGAACGACCGCCCCGACCATCGGATTCGGGAAGGCCGCACCCCTGCCGCGGGAGGCCAGGTCCAGGGCTCTCCGCATGGCCTGCTCGACGGAGATGCGCGTGTGCGTCAAGGCTCCGCCAGCGGGATCTCGGCGACGCTCAGCCTTCCCATGACGGCGGTGATCACGTACTGCGACTCGAGACTGCCCTCGGCCAGGATGATGTGCGTGGCATCGGCGACGAACTGACCGAAGGTCGGGTCCATGGGCACCCACTCCCCCACCCAGACCAGGGGCCAGGCGTGGTAGCCGAACGAGCCGTCGAGATAGACGATACCCGCGCAGGTCCGTGCGGGCAGGCCGGCCGCCCTTGCGAGCGCCACGAACAGGACGGTGTGCTCGTTGCAGTCACCCCTGCCGCTCTCGAGGACCTCGACCGACGACGGCAGCGAAACGGTCGGCGTGTTGCTGACGAAAGCGTCGACGAAGCGCGACAGCCCCTGGGCGGCGGCCCACGAGTCCCTGGCTCCCTGCGTCAGGCTGTCGGCGAGCTGGATGATCTTGGGGTCGGAAGTCTGGATCATGGGCTCCCCCGCGAGCCAGGCCGGATCGAAACCCGCCGGGATCGCCGGCGGGAAGGGGGCCACCGTGTCCGGGACTGATGTGGTCACCCTTACGATCGATCCCTCGGCCGTCTGGACGGGCGGGTAGGAGAGCGTGAACGCGGACCAGTCGATGTCGCCCACGAGGCTGAATGCCCTGGAGCCGGTGGACCTCGGGTCGGAGATGGGGGTGGAGCCAACGGAGAAGACCTCGTACAGGTCGCGGTTGCTCGAGACATCGCCCTGCTGGCCCGGGGGAACGCGGGTGAGCTCCATCCCCAGGCCCTCGTCGAGTTCGCGGATGATCTGCCCGTCGCAGACCCAGAGGGTGGTCGTCGTGCCCAGGTAGGAGACCTCGACGACCGCAGCCTCGACGGTGTCGCCGAGGAGCACGGCCTCCTCAGAGCCCGTGCATTCGAGGTCGGCGGTGCTGACCGTTCCCGTGGCGGGGTCGAAGGCGGGGAAGGTCAGCCTGTCGCCTTCGCTCCAGCTCATCCTCGCGGCGGCCAGGTCCGTGACCGCCGGCAGATAGTCCCCCTCGAAGACGGCGGTCATGGTCATCTCGCGACCGGCCGACGAGACGGTCGTCGTCAGGGTTCCGCCGGTCCTCACGGTTCTCGACTCGATGACCGCGGAGCCGTCCGACAGGCTGAAATCCAGGCTGCCGAGGTTGAGCGAGGTGTCGGCCCGCGCTTCGAGCGACATCACGACGTGCCGCGTGGTCCCCATGAGGCAGAGATCCCAGACGGTCTCCTCCTTCAGGAGTATCGAGTCGGTGCCCAGCTCCTCGACGGTCATCTCGAAGTAGCCTATCTCCTCGCCCCTGAGGGAGACGGCGAAGCGCTGGATCCCCGGATCGCCCCCCGGCATCGGGGATGGGCGGCCGCATGCGGTCGATACGGCCAGGCCGAGGAGCAGCGGGATCAGGCGTGTCATCGGGATTCTCCCTTCGTGAGGAACCCTGCCAGGGCATCGGCTATCCGGGGTCCGGCTCCTCCGTCCCACATGGGGATGACCGGGGGGACGGGAGGTCTTGCGGCCATCTGACCCTCCACCGCGGCCGCCAGACCCTCCGGGTCCGGGCAGAGGATGTTGGTGCCGGCATCGACCGTGACCGGACGCTCGGTGTTGGGTCTGACTGTGACGCAGGGCACGCCCAGCACGGTGGTCTCCTCCTGCACCCCGCCCGAGTCCGTGATGACCACGCAGGCGCCGCTCTCGCGGGCTATGAACTCGAGATAGTCCATCGGGGGGCGCAGGTGCACGTTTACAGGGACCCTCCCGGTCATGCCCCAGGTCTCCAGGCCCTTCATCGTCCTGGGATGCACGGGGAACGTGAAGTCTATCGTCGCGAGGGATCCCAGGGAGTCGAGGATCCGGCCCATACGGTCCGGTTCGTCTACGTTCGACGGCCTGTGCAGCGTTACGAGCCCGGTCCGGCCGCCTGGGGGGGGGAAGCTGCGCAGCGCGACGGGGAGCAGCCTCAGGAGAGTGTCTATCATGGGGTTGCCCACCATCGATATCGCGCCCTCGGGCCTGCCCTCGGCAAGGAGGTTCCCGCGGGCCTCCGGGCTCGTGATGAGGAGCAGGTCGGCCAGCTGGTCGGTCAGGAGGCGGTTGATCTCCTCGGGCATGGTCCTGTCGCCGCTCCTCAGACCCGCCTCCACGTGGACCACGGGAACGCCGCGGCGAACCGCGACCAGGGCGCAGGCGAGGGTCGAGTTGACGTCGCCGACGACGACGGTGGCCTCGGGGAGGGGATCCGGGAGGCTCTCCTCGTAGCGCTCCATTATGAGCGCAGTCTGCCTGGTGATACCCGCCGAGCCCACCTCGAGGTTCACGTCCGGCCTGGGCAGTCCGAGGGCCTCGAAGAAGCCCTGGGACATCGCATGGTCGTAGTGCTGGCCGGTGTGCACCAGCCTCGTGCCGATCCGCGATCCGAGAGCCCTGAGCACCGGATCGACCTTCATGAAGTTGGGTCTGGCGCCGCAGACGAGATCGATCATGCGCTCCCGCCGTCCGGTCGGGCGTCGAGCTTGTCTATCCGCCTCTGGTGGCGGTCGCCCTCGAAGCTCCCGGCCAGGAACGTCCCCAGGATCTCGGTCGCCAGGAATCCCGGCGTGAGGCCCGCTCCGAGCACGAGTACGTTGGCGTCGTTGTGCCTCCTCGCATACGAGGCCATCAGCGGGTAGAGACAGAGCGCGGCCCTGATGCCCCTGTGGCGGTTGGCCGCCATGCTCATGCCCAGTCCCGTGTTGCAGACCAGAACGCCGAACAGGGCCCTGCTCTGCTTCACGGCGTCCACCACTCGGGAGGCGTAGTCGGGGTAGTCCACGGATCCGGATTCCTCGGGCCCGAGGTCGAGGACCACATGCCCGTTCTCGGCCAGCCAGCGGACGAGGGTCCTGCGGAGTTCCGACCCGGCGTGATCAGATGCGATCGCCACCCTCATCTTCCGTCAGCCCCTCCCAGCCGGGACGCGATGACGCCGGAGAGGACGATGGAGCAGAGCTTCGACTCGGCCGAATCGGCCCTCGAGGTCAGGACGACGGGGCACCTGGCGCCCATGACCACAGCGCCCAGCTCGGCCCCCGCGAGGAAGATGAGCGTCTTGTAGAGAACGTTCCCGGCCTCGATGTCGGGCGTGACTATGATGTCGGCATCGCCGGCCACCGGGCTCTGCACCTTCTTGATGCGCGCAGCCTCGGACGAGACCGCCAGGTCCATGGCCAGGGGTCCGTCGAAGATCACCTCGCCCAGCAGGCCCTGCGAGGCCATCTCCTTCATCCTGGCGGCCTCCATGGTGCAGGGCATCTTCTCGTACGCCTCCTCCTTGGCGCAGACCAGGGTGGCCTTGGGTCTGGCTATGCCGAGGGCGTTGGCCACGGTGACGGCATTGCGCAGGAGGATGAGCTTCTCGTCGAACGAAGGGGCGATGACCATCGCCGCATCGGTCACGATGAGCAGCTTGTGGTATGTGGGGACCTGGAAGGCGGCGACGTGGCTGAGCAGGCCCTCGCCGCGGATGCCGTGCTCGCGGTCTACTATGGCGTGCAGGAACTTGCTCGTTGCGACAAGACCCTTCATGAGGACGTCGGCCCGGCCTTCGCGGACGAGCTCGACCCCCCTGACGGACGCCGTCTGGTCGTCGGGGGCCTCGACGATCTCGATTCCCTCCAGATCGAATCCGGCCTTCTCCGCGCAGGCTCTTATCTCGTTTCCGGGTCCGACCAGCACCGCTTCGACCATGTCCGCCCGGACCGCCTCGCCGAGCGCCAGAAGAGTCTCGACCTCGTCGGCCCTGACCACCGCCACCCTCCTGGAGGGTAGCTCGCGCGCCAGTTTCTTCAGTTCGTCCAGCGATCTCGTAGGATTCATCTCGCCCCCCTGACTCCTGGTGATCGGGAATGCCTCCGTACTCCTCGGGAAGGAAGCAGAATATAGAAAGCCTGTCGCATTTATCGCAATGCGGAGTTGACACCGGATTTCGGGGCCGAGAGATTCGACGGGAAGTACGGGCCGTTTCACGTTCACGGCCGCCGGGGCTCCTGCGATCCCGAGGGCGGTTCGTGGTTCCATCAAAGGAAGGTGTCCCATGAGGCGCATCCCCGCTCCGATGGTCCGGCCGACCATCGCGAAACACATGCTCGCCGACGGGTTCGAGATCGTCCTCGACCTCAGGAAGAGCCACGGAAGCTGGGTACACGACTCCGAGGGCGGCCGCGACTACCTCGACCTGTTCAGCTTCTTCGCATCCTGCCCGCTGGGCATGAACCATCCGAGGCTGACTGAGCCCGATTTCATGCGGCACATCGCCGAGGTCGCCCTGAACAAGCCCTCCAACTCGGACTTCTACACGGAGGAGATGGCGCTCTTCGTCGACACCTTCGCCGAAACGGTCGTTCCGGCCAGCCATCCCTACCTGTTCTTCGTCGACGGCGGAGCGCTGGGAGTCGAGAACGCCCTGAAGGCGGCCTTCGACTGGAAGGTCAGGAAGAACCTGGCCGCCGGCAGGGGGGAGATCGGCAGCAGGGTCATCCACTTCCAGCACGCCTTCCACGGCAGGACCGGCTACACCCTCTCGCTGACGAACACGGCCGACCCCAGGAAGTACATGTACTACCCCAGGTTCGACTGGCCGAGAATCTCGAGTCCTGCGGCCACCTTCCCGCTCGAGAGGCATCTGGAGCAGACGGTCGCATCGGAGCGGCAGGCCCTCGCCGAGATAGACGAGGCGATAGCCCGTTACGGCCATGACATCGCCTGCCTCCTGGTCGAGCCGATACAGGCGGAGGGCGGGGACAGGCACCTTCGCCCCGAGTTCCTCGGAGAGCTGCGCGACCGGGCCGACAGGCACGATTTCATGCTGGTGTTCGACGAGGTGCAGTCAGGCATGGGGCTGACCGGGGACTGGTGGGCCTGGCAGGGCCTCGGCGTCGAGCCGGACCTGTTCGCCTTCGGCAAGAAGTCGCAGATCTGCGGCTGCGCCTCCAACAGGAGGATCGACGAGGTTCAGGGCAACGTCTTCCACGAGTCCAGCAGGCTCAACTCGACATGGGGCGGCAATCTGACGGACATGGTCAGATGCACCAGATACCTAGAGATAATGAAGGAGGAGAGCATCCTCGCCAACGTCCGCGAACGCGGATCGCAGCTGATGGAGGGTCTCCACGGCTTCGCCGGCAGGTATCCCGCGGTGACGAACGTCAGGGGCAGAGGCCTCATGTGCGCCGTGGACCTCCCCGACGGCGACACGAGGAACAGGATGATCGAGGCGATCTTCGCGAACGGCGCGATCATCCTCCCGTGCGGCTGCAACAGCATCAGGTTCAGGACCCCCCTGAACATCACCGCCTCTGAGATCGACCTGGCTCTGGAGATAATCGACCGCTCCATGAAAGAGGTCCTGGGGGCCTGACGGGGCGCGGAGCATGTCGGGGTGACGGCAGGCCGGGCGGTTCCGGCCTCCGTCGCCCCATCTAGGCCTGGAGGGAATCCCTGATGGAGAGGATCGGTCCGTCGGGCATCGGCAGGCTCCTGTCGGCGTCGGACATCTCATCGATGCCGGAGGGTGCGGCGATTTCGCTGCACGGCACCGTGCAGAGGATCAGGAGGCTCTCCTGGGGAGCGTTCGTCGTCCTCAGGAGGCACGATGGCCTCGTGCAGTGCGTCATGGAGGCGGCCGCCGGCGGTGAGGCCCTCGACAGGCTCCGCGAGGAGAACTGCGTACGCGTGACGGGAACCGTCGGACGGGCGGCCATCAAGGATGCCTCGATCAGACCTCGCGACTCCGAGATCAGGGTGGAGGGCCTCGAGCTCCTGAGCGCGGCGCCGGAGACACCTCCCGTCGACCTGACCAAGAAGATCCTCGACCTGCACATCGAGACCAATCTCGACCTGAGGCCGATAAGCCTGAGGCACCCGGTCGAGCGGGCGCGCCTCCGGGTGGCTGCGGCGCTGGCGGACGGATTCCGCGGCGCCCTGTCATCAAGGGGCTTCACCGAGATAAGAACCCCCAAGATCTGCTTCGCCGGGGCGGAGGGCGGGGCCAACATCTTCAAGCTCCAGTACTTCGACAGGACGGCCTTCCTGGCGCAGTCGCCGCAGTTCTACAAGCAGTCCGCGGTGGCCTTCTACGAGAGGGTGTTCGAGGTCGGGCCGGTGTTCAGGGCGGAGCCGCACCAGACCTCCCGCCACATCAACGAGTACACCTCGCTCGACATGGAGATGGGCTTCATCGGAGGCTTCCGCGATGTGATGGCGACCGAGGCCGACGTCCTCGGGGAGATGTTGTCCCGGCTGGCGGAATCCTGTGCCTACGAGATGGAGATCCTGGGGGCCGCGGTTCCCGTGATTCCCGCGGCGATTCCCAGCGTCACGCTGGAGGAGGCCCATGCCATCGCAGGCGCCGCTGCCGGGCGGAGCTATGCGGGAGAACCGGATCTGGAGCCCGAGGAGGAGAAGCTCGTCTGCGAGCACTCCGCCCGGGAGTGGGACAGCGAGTGGGTGTTCGTCACCCATTTCCCCACCTCGAAGAGACCCTTCTACACGATGGACGACCCTGACCAACCCGGGCTCACCCTCAGCTTCGACCTGCTGTTCAGGGGGCTGGAGGTGACGACGGGGGGCCAGAGGATACACGACTACGACATGCAGGTAGGCAAGCTCAGGTCTTTCGGCCTGGACCCGGCGGATTTCGAGAGCTACCTGATGGCGCACCGGACGGGGCTTCCGCCTCACGGCGGGCTTGCGATAGGTCTGGAGAGGCTTGCCGCGAGGATCCTGAACATCGACAACATCCGACTTGCGACGATGTATCCTCGGGATGCGAAGCGCCTCACCCCCTGACCTCCCATCCGGTCCCATCCAGTTCGGTTTTAACTTCTTTAAGATTGTTTGGGTTACTTGTTGTTCGACAACACCTTGAAAACTGCCTTCAATTCGGTCCTTCCGAGGTGACCACCGGGATGACCAGTCGCCATGCCTGAGAACTGCGTCAGAACAGCCCTGACGCACCTGGTCTGTGGTGAGAGGTTCGAGCAGAACCGCAGCAGGTTCCTCGCATGCGGAGCTCCTTTGAGATCCACTGACGGCATCGGGGGCTTGATCGACGATCTTGCGCGGGAGTTCAGGCTGGGCAAGGCAACACACCTCAGCTGGGCCGCCAGATGCTCGAGTGGTGACGGGTCTGTCCTGGAGTCCCGTGGAGATGGCGGGGAGAGCGGGTCCGGTCGCTGCATCCTTGAGATCATGCAGGCCTGCAACGCTCTCGACAGCCTCGTGCTGGTCGCCAGATGGTACGGAGGACGTCACCTGGGCGGGGCCAGGTTCAGGATCTACAGGAAGCTGACGATGGACCTCCTCTCGAGGGAGGGGTCGAAGACCTGAGGTGTTCTCCTGCGCCCGGATGTCGCAAGGAATTCAGTGTTTTCAATCATCATGCGGTGCAACGCATAGGTGATGGAACCTGAAAGATCTTAAAACCGAAGGTGGTTGGGGTGGTTGGTGGTTACACGGTCGGATCGGGCTCGACCGTTTCCCGCACGCCGCACCCGGGGCAGACCAGAACCGTGAACTCCCTGTCGGTCATGAGTACGGACCCGCAGATCGGGCACTCGACCGGCGGATCAGTGTCCGAGAGGTCCTCCTCCCCGCAGCACGGGTCGCGGGACGCCCGCGACTCCTCGCGCGTCCTGCCCGAGGCCAAACTCTCTATCGTCGGGGCATGCCTCACGAGCCTGTTCGGGGTTCCCACCAGACGGGCCATGACGGCGGACAGCCTCCTGCCCAGCTCCCTGGCGGAGTCGGATGCCTCCTCGAACCACTCCTCCCCCTCGACGAGCAGCGAGACGATCCTGTGCAGCTCGGTCGAGATCCTCGCGCACTCCGGCTGGAACCTCGTGCGGCTCCTCTCGCGGAATCGCAGCAGGGCCTCCCGCGTCCCCTCCCCGAGGACATCCTCCCTCTCGAGGCGGAACCCCTCTTCGAGGCGGCCCAGCTCCCTGCGCAGCATCTCGATGTCCGACAGAGCCGAGAGATTGTTCCTTCTCATCCCTACCACGTTCTTGCCTTGCCCGCCCCCCGGTCGTAGAATCCGGGGGTCTTGCCACAAGGGGGAAACATGAAGGAAACCTTCAGGATTCTCGCCATCAACCCCGGATCCACCTCCACGAAGATATCCGTTTTCGAGAACGAGCGAGAAGTCTGGAACACCAAGCTCTCCCACTCGTTGGAGGAGATCACGCCCTACGCCAGGATCGTGGACCAGTATGACTTCCGCAGGGGTGTGATCGTCTCGGAGCTGGAGAGGGCGGGATACCCCGTTTCCTCCTTCGATGCGGTAGTGGGGCGCGGAGGCGTCCTCTATCCCGTGGAGGGCGGGACATACAGGGTCAACGAGATCATGCTCGATCACGTCAGGAGGGGCGTCCAGGGGGAGCACCCGTCGAACCTGGGCGCGCTCATAGCCGACTCCTTCTCGAAGGAGGCCGGCTGCCCCGCCTTCATCACCGATCCGGTGGTCGTGGACGAGATGGAACCCCTCGCAAGATACAGCGGACTCCCCCAGCTCCCCAGACGGTCCATACTCCACACCCTCAACCAGAAGGCCGTCGCCAGGAAGGCGAGCGCCGACATCGGGAAGAACTACGATGACGTCAACCTGATAGTCGTCCACCTCGGCGGGGGCATTTCCGTGGGAGCACATCGCAGGGGCCGGATCATCGACGTCAACAACGCGCTCAACGGCGACGGCCCCTTCTCTCCCGAGCGCAGCGGCGGCCTGCCGGTGGCGGGGCTCATCGGCCTCTGCTTCAGCGGGAGCTACACGAAGGAGGAGCTTCTCAAGCTCAACAAGGGCGCAGGCGGAATCGTCGCCTACCTCGGGACGAACGACATGCGCGAGGTCGAGCGCTGGATCGACGAGGGAGACGGCCGGGCCGAGGAGATCTTCCACGCGATGGCCTACCAGGTTGCCAAGGAGATCGGCTTCCTCGCCCCGGTTCTGAAGGGCGACATAGATGCGATAGTGCTCACCGGCGGCATCGCCTTCGACAGACGCTTCACGGGCTGGGTGAAGGAGATGGTGGAGTTCCTCGCACCGGTGATGATATACCCCGGCGAGATGGAGATGGAAGCGCTCGCCCTGGGAGGCCTCCGCGTGATGCGGGGCCAGGAGGGCGCCAGGGACTATGACCCGCGAGTCCCCTGAGGGAGGATCGATGCCCGGCAGGCTCGAAGAGGAGAGGAAGCGCTGGGAGAGGGAGAGCCTCGAACCGGTGCTGTCGAAGTACCCTGAACAGAAGAGCTCCTTCCGGAGCGGTTCGGGCCTGGAGATAGACAGGCTCTACCTGCCCGGCTGCGATTGCGGGGACTATCCGGAGGAGATCGGCTTCCCCGGTGAGTACCCGTACACCCGCGGGGTCCAGCCGACCATGTACCGCGGCAGGTTCTGGACGATGAGGCAGTATGCCGGCTTCGGAACGGCGGAGGAGTCCAACAGGCGCTACCGCTATCTGCTCGACCAGGGCCAGACCGGCCTCTCGGTCGCCTTCGACCTCCCCACCCAGATCGGTCTCGACTCGGACGACCCGTTCAGCTCGGGCGAGGTCGGCAAGGTGGGCGTCGCGATAGACAGCCTGGCCGACATGGAGATCCTCTTCGACGGCATCCCGCTCGAGACGGTGTCCACTTCGATGACCATCAACTCCCCGGCCGCGGTCCTGCTCGCCATGTACATCTGCGTCGGCGAGCGGCAGGGGGTCCCGCCCTCGAAGCTGAGGGGCACCATCCAGAACGACATCCTGAAGGAGTACATGGCCAGGGGCACCTACATCTTCCCGCCCGCCGAGTCCATGCGCCTGATCACCGACACCTTCGAGTACTGCGGGAGGGAGATCCCCCGCTGGAACACGATAAGCATCTCCGGCTACCACATCCGCGAGGCCGGATGCACCGCCCCCCAGGAGGTTGGCTTCACCCTGGCCGACGGCATCGCCTACGTTGAGGCGGCCCTGAAGGCGGGCCTGGCCGTCGACGACTTCGCGCCGCGCCTCAGCTTCTTCTTCAACGCCCACAACGACCTCTTCGAGGAGGTCGCCAAGTTCAGGGCGGCGAGAAGGCTGTGGGCCTCGCTCATGAGGGACAGGTTCGGCGCCGCGAAGCCCGAGAGCATGATGCTGAGATTCCATACGCAGACCGGCGGATCGACCCTGACGGCCCAGCAGCCCGACAACAACATCATCCGCGTGGCGATACAGACCCTCTCCGCCGTGCTCGGCGGAACCCAGAGCCTGCACACCAACAGCAGGGACGAGGCTCTAGCCCTGCCATCCGAGGATTCCGTCAGGATAGCCCTCCGCACGCAGCAGATCGTCGCATGCGAGAGCGGGGTGGTCAACACGGTCGATCCCCTGGGAGGCAGCTGGTTCGTCGAGGAGCTCACCGACCGGATCGAGGAGCAGGCCAGGGAGTACATCGAGAAGATCGACGCCCTCGGCGGGATGGTCCGGGCCATAGAGGAGGGCTATCCCCAGCGGCAGATCCAGGATGCGGCCTACTCCTACCAGAAGGACATCGAGTCCGGCGAGCGCGTCGTCGTGGGAGTGAACAGCTACCGCATCGAGGAGCCGCCCCCGACGGGGCTCCTGAGGGTGGATCCCTCCATCGAGACCTCGCAGTGCGCGAAGCTGGCCTCGGTCAGGAGCTCCAGGGACTCACGAGCCGTCGAGGGGGCGCTCGCGGATCTGGCCTCCGCCTCGGAGGGACAGGACAACCTCATGCCGCCCATCCTGGAATGCGTCCGGAAGTACGCGACGCTGGGCGAGGTGTGCGGAGTCCTCAGGAAGGTCTTCGGGGAGTACAGGCCCAGGGTCATACTCTAGCCGGAGGGGGTCGCGGTGATCGCCATCCCTCGCCGGGGGCAGCCGTGAAGAGACTTCTTGCCGCAGCAGCAGCCCTTGCCGTCATCGGGTGCGGCAGCCGTCCGGGACCCGACTCCTGGCTGCTGGTTATCGAAGGCGACACCATCACCACCTGCGAGGCCGGCCAGGAGTGGATCAGCCTCGACTCCTCCTCCCGGGCTCACTTCGAGCAGAGCGACAACACCATCGGGGAGTTCGTCCTCGCACTGGCGAGGAGGGCGATGCTCGAGAGGGAGGTCGAGAGGATGGGCTATCTCGACCGCCCCGCCCTGGTCTTCGCCAGGCTCTCCCGTGCGCGGGAGATCATGTGCCGCCTGATGAGGGACTCCGTGGCCGCCGAGACGGGAGATCCCACCGGCGGAGGGCTGGACAGCCTGCTCCGCTCGAGATGGGAGGCGGATCGCCCGGCCTTCGACAGGCGCGCATTCGAGAAGCTCGCAGGCTGGTTCGCGGGGGATTCCTCGTTCTCTCCGGGGGACACCCTGGTCACGAGCGCATGGGGAACCTGGACCGCAGCCCAGATGGCTGCCGAGATCGATGTCGAGCGCTCCGCCGGCTTCGTCTTCCCTGCCGACACGGCCTGGCTGTACACCTTCGCGGGCGTCCTCGTGAACCGTTCAGCAACGGCCGGCGAGTTCGCAGCCCGCCATCCGGCCCGTGCCGACTCCGTCCTGAGGGCGTCGCGGGACTGGGTCATGCCGATGGCCGTCGACAGCCTCTTCTTCGACACCGTCGCGTCAGGTCTCGAGGTGACGGACGAGATGCTGGACTCGGCCTGGGCGGCCGATCCGCCCCTGATCCCGGAGAAGCGCGTGATCCAGTGCGTGGTGGTGCCCCCCGACTCCCTCGAGGGATTCAGGAGGGCGATCGCGGCGGGAACCGCGGCCGAGGCCTCGGCAGGCCTCGGCTGGGTGCCTGCGCTCTCGAACGCTCTCCAGCCGGGACAGATCACGAGACCGCTGCTGTCCGCCGAGATCCCCCTGGGGCTGGGCGGGGCCGTCTTCGATCTGGATCCGGCCGACACGACGACCTGGCTGGGGCCGGCGCCGTACGCCGGAGGCTCGGGCCACCTGGCCGTCAGGCTCGTAGAGGTGATCCCGGAACACGAGTCGGCAAGGGAGGAGGCCGTGGAGCTGCTCGAGAGGAGGATCCTCGAGGCAGCCCTGGAGAGGCGGCTCGACGCCTGGCTGGCGGAGATGGACGAGCGCTACGGGCTCGAGATCAACGAGGCGATTCTTGCCGACCTGCCGGAGGATCCGGCATCCTGGACGGACTTCTGACCCGGGCGGGCGTCACCTCAGGAGCACGAACCTCCCGGAAACCACTGCAGGACCGCTCGAGGCGGTGCAGGAGTAGCATCCCGGGGGCAGGCCGGACATGTCCACCTCCAGCCTTCCCGCTCCGGAGACCTCCCGGGACGCGACGAGCCTGCCGGCTGCATCGCGGACTTCGAGGACGCAGGGCGAGAGAAGGTCGACCTCCAGCACTCCCCGGGCGGGATTGGAGACGAGACCGAGGATCCCTGCGGGTCCTCCCGCCCCTTCCTCCTGTCCCGGGATGCCGTACAGCTCGGCGCAGGGTCTCAGGGTCGGGTCGCCGATCAGGACCATGCCCATGTGCCAGGACATCTCGTAGGGCGTGAACCCCCCGGCCGTGGTTATGAAGGTCCACCACTGGAAATAGGCCTCCCCGAGGGTCTCCGACTGGCCGAGGGGGGTGTAGAACTTGTCGAACTCGAGCATCGAGCCGGACTTCGTGCTGCCCACGGCCGCGAGGCCGTGGTCGGTCGCGAAGGTGTAGACCGAGCCCATGTTCCTGGGTGTGGTGAAGCGGCAGTTGGAGCATGCGAACAGGTTGTAGAACCTGGTGCCGGGGTTTATCGCGTACACCTCGTTCCACATGGTCTCGGGCCCCGGGCTCCACTGGTGCAGGAGCGGGCTGGAGTGCACGTAGGGGCTGATCCAGACGTAGTCCCCGGTGAGCCTGTCCTCCTCGTAGTCCGTCCCGCAGGTGCTGTCGACCTGGTTGACCAGCTCGACGTCCGGGTAGAGCTTGCGCATGGCGTTGGCATACTGGACGCCCCATGACGACCAGTCGTCGTCGACGTAGCACAGTGCCTGGTGGCTGCCGGGATCGCCCCAGGTCCGCCACGTGTGGTTCCTGTCGAGATAGGCCTGTATCAGCCCGGCCTCGGTGCCGATGGTCAGGTTCGATGTCTTGATCCTGGCGCAGTAGATCTCGGGGTCGAGGTCCCCCGACCAGGTGTCGTACCTGCCGTCCGAACCCGGATTGCCCTGCGAGGGATAGCCCACCCACTCGTCGCCCCACGTGCCGTCCAGGTCCATCAGGAACAGGTCGCAGGGGAAGGTCTCGCTGTCGCGCAGGAAGGCGTTGTCGAGCTGCACCCAGGCCACGGGCAGGTCCCCGACCAGGACCACCCCGTCGAGACCCTCTGCGTACATCCCGGAGAGCCACGACCTGAGATCCTCCGGGGTGGAGTAGGTGATCTCGGCCACGAGCACGTCGCCCACCCAGGGGGCCATGTCCGACGCCCACTGCTCGAGGGTGCCCGCCGTCAGGGAGTCGGAGAGACCCGTCTCGAGGAGGATGGCGAACTGCGTGCCCCTGCCGTCGCACGGGGTCACGAACAGGGGATCCACGACCAGGGGAGCTGCCGGGGGCTCCCCGAGCATCCAGTCCTCCCAGCTTCCGGGGTCGCCTCCGGAGAGGTCCCTGGTGATGGGCGGCAGCGACGCGAGCAAGAGGATGAGAAGCATAGACCTCCTACATGGCCAGGAACCGGCCGAGGCCGAGCAGCCTGCCGGCGAACACCAGGGCCGGCCATGCTATTCTCGAGAACACCCCGAGGTAGAGAAGGCCGAACACTATGAACATGCCGAATCGCTCGAGGCTCAGGTACCTCGCGAGGACCCTGCCGTGGAGGAACCTGGCCACTATCCGGCTGCCGTCCAGCGGAGGCACGGGGAACAGGTTGAATACCATGAGTACGATGTTGATGAGCGATGCGGACGCGACGGCCCTGAGCACCCAGGAGGGCGCTACGGACTGGCCGAGATGGGCCAGCCCCGCCAGGACCAGGGCGAGCACGAGATTGGTGCCCGGCCCGGATGCGGCTACCCACATCATCCCGGTGCGCGGTCTCCTGAAATACCTCGGGTCGACCGGCACGGGCTTCGCCCAGGCGAAGAGGACCGGGCTGCCCATCAGCTTCAGCGCCACCGGCAGTATTATCGTGCCGAACAGGTCGATGTGGGGCAGCGGATTGAGCGTCAGCCTGCCGCTCATCTGGGCCGTCGGATCGCCCAGCCTGTAGGCGACGTAGCCGTGCATGAGCTCGTGGCAGACTACGCTGAAGAACACCACGAGGATGATCAGGGGCTCGGAAGGATCCATTACCTCCTTCTCCCCAGCATGATGAGCCTTATCATGTTGGCGAGCGACGCGAGGGCGGCGGCAACGTACGTCATGGCGGCCGCGCCGAGGACCTTCTTCACCCCGCCGAGCTCCTCGCCGGTGAGGCTGCCCGTGGCCTGCAGGTAGGCGACGGCTCTCCTGCTGGCGTCGAACTCCACGGGCAGGGTGACTATGTGGAATGCGAGGGCGCCCGCGTATATGGCCGCGCCCACGTAGAAGAGCCCGGTCATCTGCAGCAGGATCCCGGCGAAGAGCAGCGGGAGGAGCAGCTGGGATCCGATGCTGGCCAGCGGCACCAGGGCGTTCCTGACAGTGATCGGGCGGTACTTGAACGCATGCTGGACGGCGTGGCCGGCCTCGTGCGCTGCCACCCCCAGGGCGGCCACCGACGAGCTGCCGAACACGTCGGGCGAGAGCCTGAGCACCCCCCTGCGGGGATCGTAGTGGTCGGTCAGCCTTCCCGGCACCTGCTCCACGGCGATTTGTGCGAGCCCGTAGTTGTCCAGGATCCTGCGCGCCATCTGGGAGCCGGTCAGCCCGACCCTCGTGCCGACCCTGGAGTACCTGCTGAAGGTGCGCTGGACGCCTGCGCTGGCCAGCAGGCCCAGGATCATCGCGGCGATGACCAGCAGCAGGCCCGGGTCGGACCCCAAACCGTACAGGGGCATCACACCCTCCTATCCGTTCCGCTCACTACCGTATCGTGTCGCCGGGAGCAGCCCGGGGCGACGGCTCCAGCAGGAATACGCCGCCCTCACCGTCCGAGGCGAGCAGCATTCCGTTGCTCTCAACCCCCCTGAGCCTTGCGGGTTCCAGATTGGATACGACCGCCACGAGCCTTCCCTCCAGGGCTTCCGGGGCATACCACGGCCTGATGCCCGCCACGATGGTCCGCGGCGTCGCCTCGCCCACGTCCACGGTCATCCTGAGGAGCTTGTCGGCCTTCTCCACGGGTGCGGCCGTCAGTATCCGGCCGACCTTCAGCTCGATCCGGCGGAACTCGTCGATGCCTATGGCCGGCGACCCGCCGCCGGCCTCCCGCTCCCGCGCGGGAGCCTGGACCGGGGCCGGCTCCGGCGGGGCCGGCTCCGCCTCGAAGCCCTCCTCGAGCTTCTCGAACAGGATCACCGGAGCCCCCAGCGGACGACCCGCGGGGAGGGAGGGCCGGCCGATGTCGCTCCAGCCGCCTGCGCTCTCGCCCAGGATGCCGCCGATCCGTGCCGCGGTGAAGGGGAGGAAGGGGGAGAAGACCAGGCGCAGCCAGTTCATGAACTCGAGGCACCACCGGATGCTCCTCGCGCAGTCCTCCCTGGATCTCCCGGCCGTCTTCCAGGGCTCGGTCGCGTCGAAGTACCTGTTGCCCTCCCTGGCGAGGGCCATGGCCTCGGCGCATGCCGCCTTGATCCGGAATCCCGACAGGAGATCCGCTATCCGGCCGGCCGCTTCGACCGCCCTCTCCAGGAGGGCCTCCTCGGCCGCGGTGGGCTCCCCGCAGGCGGGGACGGAGCCTCCGAACTCCCTGTGCACGAAGCTCACGGTCCTGTTCACGAAGTTGCCGAGGACATCGGCCAGTTCGTTGTTCCTGACCCTGAACTCGCTCCACGAGAAGTCGGTGTCCCTGCCCTCGGGGGCGTTGATCGAGAGGGAGTACCTCATGGGATCGGGGGGGAACCTGCGCAGGTAGTCGCCCATCCAGACCGCCGTCCCCCTGCTGGTGGACTGCTTCTGGCCGGAGATGTTGAGGAACTCGTTGGCCGGGATGTTCCAGGGAAGGACGAAGTCGCCCAGCCCGTGGAGTATGGCGGGCTCGATGATCGCATGGAAGACGATGTTGTCCTTGCCGATGAAATGCACGAGCCGTGTGTCGGGCCCCTTCCACCAGTCCCGCCACTCGTCGGGTGCGCCCCTCGACCGGCACAGCTCGCGGGTGCTGCTCACATAGCCGAGCAGGGCCTCGAACCAGACGTAGAGAACCTTGCCGGAGGCCTCGGGGAGGGGGACCGGCACGCCCCAGTCGATGTCCCTGGTGATCGCCCTCTCCTGGAGGCCCTCGTCCAGCCAGCCCCGGCAGTAGTTGAGCACGTTGTCCCTCCAGCCCTCGCGGCTGGAGAGCCATGGGCCGAGCCAGTCCTGGAAGCTGTCGAGCCTGAGGAACCAGTGGGTCGTCTCCCTGGGGCCGGGGCCCTCGCCGCAGATGCTGCAGACCGGCGAGCGCAGCTCCAGGGCCTCGAGCCAGCTCCCGCAGGACTCGCAGAGGTCCCCCCTGGCTCCCTCCGTGCCGCACTTCGGGCAGGTCCCCAGCACGTACCTGTCCGGGAGGAAGCGACGGCATCTGGCGCAGTAGAGCTGCTTCATGGATCGCTCGACTATGAGGCCGCGCTCCAGGAGGTCGAGGAAGACCTGCTGGGCGAACTCGAAGTGCTCGGGGCGCGACGTCCTCGAGAAGTTGTCGAACGATATGCCGAAGGCCTCGAACTCCCTCCTGATGACCTCGTGGTACTCGTCGACCACCTCGGAGGGGGACCTGCCCTGTCTCTCGGCGGTTATCGTGATCGGCACGCCGTGCTCGTCCGTCCCGCATACGTAGAGGACCTTCTCACCCCGCATCCGGAGGAAGCGCACGTAGATGTCCGCGGGGAGGTAGGCCCCCGCGAGATGGCCGAGGTGCAGCGGGCCGTTGGCATACGGCAGCGCGCTCGTGACAAGGTATTTCGTCATTGGGCCCCTCCGTGCGGCGTACCTTCGCCGTTGTCGTCGATCCCGGCGTCGGAGTCGGATTCGCTCCAGGCCTCGCCCTCCCCGGGGCGCCTGGCCCTTCCCCTCCTCCTGCGCAGGAACTCCGCGATGTCCATCGTCTCGACGGGTCCCCGCTCCCAGGACAGGGTGACCGTGTCGTGGAAGATGTCGCACGATTCGACGGTCGCCGTCCTCTCGTCCATCCGGTGGCTCGAGCCGGGTTCGGGGAAGAGCCTGGAGGCGCGCCTGTAGAACTCCGACTCGTAGGCCAGACAGCACATCAGGCGGCTGCAGGCGCCCGAGACCTTGGAGGGGTTCGGGGCCAGGTTCTGCTCCCTCAGGCTCTTGAGGGTCACGGATGCGAAATCCCTGAGAAAGGCGGAGCAGCAGAGCCTGAGCCCGCAGATCCCCGTTCCGTCCCTGTGCCTTGCCTCGTCGCGAACCCCGATCTGCCTCATCTCTATGCGCGCCCTGAACTCGGCGGCCATGTCGCGCACGAGCGCCCTGAAGTCGGTGCGCTGCTCTGCGGTGAAGTAGATCCTCACCTTGCGCCTGTCGAGCTGCACCTCGCAGCCCGTGAGCTTCATCTCCAGCTTCCTGATGCGCACACGCTCGCGGCAGTAGGCGAGCACCCTGGCCTCGAACTCCGAGTTGGCGGCGGCGGTCTCCCGGTCCGACCCGTCCGCCTGCCTGATCACGGTGCCCTGGATCTCGCCCGGAAGCGCCTCGAGAGGGGTGTACTTGGCCACCACCCTTCCCATGTCCTCGCCCCGCTCGACCGAGACGACCACGAAGGTCCCGACGTTGACCGGCGGGATGCCGGAGGCCTCGTAGAGCCCCAGCCTCCTGGCCTTGAAGGCCACCTCGAGTACCTCGAACGCCCTGGGCGCACAGGCCTGGTCCTTCTCGGGAGCGCCGTCGGCGTGTTCGTTCACGATGCGTCACCGCCCCTCCGGAGCGTGGCCCAGGCATTCGTCATCGCCGCGGTGAACGCAGCCCCGGGTATGACGTTGGCCTGCAGGCGCCTCTCGCACAGGGAGAAGCAGTCCGCCGCCTCTCCCAGCTCCCCCGCACCCCATCCGGGGTGTCCGGCGACGGACCCGGGAGGGTTGAAGGCCTCGCCCTTCCCGAGAATCCTCCTCCTCATGTCGTGCAGAACCGAGACCATCAGGGGGCACAGCGCCGAGATGCCCGCAGAGCCCAGGCTCTTGGCCATCTCCCTGGATCCAGTCAGGACCTGGGAGGGGTCGCTGCTCGAGAGCACGGCGAGGGCCTCCCCCACCGTCTCCCCGAAGGAATCGCCCGCGGCGGCCGCCAGGAGGGCGGCTCCGGGGCTTCCGTCCGATCGGGATGCCGCGACCATCGCCGCCGGTCCGGGCAGGCCGGTCCTCCGGGCGACTATCTCAGCCACGAGATCGACGGGAAGCCTCCTGAACCTCACCAGATGAGCCCTCGAACGGACGGTGGGGATGACGGCCGAGGCCCGTTCGGCCGTGAGGACTATGAGCGTGTCCGCCGGAGGCTCCTCGAGGGTCTTGAGGAGGGCGTTCGCGGCTTCCTGTCTCATCCTGTCGACATCGAGCAGGATCTCCACCCTCGCCCTGCCCTCGTAGGGGCGCATGGCGAGCCTGGCCTGGATCGACCTGACCGTGTCGATCCCGATGGCCTGGTTGCCCGGAAGGACTAGCGGGGTCACCCCGTCGGCCGCCCTCTTCTCCATCAGGGTGGATATCTCCTCGGGCTTCGCGGTCGCGGAGGCGGGAATGGTCACCCATACGTCCGGATGCTGGAACCTGGGGATCCTCCTGCAGTCCCTGCACTCCCCGCACCAGCCCGACTCCCTCTCGCCGCACATGAAGGCGGCGGCCGTGCAGAGCGCGGCCGATAGCCTCCCGGTGCCCCTCGGGCCGGCGAACAGGTAGGCATGTGCGAGCCTTCCCGCCGACAGGGCGGAGCCGACCAGCGATTCGGCGGCCTCCTGGCCCTCGACTCCCCGGAAGAGGCTCCCGCTCATCGGAGGTATGCCTCGGGATCGACGGGCTGGCCGCCCTTCCTTATCTCGAAGTAGTATCCGGAGGTGCCGTCGGGCAGTGATCCGGAGAGGCCCACAGGATCGCCCTGGGCTACCGTCTCCCCGGGCTCGACGAGAACCGAGCCCAGGTGGCCGTAGACTGTGAAGTAGCCGTCCTGATGGTCGACGACCACGAGTCTCCCCATGCTGAGGAAGTCCCTCGCGTACAGGACCCGGCCTCCGGAGACCGCGCAGACCTGCCCCGATGCGGCGGTCGCCACGCTCACTCCGTCGCAGGTGGTCTCGGTGCCGTACACAGGGTGCACCTCGAGACCGAACCTCCTGACCACCTCGCCCTCGGCCGGCCAGTCGATCGAGCCCCTTGCAGTGTCGAAGACGCCGCTCCCGGAAGGCTGCGTGCCGAACACCGAGGAGACGGTCGTGCTGGCGGTGCGCAGGTCGTTCACCAGCGAGGACACCCGCTGCCTCTCGCTCTCCAGGGTCGAGGCGGAGTCCATGGCCCTGGCGAGCTCGCTGCCGAGCTGCAGTCTGAGGAGGGCCTGCCTCTCCTCCTCGTACACGATCCTGTCGCGAATGATCTCCATCTGTCTCCTGAGCGAGGAAACCTCGCCCTGCAGGGTGAGCAGCGAGTCCCTGTACCTGGTCAGGGAGTCCGTCGTGGTCCTGAGCGCCGATTCCTCGACCGCGGCGCGGCGCGCCATGTACTCGAGATAGGCCTCGCGCCTGAGAACCCGGGACAGGCCCCCTGTGCAGAACAGGGCCTCCGCGCCGAGCATCCGGCGGTGTGCGTACACATAGACCAGATAGTCCGAGACGCTCCCGGAGAGGACCGAACGGAGAGACTCCTCGCGCGCGAACCTGTCGTCTATCTCGCCGATCGAGCCGACGAGGGACTCCTCGCGGCTCTCCAGCTCGTCGTAGTACTGCCTGGCCACCATCAGGTGCTCGTGGATCGCCAGGAGTATCTCCGAGACCGCGGCCTGCCTGGATTCGAGGTCGGCGACCAGGATCCTCGTCTCCTCGAGCCTGGTGCCGAGGCTGTCCAGCCCGCTCCCGACGAGGATCCGCAGTGCAAGCGCGGTCAAGAGGACGGTCATCGGAACTCCGTTCCCGAGGGCCTCCCCGCAGGATCGCCCCCGGTCAGATGCCCAGCCGCCTGCGCACCTCCCCGGCCCTGTCGGTGCGCTCCCAGGAGAAGGAGCCGTCATCGCCCGGGGTCCTCCCGAAGTGCCCGAACGACGCCGTCCTCCTGAACACGGGCTTCGACAGGCCGAGGTACTCGATTATCTCGTAGGGCCTCAGGGGGAATATGTCGCGGATCGCCCGCTCCACCTCCCGGAGGTCTCCGACCTTCTCGGTGCCGTACGTATCGAGGCGGAGGGAGACGGGGTCCGGCCGGCCGATCGCATAGGCGACCTGTATCTCGCAGCGGTCGGCCACCCCGGCCGCCACGAGGTTCTTGGCGATGTGCCTGGCCATGTAGGCGGCCGACCTGTCGACCTTCGTGGAGTCCTTGCCCGAGAAGCAGCCGCCTCCGTGGCGCCCCGCGCCCCCGTAGGTGTCGACGATGATCTTCCTGCCGGTCAGCCCGGTGTCTCCGTGCGGCCCGCCGGTGGCGAACCTACCGGAGGGGTTGTAGAGGAACTCGCCGCTCCAGGGGAGCTTCGGGCTGGAGCACTCGAGCACCGGTCCGACGACGAGGTCGAGCACCTCCCTCCTCATCTGATCGTTGGCGGCGTCGTCCGCATGGTGGACGGACATGAGGATCTCCGTCACGCGGACGGGGGAGCCGTTGTCGTACTCGATGGTGACCTGGCTCTTGGCGTCGGGCCGCGCCCATGGCAGCCTGCCCGCCCTGCGGGTCTCGGAGAGCTTCTCCAGGAGCCTGTGCGCCAGCTGTATCGGGAACGGCATCAGGGCTTCCGTCTCGTTGCAGGCGAATCCGAACATAAGACCCTGGTCGCCGGCGCCCTTGTTGCCCGAGACACCGTGATCGATGTCCTGCGACTGCGAATGGATGAGAATCCTGTACTCGTTCTCCGAGTGGTGGAAGCCCAGGCCCGGCAGATCGTAGCCGATGTCGCGGATGACCTCCCTGGCGACGTCCTCGTAGTCGACCTCGATGGCGCTCTTGACCTCCCCCGCGAGGAGGCAGAAGTTGGTCGTGACCAGGCTCTCGCAGGCGACGTGCGCTCCGGGGTCCTCCGCGAGGTGGGCGTCCAGCACGGCATCGGAGATCTGGTCGCAGATCTTGTCCGGATGCCCCTCGGACACCGACTCGCTCGTGAACAGCTTGTGCATTTGCCACTCTCCGGATAAATGGAAAACCGCCCCAGGGGGCGGCTGAGGCTCGGTCTACGGCCTTTTAGCTTTTTTTACCGTGGTTGCAATACGCCCCAAATCACTCCACGCTGGCAAAACATAAACCGGGCGGAGGGCCCGCGCAACCTTCCGCGGAAGGTCCGCAGGGCGTCACCGGGCTGCGGTGCGCGCCGGCCGCCCGGACCTTCCGTCAGCGGAGCCGGGCGATGCCCTGGTCAGATGTCGGTGTACTCCGCGGCCTCCCTGTGGAGGTCCCCGTCCTCTTCCTCCTCGTCGGATCCGACGGTGCTCACGGCCTGCGAGAGGTGCTCGGAGAGGTCGGTCATCGACTCGGCGAACCTGTTCAGAACGGCCTCGTCGTGGAGCTTCCTCAGCCTCTCCTCCTCACGCCTCCGGCCCTCCTCCTCCCGCTGCCTGAGGAGTCCGGCGAACTGCTCCCCCTTGAGCTTCTCGAGATAGGCCTTGCCGGAACTGTCCGGGAAGAGGTAGTAGAGGAGCTTCTCCTGGACCGTCTCCGCTATGGGGATGTCCGAGCCGGGAAGGCACGGGATCTCCCTCCTGAAACCCGAGGAGTCGTAGCTGCGCTCGTCGCGGAAGCCGCAGACCCGCTCGCGGTAGTCGGGGTCGATGGGGAACGGCGTCCTCCCGTAGTAGCCCGCGATGAGATTGACGTACTGGACGGGATTCGCCTCCTTCCCCAGGGCCACGAAGTAGGCCTTCACCCCGACTATCTGGGATGTCGGGGTCACGAGGGGAACCCAGCCTGCGGTCGCCCTGACCTCCTGGACGGCATCGAGCGCCTGCCCGAGGAAATCGCTCTTCCCGTCCTTGGCCAGCTGGTTCACGAAGTTGCTGTACATCCCGCCCGGGATCTGCGACTTCCTGACGGCGTCGTTGGGAGGAGGGAAGCCGCACTCCGCCTCCAGGGCATGGACCGTCTCGAGGGCCCTGTCCACCCTGCCCGCGGCGAGGTGCTCGATGGTCTTCTCGGCCAGCGGGGCGAGAACGTCCCTCCCGGGCCAGACCGAGCGGTGGACCTTCAGGGAGAACCTGGACTCGCACTCCTCGATGGTCTTCACGAGCCCGGCATGGAGCGGGGCGAGCCTCGCGGGGTCGAGGTCGAGCCCGGTCTCTATGCCGAGGAGCTCCGCGAACAGGGCCACCACCTCGAGGGACGGATGCGACGACCCGCCCGCGAACGGATGGAAGCAGGTGTCTATCCTGTCGACCCCGGCGAGCAGGGCGATCACCGCGCTGATGTGCCCGTACCCGGGAGTGCAGTGGGTATGGCTGACTATGGGGACCCTCACCCGGTCCTTGAGCTCGGTGTAGTACTCCCAGGCGGAGACGGGATCCTTCAGGCCCGCCATGTCCTTGTCGGAGATCATGTCGGCACCTGCCGCCTCCAGCTCCAGGGCCTTGTCCACGAAATAGGAGGTGCGGTAGAGGGGTCCGGTGGTGTAGCAGACGGCGCCGTCGAAGATCCCACCCGCCTTGCGCACTCCCTCCAGGGCGGCCATGTAGTTGGGTATGTAGTTGAGCGCGTCGAAGATACGCATAACGGTAGTGCCCGCACGGATGGCCTCGCTGTTGAACTCGCTCACGATGTCGTCCGGGTAGGGGTCGTAGCCGAACAGGTTCTGGCCCCGGGACAGGGTCCTCAGGCCGCAGCCATAGGGCCTGGCCAGGTCGGACATGCGCGCCAGGCGATCGAACGGGTTCTCGAAGAGGAACCTCATGGCGCTGTCCAGGGTGGCGCCGCCCCACACCTCCATGGTCCTGATCCCGCAGTCCAGGATCATGGGCATGACTTCGAGCACCTGGGCGGTGGACATCCTGGTGGCGAGCAGCGACTGCTGGCCGTCCCTGAGACTCAGGTCGACCAGCTCCACCGGCCCGCGCTCCCGAAGGGTCATCTTCGGTCCGTGGCCTCCAAGCGAGAACAGCTTCTTGAACATCCCCACTATCTCCCCCGGGTTGGCGGCATGCCGCGTCGGGTAGCCGGCAGCTCCATATCCAGCGACTCCATGGGACCCGTCACGAGGATCCCCGCTCACGCGCTCCGGTGTGACGACCGGCCAGCAGGTCCCCCCTCGCGAGGGCTGCCGCGATGTCGGGCAGATCCCTCACCTTCCTCCAAACCGTCATCTCGGTCTTGGTTCCGAATCTGCCCCGCAGGACCCTGAGGATGCCGGCCGCTGCGCGGAGCGGGTGGAACAGGACCCTGCCCAGCCCGAACACGATGTAGGCCAGGTTCCTGTATATGTCCAGCCTCGCGTAGTCCCTCCTCCAGACCGGGGAGAAGCAGAGCTCGTCCATCTCGGAGAAGCCCTGCAGGAGTTCCTCCTTCATGGACTCGGTGGCGGGGAAGGGGGTGACGATCGGCATGACCATCTCGTCCGCCCCCGATCTCGCCAGGCGGAAGACGTATGACAGCGTCCGCCTCCTGTCGAACGGGGTCTCCCCCGGGTAGCCGGTCGCCATGAAGGCGCAGCTCCTTATGCCCAGCCCGCCGGCCTTCCGGAAGAGGCCGGGCACCCGCTCCAGGTCGGCGGTCTTGTTCATCAGCGCGAGCACCCTTCGCGACCCTGTCTCGGGGGAGAGGGAGATGTACCTGCACCCGGCGCCTGCCATGAGTTCGAGCAGGTCACCGTCGATCGTCTCCATCTTGAGACCGCTCGGGAAGCAGAACGACACCGGGTCCTCCCTCGCCGACAGCCCGGCGCAGATCCGCTCGACCCTGGCCCTGTCGGTGGCGAAGTTCTCGTCCTGTATGTGGAAGTCGCCCACCCCGTACTCCCCGGAGTACCATTCGATCTCCTCCAGCACCCTGGAGGCCGACTTCGAGGTCCACCTTCCGCCCGACATGAGGGGCGCCTGGCAGAACGAGCAGTGGTACGGACAGCCCCTGGAGGTGATCATGTTGACGTACCTGCCCGCCCAGGGACCATGCCCGTAGCGCAGCCTCCAGTAGGTCTCCAGCGGGAGGAGGTCGAACGCGGCGAACGGCATGGGGTCGAGCTCGATGGGAGGAGAGGTCCTCGGGTTGATCCTCCCTGGCGCCGCGAGCCCCTCGATCTCCCCGGCGGACAGGCCGGACTCGAGTGCGCGGAGCAGTGCCGGAAGCCTGTTCTCTCCCTCTCCGAGCACCACGAAGTCGGCGCCGCCCGCCAGGAAGTCCTCCGGCACGAAGGTGGCATGGTATCCGCCGACGACCAGGCGCGCCTCCGGAAATGCGGCTCTCGCCTCGGAGAGGAGGGCCAGCGACATCGAGTGCTCCGTCGCGCAGTGCACCGAGATCCCGATGACCTCGGTACCGGGCTCGATGACCCGCACAGCCTCGGCCGGGGTCAGTCCCCTCGCCAGGTATCTGCGGCGGAACCGGTAGAACCTGTGGGGGGCGAGGCCGTATGCGTCGACGATCCGGGTCTCGTGCCCGGCGGCGCGGACGGCCGCGGCCAGATAGGCTATTCCCGACGGGATGCCGGGGATGCTGCCGTAGAGGTCTCTCGCCAGATGGACGACGGGCGGGCGGACCAGGGCTATCCTCATCGTTCGTCGGGCCGGTTCCCGTTCGCCGCCCCGCAGTCCTGGCATGCACCGGGGGGAACGTCGCCGTAGCTTGCCGTTGCGAGCAGGAGGAAGCCCTTGACGTACTTCGAGACGTCGAGGAGGCTCCTGATCGACAGGATCTTGCGGATGACCATGCGGGGGTTCACGTAGAAGCGCCTGTGACCCTCCTGGATCAGGAAGCGGATCTGCTCCTCCGTCATGCCCTCGGGCACGAAGGACACGTTCTTGAAGTTGAACCTGTTCTCCGTGAACTTGGCCGGCTTGAGCCGGCCGCTCGTCAGCTCGTCGTACACCTCGGTGCCCGGCAGCGGGGTCAGGTTGACGAACACCGCGTAGTCCAGCCCGATCGAGCAGGCGAAGTCGATCGTCTCGAGCCCCTCCTCGAAGGTCTCGCCGGGGATGCCGAACATGAAGGTGCCGTAGGCCTCTATGCCCGCTCTGCGGGTGAGCGACACCGCCTGCCTGACCTGCTCGAGGGTGGTTCCCTTCCTGAGCCTGTCCAGGTTCTTCTGCACTCCGGACTCGATGCCGTACAGGATCCTCCAGCAGCCGGCCCTCTTCATCGCCGAGAGAAGGCGCTCGTTGATGCGGTCGACCCTGGCGTTCACCGCCCAGACGACCCCGAGCCTCCGCCTGACCATCTCGTCGCAGAATTCGAGCGCTCTCTCCTCGGACAGGGTGAACGTGTCGTCCCAGAAGGCTATGTCCCTGACCCCGTGCTCCCTGCGGAGCATCTCGATCTCGTCGGCGATGTTGACCGCGGAGCGCATCCTCACGTTCCTGTCCGTGTGGCAGAAGATGCACCTGAAGGGGCACCCCCTCGCTCCGATGATGTTGGCATGGGGAAGCTTCCTGTAGAACGTCGGGGAAGGGAGGTACCTGTCGATGTCGACGAGGTGGTGGGAGGGGAAGGGAAGCTCGTCGATGTTCCCGGGAAGAGGTCTGGGCGGGGTCCTGACGAGCCCGTCCCCGTCGTGGAGGATCAGGCCCGGGATGTCCGCGGGCGACCTTTCCTGCTCGATGGCCGACACCAGATCCCGGATGGTCTGCTCGCCCTCGCCGTACACCAGGTAGTCGATCTCCGGGCACTCCTCGAAGCAGCGCTCCAGCCAGAGGGTCGGGTGGATGCCGCCCACGGCCATCCGCAGCCCGGGGAAGCGCCTCCTGAGCTCGGGGATCATCCAGCGGGAGACCTCCCAGTCCACGCTCGTGATCGTGATCCCGACGAGGTCGGGCGAGATCGCGGCTATCTCGCTGCAGATGCCCTCGAATCCATGGAACAGGCCCTCGAGATAGGTCACCTCGTGCCCGTCGTCTATCAGGCCGGGCGCCAGGTAGAGAAGCGACGGGGAGGGCACCACGTTCACGAGCGGCCGTATGTGGAGCCACCGGAACAGGCGCCTCCTGCGGTTCATGAAGTCGTGCTGGTCCTGTTCCCAGGAGGCGGGCATGGTCATTAGGACAATCTTCAAGAAACACGCCCCTGATGGAGTCTGCCGTCCGGGGATTATAGGCCCGGCGCGAGCGGAGGGGCCAGCTTTCACTGGCGCCGGGTCCGGACCGGAGTTATAGATGCCCACCTGGAGAAGAAGATGAGAATCACGCTCGTATATCCCCCCTATGGCACGGGACATCGCTCGAAGTACTTCCCCTTCGGCATGGCCTACGTCGCCTCCGCGCTCTCGGCCGCCGGCCACGAGGTCTCGGTGGTCGACATGGAGGGGTCCGACCTCGATCTCGACAGGGCCGTCGACATGGTCTGCCGTCAGCGGCCCGACATGGTCGGGCTCGGCGGAATGGTCACGCGGTTCCGCTTCGCCCGCAGACTGGGCACGGAGATCCGCTCACGGCTCCCGGGGGTCTTCATGATCGCCGGTAACAGCGGTGCGACGACCCTTCCCGGCATCTATCTCGATTCCTGCAGGCTCGATGCGGTAGTGTCGGGCGAGGGTGAGGTGACCACCGTGGAACTCGCGGGCAGGCTCGAGTCGGGAACCGACTGGAGGGAGACGGCGGGGCTCGCCTTCATGGAGGAGGGCAGGACCGTCCGCTCGGCTCCGAGGGAGCCGATCGCCGACCTCGACTCCATCCCATGGCCCGCCTGGGACCTGTTCCCCATCGAGAGCTACATCCACAGCCACGACCACAGGGGAAGGCTCACGAGGCACATGGAGGTGGTCGCCAGCAGGGGCTGTCCGTACGAATGCGTCTACTGCTACAGGATCTACGGCAGGAGGGTGCGCAGGCGGTCACCGGAGTCGATAGTCGAGGAGATCGCGGAGCTCAGGCGGAGATACGGCATACGCTACACCGGGTTCCCGGACGACCTCTTCACCAGCGACAGGGATTTCGTCACCAGAACCTGCGCCCTGATGAGGGAGAGGCTCCCCGGCATCCGCTGGTCCTGCCTGGGCCGGGTCAACACGGTCGATCCGGAGATGCTCGCGACCATGAAGAGGTCGGGCTGCTACTGGATAAGCTTCGGGATCGAGTCCGGGAGCGCACGGATGCTCGAGGAGATGCGCAGGAAGGTCACGCCGGAGCAGTGCCTCGAGGCTATCCGCATGACGAGGCGGGCAGGCATCCATGCCGAAGGCAGCTTCATGATAGGGATGTTCGGAGAGACTCCGGAATCCGTCGCCGAGACCGTCGAGTTCTGTGCCGCCGCCGACATGACCGCCCCGATGCTGTACGTCACGCCCTACCCCGGCACGGCCATATTCGAGAGGGCCGTGCAGGAGGGCCGCATCCCGGACCTCGAAGGATTCCTCGAGAGGATGAACGCGGCGGACGAACTCCTGGTGAACCTGACGGACATGCCTGACGCTGATCTCGTCGAGCTGAAGAAGAGGGCGCAGCGGAGGATCGGCCTGAGCTACGCGCTCAGGAGGCCCCTGACCCGCATCCCGAAGCTCCTCCTGCGGCATGTCCTGCTTCCCGGGCCGCGCCGGCTCCTTCGCCGTGCCGCAGGGGCGGTCGGCATTCCGATCGGGAGAAGGGCTGTCGGGACTTGACCCGGTTGCCGCCCGGTCGTAGGAAATCATGCCTGACGAGGAGGGAGGGGTCTTGAGCGACAATCGAGCGATGGTCTCCTCCCTCGTCCGTGAAGCCAGGGAGGAGATCCAGAAGGGCAACAAGAGCGAGGCCCTGAAGCTCCTGAAGAAGGCTCTCGCGATGGATCCGGGAAGCAGCGCCGTCACGGATACGATCCTGGCGATCGAGAAGGAGTCCATCAGCAGGACCAGGCAGGACGAGGAGGCCCGCAGGGACGAGGAGGCCCGGAAGGCCGAGGAGGCCCGCAGGGCCGAGGCCGCCAGGAAGGCCGAGCAGGCACGCAAGGCCGAGCAGGCGCGCAAGATCGAGGAGGCCCGCAAGGCCGAGGAGGCTCGCAGGGCCGAGGAGGCCAGGAAGGCCGAGGAGGCTCTGAAGGCCGAGGAGGC
>CAZRWD010000002.1:170808-226544 GCA_964603785.1 uncultured bacterium
AAGGCCGAGGAGGCCCGCAAGGTCGAGGAGGCCCGAAAGGACGAGGCCGCGCGAAGGGCGGCGGCCGCCAGGAAGGCCGAGGAGGCCAGGAAGGCGGATGAGGCCAGGAAGGCCGAGACCGCCGGGAGGATCGTGGAGACCCGGAGGGGGCTGGAGGAATCCCGGGCGGCAGCCTCCTCGACGAGGCATGGGGGGACCATGGAGCGGAGACAGAGGGATCCCATACCGATCCCGGAGCTTGTCGAACCCGGGACGGTCGAAAGGAAGAGAGTGCCCGTCGAATCCAGCCTTGAAAGCATCATCGGGAAAGCCGACTCGGCTCTCGAATCAGGTGACGAAGCCCTTGCCATGGAGTGCCTTCGCCAGGCGAAGGAGGCCTATCCGGACGATCCGGCGGTCAGGTCCAGGACTCTGCATCTCCAGCGGAGGATAAAGGCCGGGAACCTCGTCAGGGCCGGGAGGAGGAAGCTCGCCGCCGGCTCGCATGGCGAGGCTCTGGCGGCGGCCGTGGAGGCTTTCGGACTGGTTCCCGACATCCCCGGGCTGGACGAGCTGGTGGAAGGCCTCGAGAAGGCCGGGGCCGGGGCTCCCCCACCCTCCCCGGCGGTGCGCGCGACAGGGTCGGACACCCAGGCGGCTCCCACCAGGAAGACCCATGCAGGAAGGGCGCGCGGGTCGGGTGCCGACGACTTCGTCCGCAGGGTGCGCGAGCAGATCCAGCTGAGTTCCTTCCCCAGGGCCGCGGAGATTGCGCTGGAAGGGCTGGAGATGCACCCGGGCCACGAGCTCCTGGAGACATTCGTCGAGAAGTTCAGGAAGATGGGGCTGCTGCCGGGCTGACCCTGGCAGGGGAAGCCGCCTCCGGCTTCAGCCCCTGAAGAAGTCCGGGACGCAGGCCAGCAGGATCCCCGTCACCAGGGACACGACACCGGACAGGAAGACGAGACCCGACAGGGCGGGCGAGGGCCTGCCCTTCCCCAGCAGAACGAATCCCAGCACCGACAGGACCATCCCCGCCGCCACGAGGGCCAGGTATCCCAGGTTCATCCCCACGCTCCCGTCCTGTTGCTCAGATCAGATCGAGGACCACGTAGACCGTGTGACCGTCCCTGAGGACGAGCAGCAGGGCCTCCTGCCCCGAAGCTGCAACCAGACCCTCCGCCTCGTCAACGGAGTAGACCGGCACCCTGTCGACCTCGAGGATTACGTCCATCCCGCGGATCCCGGACCGGGCGGCACGCCCTCCCGGCTCCGCGGAAGCCACCAGCACGCCTCCGGATGGCAGGCCCAGCTGCCTGGCGGTTCTCTGGTCGAGATCCCTGAGCACCCAGCCGGTCGAGGATGGGGATGTCCTCTCGACGGACCGGACGGGAGCGGGTTCCTCGCCCGGAAGCCTCCCCAGGGTAAGGTCGACCACCATCCTGCGTCCGTCCCTGTCGAGGTCCAGCCGCACCCTTTCGCCGGGGTGGCGCGATGCGACCGAGTTCCTGAAGTCCGAGGAGGAGGTCACGTCGGAGCCGTCGAGCCTCACGATGACATCCCCCCGGGAGAGGCCCGCATCCTCGCCGGGGCTCCCCTGCACGACCTCGGAGACCACTATGCCCCCCGGTACGCCGAACTCGTCCGCGAGGGCCTCGTCGAGATCCTGGATCATCACTCCGATCCATCCGCGGGAAACGGTGCCGTGCTCGATCAGCTCGGTGGTGATCGAGCGCACGGTGCCCGAGGGGATGGCGAAACCAACGCCTGCGTAGCCGCCGGTGTTGCTGGCGATGGCCGTGTTGATCCCCACCAGCTCGCCATCGAGGTTGACCAGGGCGCCTCCGCTGTTGCCGGGATTGATTGCGGCGTCGGTCTGGATGTAGTCCTCGAAGTCAGCGAGCCCGACTCCTGACCTGCCGATGAAACTGACGATGCCCTGCGTGACGGTCTGGCTGAGGGCGAAGGGGGAGCCGATGGCGAGGACCATCTCTCCGACCCTGAGGCTGTCGCTGTCGCCGATCGTGACCGCGGGGAGGCCTTCCGCATCCACCCTGACGACCGCCAGGTCCGTGCGGGGGTCGGTGCCCGTGAGGACCGCCGGATGACGACTCCCGTCCGCGAGCACGACCTCCAGTTCCTCCGCCCCCGAGACGACATGGCTGTTGGTCGCGATGAAGCCGTCCGTGGTGATTATGACGCCGCTGCCGAGGCCTTCCCTGACGTACTCCTCGGCTCTCGGCTCCTGGAAGGGCATCCCGAACCAGGGATCGAATCCGAAGGGCGACGGGAACGGGGGGAATCCTGGGACCACGGTCTTGAAGGTGCTGCGGGAGGTTATCGTCACCACCGACGGTGCGACCGACTCGGCTATGTCTGCGAACGTCTCGCTGAGTACGCGGGGATCGGCTGTCACGACGAAGACCGTGTCCCTCTCCGGCGTGACCTGGACGGTCTGCGAGGCCTCCGTGCGCCCCAGGCATGCCGTGGAGAGCACGAAGGCCGACAGCAGGATCAGCATGCGCGAACCGGACATCTTCTTCTCCTGTTCACTCCGTTCCGGAACTAGCCTTTGCGACCCCGTATACCCTCGATCCTGCGCAGCTGTTCCCAGGCCTTCCGCTCCTCGTCGTCCACGGAGTCCGGCAGGACCACCTCCACGCGGACGAGCTGGTCGCCGCGCCTCCCGCCGACATGGACGCCCCTGCCCGGCAGCCTCAGGACGGTTCCGGGCTGGGTTCCCGCCGGGATCCTCAGCTTGACCCTGCCTTCCAGGGTGCGCACCATGACGGATGTCCCGAGAACAGCCCGGGGGGCGGTCAGGCGGACGGTGCATCGGATGTCCGCCCCGTCGCGCGACAGGAAACGGTCGGGATCGATCCGCAGACTCAGCAGCACGCTCGACCCGTCGGGCATTCCGAGCCTGAGCAGGTTTCCATCCTCCGAGCCGGGAGGTATGGAGACCGAGACGGTCTCCCTTCGCCCGACCCGGCCCGATCCGCCGCAGGAGGTGCATTCCCTGGTCAGGATCCTGCCGCTTCCCCCGCAGCGGGGACAGGGGTGCATCGTGCTGAAGGAGCCGCGCTTCTCGGTCTTGCGGCCGGAGCCGTTGCATGAGGGACAGGCCTTTTCTCCGGTGCCTCCCGCACCGCCGCAGGCGGCGCATGGAGCCTGCAGGTCGATGGTCGTGCTCACCTGGCCGCCGGCCGCGGCCGTCTCGAAGGGCACCCTGATCTCCGCCGAGGGGGTCTGTCTCCTCCTGCGGCCCTTGCCGAACCCTCCTCCGAAGATGGATCCGAGGATGTCCTCGAGGTCGCCGAACCCGCCGCCCTGGAAGTCCATCCCGCCCTGGGCGCCGTCGCCGAACCAGGCCCGTCCGCTCCTCAGCTGGTCGTACTGGGAACGCTTCTCGGGATCGCTCAGCACATCATAGGCACCGGAGATCTCCTTGAAGCGCTCCTCTGCGCGCGCGTCGCCCTGGTTGGCATCGGGGTGATGCCTGCGCGCGAGCCTGCGGTATGCCTTCTTGATCTCCTCGGGAGTGGCCTTCTCGTTCACGCCGAGGATCTCGTACAGGTCCTTCTCCACGAGGAGGGGTCACTCCTCCCGAGGCTCTTCGGCAGGCTTCTGGGAAGGCCTGCCGACCTTCACCATCGCGGCCCTGAGCAGCTCGCTCTCCAGGAGATAGCCCTTCCGGAGCACCTCCAGCACGACGTCCTGCTCCAGGCCTTCCCGCTCCTCGGCGACGACGGCCTCGTGGATGGAGGGGTCGAACGGGGCCGATCCACCGACCTCGATGACCTCGAGCCCCTCCTTCGCCAGTATTGTCTCGAGCTGTCCCGCTATCTGGAGCAGACCGCTCACCATCTCATCGGCCGGCGCACCCTCCGCGCCGTGCTCCCTGGCCCGGTCCACGTTGTCCAGAACCGGCAGCAGCTCGGATATGAGATCGCGCTTCCCCTCGGAGCACAGCCTGTGGAACTCGCGGGCCTGGCGCTTGCGGTAGTTGTCGAACTCGGCCTGGAGGCGCATCCCGTGCTCCTTGAGCGACTCGATCTCCTCGATCAGGGTCTCCTTCCCGACGGGAGCCTCCGTATCGATGTCCGGGATCGGCTCCTGCCCGGCCGGCGCTTCCGCCTCCGAGGCCGGACCTCTCTCGGGCGGGGGCTCGGCGGCACGGCACCTGCGCGAGTCGACCGCGTCGCGCCCCCTGCGCGAGGCCCTTCTGCGGGGATCACCCCTGCCCGTCATTCGTCCACCATCTCGTAGTCGGCATCCACGGTCTTGCCGCCCTCGGCGCCGGCTTCCGCACGGGCACCCTGGTCACCGGGCTGATCAGGGTTCTGCTGGTGCATGGCGGCACCGGCGCTGGTCCATGCCTGCCTGAGGTTCTCGAGCGCGCCGTCCAGCGCCGCTTCGTCATCCTTCTCCAGAGCCGACCGGACGGCGGCGACCGAGGAGTCGACCGCGGCCCTGGCCCCGGGCTCCATCTTCTCCCCGTACTCCTTCAGGCCCTTCTCGACCTCGTAGACGAGGGAGTCGGCCATGTTCCTCTTCTCGGCCTTCTGGCGCTTCTCCTCGTCGTCCCTGGAATGCTGCTCCGCCTCGCCGACCATCTTCCTGATCTCGCTCTCGGAGAGCCCGCTGGAGGCCTCGATGCGGATCTTCTGCTCCTTGCCGGTGGCCTTGTCCTTCGCGGAGACGTGTACGATGCCGTTGGCGTCGATGTCGAAGGTGACCTCGATCTGGGGCATGCCCCTCGGAGCGGGCGGGATGCCGTCGAGTATGAACCTGCCCAGCGTCCTGTTGTCGGAGGCCATCTTGCGCTCGCCCTGCAGCACGTGGATCTCCACGGCCGTCTGCCCGTCGGCGGCGGTGCTGAAGATCTGGCTCTTGCGCGTGGGGATGGTCGTGTTCCTCTCGATGATGGCGGTCGAGACGCCTCCCAGGGTCTCGATGCCCAGCGTGAGGGGGGTCACGTCCAGGAGCAGCACGTCCTTGAACTCCCCGGTCAGGACGCCGGCCTGGATGGCCGCACCGACTGCGACGACCTCGTCGGGGTTTACCCCCTTGTGGGGCTCGCGGCCGAACAGCTCGGAAACGAGCTGCTGGACCATGGGCATCCTGGTCTGGCCGCCCACGAGTATCACCTCGTCGATCCCGCTCGCATCAACCCTGGCATCCCTCAGGGCGTCGAGGCACGGCTTGCGGGTGCGCTCCACGAGTGAGTCCACGAGCTGCTCCAGCTTCGCCCTGGTCAGCTTCATGGCGAGATGCTTGGGCCCGTTGGCGTCGGCCGTGATGAACGGGAGGTTGATGTCGCTGGACTGGGTGGTCGAGAGCTCGCACTTGGCCCTCTCGGCGGCCTCCTTGAGACGCTGGAGCGCCATCGGGTCCCTCGAGAGGTCGACCCCCTCCTGCTTCCGGAACTCGTCGACTATCCACTCGATGACCTTCTGGTCGAAGTCGTCGCCCCCGAGATGGGTGTCGCCGTTGGTCGACTTGACCTCGAAGACGCCCTCGGCGATCTCGAGGATGGAGATGTCGAACGTCCCTCCGCCGAGGTCGTAGACCGCCACGGTCTTGCTCTCGCCCTTCTTCTCGAGCCCGTAGGCCAGAGATGCGGCTGTGGGCTCGTTCACTATCCTCAGGACCTCGAGGCCGGCTATCCTCCCGGCATCCTTCGTGGCCTGCCTCTGGCTGTCGTTGAAGTAGGCGGGGACGGTTATCACCGCCTGCGTGACCTTCTCGCCGAGATAGTCCTCGGCGGTCTGCTTCATCTTCTGGAGGACCATCGCCGAGATCTCCGGCGGGGAGTACTTCCTCCCGAATATCTCCACGACCGCGTCGCCGTTGGCCCCCTCCACAACCTTGTAGGGAACCTTGGAGGCCTCGGACTGGACCTCCGAGAACTTCCTGCCCATGAACCGCTTGATCGAGAAGATCGTGTTCAGGGGATTCGCAATGGCCTGTCTCCTGGCGACGATGCCGGTGTGCCGCTCGCCCGATTCGCTGAACGCGATGACGGAGGGGGTGGTCCTCCCCCCCTCCGCGTTCGGGATAACGACCGGCTCACCGCCCTCGAGGACTGCAACGCACGAGTTGGTGGTCCCGAGGTCGATTCCGATCACCTTTCCCACTTCCGCCATCCTTTCGCTCCACATCTCCCGGGACCCCGCGCCGATGCACGGGATCCGCCTTCTATTCCAGTCCTATCCTCACGGGGCGGCTGCGCACGGATACCGGCAGCCTGACGGTCAGGAGGCCGCTGTCGAGGATAGCCTCGGCAGAGTCGGCATCCAGACCTCCCGGGAGCTCGAAGAACCTCTCGAAGGAGGCGTCACGCCGCTCGGCCATGATGGTCCTGCCTCCCTGGCGGTCCGTCCCGGGCATCCGTCCGGAGAGCCTCAGGAGCCCTCCGCAGAAGTCGATGCTGATGTCTGCGGGGTCGCAGCCGGGGACCTCGGCGACGATCACGTAGCTCTCGCCGTCGCTGTAGAGGTTCGCCGGGGGGAAATCCCGCCCGCAGTGCGGGCATCCGTTCCCTTCCGTCCCGGACATGAATCCTGTCATCGCCGGACCTCCCATCCGGAACGAATGGAGCAACCGGCTTGCCAGAACCGTCCATTCGGGCATGACGTTGTCCTGTCGAAGATTGCGGCCCGGGCACGTCCGGGTGCCGGAGTGCGCGGCACGATCGCGGGCTATTGTGGCGCATCGGGATTCGGATGCCGCGCGGCAGGCGCGGCCGTCGCCCGACGGATCCGGCGGGTCCGGCATCGACATGGCGCGGGGGCGGCCCGGCCCCCGGGGAACCCGTATATTACCTTGTTTACACCGGGCGGAGGCGGCGGGTCTTGGACTGGATCACGGTCAGGGGCGCGAGGGAGCACAATCTCCGCGGAGTCGACGTCTCGATCCCGCGGGACAGGCTAGTGGTGGTCACGGGGGTTTCGGGCTCCGGCAAGAGCTCCTTCGCCTTCGACACCCTGTATGCGGAGGGTCAGAGACGCTATGTCGAGTCCCTCTCGGCCTATGCCAGGCAGTTCCTGGGACAGCTCGAGAAGCCAGCCTACGAGAGCATCGAGGGCTTGTCGCCCGCGATCTCCATCGAGCAGAAGACGGTCAGCCACAATCCCCGCTCGACGGTCGGCACCGTCACCGAGATAGCCGACTTCCTGAGGGTTCTCTACGCCAGGATCGGCGAGCCTCACTGCCCCGAGTGCGGCAGGGAGGTCAGCCGCCAGTCGGCCCAGCAGATCGTGGACAGGATAATGGCGATGCCCCCGGATTCCAGGCTGCTCGTCGCGGCTCCTCTCGTCAGCGGGCGCAAGGGCGCGTGGGCCGAGCTCCTGTCCGACCTGAGGCGCAAGGGCTTCGTCAGGGTGATGGTGGACGGCGAGGTCAGGTCCCTGGAGGAGGACATCAGGCTCCAGGAGAAGCGCAAGCACGACATACTCGTCGTCGTCGACAGGATCGTCGTCCGGCCCGGGATCGAGACCAGGCTCACCGACTCGATCGAGACGGCCCTGCGGGAGGGGTCGGGGGCGATGGCGGTGGTCGACCCGGAGACCGGCTCGCGGACGCTGTTCAGCGAGCAGAACGCATGCCTCTACTGCGGCATCTCCTTTCCGGAGATGTCAGTCCAGCTCTTCAGCTTCAACAACCCGGCAGGGATGTGCGGCACCTGCTCGGGCCTGGGGTACGAGATGAAGGTCGACCCCGACCTGGTCGTGCCCAGGCCGGCTCTCTCCATCAAGGACGGGGCGGTCGCCGCCTGGGGCGAGCCGAGGGGATGGACGGCCACGCTGGCCGACGCACTCTCAGAATCGTACGGGTTCAGTCTGGGGACGCCCTGGCAGCGCCTCTCCGAGGAACAGCGGGATGCCGTGCTCCTGGGCACCGGCGAGGGCAGGATACTCAGGTTCAAGTGGTCCGGCGAGAACGGACGCGGCAGCTGGGAAGGTCCCTGGGAGGGTGTCATACCGCGCCTCGAGCGCCTCTACCTGACCACCTCGAGCGAGGACATGAGGACGGGATACGAGAGGTTCTTCAGGAAGACGCCCTGCTCGGCCTGCGACGGGACCAGGCTCTGCAGGGAGGCGAGGTCGGTCCTGATCGGGGGGACGGGGATCCACCAGGTCAACGCCATGACCGTCAGGGAGGCCTTCGGGTTCTTCGCGGGCCTGGAGCTGGGCGACTTCGCCTCCAGGGTCGCCGGCGAGCTCCTGAAGGAGATACGCAACCGCCTGGACTTCCTGGTGAACGTGGGCCTGCACTACCTGACCCTGGACAGGCCGGCCCCGTCCCTCTCGGGCGGCGAGGCTCAGCGGATCAGGCTCGCGAGCCAGATCGGCAGCGGGCTGACCGGCGTGCTCTACGTCCTGGACGAGCCCACCATAGGTCTGCACCAGAGGGACAACCAGCGCCTCATAGGAACGCTCGAGAGCCTCAGGGACCTCGGCAACACCGTCCTGGTCGTGGAGCACGACAGGGAGACCATCCTCAGGGCCGACCACGTGGTCGACTTCGGCCCGGGGGCAGGCATCGACGGCGGCCTGGTCGTGGCGGAGGGGACTCCGGGGGAGATCGAGGCCAGCGAGGCCTCCCTGACGGGGATGTACCTGTC
Source organism: uncultured bacterium (assembly GCA_964603785.1). Classification (GTDB taxonomy): domain Bacteria; phylum Fermentibacterota; class Fermentibacteria; order Fermentibacterales; family Fermentibacteraceae; genus CAZRWD01. The sequence goes on from CAZRWD010000002.1 coordinate 179,417, forward strand.
GGGGAAGGAGACCATACGCAGGAGGCCCTCGCCGCGGAGGAAGTCCAGGGGCTCCCTGACCGTCGAGAGGGCCTCTCTGCACAACCTCAGGGCGATAGACGTGACCTTCCCGCTGGGCAGGTTCATCTGCGTCACCGGCGTATCCGGCTCGGGGAAGAGCTCCCTGGTCACGCAGACCCTCTATCCCGCGCTCGCCCAGCTCTGCGGCGGATCGGCCGTCACCGCGGGTCCCCACAAGGCCATTCGCGGCTTCGAGAGCGTCGACAAGGTGATCAACATATCCCAGGATCCGATCGGGAGGACCCCGCGGTCGAACCCGGCCACCTACACGAAGGTGTTCGACCATATAAGGACGGTCTTCGCCGGGCTTCCGGCCGCCAGGATGAGGGGCTACACGCCCGGCAGGTTCAGCTTCAACGTCCACGGCGGCCGTTGCGAGGACTGCCAGGGAGCGGGCGTGAAGCGGATAGAGATGCACTTCCTGCCAGACGTCTTCGTCGAGTGCTCCACCTGCAGGGGCCGGAGGTTCAACAGGGAGACCCTCCGCGTAGCCTTCAGGGAGCACAGCATCGCGCAGGTTCTGGACCTGACTGTGAGGCAGGCGCTGGAGCTCTTCGAGAGGATCCCGGTCGTGGCCAGGATACTGAAGGTCATGGACGACGTCGGGCTGGGCTACATCAAGCTCGGCCAGCCCGCCCCGACCCTCTCCGGGGGCGAGGCGCAGAGGGTGAAGCTCGCCAGGGAGCTGGCCAGGCCGGGCGCCTCGCATACGATGTACATCCTCGACGAGCCGACGACCGGGCTCCACTTCCACGACGTCAGGAAGCTGCTGCACGTCCTCGACAGGCTCGTCTCGGCAGGCAACACGGTCGTGGTCATCGAGCACAACCTCGATGTCATCAAGAACGCCGACTGGATAATCGACCTCGGTCCCGAGGGCGGGGACGGTGGAGGCATGGTGGTCGCGGTCGGGACGCCCGAGGAGATAGCCGCCTCGGAGGCATCCTACACGGGCGCATTCCTCAGGGAGGTCCTCCGGGAGGACTGACCTCCGGGGTACTCCATCTCGAAGGATTGGAACGGATCGGGCATCTCCGCGCCCAGGAGGCGGACGGCCCTGCCGGGATCCAGGGACAGGTCGCCCGGAACCCCTGCCGGCCTGTAGCCTCCCCGGGGGGGGGTGCCCGTGCCGACATGAGCGATGAGCATCTCGGCGAAGGCCGAGCGGCTCAGGGAGTGGCGCCCCGCCAGGACGAGCCTGCCGGTGGCTCCGGACGCGGCTGCCTCGAGCGAGACCCGGGCCAGCCAGTGTATGGGCGTGTGGTTCCTGTAGCTGTCGACCCATACCGACTCGACCGCCCCCCCCAGGAGCTCCTCGGAGAAGGTCGGACGGACGGACCCGGCCTCGCCGAACAGCACCGAGGTGCGGATGACGAGGGTTTCGGGGAAGGCCGAGAGCACCGCCCTCTCCCCCAGGAGCTTCGTCCATCCGTAGACTGAGCGGGGCACCGCGGGGGAATCCTCGCTGTAGGGCGGCGTTCCCCCGCTGTGGACGAGATCGGTGGAGAAGTGGATGAAGCAGGCCCCGCATGCGCGGCAGGCTGCTGCAACGCCGGCAGGCCAGGCGGTGTTGACGGCGAAGGCGGCGGACGGGTCACGGGCGCAGGCCCGCACGGAGGAGATGGCGACCGTGTTGACCACGAGATCCGGCCGGATCCGCTCGAGAAGTGATGGATCGAAGGGGATCGATGCGTCGATGACCGCCTCGAAGCCTTCCCGGCCCGCCGGGATCACCGTGGTGGAGTCGCGCGCCGTCCGGGTGAAGACTCTCCCGAGACGTCCGCCCGCCCCGAGGACCAGTACGACGGGGATGGGTTCACCCCACCCGGACGAAGCTCGCCCGGGCCCTCGCCCTGACTTCCCCGTCCTGCGTGAGCACCGCCTCGGTCCTGACCAGACGGCCCCTGTTCTCGATCGTCTCCGCCTCTATCCTCACCGGGACGCCGGTCCTGACCGGACGGACGAAGTCGACCGAGATCGTGGCGGTCGCGTAGCTCGCCCCACCGGCGCTCATCGCGGAATAGGCCATCGCCTCGTCGAGGAGGGCGGTGAGGATTCCTCCATGCACCACACCCTCCCATCCCTGGAACTCCTTGCCGGGTATCCAGTCGAGGTCGCACCTGCCGTCCTCCGGCGCCGGCCTGAGCTTCAGGCCGAGCGGGTTGTCCCTCCCGCAGACGAAGCAGTAGTCGTCGTTCTCGAAAGTACGCATCATGTCCTCCGGAAGGGCTATATAACAGCGCCGGAGCCGGGGGGCACCCCGTCCTGCTCGGTCGAGGCGGTCGCGGAGTATATTATGCGCCCGACGGGAGGTGTGCTCTGGTAACGATACTCGGGAGGGGAACCGTACTGGTGGTCGACGGGAGGCCGGAGAGAGCATCCTCCGTGGCTGGAGCGGCCTCTCCTACCGGCTACACGGTGATCCGCGAGGAGACGGCCCGCGCAGCTCTCAGGAGGGTCCGCTCGAGGGCAGTGAACGTGGTCCTCGTCGCGGCCGACATCCCCGACATGCACATGTCGACGTTCATCGAATCCCTGCAGAAGGCCAACCGCCAGGCATCCGTCGTCATCTACGGCAGGACGGTCGGAGCTGACGACGCGGTCGCCTGGATGAAGAACGGGGTCGTCGACGTCATCCTGCAGCCCGAGGACCAGGCGAGGATCCGCGACGCCCTGTCGAGGGCCTTCGCAAGGGCCGCCGCGACAGCCGCGGAGAGGAGCGCCCAGGCTCCCGGGCAGCGCTCCGAGACGGCGTTCCTCTACAGGAGCCGCGTTATCGAGGATCTCATGGCCAGGGTGCGCAGGGTGGCCCCGGTAAAGGCGACGGTCCTCATCACGGGCGAGAGCGGAACGGGCAAGGATCTGCTGGCCAGGCATATCCACGCACTGAGCGGCAGGGCCGGGGCGTATCTCGCCCTGAACTGCGCCGCCATCCCCGAGACCCTCCTGGAGGACGAGCTGTTCGGGCACGAGCGCGGCGCCTTCACGGGAGCCGAGCGCATGCGCGAGGGCCGATTCGAGGCCGCGGAGGGCGGCACCCTCCTCCTGGACGAGATCGGCGAGATCCCGCCCGCCACGCAGGTGAAGCTCCTGAGGACCCTGGAGGAGGAGCAGGTCACGAGGCTGGGGGGCAACAGCCCCATCCCCACTGACGTGAGGCTCATCGCCGCAACCAACAGCGACCTGGCCGCCAGGGTGAGGGAGGGCTCCTTCAGGGAGGACCTGTTCTACAGGCTGAAGGTCGTCGAGGTGCACATACCTCCGCTGCGTGCGAGGAGGCAGGACATCCCCCTCCTCGCCGTATCCTTCACGCGCGAGGCCGCCGAGAGGCACGGTCTGCCCGTTCCGGTGCTCGACCCCGACGCGCTCGCGCTCCTGTCCTCATACCAGTGGCCGGGCAATGTCCGCCAGCTCAGGAACCTGATGGAGAGCCTCGTGATAACCAGCGGCGACACCATCACCCCTGCGGAGCTCCCGGGCGAGATCGCGGGGAGCTCGGCTCCAGGCGGCGGCACGCTCGAGCTCGAGCTGCCGATGACGATGGAGGAGATCGAGGACAGGGTGATCGAGAGGACTCTGGCCCTGGCCGACGGCAATCGCACCCGGGCCGCGGAGATGCTGGGCATAGGCCGCCGCACGCTCCAGAGGAGGCTGGGGGGCGGAGGCTGAGTATCAGCCCCCGAGCGCTCTCCTGGCAGTCTTCTTCAGGATCAGGAACGGGGGCATGACGAGGGCGTCGAGCCCGGTGCCCCAGAAGCACCTCAGGGCGTCGACCGGCGACTCCACTATGGGTTCGCCCTTCACGTTGAAGGAAGTGTTCAGCACGACGGGGATCCCCGTCATCCCGCCGAACCTCTCGATGACATCGTAGTAGAACGGGTTCGTCCCGCGGGTCACGGTCTGCACCCTCGCGGTGCCGTCCACGTGGGTGACCGCGGGGATGTCGGCATCCCGGCCGGGCTCGACGGGATAGGTGGATATCATGTAGCGCGACCGCCTGCACCCGGTGAAGAACTCCCCGGCCCTCTCCTCCAGGCAGCTGGGTGCGAAGGGCCTGAAACCCTCGCGCTGCTTCACCACGCTGTTGACGATGTCCTTCATGTCGGCCCTCCTGGGATCGGCCAGGATCGACCTGTTCCCGAGAGCCCTCGGGCCGAACTCCATCCTTCCCTGGAACAGCCCGACGACCATGCCCTTCTCGACCAGGGAGGCCGTCTGTCCGACCAGGTCCTCGGGCCTCGAGCACGACTGCTTCGACTGGGCGAGAGCGCTCTCGACCTCGGCTTCCGTGTACGACGACCCGAGGTACATGTCCGGGGGCGACTCGAGCGGAACTCCGGGGAAGAGCCTCCTGTGGGCCACCACCGCGGCACCAATGGAGGTCCCTGCATCGTGCGGGGCGGGCAGGGGATAGATGTCGAGGTAACCGGCCTCCCTCTCCACGAGACCGTTCATGACGCAGTTGAGCCCGGTGCCCCCGGAGATCACCAGCCTCTCCTGACCGGTCTTCTCCCTCAGGTACACGGCCAGCTCGAGGCCCAGCCTCTCGAGGGCCCTCTGTGCCGAACAGGCAACGTTCTCGTGGAGCCTGGTGATCTCCTCGCCCGGCTGCCTCGGCGGGCCGATCCTGTCGAGAACCGCGGGCGGGAAGACGGCGTGGTGCACCCCGCGGTGTATCCCCGCGAGGGAGGTGTCGACACGGATGCGGCCCCCGCCGGGGCTGCGTATCATGGCCGTGAAGAGGTCCTCGAACTCGGGCTCGCCGTATGAGGAGAGCCCCATGACCTTGTACTCGTCGCTGTCCGGCTGGAAGCCGAGGTGTCTCGTCACCGCGCTGTAGAAGACACCCGGCGAGTTGGGGTACCTGGAGCCGGAGATGCGCTTCAGGGCGCCTTCCTCGAAGGAGCCCAGCAGGCTGGTGTCCCGCTCGCCGACGCCGTCCATGGTAAGGACTGCCGCCCTGTCCCATCCCGAGCAGTAGAAGCCAGCCCAGGCATGGGCCGCATGGTGCTCGACGAACTGCACCGGGGCGCGGAAGGACGGCCCGAGGTGCTCCCTGAGCCTCTCCCCGGTCATGGACATCTTCCGGGCGGCCGCCATCTGGCCCAGGAGGAAGTTCATGCCTCCCCGCGCGAGGATGTAGTTGCGGCTGTACTGGAGGTTCTCCCTGAAGACCAGCCCCGGGAGCATGTAGAAGGCTGCACAGTCGATGTCGGCCGGCGACAGGCCGGCGGTGGAGAGACAGAAGTCGATGGCCCTGGAGGGGAAGTCCGCGTAGTGCTTGATCCTGCGGAAACGCTCCTCCTCGGCGGCGGCCACCAGCCTGCCGTCCACTATCAACGCGGCCGCTGCATCGTGCTTGTAGCAGTTGAAACCCAGTATCGCTGACATGACAGCCTTTCAGCCCGGGGTGGGGGATCTCCCCCACAGCGCGAGCAGGGCCCTGCGGCAGTAGCCCGGGGTGAACCTGGCGTCCGCACGGCCCAGCGCGGGTCTGAGCGTGCCGGTTGCAGCCCTTGTGACCTGGATCGCGGACATGAGGAGCCGGAACGCCGTCAGGCTCCCCGGGTGCCCGTGCTTTCTCAGGAACATGATCTTCGCGGGAATATAGCGGAGGAAGGTATCCCGTCCATACAGCGCAACCGCTGATCCTCCCTCGATATGTACCACTTCCGAAGAGGGCACGAACCAGGTCTCCCAGCCCATCCGGGACAGCCTGTAGGAGAGGTCCGTCTCCTCGTGGTAGAAGAAGTAGTCGGTGTCGAAGCCGCCCGCTTCCGCGAACGCCCCGGACCTGATGGCGAGCACGGCTCCCACGAGCCAGTCCACCCTTCGCTCGGTCGCGTGGTCCGAATGCTTCGAGGAACGCCGTCGAAGCAGGGGGATGTGCTCCGCGACCAGGGCGCAGGGGAACGGGAAGTCCCTCTGGGAGGGCTGCAGTGTGCCGTCGGGCCAGAGCAGGCGGGGGCCGGCGACCGCGGCGCGGGGGTGTCTCCCCAGCCCGTCCAGGAGGCTCTTCAGGCTCCCGGGCGGGAAGACCGTATCGCTGTTGGCGAGCACCACGATGTCGGCGTCGAGCGACCGGACGGCCTCGTTGGCGCCCGCCGCGAACCCGAGGTTCACGCGGGACCGGACGAGGGAGAACCAGGGCAGGGCGCCGAACTCCCGCTCCGCATCCCCGGGCGAGCCGTCGGAGGAGCCGTTGTCGAAGAGCAGGAACACTGCCCCGCACTCCTCCACCTGCCTCGCGACAGAGCGTATCATCGCCGGCAGGAAGGCGGCTCCGTTGTAGTTGAGGGTGACCACCGCGATCCCGGACATCATCGCCCGGCCATGAGAGAGTCGCATGCCGCCCTGAAGGCGCCGAATCCCTCGAGATCAGCGTCGGTGAGGCTCCGCCTGTGGGACCCGCTGAAGAGCAGGGGATCCATGGGATTGCCGTTCTCGTCGTTTATCTGGTAGTGGAGGTGCGCGGAATAGGAACGCCCGGTGTTCCCCACCCAGCCGACAAGTCCCCCGGGAGACACCCTGGCGCCGGGAACGACCTCGGGGGCGATCCCCTGGAGATGCAGGAACATCTCGGAGTAGCCTCCTCCCATGTCGATCTCCACGCATCTCCCGTTGTAGCCGGTGTTCCAGTCCAGCCTGACGACCACCCCGCCGCGGGGGGACCTCACCGGAGTGCCCTCGGGCGCCTTGTAGTCGATGCCGGCATGGGCATGGTCGCCCCTCGGCTCTCCGAAGATGCCCGTGACCTCCTCGAAAGTCGTGACCGGCATGGCGTTCAGCATGCGCATCGCCTCCGTGCCGTCCGCGTGCCAGTACGAGGGGTAGTTGTCGCCGCTCCTCCTCCACTGGTAGACGGAGAAGGGGCGGCTGGAGGAGCCGGGCGCGGGCGCGAACCTGAGGGCCACGGTCCTGTTCTCCAGGCCCAGCCCGCTGTCCCTGTAGACTGCATGGAGCGAGTCCCCGGCGCACAGGCCCCGCCACGGATCGACATCCCACCACATGCACCGCACCAGATGCGCTCCCAGGACATCGGGCAGCTCGCCGGGGCAGGAGGCTTCCAGACAGCCGTAGAGTGAGCCCCTGATCTCGACGGACAGGACTCTCGCACCTTCGAGAGCGGGGAAGGTCCGACGGACAGCCTCGGTCGTGTCCGCCGCCGTGGTGTCCACGGCCGCTCCGTCAGCGAGGTCCGTGCTGTCGATGGGGGCGATAGCGGCAAGGGTGTCCGCCCCGGCATGGATCCGCTCGGCGGAGGAAATGGCCTGTTCATCGGCCCTGATGACGAACGAGGGGTCGCCAGGGGGCTGCCTGCAGCCCGTGAGGACGGGAGGCAGCAGGAACAGAAGTAGGGTGGCTGATTTCCGGACCAAGACCCTCCGGGCGTCAAGATATTGACACGACTGTCTGGACCATCCAGTTTCGGTTCGTCAGGAGGGGAATATGAGCCCAAAGGCGTCCGATGTGCACAGTGTGCTGATCGTCGACGACGAGCCGGCGGTCCGGAAGATCCTCCTGGAGATGCTGGAGGGCAGCGGATACGCCGCCAGCGCCGTGTCCGAGGGTCGCGAAGCGCTCAGGATACTCCGATCCCGTCCTCACGACGTCGTCCTGACGGATGTGCGCCTCCCCGACATATCCGGTCTGGAGCTGCTCTCGGTCGTGCGCGACAAGTACCCCTGGCTGCCGGTGATAATCATCACGGGTTTCGCGACCGTCGACAGCACGGTGAAGGCCATGCGCCTCGGCGCCGTGGACTACATCCCCAAGCCCTTCACGAGGGAGTCCGTCATCGCCGCCGTGGCCCACGCGATCCAGTCCGGCCTGTCGGCGGCCAGGAAGACCGGCAGGGTCTCGGGGGAGATCGTCTTCCGGAGCAGGGCCATGGGAGAGGTCATGGACCTCGTCGGGAAGGTCTCGAGATCCGACAGCACCGTGCTGGTGACCGGTGAGAGCGGGACCGGCAAGGAGCTGGTCGCCAGGGCCATCCACACGCAGAGCAGGCGTGCCAGGCAGCCTTTCGTCACCGTCAACTCGGGAGCCCTTCCGGAGGGGCTCCTGGAGAGCGAGCTGTTCGGACACACCCGCGGGGCCTTCACCGGGGCCGTGTCCTCGACGCTCGGGCGGTTCCGCATAGCGGACGGAGGATCGCTCTTCCTCGACGAGGTGGGCAACATGAGCCCCGCGATGCAGGTGAAGCTGCTCAGGGTCATCCAGGAGCAGGAATTCTCCCCCGTCGGCAGCTCGGAGGTCATCAGCGTCGACGTGAGGCTCGTGACCGCGACGAACCTCGACCTGGGCGAGGCGGTGAAGGGAGGCACATTCCGGGAGGACCTCTACTACAGGCTCAACGTCATCGAGATCCGGGTGCCGCCGCTGCGCGACAGGCGGGAGGACATCATCCCCCTGGCCGAGCACTTCCTCGCCCGGCTCTCGGGCAGGGGCAGGACCGAACCCTGGACGCTCTCCCCCGAGGCCGCCGGAGCTCTGGTCTCCCACGACTGGCCCGGGAACGTGAGGGAGCTGGAGAACGTAATGGAAAGAGCATCTGTTCTATGTGAGAACAGAACCATCACAACGAAAGATCTACCCGCAAGAATATTCGAGACGGGCCCCGCCCGGCCGGCCCTCCCGGAGCGCTCCTCGGCAGGGTTTTCTCTTGCGCAGACCCTTGAGGGCATCGAGTCGTTCTATATATTATCGGCTTTGGATGAATCCGGAGGCGTGAAGTCCCGGGCCGCTGAACTCCTGGGGATGAAGCGCACCACTCTGCTCGCGAGGATGCAGAGCCTGGGTCTGACCCACCCGGGCGGGAAGGGTGGTTGATGCCGCACAGGGAGAGGGTGCTCGTAGTCGACGACGACAACGACATCCGTCAGATATGCCGGGAGGCCCTCGAGGGTCTGGGCTGCGAGGTCCACGAGGCGGCGGACGGCATGAAGGCCGAGGCGCTTCTCGACTCCCTCTCCTTCGCCCTCGTCCTGAGCGACATCATGATGCCGGGTTCGGGAGGGATGGATCTGCTCAGGTTCATCTCGTCCCGTCACCCCGACACGATGACGGTCCTCTTCACGGGTTACGCATCCGTAGATCTCGCGCGCGAATCCATGAAGCTGGGCGCGTTCGACTTCATAACCAAGCCCTTCAGGGTCCCCGAGCTGCTCGCGACGTCGGCCAGGGCCTTCGAGGCCCGGAGGAGGCTGACGAGCGAGCTGAGGGCCGAGCTGAGCGAGCTTCTCGAGCTCACGCAGAGCTCGGACATCGAATCGGAATCCCATTCGTCGTTCATGGACCGGTTCTGCCGCGCACTCATCAGGGGATTCAGGGCGGAGGCGGCGGCCGTCTTCCCGGCGCCGGGGCGGGATGCCGCGGTCTCCGAACCCATGCATCAGTGCGGCGACGAGGACGTGATCGCCGAGACCGACTGGATGTCCCTGATCCCCGGGATAGCCGGCAGCGGGGACGGTCTGCTGCTGGTCTCCGACGAGACCGGGGCGGGGGCCTCGCCCGGAGCGGCCGTCAACGCGATGGGGCTGCTCCTGCACGGGAAGGAGGACCCCCTCGGGCTCGTGATAGTCGCGAGGGCCTCCACCTCCAACCCGTTCACCCCCCGCGACCTGAAGCTCCTCGGGCTCTTCAACGCCCACGCGGCCAACCAGCTGACCAACTACGGCCTCACCGACAAGCTCAAATCCGCCGCCGCCGCCCTCGAGGAGGTCAGCGTCATCTCCGGCAGCTTCACCTCGAGCCTCGACACCGATGTCGTTCTCGACTCGGTCGTGAGAGGGATCAGGAGCTTCCTCCCGTTCGACGTGTTCGCGGCCTTCATCTCGGTCCAGGGCTCCCCCCCGCTATCCTACATGCTTCACAGGAACGGCATCGATCCCGGCTACATAAGGGGCGCGCTGACCGGCATGGCCTCTCCGGCGCTCGGCCACGAGGCCTTCCTCGAGTCCTGGGAGGACGCGCGTGTGGAGACCTTCGACGTACGCTCCGACGGGGAGCCCGATCCGACGCTCCACTGGCGGTCCTTCCCCGTTGGAGACCAGGCGAGGCTCCGGGGCCTGCTGCTCGCCGGATTCTCCCAGCCTCTCGCGGACGAGATGAAGGCGATGCGCTACCTGCCCCTCCTGGCGGGACAGGCCGCCTCCGCGCTGGGAAACGCATATCTCCACCAGACCGGTGAGAGCAACTACTTCCAGACCATATCCGCCCTCGCACAGGCCGTGGACGCCAAGGATCCCTACACGCACGACCATTCGCGCAACGTCACCATCTACTCCCTGGCCCTGGCGGACTACCTCAGCCTTCCGGAGAGGGAGAGGGAGGACCTCAAGAACGCAGCCCTGCTCCACGACATAGGCAAGATCGGGATCCCCGAGGCCATCCTCAACAAGCCCAGCTCCCTCACCGAATCGGAGTTCGAGGTCATCAGATCCCATCCCCACATAGGCTGGAGGATCCTCAGCCCGGTCGGGGCGATGGCCGGGATCGCGCAGACCGTCCGGCACCACCACGAGAGGTTCGACGGGAAGGGCTACCCGCTCAGGCTCTCCGGAGAAGGCATACCCTTCCACGCCAGGCTCCTGGCGGTTGCCGACACCTTCGACGCCATGATCTCCGACCGGGTCTACCGGCCCTCTCCGGGCATGGACTATGCCCTGTCCGAGCTGAGGCGCAGCGCGGGCTCGCAGCTCGACCCCTCCATCGTGTTCGCCTTCCTCGAGATCCTGTCGGGGATGAGCCCGGACCAGATCAGGACCGACTACTCCCAGGAGATCCCCTAGACCCCGCCCGCCTCGCGGGACCCCTGCCGCACCCCGGGAGCGCAGCCCCTGCGCCCGTCTGTCATGGCCACCCTCCGATCGGCTATACTCGATGCCTGGAGAAACCAGCGGGAACAGACCAGATCGGGAGGCGGGATGTCCGAGATAATCGAAGTCAGAGCGAGGCAGATCCTCGATTCCAGGGGAAATCCCACGGTCGAGGCCGAGGTTGTGCTTGTCGACGGGTCCAGGGGCAGGGCAGCCGTCCCCAGCGGTGCGTCCACCGGCGGCTACGAGGCGAGGGAGCTTCGCGACGGAGGCGACAGGTTCCGCGGAAGGGGCGTCATGGGCGCGGTGACCTGCGTCAACGAGACCATCGCGCCTCTCGTCACCGGGATGCAGGCCGACGACCAGGCGGCCCTCGACGCCGCCATGATCGCCCTGGACGGCACGCCCGACAAGGGCCGGCTCGGCGCGAACGCCATCCTCGCTGTATCCATGGCTGCAGCCAGGGCCGCGGCCCTCTTCCACGAGATGCCCCTCTACATGTACCTCGGAGGGGCTCCCGCCGGCCGCCTGCCCGTCCCCATGATGAACATCATCAACGGGGGCAGGCATGCCTCCAACAAGCTCGACCTCCAGGAGTTCATGATCCTGCCCGCCGGCTTCGGGTCCTTCTCCGAAGCCCTCCGGGCGGGCGTGGAGATCTACCACGCCCTGGGTGACGGCGCGGCGGCGAGGGGCATGTCCCGGAGCGTCGGCGACGAAGGCGGCCTGGCGCCGGACATCGACACCAACGAGGAGGCGCTGGACTTCATACTCGACGCCGTGCGCACCGCCGGCTACGAGCCGGGCCGCGAGATCTTCATCGCCCTCGACCCTGCCGCGAGCGAGTTCTACCGCGACGGGGCCTATCGCATGAGCGGCTCCGGGGCGGACTCTCTCACCTCCTCCGGGCTGGTCGCGTACTGGGAGAAGCTGGTCGGCAGCTATCCCGTGGTCAGCATCGAGGACGGCCTTGCAGAGGACGACTGGGAGGGCTGGATGGAGATGACGGCCCGCCTGGGCGGCAGGATCTACACGGTCGGCGACGACCTCTTCGTGACCAACGTCTCGAGGCTGCTGCGCGGGCTGGAGTGCGGGGCCGCAAACTCGATCCTGATCAAGCTCAACCAGATAGGCACTGTCTCCGAGACCTTCCGGGCCATCGAGACCGCCACTCTCGGCTCCATGCGCAGCATCATCAGCCATCGAAGCGGCGAGACGGAGGATGCGTTCATCTCCGACCTCGCGGTGGCGGCAGGGACCGGACTGATCAAGACCGGCGCCCCCGCGAGGACCGACAGGGTGGCCAAGTACAACCAGCTCCTCAGGATCGAGGAGGATCTGGGCTCCTCCGCCAGGTTCGCCGGCATGGATGCGCTCCCGCCGGCGTTCCGCGCGAAGAAGAGTTGAGCGCGGGCCGTCGCGGGGCCGGGAGGACACCCGGCAGGAGGTTCGCCCTCCTGCTCGCCACCGTGACGGCCGTGGTCGTTGCGCTCGTGCTCGTCTTCAATCCCGACGGGCTCCTCTCGATCGGCGACCTGGAGGACAGGATGGAGGCTGGTTCGGACAGGATAGACAGCCTCGAGGCCATCCGCGACTCTCTCCGGGAGGAGGTGGGGCTGCTCGCAGGCGACTCGGCGAGGATCGAGCAGGCCGTCAGGGAGATACTGGGCTGGGGACGCCCCGGCGAGTTCCTCGTCAGGTTCGTCGCGCCGGAGGCGGCCGACCGGTACACACCTCCTCGACGGGAGATCGTGCACTGAAAGGCCGGAACCCGGTGCTCCTGCCCGCCGCCGCCGTCCTGGTCCTCCTGGCGGCCCTCGAGGTCACGGTGCCGGCGCCGGACCCCGACAGCTTCGCCCATCTGCTCTGGGCAAGGCAGCTCATCCACGACGGCCGTGTGACCATCACCGAATCCGGACGCTTCGACGACTGCTCCGTCTACTATCCCAACACGGTCCCGAAACCCGCCCAGCTGCTGCAGGCCCTACTGGGAGAGATCGCGGGGGGAGGGGCGGCGCATGCGGTCATCCGCGTCTCTCTGGGCGCGATCGCCGCCGCCATGGCGGCCCGGGCGGCCCTGAGGGCTTCGGGTGGGGTCGCATGGGCGGGCACGGCCGCCGGCTTCCTCGTGGGATTCCATCCCGTGTTCGTCTTCCTGGCGATCTCCGGGAGCCCGATTGTCCCCTTCCTGGCCCTGCTGTTCGCGGCATCGACCGGGGCTTCGCTGGCATCCGCCCTGTTCAGGCTCGAAGGGGCCCTCTACGCCCTCGGATCGGCGATAAGGGATCGCAGGCCCCTCCTGCTGCTCCTCCTCGTCCCCGCAGCCGCATCGTGGCTCCTGCTGAACGGGCACGCGGCGGGCGACGTGCTCTGGTCCTTCCGGGAGGTCCGCTATGTGGTGCAGGCCATGCCCTACGAGAGCCCCTCGCCGCTGGGCTTCTGGCTCTTCGCCCTGGGAAGGGCCGGGCTGGTGTGCGGTCCGGTTCTGCTCGCGGCCCTGCTGGCCAGGCCCCGGGCCTGGCCGCACGCCGCGGGCGGCGCACTGAACCTGTTCCTGCTCAGCGCTTCACTCGGGGCGGGCTCGCTGGTCCTGCCGAGGTACGTCGACCAGGTCATGCTCCTCGCCCTCCCGTGGGCGGTGGCGGCCGTCTCGAGGGCCAGGCTGCCCGGGTTCCTTCCCAGGTGGGCGGTCATGGCGGCCGGCATTGCGGGGGCCTGGGTGCTCTGGCCGTCCACCATGGCGGACATGGTCGTCGAACACCGCATAGGCGCGGCCCTGGACGCGGTCCCGCCGCCCGCCCCCGGCGCCCGCACGGCCGCGAACGAGCTGCTCGTCCCCCGCATGGCCGCCTCGGCGGGTGTCGACGACCCGAGGCGGCTGTACGCCTCGATCGACAGGATCATATACGAGGGATGCGATCCGGCCGGTCTCGGGGTCGCGCGGATCGTGGTCGTCCCCGTCGACCGGTACCTGCCCCGGAGGACCGCTGCCTGGCTCGAGCGGGGCGGTCCCTCGTGCCCGGTCATCACCCTGGATGTAGGGGATGACTGAGATCTCGATCGTCTCATGCGTCAATCGCAGGGGCGTGGATGTCCTGTCGGGGTCCGGCGAGGAGAGGGTGCACGTACCCGGCAGGCTGCTTCGCGGCTGGAAGCCGGCCGTGGGCGACCTGGTCGATCTCGAGGAGGACATCCACGGCAGGGCGATAACCGCGGTCCACCCCCGGCGCAATGCGCTCGAGAGGTCCTCCCCCTCCGGCGGGACGCAGGTGATAGCGGCCAACATCGACCTGGCTCTGATATTCACCAGCCTGAGGGACCCGGCCTTCCGGAGGGGCTTCATGGACAGGGCGGCGGCCTCCTGCGAGTGGCACTCGATCGAGGCCTGCCTGGCAGTCAACAAGACGGACCTCGCGGCACCGGGAGACGGAGACCTCCTCGCCCTGCTGGAGAGGGACTGCGGACGGGCAGGCATGCGGTTCGCGGCGCTCTCCTGCGCGACGGGCGCCGGCGTCCCCGAGCTGACGGCCCTGGTCGCGGGCAGGACCGTCCTGCTGACGGGCCAGTCCGGCTCGGGGAAGACGACCTTCACGAGTCTCCTCGGGTCGCGCAGCGACCTCAGGATAGGCGCGGTCAACCTCAAGACGGGCAAGGGAAGGCACACGACGGTGGCTGCCAGGGCGGTTCCGGCTGCCGGCGGGACGGTGCTCTTCGACACCCCGGGGCTGAGGGTCTTCCCCATCGACCACATCCCCCGCTTCCGGCTGCAGGACTGCTTCAGGGAGATGCGGCAGTTCTCGGGGGACTGCAGGTTCCGCGACTGCCTGCATGCCGGCGAGCCGGGATGCGGCGTCCAGAATGCGGTCGATGCGGGATGGATCTCGAGGGAGAGGTACTCTTCCTACCTCGAGCTGCTCGAGGAGCTGCCCGGCGGCTGACGCCCGCGGGACAGGAACGAGAACTCCCTGCGGATCTCTGAGAGGAGCGTGTCCCACTTCTCCCAGCCCGCGGGGTCGATGCGCCGTGACTCGTGGATGTTCTCGCGGATGAAGACGAAGGACAGCAGCAGCGCGACCGCCACCCCGAAGACCTCGACCCAGATCAGGAGCTTCTTGGGCCTGCTCTTCCAACCCGGGTGCCCCGGCGGGTCGAGCAGCCTCACCGTGCTCTCCCTGCGGCCCTCCTCCACCAGCGACTGCTGAAGGCTCAGCCTGAGGGCTCCGGAGAGCTGCAGGGCCATCTCGTAGTTGCTCCGGAGCCTGGCATACTCGAACTGTATCGACGGGAAGTCCTCTATCGAGAGCACCGGGAAGAGCGAGTCGGCGCCCGCCGGCAGCTCTCCGTTCTCCAGGTCGCGGACGATCGCGAGTATCGCCGCGGCCCTGCGCTCCATCTCCAGGGAGGCGACCGTTCCCCCGGCACCGTAGCCGGCCGATATGGCCTGCGCCGCGGCCCTGTACTCGAGGTACTGGCGCTTCAGGTCGGCGAGGGTGGTGATGAGCTCCGTGAGCTGCTCGTCCGGAGCTATGACGCCCATCTCGATCTCGAAGGCCATGAGGCTGTCGCCGGAGGCGGCCAGGAGGCTCTCCGCCGCGGCGAGCCTGGTCTGGGCGAGCTCCCTCGCGAGGGTGGCCCTGCTCGAGGATATCCAGGTGTTGAGGCTGTCCAGCACCTCGACGACCCTCTCGGACACGCGCACGGAGTACCACGGGTCCCCGGTCGTGACCTCGACCTCTATGAAGCCCGTCGGCGTGACCGCGGCCCGGTAGTGGTCGTCGAACATCCTCCTGGCCCAGTACATCCCCAGCTCGTTGTCGCGCTCGTACCTGTCCCTCAGGTCCATGGAGTCCAGCCAGGCCGTCGCCAGAATGACCCTGTCGGCCAGCGTCCTGCTGTTGAGGATCTCCGCATAGACGTCGGAGAGGGTGGACATGAGGGGCAGGGTGAAGCCCATGCCTCCGCTGAAGTACCCCAGGAACTCCGAGATCGCCAGCCCGCCGAAGCTGAGCGCCGGCTCCACGGGGGTCTCCGGGGGCATTATCACGGTCCTGACCGTGTACTGCCGCGGCAGGAGGTACGAGATGACCACGGTGGGGACCATGACCACGAGAAGGGCCTTCAGGAGGAACCACCTGTTCCTCAGGATCGTGAACAGGTACCAGGAGGGAGGTCTCTGCACGCTCATGCTACTCTATGCTCTTCCATGCGATGATGACGCTGGCGATGCCCGTTAGGACGGCGAGGTAGTCCTGCCACCATACGAGCGGCCTGCGGGGGACCGTGATGATCGATCCCGGAGGCACCTCGGCGCACTCGTCGAGCGGGAGGCGCTCTCCCGTCGGAAGGTGCACGCGCGTGCCCCCGCTCCTCGCCTCGTGCTCGAATCCGCCGGCCTGGGCCACGTAGTAGAACGGGTCCCTCCCGGCCACATAGGGGATGACGCCGGGGGATGGGACGAAACCCGTCACCGCGACGGTCAGGGGCTCCCCCGGACAGACGAGCCTGTCCCCGGGCAGCATCTCGAGCCCGGGGTCGGCAGGTATCCTGAAGGATGCCTCCACCCCCTCCCGGACCACGTGGAGGCTCTCCCGGACCGCCCAGGGCGTGAAGCCGCCGGCTCTCGCGACGAGACGCCCGACGGTCTCCCCCGGCAGGTGCTCGAGCACCGCGGAGGCGCTCTCCGTCCAGCCCTCCTCGGATGACCGCGAGAGAGCGAACGCCCCGTGTATCCAGAATGCACCCTCGACCGTCACGAGCTGAGAGGCCCAGGGGACGAAGACCCTGGAGTGCATCGGCACGAGCGGGTTGGAGGCGGGAGCGCCCCCCGAGGCGAACTCGTTCAGGTCGACGAGGGTGGTGTCGTCATCCGGCGAGATGACGCACACGCGCGAGAGGGCGGCTCCCGGCGCCGGGCCTCCCGCTGCAGCGAGTGCGTCGGACACCCTGTCCGTGCCCTTTATCGCGATCATCCCGGGAGAACCCACGCATCCCGACACCAGCACGCGGAAGACCCTGGGGGTGGACAGGCCTACGCTCGGCCTGGATCCCCTTATACGAGCCCTCATGGCGCCCTCGACGGCCGCGGAGCCCTCCTCCAGGGTCAGGCCGCCCACCTCGACCGCACCCACCAGGGGGAGCAGCACGAACCCGTCCGGCGATACGGAGGTGTAGAACACGGAACCGGCTGCTCCGCTGAGGCTGAACTCGGAGGGCAGCCCGCCGTCGGCGGCGACCCAGAGGACGTCCCCCGGGCCGAGGACGTACTCGGAGGGGTCCACCTGCTCGAAGAGGGGCGGGGATTCGCGGACCATGTCGGGCATCGACCCGATGGCTCCGACCTGACCCGTTATCGCAAGGACTGCAAGGAATGGAGGCATATTCAGAACCTCGGGCGCAAACTACCCGGCGGCCCGTCCGGTGTCAACGGGCCGCCGGGAGAGCCTGCCCTACAACAGTGTGGCGATCATGACCGCCTTGATGGTGTGCTTCCTGTTCTCGGCCTCGTCCCACACGACGGAATGCGCGCCCTCGATGACCTCGAAGGTCACCTCGTTGCCCTTCACGGCCGGCAGGCAGTGCATGAAGATGACGTCGGGGTTGTCGGTCTCCTCGATCATCGCCTCGTCCACCCTGTAGGGCTCGAGGAGCCTTATCCGCTCCGCGGCCTTCTCCTCCTCGCCCATCGACGCCCAGACGTCCGTGTAGATGACGTCGGCATTGGGAACGGCCTCCGAGCGGTCGGAAGTCACCCTTATCTCGCAGTCGTTCTCCTCTGCGAGCGACCGGGCGGTCTGGAGCAGCTCCTCCTCCGGCTGCAGCTCCTGCGGGGCCAGTATCGTGCAGTTCATGCCCACCAGGGCGGAGCCTATCATCAGGCTGTTGGCCATGTTGTTCCTGCCGTCCCCGGCGTACACGAACTCCAGGCCCCTCGCGTCGCCGAGCTTCTCCTCGATGGTCATGATGTCGGCCAGCACCTGCGTGGGGTGGTACTTGTCGGTCAGTCCGTTGTAGACGGGTACGCCGGAGTAGTCCGCAAGCATCTCCACGGTCTCCTGGCTGAAGCCGCGGAACATGATCGCATCGAACATCCTGCCCAGGACCCTCGCGGTGTCCTCGACGCTCTCCTTGGCCCCGAGCTGGATGTCGGCCGAGGAGAGGAAGACGGGATGCCCGCCCTCCTCGCCGAAGGCGGTCTCGAAGGCGCAGCGCGTGCGGGTCGAGCGCTTCTCGAAGAGCATGGCCAGGGTCCTGCCCCGGAAGCGCTGGTGGAACTGCCCCGTCAGCCTCTCGGCCTTGACCGAGTGCGAGATGTCGAGGAGATGCCTTACCTCCTGCGGGTCGAAGTCGAGAAGGGTGAGCAGGGACCTGCCCCTGAGATTGACGCCCATGGAAGGCTCCTTTCGGGAACAGCGTGACTCGGGCTTGCCGTCCGGCGAAGATAACACCCCGGGCGTGTCCGGGCAAAAGGCAAGCCCGGCAACGAAAAGGGCGGGAGCAGAGCCCCCGCCCCATCGGTCTGTGATGGACTAGAAGCTGTAGTAGACGCCGCCCAGGACGTGGGGCGAGCCGTAGGTGCCGAAGTGGCTTATGGAGGCCTCGAAGTCGTCTGATCCGGACTCGTCGGTGGTTGTGGCCTTGTCGTACCGCAGGCCGAACTCGCTGAAGAAGGCCACGCTGTTCATGCCCGGCACTGCGAAGTCCGCGCGCATCAGCGGGAAGAGGGAGAGGTCGCTGGTGCTCACGTCCTCGCCGTTGTTCGACTTGGCGTAGACGAGGGAGCCGCCGATGCTGAACACGGTGTTGGCCGGGGCTGCGATGACGTAGAAGCCCGATCCGCCGATCGCGAAGGTGCTGTACTCCCAGTCGACGTCGGCGTCGTCCTCGTAGCTGGTCTTGCCGTAGCCCAGCAGGGCCTCGATGCGGAAGTCGGGCGAGAGCGAGCTTCCCAGGCGGAGCATGGCGATGTCGGCCATCTCCGAGCCGCCGTTCCAGACGTAGAACGGGACCTCGAGCTCCTTGAAGCCGAGGGAGAAGCCGCCCGCGCATACCGAGGCGGCGGTCGCCATGAGCATCACAGCCACGAATGCCTTCATCATTCCCTCCAATTCTCCGCCGGCCCCCCGGCCGGCCGTCTCACGGGATACGGTAACACATGCGCCCCCTGAGGGCCAAGCCCTACCTGAGCGCCTCCCACAGCATCCTGAAGGCCAGGTCGGCCTTCTCCTCGCAGCAGAGGTCGTCGGCGAGGACTGCGAGCCCGACGCGGTGCCCTCCCGGGAGGGCTATCACGGCGGCACGGCAGCGTCCGCCCTCGCCCCGGGAGCTGAAGCCGTAGATCGGCACCCCTCCGCTCTGGAGATCCTCCAGGCCGGTCCGGGTGAACGGATTCCTCACCAGCCTCCTGATCTCGCTCTCGTCGAGGCGCCCCTCGATCAGGGACAGCATGCCCATGACGTCGCCCGGAGTCGAGTAGTTCGGGTCGATGGCCGGTGCTCCCGGCCATAGGAGCTGGACGCCTCCGTACTCCGTCGAGGTGAAGCCGGACAGCGTCAGCCAGGTCCCGATCCTCTCCTTCTCCAGCCTCTCGCCCACCCGCATGCAGGCCTCGAGGTCGCCCTCCCGCATCATTATCACCTGGTCGGAGAGGGTCTCGTTGCGCGAAGAGAGGGTGTCCAGGGGGACGATGCCCTGGGTGTCGAAGGCCAGCGCGCATGCGGCCAGTATTATCTCCGGGCTGCCGATGTCGAAGCTGCCGCCCTCGGTTCTCGTGAAGCTCTCCCCGGTCGTGAAGTCCTTCACCGCGATGCCGAAGTGGCCCCCCTCGAGCCGGATCGCTTCGTCCGCGGCCTCCCTCAGCTCGTCGAGACCCTCGGCCGGTGCCGTGATGACCGTGTCGGGATTCACTACTATCGAGGGCTGCTTCGTCCCCGCTGGGGGGGCGGAGGTCAGGGCGAGGCAGACGAAGAGATGGAACATGTGCTTCCTTCCCGGCCCGCAGGGCCTCAGTCGGATGCGGGCGTGAAGAGCCTCAGCCCGCGAATCTGCTGGAATTCGTAATGGAAGCTCACCCCGCGCCCACCGGGGGCCGAGGGATTCTCCGGCACGCTGTCGACCAGGATCTTCACGTAGAAGAGCTGCTCGGAGAGGAAGGCGAACAGCACGTCGCCCTGAGCCACCGCGGCCGAATCGGCCCAGCCGGTCTCCGGCGCCAGCGAGAAGGACCCCTGGGACTGCGCCAGCGGCGTCTCCTTGCCGCTGCCGAGGGGCGGCGCGTCGCCCGAGAAGAGGTGCGCGGGCAGCGGCGATCCCCCGGCCTGCCTGCAGTGGATGTCGTAGTTCGTCTCGTCATAGCCCGTCAGGTTCGCACCGCACGGGGTGAGCTGCGCGGCGGTGGGCCAGCCCTCCGGGGCGGTGTCGTCCCAGATCGTGTAGACGGTGTCGTTGACCACGGGCATCGTGCCGTCGACCGACTCGAAGTCCGGGGAGAACCCGCCGTCCCGCATGCCCTTCACGCCGTAGACGCCCGCCATGTCGGCGGTGTGCAGGAACCATTCCTCCCCGGTGTCGCCGAGCTGCACCCACGGCTCCTCGCCGGCCTCCATGAAGTAGATCCTGTACTCGGAGGCTCCGTAGAGCGGGTCCCAGGCCAGGTACACGTCGCGGCCCCAGCTGGAGTCCTCGACCACCTCCACGCCGGTGACGTTCCCCAGGGGCTCGTGGACGATTGTCAGGACGCCGTCGCTGTAGTCCGACTCGTCGTTCGCGCCCTCGTGGACCACCGCCCTTATGTAGTAGTCGTCCTCCGGGTACGCCGAGCAGTCCCACAGCCAGCCGGTGGTCTCCACGTCGAGCGAGTCGGCCAGGAGAACCAGGCCGGAGGAGGGATCGGTGTCCGTGTCGGTGTAGACGTTCACGTAGGCCCCGGGCCAGGTGGAGTTGTCGACCTCCCACTCGATGATGTAGCTGTGATCGGCTATCGCGCCGCCTACGGGCGGGGCGGTGACGGTTATCGACAGGTCGCCTCCCGCGGGATCGCCGCAGCCGGCGGCGAGCGCGGCGATGGTCGCAGCAGCGATGAGCCTCCGCATCATCCACCTCCCGGGGCCCGTTCCTGGCGGGCCGCATCGTCCAGATATAACCAAAAAGGGGGGCGGGGTTTCCCCCGCCCCCCAGAGGACGACCCGGGCTAGGAGTTGGTCGTGAAGAGCCTCAGGCCCTCGATGGGCTGGATCTCGTAGGTGAAGTCGATGCCCGTGCCGTTGGACGAGCCGCCGACGGGGCCGTAGACGTCGTTGATGTACATCTTCGCGTAGTAGCCGTCGAACAGCTCGCAGAAGATGACGTCGCCGGACCAGACCTCGCCGTTGTCCCACCAGCCGGCACCCGCGTCGGGGGCCGCGCCGGGGTTGCTGTAGCCGCCGTCACCGAGGCCGAACATCATGGTCTCGTTGCCGTTTCCGAACGGGCCGTAGTCGCCGCTGTAGAGGGCTGCGCGGCCGGGGTCGGTCCACGGGTCGTAGGCGTAGATGTCCTGCACGAAGGAGCCCTGGCTGGCGAAGCCGGTCTCGCCGGAGTTGAGGCCGAAGATGAAGCCGGAGTGCCAGTCGGCGGGCGCGTAGTTGTCGTAGATGCTGTACTCGGTGCTGACGACGTTGGGCATGTCGTCGACGGCCGTGGCGTAGCCCTCGGAGGTGTCCTCGCCCGCGTAGGCCGTGACGGTGTAGTAGCCGGCGCTGGAGGCGGTGTGGGTGTAGGTGGTGCCTGTCACGTCGCCGACCTCTGTCCAGGTGCCGCCGCTGGTGGTGCTGAACCAGACCTTGTAGCCGTCGGCGTCGGTGACCGCGGTCCAGGCCAGTACGACGCTGACGCCCGAGCTGGCGCTCTCGTCGAGGGTGAGGCCCGTGACCGTGGGCAGGGTTCCGCCGGGGCCGGCCGGATCGTCACCGGCGCAGCCGGCGATGAGCGCCACTGCGGTGCATGTTAGGAGCAGAGCAAACTTCCTCATGGCATCTCCTTTCAGAGCCAGGGTAGACAAACCCGCGTCAAGATAGTCAGGCCTCCCGCTGCTGTCAAACTCTACCTGCTCCCGTGGGGAGTGTTCCGTCATCGGCCGGATAGCCTTCCGAGCGAGCTCTCCGCGGCCGAGCGGACGTCGAAGAACCAGTCCCCTGCCAGGGTCTCCAGGGTGGTGACGGACGAGCTGTCCCCGATCTCCCCCAGCGCTACCGCCACCTCCCGCCTGACCCTCTCCCTCGGATCGCCGGCGAGCGCCTCGATCACGGGGAGCGAGGCGGAGCTGCCGATGGCCCCGAGCGCCTTCACGACCGACAGAACGGTTGCCGTGCTGTCCGAAGGGAGCATCGACTCGAGAGGGAGCCTGCCCTCCTCCCCTCCTGCCACGCCGAGCAGGTAGACGGTGTTCCTGAGCCTCCTGCCCGTCAGGCTGTCCAGGCAGGCCAGCAGCCTGGGCATGGCGTAGGCGGAGTTCGAATCGATCACCTCCTCGATCGCCCTCAGGGCCAGCCCGTCTATCGTGTTCAGCTGCTCGGCCAGCACCCAGTCCACGGCGGCGGGGCCGCGGGAGGCCAGTTCGCGCCTGTGGGCGAGGACGCGATCACGGTTCTCGCCGACCTCCCACTCGGCCGCGACGGAGAACAGCGAATCCAGGTCCAGCTCCTCGGGGCTGCCGATCTCCTCCGGTGGGGTCTCCGGGACGGGGATGACGACGGCTGCGTCGAGTCCGACCCCGTACGCGCCGTCGGTCCAGGACAGGGAGTCGCCTCCCCTGCCGAGGAACCTGTCGTCCTCCGCCAGGTCCAGGAAGACGCCGATGCTCCCCGAACCGCGCGACCAGGCGCCCACTCCCTGTCCGTCGCCTCCGCAGCTGTAGGTATCGGCTCCCGAGGAGTCGATGAAGATCACCGCGGAGTTGTTGATGGAGAAGCCCTGCGCGCCGTCGGACATGTAGCAGTCCATCCCCGACGCGTCGTAGAGGAAGCCGGTCGACAGGTCGTGGGCGGCCCCCTGCGAGGGGCCGAACCGCGAGAAGTAGGAGTCGTCCCCGCCGCCGTCCCAGAGACAGCCGGAGGCGAGGTGGATTCCGGATCCCTGGGCATACTGCGCGGCTTCGTAGCAGTCCTGGCCGTCCTCGTCGAACAGCATCCCCAGGCCGTACCAGTAGGCTCCGCCCTGCCCGAAGATCTCGGCGCGGTAGGTGTCGTTCCCGTCACCGAAGTCCGCCAGCAGGCCCCGTCCCCCGGCGACGACCGGCCGGAACCCCATCGCGAATCCCTGCGACATGGCCCTGTTGTCGTCGGGCCGCAGGGGCGCGTGGGAGTAGCGGAAGCCTGCCAGATAGCAGTCGTGGCCCGCACCGTCCGCCAGGATGCCCACTCCGCCGGGGCCGCCGAACCCCTGGCCGAAGCAGGCGACCCGCCTGACATCGTCACCCTCGAGGTCCAGCAGGGTCCCCGTCCCGAGGCATCCCGCGCCCTGTCCGAAGAAGTCGCAGGCATACCAGTCGTCACCGCCGAGGTCCGCCAGGATCCCCTGTCCCATGAGACCCGCCCCGAGGGCTATCGGCCCGGCCTCGTACACGTCGTTCCCCGCGAGGTCCACGACGGCTCCGAACCCCATCAGGCCGGCCCCGGCGGAGACGGGCGCGGCGGTGCGGTATCTGTCGCTCCCGTCCATGTCGATCACGACCGAGGCATAGGTGCCGCCGAGGCCCGAGGCTCCGCCAGGACCCGTGTAGATGTCGTCGCCGCCGATATCCACGATCAGCCTGAAGTCCGCGTCCGGACCGTAGGTGTTGTTCCCGGGGCCGCCGACCAGGTAGCCGGCACGGGTGTCGAACACGCAGACCGGGCCCTCGACCCCGGTCAGCTCGAAGTCCGAGGGCTCGCTCCACTCGAGGTCCCGGAGGGCCAGTGCAAGGCTCACCAGCATCGCGGGATCGGCCTGCTCGACCTCCGGCCATGCCTCGAGCAGCAGGGCCAGCGTGTCGGGATGCGCCTCGAGCTCCGGTGGCGGAACCAGGCCGAGCGACCTGTGGTACGATCCCCACCCCCCCCATTCGCCGGGGTTGTCCGAGTCGGCCCAGAGCCATGCCGCGACCGCCGCCAGCGTGTCCCTCCGCCCCGGAGGGAGCGACAGGGCGGCCTCCTCGTATCTCCCCGCCATCCCGTCCACGAGGCTGACGAGGTCCCTCAGGCCGGAGCCCGCGGCGTCCCCCGACAGCATGCGCGACGCCTCGGCCACATGCTCCGCGAGCACACCCGGGATCGCGAAGACGTCCTGCAGGCAGAGGATCGCCACGCTGTCGGGGATTCCCACCGAAGGCGCCCAGTTGCGGTCGAAGTTCATCTGCAGCGGCTCGAGGTCGAGCGAGTCGAGGGCCAGGGCCAGGAGGGAGTCGACCCCGGGAGGCAGGCCCGGCGACGGGAGGGCGGAGAGCGAGGCGGCGAGCAGTGCTGCATGCATCATCGGGAACCCCTTTCCTGTGCCTGATGCCGGGATATCTCGGAGGGGCCCCGTTCCGTCAACGATCCGCGTTGACCCGCGGGAATGCGCCCCCTAGGTTCCGCACGACGGGTGGGGGCGGTCCCGAGGGACCTGAGAAGACCCCTGGAACTTGATCCGAGTAATGTCGGCGGAAGGAACCCGTCGGCGGCGCGAGCCGTCCCTCCGCCCCTTCCCGCGAAGGGGGCGTACGGATGACCGACCTCTCCAGGGCTGCCATGCAGGGGCTCGCAGACGTCAGGGCGGCGAGGCCCATGGTCCACCACATCACCAACGGCGTCGTCATGAACTTCACAGCCAACGTGACGCTGTGCCTCGGGGCCGCACCGGTGATGGCGCCGGCCATCGAGGAGGCGGCCGAGATGGTCGCCGCCGCCGGGGCTCTTCTCCTCAACATCGGCACGCCCGATCCGGCCATGGTCGAGGCGATGCTCTCCGCGGGCCGGAGGGCGAACGAGCTGGGAGTCCCGGTCGTCCTCGACCCGGTCGGAGCGGGGGCGACAGGGCTGAGGACGGGGGCCTGCGAGCGCATCCTCGAGGAGATACGGGTGGCGGTGATCCGCGGGAACGCAGGCGAGGTCCTGGCCCTGGCCGGCGACGCCGGGTCGGTCCGGGGGGTGGACTCGCTGTCCTCGGGAGAGAACCGCAGGGATGTCTTCCTCTCCTATGCCCGGGCCGCCGGGACCGTCGTCGCCGTCACCGGCCCGACGGACTTCGTGACCGACGGCTCGCGGATGTGCGAGGTGCGCAACGGGCACCCGATCCTCGGGAGGG
The DNA here is from genome assembly GCA_964603785.1 of uncultured bacterium. Taxonomy (GTDB): domain Bacteria; phylum Fermentibacterota; class Fermentibacteria; order Fermentibacterales; family Fermentibacteraceae; genus CAZRWD01. The sequence goes on from CAZRWD010000002.1 coordinate 204,592, forward strand.
TGACGGGCACCGGCTGCGGCGCGACTACGGCGGTCGCCTGCTTCGTCGCGGCCGGGGGCGATCCGCTCGAGAGGGCCTCGGGCGCCCTGGCGACATACGGGGCCGCGGCCGAGATGGCGGCGGCCTCCGCAGGGGGCCCGGGTACGTTCGTCCCCCTGTTCCTCGACGCGCTGGCGGCCATCACGCCCGAAGAGGCAGGAAGGCTTGCCAGATGAGCAGGTTCACACGGGAGGACCTGGCGGGCCTCCTGAAGATCTACCTCGTGACGGACCCGCTCATGCCGCTGCCCAGGACCGTGGAGGATGTCGCGGGAGAGGCTCTCGCGGCAGGCGTCCGCGCCGTCCAGCTCAGGGACAAGACGGCATCACGCAGGCTCCTGGCGGAGCAGGGCGTCGCGCTGGGCGGGCTCTGCAGGCGGTACGGCGCCCTGTTCCTGGTCAACGACGACCCGCTTGCCGCGCTCGATTCGGGGGCCGACGGGGTTCATCTGGGGCAGTCGGATGCCTCCGTGAGGGAGGCCAGGACCCTGCTGGGGGAGGGCGCGGTGATCGGCGTGTCCGTGAGGAGCGCCGACGAGGCCGCTGCGGCGGAGGCGGCCGGCGCTGACTACCTGGCCGCCAACCTCGTGTTCGCCACCGCCACGAAGACCGACCTGCCGGCGCCCATCGGCCTGGAGGGAGTGCGCATGCTGCGCCGGGCATCCGGTCTCCCGCTCGTCGCAATCGGCGGGATCGATGCGGGCAACGCGCGGTCGGTGATCGAGGCCGGTGCGGACGGGATCGCCGTGGTGTCGGCGGTCATGGCCGCCCCCGACGTCCCGGCGGCCGTCGGAAGGCTGCTGGACTCGGTTCAGCCCCCTCCGCCCCCGAAAGGGTCGGAGCGGTCGAAGTCGGGCACCCAGGCGCCCGGAGACTCCCGCCAGTCCTGCAGGTAGCCCTCGACGAGCCCCAGGTCCTCCAGCGCCTCGACGGCGGCCAGGTACTCCCTCTCGTGAAGGGTCCTGGACAGCAGCGGGAACTCCCGTGCCCTGTACAGAGGGTTGTACTGCGCCATGAGGCTGACCGCGACGCGGGGCGAGACCTCCCCGGCGAGCATGCGGAGCACCTCGGCCGTGCGGGCGAGATCGTTCGGGAGGACGAGGTGCCTCACCAGCAGCCCTCTGACCGCCACCCCCCGGGCGTCCGTCTCCAGCTCACCCGCCTGCCTCCACATCTCCCTGACCGCGGCCAGCGCAACGGCGGGGTAGTCGTGTGCGCCCGAATAGTCCAGCGCCTCCTCCCGCCCTCCGTACTTGAAGTCCGGGAGGTAGATGTCGATGACATCCTCGAGAAGGCGCAGAACCTCGATCCTCTCGAAGCCGTTGGTGTTGTACACGACCGGGGTGCGGAACCCCGACCCGACAGCCGCCGCCAGCGCCTCCACGATGTGGGGGGCGTAGTGGGTCGGGGATACGAAGCCCACGGTCGGACAGCCCAGGTCCTGCATGCGGAGCATCTCGGACGCGAGCGATCCCGTCGCCGTGGGGAAGGTGCGGTCGGTCTGGCTTATCCCGTGGTTCTGGCAGAAGACGCATCCCAGGCTGCAGTGGGCGAGGAAGAAGTTGCCCACGCCGACGTCGCCCCCGAGGACGGGCTCCTCGCCTCCGTGCACGCAGGAGGAGGCCACCTCGAGTTCAAGGCCGGCCCCGCAGCGGCCCCTCTCCCCCGCGGAGCGGGCCGCTCCGCATCTCCACGGACAGAGGCCGCAGCTCTCCATTATCGCCCGGAGCGCCGAGGCCCTCTCGAGAAGCCCTGCCGCTCCCAGCTCCGAGGCTCTCGACACTAGCTCATCTCCGATGCGAGCACGAGCCTGTAGACCTCGCTTGTCGTCAGCAGGTGCTCGTGGGTTCCCACGCCGCCGAGGATCCCCCTGTGCAGGAAGAGGACGATGTCGCTCTGCCTCACGGTGGCCTCCCTGTGCGTCACCACGAAGATCATCCTGCCGGCCGCCTCCGCCTTGAGCCCCTTCCAGAACTCCTGCTCGAGGTCGGCGTCGAGCGCCGCCGTGCAGTCGTCGAAGAGGCACAGGGTCGGTCCGCCCGCCAGCGCCCTCGCTATGGCCACCCTCTGGCGCTGGCCGCCGCTGACGCCCGAGCCGCCCTGGCCGAGCTTCGTCTCGCTGCCCTGGGGCAGGTCGGCCATGGAGAGGTCGGCCAGCGCCAGGGCCCTCTCGACGGCCTCGTCGGAAACCTCTCGGCCCAGTTTCACGTTCTCCGAGACCGTGTCCGAGAACAGCGTCGACTCCTGCGGCACATAGCCTATCTCGAGGGCCAGGGCCTCGGGGTCGATGGACTCGAGCGGGGTCCCGTTGATGAGTATGCCTCCCTCCGAGCAGGGGAGCTGCCCCGCCATCATCTTGATGAGGGTCGACTTGCCGCTTCCTACCTCGCCCACGACCGCGACGGTCAGGGGTCCCTCGAACTTCGCGCTGATGCCGGTGACCCCTGTATCGCAGTCGGGATACCTGAACCCCGCGGACCTGAACTCCACGCTGCCGACGGGTCCGATCCCCGACAGGCCGGTGCGGGGTGGCGCGCCCGGGAAGCCGGTGATCTCGCGGATCCTGTCGATCGAGGCGAACGCCTGCTTCGAGGCGACGAAGAGGTTCGGTATGTCGATCATGGGCGCGAGGAGCATGTCGAGGTACACGTAGAAGGCGTAGAGGTCCCCTATGCTGATCCTCTCCCAGATCACGAAGAGCCCGCCCAGGAGCAGGACGGTGACCTTCCCGACCTCGCCCAGCACGCTGTAGACGGACTCGATCACCATCACCAGCCTGGTTATGGAGAGGTCGATCTCGAGCCTGGAGTCGAGGAGCCTGCGCAGCCTGCCCGACTGGCCCTTCTCGGCGCGGTAGGCCTTGATGATGGCTATCCCGGCGAAGGTGCTGTCCAGGAGGTCGTTCGTCCTGCTCGTCGCCTTGCGGCTCTCCTCTATCCTCCTTCCGAGGCGGTGCTCGGTCCTGTAGAAGATCCAGAGCATCACGGGAAGGGGCACGAGGGCGAGCAGCGTCAGCTCGACGCTCATGAAGAACATCACGCCGAGGCAGAAGGCCAGCCTCGTGGCCGACTCGACGGCCCTGAAGATGCCCGAGCAGCTGAACCAGGCGATCCTGGGATACTCCACGATGTCGTCGGTGAGCCTCGTGGCAAGGTCGCCCGGGCCGAACCTGTTGAAGAACCTGTGGTCCTTCGACAGGATCGATTCGAAGGCCTCGTTCCTGACCGCGAGGCCTATCTTGCTGTTGAGCCAGGCCCTCGCACCGGGGTAGAACCCGGCGACCGCGCGGGCGAGGCCCACGCCGGCCAGGGCCAGGAGGAGCATCGTGAACCGGCCCTCCGCCCCGGGCGAGAGCACCTCATCAACGTTGTCGAGCAGGTGGCGGAACACGAGGGGGAAGGCCAGGGCGACCGTGCCCGAGAGCAGCGTGAGCGCGCCCAGCAGGACCACGTGCAGCCTGTGCGGCCTGTAGAACCTGAAGATCCACCTGAAGTACTCAAGCATTGACGGCCTCCGGGACCAGCTGCAGCCTGCAGAGCCCCGCATAGATCCCTCCCCTTTCGAGGAGCTCCGCGTGCGTGCCCGTCTCGGCCACCTGGCCGGCCTGTATCACCACTATCTCGTCGGCGTTCCGGACGGTGGCCAGCCTGTGCGCGACCACCAGCGCGGTCCTGCCGGAGAGCACCCTGTCCATCGCCCTCTGTATGCGCCTCTCGGTGCCGGGGTCCACGGAGGAGGTGGCCTCGTCGAGCACGAGCACCTCGGGTCTGTGGAGCACGGCCCTCGCGAAGTTGATGAGCTGCCTCTCCCCCATCGAGAGGTTGAGGCCGCCCTCGGATATCTCGCCCGAGAGCCCCTCCGGGATGCGCTCCAGGAGGTCCTCGGCCTCTATCGTGCGGAGCGCGGCGAGCTGGTCCTCCGTGCCGATCCTCTCGTCGAACACGGTGAGGTTCTCCGAGAGCGTGCCCGAGAAGAGGCTGACGTTCTGGAGAACGAGGCCTAGGCGGCGCCGCCAGGTCTCCAGCCTGAAGGACCTTATGTCCACGCCGCCGATGGTGATCCTGCCCCTCGAGGGCTCGTGGAATCTCATGAGCAGGCCCACGAGCGTGCTCTTGCCGCCTCCGGAGGCGCCGACGAGCGCGACCATCCCGCCCCGCGGGACCGAGAAGGAGACGCCCCTGAGCGCCCAGTCGGACTCCTCGTCGTATCTGAACCAGACGTCCTCGAACCTTATCTCGCGCCAGTCGTCCGGGAACCCGTCCTCGCCGAGGTCGCCGTCGGGCGTGAGCGTCCTTGTGGAGAGGATAGAGAAGATCCTGTCGGCGGACGCCAGCGCGCGCTGCACCTGGTTGAGGGTCTCGGAGAACATCACTATGGGCATGAACAGCCTGCGCGTGTACTCGATGAACAGCACCACCGAGCCCACCGTGAGCGTTCCCGCAAGGACGCCCCCGCGCCCCGCCGTCAGGATCACGGCGACCGCCGCCACCTCGCAGGAGCCGAGGAAGCTCCAGAAGCCGTACTCCCAGATCGAGGCCCTGACCTCCAGCCCGAGGAACTTCCGTCCCTCGTCGGCGAGCTTGCTCGCGGCGACAGCCGTGGCGGCAAAGACCTGGAGCACGGGCACGGCCCTGACGTACTCGGCCACCAGGCCCGAGATGCGCGAATAGGAGGAGCGGACCTGCGCCCAGAGCCTGCGCATGAGCCTCAGGACCGGGATGGTCGTGGCGGCGACCGGCACCACGAGCAGCATCACAGAGCCGGTGATGCGCAGGTCGGTCGCGGCCATTATCCCGATCGTCCCGGCCATGAGCGTCACGCTCCGGAGGATGGCCATGGAGACCTCGCTGAAGAGCATCCTGACCCTCTCGCTGTCGCTCTCCACCCTGGCCATTAGCCTGCCCGACGGGGTGCGGTCGAAGAACGACTGCGAGAGCGTGAGCATGTGCTCGAAGACGCTCCGCTTCAGGTCCCTGACTATGCGAAGGCCCAGCCTGGCCATCACGATCACCTGTAGGTAGAAGAGGGTCATGGTGGTGGCGAAAACGAGGGCGAAGAGCCCCGCCATGGCCACCGTGAGGCCGACCGACCTCGCAGGGATGGCCACGTCGATTATCCGCCTCAGTATCAGCGGTCCGCTGAGCTCGCCGGCCACGCCGGCCAGGAGCAGCAGGGCGCCCAGGACGAACGACCAGGCGTGTGGAGCGGCGAACGGCCTGAGCCCCCTCCACAGCTCGCGGAGGGAGGACTTCCTCGCGGTCCTCTCGTCGTCGTCCGGAAAATCGTCGAAATACATCAGCAGCCCACCCTGGTCCTGGGAAATCGTATGAGGTTAACGATAGTCGCCCGGGATGCGAAGGCTGCCTGCGGGTGGCAGCCGGGTCTGAGCTGCGCCGGGGAAGCCCTCGCCTAGAGAACGGTTGTGTAGATGATCATGCAGCGGCCTCCTCTGCTAGGGTGTGCGAATCTACGAAACCGGGCCGCGAAGGGTCAAGTGTTCAGCGGATGGAGAGCCTCTCGGCGAGCTCCGGCGCGGCGGGTGCGGCCGTGGTCCTGTCCCCGGCGGGAGTGATAATGCATGCGCTCCCGCCCTGCGGGACCCTCGCGTAGAGTGCGACCAGGGATTCGGGGAGCCCGTCGCCGGCCGGCTCTCCGAGGAGCACCGCGGAGGGGCCGGGGATGTCGGCGGGGGTGTAGACCCTGCCGCCGGCCGAGGCCTCCAGCCTGTCGTTGTCCCACGAATCCCTCCCGAGTATGAGGAAGGAGCGCGCGGCGAGCCTGAACATCCTGCCCATGCCTGCCAGGACCGCGCTCTCCGCTGTCAGGAGCCCGGCGTCCCTCAGGGCGGAGATGCGCCGCGAGAACCCCGGGTCGGTCAGCAGGCACCCGCCCGCCGGAGGGGGATACTCCAGCCCCCATGCCCTGGCGATGCCGATCTGGGGTTTCCTGCCCCTCCCGCTGAGCCCCAGGAGCCTCTCCCTGTCCACCATGCCCGAGGTCTCTGGGAGCGTAGGGGGGAGCAGTTTGGCGGAGAGGGGCCGGAGCAGCCTGTCCCCCAGCCCGGAGAGCTTCGCCACGCGGTTCAGCGAGGGCCTCGACTGCGACATGGGGCGCTGGCCCAGGACCTCGCCCGTGAAGACGAAGTCGAAGCCCTCGGCCTCCATGATCGCGCCGAGCCTGCGTATCATAGCGGCGTGGCAGTCGATGCACGGGTTGAGGCAGGAGCCGAAGCCGCTGGGCGGATCGTCGAGCAGGGCCATGATCTCGGAGGTGAAGTCCTCCTCCCTCCAGGTCGCGGAGAGGAGCGCGGCGCCCCGCCTGCCCTGGTCCGGCCCGAAGAACGGGCTGGAGAAGGTCACCAGGAGCAGATCGATCCCCTGGACGGCCAGGAGCCGTGCGGCGATCATGCCGTCCAGCCCCCCGGAGAACGCACCGACCGCCCTCGCAGTCACCGAGGCCTCTCCATGATCCTCCACCCGCGCTCCGTGGCCAGCCGGGCGAGTCTGCGGGAGGGATGCACGGCTACGGCCGAGCCGACCGACTCCAGCAGGTGCCGGTCCGACCAGGAGTCCCCGAAGGCCACGCAGGAGGCCGGATCGACCCCGCTGCCCGAGCACTGCGAGAGCGCGATGTCCCTCTTGGCCTCTCCCCATGGCCTCGGATCCTCCGTCCGGCCCGTCAGGACGCCGCCTTCCGACCCGGGGAGGCTCCCGGTCACGGAGACCGCCCCCACCTCGGGGAGGAGGGGTTCCAGGAGCCACTCGAGCGAGGCCGAGAGCAGCCGGATCTCGATTCCGCGGCTGGAGAGGGTCTCGACCTCCGCCCGCAGGGATGGGCGGATGCGTGGGATCAGGATTCTCCGGCAGAATGCGCGGGCCTCGTTCCGGATGGCGTCAGCCGGCTGTCCGGCAAGGTAGCCCCTGTTCCAGCCCGGCCCGTCCGAGAGGGTCCTGAGGGGATGCAGCAGGTAGCCCGAGAGGAACCTCGCGATCCCCTTCGGACCGACGATCCCCGACCCCGCCAGGTGGAGCAGGAACTCCCTCTCGGAGGAGCAGTCGATCAGCGTGTGATCGACGTCGACGAAGGCGATCCCGGCCCGGTTCATCCCTCAGGGGAGCGCAGGGGCCACCCTCACTCCCAGCCCGGTGCCGGGGCTGTTGTCGAACACCTCGACCACATGGACGATTATCCCGGGGAAGAGCCTCGGGAAGTCGCCGTGGAAGTAGGAGTGGGCGAGGTTGGTGTAGGTCACCAGGTCCCGGCTGTACTCCGGGGCGGCCTCGTCGGCGGGGTGCACCAGCTCGGCCACCCCCCTGACCTCGAACGACGTGCTGTCGAGGAAGACCAGCGACGTGGAGGGGTCCTCCAGGATGTTCAGGAAGGTGTGCGTCTCGAAGTCGGGCGTGGAGTAGAGCTCCAGGGTTATCAGCCTGGTCGTGTCGAACGCGGAGCCGTCCTGGTAGAGAGAGACGAGATGGGCCAGCTTCTGGGGCATCGGGGCGTCGGCGGTGTTGCGCATGTGCTCTATGAGGTCCTTGACGCGCTCCCTGGAGGGGCACATGCCGATGCCCTTGAAGGCGTTGTTTATCGTGAGCATGCTGTCCCGGCGGGACCCGGCCACGGTGGCCATCGCGGCGTTGTGCGGCCCGGCCAGCGACGGCCCGGCCCCGCCCTCTCCGCGCATCAGGGAGGCTATCGATTCGAGCATCTCCAGCCGGGAGCGCAGGTTCCACTCCATGAAGACCTCGGGCAGGGGCGTCCTCGGATAGTCGGTCCAGCTGCCCGCGACCCTCGCCCTGACGATTCCGGCTGCCTCGCCGGATAGGTCGATGTTGCCCTGCGTGAAGAGCCCGTCGGTCCAGTGCTCGACACTGCCCTGCTCCCATTCCCCGGCAAGGGCCTTCCTGGTGAAGAGCCCTCCGAGTGCGGAGCCCAGCATGGCGGCCAATCCGGCCCTGCCCGCCCTGGAGAAGAACTGCCTCCTGTCCATGACACATCCTCCCTGCCGGCCGGCAGGCCGGTCGCTGGTGGAGAAGGTCCGCTTTCCCCGGGCGGTTCCCGGAGCTATTTTCCTGTGCTTATCACTAAGCAGGAGGGAGCCTTCTTGTCCAGACTCGCCGGGATCGCCCGCGGCGGAGATGTCGAGGCCCTCGGGGAGGCCTGGCTGGACGCCCTGCAGGAGGGCTTCGATCCCGTCGACGCAGGCCGGGCCCTGGAGGCGTTCGTCGCGGCCGGCCTGGAGGAGGCCGCGGCCTCCCTCCTCGAGATCGCGCTCGACGAGCTGGAGTCCTCGGGCAGTCCGGCGCTCGACCCACTCGTCCGGATGTCGGCGGAGATCTTCGGGGTGATGGAGCCCCTCCGCCTCAGGCTGGTCGAGTCCCTTCGAGACGGGTTCCTCGACTTCGCTCCGCTCGAGGGCTTCCTCGTCCGCAGCGGCCTTCTCGAGACGGGCGGGTCCGTCGCCCCGGCCTGGGGGAGGATGAAGCGCCTCCTCGGCTACAGGGAGGGATGCTGGGTGCTCCACGACTCCAGGGGACCGGGCCTGGTCAGGCGCGCGTCGAGGGAGTCGTTCGTCGTCGACTTCGCAGAGGCGCATTCCTTCGAGATGCCGCTTGCAACGATGCTGGACACCTGCGAGCCGGTATCCCCCGACAGTGCGTGGGTCCTGCGCAGAACCGACCCCGGGGCCTTCTCGGCCCTGCCGGGAGATCCCGGGAGGTTCCTCGACCGCCTGCTCGAGGACATGGGCGGCAGCGTCGACAGGTCATCCCTCGCGAAACTCCTGGGGCATGACGACCAGGCAGTCTGGAAGGCTCTATCGGAGGCGGCGCACGACCGGCAGGACCTCGCTGCGGGACCCGGCCTCATCGAGCGGATAGCCGGTGCGGGCCTCGAGGACCGTGTCAGGTCGATCCTCTCCGAGAAGCGGCCTCTCTCCGAGCGGGTCTCCAGGATGGCCGACCTGATGGCGGCGGCCCCTCGCGAAGAGGCATCCGCGGCGGCGAACTCCATCGCGGGCTCTCCTCCGAGGCTCAGGAGCGTAGAGGAGGGGGCCGCCTGGGAGCTTCTCAGGACCCTCAGGTCGTTCGGCGCCGAAGGCCTGGACGGGAGGCTCGAGGAGTCCGCCGCGGGGATGACCGCCCCCAGGCTCGTCCAGGCGCTCTCGGAGATATCCAGGCCCTCGTGCAGGCGGGACCTGCTCGAGGCATGGGCGGCCCGTGCTGACGAGGGCGCCCTGGAGGGTGTCCTCCCGCAGCTCTCCTCGTCGATGAGGTCGATGGCCCTGGAGGCTCTCGAGAAGGTGCGCCCGGGCAGGGCTGCCGAATGGCTGGCCCGCACCGCGGCTGACGGTTCGGACCCCGACCTGGCCCTCTGGGCCGCCGCGGCCATCCTGGAGGGCGGACCGGGTGGAGGCTCGGCCGACATCGGCGAGATAGTCCGGTTCGTGCTGGAGAACCTCCCCCGGGCCAGGGCGGAGCAGCAGCGCAGGGCATCGCGGGCCGTTGTCTCACACGCAGCGGCGGAGCTCGATTCCCTTCTATCGCAGATGGATGCGCGCAGGCTCTCCTCCGTCGCCGTCCAGATCGACGAGAGCGGCCCCGCCCACGAGGCCGGCCTTGTCCTGGCGATCTCCAGGGAGATCTCCTCGCGCTCCTCCCATATCCTGGGCAGCCTCCAGTTCTGGGAGTCGGACTATGTCTTCGACGGAGCCGCGGCCATCGAGAGGCGCGCCGCGGCCATCGAGAGGCTCCGGACCGTGGAGATCCCGGAGGCTGCGGCTTCGGTGGGGGAGGCCGCCTCCCACGGCGACCTCTCCGAGAACGCCGAGTACAAGGCGGCTCTCGAGAGGCGGGACCTGCTTCTGGAGAAGCTGTCGCGCTGGTCGGAGGAGTACAGGAGGCTCAGACCGCTCCCCTGGCGGGACATCCGGGGCGACGTCGCCTCGCCGGGCACGGCCGTGGAGATGTCGGGAGCCGGCGGATCGATGCGCATAGTACTCGTGGGACCGCTCGAGGCGCGACCGGAGGAGGGCCGTGTGAACTACATGGCTCCGCTCGGAGCCGCCCTCCTCGGGAGATCGGCGGGCGAGTCGGTCGACCTCCCGGGCAGGGAGGGATCCTGGAGGATAGAGAGGATAGAACCGGTTCCGGAGGTGTTCGACCGATGAACATGGTCTGCGTGCACTGCGGGACGGAGAGCGAGACCGACGCCAGGTCCTTCGGCGCGGTCTGCTCGGGTTGCGGCAACTTCCTGCACGCCTGCGTCCAGTGCAGGCTATGGGTTCCCTCCTCGAAGGCGTGCTCGTCCCCGACGACCGACGAGACGGGAGACCCCCTCCACAGGAACTGCTGCGAGGAGTTCCAGCCCCACGGAGCCCGGAAGAAGGAGGAGAAGCCCGGCGGCGAGGGTGCCAGGGAGCGCTTCCTGAAGCTCTTCGGAAACGGCGGCGGAGCTTGACGCAGCCGGTCGCCCCGGCCCGGGCGGCGCCTCCCCTCAGGCCGGGGATCAGGGGCTGGACCCTGATACTGGCCCTGGGCCTGGCCTACATCTGGCTCGTGGTCTTCGTGCCGCTCCATCAGAGGATCGCCCTGACGGGCGGAGCCTTCGCACTCCTCCTCTTCATCCTCCGCCCGGGCGTCCGCCCCCTCCTCCTCGTATCCCCGCTGGTTGTCGGATTCGCCACCAGGGTGGTGCCGATGGAGCCGTTCTACCCCATCGCAGCAACGCTTTTCGGTCTGGTCCTGGCCGTCTGGTGGGTTCTCGAGAAGCTCGTGCACGACGAGCCGGCCGCCTGGCCGCGGGGTGCCGGTCTGAAGCTCGTGGTGGCCGCCGCCGCCATTCAGACGGTGAGCATCGCCGTCTCGATCCACGCCGCCGGGCAGGATTTCTGGAACGCCGTGCGCGACGGCAGCAGCCTCTTCCTGTTCATGCCCCTCGTCTTCATGATCACCGACAGGATGAGCGACCGGCAATCGGCCACCCGCCTCGCCAGGGCCGCCGTGCTGACCCTCCTGGCCCTCGGGGTCACCGGGCTGGTCCAGTATCTGGGCATCTCCGGCTTCTACCGCTTCGACATAGACATCGGCTACCTGTACAGGGGCAGGGTCGCTGCCACCTTCCCGAGCCCCAACCTCTTCGCGGGCTATCTCGAGCTGTCGGTCCCCCTCGCGCTGGGGATGTTCTTCCACGAGAGGAGGCTTGCCTGGAGGGCGGTCTGCCTTGCCGCGGCCCTGTGCGGATTCGCCTCGGCCCTCTTCACGTTCTCGCGCGGCGGCTTCCTGATGACCACCTTCGGCTCCGCCTGCGTGCTGGTCTACCACTTCAGGCGCAGACCCCTCATACCCGTCATGGCCGGCGCGGCCTTCGTGCTCTTCCTGCTCGGCCACACCGACACGTTCGCACGACAGCTCAGCCTGGTCACGGAGCCCAGCGACGTGGTCCTGCAGCCCACGCTGGTGCACAGGTTCCTGACCTACAGGAGCTTCTGGAACGTGATCCTGGAGAACCCCCTGGCAGGCGTCGGCTGGGGTGCGCAGGAGTTCTACACGGGACGCACTGCGATATACACCTTCTGGGACGTGCGGCATGCGGTCAGTGACGAGACGATAGTCTACTTCGGAGGCCTCAACAGCTTCCCGCTCAACATGGCCCTGAAGGGGGGCATCATCTCGGCGGCGTCCGCCCTGGTGCTGGCGGCGGGGGTGGTGCGCGCCTTCCTCTGGTCGCTCAGGCGCGGGGGCGGGCTTCCGGCTGCCTCCGTCGCGTGCGGCATCGTCTCCTTCGCGGGGCACAACCTGGTCGACAACCTGGTCAGGTGGCCGCAGGGCAACGCCTACTTCTGGTTCTACCTCGGGTTGATGATAGCCCTGGGGGCGGCGTCCAGGCCGGGAGGTGCGTCCTGCCGGACAGCCCGGGACGGCGGGGGGGCATGACCAGGGACAAGGGGGCCAGGCTCGACAGCTCGTACGCGATGCTGACGATGCTCGCGGACGTGCTCTCCCTGTCCGTGGCCCTCTATGTCGCGTGGACCCTCCGGTTCGGGGTGACCCCGTTCGAGCTCATGTCGCCCCTCTTCGGGACCTGGGTCTTCTACGGCGTGGCCGCCATGCTCCTGTCGGACATGGAGAGCGTCTTCTACGCCAGGACCGCGGTCAACAGGTCTCTGCTGTCGTTCAGACTCCTCCGGATCGCCCTGATAGTGACCATCGTCTACGTGCTGTGGGTCTTCGCATTCCGGGCCTCGGCCATGTGGTTCGTCCACAGCCGGCTCGTGATCGTCCTCACCTTCCTCTTCTGGGTGGCCGTCATCATCCCCGTGCGCCTCGGGCTTCCGTATCTCGCGACACTGCTGGTGAGGGCGGGCGTCATGCGCGTGCCGAGTGTCAGGATACTGGCCTGCGGCAACCCGAAGCAGATCGACAGGGTCAGGAGGATGCTCTACAAGTCGCCTCTCTACAGGCTGCTCATCGAGTTCGTCGACTGCGGCACCTGCGCGCCGACCCTCCCGGAAAGGCTGGAGGGCTACCTGGAGAGTCTCAGGGAGGCCGGTTGCGACGACCTCTGCGTCGTGGAGGAGGAGGCCGACTTCGACACCATCGCCCCCTTCATCATCCGCTGCCGCGAGGAGGGCATCTCGATAAGCGTCTTCTCCCGCCTCTTCGAGAACATCGGCTACTACGACTCCTGGATCAGCTTCGCGGACATGCCTGCGGTAGTCTTCTTCACACCGCCCATGTCCCCGGGGGCCGAGAGGTTCTGGAGGTTGTTCGACGTCGTCTTCGCCTCCGCCGCCCTGCTGGCCCTGCTGCCGGTGCTGGCCATTCTCTCCCTCGCGATACGGGCGACCAGCCCCGGGCCCGTCTTCTTCAGGCAGAGGCGCGTCGGGCTGCACGAGAGGCTCTTCGTCTTCCTCAAGTTCAGGTCCATGACCCACGATCCGTCGAAGAACGTGCGGGCGCACAAGGAGTACTTCGCAAGGTACGCGGCGGGCATCGCCGCGGAGGACGGGAACCGCAACGGATTCAAGATGCGCGACGCGAGCAGGATAACCCCCGTGGGCAGGATAATGAGGAAGACCTCGCTGGACGAGCTCCCCCAGCTGTGGAGCGTTCTGAGGGGGGAGATGAGCCTCGTGGGGCCGAGGCCGTGCATCAGCTACGAGATGGAGTTCTACAAGCCCTGGCAGAAGCGGCGGTTCACCGTGAGACCCGGTCTCACGGGCATCTGGCAGGTCTACGGGCGCAGCCGGCTGCCCTTCGACGCGGCACAGTTCCTGGACCTCTGCTACGCCCTCAAGCGTTCGACGAGCCTCAACATCAGGCTGATCCTGAAGACCATCCCGGTCGTCCTCTACGGCAGGGGCGGGGTGTAGGGCCGGCCCCGCCGGGCCGGCCCCTGCCGTCTAGTCGAGCATCCTCGTCGGGCCGCCCGGTTTCGGGGTCTTCACCACGAGCAGGCGCAGGACCGAATCCCCCGTGTTCCTCCAGTGGTGGGGAACGTCCCTGGGGCTGTCGACGATGGTCTCCGCCGTGACCTCGACCGTCTCGTCGCCGATCGTCACCGCCCCCCTTCCCTCGAGCACGTAGAAGAAGACGTCCACCGGGGTGGCGTGAGGCCTGAGGGACTCTCCCGGCGCGAGCTTCAGGTACATCACCTGCACGTGCTCGTTCTCGTGGATCTTCCTCGCCTCGATGCCGTGGGGCGTGTCGACAGTCCGGGTCTCGTCGGGTCTGGAGTATCTCATCACCGGCTCCATCCCGGCCCGAGGATGGCCTCCAGGTCTGCCTCGGGCGTGGTGATCGGCATGATGCCGAACCCGTCGACGAGAGCCTGCACGCTCTCGGGGGTCAGGCAGGCGGGGAGGGTGGGCCCGATGCGGATGTTCCTGACGCCGAGATGCAGCAGGGTCAGGAGGATGGCCGACGCCTTCTGCTCGTACCACGAGAGGACGAGCGAGAGGGGCAGCTCGTTCACCCCCACCCCGAACGCGCCGGACAGGGCCAGCGCTATCTGCACGGCGGAGTAGGCGTCGTTGCACTGGCCGATGTCGAGCAGTCTGGGCACCCCGTCGATGTCGCCGAAGTCGAGCTTGTTGAAGCGGTACTTGCCGCATGCCAGGGTGAGGATCATGCAGTCGGCCGGCACCTTCTCGGCGAACTCGGTGTAGTAGTCGCGGCCGGGCTTCGCGCCGTCGCAGCCGCCGACCAGGAAGAAGTGCCTGATCCTGCCCTGCTTCACCAGGTCGATCACCTTCGGGGCGGCGGCCATGACGGCCTCGTGGCCGAACCCGACGAGTATCTCCTTCACCGGCTCTTCGTCGGTGAAGCCGGGCATCGCGAGCGCTGACTCGATCACGGGGGCGAAGTCGCGTCCGGTGATGTGCCGCACGCCGGGCCAGGCGACTATCCCGGATGTGAATATCCTGTCGAAGTAGCCGGGGGCGGGCTTCTGGATGCAGTTCGTGGTCATCAGGATCGCGCCGGGGAACTGGTCGAACTCCTTCTGCTGGTTCTGCCAGGCTCCGCCGTAGTTGCCCGCCAGGTGCGGGTGCCTGTGGAGCCCGGGGTAGCCGTGCGCGGGCAGCATCTCGCCGTGGGTGTAGATGTCGATGCCCATCCCGGCCGTCTGCTCCAGCAGCTCCTCGAGGTCCTTCAGGTCGTGTCCGGAAACCAGTATGGCGTGAGCGGCCCTCCGGGGCGTGACGCGCACCTTAGTCGGCACGGGGTGGCCGTAGGCGGTGGTGTTGGCCCTGTCGAGCAGTTCCATGACCTTGTAGTTGAGGGCACCCACCTCGAGAGCCCTGCCGAGGAGCGCGGGCACGTCGTGGCCTTCGGCGAGGAAGCCCAGGGTATCGTAGAACCCGTCGTATGCGACCGGGTCCTCCACCCCGAGCACGTGTGCGTGGTCGGCGTAGGCTGCGGCGCCCTTCAGGCCCTGCGTGATGAGCTCCTCGAGGCCGATCGCCGTCTCGCCGTGGAGGGCTGTTCGCGCCGGTATCGAGAAGGCCCCGGCGGCGGTGACGATCTCCGCCTGCGAGGCCGGGGGAGTCCAGGTCGCGGGATTCACGGGAAGGTGAGACTCGAGCGCGGAAACAGGCAGACCGGATGCCTCCATCGCCCTGCGCCTGATCTCGACCGCCCTCCTGATCCACCCCTCCACCCTGTCCGGGTCGAAGTCGACGTTCGTGATGGTCGTGAAGAGGCCTTCTACTACGAGCGCATCAGCCTCGCCGTCCCTCCACCCCTTCGCCCTGGCCCTCGATCCGAACCACCCGATCGCCTTGAGCAGGTGGACGAGGGAATCCTGCAGGGCCGCGGTGGATGGATCCTTCCCGCAGACGCCGAACCTGTCGCAGCCCTTCCCCCTCGCGGTCTGCTCGCACTGGTAGCAGAACATGCTCACTCCCTTCCCGCCGCCATCGCCCTGGCGAAGTCGGCTATCGTCGTCTCTCCCATCAATTCCTTCAAGATCCCGGCGATCCTCTCCGTCGCCTCGGAGAAGACGCACGAGCCCCGCGGGCAGACCGGCCTCCCCAGGAGGCATCCTCCCCTGCCGATCTCCGCGTCCAGAGCCCTGACGACGTCGCCCAGGGCTGTCCGTCCTGGCGGGGCTGCGAGCGAGAAGCCTCCGGAGGCGCCTCTCGACGAAGCCAGCAGGCCCTTTCTGGCGAGCCTGAGAAGGACCTTCCTCAGATGCGACTCGGAGACCCCCAGGGTCGCGGCCATGTCCCGGGCGGTCAGCACGGCCCCCTCGCCGGCGGCGGCCAGGAGGGCGCAGGCGTGGACCGCCAGGCTGGTCGACTCGCTGAAACCGAAGGAGAGTGCCATTTCGTCCTTTCAGGTATTGGGAATCCTTATTCCTATTTTAGCCGACTCGACCTCCCCCGTCAAGACCGGCACCGGGAACCCTCGGGATGGACTATCGGAGCGCTCCCCCGTGTACCCGATCGGATTGACGGGGAGTGATGGAAGGGCCTTCCGAACAGGCACCGGGGATGCATCGCCCGGTCGAAGATGCCCGTTTGGAGAGGGGAATCCTGCCATGCGGGAAATGCGTGCAAACCGATTTTCACTGCGTTGTACAGCAGCAGGTTGCGAGGTGCATTTCAACGATTTCAAACCCGAAGGGGTCAGGGGCGGGTGACGGTCCTGATCCAGCCCGAGTAGTCGTCCTCCGCGGAGGATTCCGTGACCAGGATCTCTGGCACCTCGTACGGGTGGAGCTCCCTCACGAGGTCGCGGAGGCTGCCCGCCAGTCCGGGGAGGGTCTTCAGCCGGAGGACCCACTCCCCCTCCTCGTGCGTCTCGCCCTTCCAGACATAGATGCTGGTCACGGGGCCCGAGACCTGCGAGCAGGCGGCGAGGGAGCGCCCCACCGCCGTCCTGCCCATCGAAAGGGCGGTCTCGCGGTCCGGAACGGTTGTCACGAGCTCGACGACGGTCTCAGGCATCGGGCTTCCCCCCGGAGCCGTCGGACCCGTCCTCGGGCTCCCACGCCCGCACGAAACCGGCGAGCCCGGCGACCAGGAAGCCCAGGTATTCCCGACCCTTCTCCGGGTCTATCAGGCCGGCATCCACGCCGGCCGGACCGTCCGGATACCTCGACCGCCACTCGTGCGCGTCCAGGTGCTCGCCGGGAAGCGGTGACGGAGGGTACCTCCGCATGGCCGAGGGATCGGGGGTGAACTCCGGTCGGAGGTGCATGTAGATCGAAACCTCCACTGCGGAGGCGTGGTACCCCGTCGGTTTGCCGAAGACGCGCACCTCCTCCTCCAGTGCGCCGGGGATGTCCCAGTAGCCCATGTAGAGAAGACGGGCCCCGGGGCACTCCCGCCCCACCCTCTCGATGCCGGTCATCACTGGCGACCTGTTGCCCCCGTGGCCGCTGAGGAAGAGGATGTTGCGGAAGCCCTCGCCGTACAGGCTCCTGACGAAGTCCTCCACCGCGACGGAGAGGGCGAAGGAGGAGAGGCTTACCGTGCCGGCGAAGGCCAGGTGGCTGTCGGAGTAGCCGTAGGGAAGGGGAGGGGCCGAAACCGCGCCGCAGGCCTCGGCAGCCCCGGCGCATACGCTCCCGGCCACAACGGTGTCGCAGTCGACCGGGGCGAGCCCGCCGTGCTGCTCGGTGCTCCCCAGCGGGACGAGCACCGTCTTCCTCCGCGAGAGGTATTCCCTGATCTCGCAGGTGGTCATTCCGGAAAGGAGCATCCCGTCCTCCCGAGCTTGTCCGCGGATGTTCCGCGAACAATATCAACGGTCATGGGAGAATATAGATGAAGCCGGTCGAAATCGAAGCCCGCTCCGGGGTGTTCGCCCGGCTGCCCGTGAGGACACGGCTCATCCTCGCCGGCGACGACCTGGAGGCCGCGATCGCGGAGGGGCTCTCCTCGGCCGGGCTGTCCCCCTGCGAGGGCGATGTGCTCTTCGTCAGCGAGAAGGCGGTCGGGGCCAGCCAGGGCCGGTACTTCCTGCTCGACGAGGGAACCCTGAAGCCCCGGCGCCTGGCGCGCATCCTCTCGCGCTTCGTCACGAGGACCCCGGCCGGGATAGGGCTGGGCATCCCGGAGACCATGGAGTGCGCCCTGCGCGAGGTCGGCGTCCCCAGGATCCTTCTGGCCGCTGCGGTCTCGGCGGTGACGAGGCTCTTCGGCAGGAGGGGTGACTTCTACAGGATCGCAGGCCCCCTCGCGAGGTCCATCGACGGCCCCACGAGCGGCACCATCCCCCCGTTCGACAGGGCGGTGAGCCTGGCCCCCCTCGACCCCGCCGGGGTGGCGAGGAGGCTCTCGGAACGGTTCGGCTGCAGCGCCGCCGTCGTCGACATCAACGATCTGGGAGGGAACATCCTGGGTTTCTGGCCGCGGTCGGTGGACGCGGACGCGGTTCTGGAGGCGCTCAGGGACAACCCGCTTGGCCAGGGGTGCGAGCGGACGCCCGCGGGCCTTCTCAGGACCGCCTGTCGTTCCGCCTCATCTGGCCCCCGATGACGGTGGTGACGATGGAGATGAGCACCGCCGCGAGAACCGCCCACCAGAACCCGGCCACTTCGAACCCGGGCACCACGGCGTCGGCGAGCAGTATGAAGGCGCCGGTCACCAGGAACCTCGAGAGGCCGAGCGTGAGCAGGAAGATCGGGCATGTCAGCAGGTTCACCACCGGGCCGAGGAGGGCGTTGAGCAGCCCCAGTAGGAGCGAGGCCCAGACCACCGACCAGAACGAGCCCACCTCCATCCTCGCGCCCAGCACGAGGGAGACGAGGTACAGGCTCACGGCCGACACGGCCCACGAGATGACGAACTTTCTCATGAGACGGAATATACGCATGGAGGACGACTGATGGTTACAGGCCTGCTGGTTTTCCTCTGCACGGCCGGCACGGTGACGGTCGAGGACGCCCTCGTCTGGCTGGACGCGAACTCGCCGGCATGCGACCTCGTCCCGGCCTACGAGCAGCTCCTCCTCGAGAATGCCACGCTGGCGGTGCGGGCGCGTGACTCGCTTCCCTGGGGCGCGTACGTCCCGGACTCGATCTTCCTGCGTTACGTCCTGCCCATCAGGGTGAGCCAGGAGCCTCTCACAGCCTGGCGCATGATGCTGTACGACGAGCTGATGCCGCTGGCCGCGTCGGCCGGTGGGCTGGAGCGCGCCGCGGAGTTCGTGCTGGCATGGTGCGACAGCGTGGCGGACTTCCGCCAGACCCAGCGCCGGGACCAGTCGCCCCTCGTGACCATCGCCTCGGGGAGCGGCCGGTGCGAGGAGCTGACCATCCTCCAGATGGACGCCCTGCGCGCCGTGGGCATCCCCTGCCGGCAGACGTACACCCCGTGGTGGACGGTCTGCGACAACAACCATGCGTGGACCGAGGTCTGGACCCTCTCCGGATGGGTCTCGACCGAGTCCGGGGTCTCGGTCGACTCGCTCGACCAGCCGACATGGTTCGATTCCAACGCATCCCGCGCGGGGCTCGTGGTCTCCGTCGCCCAGGGCACGGTCCCCGGAGCCCTGCTGACAAGGGGGAGCGGGTCGCTCCTGAACGTCACCTCCGACTACGCCCCGACCGGCATCCTGCGAGTGACGGGAGACGCCTTCGCTCCGGTCTTCGTCAACATCGTCAACTGGGGGGCGCTGCGCCCCCTGTTCACGCTCAGGCCTCCGAGGAGGGAGATCGAGCTGGGCCCGGCCGTCTACATGCTGACCTGGGGGTGGCCGATGAAGACGGAGACCGTATCCGTTACCCCCGGGGACACGGTGGTGGTCGACCTCGCGGGAGGCGCTCCCCTTCCGGAGGTCGTCCTCCTCAACCAGGAGGGAACGCCATGACTCTCCTCCTGATCGCACTCACGCTCCTGACGCCGGAGGAGCGGGACAGCCTCCTCGCCGACACGCCCGGCAACTCCGCATTCTGGACCGAGGCGCTCGCCTCCTACCGCGGCGAGGTCCTCGAGGCAGTGGAGTACCTCTTCGCCGGGATCCCGAGGCTCGACAGGCTCGAGATGACGAGCGAGGCCCTGATGGACCATGTCATAGGGGCGATCGACTCGCGCGACGAGTGGTACGACTCCATCCCCCACGAAGTCTTCCTCGAGGGTCTGGTCGGGTACAGGATGGACGAGGAGCCCGTCACGGCCTATCGGACGCCGCTCTTCACCCACTGGCACCAGAGGCTGGGCGAGGCCGACACAACGGTCTCCGCCGTGGCCGAGCGCCTGGCATGGAGCATCTCGGCGATGAGGGTGAGGCAGCCCGACTTCATGGGCGGCATGCCCTCGCCGCGCGACGTCCTCGCCTCGGGCGGCGGCACCCCCGCGGAGCTCAGGCTCCTCCTCGGCTGCAGCCTCAGGGCGATGGGCATCCCGGTGAGATCCGTCTACGGCTGGTTCCAGGGAGTGGCGGGCCGTGAGACAGGATGGCTCGAATACTGGACGGGCGAGGGATGGCGGGCCGTCACCCTCCCCTCGGACAGCGTGCCGGAAGGGTTCGCGGGGCTGTCGCTGGCCGTGGCGGGAGACGAGTACGTCACATCCGCCATGGTCCCCACGGGAGTCGTCGCCCTGGAACCGGTGGACGGCGCCGTCGAGAGCTTCCTGGTGGCCTTCTCCATACCAGCGCGGGGCAGGCTCATCCCCCTGGACTGGCTGGATGTGAGCCCGGCCGCCCCGTGCACGGTCGAGGTCGGCGCCGGCTCGTACTACCTGCACCTCTCGAGGCGCCTGCCGGACGGTGGCGTGCGGTTCGCGTCGATCCCCTTCGAGATCGCAGCCTCCGACACGGTCGGCATGAATCTGGAAACCATCGCCGGGGCTCTGCGGTGACGATCCTCCCGGCTCTGATCCTGTCATCCGCTATGGGGGCCGGCGTCTGCGGCTCAATCGAATACGCCGGCCCCGTCAGGATCCTGAACCTCTGGGGCGCCTGGGAGGAGATGGGCTACGCCGAGGGCTATCTACTGGGCCCCGAGATCGTCGACCTCTACGACCACTACATGGTGGAGCTGGCCGGAGGGGTGTCCATGGTCGAGTACGCCAGGCAGTTCGTCCTGGCGAACTTCGACATGCCCGACGAGTTCGCGGACATGGCCCGGGGGATGCTGGAGGGCATCGCGGACACCTGCGGCCTGTACTCGCCGGTGTACGGCAGGGATCTCGACACGCTCGACATATGGACCGCCGCCTGCGCGCCTGACCTGAGCAGCATCGTGCTCGGCAGGTATGTCGACTGCAGCAGCACGAGCGCTTGGGGCGCGGCAACCGCCGCCGATCCGGTGCTGCAGGGCGATCCCGCCGTCTCACGGAACCTCGACTACTTCATCGACTCGGGGACCCTGATACTCCAGGGCCAGGTCCTGCGAGCCATAGACCCCGACGACGGGCAGGAGTGGATCTCCGCGGGCATCCCCGGCTTCATGGGCTGTCTCTCCGGCATGAACTCGCACGGGGTCTGCGCCGCCCTGAACATGGGCAACCACTACGGCATCTCGCAGTGGTCGCCGGCCTTCGTGCCCATCTGCACCGCACAGGCGCTCGGCCTCTCGAACGACGACTTCGACGGCAGCGGCCAGTGCGACCTGGAGGATGTCGAGGCTGCGCTCACCACCTGGAACCGCAGCTGCTCCTACTGCATCCACGTCCTCTCGCCCCCGGCCCTCTCGTCCGGGGATCCGGCGGAGGTGGTGGAGGTGAACAACCCCGCGGGCTGGACGGTGCGCACCGACGCGGACGATCCGGGCGTGGCCCCGGAGCACCTCATCGTGACCAACCACCACAGGAAGCTGTATCCGCCGGTGTCCTGCTGGAGGTACCAGTCGATCTCGGCCTCAATCGCCGCGAACCCGGCGATCACCCTCGACAGGCTGTGGGACCTCATGGGCGACGTCGGGTTCCCTCCCCAGCCCGGCACTGGCGGGACGGTGCAAACGATGATCCTGATGCCCTGCGACCTCCGCATCGGGCTTGCCTTCGCCGCGCCGGGCAGCCCGTCGTATTCGCAGGACCCGCAGTGGATAGACTGGGACGACATCTTCCCGAACCATTCCTCGGGCGTCGTGGAGGGCGGGATCGAGTCCGCAGCCCCCGCCGCCTGGCCGAACCCCTGCACGGAGGAGCTGTGCGTCTCCTGGCCCGGAGCCTCGGGCCTGATCGTGCGGGACGTCACCGGCAGGCTCGTCGCGGCCGCCGTGCAGCCCCTGGGAGGCGGGGAGTTCGCGGTCCGGACAGGCGCCCTGCCTCGCGGGATCTACCTGGTGGCCGATCCCGGCTCCACCGGGGCCGCGCTGAAGGTTCTGGTAGTCGGCAGATAGATTGACAGCCCGGACGGGGGGCTCCTATCTTCCGGCGTCCTGCGCTGGGGAGTCGTCCAATGGTAGGACAACAGACTCTGGATCTGTCTATCGGGGTTCGAATCCCTGCTCCCCAGCCAT
>CAZRWD010000003.1:0-83052 GCA_964603785.1 uncultured bacterium
AAGAAGTTAAAACCGAAGCCCAGGAGGTACAGGGACTGGCCGGGGACGGGGTACAGGGCCTTCCGGGCGTCGATCGGAGAGAGCGACATCCAGGTCGGGTGCGACACCCTCGCTGAGAGCGAGGTCCTCGCAGCGCTGGCCGCCGCACGCCTCTCCATCGAGCTGGAGATCCTAGCTGGAAGAACCTTCATGGACTCTCTCGAACCCGTGCTACCGCTGCTCGGGGGATCCGTCCCCATGGCCATGGCCTCCGCCGCGGCACGGAGCGGCGTCGGCCCGATGGCCGCCGTGGCCGGGGCGGTCGCCGACCACGTCGCCGCAGCGCTGCTCGATGCGGGCGCCCGTTCCGTGATCGTAGAGAACGGCGGCGACATCTGCGCGAAGGTCCCGGGGATGCTCCGCTTCGCGGTCTACCCCGGGGAGGCATCCCCCCTCCCCGGCAGCCCCGTCTTCGAGATCGACGCCTCGGAGGGCGTCGGAATCTGCACTTCCAGCGGAACCGTAGGGCACTCCGCCTCCCTGGGGAGGGCGGATGCGGTGACGGTGGTCGCCGCTTCGGCGGCGGAGGCCGATGCCGCGGCGACCGCCCTGGCGAACCGCGTCACCGACGAATCCTGCATCGACGAGGTGATCGGCGGACAGGCGCTCGAGGACGGGCTGCTCGGCCTCTTCGCCTGCGCGGGCGGCAGGGC
Organism: uncultured bacterium; assembly: GCA_964603785.1. Taxonomy (GTDB): domain Bacteria; phylum Fermentibacterota; class Fermentibacteria; order Fermentibacterales; family Fermentibacteraceae; genus CAZRWD01. The sequence continues at coordinate 693 of CAZRWD010000003.1, forward strand.
CGGGATCAGGGGGCGCATCAGGCTGGTGGGGTTCATGGAGGGGAGCGTCTGAGATGGAGAGGATAGCGAGGACGGTGTTCATGGAGTTCCCGCCGGAGAGCGTCGGGAAGCCCCTGGTCAGCCGTGCGGTGCGGGGATTCGAAGTCGAGATCAACATCCTGAGGGCCGTCATCTCCCCGTCCGAGGTAGGCAGGATGCTGGCCGTGCTCGAGGGCGGCAGGGAGGTCGTGGACTCCGCGGTCGACTTCCTGCTTGAGAACGGGGTCAGGGTGCACCCCCCGGAGGGCGGCCTCGTCTGGGACGAGGATCTCTGCGTCCACTGCGGGGCCTGCGCCGGGCAGTGCCCCACGGGGGCGTTCGCGTTCGCCGGGGACGGCTGCGAGGTCCGCCTGGACCTTTCGCGCTGCATCGCGTGCGGAATCTGCGTCGAGGCCTGCGGTTACGGGGCCGTCAGGCCCGGGGTGGCGCTGTTCGGGGAGGAGGTGGGAGCATGAAGACGATCGACGACATCAACGCCCGGATAAGGGAGGGGCGCGCTGTGGTCGTCACGGCCTCGGAGATGAAGGAGATCGTGGAGCGATCCGGCCCCGCCGCCGCAGCGGAGAGGGTCGACGTCGTCACCACCGGCACCTTCGCACCCATGTGCTCCAGCGGTCTGCTCATCAACACAGGTCATTCCACGCCCAGGATGAAGTACTCGAAGGCCTGGCTGAACGGCGTCCCTGCGTACGCGGGGCTCGCGGCCGTCGACCTCTTCCTGGGGGCGACGAGCCTGCCCGAGGACGACCCCAGGAATGCTGTCAGGCCGGGCGCGTTCCGCTACGGGGGAGGACACGTGATAGAGGACCTGGTGCGGGGCCGGGAGGTCCGCCTCAGGGCCGAGGGCTACGGCACCGACTGCTATCCGCGGCGGGAGCTGGTTCGCATGATCACGCTCGGGGGCCTGCGATCCGCCACGCTGCTCAACCCTCGCAACTGCTACCAGAACTATGCGGTGGCGGTCAACGCGCATGGCTCGAAACCCATCCACACCTACATGGGCACTCTGATGCCCGGCGCCTCGAACGCCTCCTACTGCAGCGCCGGAGAGCTTTCGCCGCTGCTGAACGACCCCTTCCTCCGGACCGTGGGGGTCGGCACCAGGATCTTCCTGGGCGGGGGGACGGGACTCGTCATCGGAGCAGGCACGCAGCACTCCCCCGGCGTGGAGCGCAACTCCAGGGGGATCCCGGTCGGCGGGGCATGTACTCTGGCGGTCTCGGGAGACCTCGGGGGCATGAACGCGGAGTTCGTGCGGGGCGTGTCGGTGACGGGTTACGGCTCCTCGCTCGCCGTAGGCATAGGCATACCCATCCCCGTTCTCGACGAGGACATCGCCTTCCGGGCGGCGGTCAGGAACAGGGACATCCAGGCGCCGGTCGTGGACTTCTCGCGCGACTACCCGGAGGGCACCGGCGAGGTCCTGGGCTACGCCGACTACGAGGCCCTGCGCTCGGGATCGATCACCCTGGGCGGGAGGACGGTGCGCACCGTGCCGCTCTCGAGCATGAGGGCGGCCGAGAGGATCTGCACTGCGCTCAGGCGGATGATCGAGGAGCGGAGGCTGACCCTTGCCGAGCCGGTGGAGGCCCTCCCGGCCTGAGGCAACCGCCGGCTATCTCCTCAGGAGGTCGCGGATCTCCGTGAGCAGCCTCACCTCGTCCGACGGCCCGGGCGGCGCGGGGGGCGCCGCCGGCTTGCGCGCGGTCAGCCTGTTGAACGACTTGATAAGGAGGAAGAGGACGAAGGCGACGATGACGAACCCGATCACCTTGTTGATGAACAGGCCGTACCCGATGGTGACGGGCGTGCCGTCGGGGGCGGTGCCGATCTCGACGGCCAGGGACGAGAAGTCCATTCCGCCCAGCAGGATACCCAGAGGGGGCATCAGGATGTCTGCGACGGCGGAGGCGACCACGGCCCCGAACGCGGCTCCCAGTATCACGGCGACGGCCAGGTCCAGGACGTTGCCCTTCATGGCGAAGTCACGGAACTCCTTGAGCATCTGGATCCACCTCCGGTAAGGAAACGGGGGCCCGCATCGCGCCGGGCCCCCGCCAGTCCGAGGCTTCCGCCGGAAGCCTCCCTATCCTCAACCCCCGCCCGTGGACCACGAGGACCCGTCCAGATCGTCGAGGGTGACCTCCCACACGTACCTGCCCATGACCGGCACGCTCAGTCTGGTATACATGTCGCCGTCCTCGTCGACAAGCCTGAGGCTGTACATGCCCGCGGGCACCTCGAGGGCGATGGTCTCGCCCTCGGTCAGCGTGGAGTCGCCGAGCCTGTCCTGCCCCCAGTTCGAGGCTCCGTAGGGGGCGAGGTATACGGTGACGATGTCCCAGCCGCCCGTGGCGTTCTCGATGGTTATCGTGGCAGCGGCGGCGGGCAGGGCGAGCAGAAGGATCAGTGCGGCAGCGTTCCTCTTCATCCTCCTCCAGTCTCCGGACGGCGGGGCCGGGGCGGCTCCCGCCGTCGTTTGCGCACGGTGTTCCTCAGCACTCGTAGTCGACGGCCCTGCGGTCGGTGCATACCGCCCTCACTATGGGGACGACGGCCAGGTGGGTGGGGTGCTGCCTGTAGCCCTCGAGGGCCTCCATGCTCTCGAACTCGGAAACGAGGACGATGTCCGAGGAGCCATCCTCGCCCGTTCCAGAGACGCCGACCTCGAGCTTCAGGAGACCGGGCACCCTCCCGTTCAGGGCCTCCAGGGCCCTCTTCACCCTGAGGGCGTTGACCGGGCCGGAGCCGGTTGCGCCGCTCTCGGTGACCTTCCACATCACCACATGCCTTACCATCGGGCCTCCGTTCTCCCGGGTTGGACGGAACGGCGGAAAGAGCCTAGCTTTCGAATATAGCCCTGGGGGGGGCCGGGGGGTTCCCGCGGGGATGGCATCATGGGGAGGTCGTTCGTGGAGGGCGTGCCGGACGAGAGGGACCTGCGGTTCGAGTTCTTCCGGCGCGGAGGGCCCGGCGGGCAGAACGTGAACAAGGTCTCCACCGCGGTGCGGATCTGGTACGATTTCGGGAATTCGGCGACGCTGCCGGCGTGGCTCGCCGAGAGGCTCTCGAGGTTCGCTAGGAGAACGGCCGACGGCCGCGAGATGATAGTCGTCGAGGCTTCCGAGCACCGCACGCAGGGGGCGAACAGGGCCCTGGCCATGCGCAGGCTCGCCGCGCTCATCGAGGAGGCGGCGCTCCCGGACCCTCCCGAGAGGATCGGCACAGTGCCGACGGGTGCTTCGCGTGAGCGCAGGAGGCGCGCCAAGAGGGGCCGGTCCTCGATCAAGACCGCGAGGAGGGTCGACGTGGGGGAGCTCCTCGACGATCAGGACTGAGCCGCGTCGACCTCCGCGATCAATGAACGGACCCTCGCCTCGATCTCGTCGCGCACACGCCTGAAGGCCTCCAGGCGCTCCTGCGGCGTACCTGCCGCCGAGGCCGGGTCCTCGAGGTCCCAGAACAGACGCCTGCCGACCCCCGGGAACACCCTGGGGCAGGATTCCTCGGCTCTCGCACAGACCGTCACGAGGTAGCCGAAATGGACCCTCCCGAGATACTCGTCGACGCTCTTCGACCTCTGGCCCTCAAGCGGAATCCCCTTCTCGGCCATCGCAACGGTCGTCATCGGGTTGATCACCGAAGGGTCCAGACCCGCACTGTGCGCCTCGAAACGGTCGCCCGCCAGGGTCCTGAGGAAGGCCTCCGCCATCTGGCTGCGGGCGGTGTTACCGGTGCACAGGAACAGCACCCTGGTCTTCGACACTCCATCCTCCTTCGAAGGGAAACATTGTCGAGTCTGAGATGAAAATGTGAAGCCGGGGTTAAGGAAGGGGCCCGCCTCCCGTGGGCGGCGGGCCCTTCGTGCGCGCGGTCGCTATCTCAGCAGGGTCACCTTCCTCGCGAAGGAGCCGCCGGGGGTCTCCACGAGGATGAAGTAGACGCCATCGGGCACCCCGCCGCCGGGCGTCCAGGAGAGCATGACGGGGGTCTCGCCGGCCGTCCCTTCGAACAGGCTCGATACCAGCCTCCCCGAGATGTCCCTGACCTCGACGCGGGCCTCCGTGCCCGCCTCGGCAGAGAACCCGAGGCTGACCGAGCTCCTGAAGGGGTTCGGGGAGGGTCCTGCGAAGACGAAGCCCGGCACGACCTCGGTCTCGCCCTCGATTCCCGTTCCCGAGACGGTGTACTGGTTGAACCAGGTGCTCGGCGCATACCTCGGATGGGACTCGGTCCTCCCCGAGTTGTCTGCCGCGCTGATGTAGTACTGCACGGTGGTGCCGGAGGATGCTCCGGGGATGGAGGCCTGGTACTGGTTCGAGCCGATCGATGTCATGTTCAACTGCGTGAAGGTGCCGCTCGTGCCGAAGCGGTAGTAGAGCCTGGTGTACGAGAGCGAGTGGCTGGAGTGGCACCTGATGAAGGCCGTGACGGTCACCGGCGTGGACGCTGGCTGCGTCGAGGCGACGGGGGTGTGGTCGACGACGAGCATCTGCAGGTCGGTCACGCCCATGGTCCGGCAGTGCAGCGCATCGGTGTTGGACCAGCCGCTGTAGTAGCTGCCGATTATCGTGTAGCCGGGCATGGCGGTCTGGTAGGCGGCCAGAGCCGGGGCGTCGTTAGAGGTGTTCCAGGTGGGGACGTACACCCTGTTGTTGAGGATGAGGCTGTTGGAGTAGCCCTCGGTGCCGCTCGAATAGACGCGGAAGACCTGCCAGTTGGTGCCGTAGGGGTTCTGCATGGTCTCGAGCAGGTCGGCCATCGCCTCGAGGGCTGCGTAGTCGGGGTGCGACGGGGGCACCTGCAGGACAAGCACGCGCGTGGGGCTGAGAATCTTCCCCCAGCAGTCGATGTGGTCGATGTAGGAGCCCTGGGGGTCAGGGGGGGTGAAGTAGTCGTCCACACCGCAGTAGAGGTTCATCTGGGAGTCGACCCAGTCCTCGTTGCCGCCGTTCTCGGTTATGACGAGGTTGGTGGACATCGACTGGCCGAGCCCGGTGGACATGTAGTTGCCGCCGGTGTGCACGATGTCGGATGAGTACACGGGCGTGGACCACGCTGTGCCGAGGGTTATCGGGAACTGGTCATCGAGCGGCCGCGGCCTGTTGTAGTCGAAGTCGAAGATCCCGCCCCCGCCGTCCGGCAGCTGGAGGAACCACGGACCGTAGTCGCGCACCCAGATCGAGTTTGTCGAGGCGAACACGAAGCTCACGTTGCTCATGTTCACGCCCTGCGCGGTGAAGGCGGAGACCACCGACGACTGCTCGGACGACTCGCAGATCACCCAGACGGTTGTGAAGTTCGAGAAGCTGACGATCAGGCTGTAGGGAACCCCGAGCGGCCAGCGGATGAACACCCCGGTCATGGCCTCGAACTCGGCCGGGTTGCGGGTGCCGGCGGGCGGCGGCGGGGTGGCGTCGACGTAGGTCCCGATCTCGTGGAGGCGGGTGAGCTCCTCCTCGGTGAAGCCTATCGGCAGGAGCTCCTCGGTCCCGCAGACGGACATCTCCGCCCAGGCGGAGCCCAGCGCCAGCAAAATGAGCCAAAGGGCCGTCTTCATCTGTCCTCCTGCCTCCGAGCCGATGACATGCCTTCCTTCGTCCCTGTCCCGATACGATAAGCAGGCCCGCAACCGGGGTCTACTTCAGCGCCTCCACGGCCCGGAAGCTCCTCGCGGGGTTCAGGGCCTCGAGTATCTCCGCATCGCCCGGAGCCGGCGAGCCGGTGAGCATCCTGGCCAGAAGGGCCCCGGCGCCGGGACCGAGCATGAAGCCCTGCCCGCACATGCCCAGGGCTGCAAGGCAGTTCTCCGGGCCCAGCCGGCCGATGAGCGGTGACCCGTCGGGGGTCTGGGGATAGCTGCCCCTCCAGGTCCTCCTGACCTTGAGGTTCGCGAGGCGCGGCAGGAGGTCCACCATCCTGGGGCTCACGAGGGGCAGGAACTCCGAGGTCTCGTCGACCGAGTCACCCGGGATCGGGGGGTCGGGGGTGATGCAGAACACCACCTGTCCGGTCACGTGCTGGTAGAAGTAGTAGTTGGCCGAACCGGGAGCCTTCCTGATGTCGACGACCATCGGCTCGAGGAACCGGGCCACCGGCTCGGTGACGCCCGCCTCGTGGCAGTCCGGATCGACGCGGACCTCTTCGCCCACCATGGCGGCTGTCGACCGGGCGTCCGAACCCGTCGCGATAACCACAGCGTCGCAGGGATAGGTGGTCCTGTCGGTCCTCACGGCCGTCACCCTGGAGTTGGTCGTCTCGAGGGCGACCACCCTCTCGCCGAAGGCGAATTCGGCGCCGAGGCGCGCGGCCCTGCGGCAGAAGGCGCTCACAGCCTGCATGGGGCTGGCGCTGCCGTCCCCGGGGGACCAGGTGCCCCCCCTCAGCCCTTCGGCCCTGATGCCGGGCACTATGCCGGCCATCTCACCCGGCGTGGCCCAGCGGATGTCCAGCCCCGCCGCCTGCTGGACGGGGAGCATGCCCTTCAGGAGGGTCTCGATGCCTTCGTCGTATGCGACGTAGGTGTACCCGCCCCGGTGCCAGCCTATGTCCTCGCCCTCGGCCTCCTCCCAGCCGCTGAAGGTGCGGATGGAGTCGAGGCAGAGGCGCACCTTTGCCGGCTCGCCGTGGGTCGCCCTTATCCCGCCGATCGCGCACTTGTTGTTGCCCTGCCCGGGCGAGGGGCGGCGGTCGATGCAGAGTACGCGAAGTCCGGCGGCTGCGGCCGACATTGCGGCGGGCGCGCCGACGCTGCCGGCGCCCATGATCACGACGTCGTAGGCCCTGGGCATGACCGTGGGGATGCCTCCGGGAGTGCTACTCGACATCCGGACACCTCCCCGAGAAGAACCCGAACTCGGTCTCGGCGAACAGCGGTCTCTCCGTGAGGGGAGTGAGCCCGTCGGGAGGTATGCCCTCCTCCCGCGCGATCCTGGCCAGGAGGATCCTGCAGGTCTTCCCTCCGCAGGCTCCGAACCCGGCCCTGGTCAGGGCCTTGATCTCGTTCAGGTCGGTCATGCCCTCCCGCATGAGCCTCCTGATGGTTCCGGCGGTCACCCGCTCGCACCGGCACACGATCGCCTCGTCGGGCAGCGGGACCGTCCACGGGGCCGGCTCGGGAGCCGAGACCGAGGGATCCTGCACGCGGATGCCGGCGACCCGCGGGGCGATCGACCCGTCCACCTGCACCTTCAGTATCGAGGTGCGCCTGCCTCCCGGCAGGATCCTCTTCCTCGCGAGCGTTCCGGTTCCCAGGAGCCCTCCCTCCCAGTCCGTCACGACGACCTCGGAGCCCTCCGCGACCAGGTCGGGATCGAGCTCGAACGGTATGACCACGAGGGGTCTGGAAGGGTCCTTCCGGCCGTCCACCAGGGTTATCGCGAGGCCCGGGCAGGTGGTGACGCACTTCTCGCAGCCCGTGCAGCCGCCGGAGTAGACGGGGATCCCGAGTATCGGATGGCCGTCCGTCCCGATCAGGTCCTTCGGGCAGCATGTCATGCAGGGGTTGCAGGGGATCTCCTGGGTGCAGTGGATGACCGGGTAGACGCCCTCCCCGGCGTCCGCGGGGGCGTAGGGGAACACCCTGCCGCCCGGGCTCTTCAGGACCGACGCCTTCTCCGACCAGTCGTCGGGCGGCCTCTCGACGCAGAAGCCCAGCTCGCAGGCTATCTCCATTCCCCTGATCCTGCCCGAGAACATGGCCGCGCTGGCCTCGGCGATCTCCTCGGCATCGCCGGCGACCGAGGCCGGGATCCCGAACTCGACGGCCTTGCGATGGAACTCGTTGACGGAGTCGAGACCGACCGCGATGAGCAGGGTGTCCGAAAGCCAGGTCCTCTCCGTGCCGGGAACGGGCCTGAAGCTGTCGTCCACCGCGGCGGCGGTCACCGCCTCGAGCTGGTCCGTCCCGTGGGCGGCCACAACCGTGTGTCGGGTCATCACCGGGACGCCGAGCCTCCTGATCTTGTCGGCATGGACCTTGTAGCCGCCGCATGCGGGCATGGCCTCCACCAGGCCTACGACCTGGATGCCGGCCTGGAGGGCGTGGTAGGCGGCGATGAGGCCCACGTTGCCGCCGCCCACTATGAACACGCGGGAGGAGGCCTTCACGAGGTCGCGGTTGACCAGCGTCTGGAATGCACCCGCGCCGTAGACTCCGGGCAGCGTGTTCCCGGGGAAGACGAGCGACCTCTCCCTGGCGCCGGCTGCGACCAGCAGGTGCCTCGGCCTGACCATCCAGTAGCGGTCCGGGCGTCTCACTCCCACGCATCCGTCGGAGTAGACGGCAAGGGCGGTGCTCTCCAGCCATGTCTCCACGTTCCCGAAGCCGGCGAGCATCCGCGAGAGGATGCCGGCGATCTCGATGCCCCTCGTGCCCGCGTGGCAGTCCTCCTCCGAGCCGAAGAACTTGTGCGTCTGGAGGACCAGCTTGCCGCCGGCGGCGTCCTTGTCGTCGACCAGCAGGACACGGGCTCCGGCCCTTCCCAGCTCGAGCGATGCGGCAAGACCGGCCGGTCCGGCTCCTATGACGAGTACGTCGACATCCATCCTGCCGGGCGGTTCGACATCGGGACCCGGCAGGTCCGCGAGCTCGACCAGCCCCTCGACGCTCTTCACCACCATGCCCCCGCGTAGGGGCGTGACGCAGCTCTTCCTCAGCACTCCGTCGATCACGAGATTGCACTGCGAGCACTGACCGTTGGCGCAGAAGATCCCCTGCGCACCGCCATCCTTGTGGTGGTGTCCGAAGACCCTCACACCCGAGGCGAAGAGGGCGGAGGAGACGGCCTCGCCCTCCCTGCCCTCCATCTCTCTGCCGTCGAACGAGAACCTCACCAGCCGGGGCTCCGGGCAGGGCAGCACCGGATGGCTGGTCATGCGTCGCTCATTCCCGCCTGTGGACAATTATCCCGCTCCCTGGATGGTTGGACCGGAGCCCGCGGACCCCGGCTCACGATACATGGAAAAAAGCAGACCGAAGCTAAGAAGGCGGGGGCGCGGATGCAATCCTCAGCCCTTGAGGCTCCTTCCCCTCCCGGACTCCCACTTCAGGGCGAAGGCCGGCCGCTTCTGCTTCCTCGCCCTCGTGAAGCCCCTGCACTCCGGGAACCTCGAGCATCGCCAGACTTCTATGTGAGGGTACCTGTGGAAGACCGAAGGGGATCCGCAGAGCGGGCACGGATGATCCTCCATCGCCTCGCGCGAGTCCCTCGCCGCCTCCGCGTCGAGCCTCGCCAGGTCCCTCTCCCGCCGCCCACCCCTGCCCAGCTCGGACAGCACCCTGAACAGGAGGAACACCAGGAGCCCGGCGGCGCCGATGAACAGAAGGGGCTGAAGCCTCTCCAGGTTTTCGTCTCCTTCCGCGTTGACAGGTAAGTGGCTGGCGGGTAGATAATCAGTTCCGGCTGGTCCGGACCAGCCTACCGGGTTTGAATTCCCGTACGATGGGTCAACCAAGGAACGGAGACAGGGTTGAAGGACCATGCATCCAGCACGCTGAGAACAGTTTCCGTCATCGGACACGGTTCGACGGGCAAGACGAGCCTGTGTGACGCACTCCTCTTCGTCTCGGGGGGCGCGGAGCGCCTCGGCAGCGTCTCCGACGGAACGAGCGCTTTCGACCATACCGCCGAGAGCCGCGACCGCAAGCAGAGCCTGTCGGCATCCCTCGGCATCTGCGAGTGGAAGGACCACAGGATCAACATCATCGACACCCCGGGGTTCGCCGACTTCTACGGAGAGGCGATCGGTGCCATAAGCGTCAGCGATGCTTCCGTCCTCGTCCTGGATGCGGCGGCCGGCGTGGAGGTGGGTTCGATCCAGACATGGGGGTTCGCGGCCCGCGCCGAGGTCCCGCTGTTCATCTGGGTCAACCGGGTCGACCGCGAGAACGCCGACTTCGAAAGGGTCCTCGAGCATGCGCGCGAAGCCCTCAACCGCAGGGTCATCCCCCTCTCCTTCCCCATCGGATCCGGCCCGTCCACCGGCGGCATCGTCGAGGTGCTGACCGGGAGGGCGTTCGACCGGAGCGGGGCGGAGATCCCGGTCCCGGCATCGGAGGCGGGCAGTCTCGAGGCCTGGCGGAAGGAGCTCGTGGAGTGCGCGGCCGAGACCGACGAGACCCTCATGGAGAGCTTCTTCGCCAATGACACGCTCTCGCAGGAGGAGCTGGACAGGGGGCTGAGGGCGGCCGTCGCCGGCAGGAACCTCTTCCCCATGATGGCGGGCTGCTCGGTGCCGCCCATGGGCCAGTCGACGATCCTGGACGCGATCACCAGACTGGTCCCCTCTCCGCTGGAGGGCAGGCCGGCGAAGGCGACGGACGGTTCCGAGGTCGCCCCGGACCAGGGCGGCCCGTTCGTGGCCAGGGTCTTCCGCTCGACCATCGACAGGCATGTCGGGGACATGGTCTACTTCAGGGTCCTGAGGGGCTCGGTCGAGGGGCAGGTGGACGTCCACAACACCACCCGCAACACCCCCGAGAGGCTCGGCAACTACTACTACGTCTCCGGGAGCAGGCGGATGGACGCCTCGAAGCTCGTGACGGGCGACATCGCCGCCGCGGCGAAACTCAAGGTCACCGCTACGAACGACACCCTGTCGGACAGGCAGAAGCAGGTCGTCCTGGAGCCGATCGCCTTCCCCAATCCCGTGTACAGGGCGGCCATAGCCCCGAAGAAGAGGGGCGAGGAGGACAAGCTGGGGGTCGGGCTCACCAAGCTGTCGGCACTGGATCCCACGCTCGTCTTCCGCAACGAGGCCGAGATCGGGCAGATAACTCTGTCGGGCATGGGAGAGCAGCACCTGGCGACGATCCTGGCCAGGCTGAAGGACCTCTACGCGGTGGAGGCCGAGCTCTCGAAGCCCCGCATTGCCTATCACGAGACCATCTCCAGGACGGTCAGCGGCCAGTACAAGCACAAGAAGCAGACCGGCGGCAGGGGGCAGTACGGCCACGTCTTCCTCCGGCTGGAGCCCATGCCCCGCGGCGAGGGCTTCCAGTTCACGAGCGAGGTCGTGGGCGGAACGGTCCCGACCAAGTTCATCCCTGCGGTCGAGAAGGGCGTGCTGGACTGTCTCGACAGGGGACCCGTCGCCGGCAGCAAGGTCGTGGACGTCAAGGCCGTGGTGTACGACGGCTCCTCCCATGCGGTCGACTCGTCCGACATGGCCTTCAAGCTCGCCGCCAGCAAGTGCTTCAAGCACCTCATGCTCGAGGCGGCGCCGCAGGTGCTCGAGCCTCTGATGAACCTCGAGATCACCGTTCCCGACGAGTTCATGGGCGACGTCATAGGCGACGTGAACGCGAGACGCGGCAAGATCCTCGGCATGGACTCCGAGGGCGGCTTCCAGGTGATCCGGGCCCTGGTGCCCGAGGCCGAGCTCTACCAGTACACGAGCTCGCTCAGGTCCCTGACCCAGGCCAGGGGCAGCTTCTCCCAGTCCTTCTCCCACTACGAGCCGGTACCGCGGGAGGTCCAGGAGAGGATCATGGCCGAGGTCACCAGGGAAGAGGAGGACTGATGCGCCGGGGCGCGCCGTGGTCCGGCCTGCTGCCGGCGCTGCTGTGCGCCCTGCTGCTGCACCCCTCGGTGACGATGGCCGGCGACCCGGGCGGCGGCTCCTCGGATTCGGACGAGGGCAGCTACAGCGTCTACATAGCCCTGGGTGCCGGCCTGATAATCGCCGGGCTGCTCTTCCTCGACGTCCTCGGTGACAGCGGCGACGAGGACGTGGCGGACGGCGGCGCCGGGACCGCCATCACTCCGACGGGGATCGACTGGGATGCTGCCCTGGATGCCGCTTCGGCGGAGCTTCCGAGGGTTGCCGTCACGGCATCCTCCCCCTCCCTTTCCGGGACGGCCTCGCAGGTCCTCGCGATGATCGCCGCCCTGGGCACCGTGGATCCCTACCCCGAGCCCATCGAGCTCGGCGGGATGCAGGGCGGGGAGGCGTACGGCGCCGCCTCGGCCTTCTTCGGCGCCGAATGGCTCGTGGTGGTCTCGGAGTCGGGGGATTCCGCCAGGATCGACCTGCTCGGTCCGGGATCCTCCGCGGGTCACTGGCTTGCGGGTCCGGTTGCGGGATACGGTGCTGCGGCAGCTGGAATAGAGGAATACATACTCTCCGGGAACTGACTGCCCCCGTGCGGGTTCAAGCCTCTGGAGGCTCCGTGCGGGGGCTTGACTTTACCCCCGCCTCAGCGGATTGTCATGAAATGAAGTGTACCCTTGCCAGGAAGGACTGGTAGAGATGAAGCTGAGCTTCTTTTGCCTTGCCCTGGCCGCGGCCGTCTTCACGGCCGTAGGGAGCGGCCTGACCGTTTCCGTTCCCTTCGATCCATCCGCGGTGACGCTGAGCGATGCCGGCCCCTACACCACGGTGTTCGTCGAGGGGGCGAAGCTGATCAACCAGGAGGGCCTGCCGGCCCTGCCGGAGCTCGGCATGCGGGTCGCGCTGCCGACGGGAACGGTGGCCGACGCCATAGAGATCGTCTCCTGCGAGTACACCGAGCTGCGCGGCAGGCACCTCGTGATGCCCGCAGGGCCGGTCCTTCCCCTCTCGGTCGTGCAGGAGGTCTACCCCGTCAGCCCCGATCCCCACATCTACGGCCTCTCCACGCCCTATCCGTTCGAGCCCGTCAGGCTGGCCGGCTCGGGCGTGATACTCGGCATACCCGTGGCCGACATCTACGTCTACCCCGTCCGCTGGAATCCCGCCAGCGGCAGGATCGAGGTCCTCTCTTCGCTGACGATCGACGTCAGCTATCACAGCGATCCCGAGGCGGTGACGATCCTCCGCCGCTCGGCGCAGAGCGAGCAGCGCTCGCAGGACATCGTCAGGGCCAACGTGGTGAACCCCGACGGGGTCTCCGCCTCCGGCGCCATGATCGTCGCCTCCCGCGACCTCGCGTACGGCGAGTACGTGATCATCACCCATCCCGACTACCAGTCCACCATGCAGGAGCTCGCCGACTGGAAGACGGCCAAGGGCGTGCCGACCAACGTCTACACCACCACCTGGATCCAGTCGCAGTACTCCTGCTACGACCTCCAGCAGGAGATCAGGGCCTTCCTCTACAACTGCAGGCTCGAGGGGGCGGAGTACATCCTGATAGTGGGCGACGACGACAAGGTCGCCTGCCGTGACGCGATCATCTCCGCCGGCAGCTACACCGAGTACGCGCCGGTCGACCTATACTTCGCCGACAACAACGACACGGGCGTCGGCGCCGACCGCTGGGACTCCAACGGAAACCATATCTGGGGCGAGACCTCCGATGCCGTCGACTGGCATCCCGACTTCTGGGTCGGCCGCGCCAGCGTGAACAGCGTCGGCGAGGCCGCGCTCTACATCGACAAGGTTCTCATCTACGAGCACATGCAGGCCCCCCCGGGCACCGACTACTTCGAGACTGCGCCGACAGAGCTGAGAATCGGCTACACGACGGGCATTCTCTGGTACAGCCCCTACTGCCCCGGGAGTGCAAGCGCCGAGATCATCTCCGGATACGTCCCCTCCTCTCCGACATGGGAGGAGGAGAAGCTGAACGAGGGCACTACCGGCAACAGCACGGCCATGACCATCGCCATGATCAACGCCGGTCCGCACCACGTGTACCACGCCAGCCACGGCAGCGAGACCTCGATGTACACGGCCAACGGCGACAACTTCACGGCCGGCCAGATCATGAACCTCACGAACATGACCACCGGTGACAACGTCGCCATCTGGAACTCCATCGCCTGCCTCATCGGCGCCCTCGACACGGGCACGTGCTGCGGCGACGCGTGGAACAACTCCACGAACGGCGGCGGCTTCGGCTCGTTCAACTCCCGCTACGGGTGGGGAACGCCGTCGAGCCCTGGCAACGGGCCGAGCGAGGTCATCTGCGAGAGGTTCTACTACGAGTACTACAACAACGACATCTTCGCACTGGGAGCCGCCCACGGCATGGCCCTCGACCACTTCTGCCCGCCGTCCGACGCCTACATGAACTGGTCCATCAAGGAGTACAACCTGCTGGGCGATCCCGAGCTCCCGATGTGGACGAACCATGCGGCCGACATGACCGTGAGCCATCCCGCCTCCATACCGGGAGCCGGCAACGTCACGGTCACCGTCAACGGAACCTCCGGACCCCTCCAGGGCGCGAGAGTGTGCCTGCAGAAGGGCAACTGGCAGACCGGAGAGGTGTACGAGGTCGGCACGACCAATGCCTCGGGCCAGGTCACGCTGTATGTGGCGCCCGCCTCGGCAGGCTCCATCGACGTGACCGTCTGGGCGCACGACTACGACACCTACCAGGGGACGATCACCTGCGGCGTGGGCATCGAAGGCGATCAGACCGGCGTGGTGACGGGCTTAGGCTCGATCTACCCGAGCCCGGCCCTGCAGAGCGCGACGATGGCCTTCAGCCTGGGCTCCGACGGTCCGGTCTCGATCAGGGTGTTCGACCTGACGGGCAGGGTGGTTGCGGAACTCGCGGACACCGGGATGTCCGCCGGCGATCATTCGCTGGTCTGGGATCTGAGCGGGTCCGACGGCAGGACCGTACCGGCCGGCGTGTACTGCGTGCGCTTCGAGGCGCCGGGATGCACGGCCACTCGGAACCTGGTGGTAGTCAGGTAGCGTTCATCTGACGCATCGACTCGCGGCCCCGGGGCCTCCCGCCCCGGGGCCTTTCCCCCTTCGGTTTTCACATCTTTCGGATTCCTCAAGTTAGATCATGCCGCACAGCAAGTTCGAATTCGACCTGGATTCGGGTGATTGACAAACACAAGTTTGTGTCTCACACTCCTGGTATGAACAACGGACCAAGGCTGGATTCGAAGGGCAGCTTCCACCATGTGATCTGCCGCGCGGTGGAGGGCTGCCATCCATTCGCCGAGGCAGAGTCCGCCAGGCTCATGCTCGATTGCCTGGGAAAGGCCCATGCGAGATTCCCTCACGGGATCCTGGCCTGGGCGCTGATGTCGAATCACCTGCATCTGCTCGTCAGATGCGCGTCCCCCACATTGTCGGCATTCATGCAGCTCGCCCAGCTGAGGTTCGCACAGGTGTTCAACAGGAGGAAGAACCGGAGAGGGCACCTCTTCCAGGGGCGATTCCTCTCCATTCTCGTCGAGAGGGGGGACTACCTGCTGGAACTGGTCAGATACATCCACCTCAACCCGATACGGGCAGGAATCCTGGAAACGCTAGAAGCCCTCGACAGCTACCCTCATACGGGGCATCTGGCAACCGTGGACGGGAGGCCGAAGAGCTGGCACGATCTGGAGGGAATGCTCTCTCTGTTCGGCTCCGACCTGGCCGAATCCCTGGAGAACTACCGGGTGTTCCTCGACGCGGGCATGGGCAGGGAGGAGGAACCCGAGCTGGAGACCGGGAACTGGCTGATAGGCTCGAGGGGGCTGGTCCGGAACGAAGGCCTGGGAAGCACTTCCAGGAGGTTCTCCTTCTCAGGGGCCGTGATGGGCTCCGCCACCTTCGCGAAAAGGGTCATCAGGCGGAGAAGGGGGCAGTGCCCTGATGATGTGCGCCATCGCAGGGAGGACAGAGAGACTCTGGAGGTGATGATCGGATCTGTCTGTCGAGCGATGGTTGTTCCGGAGAGGAGATTGCTGAGTAACGACAAGGGTGACAGGGCTGTCGCGGGAAGGAGGGTCCTTCTGGAACTGCTATCCGAGAGAACCGCCATGACGAGGTCGGACATGGCGAGGCTTCTGCGGCTCTCTCCTGCGGCTGTCACCGGGACAATGGCCAGAAGAATGACCCCGTTTGAAACAGATTGTTATTCAATGATTTCTGCTTCAAATCCGAAAGATGTTAAAACCGAAGGGGGTCGCGGGGGTCGCGGACGAGGTAGATCGCAGGAAGGGTGACCAGTGTCGTGGCCAGTTTCACAAGAACGTTGCTGAGGACCAGGGCCCAGACGACACCAGTCTCCATCGCACCGCCGAAGGCCAGCCAGCAGAACACCAGGCTGTCCACGGGCACCGCCACCGAGTTGCTCGACAGCACCCTCATCCACTGCAGCCTCATCCCGTGCCGCTTCACCCAGAGCCGGTAGACCTCCGTGTCCAGCAGCTCCGACAGGACTTCCGCCACGATCGACGCCCCGACTATCCGCCAGACGGGCGCCAGAACCGCGCCGAACTCCGCCTGTGCCCCCACGGCGGCGTCCGCGGGAAGCTTCGCGACGAGCCAGAACAGCCCGGCCATGAAGAGGTTGATGAAGGCCGCGGAGACGATGAGAAGCCTGGCGGCCCGGATCCCGGCCGTCTTGTGCACCAGGTCGCGAAGGGTGAAGGTTAGCGGGTACACCAGGGTGCCCGCATCCATCGAGAGGCCCGCCAGCCTGATAATCCTGAGGCTCGCCACGTCCGCGAGCATCTGCGCGGCCACGTAGCAGGCGGCCACGACCACCGCCGCGGTCAGCCCCCTGCGCGCCTCCTCGGTCACGTCCGCTCCATCCTGAACCCACGACGGAGGACCTGAGAACGGCCCACCCCCTCGCGGGGGCGCCGTCCCGGTTCCGCCTGCAGGAATGCTCTCAACCCGAAAAGCTCCTTCGCGGGAGTCCCGCGGCTAGGGGATGATGTTCACGAGCCTCCCCGGGACGACCACCACCCGGCGGGGCCCGGCCCCGCCGAGGATCTCGGCGATCCTGTCGTGCGACAGCGCCGCTCGGCGGACCTCCTCCTCCCCGGCATCGGCCGGAACCGTGATCCTGGCACGGACCTTCCCGGCCACCTGGACGGCCAGCTCGACGGTGTCGCGAACCAGAGCCGCCTCGTCCCACGACGGCCAGGCGGACCGGTGGATCGTCTCCCCGTCAGCCGTGAAGCCGCAGCGGCGACCCAGTTCCTCCGTGATGAACGGGGCCATCGGAGCCAGGAGGACGAGCAGGTCGCCCAGCGCCTTCCGCCAGAGCACGGGGCAGGAGCCGGCCATCCCGCGCGAGGAGGTCATGAAGTTCACGAGCTCCATCAGCGAGGCCACCGCGGTGTTGAACTGGAAGGAGTCGACATCCTGCGTGACCTTCCTGACGGTCCTGGCCAGCCGCCAGGCCAGCTCGCGCTCGAACTGCGGATCAGCCTCGGCGGCTGCAGGTCCGGAGGTCTCCAGCACCAGGTTCCAGAGACGCCGCAGGAACCTGTATGTGCCGGCAATGCCCTCCTCGCTCCACTCCAGGTCGACCTCGAACGGCCCCATGAAGAGGATGTAGAGCCGCAGCGCATCGACCCCGTACTTCTCCGCCATCTCATCGGGCGTCACGACGTTGCCGCGGGACTTGGACATCTTCTGATGATCCGCGCCCAGCAGCATGCCCTGGTTCTTGAGAACCGTGAAGGGCTCCTCGAAGGAGACCATGCCGGCGTCGTACATCACCTTGGTCCAGAACCGGGCATACAGGAGGTGCATGACCGCGTGCTCGGCACCGCCCACATAGAGGTCCACCGGCAGCCAGTACTCGACGGCCTCGGGATCGAACGGCCTCCCGGCCTCGTGCGGGGAGGCGAACCGCAGGAAGTACCAGGAGGAGCAGGCGAAGCCCGCCATCGTGTTCGTGTCCCTCTGCGCCGGGCCGCCGCAGGCCGGGCATTCCGTGCTCACCCACGATTCGATCCTGGCCAGCGGCGAGCGGCCGGTGTCGTCGGGCTCGTACGAGTCGGTCCCGGGCAGCAGGACCGGCAGGTTGCGGTCGGGCACGGTGCCGCAGGCCTCGCAGTGCACTATCGGGACGGGGGCGCCCCAGTACCTCTGCCTGCTGACCAGCCAGTCGCGTATCCTGTACCTCACTGCTCGACGGCCGAATCCGCCTGTCTCGGCGTGGACGGCCATGGCCTCGCGCGCCTCCTCCGAACCCATTCCGCTCCACTCGCCCGATTCGACCAGGATGCCGTCGGCGACGACCGCCGCCTCCTCGACACCTCTCGGCACGCCCCCCGGTGCGATGACCTCGCGGATGGGGATGCCGTACCTCCTGGCGAAGGCGTGGTCCCTCTCGTCGTGGGCGGGAACGGCCATGATGGCCGCAGTTCCGTACCCGGCTACGACATAGTCGGCGATCCAGACGGGGATCCGTTCGCCGTTGAAGGGATTCACGGCGTACGATCCCGTGAAGACCCCCGTCTTCTCCCGCTCCGCTGCGAGCATCCTCTCCCTGTCGGTCTTCGCCGCGGCGGCGGCCACGTACGACCGGACCGCCCCGGTCTGTTCGGGGACCGTCATCTCCAACGCCGAGGGATGCTCGGGCGCGAGGACGCAGAAGGTGGCACCGCAGATCGTGTCGAGCCTCGTGGTGTAGACGGACAGCCTGATCGAACCTCCGCCCGGGGTCTCCACCAGGAACTCGACCTCGGCTCCCTCCGATCTTCCTATCCAGTTCCTCTGCATGGCCTTGATGCTCTCCGGCCAGTCGAGACCGTCGAGGTCGGCCAGCAGTCGCGCGGCATAGTCGGTGATCCTGAAGAACCACTGGCGCAGACGCTTGCGGGTGACCTCGCCCCCGCATCGCCAGCATGCGCCTCCCGCGGCCTCCTCGTTCGAGAGGACTATCCTGCAGGAGGGGCACCACATCTGGTCGCTCTCCGCCTGGTAGGCCAGGCCCCTGTCGTAGAGCAGCAGGAAGAAGAACTGCGTCCACATGTAGTAGCCGGGCGTGCTGGAGTCGATCTCCCTCTCCCAGTCGTAGCTGCACTCGATGAGCTTCATCTGCCGGCGGTAGGTGTCGGTGTTCCTGCGCGAGACTATGCTCGGATGGATACCCGTCTTGATCGCGTACTCCTCGGCCGGCTGCCCGAACGCGTCCCAGCCCATCGGGTGCAGGACGTTCCTGCCGCACATCCTCATCTTCCGGGAGATCACGTCCGTGGGGATGTAGTTGCGGCAGTGCCCGACGGACAGGCCGGAACCGGACGGGTAGGGGAAGAAGTCGAGGCAGTAGAAGGGCAGGCGCCCGCCGCCCGTCCGGGTCCCGTACAGCCCTGCCTTCTCCCACTCCGGCTTCCACCGGGCCTCCATCGCGGCAAAGTCGAAACTGTCCACCGTACGCCCTCCGAATGTCTCCACGGTATGCACCGGAAGCGGCCGGGACCCGCCCGGCCGCCTACTCCTCGCGGGGTGGGCTCGCCTTTATGAACACGGTGACCGCATCCCCGTCGATCCGGAATATGCAGCCGGAAAGCTCGAGTGCGGTTGCCAGCATCTCCATCTCGACCTCGGCCGACACGACGCCCTTCGAGAGGAGGTCGAGGGCCTTCTCCAGACCAACGCGCGGAGCCGGGCTCCGGCTCCATCGCAGCGTCAGCCCCGCGCAGCGCTCTCCCGGATCGGTCCATCCCTCGGGAATGGTGTCCCTCGGGCCGAGCAGCCTGATCCCCATGTCCGGAGCCTCGCCACCCACGGCGGAGACGAGGGCGGAGAGGATGTCGGACAGAAGGGCGGGATCGATCCTCAGAAGCGGCAGATCGCCGCTCACCCCGAGATCGGGCGGCCTGCGCCCCTCCGCCACCGCATCCCTGACCATCGAGTTCAGGACCTCGAGGGTCGACGCGGTCGCCGGACCGGATTCGAGAGCCCTCGACACCAGGTCGAGACACCGCGACACCCTCGAGAGGGCCGACAGCTCCAGGGATATCGAGGAGAGGATCGGCCTGACGGGATCGTCACGTGCTAGGATGCGCGAGAGCGTCCTGATCGACCTGCCTATGGACCCGGCCATCCCGGGGATCCAGCCGGCTATCGAGGAGGTCATCCTGAACCAGGAGGGAGATGCCGCCCGGCCCTCGTCGGGATCGCCGCCTATCACCCATACGGCCAGCCTCCTGCGTCCCGTGCCCGCGAGGAGGCTCCGGCAGACCGCGAACCGCCTACCCCCGTCGAACGGGGTTCCTCCGCCCCCGATGGAGAATGCCCTCCTCATGACCGACGCGATGTCCTCCGCAGGGTCGGGTACGAGCACGGACACATCGGTGCCCGTGTCGAACCAGGCGCCTCCCGCGAGGGCCGGTGACAGCAGCATGCCCTGCTCGTCGGTCAGAACGACGGTCCTCCCCTCCCCCCTGCCCGCGGCCTCGGAGAGCGCCCGCCCGGCGGCCCTCCTGCCCAGGAGCCCCACAGAGTCGGAGACGACCGAGGCCAGTATCTCCATCAGGGGCGCGGGGGCGAAGCCGGAGGTCTCGATGATGCCCAGCGTCGAGCGGGTTTCGGGGTCCGAGACGGGTATCGTGGAGGATGGCGCACCGCCCGGATCGTCGCCGAACCGTGACGAGACCGCGCCAGGGCCCTCGCCGAGGGTGACCCTCGCACCCTGCAGCCCGGCGCAGGAGACGCAGATCTCCGCCAGGGCCGATGCGATCTGCTTCAGGTTCACCGCCTGGAGAAGCTTCGCGAGTGCGGATGCAAACTGGCTTGACTGCTCGGAGGGCCTGGTCCGGACCTTCGCCGCACCGGTCTCGATCTGGACGGGAACGCCCGACAGCACGGTGACCGTCTCGACGGACTCACCCTCGGCGCTCTCGGCCCGCGACAGCTTCCAGGAGAAGGCCCTCTCGCTGCCGTCGGGCTTCCTGACCGCCCAGACCACGGGAGTCGCCACCGCGTACCTGGAGAGCCTCCTGGCCTCGACCAACCCTCCCACCGGGCCGAAGAGGGCGTCGATGACGACTCCGGGGCGCTTCCTGGCGGTGTCCGCGTCGATGCCGAGGAGCAGCTCCATCTCGCTGTTCCAGACGAGGGGCCTCCAGTCCTCGCCGAAGACCGCGACGGGGATCCCTATGTCGGAGACCAGGGCGCCCGAGAACCTCTTCTCCTTCTCGAACAGGTAGATGAGCTTCTCGATCTGGGAGTACTGGTAGGACGACTCGATGGCGGTCCTGAGAACGGTCGCGACTATGCCGGCGTCCTCCAGCACCGACCCGGCCAGGTCCGCATCCTCGAAGCGCAGGATGATGAAGCCCCTGTTGAACCTCCCGGTGCCGACCGGCACAATGTCGAGGACGTCGGGGAATCCCTGGAGGCCGTTCTGGCCCGGGACCAGAGTCGTCCCCGGATAGGTGTTCCATGCGGCCCTCGGGAGTCTCAGCTCGGCGAGATCCTCCGGCAGAGCGGCCGTCCAGTCGCCTTCCACAGCGGCGAGGCGGACGGTGCCCATCTCGTCCTGGAAGTAGAGGGCCGAACCGGACGAGAAGAGGGATTCCCCGAGCGCAGCCGCCAGCGTCCCGGCGTCCTGGGGAAGACGGCTCGAGGAGATCCTGCCCACGAGGGACGAGATCCTGGAGGTCTGCCTCGAGCACTGGTCGAGCTTCTCGACCAGCAGGGTCTCGGTGGTCAGGTCCTCGAAGATGCCCACCAGATGGCTGCTTTCGTCCTCCTCCGACCTGACCGGCCTGAAGGACTGCCTGACAACCCTCCTCGACCCGTCGGGGAGGGTGAACGAGATCGTCTTCGGCTCGATCTCCGCCTCTCCCTCCGAGAGGATCCGCGAGGCCTGCTCCAGCTCGGCGAAGCACTCCGGCGGCAGGATCTCGTAGACCGGGTTGCCGACGAGCCCCTCGCGAACCCCGAAGAGCCTCCCGAAGGCCCTGTTCGACACGAGGACCCTGAAGTCCGGTCCGAGCATCACGAGCCCGGTCGAGATGTTCTGGAAGTAGGTCTGGTTCATCCTCCGGGCCGACCTGAGCCGCCGCTCGGCCTCGAAGCTGTCCGAGGTGTCCATGAAGACGCCCACGGCACCCGGCCCGCCTCTGGTGAAGACCGCCTCGACGCGCCTGGAGCTGCCCGGCCTCATCTCGATCCTGATCGGCCTGCCCTCGGCTGCGACCCCCAGGATGCCCGGCCATGTGAAGAGAACGGGCGGGGGGAGGACGGAGTCTATCGAACGGCCGAGCGCCGATTCCGCGGGGATGGGGAATATCTCGCCCATGGCCTTGTTCCAGATCCTCACGATCCCCGTGGGGTCGACTCCCACCAGCCCCGAGCCGAGCTCGTCCGGAAGGGTGCTGCCGTCGGATTCGGCCTCGGCGGTCTCGAAGAGGGTGACGAGAGCCGACCCGGCCTGGGGCGACACGATCCCCGTCGAGACCTCGGTGCGGACCAGGACGGGGGCTTCGGGAACGCCGGGAGAGAGGGCGGCGGATATCTGGGGAGGGAGGAGGCGAAGCGGGTCCGGGCTCTCCACGAGCACACGGGCGCCCGTCCCGAGGAGCCTCTCGCACTCGCCCGAGGCCTCGGAGACACCCGTGCCCGGGCTCCAGGTGAATCTGGCCCACGCCCTGGGAAGGGTCGTCCCCGGCCTGTCGATCAAGGGTCCACCTCCGGGAGGATCGTGATGCGAGATGAATCTAGGCTCCCGGGCATCGAGGGGCAACGAGCGGCGTTGCCGTTCGCTGCTGCAGCTATGATCTTCCGGTCCGCAGGAGGTGTTGCCGAACATGGAGAAGACCCTCGTCATCCTGAAGCCCAACGCCGTGCAGAGAGCCCTGGTCGGGGAGGTCATATCGAGGTTCGAGAGGCGGGGGCTGAAGATCACCGGCATGAAGATGCTCACGATGGACAGGGACCTCGCGTGCAGGCACTACGTCGAGCATGCGGGCAAGCCCTTCTTCGAGGACCTGATAGTCTTCATCACCAGCGGGCCCTCGGTCGTGCTCGTGCTCGAGTCGCCCGGCGCGATCGCCCTGGTGAGGAGCATGACCGGGCACACCGACCCCGCCCAGGCGCATCCCGGGACCATCAGGGGGGACTATGCCTCTACAGTGGGGCACAACATCATACATGCATCGGACTGCCAGGCGAACGCCCTGAGGGAGATCGAACTGTTCTTCGCCCCCGGAGAGGTGAACGACTACTCGCTGGCCGTGAGGCCCTGGCTCTGAGTCCGGTCTAGAACACCCAGTCCAGCCCCAGGCCGAAGAGGCTGACCGCGTCGGTCACGCTGTCGAAGCCCTCGTATCCGAAGGCGTTGGCCTGTCGCGTGGTCGAGTTCCAGGAGAAGGAGCCCAGGAGGGCGACCTTCCCGAACTTCACGCCGACCCCGAAGCACAGGCCGAACATGCTCCGCGCAGAGGAGGAGCCCCTGTCGGTGAAGTAGAGCCCGGCCCCGAGGCTCAGGGCCGATTCCGGGGTGATCTTCGTCGAGAGCCTTCCGGTGAAGGTGTTCGCGTCCCCGGGATCGGAGACCTCGCCCTCGATCGCGATCGAATAGCCGGTGCCGGTCGCTCCCGAGTGGAGGATGGCGCCCGCTGCGACCCTGGCGGGGAAGTGGTCGGATTCGGAGCTGTATGCGACCGAGACCGAGCTCAGACCGAACGGGACGGTGGCTCCGGCCCTAACGCACAGGGCGCTCTCGTCCCACTCCTGGACGCTGGAGGAGTCGTCGGTGCCGACCCTGTCGTCGAATGTGTACTCGATCCTGGAACCGCCGAACCTGGAGCCGAGTGCGGCCCCCAGCGTCAGCCAGCGGGTGGCTCTGTACGATCCGCCCGCGACGGCCTCCCAGAGGCCGCCCGAAGCCTCCAGCTTCTCGACCGCGGTGATGTATCCCGGCATGAAGGGGTCGTCGGCTATGTAGTGCAGGCCGTCGTACGAGACGTCGCTGATCCTCCCGAAGCCGGCGCCCAGGGTCACGGAGCGCCCGGCGGGCAGCCTCAGCGAGACGGAGGTCGGACCCCAGGAGAGATGGCTTCTGACATGCCTGCCCGTGCTGTCCTCTACGGCCTCCCTGCCTATGGCGGGGCCGGCGCTCAGCTCGATGCCCGGCATGGTCACGCGGCCGAGGTTGGCGGGATTCCTCAGCACGGAGGACGCCTCGCCGTAACCGACCGCCCAAGCCCCGCCCATCATCAGGCTGGATGTGCTCACCCCCGGGAGGGGCGTGCCGTCTGCATAGAGCTCCTCGTAGCCGAAGCCCGCGGAGGGGCGGTCGAGGAGGGCCAGGAACAGGATCGCCAGGACACAACTCCGGACCCTCATCTCGACAACCTCCGACCGCCCGCCGAGGGGCGCTTCAGGCTCCGGCGCCCCTGACGGAGCCGAAGCCGGCCTTCAGAGCCTTCTCGTTGAGCTGCACTATCTTCTCTCCCGTGAAGAGCTGCGGGAGTATCTCGACCATGTCGTCGATCCTGAACATGCCGGTCACCGCGGTGAACGCGCCGACCGCCACCATGCTCTGCACCTTGGTGTTGCCCAGCTCGTCAGCCAGGCCGGTTATCGGGACGGCGTGCACCCTGATGTCGGTCCTCGTCGGCTCGACGTCGATGAGCGTGCTGTTGTAGATCAGCGCGCCCCCGGGGGCTAGTATCCTCTCGAACTTCTCCATGCTGGGCCGGTTCATCGCTATTACCACCGTCGGCTCGGTAGCCTCCGCCGCGCCGATCATGTCCTCGCGGATCATGACCGAGCAGTTGGCGGTGCCGCCGCGCATCTCGGGACCGTAGGAGGGCAGCCACGAGACGTGGTACCCGTACTCCATCCCGACGTTCGCGAGAACCTGGCCGATGGACATGACGCCCTGTCCGCCGAAGCCGGCGACCCTGATCGAGGGGTTCCTGAAGGCCTCCTCGACATCCAGCCTGGCGCGCGGCGCGCAGGATCCCCCGGTCAGCCCGAGTATGCGCTTCACCTCGTCGGGATCCGTGACGGGAACTGGCCTCTCGATCGAGGCCGCTTCCGCCGCGACATCCCTGTACACGCCCAGGGGGAACACCGGCATCATGTTGTCCTCTATCCACTTCTGACATGCCGGTGCATCGAGCCGCCACTGGCTGGGACACATGCTGAGGACCTCGACGAAGCTGAAGCCCTTCTTGTCCATGGTGTTCTGGACGGCCTTGCGGATGGCGGCCCTCGTCTTCCTGATGTTCGCGGGGTTGTGGAGCGACGTCCGCGTGATGTAGACGGGTGCGTGGAGGGTTGCGAGGAGCTCGCAGACCCTGATCGGGTAGCCGTCGGAGTGCACGTTGCGGCCGTAGGGGGTGGTCGTGGTCTTCATGCCCTCGAGGGTGGTGGGGGCCATCTGGCCTCCGGTCATCCCGTAGATGGCGTTGTTGACGAAGACCACGGTCATGTTCTCGCCCCTGTTGGCGGCCTGGAGGATGTTGTTGCCGCCGATGGCGGCGAGGTCGCCGTCTCCCTGGTAGCTGATGACGACGTTGTCGGGGTTGGCCCTCGACACGGCCGTCCCGACGGCCGGCGCGCGGCCGTGGGGCACCTGGAAGTGTCCGGTGTCGAAGTAGTAGTAGACGAACACGCTGCACCCCACGGGGCTGATCATTATGGTGCGGTCGGTGATCTCGAGGTCCTCGAGGGCCTCCGCGATCAGCTTGTGGATGATGCCGTGGCCGCAGCCGGGGCAGTAGTGGGTCCTGTCCTTCTCCGCGCCGGGCTTGTGCCTGAACACGTCGTTGAAGCCGAGGGGCCTCCTGAGCATGGCCTCCTTCATGTCACACCCCCCAACCCAGGCTGGAGATCTTCTCGTGGATCTCCCTGGCCGACGGGACGTTGCCCCCCGCCCTGAAGTGGAACTCGGACCTCATCCGGCCGCAGAGCGCGAGATTCACGTCATCGATGAGCTGGCCCGTGGAGAGCTCGACGGTGAGCACCGACCTGACGCCCCTGTCGGGGAGGGACGCGATCTCTGCGGAAGGGAACGGGAACAGCGTGACCGGCCTGAGGAGGCCGATCCTCATGCCCCTGCCGCGCGCCTCGTCGACGACGGTGCGCAGGACGCGGCTCACGGAGCCGTAGCCTATGACCACGTACTCGGCGTCGTCCATCATGTGGCGCTCGAACCGGACCTCCGCGGAGGCGCTCGCGTACTTCTCCATGAGATGCCTGTTCCAGGCCTCGAGCTCGTCGTGGTCAAGGTAGATCGAGTTGATGAGGTTCTTCCTGACCGGCACCCCGTAGACCGCCCACCCGGACTTGTCGGGCCCGGAGGACACGGGCTCGGGCAGCTCCACGGTCTCCATCATCTGTCCTATGACCCCGTCGGTGAGTACGAAGACGGGGTTCCTGTACCTGTCGGCGAGATCGAACGCCAGCATCGTGAGGTCGCACATCTCCTGGCAGGAGTTCGGGGCGAGGACGAGGTTGCGGTAGTTGCCGTGCCCCCCGCCCTTCACGACCTGGTTGTAGTCGCCCTGCTCGGGGCCGATGTTCCCGAGGCCGGGGCCGCCCCTCATTATGTCCACTATCACGCATGGAAGGGCCGAGCCGGCGCAGTAGGAGATCGCCTCCTGCTTCAGGCTGATGCCGGGGCCGGAGCTTGCGGTCATCACCCTCCTGCCGGACCCGGAGGCGCCGTAGACCATGTTCATGGCGGCCACCTCGCTCTCGGCCTGGAGGAACGTGCGGCCGAGCCTGGGCATGATCTCGGCGGCAGCCTCGGCGATCTCGCTGGCGGGCGTTATCGGGTATCCGTAGTAGGCCTCGCAGCCTGCGAGAACGGCTCCGTAGACCGCGGCATAGTTCCCCTTCATGAGCTTTCGTGCCATCTCAGGCCTCCCTCGGGACGTAGTCCTTGAGATACACGGTGACGGCTCCGGGCTCCGGGCAGCTGTAGAAGCAGTTGCCGCAGCCGATGCAGCCCTCTCCCCTGTAGCTCGAGGGATGGTAGCCTTTCGAGTTGAGCTTCTGTGACAGCTCCAGGACCTTTGCCGGGCACGAGGCGACGCACAGGCCGCAACCCTTGCATTCCTCCTGGTCGATCTCGCAGAAGGGGTACTTCCTCGGACCGTCCACGGCGACCTCCTCAGGGATTCTGGCGTATGGCAAGAAGCGTTCTCCGGATTCGGAAGATGGACCTGGAGGACATCGGCGTCAACCAGCATTGCATTCTACCTACCGTTCGGTATATTACCCTCCAACCCCCCGGAGGTCTCCCTTGACGAATGTACGGCACGACCATTGCGGAAAGGCGGAGGAGATCCTCTCCCGGGTCATGGCGATCCTTTCCGAGAGCAGCTACTCCGAGGTCTCCATGCAGGACATCGCCGATGCCTGCGGGGTCACCAAGCCCACCATCTACTACCATTTCAGGAGCAAGAGGGACCTCTTCACGGAGCTCGCAGGTATGGTCGGCCGGAAGGTCGCCTTGATCGTCGAGGCCGAGACCGGCCTGGACTGCCCCGTGTCGGAGTCGCTGTCCCGCATAGCCGACAGGATCTACGGGATGTACGCCGCCGACGGCTCGTTCGCCCGGACGCACATCGCCTTCCACACCGACCCCGGTCTCAGGAACCTGCTCCCTGTCCTGGAGAGGGACATGCTGGAGCTGGCGGGGCTCGTGGAGAAGCTTGTCGAGCGCGGGATCGAGTCCGGTGAGATCAGGAGCGATGTTTCGGCGGCCGTGATCTGCAGCGTCTACTGCTCCGTGCTCCACACCTCGCTGGCCCAGCTGGCGGAGAGCGGGGAGCGCGGCGGGGCGCCCGATCCGGCCGACTTGGTAAGGATCCTGATGCAGGGCATCGGGAGCTAGATCGGGAGAGATATGTCGAGAACAATGACCTTGCTGCTCCTCCTGGCGGTGCCGCTTCCGGCGATGGACCTCGTGGAGGCAGTCTCGATCGCCCTGGAGAACCGCGGAGACGTCGGGGCCGCACGTCTGGAGGCCGAATCGGCGGAATGGCAGAGGCGCGGCGCCGACCTGTGGTTCCTCCCCTCCGTCTCGTTCAGCGCGGCATTCATCCGCAGCCATGACGTGACGATGATGGACATACCGGGCGTCGGCTCCTTCCCCACCGGGTCCGAGTACTCCTCGCAGGCCGGGATATCCGCGGCCGTACCCCTCTTCACCGCCCGCGGTCCGGCCGGCTCGAGGCTCGCCGGAGCTTCCGAGGACATGGCCGGGGCGGCCCTGGCGGCCGCCGAGCAGGACGCGGTCCTCGAGGTTGTCATGGCCTTCTACGGGGTCATGCTGGCGGAGGAGCTCAGCTCCGTCTCCGACGAGGCCCTCTCCATAGCGGGCGAGGGGTTCCGCATAGCCGGACAGCGCTTCGAGGCGGGCACCATATCCAGGTTCGAGCTGCTGCAGAGCAGCGTGGCCTGGGAGAATCGCAAGCCGGAGGCTCTCGCGGCACGGAACGCCCTCGAGAACGCGCGGGCGGCGCTTGCCGTGGCGGTGGGTTTCCCCGGCGGGACCTGGATCGAGGTCGAGGGCGACCTGTCGGATCCGCTCCCGGTCGACCTGCCGTCCACCCTCGAGGAGGCCCGCGGGATACAGGCCGCCCGGAGCCCCGAGTACGCGACGGCAGAAGCGATGCGCAGCGCGGGGGAGGCCTCGCTTTCGATGGCGGGGGCGGCCTTCGCACCCAGCGTGATCCTCACCAGCGACTACGTCTACAGGGCCGCGAGGGAGGACTGGCATTTCGAGGCCGACGACTACGACCGGTCGTGGTCGACCATGATAGCGGTGGAGGTGCCGATCTTCGACCAGATGAACGACATCTCCTCGTACAACTCGGCCAGGGCCGGGATGCTCTCGGCACGGGCGTCGGCGGGCAGCCTCGAGCAGTACGCGGGGCTGGGTCTCCTCCAGGCGTGGAACGACTATGCGGGGGCGCTGGAGGCCGTCTCGGCGACCAGCGCCACGGTGGACCAGGCCGAGGAGGGCGCCTCGATAGCCGCGATCTCCTACGAGGCGGGGGTCATCACCCGCCTGGAGAGCGACCAGGCTCTTCTGGCGCTCACGCTCTCGAGAACGAACCATGCCAACTCCCTGTACGGGCTCAGAGGGGCCGAGGCGCGCCTGGCGAGGGCTCTCGGCCTTCTGGAGATCTGAAATGAAAGGCCTTCACATGCAGAAGACGACCGTACTGACCGCAGCCGCCCTGCTCCTGTCCTCCTGCGGCAACGGATCAGGGCCCGCCGAGGAACGGATGGTTCCGGTCGCGGTGACAGTCGCGGCTCCGTCATCCATCTCCGAGACGGTGTACGCGCCCGCACGCCTCGAGGGCGCGTCCGAGGCCCTGATCTACCCCGCCATGGGCGGCAGGGTCGAGGAGGTGCTGGTCAGCGAGGGCGACAGCGTCGAGGCCGGCGCCCCGCTCGTGAGGCTCTCGACCGACAGGCAGATAAGCGCAGGCACTTCGGCCGCCTGGGCCGGCGTGTCCGCCGCCCGCGCCAGCGAGGCGAACGCCCTCAGGGCGCTCGAGCGGACCGCTTCGCTCTACGAGGCCGGCGCGGTCAGCGAGCAGGAGATGGAGACGGCGCAGGTGATGTATCAGACCGCGAGAGCCGCCCTCCAGCAGGCCCTCGCAGGGGCGGAGCAGGCCGCGGGAACGGCCGACAACTCTCTCGTGACTGCACCCTTCGCGGGGCGCGTCGTCAGGATCTGGGCCAGGGAGGGCAACACGGCGGGGGGCGGGCCGCTCGTCTCCGTCACCAACGGATCCGCGCTGGTCGCCAGGATACTCCTGCCGGAATCGGAGATCGCCTCTCTCAGCGCCGGGCTGCCCGCCTGGGTCGGCGTGACGGCCTACGGAGGGGAGAGCTTCCCGGGACAGGTGACGGCTGCCGCGAGATCGGTCGATCCCGTATCGGGTCTCGTGCCCGTCGAGGTGACCTTCGGCAATCCCGACGGCCGTCTGGTGCCGGGCATGAGCGGTCGCATCGCGGTCACCACGAGGTCCGCCGAGGGGGTCCTGGTGCTTCCCGACTACGCATTCAGGCGCTCCCCGGAGGGGCTCGAGCTCGCGCTGGAGGTCGACGGCAGGGCCCGGATCGTCCCCGTCACGACCGGGATCGTCGACAACGGGATGGTGGAGGTCACCTCGGGCCTTGCCCCGGGTGACAGGGTCATCGTCGAGGGGCAGTTCCGCGTGGCGGACGGAGACCTCGTCGATCCGGTCGGGGAGTGACGCCGTGAGGGCGGCCCTGGCCGCGGCGGTTGTGACGGCGGCCTCGTGCGGCTCCGATCCCGGTGCCGGGAGGCTGCCCCCCGGCCAGGCCTGGACCGAGGGGTTCCCCGTCTACTCCATCGCCGGCGACGTCGTGATGGACACCTCCGAATGGTCGCTCTCCGTGTGGGGCATGGTGGAGATCGACACGACCCTGTCCTGGGAGCAGTTCACATCCCTCGGGGCGGTGACGGACACCCTCGACTTCCACTGCGTCACCGGGTGGTCCAGGATGGCCGACGCCTGGACGGGCATACCCGGCTCGACCGTGGCTGACCTGGTCCGACCCCTGCCCGGGGCCGTCTCCGTGATGGTCCACTCCGCCGACGGCTACACCACCAACGTCCTCCTCGACGATTTCACGAGGGAGGGCGTCATGCTCGCCTGGCTCCTCGACGGCGAGCCTCTCGAGGCGCGGCATGGCTACCCGGTGAGGCTGGTCGTGCCCCACCTCTACGCCTACAAGTCGGCCAAATGGGTGATCGGTCTGGAGTTCCTGCCCGAGGACGAGCCGGGGTTCTGGGAGTCGAGGGGATACCACACCAGGGGCGATCCCTGGGCCGAGGAGAGGTTCGAGGGGGACTAGGCCCCCTCCTCCCTGGACCTGTTCCTGCGCTTCTCCAGGAAGTCCTCCCACTCCTTCGTGAGGACCGCGGCCAGGGGAATGCCCAGGAGTACGCCCGGGAAGCCCAGGATCCTGCCGAAGACGGCTACGCTCATGATGGCGGCCACCGGATGCAGCCCCACCCTCCTGCCTATGACCCTCGGCTGGAGGAAGTTCCCCTCGAACACGTTGATGGCGCCGAGGCCCAGGCCGACCAGCAGGACGGTTCGCGGCTCCAGACCGGTCGCCAGGGCTATCACGAGAGTGATGGCGGTGCTCACCCAGAATCCTATCACCGGTATCACGTTGAGGAGGGCGGCCACCAGAGCCAGCAGGAAGGCCATCCTCACGCCCGCGACGAGGAGCAGGGTCAGGGTGAGCACGAACACGACCAGGCTCGTTATGAAGAAGCCCTGCGCGAAGCTCCTGACGGTCGTGACGATCCTGTTCGACCGGCTGTCGAGGAAGTTCTTCAGCGAGTCCGGGAGATAGCGCCGGCCGGTTATCGCCGCGATCTCCGACGAGTCCTTCAGCGCGTAGAAGAAGAAGATGAGGGTCATCAGGACGCCCAGCGCCCCGGCCAGGGCGTAGCCCAGGCTGCCCATGAGGGCTCGCGTGTAGTCCGGCAGGCGCTCTCCGATCTCCTCGACGCCCAGTACGATCCCGTCGACGGCCCCCGATAGCAGCCTGCTGTCCAGCCAGCTCTCCGGGAAGATCAGGCGGATGCGTTCGGAGGCCGAGTCCACCAGGCGGGCGAACTCGTCGGCCTGTCCCACGAGCAGGGTGCCGGTCTGTGCCCCGACGATGCCCAGGAATCCGAAGAGCAGTATCGTCAGGACCGCGCTGGCCGCCGTCCTGCCCAGGCGCAGGGGTTTCCATCTCCCGGTCTTGCCCCTCAGCCAGAGGTAGGCGGGCCTGCAGAGGAATGCCAGCCCCAGAGCGACCAGGAGCGGGGTCAGGATGTCTCCTATGCGCCACAGGAACCAGCATGCGGCCAGACCCGTGGCCCCCGCGACCACCCGGGAGACCCTCCTGTCGGACATCCAGGGGAAGCAGAGGAACACGAACGCCGAATACAGGACGAGCGGGTGCCACACGGCCCGCACGCTGAAGACGAACGCGACGCAGACTATCGTGGCGGCCAGCAGCGATAGCCACTGAAGCGGCCTTTGAAGCGCCGCCGGAGCCTCTCCGGCGCGGACCTGTCCGTTCTCCGTCATGCATGCCCTCCCCGGCGGGGACTGCTCCCACCCTCTCGTGGAAGATACGGGAAGGACCGCGCAGTTGACCAATGAAGCCCCCGCGGAGCTACCATGCACGGACCGGCGGTCTTATCTTCAGGCTCCATCGGCCCTGGAAACCGTCGGGGAGGAGAATGACAGGCAGAGTCAGCGTCGTGATCCCGGCCAGGAACGCCTGCTCCACCCTGGGCAGGTGTCTCGAGGCCGTGATGTCCCAGACGGTCGCCCCCTTCGAGGTTATCGTCTGCGACGACTGCTCCACGGATTCGACCGCAAGCGACGCCTCCGGCGCGGGGGCGGTGGTCCTGCTCTCGGACTCGCGGCAGGGCCCGTCGGCAGCCCGCAACAGGGGTGCTGCCGCCGCTTCGGGGGATGTGCTGCTCTTCCTCGACGCCGACGTGGTCGTGCCGCCCGACCTGCTCGAGAGGATCCGGGCCGAGTTCGGGGGCGATCCCCTGCTGTCCGCGGTGCAGACCGTCTACTCGCCGGTCTGTCCGGAGGGCGGCCTGGTCACGCGCTATCAGAACTACTACTACCACCACTGCATGGCCAGGCTGGGCAGGCGCTTCGTGGCGGTGATAGCGACATGGTGCACCGCCATCACGAAGACAGCCTTCGACGGGCTGGGCGGCTTCGACGACTCGATACCCGACCCGACGGTGGAGGACGAGGAGCTGGGCTATGCGCTCGCGGATTCCGGCGGCAGGATCCTCCTAATGCCCGGCCTCCAGGTCGTCCACCTGGCCTCCTACGACATCCGGTCGTTCGCCAGGAGGAGGTTCCGCATGACCAGGGCCCAGGCGAAGAGCGCATGGCGATCGGTTAAGGGGCGGCTCCTGGCCAGGTATGCGAACATCTCGGACACGGGCACGCATCACAGCAGGTGGACGGTGCTGGGCATCCTTCTGGTCATGCTCGCAACCGTCGCGCTGGCCTCCGCGGCCGTGCTGGCCGTCGCCGCCAGCCCCGCCGCCGCCCCCGCCCTGGCTGCATCCCTGCTATGTGCCGCAGGTGCCGTGCTGTGCTGCGGCGGCTTCCTGAAGGGCGCCGCAAGGGTCTTCGGCGCGGGAGTCCTGCCGGGGTTCATACTACTGTGCCTCGTGGACATGGCTGTTCTGGGGGCGGGCCTGCTCACGGGCACCCTGGAGTTCCTTGCGGGCCGGAGGTACTGAGAGCCCCCGGGCTGGTTCAGACTCGAGTTAACAAAGTGTTAACGCTAGATTTTGCCGGTCATGTACCGCACGAGAGTCCTCAGGACGGACAGGCCGTAGGGTATGGGCCGCAGGCTCGAGTAGCCCCTGCCGTGTATCGTGGGGATGGGCACCTCTCGTATGTCCAGCTTCGCCCTTATCGCGCCCACGAGCATCTCCGAGTCGAAGTTGAACGTGTCGGAGTAGCGCTCGAACGGTATGCTCTCGAGAGCGCGCCTGGTATAGGCCTTGTACCCGCTGTGATAGGATGTTAACGCCTGCCTGAGGACGAGGTTCTCCAGCGCGTTGAGCGCAAGCGTGCCGTAGTACCTGGGCAGGGACATCCCGCCCTTGCGCATGTCGCCGTACAGGGTGCGGCTCCCTCCCACCACGTCGGCGCCTTCGAGCATCGGGGCTATCATCTCCGGGAGCAGACCCGGGGGGTACTGCCCGTCGGAGTGAAGCATCACCGCGGCATCGAAACCGTTCTCGACCACCCACCTGAAGGCCGTCTTCTGGGCCGCCCCGTAACCCATGTTAACGCGGTGGCTCAGCAGCCTGATGGACGGGAACTCGCCGGAGAGGGCGCCGGCCAGTTCCGCCGTGCCGTCGGTGGATCCGTCGTCCACCACGAGCAGCGCGGAGAGAAGGTTCCATGCGGCCTGCGGGATGGCGCGGATCACCGCCTCCATCCTGGGCTCGGCGTTGTAGGCCGGCATGAAGCAGGCTATCCTGGACTCACCGGCCCTGAGCATCCCGGTTCCTTTCCGATCCCGTCAGTGAGGGATCAGGCGCCATGTCCCTGGAAGGGACGAGTGATTCGGCCAGCGCGGGGGTCCAGGGTGCGATCGAACCCTCTCCCGCGTGGTTCCAGTAGAGATATGCACCACGGTGCGGCATCAGCGCCATGAGCTCCATGTCCTCCGAAGCGGTCTGGTGTGCGCAGAAGAGATACGGCTCGGTGAGCAGATGGTTCATCCCGCTCACGATGTTCGGGTAGCCGTGCTCCGATGCCTCCATGAAGATCACGGCCGGAGGGTCGGCCTCGAGCCGGGCCAGTCTCATGACCTCGTCGTCGATCGCCTGCCAGGTGCCCGAGCGCTGGCCGATCTCCGGGGGCATGTACTCCATGGCCGTGAACACGAACAGACCGATCGTGGAGAGGGCCAGGACGCTCCCTCCGCGGGGACCCGAGCGGAGGCGCAGCCTGCGGGCGGCCTCGGACAGGCCCAGGACGGAGAGTGCGCAGGCCCATGGGAGGAGGGTGTACCAGTGCCTCGGGCCATAGTCGACCGAAGGGCTGTAGTGCAGCGACAGGAGAACCGCGAAGAGCAGCGCCGCCCCGCCCGCCCAGAGCCTCCGCCTCTCGCCCCGGGCGGCGATCATGGCCCAGGCCGCCGGGACGAGCGAGATCAGCGGCCAGCCGAAGAGTATGACGCTCCCGGTGCCCGCCTGTGCGGCTAGATTCAGAAGGCCCCGAAGTGGCGTGTGCGCATGGTCGCCGTAGACCGGGAACCACGCCCTGTCGGGGCCGAAGCCGATGAGCCCGCCCCCCCTCGCCATCCCGTAGGCCGTCTCGAAGGGGTTGCCCGTATAGACGAGGTTGCCCGCCAGGAAGAACAGCGCGGCCGGGATGGCGCCCAGCAGGGCCATCGAGAGCATCCTCCACCTCCGGGCCCCTGCCCCGGCCAGGATGGCCGCGACGGCCAGCGCCCACCAGGCGATGTCCGGGTACGGCTTCGCGGCAACGGCCATGCCGAGCAGGAAGCCGCCAGGGACGGCGATGGCGGGCCTGTCGCGGAAATGTGCCAGAGACAGCAGATAAAGCCCCCATGTGACGAGCAGGAGCGAGGTGTTGTGAGCCATCCGGCTCGCGGTCATGAAGAGGAAGAACGGAGAGAGCCCCATCAGGATGACCGAGGCCCTGGCGCGCCTCTCCCCCGTCCGGAGACGGAGGAGGAGAAAGGCGCCGAGAATCGACAGGGATCCCTCCAGGGGTCCGGTCAGCGAATGCAGCCCGGCGGCGGAGAAGGGGGCCATGACGAGTGCGTGCAGGGGCGTGTACATGATGAACCATCGTCCGTCGTCGAAGATGAAGTGCCTGAACGGGAAGAACCTCCCCGGATCCTCCACTCCGGGGGGCTCGGCCCAGAGCCTGCCGGAGGCGAACACCCTCGACTGGAAGAGGTAGGCGGTCTCGTCCCCGCCCTTGGGTATGCCGTCCATGGGGCCGAGGGCCATCCATGCGGGGAATGCGAAGGCCCAGATCATGAGGAGTCCGAGGAAGACGCCCCGCGGGATCCTCCCGACCCTGCGCGAGAGCGCCTCGAGCATGTCCGTGGCGAAGAGGCCTGCGATCGACGCGGCGACGAGGAGGATGGCCGGGACCAGGGTGAGGAGCTGCAGGAGCCTCAGGGCTGGACCGTCGGGGACGCTTCTGCAGAGGGCTGCGTAAACGGTCGTCAGGACGACGGCGGCGACCGGGCGGAGGGCGGCGCGTCCCATCAGTACCGCCTCCCGGCGAGAGCCCCGAGAGCCCCGGCCGCACCGGCGGGGATTATCACCATGAGGTCGGGCAGGGACATGAGACAGGCCAGTGCGCCCCTGGCGCCGCCGGACCTGACCGCCGACGCCCAGAAGGCTCCCTGCGAGGCCGCCAGGCCGGCGAGCGCCGCCGACGCGACCCAGGGAGCCGCGGGAGCGGATGCCGCGAGTCCTGCGATCCCCGCCGGGAGGAGCCAGGCTGCAACCGCTCCCACCATGACCGGCAGCATCTCGCCCGGTCCGGCCATGGACAGGGAGAGGCGTCCGTGGCTTCGGTCCCTCCTGAGTATGTAGCGGGTCTTGGCCTTGACCATGTTCCAGTCGTACCGGAGAAGCCCGGGAAGGTCGTACTCCCTCAGGTGCAGTATCTCCAGGTCCCTGAGCAGGAGTATCCTGCCTCCTCCGGCGGTCAGCCTGGCCGCGAAGTCGGCATCCTCTATCGTTGCGCCGCGCACCCTCTCGTCGAAGCCCCCGAGCGACTCGAAGACGCTCCTCCTGACCGCGAAGAAGAAGGTCCCGCAGCCCGGGATGTAGCGGGTCCTGATGCGTCTCGTGAAGGTGTAGTGGTAGTAGTGGTTCTTGAGGAAGGTGGCCGCCGCCCGCCCGGTGGCGACCCTGGAGTAGACGGCCTGCAGGGCCTCCGCTTCATCGACGGAGGCGGCCAGCGCTATCCTCCAGCCTGCGGGGGGGACGGCGTCGCTGTCGACGAACAGGAGCCAGTCGCCGGTGGCTCGGGAGGCCCCGCTGTTCCGGGTGCCCGCGGCTCCGGGCGGCCCCCCGCTCTCGACGACCACGATCCCCCTCGACTCGGCGACACCCCTGGAGCCGTCGGTGGACCTGTCGTCCACGACGATCAGCTCGTCACCGGGGAGCAGCCCGGGAATCAGCGCGTCCAGGACGCGCCCGAGGACGGCTTCCGCGTTGTGCACCGGGACGACTACGCTGAACGAGGCCTTTTCCTTCGGATCCATCCCGAGACCTGCTCGAAGGCCATCTGACCCAGGCTGGCCGCCCCGTGCCAGATCGCCCGGAGCTGGAAGGGCGACATGATGTTCGTGAACCTGTAGAACAGGAAGGACGGCCGCATGAAGTAGCTGATGTAGGCTATCCTGCGCAGCTCGATGATGTCCTGCCCCTTCATGGTGAACGGGACGAAGCAGGGATTCTCCAGGAGCATCCCCTGGTCGGCGAGCTTGTCGGACATGCGGCCGAACATGCCCTTCTGGACGCCCTTGAAGAGGGGCGTGCCGGGGAACGGCGTAATGGGGAAGAACTCGACGGTGAAGGAGCCCAGCGACCTCGCGAAGCGGATGGTCTCCATGCCCTCCTCGCGGGTCTCCCCGGGTATCCCGAAGATGTAGGTCGTGTGCGTCTTGATGCCCGCGGCATGGGCCATCCGCACGGCCAGGCGTATGCGCTCGAGCTTCTCGTGCTTGAGCAGGGTGTCGAGGTTCTTCTGCACGCCGCTCTCCACCCCGAAGTTGATGCACCAGCAGCCCGCCCGGCGCATCGCCCGGAGGATGCGCGGATCGACGGCGTCAGCCCTGCACGAGCACCACCAGCGGACCTTCAGGCCGCGGTCGGCTATCTCGTCGCAGATGCGGTAGACATGGTCGTGGCTGTACGTGAAGTGCTCGTCCCAGAACTTGATCTCCCTGGCGCCGAACCTGCGGACGTAGAGTTCCATCTCGTCGACCACACGCGACGGGTT
This sequence comes from uncultured bacterium, assembly GCA_964603785.1. GTDB lineage: Bacteria > Fermentibacterota > Fermentibacteria > Fermentibacterales > Fermentibacteraceae > CAZRWD01. Next base: position 37,925 of record CAZRWD010000003.1, read on the forward strand.
CCGGAGCCGTATGCGCTTGCCGTACATCTTGTAGCAGTATAGGCAGCCACCTGTGCAGCCCCTGCTCGCGAGCATCTGCACGACCGGGACCGTGGAGACCTGCTCGAAGCTGGGGAAGTAGCGGTCCATCTCCGAGAGCTCCACTGCAGGGAACGGGAGCCTGTCGATGTCGTCTATGATGGGTCTGGGCGGGTTGACATGAACAGCGCCCTCGCGGTCGCGCCAGACCACACCCTCGACTCCCGCCGGCGTGAGACCCCTGCCGACCCTGTCGAGCAGCTCGACGGTGGTGATCTCGCCCTCCCCGACCACGGTCGCGTCGAGCATGGGGGCGTCCGCCATGAGCTCGCCCGGAAGGGCGGATGCTCCATGCCCGCCGATGAACACGAAGATCCCCGGGTTGCCCGACTTAAGCCTCTCGATGAGCTGCCTGGCGGTGTCCCACAGGATGCTTATCACGTAGATGCCGGCGGCATCCGCTCCGAAGTCCCGCGCCATCGCGGCCATCTCGTCGTTCCCGTGGAAGTAGCCCTCGAGGAAGATGATCTCGTGACCCGCATCCCTCAGGGAGGCTGCGACGTACTGCATCCCCGGAGTGGGCCAGCACCCGGCTATGCCCCTGGTGTCACGCGCCCTGACGTACTCCTTGCCCCACTGCGGCACTATCAGTGCTACGCGCATGTCTCTCCGCGGGGATGACTCAGGTGCCTTCCCGGTCTTCCGGCGTGAATGCCAAACTTCCTGCGGACACGGTCAGCCTGACCACCTGGCCGGCATGAACAGAGCCATCCAGAACCATCCTTGCGAGCTCGTTCTGGACGGCCTTCTGTATCACCCTCTTGAGGGGCCGCGCACCGTAGACGGGATCATATCCGCGTTCTGCAAGCAGGTCAAGCGATTCGCGATCGGCGACCACCGACACGCCCGATCCCTCGAGCAGCCTGTTCAGCCTCCCGATCTGCAGTTCCACGATCCTCCTGAGATGCTCCCTCTCCAGCGGGCGGAACACGATCACCTCGTCCAGCCTGTTCAGGAACTCGGGGCGGAAGTGGTCCTCGAGGTTCCTCCTGGCCCTGGCGGCCATCTCCGCGGCGGGGATCGTCCCGGCGGTGGCTGCTATCCAGTCGCTGCCGAGGTTGCTGGTCATAATCAGGACGGTGTTCCGGAAGTCGACCGTCCTGCCCTGGCCGTCGGTGAGCCTGCCGTCGTCGAGGATCTGCAGGAGCACGTTGAACACGTCGGGATGAGCCTTCTCGATCTCGTCGAAGAGGACGACCGAGTAGGGTCGGCGCCTGACCGATTCGGTAAGGTGGCCGCCCTCGTCGTAGCCCACGTAGCCGGGAGGAGCCCCGATCATCCTCGAGACGGAGTGCTTCTCCATGTACTCGCTCATGTCGAGCCTGATCATCGCGTGCTCCGTGTCGAAGAGGAACCTGGCCAGGGACCGTGCGAGCTCCGTCTTGCCGACGCCGGTGGGTCCCATGAACACGAAGCTGCCGAGGGGTCTGTCGGGGTCCTGGACGCCCGCCCTGGCCCTCCGCACGGCCTCCGACACCGCCGAGACCGCCTCTTCCTGGCCCACGACCATGGAGCCAAGCTCCTCCTCCATGCGGAGAAGCCTCTCGCGTTCGCTCTCGAGCATCCGGGAGACGGGTATGCCCGTCCATCTGGAGACGACCTCGGCGATGTGCTCGGGGGTTATCTCCTCCGTGAGCATGGCGCCTGCACCCTGCAGCTCGGAGAGCCTTGCCCCCAGAGCCTCCGACCTCTCCTCGACCTCCCTGAGCCTCCCGTACCGGATCTCGGCGACCCTGCCCAGGTCGCCCGCCCGCGTTGCGGCGGCCTCCTCCGCCCTGAGGTCCTCCGCCTCCCTGGCGACCGCCCTCATCTGCTCGATGAGGTCCTTCTCGCTCCTCCACCTGGCCTCGAGAGCTGTGAGCCTCTCGTTGAGGTCCCCCAGCTCCGACGCCAGCCTCTCGAGCCTCTCCCTCGAGGCCCGGTCGCTCTCGCGCGACAGGCCGGCCTTCTCGATCTCGAGCTGCATGATGCGCCTGCGCACCTCGTCGACCTCTGCGGGCATGCTGTCAATCTCAATCCTCAGCCTGGCGGCGGCCTCGTCCACGAGGTCGATCGCCTTGTCGGGCAGGAACCTGTCGGCGATGTAGCGGTCGGAGAGGGTCGCGGCGGCTATCAGCGCCGAATCCTGTATCCTGATTCCGTGGTGGACCTCGTACCGCTCCCTCAGCCCTCTCAGGATGCTGATGGTGTCCGGGACGTCCGGCGGGGAGACCATGACGGGCTGGAACCTGCGCTCGAGTGCGGCATCCTTCTCGATGTGCCTCCTGTACTCGTCCAGGGTGGTGGCTCCGATGCAGTGCAGCTCTCCCCTTGCGAGGGCCGGCTTCAGCATGTTGGCCGCGTCCACCGCGCCCTCGGCCGCCCCTGCGCCGACGAGGGTGTGCATCTCGTCTATGAACAGGATGATCTCGCCTTCGGAGGAGGTTATCTCGTCGAGGACCGACTTCAGGCGCTCCTCGAACTCGCCCCTGTACTTCGTCCCCGCGACCAGCGCCCCCATGTCCAGGGCCAGCACCCTCCTGTCCCTCAGGCTCTCGGGAATGTCGCCGGACGCCATCCGCTGGGCCAGCCCCTCGACTATCGCGGTCTTGCCTGTGCCGGGCTCGCCCAGGAGGACGGGGTTGTTCTTCCTCCTGCGGCCGAGGACCTGCATGACACGACGGATCTCCTCGTCCCGCCCGATGACGGGATCCAGCTTCTGCTGGCGGGCCAGGCGGGTCAGGTCGCGGGCGTATCTCTCGAGTGCGTCGTAGTGGTCCTCCGCGTTCTCGGTGGCGGCCCTCGACGCCCCCCTGACGTCCGATAGGGCCCTGAGGAAGTCGTTCTGGCCCACCCCCTGCGCGTCGAGGATACGGGACAGCGCCGGGTCCCGGGTCTCGCAGAGCCCCAGGAAGAGGTGCTCGAGGGCCGTGTAGTCGTCCCTGAGCCTTTCGGCGAACGCCTCCGCCGAGCGCAGGGCCTTTTCGAGGTTCCTCGACAGCCTGGGCTCCGATCCGCCTTCGGTGCGGGGGACTCCGGACAGCCCGCGTTCGATGTCCGCGAGGATCTCCCTGGGGTGCTTCTCCATCCGGGAGAGCACGACGGGCACCGTGCCCTCGGGATCCGAGAGCAGCGCATGAGCGAGGTGCAGGCAGCCCACCTCGGGCGCCCCCTGTTCCGAGGCGCTCCTCACAGCGGTCTGGACCGCCTCCCTGGCCTTTATCGTGAACTTCTCGAGATTCATGTCTCCTCCATCCCCTTCACTGACTGCAGGGATATCCGAGCAAATGTCGGGCCAGCGGCCGTCCGGGCGCATTACTGCTCTATTTGTTGCCGGACAGACAGATACAGCACAAGCCACCACGCGGAGGCGGTCCCGGGGAGGAGGCGGCGCCCGCTTGTGCCAGAATGGCCGGGTTCTTTACCCCGAAAGCGGGTTTGGGTAGCTTACCGCTGACCAATCCCGGGAGGAGCGATGTCGAAGATTGCGGTGGTAGGGCTCGGGTACTGGGGCCCCAATCTCGTGAGGAACCTCTGCGCCAACAGGAAGTGCACGGGCGTCGTGCTGTGCGAGAGGGACGGGGATCGTCTGGAGCGGATAGCCGACAGGTTCCCCGGAGCGGAGAGGACGAGGAGCTACGACGATGTCCTGTCCGATCCCTCCGTGGAGGGGATCGTCATCGCCACCGACGTCATGACACACTTCCCGCTCGCCATGGCGGCCCTGGAGTCCGGAAGGCACGTCTTCGTGGAGAAGCCCTTCGCGTCCAGCTCGCGCGAGGCGCTCGAGCTCGTGGAGACCGCCGAGGCAAGGGGGCTGGTCACGATGGTCGGGCACACCTTCCTCTACTCCCCCCCAGTCCTCAAGGTCAAGGAGATAATCCGCTCCGGCGAGCTCGGGGACCTGTTCTTCATAACCTCCACCAGGGTCAATCTGGGGCTGCACCAGAAGGACGTATCGGTCATCTGGGACCTGGCCCCGCACGACTTCTCCATGATCTTCTTCTGGCTGGAGGAGGAGCCCGACCGGATACAGGCCTTCGGCAACGACTGCGTGCTCTCGGGCATCCCGGACGTCGCGTTCGTCAACCTGCGCTTCCCGGGAGGGGTGATCGCCAACGTCCAGCTCTCCTGGCTCTCACCCTCCAAGCTCAGGAGGACGGTCGTGGTCGGCGCCAGGAAGATGCTCGTATACGACGACAACGAGCCGGACGAGAAGATCAAGATCTACGACAGGCGGGTCGATCTCATCGAGCCGGCGTCGTTCGGCGAGTACCAGCTCTCGTACAGGTCGGGCGACATAGTCTCGCCCAAGGTGGACACGGTGGAGCCGCTGGCGTCCGAGATCGAGGAGTTCCTGTCCTGCATACGCTCCGGGGCGCGCCCCAGATCAGACGGCAGGAACGGGCTGGCGGTCGTGCGGGCACTCGAGGCGGCCGACAGGAGCCTCGCGGAGAGCATGGGCAATTGACCTCCCCCGGGCCGGCGATCCTGCTGACGACATCAGGCCTCAGACCTCTCCGGGAGTCCGCCTCGGATTTCTCCATCGCCCTCATGGGCGGCTCGGTCACGGCACTGCTCGGTACCGACGCCGCTTTCCCATCCAGGGTGGCGGCCATCCTGGCCGGGATGGAGAGCCCCTGGAGCGGAACCGCCACCGTCGGGCGAAGGAGGCTGCCGGTGCGCGACAGGGCCGCCAGGAGGCTCATCGGCTACGTGCCTGCCGCCTCGCCAGGACCTGCCGGCATGACGGTGATGGGTGTCCTGTCCCTCGCCGCCTCCGCAGGAGGGAGGGGAAGGGCCGGGGCGCTCCGCTCGGCCCGGGAGATGATGGAGTGGTGCCGTCTGCCGGGCGAAGGAGACACGCGGATACGCGATCTCGACCGGGACCGCGCCTTCGCCCTCTCGTTCGCGACCGCCCTCATGCACAACCCCTCCGTTGTGATAATCGACCACGAGGTGCCGGAGCAGTTCTACGGGCACCTCGAGGGACTGAAATCCTCCGGCAGGGCGATCGTCGTGACGGCCGGGGACATGGGCTCGCTGCCCCCGTGCACCGACAGGGTCGCTCTCTGCACGGGGACTGATCTCGTGAGGACCATGGCGCGGGCCGAGCTTCTCGAGACGGCCTCGCGGGCTACGGAGACATGGGTGGCCTTCTGCCCTTCCGTCAGCCGCGGCCTCCTGGAGGGGCTGCCGGGGCTGGAGAGCCTGACCGCGGAGCAGGGAGGCTTCAGGCTGCGCCATCCCTCGCCCCATGCGGCGCTGTCTTGGATCCTCAACGTTGCCAGGGCGAACTCCCGGACAATAGCGGGCCTCCACACGAGGCCGCCCGATGTCGCAAGGCTGGTCGAGCTGTGCCGGGGCGGGGAGTTCCCCGGCGGTCTCTTCGGCGACGGGGAGGTCGAGTGACGAGGATCTTCCTCGAGGTTCTGCGTCAGATGACCGCGAGGGCCATCGGAGACCCGGGCGCCTGGCTGGCCGGCCTGGGCTATCCGCTGCTGGCCGGTCTCCACGGGGCGGGGGCGGACTCCTTCGGCACGGCGGCCCTGGCCGCCCTTCCCTTCTCCCTTGCGGCGGCTCTGGGCATCGGATGGCACGGGAGCCTCAGGCGCAGGCATCTGGCGGACCTCCTTCGCAGGACGCCGGCCGGAGAACCGGCTCTGCTGCTGGCGGAGACCGTCTCCTCCACCGCGGCCGGGGCACTGGCCGGATGGGCGTTCCTCTACGTCGCGACCCTCACGGGGACGGGCGCGGTCCCCTGGCAGGCCTGGCCGGTTCCGTTCCTCTGCGCGCTGTCCGCGACCATGCTGGCCCGCCTCTCGGCCCGCTGGGCCCCAGGTGCGGTCGCGCCGGCCCTGGCCATCCCCGGCGTTCTCGCCCTGGCATCGGGGCGTCATGCAATCGTGCTCATCGCGGCCTTCCCGGCCCACCTGGCGGGGATGCTGGCATGGAGGACCGGCGAAGGCGGGCTGCTCCACCCCGACGCCTGCCTTGCGGCCTCCCTGCTGACGGCAGCGCTGTCCGTGGTGCTGTGCCATGTCCTCCGCCGTCGCCGAGGGAGGGCGGCTTCGTGACAATGCCTCGCATCGCCGGTATGAGGCCTTCGGACTACGATGATCTCGTCGCCCTCTGGTCGGGTTTCCCGGGGAACACCCTGACCGCGGCCGACGAGAGGACCGGGTTCGAAGCCTTCCTCCGGGCCAACGGCCCCTTCTGCCTCGTGGCCAGGAACGGGTCCCGCCTCTGCGGATCGGTCATGGCCGGACACGACACCCGCCGCGGCTACGTCTACCACCTGGCGGTGGATGCGGGCATGCAGGGTCACGGCGTGGGCACGATGCTCATGGCGGCTGTCGAGAGGGCCCTGCTGGAGGCCGGGATCGAGAAGGTTCACCTGTTCATCTATGTCGACAACCCTGCAAGGGCCTTCTACGAGAAGACCGGCTGGCACCTCAGGCGCGACATCGACGTCATGAGCAAGGTTCTGAGGGGTGACGGCATGACGGGCACCAGGGAGGCGGGCGGAGGCTAGACGGAGGCCTCCCTGAGAGCGCGCAGGACCTCCTCGTCGTACTTCCTGCCGGCAGCCGCCATGGCCTCCAGGGCTTCGGGGATGCTCATCACGGGGCATGGCGCCCTTCGCGAATCCGAGGTCAGCACGACCAGGGCGTTGGCTGCCGAGAGGAGGCGGCCTTCGGGAGAGAGGCTGTCCGAGCCCTCAGGGTAGCCCGAGCCGTCCGGCGCCTCGTGGTGCTCCTCCACCATCCTGGCGACCGAATCCACTCCGATGGACCTGCAGAAGGCCCCTCCTGCCTGCGGGTGCCGCGTCAGCAGGGTCCTCTCCTCCGACGACACGGCATCGACCCCGTTGAGCACCCTCCAGGGGATGCCCAGCTTGCCGATGTCGTGCAGCCTGGCCCCCACGTCGACCTTGGCGGCCGAGTACCTGCCGTCCGGGAGGGACGGCCATCCCATGTGCAGGGCTGCCCCTGTCGCGAGGGCGGCGACCCGCACCGAGTGGTCGCCTCCCAGGTACTCGTCCCTCCGGTCGGAGAACTCGACCGCCTTCGCCACGAGCCCGGCCCCGTCGCCGGAGAAGAACACCGATCTCGGCTCGGAGGAGGGCTCGAGCGACTGGGACAGCTCGAGGAACCGTGCTATCTCGCGATTGCTGCGCACATGCCAGAGCGGGGCCTCCGAGAGGGTGGAGATGCCCAGGAGGCAGTTCCGGATGAGCCCCTCCCTGTCGCCGAGGATGACGGCTGCGCGGGCCAGGGCGAAGCAGTACTGCCTGTTCGTGCGACATTCCCTGATGCCGTCGGCGACCGCGAGCAGATCCCTGGCCTCGTCGGCCGCGCCCTGCTCGATCCTTATCATCGCGAGCGCCAGCGGGTTCGGGTTGGCGGCGGAGGTGAGGAGCTCCTCGGCCCGCTCGAGGAAGTAGGTCTTCCTCCTCTCGTCGTCCGAGGTGCCTGCGATGTCCGTGTAGGTGCAGGCGAGCTTGACCGGAGCCGCGGCCAGGTCGATCCCCTCGCCCCTGGCGGCCTTCTCGCAGGCCCTTGAGAACCTCGCCGCCGCCTCTCCCGGCTCCCCCCGCGCGAGGTGTATCTCGCCGTAGAGGAGGTCGATCTGCGAGGTGTCCTCCGAGGGATCGAGGCTCTGCGCCTGCTCGAGGAGGCCTGCGGCCAGCTCGGGATTGTTCTCCTCGAGGGCGATTCTTGCAGCCCTCTCCAGGAGGCCGGCCTGCTCGGGCCCCTCGAGACCCAGGTGGCGCGAGGCCCAGGCGGATCTGGAGAGAATGCTGATGGCCGAGGAGGTCATGCCTATCGAGAGGAGCGAGTCGACCGCGGTGACGAGCGGGATCCGGCCCGGCGGCGAGTCGAACTGGCCCTTCACATAGGCCTCGACCAGGGAGGAGACCCTTCCCGCCAGATCGACGAATTCGCCGGAGGAGAGCAGCATGGCGTCTTCGGGAATGGCTCCCGAAATACCGTCCAGCGCGAGGTCGACACCGCTCTGCGGGGTCATCTGGCCTCCATGCAGCCGTATCGATCATACTATGGTCCCTTGGAGCTTGCGGTCAAGTATGCTCCGAACCACCCGGGGAGGTGAGAGTGGAGAGACGGAAGGACGACGGCTGCCCCTGCGAGGCGAGCTGTGCATATCACGCCGACTGCGGGGCATGCAAGGCCGCTCACGGCAGCGCGGGCACGAAGACGGCCTGCGAGAAGCTGGGCGTACCGAGCCTCGCGGAGAGGGACATCAGGGCGAAGATCCTCGAGTACAGGTTGCTCGATTTCACGCCCTGCGCCGGTTGAGCCGGCAAGCTCCCTCCGGACAGGCTGTCCGGTCTGCTGTCCCGCATGCCTCGCTTCGAGTCCCCCGACCTGATCGTCGGCATGGACACGATGGACGACGCGGGCGTTTTCAGGCTCGATGACGACACCGCCCTGGTGCAGACCGTCGACCTCTTCTATCCGCCGGTCAACGATCCGCGCGCCGCGGGGAGGATAATGGCGGCGAACTGCCTCTCCGACATCTGGGCCATGTCGGGCCGCCCGATCACGGCCATGAACATCCTGGGCTATCCCGCATCGAAGATCGACCAGGATGTCATAGCCGAGCTGCTGGCGGGCGCAGGGGAGAAGATGGTGGAGGCGGGAGTCGTTCTCGTCGGCGGGCACTCGACCGACGAGAAGGAGGTGATGTTCGGCATGAGCGTCACCGGCCTGATCCATCCCGGCAGGGCCATGCGCAACTCGGACGCAAGGGAGGGGGACCTCCTGGTCCTCACCAAGCCACTGGGCTCCGGCATCCTCTGCACGGCCCTCAAGGACGGCAGGGTCGACGACTCCGCCCTCGGGGAGGCGGTGGGCTGGATGGAGAGGCTCAACCGGTATGCCGCCGAAACACTTGCCGGTCTCGACGTCAGCGCCATGACCGATGTCACCGGCTTCGGTCTTGCGGGGCACGCCGTCGCCATGGCCCGCTCCTCGGGCAGGCGCATCGTCATCGAGGCCTCGCGGGTCCCCGTCATGGCCGGCGCCCTGGAGCTGGCGCAGCACTACCTCCCGGGAGGCACGGGCCGCAACTGGACCTACGACTCCACCAACGTCGACATCGCCGCCGGGATCGACGAGAGGCTCGTCGCCGTCCTGCTCGACTCGCAGACCTCGGGCGGCCTCCTGGCCGCCGTCGGGGAGGATCAGGCGGAGACGGCGGTCCGGATGCTTCGCGAGATCGGGGATTCGCTGACCGGGATAGTCGGAAGGGTGACCGCCGGGGGCGGGAGGCCTGTTTCCCTGGTTCCGTGAGTGTGCCGTTCCGGGTGGATCCCTGGTGCCGAGGGGCGGAATCGAACCGTCGACACGCGGATTTTCAGTCCGCTGCTCTACCATCTGAGCTACCTCGGCACCGAGGCCTGCCAATCTAAGACCACGGGTCGCCGCGGGTCAAGAGCGCGAGCCGGGCGCCACGGCGGGCGGTTACGGGACCGGGCCCTCCCCCGGATCCTGCGCGCAGGCGGAGCGGGAGGCCGAGGAAAGTCGGATTTCAGCCTGCTGGCGCAGAGCGGCCTGCGCCCCTCGCGCGGGTTGCGCCGGAACCGTTTTCTCGCAAATTGCAGGATGTTGTTGCGTAACGGTTTGCAGATCGCAAACTAAAGAACTTAAAACCGAAGGTCATGCTCGAGGGCGGCCCAGGTCAGGTCGGGGCGTATGCCGAACCTCGTCAGGGCGAAGTCGTATCGCACCGGATCGTCCGGCCGCAGCGCCCTGAAGCCCTCGGTCACCTCGGCGACCGTCCGGCCGTCGGCCTGCCCGCGGCTGGTCATGCGCAGCATCAGCCCCGCACGGTGCATGTGCACGTCCAAAGGCACCGAGAGCTGCGAGGGGGCGAGCGCGTCCCATCCGCCGGGATCGACATCGTCCCTGCGCACGAGCCATCTGAACATGAGGTGCAGCCTCTTGCAGGCGCTTCCCGCGGCCGGATCGGGGAGCATGGTGGACTTCTCCATGCCCGCCTCCCGGAGGATCGCACGGACGAGTCTCGACCCCGCCTCGACGGCGTCCGCCGCCCCGGCGAACGCCGCCTGGAGGGTCCCGCCGCCCGCCTTCTGGACGGCCGACGCCGCCAGCAGAACCCTCCCCATCTCGTCACCGGGCGTGAACCTGTGCCTGAACCCGCACCCGGGAAGGGAGCCCCGGCAGTCCGAGAGGAAGAGGGCCGGCTCCGGGCCCATGAGGGCCAGGAGCCGGCCGACGCTCGTCAGTATCTGGGCGACCCTGCCGTATGCCAGCGAGGAGGCCGCCAGGGCCGCGACCTCCCTGTCCGGAAGACCCTCGTAGGCGTAGAGGAACTGCAGCGGGTCGGGTTCTACGAACTCACGCCTGTTGAGCCGTCCGTAGAGCCTCTCTAGGACCTCCCCGCGGGACCTCCCGGGCTCCGCCGCGCCGCGGGTCCGGGCGACTCCCGACGACCCCCGCGGCGAGGCCAGGGGCTACTCCTTCTCGAAGTCGGTCTTGGGCGCTCCGCAGACCGGGCAGACCCAGTCGTCCGGCAGGCTCTCGAATGCCGTGCCGGCGGGGATGCCGCCGTCGGGGTCGCCGAGTTCGGGGTCGTACACCCAGCCGCAGACTGCGCAGACATACCTGTCCATCTCTCACTCCTCCGTGTCTTCTTCCGGCCCGGTGTCGGGCGACACCCTGTCCATGGCCGAGTGGAAGGCTTCCATGACGGCTGACCTCTCTTCGGGACCCGGTGCCGAGAGGAAGACCATCCTGACCCATCCCTCGGGCACCCTGGCCGCCACCGGCCTCGCGAAGGGGTACTCCTCCACGAGGGGGCCGGCGTCGAGGGGGTGGCAGAGGATGTCGAGCGTCAGGGCATCACCGACGGCCTCGGCCTCGGCGATGACCTGTCCCAGGAATGTGAAGCGCAGGTCCTCCCCGCATTCGAGGTCCTCGAACCCGGACAGTCCGGCGAGCACGTCCCTCAGCGCCGCGTTCATCCCATGCCCCTGTCGGGCGCCCCGGACCGAGGCCCGGGGCGCCCGGCGTCAGTGTATGATCCCCAGCCAGTCGCCCAGCAGGAACTGTATCCTGCCGATCAGGAGGCTGACCCTGCCCATCACCGTGAAGCCGAAGGTGGCTCCGAACCCGATCATGATGATCCAGATCCCGATCCTGGACCCGGTCCCGAAGAACAGGCCCTTGTGCGGCTTCGAGAAGAAGAAGTAGATGAGGGCCGCGAGGGTTCCCAGGATGATTATCGCGTTCCCCACGGCGGTCATCACCGGCATGCCCGGCTGGTACATCGGGAAGACGGTTGCCTCGAGCTGCCTGAGGATCATCGCCTTCATCGTGAGGGGGAATCCGACGCCCATGCTCGTGCCCAGCACGAAGGCCATCGGGTAGCGCGACAGCCAGGCCACCTTCGGGAAGAACCGGGTGATGTACAGGAGCCCGAGGAGGCCCGGGATGAGCAGGATCCAGCCGTTGCCGGCCAGGAGGGGCTCGATGAGCCTGGGACCTATGACCCGGTCGTACGTGATGGCGATGGAGTAGCCCATCGACACGCCGACCACAAGGTGCTCGGCGAGGCGGTAGAGCGGGTTCTCGCGGTACAGGAAGGAGTAGACGGCCAGCGTGAAGATGGCCGATACGAGTATCCCGACGTCGGTGTAGCTCACGGCCTACCTCCTCCCCTTCAGATGAGCGCCCTTCTTGTGGAAGCCTCCCGCGAAGAACGCGATGTTGCCGAGGACGACCAGGATGAGGATCAGGATGTGCGCTGCCGATTGCACGTCCATGCCCTGGAAGGCCTTGTCCGTGACCGGCATGTGCCCTCCCTGGAGCAGGAGGACCTCGTACTCGGCGGCGCCGCGGAGGCCGCCCATCTGCCCGACTATCTGGCCCGACTGGATGTAGATGAAGTAGTCGGTCGCCATCACGGCGGTCACGCCGAAGGCTATGGGCAGTCCGACCCTCTCGCGGCCGTAGGTGATCCAGGACAGGCAGGCGCTCGAGCCGGCGAGGGTGACCGCCAGGTCGACGTCACGCAGGCTCTTGTGCTCCTGCAGCATGGGCATCTCGGGCACCGGGTTCCCGGCCATGTCGACGGGGAACTGCGTGGATATCGAGGAGCACATGCCCAGGATGACGAGGTGGAAGAGCGGCTGGTAGCCGAGGAGGGCGTAGTCGCGGCCCTCGAAGACCCAGCCCTGCGCGCCCTCGGGGAGGGCGTTGCCCGCCGCCTCCCAGGCCGTCACGAGGTCGGCCTTGGCCGTGACGCCCGCGTCCCGCAGGTCCGCCCACTCGGCCCAGGAGACCCTCTGGAAGAAGCCCTCCGTCGTCGGGTCCGTCACGTAGTCGAAGCCCTGCTGGATCATGCCCTGTCCGAGGGGCGAGTAGGCGGTCATGAAGACCGGCACCCCGCGAGAGAAGGCGTGGCGCATCACGGCGACGGACATCGGCATGTTCTCGGCCTGGGTGCCGGGATCGAAGTCGAAGCCGATGAAGACGGCGTCCTCCGGCCCCAGCTCCTCGATGTAGTCGTAGATCGTCTGAACCTCGGAGGTGGGGTAGACCGGCATCCCCACGCGGAAGAGGAACGGCACGATGCACACGACGCCTATGAGCAGGAATATCCAGCGCCGGTCCAGGTTGAGCAGCCTTTCCCACTTGTTCATCCCGCCGCCCCCCTAGTCCCCGGCGCCGCCGAGCCAGTTGCGCTCGACGCCGAAGATGATCTTGAGGCTCGTGGCGAGAATGCCGAAGCCTACGCCCAGCTCGATGGCCCTCTTGGCGGCCATGTTGGGGAACCTCAGTATCCACTGGCCCACCCTGGGGAACCAGCTCCCGAGAAGCTCGCCTATGGGCACCTGCCCCATCATCACGACTATCGCCGCGAGCAGCAGGACGGTGGCGAGGGCCGACTTGGCGCGGAAGGCCCGGAAGGCGGCGCTCGCGATGTAGAAGGCGAGCAGGCTGAACATCGTGGACTGGATCGGCACCTGGATGCTCATGTATGAGAAGTGGTACACGCTCCCCGTGTCGAGCCCGCCGCCGAGCGACCCGGGCAGCATCAGCGCGAAGATGGGGACGATGAAGATCGGCAGGATGATGGCCAGGCTGTAGGGCCAGTTCTTCGCCTTCCTGCGGATCTTGTGCGTGTGGATCCTGAGGAGGCTGCCCACGCCCAGGATGAGGGCGAAGGCGGCGACTATGGGCACCCATTCGAGGTAGTAGTCGTACACCGTCTGGGACGCCTGGTGGGGGATGAAGTACTGGATGATCATCAGTATGCCGCCCACCACGACCATCAGGAGCGGAACGTTTCTCTTCACTTCACGACCCTCCCTTCCGGCCTAGTCTGTGAGCGGCATGCTGAGGAGCTGCCTCAGCCATGGCAGGAGCCCCGTCCTGGCCACGAGGTCGACGATCCAGAAGCATATCCCTAGGGTGATCAGGCTCATCACCAGCCCCTTGCAGGCGTCCTGGCTCTTCACGGCACTGAGCTGCTTGGGCTCGCGACCGAGGTATGCGCTGGCCGCGTAGAGCTCCTCGCCGATGAGCGTGTAGTCGCAGGTGGTGATGAAGAACGGGAGCTGGGTCACCGCGTCGGTGCCGGCGATCTGGATGGCGCCCGAAAGCGATCCGGTCTCGGCCAGGATGAGCGACTCCGCCCAGAACATGCCGAGGTAGAAGTTGGTGGCGGGCTTGTCGCGGGTCATGATGCCGTTGACCGCCGCCACGAAGGCGAACTGGCTGTCCGTCAGGAAGAACACCGAGTCGGGGTCGTACGAGTCGGGCCGCCCGGCCTCGAGGTAGGCCTGCTTCACGCACTCCTCCGCCACCGTGTAGACGATCGGATCGCGGTTGGGCACGAGGAGCGGGGTCTGGTACTCGGCGACCTTCCTGGCCACCCTGCCCAGGATGGTCAGGCTCGCGATGGTCGCCACGTCGCTGATGGTCGAGAGACCCGGCACGTAGAGGATGGGCTTCCCCATCTCGGTCGCGCGGCCGATGGCCTCGTCTATGGCCTCGATGCCGGCGATCGGCCTCAGGTACAGGGACACGCCCCGCTTCGCCCTGTGGAAGTACCAGAAGATGAGCCCGATGAACAGCCCGCATGCGATGAGGTTGCGCGTCTTGTCCGTGTGGAACCACTCGCCGCCCGCCGTCACTCCCGCGGCGTGGGCGGCGCCCCTGATCTCCGTCCCGTCGGCATAGACGGCGGCTATCATGTACTCGTAGGCAACGCCGGACTCGACCGGGAAGTCGGGGTCGTAGCCGTCAACGATGCTCGTCGGATCGCCTATCGGCACGTTCTCGACGGCGATCCACTCCTCCTCGGAGCCCCCGGCGGGCCGGCGGTAGATCCGGTACGCCAGTATGCCCTCCTCGTCGGGGGATGGCTCGAAGCAGACGAGCAGATGGTCGCCCGCGTCGTTCGGCATGTCGCTGACCGAGACCGCGCCCGGCGGAGCGGCGCCGAGGTCGCAGACGGGCTCTTCGACAGGCGGTATCGGCGGGGCGTAGACCGAGTCGGTGGCCACCGGATCCCCCGCCGGTACCGCCTGGCTCCATGCCAGGGCGGACGCGGCGAGGAGGACCGTGGGCCACATTCGGAGAATCCTAGGCATGTCGCCTCCCCGGAACGTGTTTAGGCCTTGAAGAAATCGAGGATTATCGCCGCGACCTCCCCGCCCACCCTGTCGGTGGCGCCGGCGGTCCCCGCCCCTATGTGGGGCGTCGCGATCATCCTGTCGTGGGCGATGAGGTCGGGGGTCTCCGGCGGCTCCCTGTCGAAGACGTCGAAGCCGGCGGCGAAGACCCTGCCGGAGTCGAGCGCGTCCTTGAGAGCCTTCTCGTCGACCACGCCGCCGCGGGCGCAGTTCACTATGACGACGCCCTCCTTCATGGAGGCAAGCCTCGAGGCGTCGATCAGGTTCGCCGTCTCGGGGGTCTTGGGGATGTGGAGGCTCAGGAAGTCGGACTCCCGGCAGAGCGTCCCGATGTCGACCTTCCTGGCTTCGATACCCATGGAGTCCTCGACGTAGGGATCGTAGAAGAGCACCTTCATCTCGAAGGCCAGTGCCCTCTTCGCGACCTCCCTGGCGATCCTTCCGAAGCCGACGAGGCCGAGAGTGGAGTGCCAGAGCTCGATGCCCTTGCTGAGGGCCTTCTTCTCCCACTTGCCCTCCTTGCAGGTCCTGTCGGCCCTGGCGAGGAACCGGCAGCACCCCAGGAGGTGGGCCATGGCGAGTTCGGCCACCGCCACGGAGCTGGCGCCCGGCGTGTTCATCGCCGCCACCCCGAACTCCCTGGCGGCCTCGGCATCGATGTTGTCCATGCCCACGCCGCCCCTGACCACGAGCTTCAGGCTGCCCGAACCCTTCTCGATCACGGGCCTGGTGACCTTCGTGGCGCTGCGCACGACCATGGCATCGTACCCGGGGACTACTTCGAGCAGCTCCTCCGGGGTCATCCCGGTCTTCTCGACGACCTCGTGCCCGCCCTTCCTCATCGTCTCGAGCGCGTCCTGCGAAACGGGGTCGCAGATCAGTATCCTGGCCATTCAACCGCCTCCCGGAGATGGATGGTTACAGTCAATGGGGAATCAACCTACCTGCACGCCCGCCGGCCGTCAACCAGCCGGACGCCTCATCGACATCGCCGCCTCGGCTATCCTCCGGGGCGTCAGCCCGAGCATCCCGAACACCTCCCCGGGGCTCCCGCCGGTCCCGAACCTGCCATGCACGCAGACAGGGCGGACGGGCACGGGGCACCTCGCGGCGAGGAGCTCCGCCACCGCCCCGAAGAGGCCGCCCTCCTCCTGGTGGTCCATGGTCACGACGACCCGTCCGCACCTCTCCGCGGCTCCTGCGATGACGTCCGCGGCGAGGGGCTTCACGGAATAGGCGTTGATGACGCATGCCGAGAGGCCGTTCTCCTCCCGGAGGATGCACGCGGCCTCCAGCGCGGCGTGCACCATGGCCCCTGCCGCAACGATCAGGACGTCCCCGCCGTCCCTCATGAGGTCAGCACCCCCCGCCCCGACGGCGCAGCCCTCTTCGTACAGCACCGGCACAGGATCGCGGCCGAAGCGCACGTAGCAGGGCCCCTCGAGGGCCGCGGCGGCCCTGACGGCGGCCTTCGTCTGGAAGTAGTCGGCCGGGGCGAGGACGGTCATGTACGGCAGGACCCTCATCAGTTCGACATCCTCGAGCGCCTGGTGGGTGGCTCCGTCCGGCCCCGTCCCGAGACCGGCGTGAGCACCTCCTATCGTGACGGGGAGGCGCATGTGGCAGATGCTGTTGCGGATCTGCTCCCAGGCCCTGCCGGTGCAGAAGACGGCATAGCTCTCCACGAAGGGCCTGAAGCCCGCCAGGGCCAGCCCGGCGGCCTCGGCCAGCATGTCCTGCTCGCTCACGCCGAGGTTCACGCACCTCCCGGGGTAGGCCTCCGCGAAGCGCTCCCCGCCGACGGACCTGGAGACGTCGGCGTCGAGGAGGACGATCCTGTCATCCGCCGCCGCCGCCTCCAGAAGACCGTCCATCCATCCCTCACGGGTGGGCCTGGGTGCCGCCCTGTCAGCCATCCCCTCCCACCTCGCGCAGCGCCCGGGCCAGCTCCTCCCGGTCCGGGCAGCGCCCGTGCCATGCGGAGCTGCCCTCCATGAACGAGACCCCCCGACCCTTGACGGTCCGGGCTATCACGACCGAGGGGCCTGGAGCCTCCAGAGCCCCCTCGAAGGCCTCCCCGAGGGACTCGAACGAGTGCCCGTCGGCCTCGAGCGTGTGCCATCCCCATGAAGCCCATCTGGGCCGGAGCGGTTCCATGTCCTTGATCTCTTCGAGCCTGCCGTCGAGCTGCACGCCGTTCGCGTCGACGACCGCGGTGATGTTCGATAGGCCTGCGTGGGCCGCGCTGGCCGCGGACTCCCAGACCATCCCCTCCTGGAGCTCCCCGTCGCCGAGGAGGCAGTAGACCCTCGCGGGGCTGCCCAGCATCCGCAGCCCCCTGGCCATGCCCACGGCGACCGAGAACCCCTGCCCCAGGCTGCCCGTGGAGGCGTCGAGGCAGTCCAGCATGAGCATGTCGGGATGGCCCTGCAGCCTGGAGCCGGCCTTCCTGAGGGTCGCCAGCTCCGGGGGCGGGATGAGGCCCCTGCGTGCCAGCACGGAGTAGAGGGCGGGACAGGCGTGTCCCTTCGAGAGGACGAATCTGTCCCTGTCCGGATGCCGGGGGTTGTCCGGGAGGAGCCTCATCCGCCTGAAATAGAGCTCGACGAGTATCTCCACGGCGGAGAGCGAACCGCCGGGGTGCCCGGAGCCCGCACCGGCGATCATGAGGAGGATGTCAGTCCTGACCTGCGAGGCCACTCTCCGGAGGACGATGGTCGACTCGTCCCCGGCAGTCCCGGTGCGGGTCCCCCCGCGGGCGGGGACTCGACTGGCTCCCGGGCCGGAAGGAATCGTCACATCCGCATCCCCCCTCAGTCCAGGTCGGCGGGGCTCCCGCGCTCCCTGACTATCGTTATGGGAACATAACCCGTGAGCAGGCTCTTGGGCTCGTCGAAACCGAAGTCGACCTCGAGCTGCCACTCCCCTCCCCGCCTCGCGGCCTTCAGGACCATGCCCATCCCGTATCTGGGGTGGTGGACGATGTTCCCGCGCCTGTAGACGACCGCCGGGGAGGCCTCCGGCTCCGGGGTCTTCGCCGCGGCCCTCGCCGACCCGTCCGGCAGGAGCTCGGCGAGGAACCTGGAGGGTCCGCCGGATTGGACGCCCGGCCGGGCCCTCCTCGAGGCCATGGTCAGGTAGAGGCGGTTCATGGCCCTCGTCATCCCCACGTACAGGAGCCTCCGCTCCTCCTCGACGTCGTCCGGGCCGAAGCGTCCCGGACGCACGAAGGGCAGGAGCCCCTCCTCCACTCCGGCGACGAAGACGGTGCCGAACTCCAGCCCCTTCGCACAGTGCAGGGTCATCAGCGAGAGTCTCCCGGCGGAGGGATCGTACTCGTCGGAGGTGGTCAGCAGGCTGATCTGCGTCACGAAACCCGCGGTGCCCCCCCCGTGCGGGGACATGTCGTACTCGATCGCGGAGCGCCTGAACTCCGAGATGTTGTCCAGCCTGGAGGCCCCCTCGACGGTGGAGGAGTCGAGGGCGTCGAGCATCCCGGTTCCCGCGACGACGGCATCGACCACCTCGGAGACGGGAGCGCCCCTGGCGACGAGCGCACGGGTCCGCTCGAAGAACGAACCCAGCAGGCGCAGGGACTCGCATGCCCTGCGGGAGATCCCCGCGATCCTGTCGGGGCGGCCGAGCACGCCCGGAAGCCCGGCCGGATCGGAGACGGCGGCCTCGATCAGGGCGTCCCTGCTCCTGTCGCCGATGCCCCTCGCGGGCTTGTTGACCACCCTGCCGAAGCTCACGAGGTCCGCCGGGTTCACGAGCACCCGGAGCCATGCCACGATGTCCTTGATCTCCTCGCGCTCGTAGAACCTGAGGGAGCCGACCACCTGGTACGGGATGCCGGCGCGCAGGGCGGCGCTCTCGAACAGGCGCGACTGGGCGTTCGTCCTGTACAGGACCGCCAGGCTGCCCGCACCCTCGCCCCCTGCGAGTATCGACGAGACCTCGCCGATGATCCATCCGGCCTCGTCCTCGGGCGAGGCCAGGTCCCTCAGGAGGATGTCGCCGCCGCCCTGTCTGTCGGTCCACAGCACCTTGCCGTGCCTGCCCCGGTTGTGCGAGACGAGCGAGGAGGCCGCGGCGAGGATGCCCGCCGTCGACCGGTAGTTACGCTCGAGCCTGACGATCCTCGTCCCGGGGAAGTCCGAGGGGAACTCGAGGATGTTCTGCACCCGGGCCCCCCTCCATCCGTAGATGGACTGGTCGTCGTCCCCCACCGCGCACACCAGGCATCCCGGCCCGGCGATCGCCCTCAGGAGCTCCCGCTGCACGAGGTTCGTGTCCTGGTACTCGTCCACGAGCACATGGTCGAACATGGAGCCGTACCGCCGGGCCGCGTCGAGATCCCGACAGAGAAAGTCGTTCGTACATGTCAGCAAATCGTCGAAATCGAAGGCGCCATTCCGGCGCAGGGCCTCGTCGTAGGATGCGTAGAGCCCGGCGAGCCTCCTGTCGATGTCGCTACCGGCCTGTTCGAGCGCCGCGGCGGGAGTGAGCATGGAGTTCTTGCAGCGGGAGATCCACGACTGGATCGATCCCGGCGTGAGTCTGGAATCGTCGCCCTCCTGTTTCAGGAGCCTCCGCAGGAGCGCCTTCTGGTCGTCGGAATCGTAGATGGAGAAGTTCTCGGGCCAGCCCCCCGCCGCGGCCTCCCTGCGGAGAATCCACGCGCAGATCGAATGGAAGGTCCCCATCTTCACCCTGCGGGCGTCGCCCGGCACCAGCGAGCAGACCCGCTCCGTCATCTCCCCGGCGGCCTTGTTGGTGAACGTCATGGCCAGGATGCGCCACGGGTCCGAAAGCCCCGCGGCCAGTATGTGGGCGATCCTGCAGGTCAGGACACGGGTCTTGCCGCTGCCTGCTCCCGCGAGCACCAGGAGAGGGCCTCCCATGTACTCCACGGCTTCCGCCTGCTCGGGATTCAGTTCAGGCAGCGCCATGGTCCTCCAAGGGCTGGCAAGGTTCTTGCTACTTGTATTGGCATGAGGACAACACCGAACAGGAAACTACTGATGCGAGGCGCGGAGCAGACGAGCCCCGCCCTCCTTGACTGGCTGATCCTGTTCCTGGGTTGCCTGCTGGTTCCGGCAGCGATTCTCCTGTACCAGCAACCGGTCTGACCCCTCCAAGGCCGGTCACTGTCAGGAGCAGCCGGAACCGGATCCCGGAGCGGGCGGCTGGAAGACCCCACCAGCCGCCCGCGAACCTATTCCGGCAATGATCTCGACGCCGCGGCTGGACCCGATCCGGTCGGCCCCGGCCTCGAGCATCTCCAGGGCCTCCGCGGCGGTCGATATGCCCCCCGAGGCCTTGATCCGCATGTCGGCGCCGATCGTCCTCCTGATCAGCCTGATGTCCGCGGCCGAGGCTCCCCCCCCGGAGAAGCCCGTCGAAGTCTTGACGAAGGCCGCTCCTCCGTCGCGGCAGGCGAGGCATGCCCCGACCTTCTCCGGGTCCGAGAGCAGGCAGGTCTCTATGATCACCTTGACCAGGGCGCCGCTGGATGCCTCCACGACCCGGCGGATGTCCTCGACGACCGCCTTCATGTCGCCGTCGCGCAGCGCTCCGAGGGCCATCACCGCATCGATCTCCTCCGCGCCCTCCTCGACCGCGCGGGCGGCTTCCACGGCCTTGGCCGCGGAGGCTCCGAGGGGGAACCCCGCGACCGAGCAGACCTTCACGCCGGTGCCGCCCAGCAGGGAGGCGCAGAGGGCCACGCGCGACGGATTGACGCAGACGGACCAGAAGCCGTGCTCCACCGCCTCCGCGCAGAGCCTCCGGATGTCGAGGGCGGATGCGTCGGGCCTGAGGAGGGTGTGATCGATGACGGAGGCGAGTTCGGCCGGGCCGGCAGGCTTCACGGGGTCCTCGCGAACATGAGTTCCGTCGTGCCTGCGCGGACCTGTACGAACGCCTGCATCGCGACAAGCCCGTCCACCTCGACCCTGACGAGTCTCTCCCCTGGAGGAAGCGCCAGCCTGGCGACATAGATCCTGGACGGGAGCGTGAGCCAGGCCCTCAGGTCGGCCTCCTCGGTGGCGGCTCCCAGGATGCTGACGAGGATCCCCGCCCCCTGGGACCAGCACCCGTCCTCCTCGCCGGTCAGCTCCTCCGTGAGCTGCTCGGCCGCCTCCGCCGCGCCGGCCTTGACCAGCGCCCTGGCCACCGCCCTCGCCAGGTCCCTCGCGGCGTGGTCCTCGAGGTTCTTGACAGCGATGGACGAGAGGTCCTCCGCGAGGAAGCCGGCTGCGCGGCTCGACCCTGACGAGATCGTGACGGTGGAGACCTGGCGCCGGTAGTCGCGGATCGACGGGACGGCTATGCGCACGATCCTGTCCTCGGAGTGGCCCGTCATGGAGGATGTGGTCCTGGGCGGTATCAGGGACTGCTCGATGACGACCACCACCTCGCCCCTGTCGTCTCCGGGGCCCTGGCCCTCCCAGGACACCCCGGGCCACTGCTCCGCGAAACCCGCGTGGAGGTCGTCGAAACCCGGCAGGCCGGCCGAAAGCCTCAGGATGTCCGCCTTCAGCCTGTCGGGAGGCCCCAGCGAGTAGTTGGCGGAGTAGTCCGTCTCGTAGACCCTCAGGCTGTTCCTGTAGGCCACCAGGGCGTTCTCCGGATCGCCGGCGATCTCGAAGATCACGCCGGAGACGTACCTGACGAAGGCGTCGTCCCCGTAGCGGTTCCTGTGCGCGTACCTGTCGTTGAAGGTGGAGAGCTTCCAGGCCACCCGCCTGCACTCGACGAGGGCCTCGCCCGTCTCGCCCTCGGCGATGTAGCACATGGCCAGGCAGTAGTTGATGAAGACGTTCTCGTAGTCGGCCCCGCGGAAGTCCCTTGCCAGGTCGCTCGACAGGAGCGAGGCGATCTCCTCCCCGGCGTCGGTGCCGCGGAGCAGGTCGGAGAGCCTGTCGGCCTCGAGGAGTACCGGTATCGCCTCGGCCGTCCGTCCGGACAGCCGGAGGAGGTTGCCCCGCTCCATGAGGTACAGGAGCCTGTCCCCCCCGGTGCTGTCGGGGAAGCTCCCGGGCAGGCGCTCGAGGGCGGTCTCCGCGCTGCCCAGCCTGAGGCCGGACCTGACCGGGGCCATGGAGCGGGTGTAGTCCGTGCCGCAGCCGCAGGCCAGGAGCAGGACGAGTGCGGGGATGCCGGGTCTCACCACTCGATCAGCTTCTTGATCTCCAGGTTGCCCATCCAGATCTTCTGGACGGTCTCGACGTCGATGAGCTCAAGGCTCACGGTGTAGTACACGGCCCTGGTGTCCCCGGCCTCGTCGATTATCGAGTCGAGCGTGCCCATCATCACGTAGTCGGCGCCCATCTCGAGCCCGAAGCCGGCCGCGGTCTCGGGCGACGCGAACCTCGCCTGGTCGCTCCTCTCGTCGCGCACATCGCCCCTCTCGGACATGGTGGCGATGACGTCTATCCTCCCGGATTCGATGAACGCCCTCTCGATCTCGTTCATGAACACGTCGGTGGCTATGTGCTCGGTGGTGCGGTTGAGGACGCTCCCGACGACGATGACGGGCCTGTCGCCCCTGTGGTCGGGTCCGAGGTCGGTGAGCCAGCGGCCTTCGAGACACATCACGACCATCGAGTCGGCGACCATGCGGGCGTCTGTGTCGTTCCACCAGCCGCTGAGATCCGTCACGGTGCCGGGATCGGTCCTGGTCACCGTCCGCCCGCAGGCGGTCAGCGACAGCATGAGGGCGAGCAGAATGAGGACATGGGTTCTCTTCATCGCGGTGCACCATCCTCTCGTCCGCCCGCCGGAGGCGGGCCGACAACGCCCCTGAAGGCGATGTTGAAGTATCCGCTGCCCCTGTCTGCGACGCCGGTGCCGGAGGGCCGCCAGACCGTCGCGCAGGGGGATGTCGATTCGTCCAGGTCCACGAGGGGATCGGCCGGATCGGATGTGGTCCACTCCCACATGACGCGCTCGGCCGCCGTGCTGTAGCCGGCGAACATCGCCTGCGACTGGAGCCTCCCGAGGAGCGGTCCCATGGCCGCCTCCATTATCGACGAGTAGGCGGACATGACGGTGAAGACGTCCGTCCCGGCGAACACCCCGCTGCGGGACGCCAGGGCCAGCTCGAGAACGGTGGGCAGCCTCCTGCCCTCCGAGGCGAGGAACCCGGCCGCGCCCTGGAGCGTGAACGACCCGGCGGGCATGTCGAGGCATGCGGCGGGCACGCCCAGGCCGTCGCCGGTCTCGCTTGAGGTGAGGGGCGTGTACCTTATGAA
Organism: uncultured bacterium; assembly: GCA_964603785.1. Classification (GTDB taxonomy): domain Bacteria; phylum Fermentibacterota; class Fermentibacteria; order Fermentibacterales; family Fermentibacteraceae; genus CAZRWD01. The sequence goes on from CAZRWD010000003.1 coordinate 60,929, forward strand.
CTGGAGGTTCTCGTCGAAGACACCGGTGATGACCCATGCGAGGTCCTCGAGGCTCTCGACCCTGGAGTTGAGCCAGGGGAGCACACTCCTCCAGGTGACGGGGCCGGAGTCGATGTAGAAGGGTCCGACCTCGTAGAGGATCCCGTCGAGGGTGAGCGTGTCCCCCTCTATCCAGACCATCCCCGGCGGGGGAGCCGGGATGACGCACCCCGGGCAGACGGCACCCTCGGCATCCCGCCCGCAGGATGGGCACTGCCAGGAGATCACAGACAGCATCAGAAGGAGCAACAAGACTCGACCTCCCCGGGCTGGGTGCGCTCCCCCGTCCGTCCTGCGGAGTCTACCTCGGACCGGGCGCGGGGTTCCATCGAGGGCTCCCCTAGAAGGAGGCGCCCAGCGTGAAGTAGTGAACCGGCTTCTGCGCGATGCCCCGGATGTCGGTCGCCCATGCCGTGTCCTCCCTCAGGAGAAGGATGCCGAGATTGGCACGGAAGCCGAATCCGATGCCCAGACCGAGGTCGCGCAGCCTGTAGCCGCCCTCCGTGTCGGCCCCGACGAAGGCGGAGGCGTCGTCGAAGGCCGAGCCCGCGTCGACGAAGAGCACGCCCCTCACGTTGGTGATGGTCAGCGGGAGGGGGGCGTCCAGGGCCAGGCCCCTGATGAACGGGATCCTCATCTCGGCGGAGCCGGCGAAGTACCTCCGGCCGGTCCACCGTGTGTAGCCATGACCCCGGAGCATGTCGCCGTAGTTGGTGTAGAAGCCCAGCAGGTCGCCCAGCTCCTCGGTCTCGCCCCTTAGCACCCTCTGGGGGACCGCGCCCCCCACGAAGAAGCGCTGGGCCTGGTCGCCCCAGCTCGTGGCGCCGGCGGCCCTGAGAGCGAGCGACACCTGCCTGGAGACCCAGATGTACTCCCTCAGGTCGACCGCGACGGTGGAGTACTGGGCCAGAGCCCCCCATCCGGGGGCATACTCGCCGCGGAGCGAGAGCCTGCTCCCCACGCGTGGACCCACCCAGTCCCACAGGGCCGTGTCGTAGACCAGGCCGCCCCCGAGGGATAGGATGTCGGCGGAGTAGTCCGCATCGGAGTTCCAGGTGCCCTCGCGAATGATGTGGCGGTAGTCCGCCCCGGCCTCGGCCCTCGCCGCAGGGGTGAACGGATAGGAGACGGCCAGGCCCCCTCCTATGTCGACATCCCTGACGAGTTCGAGGTGGTCGTCAGGGAACCGGAAGAGGTAGCCCGTCACCTGCCTGTAGATGTACGCGCCCAGGTCGGTGCGCATCGGCAGGTAGGAATAGAACAGACCGGCGTCGGCGTCGTTGACGGGTCCGTTGAAGTTGCCGTCGAGGACCAGCTGGTGGTGGGCGAGCACGTCGCTGAACAGGAAGGTGGTGCTGCCGGACAGGCCCGAGTAGGAGTCGTAGTCGGCAAGGGCGCTGACATAGTCCGTCGAGATCACCGGCGAGTACGGGGAGATGCGAAGCATCCTGCCGGGTTCGGGGATGGCGGGTTCGGAGACGGCCTCCGGCGGGACCCGGGCGGAGAACGCCTCCGCGCGGGACTGCGGGGGAGGTGCGGGAAGGGGGGCGGAGTCGTCGCGCCAGCCCTCCAGTATGCCGTAGGAGATGTAGACGGAGGTCTGCCCGTCGAAGCCGCCCGAGGTGAAGGAGAGGACCCTGCCGGAGTCGGCCCAGGACGGCGAGTCCATCGTCATGTAGAGGCTGGTCAGCCTGTGGTCGGCCCCGGTCGTGTCGACGAGGTGGATGTCCGACATGCCCCCCTCGTACCTGACGTATGTAAGCCCGGAGGGGGTCTGCGCGGGATAGCGGATCTCGACGGTATCGCGCAGCAGCACAGTGGATTCCCCATCCGACGGATCGAGCAGGAGGATCTCCCAGGTGCCCTCCCCGGCGTTCTCCCGTGCGGCCAGTATCCCGTCGGGGGTCCATGCCAGGTCGCGCTCGCCCCCGGAGGTGGCTCCCAGGCTGCGCGGCATCCCGCCTCCCGCCTCCCAGACGAAGACGTCGTTGGAGAGGGGGCCCAGGCCGGCGAAGGCCAGCGCCCCGCCGTCGGGGGACCAGACAGGGTCCCTCACAAGGCCCATCTCGAACGGCAGCTCCTCCACCTCCCCGCCCGTGCAGAGGAGGATCCTGTCGCCGCCGACGCGGTGGACGGCCACTGCCAGCGTGTCGCCGCCGGGCGAGAAGGCGCAGACCCTGTAGGTGGGCGAGATGCCGGTGTCGTCGAATCCGCCGGTGTTCACGCATCTCTCGACCAGGGAGCCGTCTACGGCGGACCTGACCACGACCGAGAGGCCCCCGTGATGGTTCTCGACCCCCGCGATCCTGTCCCCCGATGGCGAGATCACCGTCATCACCTGGACGAGCCTGGAATCGCCGGTCTCCAGGGCCCTGCCGATGTCGGAGGGGTTCTGCCTTTCGGCGACCTGCACCCAGTAGGTCTCCCGGGCCCACTCCCCGAACCTCGCGTCGAACTGGGAGACGCTCATGTCGAACGCCTCCTCGACGGCCTCGGTGAGCCCGCCCCTCGAGGCGAGATGGTGCACGAAGTCCCGGAAGCGCTCCCTGCCGTACCTCTCGACCATGAAGTGGTAGATGGCCTGCCCCTCCCTGTACACGAGGTAGTCGCCCCGCCTGGACAGCTCGGGGATCGAGACTATCTGACCGCCGAAGAGCATGTCCCTGAACTCCGCCTCGGAGGCCTCGTCCCACCCGAGGGAGGTGTACTCGGCAAGGCCCTCCATGGTCCAGAGGGGGGAGGTGGTGAGGATGATGCTCTGCAGGCTCCTGTCGTAGAGCATGTCGAAGACGTAGGCATGGTTGACCTCGTGGGTGAGGACATGCCTGTACTCGGTCCAGGACCCGGTGTACGGCACCACCACGCGGCCCTTGAAGAACTCGGTGAAGCCGCCTACGGCCTCGTCGATCTCGGAGGAGATGATGTCCGTCTGCCTGAAGGTCCCGGGAGTGGGGTAGAGGACTATCTGGAAGGGGTCGTCGGGCAGGAAGCCGAACTCGGCGGCGAGCTCCTCTATCTCGCTGTTCGCGATTGCGAGCGTGCTCTCCGCGACGGCCTCGGAGCCCTCCGGGAAGCAGAGCGCGACATGTCGGTCGCGCACCTCCCACCAGTCGAGGTCACCCAGCTGGAGTTTGTTGCGGCCGTAGACGGTCGCCGAGGAGATCGCCGCCGCCGCCAGTAGAACCGCCTGTGTACTGCGCATCCGATCGCTCCCGGGAGAGGCTGTACCGTGATCACCGGGCCGACTATACTGCGCTCCGGCCCGATCGAACAGGATGAACGATGAAGAGGCTCGTTCCGGCGGCTGTCGCGGTGTTCCTCGCAGGCTGCGGAGGCAGGGGCGATCCGGTGATCCCGGAGGCGGACCGCCTCTACCTGGAGGGGTGGGCATCGGTGCTCGCACCGGCGATGCTCATCTGCGAAGACGGAAGGGTGGCGCAGATCCCCGACAGCACCGGAGTGGCCGACCTCATGGCCTTCTGCGACGGCGACCCGGCCCGCTACGTCTACCTCTACGGATGCCTGAGGGACTCGCTCGCGGCGGTTCCCGCCCCGGACCCGTCCTGCCTGGAGGGTCAGTCCGCGGGAGGCGGGGCGGCCGGCTTCGAGGGGGACTCCGGCGGTTCCGTCAGCGGGTCACCCGGAGGAATATCCGGGAGAGGTCCCTCCACATGATGAGGACGAAGAGCACCAGGATCACCAGCAGACCTATCCTCTGGGCGGCCTGCACGGCCCTTGCCGAGGGCCTTCGCCGGAACACCCCCTCGTAGAGCAGGAGCAGCATCTGCCCTCCGTCGAGGAGGGGGATGGGCAGCAGGTTGAAGCACATCACCGCTATGGAGATCCCGGCGACGGCCTCCAGGAGCCTCGGGATCCCCCGTCCGGCCTCCTGTCCGAGGGTCTCCGCGACGTAGATCGGGCCGCCGGACATCTGGACCAGCTCGACGGGCCTGGTGAAGACCGACGCGAGGGTCCTGTACACGAAGACGGTCCCCCCGGCGGCCGCTCCCACCGAGTACAGGAAGGCTTCGCCGAGCGGGTACCTCACGTTGACGAGCGACGTCCGGGCGACCACCCCTATGCGCGGGGACCCCTCCAGGACCAGGGGCTCCATGACCGCCGTGAACACCGAGCCTTCCCTCGCGTACTCGATCACGAGGCCAGAGCCGGACGCCCCCTCCACCGCCTCCAGCAGGTCCGCCCAGGAATGAACGGGGCTTCCGTCGACCGAGATCAGGCTGTCCCCCGCCCTGAGGCCCGCCTCGTATGCCGGCAGGCCGATGATGCTCTCGCCCAGCACGGGGGGGATCAGCGGCTGGAAGCCCGGCGCCTCGCCGGGTCCGTCCAGGGTGTAGGCGTACTCCCTCCGGCCCTCCGCGGTGCCAGCCAGGAGGGTGCCCGAGGGATGCCGCGCCATCTCGAGGGCGGCCGACCCGTAGTCGGGCGTGTCGATGCCGTTGACCGCCAGGACCGTGTCCCCCTCGGCCAGGCCCAGGCTGTTCCCCCCGGGTCCGATCACGTTCAGGAACACGGCCTCCTCCTGCCCGGTGACTCCCAGGACCAGGAAGAACAGGATCACGGCCAGGACGAAGTTGAAGACCGGCCCCGCCAGGGCCGTGAGGAGCCGTGCATGCCAGGGCCGGTCGGGGACCTTCTCCTCGCCCGACGTGCCCAGGTCCACCTTCACGTAGCCGCCCAGGGGGATGGCTCCGATGCAGAACTCGGTCCTCCGCGTCCGGATCTTCAGGATGTGCGGGGGGAACCCTATCGAGAACCTCTCCACCTCCAGCCCCGCGAGCCTCGCCGCCACGAAGTGGCCCAGCTCGTGGAAGAGCACTATCGCGCCGAAGCCCAGGAGCACGTAGAGAAAGGTCATACGATCCTCTCGATGGCCCTCCGGGCCTCTTCGCGTGCGCGGGCGTCAGCCGCCACGACATCCTCGAACCGCTCCACCGGGGCGGCCCCGTGCGCCGCCATCACCGCCGCGACGACCTCGGCTATCCCGCCGAACGGCATCTCTCCGGCCAGGAAGGCGGCGACCGCCACCTCGTCGGCCGCGTTGGCGGCTGCGGGGGCCGTGCCGCCGGCGGTTCCCGCGGCGATGACCGTCCCGAAGGCGGGGTATCTCCCGTGGTCCAGGGCCGAGAACTCCAGCGCGGGCCAGGAGACGGGATCGTCGGGCACGGCGAAGCCCCGGGGGTCGGAGGCCCCCAGGAGGGCGTGCTGGATGGGCACCCTCATGTCCGGAACCCCCAGCAGAGCCCGGTAGGAGCCGTCCTCCATCTCGACGAGCGAGTGGACGATGCTGCGCGGATGGATCAGCACGCCCGTCTCCACGCCCGGGAAGAGCCACCCCGCCTCTATCACCTCGAAGGCCTTGTTGACCAGCGTCGCCGAATCCACGGTTATCCTCGGCCCCATGTCCCAGGTGGGATGCGAGAGGACTTCCGCGGGTGAGGCGGCGGCCGCAGCCGCGGGAGGGAGGTCGCGAAGGGCGCCGCCGCTCGCGGTGAGGATGATCCTGCGTGGAGGCCTCGAGGCACCCTCCAGACAGCGGGCGATCGTGCTGTGTTCGCTGTCCACCGGGATCACCAGGCCTGCGTCGAGATGCTCGCGGAGCAGCACGCCCCCCGTGACCAGGCTCTCCTTGTTGGCGAGGGCGAGGGGCCTGCCCAGGGCTGCGGCGACGAGGCTGGCGCGCAGGCCGGCGAAGCCCGTGATCGCGTTCAGGACGATGTCGCATCCTTCGATGGCCGCCTCGATGGCTTCGTCCCCGGTGACCGTGCCGGAGGGCGCGGCCCGGCCGGCCTGCGGAGACAGCATGCAGGTCGCGGCAGGCGAGAACCTCGCCGCCTGGGCCGACAGCAGCTCCGCGTTCGAGCGGCAGAGCAGCGAGTGGACCGACAGCGACCCGGCGCAGGCTTCGATGACCTCCAGGGCCTGGCGCCCTATGGAGCCGGTCGAGCCGAGGACCGCCACCCTCCTCACGGGAGGGCGCCCGCGAGGGCCAGGACGGCCAGCGCGGCGGGTGCCGCGAGCACGAGGCTGTCCGTCCTGTCCAGGAAGCCGCCGTGGCCGGGCAGGAAGAGGCCCGAGTCCTTCACTCCGGCATCCCGCTTGAAGGCTGATTCGAGCAGGTCCCCCAGGACGCCCGCGAGACCGCAGGCAAGCCCGGCAGCGAGCGAGACGGCCGTCGTCAGCCCTGCTGCGGATCCCGTCAGGACGGCGATCCCGGCCGAGGCGGCCAGCCCGGCCGCGAAACCCTCCCAGGTCTTGGCTGGGCTGATCGACGGGGACATCCTGCGCCTGCCCACGGCGCAGCCCGTGAAGTAGGCCGCGGAGTCGCCCGCCCAGCAGCATGCGAGAGGGAGCAGGGCGAGCCACGGCCCCGGCGAGGAGACGCGCAGGAGCGCCACGGAACCCAGCCCCGTCGAGCAGAGTGCTGCGATCCAGCCTGCGGAGGCCACGGAGCGGAGGGATGATCCGGGATCGCCGGAGAGGACTGTCGCGAGACCGGCGAGGATGCCCGGGAGGAGTGCGAAGAAGGGCAGGGCTCCCCACCCCAGCGGCATGGAGACGGCTGCCAGCACGGCACCGGCGGCCAGGGCGGCCCGGGGGGCTGCCCTGCCCGCGGGACTGCAGAGGCGGGACGCCTCCAGGGCGCAGCCGCCCGAGACCGCTGCGCAGAGCACGATCAGTGGGGCATGGCCGGGCCAGTCGGGAAGGAGTGCGGCGGCGACGACCGAAAGACCGGCGGCCGCGCCTGCGGCCCGCCTGCCGAGGACGGGGAAGCGGCCCAAGCTCAGCCCAGCCCGCCGAACCGTCTGCTGCGGGACTCGTAGACCTCCAGGGCCCGGTCCAGGTGCTCCCTCCGGAAGTCCGGCCAGAGGACGTCCGGGAAGTAGAGCTCGGAGTAGGCGCACTGCCAGATGAGGAAGTTCGAGATGCGCATCTCGCCGCTGGTCCTGATCAGCAGGTCGGGGTCTGGGATCTCGGGATGGTACATGCGCGCGGCGAGGTCGCCCTCGGTCATGGCGGAGGGATCCAGCGCGCCCTCGACGGCGTCCTGCGCGGCCTTCCTGGCCGCGTCGAGTATCTCGGCCCTGCCGCCGTAGTTCAGGGCGAGGACCAGGGTGAGCCCGCCGTTCCCGGCGGTTCTCTCCATGGCCCCCTCGAGGTCGCGGCGGGCGGCGGCCGGCAGCCCCTCCGTCCTGCCGGTGGAGATGATCCTGACCCCCTCGGAGTCCAGCTCGTCTATGTTCCTGGATATGAAGGCGCTGAGGAGGCGCATGATGAGCGACACCTCGGTCTTCGGGCGCTTCCAGTTCTCGGTCGAGAAGGCGAAGAGCGTGAGGTAGCGGACGCCCTTCTCCCCGCACCACTCCACCGCCTCCCGGATCGAGGCCTCGGCGGCCCTGTGCCCCTCGGTGCGGACGAGGCCCCTCCGCCGGGCCCAGCGGCCGTTCCCGTCCATTATCACGGCGATGTGGGCCGGTATGCCCATCAGACCTCCGTGATCTCCTCTTCCTTGACCTTCAGGATCCTGTCGATGTCGGCGGTGGCGGCGTCGGCGGCCTTCTGGACCTCGTCGAGGACCTTCTTCTCCTCGTCCTCGGACATCTCGCCGGCCCTGCGGGCCCTGTGGGCGGCCTCGTTGGCCTCCCTGCGGATGTTCCGCACCGCCGTCCTGCCCTCCTCGGCGAGCTTCCTGACCAGCTTCAGCAGGTCCCTGCGCCTCTCCTCGGAGAGCTTCGGGATCGGGATGCGGATCAGGGGGCCCTCGAGGCTGGCCCTGAGCCCGAGGTCGGAGGACTCCACTGCCTTGACCACGGCCTGTGCCGTCGAGGCATCCCACGGCTGGATGACGAGCATCCGGGGTTCCGGCGCCGAGATCCCGGCCACCTGCTTCAGCGGCATGGAGGCGCCCCAGCACTCGACCTTCACGTTGTCCAGGAGGGCGGGGCTGGCCTTGCCGGTGCGGATGCCGGCCATCTCCCTCGATGTGCTCTGGATGGTCTTCTCGAGCTTGTCGCTCATCTCTTCGGTGACAGCCGCCATGGTCACTCCTCCCAGATGGTGGTGCCTATGGAGCGGTCCTCGAGGACCCGGGCGATGTTCGCCGGGTCGGTGATGTCGAAGACCGTCACCGGAAGGCCGTTCTCCCTGCACAGGGCGACGGCCGCCGCGTCCATCACGCCCAGGTCCAGGGCGAGGACCCTGTCGTAGGAGATGGTTCCGAACCTCACCGCCGAAGGGTTCGAGACCGGATCGCTGTCGTAGACCCCGTCGACCTTCGTGCCCTTCAGGAGCAGTTTACAGCCGGTCTGCACCGCTCTCAGGGCCGCCGCGGTATCGGTCGTGAGATACGGGTTCCCCGTTCCGCCGGCGTATATCGCGATCGCCCCGGAGTCCACGAGGCGGATCGCCTCGTCGGGCGAGTAGGCCCCCACGCATCCGGAGGGGGGCAGCGCGGACAGCACCCCGGCGCAGGCGCCGAGGCTCTCGATGGCGTCCTTGAGGGCTATCCCGTTGATGACGGTCGCCAGCATCCCCATGTGGTCGGCACGGTGCCGGGTGATGCCTTCGGTGTGCGCGCCGCGGATGAAGTTGCCCCCGCCGACGACAACTCCCGGCCTCCAGCCCGACCTGGAGACGGAAACCAGGGCGCCCGCGTACTCGCGCAGGGCGCCCTGGTCTATCCCGGTCCCTCTTCCGCCGGCGAGGAGCTCGCCGCTCAGCTTGAGCAGGATCCTCCCCGGACCGTGCGGGGGGTCCCCCTTCATGTCAGGTGCCTATCTGGAAGCGGGAAAACCTTCTTATCACGACGTTCTCGCCGAGCTTGGCGATGACCGACTTCAGCACGTCGGAGACCCGGCCGGCGGCGTTGTCGTGGATCCATTCCTGGTCCAGGAGGCAGGCCTCCTCGAAGAACTTCTCGACCCTGCCCTCCACGATCTTCTCTATGATGTTGGCCGGCTTTCCCGAATCCCTGAGCTGGGCCCTGTAGATGTCCTTCTCGGCCTCGACGGTCTCCGCCGGGATGTCCTCGCGGCAGACCGCCAGGGGCTCGAAGGCGGCGATCTGCATGGCCACCTGTTTGCAGAAGCTCTGGAACTCGTCGGTCCTGGCCACGAAGTCGGTCTCGCAGTTGACCTCCAGGAGCACGCCGATCCTGCCGCCGCCGTGGATGTAGGCTGCGACCGTGCCCTCGCGGGCCTCCCTGTCGGCCTTCTTGGCGGCGACCTTGAGCCCGCGCTCGCGCAGGAGCTTCAGAGCCTCGTCGATGTTGCCGCCGCTCTCCTCCAGGGCGTTCCTGCAGTCGAGAACCCCCGCGCCGCTGATCTCCCTCAGCTCCTTCACCACTCTTGCCTCGACAGCCATGTCCTACTCCCCTGCGCTCTTCTCCGGGGATTCCTCCGGAGCGGCGGATGCGTCTCCCGGGACGGCCTCCGCGGGGGGTGCGGCGGGAGCCGCCTCCTCAACGGCGTCCGCCCGATGGGCCGGCCGGCCCGCGGGGCTCCTGCCCTCGTTGCCCAGTATGCAGGCGTCGGCGAGGGTTCCTATCAGGAGGGAAATCGACTTGATCGCGTCGTCGTTGCCGGGGATCGGGTAGTCCACCTCGCCGGGGTTGCAGTTGGTGTCGACCACCCCGATGCAGGGTATCCCGAGCCTGCGGGCCTCGGCGACCGCGATGTGCTCCTTCTTGATGTCGACCACGACTATGGCACCCGGCAGGTCCTTCATGTCCCTGATGCCGCTCAGGTACTTCCCCAGCTTCTCGCGCTCGCGGACCTTCTGGAGGATCTCGCGCTTCGTGAACCTGGCGGCCGACCCGTCGCGCTCCAGGGCCTCGAGCTCCTCCAGGCGGAGGACGCTCCGGCGGACCGTGGCGAAGTTGGTGAGCGTCCCGCCGAGCCACCTCTCGGTCATGCAGCTCTGGCCGGACCTCTCCGCGTGCTCCCGGACGCACTCGCGCCCCTGCTTCTTGGTGGCGACGAAGAGCACGCCCTTGCCGGAGGCGGTGGTCCTCGTGACGAGGTTCACGGCCTCCTCGAGCCTCGTGCGGGTCTTCTGGAGGTCGATGATGTGGATGCCTCCCCTGGCCATGAAGATGAAGCTCTTCATGGCGGGGTTCCAGCGCTTGACCTGGTGGCCGAAGTGCACTCCGGCCTCCAGCATCTCCTGGATCGCGGGTATCTTCACTGTTCTTCCCTTCGGTTCGACCGCCGGCGACAGGCCGCCGCCATCCGGACAGGCCGGACACCGTGGCGGCGGCTCGATCCGCCGTGTGTGATCTGGCTCCTGCGAGCCGTCAGCGCTTGGAGAACTGGAAGCGCTTGCGGGCCTTCTTCTGGCCGTACTTCTTGCGCTCCACCTCTCTGGGATCCCGGCTGAGCATACCCTGGGCCTTGAGCGGCTGCCTGAAGTCCGGGTTGGAGGCGACCAGAGCCCTGGCGATGCCGAGACGGATGGCCCCGGCCTGGCCGGTCAGGCCCCCGCCTCTGACGGTGACGACCACGTCGTAGGACTCGCGTCCCCTGATCGTGACCAGCGGTTCGAGCGCATGGTCCAGCTGCCAGAGATCGCAGAAGAACTCCGCGGGCTCGCGGTGGTTGATGACCACGAGGCCCCTGCCCGGTCTGAGATAGCACCTGGCCGTGGCCGTCTTGCGCCTTCCTACCCCGATGTACTGCTCCTGCATTTCACCTCCTCCGCTCGTCAGGCCCTGATGTCCAGGGGTTCGGGCTGCTGCGCGGAGTGGGGGTGCGCGGGACCTGGGTAGATCTTCAGCTTCCTGAGCATGGCCTTGCCGAGGCTCGTCTTGGGGAGCATTCCCCAGACGGCGCTGCGGAGGACCCTGTCGGGGTGCCTCTCGGTGAGCACCCGGAGGGTCGTGGTCTTCTGGCCGCCCGGATAGCCGCTGTGCCGGTGGTAGGTCTTCTGGTCGGTCTTGCTGCCGGTGTAGACCATCTTGCCGGCGTTGACCACGACGACGAAGTCGCCCGTGTCGATGTGCCGCGTGTACACGGGCTTGTTCTTCCCCTGCAGGACGAGGGCGAGCTGGCTGGCGAGGCGCCCGGGCGTGTGCCCCTCGGCGTCGACGACGAACCAGCGCCTCTCGACCTCGCCAGCTCTGGCGGAGTAGGTTCTCACCGTTGGAAACCTCCACAATTGCTTCTTCACGAAGCGTGCGTCTCGCATTGGCGCCCGGAACCGGTCCGGTGGAAAATCGGCTTGGAATATGCACGAAGGCCGGGCATCGCGCAACTGCGCATCGCGTTCGACGGCATGCGCCGCGGGGCGGTCAGGGACTGTCGAGGGCGGATGGGATTCCTTCGAGTATCTCCCTCAGCCTGGCCTCGTTGTACCGGTCCGCTCCCCTGGCCGCGCCCCAGATGCCCCCCCCGTAGAACGACAGGGCAAGCCAGCCGAAGAAGACCGACCCCGCGGTGTCGTCCTCCTCGACCGACACGACGGTCAGCGCCGCCGTGCCCGCCGTCATGAGCAGAGACGTCATCGCATCGGTCCAGTGACCGCAGACGGCCTGGCCCAGCCCGGGGAGGGCGGCGCTCGCCAGGCCGCACGCCAGGGGGCTGCGCCGCGGGGGATCGGCCGCCCGTTCCGACAGCGGCAGGAGACGGGCGGCGACCGGGCTCCCCCCGGCGGCGAGGCTCCCGAGCTCGTCCGAAGCCGCCCCCCAGTCGCCCGCCCTTCCGAGCGAGAGGGCTGCCAGGTTCAGGCACCTTTCGGTGAGCGCGGCGTCCGTGAAGGACGACGACGCCTCCAGGTACATCCCTCTCGCCTGCAGCGGGAGGCCGGTGGACTCGAAGACCGTGGCGGCCCCCATGAGGGCGCAGCCCCTCTCGTGACCCGCCGGGAGCCGTTCCGCCAGGTAGGCGTACATCCCGAGGGCATCGAGGGGCCTGCCCGTCTCCTGCCAGCACCTGGCCAGCCCGAGGGCCTCCGGAACCGCGGAGAGGGTGTCCCCGGCCTCCCAGATCACGCGGAGATACTCCCCCGCCGCGAGCTGGTACTCACCGTTCTCGTACAGGTAGTCCGGGAAGCCTCCGGCGATCGTCAGAAGGGCAAGAGCGACAGCCCCCACGCCTCGGTCACCTCCCCCTGCCCGGACGGGGGATCGTGGATCGGCCCCTCTCCGGGAGGATAGTCGGGATCGGACGGCGCACCGGGATGGCATCGGGTCCACCTGTCCAGGGCCAGCATCGCCCCGGGGAGCGGTCCGTACATCTCGACGGCCTCCTCCGCGAAGCGCGAGCAGCTGGGGGTGAAGACGCATCCGAGACCCAGCGCGCCGCTCGCGAACAGACGGTACTGGAGGATCAGGGCCTCCCCTCCCCCGGACGAGGAGCACAGCGCGAGGAGCAGCAGGGGGGTCACGGGAGCAGCTCCGCAAGCCTGTCGGGAGTCGCGCACGTCACACGGCCGTTCTCGAGTATCGGGCGCACCCGATCGTCGAGGTGCGCGGGAACCACGACCAGCGTGAACCCGGACGCCAGAGCCGCAGCCGAACGGCCGACCAGCGCCCAGGCCCGCTCGACCGGCGGTATCCTGTCCGGGAAGCCCTGCGGGAGGACTGCGACGCCCTCCCTGTGGAAGGGCAGATAGAGCAGGATGCCGGGCAGGGGCTCGAGCCGGAGCGCCCGGGAGAATCCGAGGGGCTCGAGCACCTTCCAGGCGGCGGCCCAGACCTTCCTCGGCCGGACCGGTTCCCCGGCGAGGATGGTGAACTCCCCGGGAAGAGGCGGGGGGGACGCAAGTGCGGCCTCCCAGGGGGCGCCCGTCGGACGGAGGGGCGCGTCCACCCCGCAGCATGCCCTGCCCAGGGCGCTCCAGAAGGCCAGCCCGTCAGGATTGCGCATCCTCTATCCCATCGAGGGCCGTCCGGGCGGCCCTGTACGCCTCCGGACCACGGAAGCCCCTGCGGGCCAGGAATGATACGGCCCTCCTCAGGGCGACCCCGGCGGGCAGCGATCCGTATCTCCGCCTCAGCATCGGGACAAGGGCCTCGGCGGCCTCGGCATCGGTCCTCCCTCCCGCGGCGGCCTCGGCGTCGGCCCGGGCGACGCCTTTCCTCGACAGCTCGAGGAGGATCCTCGACCTTCCCAGCCCCGGCCGGGATGCCACGAAGGCCCTGGCGAACCTGGCGTCGTCGACCCAGCGGAAGCGGATGGCGTCCTCCACCGCCCGTTCCACGGCGGCGTCCAGGTAGCCCCTGCGGCGGAGGTATCCGCGCAGCTGCGCCACCGTCCTCTCCGCCATGCCCAGGTATCTCCCGGCATCGGCCGCGGCGGCCTCGGCATGGGCGGTCGCGATCCTCCCGAGGAGGGCCTCACGGTCGACGGCCGCACCCGGGGCCAGACCCATCGAGCGCGACACGGGGGACGGCACCGCGATGCCGTCCCCGTCGATCCGGACGAGGAGCCACCCCCTCCGGAGGGGCTCCACCGACTCTACGGTCAGGTCTTCGATTCCCCGGCCTCCGGGGAGGAGCCGGGCAGGCCGTAGGCCTTCCTCAGGTCGGTCTCGAGCCTGGCGGCTATCTCCCTGTTCTCCTCCAGGAACTTGCGGCAGTTGTCCCTGCCCTGGCCTATCTGGAGGTCGCCGTAGGAGTACCAGGTGCCGCGCTTCTGCAGCATTCCCTTCTCCAGACCGAGGTCGACGAGCTCGCCCTCCAGGGATATGCCCCTGCCGTGGATCAGGTCGAACTCGCACTGCCGGAACGGGGCGGCCATCTTGTTCTTGACGACCTTGGCCCTCGTGCGGCTGCCCGTGACCTCCTCGCCGTCCTTTATGGAGGCCACCCTCCTGACGTCTATCCTTATGCTGGCGTAGAACTTCAGAGCCCTTCCGCCCGTGGTGGTCTCGGGGTTGCCGAACATCACGCCGATCTGCATGCGGATCTGGTTGATGAAGATGACCGCGCAGTTCGACCTCGAGACGGCCCCGGTGAGCTTCCGGAGGGCCTGCGACATCAGCCTCGCCTGGAGCCCGACGTGCGCGTCGCCCATCTCGCCCTCCAGCTCCGCCCGGGGGACGAGCGCGGCCACCGAGTCGATGCAGATCGCGTCGACCGCGTTGCTGCGGACCAGCATCTCGGTTATCTCGAGCGCCTGCTCGCCCGAGGAGGGCTGCGACACCAGCAGCTTGTCCACGTTGAGTCCGATCCGGGCTGCATAGGTGGGATCGAGCGCGTGCTCCGCATCGATGAAGGCAGCCTCGCCCCCCGCCTTCTGGGCGTTGGCCAGGATGTGCATCGCCAGCGTGGTCTTGCCGGACGACTCGGCGCCGTAGATCTCGGTGATCCGCCCCCGGGGGATGCCGCCGATGCCCAGGGCCGCATCGAGCGAGAGCGAGCCGGTCGGGATGGCGTCGACCTTCACCACCGTGTTCTCCCCCAGCCGGATTATCGAGCCCTGCCCGAACTGCTTCTGGATCTGCATGAACGCGGCCTGGAGAGCCTTCTGCTTCTCCTCCGCCTGGCTGTCCTTCGCCATTCGCATCCGCCTTTCAGGGTGTGTGGAGCCCGATGCTCCCCGCTCTGTCATGTACCGGTCCGGCAGGTGTCAGGGTGCTGTCGAAGAGCACAAGCTCCTCGAAGCGCCCTGCCAGGGGCGGCGGGTCTTCCAGGACCGCCTCGCGGTCGAACCTCCCCTGCCTTGCCACCGTGATGTGGGGGTCGGCCCCCCGGGGCCCTCCCCCCGCGCCCTTCTCGTCGGGCAGCACTGCGAGGGCCCGCATGATCCTGCGGACATCCTCCGGGAACTCCCCTCCGGCCCAGTATACTCCACCGGGGCCGCGGCCGCGAACGAACAACCCAGCCCTGTCGAGGACGAAGCCGAAGTCGCCCGCCGAGAGGCCCCGTGCGATCTCGAGCCCCTCGAGCCCCCTCTCCGCGGGGACGTCGCCGAGGAACCTGGCCGTGAGGTGGAGGGTGGCCGGGGAGGACCATCGCAGCATGGGGAACCTGCGCCTCTGGCCGTCCATCCAGGCCGTGAGCCCCTCCAGCACCGCTGGCGGCAGGGGAAAGGCGAGGAAGAGCCTCATCGGCGCACCTCCCCCGGCAGGGCGAGCATCATCCCGAGCGCGCAGCCGCATGCGGCCTCCCTTACGGAGGCCCTTTCCGAGCCGAAGCGGAACATCCTCGTGCGCATCCCGCCCCGGAGGAGGGCGGCGATCCATACCGTGCCCACCGGCTTCTCCGCAGAGCCCCCGCCCGGCCCGGCAACCCCCGTCACGGCGAGCGCCGCATCCGTCCCGAGAAGGCGGGCGACTCCGGTGGCCATGGCGGAGGCCGTCTCGCAGCTCACGGCCCCGTGTCCGCGGAGGATGGTGCGGGGGACGCCCAGGAGCCTCTCCTTGACATCGTCCGAGTAGCAGACCACCCCTCCCTCGAACCAGCGGGAGGAGCCGGGCGTCGAGGTGATCAGTCCGCCCAGGGCCCCGCCGGTGCAGGACTCGGCCACCGACAGCCTGGCCCCGAGGGATTCCAGAAGGTTTCCGACCATCGCCTCCTGCGGGGAGTCCGCGTCGGTCGCCCAGGTCGAGGTCCTGAACCTGTCATGGATCCTTTCGAACGCCTCCCCGGCCCGTGGCCCGCCTATCCAGACATCCACCATCCCGGGCCTGGGCAGGAACGAGAGCACGGCCCCCCCCGCCAGGCCCTCCGCTTCGATTGTATCGGAAACCTCGCTCTCCGGCACCCCCCAGGTCCGGATGACGAAGGATGGCCGCAGGCCTGGTCCCGAGGCTCCCGTGGAACGCATGAACTCGTCCAGAATTGCCTCGGCCTCGCGCGGCACGCCCGGCAGCATGAGGATCGTGCAGGCCCCGGACCGCAGCAGGACCCCGGGAGCCACGCCCGCCGGGTTGCGTATCGGCGAGGCGCCTTCGGGGAGCATCGCCTGCCGCATGGCCGATCGCGGACACTCCCTGCCCCGGGCGGCATACCTGTCCCTGATCATCCCGGCCGCAGCCTCGTCGAGGGCCGTCCCGCGCCCGAGGGCGCGGGCGACCGCCTCGCGCGTGATGTCGTCGCAGGTCGGCCCCATCCCGCCGGTGGTGACCAGGAGCCGCCCGTCCCTCGCGAGCCGCCCTGCGGCCCCGGCGATCTCCTCCAGCGAGTCGCGGACGGTGCAGGACAGCGTGACCGGGATGCCGGCGCGAGAGAGCGCCCTCGCGACGGTCCTCAGGTTCGCGTCCCTCACCCGCCCGTCGAGTATCTCGTCGCCTACCAGCAGGACAGCCGCGTCAACGAACACCGGAGAACACCACCGCCCATACGGCCGCCGCGGCCATGAGACCTGCGGCGAGATCGTCGAGGACCACCGCGGGAGCCCCCTCCATCCGGTCGAAGACGCAGACCGGCCAGGGCTTGAGGATGTCCAGCAGCCTGAACAGGGCGAATGCGCCGACGGCCAGGATGACATCCCGGCCGGCCGGCAGACATGCGACCCAGGTGCCCAGGAACTCGTCTATGTTGACCCTCGCGGGGTCCCTGCCCCAGAGGGCGGTGCCGGCGCGGGCCCCGGCCAGGGAGACGGGGACCAGGGCGACTGCGGCGACCGCCGCTAGCCCGGGGTGCTCCATCCCCCAGGCCAGGTACGCAGCCAGCGCAGCAAGGCTGCCGACGGTCCCGGGGGCGAACGGGCAGAAGCCCGTGCCGAGGGTCGTGGCGATCGCGGCGCCGGCGAGGAGGAAGGGGCGCCTCACCAGAGCAGCCTCTTCAGCAGCGTCCGGTTCCTCCACAGGTAGTCGAGCCCCGAGAAGACGGCGAGCGCCACCGCGGCCACGAGCACGGCCCTGGCGGCGGCCTCGTGGAGAGGGTTGCCGTCGCCGCCGGCCGAGACCCTCACGGCGAGTGCGACGTAGAGGAGCACGGCGCCCATCTCGAAGGCGGTCTTGAGCTTGCCTATCCTGGAAGGCATTATCAGCACGCCCGCGTAGGCGGCGATGGCCCTGAGCCCGGTGATGAGCAGCTCCCTCCCGATGATCACCCAGGCGGTCCAGCCGGGGATGAGCCCCGTCTGCACCAGTCCGATGAGGCCGAGGCAGACCAGCAGCTTGTCGGCGAGGGGGTCGAGGAACCGCCCGAGGTTGGTGACCCATCCGTATCTGCGCGCGAGGTATCCGTCGTACAGGTCGGTGCCGGCGGCGATCACGAAAAGGGCCAGGGCGGACATCCGGAAGGCGGGTCTCTCGTCCATGAGGAGGGCCGTGGCGACAGGGGCGAGGATCATCCTTGCGATGGTCAGCCCGTTGGGCCAGTTGAGCCCCATCGGCGGCGGTCAGACCCTTTGGCGGCCCTCGAAGGCCTGCACCAGCGTGTGGGAGTCGATCATCTCCACCGAGGCGCCGGCCGGGAGCCCTCTCGCCAGCCTGGTGACCCTTGCGCCCGTCGGCTCCAGGGACCGGGCCAGCCAGGCGCACGTGGCCTCGCCGTCGGCCGTCGCGTCGAGAGCCAGGATGACCTCGGGGCATGAGGCTCCGCGCACCATTTCGAGGAGCCTGTCCAGCCCCAGCTGTGCGGGACCCACGCCGTCGAGCGGGGCCAGCAGGCCGTGCAGGACGAAGTAGCGCCCCCTGAAGAGGCCGGCCTCCTCGATGGAGCGGAGGTCCGCGACGTTCTCGACCACGCAGATCGAGGCGCTCCTGCCGGTGTCGAGGCAGACCCTGCAGGCGTCGCCGTCGGTGAGGTTCCGGCAGACCGGGCACTCCCTCACGTTCTCGAAGGTCTGGCGCAGGACCTCGGAGAGGCTGCGGGAGAGGCCCTGATCGTCCACGAGCGCGAAGGCCAGCCTCGTGGCGGTCTTCCTGCCTATGCCCGGCAGCCTCGATATCTCGTCGACGAGCGCATCGAACCAGTGCTCGCTCACATCAGGCCGCCGGGGCCCGGAAGGCCCAGCTCCGCGAACCTGCGGGCGGAGTAGTCGCGGCTGCCCGCGACCGCGTCCCTCACCGCTGCCAGGACGAGATCCTCGAGGATGGACACGTCGCCCGCCCCGAAGACATCCGGCGAGATCACTATCTCCAGGAGCTCGCCCTGTCCGTCGACCACAGCCTTGACGGGACCCGAGGAACCCTCGATGCGCATGCCCGAGAGCTCCTCCTGGAGGGCGGCCATGGACTCCTGCATCATCCGGGCCTTCGCCATGAGATCCTTGATCTGACGGTTCACCTGCGCCGCCTCCTGTCGATCCTGTCGTCGTAGCTGACCGCATCGAACAGGTCGAGAAGGTCTCTCGTGATCTCCTTCTCGCGCTCCCTCTCGAAAGCCCCGCCATCCGGCCCGGGTCCGCCGCCGTCGGCGGGGCCGCCGGCCGGCATCCCCTCATCGGCGGAAGCCGTCTCCGCCGGGACATCCGCCTCGGGCTCCACGCCCGCAGGTCCGGCGCCGTTCCCGGCCGAATCGGCGGATTCTCCGACGATTGCCTCCACGGGTCGGGAGGCCGCCGGTTCAGGTGGCGCCGAACGGACCGGGGCCGGACAGGGCCGGGGGACCGCGACCGGAGGGAGGTCGGCGACCCCCACGGCGGACCTGAGGCTCGCCGCGGCCAGCACCGCGCTCTCGATCACCACGCGCGGCAGGCTGGAGGTTCGAGCCTCGCGGGCCGCGCCCGAGACGATCCTGAGGATGTCGAGCACCGCCAGGTCCGTCGTGTGGGAGGCGAGCTCCCTCAGGGCCTGGACGTCCCTCTCGGGCAGCTCGGACAGGCCCGCCTCGCCGCCCGACGCGGCAAGCATGAGGTTCCGGAGGAACTCGACGAACGAGTCGCAGAGCTCCTCGACCCCGTATCCCCGCTCGAGGGCGGCCGAGACCGTGTCCAGCGCATCCCCCTGCCGCCCGGAGAGGATGGCCCGGACGAGGTTCTCCAGGATCTCGTCCTCGACCACCCTCAGGAGCCCCGCAGCGCTCTCCCTGGTGATCCTGCCGCCCGCGAAGCTCACCAGCTGGTCCATTATCGAGAGCGCATCGCGGAGGCTGCCGCCGCTCGCCCTGGTGACCATCGAGAGGGCGTCCGGCTCGATCTCGATGCCCTCCTTCTCGGCCTCCCTGGCTATGTAGGAGGCCATGAGCCCGGCCGGTATGCGCCTGAAGTCGAAGCGCTGGCACCTGCTGACAATGGTGGCGGGCACCTTCCGGGGCTCGGTCGTGGCGAACACGAACAGGACCGACGGGGGCGGCTCCTCCAGTATCTTGAGGAGGGCGTTGAAGGCCTCGCGGGTGAGCATGTGCACCTCGTCGATGATGTAGATCTTCCACCGCCCGGCGGCGGAGGAGTACCGGGCCTTCTCGCGCAGGTCGCGTATCTCGTCGATGCCGCGGTTGCTCGCCCCGTCGATCTCCAGGACGTCGAGGTCGGTGCCGGCGGTGATCCTGAGGCAGCTCGGGCACTCCTGGCAGGGCTCGGGCGTGGGGCCGTTCCCGCAGTTCAGCGCCTTGGCGAGTATCCTCGCGGTGGTGGTCTTCCCGACCCCCCTGGGGCCGGTGAAGAGGTAGGCGTGGCCGGTCCTGCCGGTCCTTATGGCGTTCATCAGGGTGACGGTGATGTGCTCCTGCGCGAGGACGTCGGCAAAGGCCTGCGGTCTCCATTTGCGGGCGAAAACGAGGTAGCTCAATGTCCTCCGTCCGGGTTCCTGGGGGCCGGCCGCACGATGACGGCTCCCCGGCCGCCGGGGGGATGGCGCATCACCCGGCAGCTGCCGCTTACCGCTGCTACCTTCCGGTCCTCACGGGGTTCACGGACTGCCGCTGTGCGGTCCCGCCGAGGCCGCCCGGGAGCCCGCGCGGCCGACCGCTTCAATTATAAGGACGGTGCCGTGCCCGTCCAGCGATCAGGGAACGATGAGGATGCGATAGCAGCTGCTGTCGGCGGAGGCCGGGACCCCCTCGGGGAGCGTGCCGAGACAGCAGCTCTCCTCCCCCTGGCGGCTGCGGTCGCCGTTCGCGTAGATGGCGAACCGCCGGATCCATGGGGCGCCCCCCGCCACGCTCGACCTCGTCTCGACTATCACCGCGGTCCTGGCCGCGGAGGCCGAGTCGACGCCGGGCAGCCAGGCTGCGAAGGCCGGGACTCCGGTCTCGCGGACCACCACTATCCCGTCGAGAGGGATGGGTCCCGGCAGCCCCGAACCGGCGGCGGCGGCGGCAGCAGCCGGGAGGGCCGCCGAGTCGCCGGCCAGGCAGTAGACCCCGCTGGCGAGCTCCTCGTAGAGGGGGTCGGGAGGGGCGGTCACGAAGATGTCGAGGGTGTCCGGCCCCAGACCGGCGGGATCGGTGCCGAAGGAGATGGAGGGGATGGGCGGTGCCGGGGCGGCGGGCCGGGCCGTGTCCGGAGGAGCGATGTCGAGGGGCATCACTGTGACCACGCTGTCGGGCCGGGACCCTCCACCGGCCCTGCCGTCGTCCGCACCCCCGCAGAAGATCCCCCTGCCCGCGACGACAGCCAGCACGGCGACGGCCAGAGAGACGGCCAGGAACGGGATCAGCCGGAGTCCGCGGCCACGTTTCGCCCTGCTCCTCCCCTCGCCGACGATCGCCGCCGCCCCGCCCCGCCTCCGGAACCTGGCGCGCGACTCCCGGACGAGCCTCTCCAGCGCGTCTGCGGGATTGCCATGGGCGTCCTTCAGCACGGCCGCGATCCTGCCGGGAGCGAGATGGTGCCAGATTCCGGAGGTCATGAGCAGGACCGTCCGGCCCTCCTCGAGGCGCAGATGGACGGTCTGCGGCTTCAGGTCCTTCTGTCCGAGGAAGAGCGTCAGGTCGCGGGACCTCGCGCTCCATGCGGGGTCGCCGGGCGACAGGCCCATCTCGTTCGCGAGGGTGTGCTCCGCAGTGAGGGGCGAGACGTGCCTCCCGTCGGACAGGAATGCGCGCCCCGCGCCTGCGTGGACTATCCAGACCTCGTCGCCCGAGAATGCAGCCGCGGTGACCGAGCAGCCTCTCAGGTCGTCCCGGGATATCCTCTCCCCGGCCTCGTGGAAGGCTTCCGAGAGGGCCTCGCCCACCCTGTAGGCCACGCCTTCGGCGAATATGTCGCGGATGACCGATACGGCGGTCTCAGCTGCGCGCCTGTCGCCTCCGGTGCCTTCCGAGACGATGACCACGGAGGCGAAGGGGTACTCGCCCCGGAACCCGTCGCTCGCCGAAAGGGATTCATGCCGGCTGCGGCCCCTGGCGGAGAGCCAGGATGCCTCTGTTCGAACGGGCTGCCTGATAATGCCCCTCCCGGAAGGGTGTGGTGGAGATGAGCGGACTCGAACCGCCGGCCTCTGCCTTGCGAAAGCAGCGCTCTACCAGCTGAGCTACATCCCCGCCACGACGGAATGCAATACTGCGAAATCAGGAGCGATCGGGCAAGGTCACGGAGCCGCCAGCACCCTCCCGTCGCCCCGGATCCTCACGAAGTCGGGGTTCGCCTCGTCGACCGCCATGGACAGCCCGTTCGATGCGTACAGGATCGAGGCCGAACGGACGCTGAGGTCCCTGCCGCCGGTCTCGATGACACCGTGCCTTCCTCCAGTGAAGATCACCGTCCTGCCTCCGGAGGAAGCGCGGGACATGGCGGGCAGGGCCCGGCTCTCCGCCGGGACGAGGTCGAGCAGGCTGTCGGAGAGCGCCGTCCTGTCGGCCCTTACGAGGTCACCGGGCTCGACGTCAACGACGACCGGCACCCTCGAGGCCTGTCCCAGCCAGATCGTTCCGGAACCCTCCACGAGACGCCTCTGACCGTCGATCACCAGCCTGATGGAGGCATCGTGCGCCACGACGAAGGCGAGCTTCACCTCGAGCGACCCCTTAGAGAGGTCGACCCGCAGCAGATCCTCGGGGGATGGCGGGGCCAGGGTGAAGACGGCGGGCTCGACGGCACCCCGGACATCCGTGCCGGGTCCGGTCGCGGCCTCAGCGGCCACGACGGCCTCGGGCGGAGCCTCCTCGACCACGGGCCCGGGGGGCACTTCCTGCACAGCCGCCTCGGGCTGAGCCTCCTCCGCCACCGGCTCGGGTGGCATCTCCGGCGCTACGGCCTCGGGCTGAGCCTCCTCCGCCACCGGCTCGGGTGGCA
>CAZRWD010000003.1:83152-91881 GCA_964603785.1 uncultured bacterium
CGCTACGGCCTCGGGGGGAGCCTCCTCCGCCACCGGCTCGGGTGGCATCTCCGGCGCTGCGGGCTCGGGCGGAGCCTCCTCGACAACAGGCTCGGGGGGCGCCTCCCCGTCGAGCCCGGGAAGGCCGAACACCGTCTCCAGGAAGACCGGACGGGTGTCTTCGGATCGGCCTGCATCGTCGGGCGGGGCCTCGGGCGCAACCCCCGCAGGCACGGGCCCGGCCGGGATGGCGGGTGCGGCCTCCGGCAGCTCGTCGGGCGCCGACTGGAAGATGCTCTCCAGCACGGGCAGGGGGCCGGCGGCAGGCGATGCCACCTCCGGCGCGGCCCCGGCGTTCTCCTCTTCCGCAGCAGGGGCGGTCTCCCCTGCTCCGGATCCGGCCGGCTCGCCGCCCTCGCCCTCCCGGGCGGTCTCCACGGATTCGTCCGCGGCCGGCCGGGCCTCCTCCGCGGGCCTGATCCCGAACAGGGTGTCCAGGTCCACCCGACCGGGCTCGACCTGTCCGGGCCCGCCGGGCTCCTCCTTCTCCTGCCCACCGTGGAAGACCGACTCCAGCTCGAAGCCTCCCCCACCACCCTCCGATCCAAGCAGACTCGAAATGTCCCTGACCTCCTTCTTCGGCTCCTCGGCCTCCGTCTTCGCGGCGAGGTCTATCCCTACGCTGGAGAGGAGTTCCGACACGCCGCTGTCGGCCTCGGCCTCGGAGGATACGCCGATGTCCTTGAGAAGGCTCTCGACATCGTCGCCCGAGGCGAAGACGTCCTCGGAGGCGGGCTGGTCCGGGAACACCTGGAAGTCGCTCCCGGGCTTGCGGGAAGGCGGTGCGGCCGGGGCGGTCCGCGCCGCGGGCACCGTGTTCGCGGCCTGGTCGGCCTGCCTGACCGACAGCCTCCCGAGGGCCGTGGCGGCTCCCCTGTGCGCGGGCTCCCTGTCGACCACCGCCTCGTAGTTGTCCCTCGCCGTCTCGAACTCGCCCAGCTCCTCCAGGACCTGCCCGAGTCTGTAGTGGTGGGGAACGCTCCCTATCTCGAGGGTCGTGAGCTGCTCGAGCTGCTCCCTGGCCTCGGACCAGAGGCCGAGAGCCATGCATGCGTCGGCCAGGAGGCTTCTCGCGCGCGCCCTCGTCCCTATCAGACTGACGGCCTTGAGCAGGAGCTCCCTGGCCTGTTCGGTCAGCCCGCCGGCCAGGTAGCCCTCGGCCTCCCTGCACAGAGCATTGTAGGTATCGCTTGTGAAGGCGTCGGACACCGCAAACCTCCCGGGCTGGTCGGTCGACCCGACACGCAAACCTATCAGGGCCCGGCGGGCCGGGTGCGAGGCCCCGCTCTCCGGGCAGGAGACGGTGGCGGAGAGAGAGGGATTCGAACCCTCGAGGACGTTTTCACGCCCTACACGATTTCCAATCGTGCTCCATAGACCAGCTCGGACATCTCTCCGCGCGCTGTCTGACGGCTGATAGAATAGGCGAGCCCCCCCCTGGTGTCAACGAAAAGGGCGTTCAGGAGGCGAGTATCGGGCTTTCGGGAGCGGGCGGGGGGAACACCGCGGGGTCCTCTCAGGGGCAGTACCTGCAGCTGTCGAACGCACGGGCGAGCTTGAACCGCCGCCAGCCCTTCGCGGCCATCCAGGACGCCCCGGAGGGGGAGGTCATCGAGGGTGCGTCGGGCCCGGCGAAGGGGCAGGGCCTGAGGACGGCCCGCGCATCGAGGAAGAGGCAGTCGGCGAAGGGGCACCGGCCGGGCTCCCTGCGCAGGACCACGGAGCCGTCCGGCCCGATCCCCCACGGACACGCGGGGTCGTCGAGGGGCAGCATCTCCCGCCTGCCCACATGGTGCCCGGAGGGGTCGTAGAGCCCGAAGACGGTCCCGGTCATCCCCCAGCCCTCCCTCCGGGCAAGGTCCTCGAACGCCGGCCCGTCGGCTGCGGAGGGCTTCCAGAGGGTCAGCACGACCTCCACCAGGGCGCCGCCGGACGATGCCAGGCGGATGGCGGAGAGCGCCTCCTCCAGCCTGTCCTCCCCCCTGATCGCCCTCCAGGAGGCGGGCGAGGCCGCGGGCAGGGAGAATATCCACCTGTCGACCGCGGCGGGTGCTCCTGAAACGGGCATGCCCAGGCCGATCGTGCTCACGGAGACCATCCGGGCCCCGGCCGAGGCGAGCGAGGCGAGCTCGCCTAGCGCCT
Source organism: uncultured bacterium (assembly GCA_964603785.1). Classification (GTDB taxonomy): domain Bacteria; phylum Fermentibacterota; class Fermentibacteria; order Fermentibacterales; family Fermentibacteraceae; genus CAZRWD01. The sequence continues at coordinate 85,334 of CAZRWD010000003.1, forward strand.
GGGAGGCCAGGGGGTCGGAATGCCTGCCCGCGAAGTGGACGGTAACCGGACGGGAGGGCCTGGAGTCGAGCCAGGCGACCATCGCGCCCGCCTCGAGGAATGCCGGGGATGCAGGCTGGGCGCAGCCGCGGCATCCTCCCGTGCAGGCCTCCGTGGGCTCTATCGCGAGGCTCCTGGGCACCCCCGACGCGGCCGACCCGGCCATGCCCGCGGCCAGGCGCGCGGGCCAGAGGACGCCCTTCCTCTTCAGCAGCATGGCGAAGGTGACCAGCGAGCGCTTCAATCCCCCGCTCCGAGCAGTCCGCGGAGAGTCTCGACCATCCTGGCCACGGGCAGTCCCATCACGTTGTAGAAGCACCCATCGATCCTCTCGACGAGGAGGCTGCCGAAGCCCTGGATGCCGTATGCCCCGGCCTTGTCGAGAGGCTCGCCGGTGGCTGCGTACTCCTCTATCTCCCTGCTGGACAGGCTCCTGAAGAGCACGCGGGTGACCTCCACGAAACAGGCCGGCCTGTCGAGCGGTCCGCCCGCGAGGGCCACGCCCCCGTACACCTCGTGCCATGCACCGGAAAGCATCGAGAGCATCCTGCAGGCCTCCGCGCGGTCAGCCGGCTTCCCCAGCACCCTGCCCCCGACCTGCACCAGGGTGTCGGCTCCGAGGACGAGCCTCCCCGGCATGGACGGGGACACATCCAGCGCCTTGGCGAGAGCATGTCTTCCCACGGTCTCGCCCGGGGGGCCCGAGTCGTTGTCCTCGGGCACGCCGGGGACCACGACCTCGAACGGGATGCCCGCCTGGGCCAGGATGCTCCTCCTCCGGGGCGACCTGCTCGCCAGCACGAGGGGTTCGGCGAGCGGCCACGAGAAGCTCAGGAGCGTCTCCTCTCGGACGGGGAGTCGAGCATTATCGTGACGGGGCCGTCGTTGACCAGGGCGACCTCCATCATGGCGCCGAAGACCCCCGTGGGGACGGACGGCCCGAATGCGCGCAGCTTCTGGGTGAAGAGGTCGAACAGGGCCGAGGCCTCGAGGGGGTCGCGGGCGTTCATGAAGCTCGGCCGCCTTCCCTTCGAGCAGTCCGCATGCAGGGTGAACTGGCTGACCGCGAGGATGTCGCCGCCCGAGTCGAGCAGGGAGAGGTTCATGTCGCCCGACGCGTCCGGGAAGATGCGCAGGTTCACCAGGCGGGAGGCCATCCAGTCGAGATCGGCCTCGGTGTCGTCCCTCCCGAAGCCGGCGAGCACGAGCAGGCCCCTTCCGATGGAGCCGGCGGGGATCCCTCCCACGCTCACGGTTGCGCTACCGACCCTCTGTACCAGCGCCTTCATCTTCTCCACGGGGGGCGGCGCCGGCCGGAGCCAGGCAGGCGATCACCGCGACCACGAGCCCTGCTATGCTGGAGAAGCCGATGGGGAGGCCCACGAGCTGGGCGCACCGGTGCTGCCTCCTGGGGGGCCTGGGCTGGAGGAGCCGCGCGATGGACCCGGCTGCGAAGATCACCGGGCCGGCCCACCTGAGCATGGGGTCGCCGGGGATCGGGGTGAGTTCCAGGAGCAGGCCGTCCACCGCCGACACCGCCAGCACGGCATAGGCTCCGAGGGCCGATGTGGTGTCGCCGGAGCCCCCCGGAGGGGCCCCGGCGATCGACCATGCGATGTAAAGGAGCACGGTGGCGCCCGTCACCTGGAAGTCAGGATCGCCCCAGGGCAGGTCGAAGCTGACGAGACCGGTCAGCTTCAGCGCGCCGAGGAGCAGCGCGAAGGCCAGCAGGCGGAGGGCGGCGTGCCTCGACATGTCAGAAGGACAGGACCCAGTCGTCCCCTGGGGTTCCGCCCATGCCGTCCTCGTTCCCGTCGAGTCCGTTGCCCCACTCGTCCCGCACCCCGGATGTGACTGCGAGGGTGATGCCCTCTCCGGGGTAGCGCTGCGGGAAGCAGATGACCTGCCTCCCGCTCGGCTGGGGCTGGAAGGTGAGCGGGACGAGGCCCTGGTTGTCGTGCAGGACTATCGTAGCCGCGGTGTACGACCCCGCGTCCATGACGACCGGGATGTGGGTCAGGCTCTGGTAGAACTCCACCAGGATCCACTCCCGGTCGGGTCCGAGCAGGACCCCCGCAACCGTTGGGGGCGTGCCGTGGGAGGAGGCGTCGTCCGCAAGCTGGAAGTCCCACAGGTAGTCGGCCTCGTCGGGCCACACGAACCCGTCGCCGTTGACGTCGAGGAGGTTGCCGGACTCGTCCGCGACCGAGGCGGAGAGCCTCACCGTGTACCTCTCCCCCCAGGCCAGGTCCGACCTGGGCCGGATGACTATCTGGTCGGGAGTGGCGGCGATGAGCTGCACCGAGACCTCGGAGGAGTCGGATGTCCTTACGAGCGTGAAGTTGTCGGCGGTCAGCGTGGCCGTGTCCATGGGGCCGAACCCGAAGTTGACCGAGATGTCGGGCAGGGGATTGCCGAGACCGCCACCCGCGGGGTTGTGCGCATCGAGCACGGGGCTCCGCAGGTCGGCTTCCGGGGCGGATCCCGTGTGGAAGGTCGACCTGTGGTCGTCCCACGGGGCGCCGTCGAAGACTCCGTTGTGGTTGGCGTCGAGGATGTCGCCCGAGAGGTCCGACAGGGCGCCGGCCTGTATGGTCAGCATGAACGCCGTCTCGGTGGTGAAGGTCGCCCAGATCTTCGCCCTCGCGGTCTCCTCCTCGTAGATCACCTCGTCTATCTGCACCGCGCCGGTCGAGGGCCAGGTGGTCTCGAGGGCGAGGGAGGCGACGGTGAAGCCCGAGGGGGCCATGGGCTTGTCGAACTGGATCACGAGAGCGTCCTGGATACCGTCCTGGAGGGGGTCGATGTCGTTGATCAGGCTGCTCCCGCCCCCGCTGCTCATCGTCCATGTGCCGGTGACGACCGGCGGGGCGGTTCCGCCCTCCCACTGGTGCCCGGGATCGCCTCCGAAAGGATTCTCCGCGCCGCACCCCGCCAGGGCGGAGGCGAGCAGCGCCGCTGTGATGAATATCCTCATGGCTTGCCCACCTACAGTTTGAGGGTGGCCGAGATGCGCCACTCCGTCATGTCGCTGCTCACACCCATGAAGTCGAGCTGGAGGTTCTCCGTAGGCGCGAAGCCCAGCCCGTAGGAGAAGGGGATCTCCGTGCGGCTGTCGTCCGTGGACACGAGGGTGTTGTCCTGCACGGTCCAGGGGCTCTCCGCGAACTGCTCGACTGTTCCGTCGCCGTAGACCACCGTGGTCTGGGCCGGCGAGGCCGAGATCAGTGTGGTGGTCAGGGTCTCCTCCTCCCAGACCAGCGCCGGTGCCGCGCCGAGGCGCGCCACGACCCTGGGGACGACGGGGAACTCCAGGCCGACGGGTATGCCGATGCTCGTCAGCGTGCGCGTCTCCATCTCCCGGTAGTTCTCGGACCAGTTAGAGGTTGCCGTGTAGTCGTCGGGGTCGAAGGGCTGCGAATCCCCGTCGGAGAAGGTCTGCACGCCCGTCACGGAGATGTCGGCGGTGCCGGTCGTGCTCTCGCTCTCCCTGTCCACGAACAGGCCGGCGCTCGCCAGGAGGCCCCCGCCCAGGTCGGCCGAGATCTTCGCCCCGCCCCTGATGTCGTCGAGCTCATGCTCCAGCGAGAGCGAGCCCGAGCCGTCGATCGAGGTGGAGGTGACCTCCAGCAGGCTCCCGGCGCTGAACTGGTACAGGGAGTCGACGGCCGTGAGGAACCCGGGCGAGTCGCCGGTGACGCTGGTCATGTGGGCGGACCCGCCGACCTCGAGCCGCCATCCGGGGCCAAGGTCCCACCCCAGGACGGCCCCGCCGCCGAGGGTGCTGCCGCTGACATCGACGCTGAACTCCTCCATCGAATCCCAGGTCAGCGCGTCCTGGGCCAGGGGCTCGCCCGGCATCCAGTCCTCGACGCCCGACTCGGAGGAGGATTCCTCGTGGGTCCCGGAGATCATCCGGAACAGGAACATGCCGGTGGCCGAGACGCCGCCGCCCAGGGTCCCCGACCCGGACAGGGCCGCCAGGATCCCGCTGGTGTCGTCCTTCTCGATGCCGTCGCCCGCGGCGTCCTCGAGGTAGGTGGCGGCGCCGGTCACGAGGTTGGTGTCGGTGACTGTCCGGGTGAAGTTGAGCGAGGCGGGCTCGACCGACACGCTGTTGACGATGTAGGCCAGGCCGATGCCGATGCGGAAGGAGCCGGGCTGCCATGCGCCGAACAGGCCGGCCTCGGTCGCGCTCGAGTCGCTCCAGCCGCTGGCCGAGGCGTGCTCGGTGTGCCTGGTGTCGTAGGTCCCGTCTCCGTTGGTGTCGGTGAAGACGGACCACGAGGCCTCGACCGTGCCCTCGCCCGTGAACATCTCCCCCCCGGGGCCGGCCAGGGTTATGTCCTCGAAGGTCCTCCCGTCGAGGAACCTGCCCAGGACCCCGAGGCCCGCGCTGCTTCCAGGCAGCGCAGCACTCCCGCCGAGGACGAAGCCTCCCTCGCCCTCGCTCCTCTCGTCGAGCGCCCTGTCGAACCCGTCGTCGAGGTTGGCCAGCCCGGTGTATACCCTGTGGCCCTCGATGCCTGCGAGCGCGTCGGGCACGGGCTGCGTCCCGAGCATGCCGCCCAGCCACAGGTCGAGGTCGTCGAGCAGCAGGCCCGACGTGGAGAGCGACCTGAACGACCTCGGCTGGGCCGATACCGCGGTGACCAGGAGCATGAGAACGGCTACCGCCTTCATGAACCCCTCCCTTCTATCTTACCAGTGCGACCTTCAGTCTGTGCAGCTCGTCGCCGAGGCGGAGCAGGACGATGTAGACGCCGCTGGCGGCGGGTGCCCCGCCCGGGTCGTCGCCGTCCCACCAGACGGCCTCTCCCGCGACGGGCGCCCTGTAGGACCCCGGGGCGAGGCCGGGGAGCTCGAGACGGAAGACGCTCCGGCCGTCGAGCGAGAAGACGTCCACCGAGACGTCCGTCTGCGATGCGAGGTCGAAGCCTATCCAGACCCCGGACTCCGAGGGGACCGGGTAGGCGCCGGGCGGATTGCCGCCGCCCTCCCAGTCGACGAAGACCTCGAGGTCCGCGCCCTGCTCGCCCAGGGTGCCGGCGACCGGGATGACCTGGCCCCCTCCGCCGGCTCCGGACAGGGTGAACGGGCCGAGCAGGCCAGGGCAGAACGCGAACCAGCCCTGGGCGTTGGTCTCGATGACATGGTCCTCGCCGGCTATCACGAGCAGGAGCGGGTACCCCGGGAGCCTCTCACCGGTGTCGCTCCTCCTGGCGCAGCCGGTGACGGACCGGTAGGTCAGGGCCGCAGCGGCGTCGACGACCCCGCTGCCCAGGTCGTTGTCGGGGCTGGAGGCCTGGGAGGCGGTGGCGGCGATGGCGTCGAGGACCTGCAGCGAGTTCCATTCCGGATGGGCCTCCAGGAGGAGTGCGGCGGCCGAGGCGACGAGCGGTGTAGCGAACGACGTGCCGCTGCCGGCGTGGTACCCGGAGGACGCGTCGGAGGCCACGATGACGGAGGTGGCCCGGGCGCAGGCGTCCGGCTTGATCCTCCCGTCGGCCGTGGGGCCTCGCGAGGAGAACGACGCCACCGCCCCGGACCCGTCCACGCCGCCCACCGCGAAGACGGAGTCGCCGTCGGCGGGGGCTATCAGCGTACCGGGGGCCGGGCCGTTGTTCCCTATGGCGTTCAGCACGGGCATCCCCCGGGAGGCGGCCGCGTCGGCCGCGATCGTGGTCACCGCCGTGTTGCCGTCGAGGTCCTCCCAGCCGTACCAGTCGATGTACCCCAGGGACGAGCTGACGAGGTCGGCCTCGGCCAGCTCGGCGTACTCGAGGCCCGCCACCCAGAGGTCCTCCTCCCCGGGGTACTCGCCGGTCGTGTCCTCGGTCTTGGCCAGGACGAAGGACGCGCCGAAGGCCCCTCCCGAGAAGATGCCGCCCTCGAGCCCCCCCAGGAGGGAGAGCACGGCCGTGCCGTGCGCGGACTGGCCCGGCGGGTCGCCCGGCTCGGGGCCCGTCTCGGCGTCCCCGTCCAGGACGTCCCACTGGGCGAGGACATCCACCTGCGAGAGGCAGATGTGCGAGAGGTTGAAGCCGGTGTCGAGCACGCCGACGATCACGCCCTCCCCCGTGTATCCCCTGGCCAGGAGAGTGTTGATGCCTATCTGCGCCAGCTGGGCGTAGGAGAGGTCGCTGGTCCCCAGGGGGGCCGGTTCGGCGGGGGGCTCGACCCAGGCGCTCCGGGCGACCGGCCGTATGCCGGATACGAAGGGCAGGCCCAGCAGCGCCTCGGCCTCGGCCCTCGAGGCCGTCACGCTGACGGCGTTCAGGTACCTGGACCCCACCCTGAGCCTGCCGGGGCCCAGCCGGGCCTCGACCCCGGCCGTGTATCCCTCCCAGGGGGGCAGGTCGAGTTCGTCGGCACCGTCCAGCCCTGCCCCGAGTCGGCGCTCGAGACAGCCCGCGGAGAGGGAGGCCTCGAACTCCCCGACCCTCTCCTCCACGCCGGGGCCCCTGTCGCGGAAGAAGACCCACCAGGCGCCGGGCTCCCCTCCGGAG
>CAZRWD010000003.1:91981-207472 GCA_964603785.1 uncultured bacterium
TCGATGCTGAAGACGTTGTCGAACATGAGCTCGGTGAGCTGCTCCTCGAGGTCGAGGCCCCAGAACTCGTCGATTATGCCGTCGCCGTTGTAGTCGTCCCAGTCGACCTGCAGAAGGTGGAACTCGAAGTCGCTGCGGAAGCAGTCCATGTACCTGTCGAGGTCGCGGGCTATGTATGCGTAGTGCAGGTTCTCGACCACCTTGTAGGCGCTGTCGCAGAACTCGAAGTACTGCGGACCGGAGGGTGGGTCCTGGTCGGGGGAGAACGGGTTCCAGCAGCCTGCCGCCAGCAGCGCGAGCGCGGCGGTGCAGGCAAGTGTCGATCCTGTGCGGACGAAAGGCAAGATGGTCCTCCTCACGGCCCATGGGCCCGGGCCTCGAACACCCACACGGATGAACATAATCGGACGGGATGCGGTTCCTGTCAAGGCGCCGGGTCGTTGACGCGGGGGGCGTCATGGTTAATGGTCGCCGCGGGAGGGGCGAAGTGACCGCAGTCATCGTGGCCGCAGTTCTTTCTGTTCATCCGACGGTAGACGAGGCGATACTCCTCTACGAGAACGGGGACATCCCGGGCGCCATCGGGGCGCTGGAGGGCATCGTCCACGACTCGGGCCTGTCCCTCGACGAGCTGATGCGCGCCTGGGACAGGCTGGGCTCCGCCTACTACGCCATGGGCAGCATGGAGGACGCCACCGCGGCATACCTCGAGATACTGAAGATAGACGTCCACTACGACCTGTCTCCCAGGGCCAACCCCCGGCTGCGGGACCTGCTCGACAGGGTGCGCAGCGAGAACATGGCCACCGCCCAGGTCGTCAGCTCTCCGGAGGGCGCCCTGATAGCCCTGGACGAGGAGCTCATGGGGGTCACCCCGATCGACCTCGAGGGCCTCCTGTCCGGCCGCACATACACGATATCGGTCTACGCCGGCGGATACGAGTCCCAGACCTACACCCTCCTGGCCCAGGCCGGCCGGGACCACTCCGTTTCGTTCCTCCTCGAGGAGCTGCCCGCGACGATCGACCTCGCGGCGGCATCCGCCGACACCTCCGCGGCATCGCAGACCAGCGCCCTGGAGGAGATCCTGGGAACACCGATCGCCCTCCAGGGAGACCCCGACGAGGCCGCGCAGTCCGCCACGACGGCCGATCTCGTCAATTTCCTCACGACCTCCGGCGGGGGGTTCGACATGGCGGCGCTGGCGAGCTCCGGGGCCCTGAGCAGCCAGAGGGCTTCGTCGGGCATCGCCGGGTCCGAGAGGCTGGAGAACTTCACGGTCGGCTCCGGAACCCCCGTGCAGGTCATGACCACGGCTGACCTCTCCTCGATGATGGCCTTCTCGGGCACGGGAGGCTCGATGGACGCCTCGACCGGCGAGGGCGACATCCCGGGGAGCTCCAGGACCGGGGAGGAGATCATGGAGGTCCTGGCCGAGAAGCGCGGCTCGGTCACCTTCATCTACAACAAGCATCTCCGCAGCGATCCCATGCTCATGGGCACCGTGCTCGTCGAGATGGTCATCGAGCCCAGCGGCAGGGTCTCGCAGGTCAGCATCATCGAGTCGAACACGTTCAATCCCGCGTTCGAGATCGAGCTGTCGAGGGCTATCGGGACCTGGCGATTCGGGGCGGTCGACGAGAACGAGTCGCCCCTGACGGTCAGGTACCCCTTCTCGTTCTCCCAGTAGCCTCAGGGAAGCAGCACGAGGGTTCGCGCCGCGAAGGCGCCTCCGCACCGCAGCACGGCACAGTAGACCCCCGCGGGCCTCTCCCCCCGGGGCCACTCCACCTCGGCGGGGGTGCCCGGAGGAAGCTCGAAGGAGTCGACCACCCGCCCGGAGATGTCGAGGATGACGAGCCTCGAGCCGGCTTCGACGGCGGGCGTGCCGATCAGGTATGACGGAGCGGGACAGGTCGACAGGGTCAGCGACGGCGCCGGTTCGACCCCTCCCCCGACTCCGCTCGCCGGGGTGAACCTCATGCAGTCGAAGGCCAGCCTCTGACCGGAGGTCCCGGTGCGGTCGCCCAGGGTGACCGTCAGGCCCGAGGAGGCCGGCCACGGGCCTCCGAGATCGACCCACTGCCCGGCGTGGGCGCCCTGGTCGACTGCGACGGAGTCCTCCCAGCCGGATCCGGAGATGTGATAGACCGCCTGCGCGTCGGCGAGGCCGGGCACCCACGCCTCGAGGTGATACGAGAGGGTGGAGTCGGGGAGGTCGAAGGTCCAGGCCGCCCAGTTCACATCGGGGCCGGAGGCCACGGAGTAGGTGTAGAAGTGGCTCCAGAGCTGGCCGGTCCCGTGATGGTGCCAGTACTGGGAGGGGCCGTGCAGCGTGAAGAGCGCCTCGAGGTTGTCGGTCATGTCGTCGGCCGGAGGGGGGGTGACGAACCAGTCCTCCAGGCAGTCCCAGAGCTCCGGCCGCGAGCTGTCGTAGCCGAGCGCCCAGATCCCGGCGCCCTGCAGGCCCGATCCGAGTATCAGGGAGTACTTGAGCCCGAGGGACTCCGGGTCGTCGAACCAGCCCTGGTTCCAGTTCTCCAGGTAGTAGGCGTACCAGGGCGTCAGCGATTCGCCGTCCCATAGCCTGCCGTAGGTCTCCGCGCGCCCGGCGAGCGTCGAATAGAACAGCGTGGCGCACGACCCCGTCACTCCCGAGTGGGGGTACTGGTCCGCCGTGTCCCACTCGAAGCCGTAGTAGGGGAGTCCGACGACCAGCTTCTCGTGGACCTCGGGGGCATGGATGACATAGTCCCCCAGGGTCCAGACCATGTTCGCCGGCGACTCGGGGGTGGAGCCCCAGCCGGTGAGCGGGCAGCACGGGCCTGCGACCGTCGACCAGGAGCCGTGGAACGGGTAGCACATCATGAAGAGGGCGTCGCACGTCTCCGCCAGGAGGTCGTAGTCGAAGGCGCCGGACCAGTCCACCGCCGGGGTGCAGAGGGACAGGTGGCTCCCCGGGGCCTGCTGGTCGAGGGCGGTGCGCAGGTCCTCCATGAACGTGGTCAGGCTGTCCCGGTCGGCGGCGGCCACGTTCTCGAAGTCTATGCACACCCCGTCCATGTCGGTGCTCGTGACCGCGTTCACCATCGTCTGCAGGGCGGTCGACCTGTAGGTGGTGAGTATCGAGTGTATCTGGCTCGAGCTGAAGTTCACGACCGTCACCACAGCCTTCCCTCCGGCCGAGTGGATGCCGGAGACCGGACCCGAGAAGGCCGAGGGGAAGCCGTGCCAGTTCGTTATGGTCCCGGTCGGGCCCATGTCTATGCTGAAGCAGGCGAGGACGGAGATCAGGTCGTACTGGAGCCATGCGGAGGAGGTCCAGTACGGGAGGAAGCCGAAGACCTCGGCCTGCAGCGCCCTGCCGGAGGAGCAGCCGGTCACGCCGCCGAGGTCCGGCGTGCCGGGATGAGAGGCGGACTCGATCATGTGCATGGAGGGAAGGCCCTGCCCCGGATCCTGCGCCGACGGCCCGGGACCCGACGCCAGCGCCAGGAGGAGGAGGGCCGTCACTTCACCGCTCCTGCGGTATCCTCTTCATGAAGAACACTGTCGACAGATGCACGGTGACCGGGCCGCCGTTCTCCGACTCCCTGCCGTACCGCACGATGAGATCCCTCAGCTCCTGCCGCAGGGCGAGCGCCCTCTCCTCCGACAGGCCGACCTCCATGACGCTCGAGAAGGCCTTCTGCATGAGCCCCTGGTCGAGGGTCCCGTCCGCCATGCTCCTCCGCAGGTCGATGACCGTCGAGTCGAAGTTGGAGACGACGGTGCTCAGATAGGCCTCCTGCCCCTCGGCCCCCTTCTGGAAGAGGGTCGGGTCGATCCTGAAGAACCTGGCGACCGGCCTGAAGTACTTCTCGACCAGGTTGCCCCTCTGCCTCGTCTCCGCGACCTCCAGGATGCCCACCCTCTCGAGCTCGGTGACGTGGTAGTACAGCTTGTTGGGCCTCTCCTTGAGTAGCCTGGCGATCTGCGTCGTCGTCATCGGCCTGTGCTCGAGGACATGGAGTATCTCGACGCGCACGGGCACGGCGAGGGCCTTGACCTGTTCGAGATCGCTGAGCACCATGACTTCCTTCAAGACGGCTTCCTCCTGAACGCACAGAATAAGTTGTATGCCTGCTCAACTAGAACTCATGACCGCAGGCAAGTCAAGGATGCCGGGTGGCGGCCGCGGAGGTATCTTCAGGCCCGTCGAAGGGGGTGCGGTGGCGGGGCCGGGAGTCTCCGGGTTCGTGTTGGAGTCCCAGGGGGTGCTCTCCTCCTGGGCCATGCCGTGGACGAGCTACAGGCACGGTCGCAACGGCCTCCGCGTCGTCCGGCTGATCCCCGGCGACGGCGAGCACTTCATCGGCATCTCCTTCAGGACGCCGGCCCGGGATCCCAGGGGGATACCCCATGTCCTGGAGCACGGCGTGCTCAACGGCTCGACCTCGTACCCGGTCAGGGACGCCTTCAACGAGCTGTGGCGCGGCTCGCTGCACACCCACCTGAACGCCGTCACCATGCCCGACAGGACCGTGTACTTCGCGGGCTCCACCAGCCCGGTGGACTTCACCAACCTGGCCGGAGTGTACCTGGACCTGGTCTTCAACCCCCTGCTGGACAGGCGCAGGCTGCTCCTGGAGTCGTTCCACCTCACCCCGGTCAGGCGCGGGAGGCGCTTCGCGGGTCTGCCCGGCGGCGTCGTCTACACCGAGATGAGAGGCTCCTACTCGGACCCCGAGGAGCTCGCGTTCCTGGCGCTGCAGGCCGCGATCCTCCCGGACACCCCCTACAGGAACGATCCGGGGGGCAACCCGACAGGGATGGCGACGCTCTCCTGGGAGGACATCAAGGCTTACCACGAGGCCTTCTACCGGCCGTCCAACTGCCTCGTGATGCTCTACTCCGACATGGAGGAGGACATCCTGCTGGGCCTCCTGGACAGGGCGACCTCCGGAGCGGGGTCGGCGCCGGCGGCCGACTCGGCCATCCCCCTGCAGAAGCGCTGGGGAAGGCCCAGGAAGCTCAGGATGTCAATCCCGTCAGGCCTGGACGGGGACCAGGCGAGCCTGTCCTGGCTGGTCGGCGAGACGGCGGACGGCAGGCGGGCGGCGATGATGCAGGTGATCGAGGACATCCTCCTCTCCGAGGCGGGCGACCTCGCCAGGGCGCTGCTGGAGAGCGGCCTGGGCGCGGACCTGACGGAAGGCACGGGGCTCGACCTGGACATGAGGGAGATGGTGTTCACCGCGGGTCTGCGGGGCTGCTCCCGCACCTCGGCCGGGGACGTCGGGCGGATCGTCCTGGAGACGCTGGAGCGCTTCGCGAGGGGGGGTCCCGATCCCGCGATGCTGGAGGCGGCGCTCAACTGGCTCTTCTTCAGGTACTCCGACAGGGTCGAGGACCTGCCCCTGAGGCTGTTCATGCGCTCGCTGAGAAGCTGGACCTACGACAGGCCGCCGGAGGTCTGGCTGGACCACGCCGCGACGGTCACGAGGCTCGCCGGGTCTCCCGGCCTGTCCCGGGAGTTGGCGGAATCCGTCAGGACCCTCCTCCTGGCCAACCCCCACAGGCTCGAGCTCCACTGCGTCCCCGGCCGCAGGCGCAGCGGGGAGCGGGTCTTCCTCCTGAGCGAGGGCTCCCTGCCCGGACTGCACGAGCAGGCCAGGTCCCTGGAGGAGTACTCGAGCGGCCGGGACAAGCCTTCGGAGCTGTCCCGCATACCCAGGCCGGGTCCCGCTGACCTCCCGCTGGAGGAGAGGGCCCCCGCCATGAGGGACGTCGACGCCGGGGGCTCGCGGGTCCGGATCGTGGAGGCGGCCGGCGGGAACGCGTGGGTGGATCTGGCCTTCGATGCTGACCACCTCTCGAGGGAGGAGGACCTGCTGCTCCCCCTGGCGGCCAGGACCGTCACGGGCACCTCGGTCGGCGGCATGGACCACCGCGCCCTCTCGACCGCCATCGCGAGGTGCACGGGTGGGATAGACTGCGAGCCCCTGGGCTTCGACAGGGGACCCGGAAGGGGCAGGTCGGTCGTCGTGCTCTCCGCCGGCTTCGCGCCGGGCAGGACGGAGGAGGCCCTCTCGCTCGTCCGGTCCATCCTGCTGGAGGGTGATCCGCGCGACCCGGCCAGGCTCGATGAGATCGTGGGCGAGATGGCCGGCGACGCCTCCGCCGATCTGCTCCCCTCGGCGGACTGGTACGCGGGCCTGGCCGCATCCGCGGCCGTCTCGGGCAGGGCCGCCAGGAGGGAGACCTGGGAGGGCATGAGCCAGGTCCTGTTCCTTCGCGGGCTCGACAGGAGGCGCCCGCCCGGCCTCCCCGAGAGCCTCGTGCGCCTGAGGCGGACGATCTTCAGGAGGGGCGCCCTGTCCGCCTCGGTCTGCGCGCCGGCGTCCTGCATCGACGAGATCGTCCGCGGGATTGCCGCCCTCGCGGGAGACCTCCCCGGTGACGGTGCGCCCCCGCCTCCCGTCGAGCCCGTGCCGGCCGGCGGGACGAGGACCCTGATCCGCATGGAGGGCGCCGTCCCTTCGGTGGCCGTGGTCGCCCCCGCGCCCCTCCGCGACCATGGCGAATCCGCCGTCTTCACCGTCGGCACGACGGCGGTCTCCGACGGCATGCTCTACAGGAGGCTCAGGATGGCCGGAGGGGCCTACGAGGTCGGAGCCTGGCACGACTCCTCCTCCGGGCTCCTGCAGATATACAGCCACAGGGATCCTGATCCCGCGCGCACCCTGGCCCTTGTCCGGAGGCTCCCGGAGCTCCTTCCCGACGAGGGGCCCGGGGAGGAGGACGTCAGGCTCGCAATACTGTCGGCATTCTCGGCCATGGAGCGCCCCCTGGGGCCGAGGGGCTGGTGCAGGACGGCGCTGGGGAGGATGCTCACCGGGCTCTTCCCGGAGGACATCTCCAGGGAGCGCAGGGCGATCGCCTCGGTCACCCACCGTGAGATCGCCGCGAGGTACCCGGGACTTCTGGCGGAATCGCTGGGCGCGGCCGCCGAGGCGGTTGCGGCGCCAACTCCGGCAGTGCCCTCCCGCATCTTCGGGGAGGGCGCGCCGGTGCGCTCGATAAGCGCAGGGAGGCTCACATGAACAGCGACAGGGTCGTCGAGATACTCAGGGAGTGCGATGCCCTGCTGGAGGGGCATTTCAGGTACACCTCGGGCAGGCACGGCAGCGTCTACTTCGAGAAGATCCGCATCGCGCAGAAGCCCGCGCTCGTCCACGAGCTGGGGGGGCTCATGGCGCGCGCCTTCGAGGCCGGGGCGGGCGGCATCGACCTGGTCTGCTCCCCCGCGTTCGGGGCGATCGTCTTCGGCTTCTCCACCGCCCTTCACATGGGCCTGCCATTCGCCTTCCTCCAGAGGGGGACGGACGGTGCCATGGCCCTGAGGTCCGGCTTCACGGTGGTCGGGAGGGGGTCCCGCGTGCTGCTGGTGGAGGATGTCGCCACCACGGGCGGCAGCATCGCCGAATCGGTGCGGGCCATCGAGTCGAGAGGGGCGGAGGTGGTCGCGACAGGGCTTCTGGTGGACAGGACAGGCGGCACCCTCGACCCCGGGATGCCCTGGAAGGCCCTGCTCTCGGTCTCGGCGGAGAGCTGGGACCCTTCGGACTGCCCGCTCTGCAGGGAGGGTGTGCCGCTGTCTACTCCCGGGGCCTCCGGGAAGCCAGCGGGTCCTGCCTGAAGACCCTCTCCAGGCCTGCGTAGAGGGAGGGGCGCCTCGAGGCCAGGAGCCCCGGGTCGGTGAAGAACATCGCCGCGGCGTCGGCGAAGAACTCCGAGGCATGGGCGTACTCGACGCGGCGGGCCGGGCCCTCCGCGGGCAGGCCTGCGGGCATCTCGACCTCCATCACAGCCCTCCATTCGTTCGCGGAGGCGCGGTCGAGCTGATCCGGCACCCCGTCGGCGTCCCTCACCCCGTCCAGGACGTGCGCGAACTCGTGCAGGGCCAGGACAGCCCCCGGGAATCCCTCCAGGTGGGGCAGCGACAGGATCACCGGGCCGAGCCCGTGCGCCATCCCCAGTACCCCTCCCCCGCCCCTGCCCGTAACCAGGCGGAACGATCCGTCCCCCTCGAAGATCCCTGGATAGACGAGCACCTCGCCGAAGGGGGGGTACTCCCACTCCGGCCTGCCCCGGACCAGCGTCACGGCCGCAGACGCCACCAGGGCCCTGGTCCGCGGCGAGACCGGCGCCCCGGCCACGCCGGTCACGGGGTGCTCGGCGAGGAAGACGGCGCAGAGACGCGCCAGCTCCTCCCGCTCCGCATCGTCCAGGAGCGCGTGCATGGGGGCGACGACGGGAAGGTGCTCCATCACGCCGGCGCCCGGCCCGGCCTCGGCGGCCCTTCTCCGGGCAAGCTGCCTCCCCCTCCAGATCCGGTGCTCCAGGGCACCCACCGCCCAGACGAGGGGGATCCCGAGGAGGGTCCGTCCGCCGGCAAGCGCGAAGGGCAGGCTTGCCGCGCAGCAGGCGATGACGGAGAGATGGAGCCTGCGGGACAGGTCGTGGTCGGCGGGGATCCTCAAGGGGTGGTCGGGAGGACCCCGAGGACGACGGCCTCGAGAGCCGGGTCGAAGGAGACGGAGAACACGGGGGCCGTCGCGTGCCCGGCGGCCGCGGCGGCGGACCGGACCGCCCCGATGTCGCGCAGGGGCGATACGATCACCGGGGAGAGGCCGTCGAAGGCGTCCAGGGCGGTCGCCAGCTCCGCAGTGCTGTCCGCCAGCACGACCGGGGTGCCGGCCGCCTGGAGCGACGCGAACTCCCCGGGCAGCTCCCAGGATGTGGCGATGACGGCGCCGCCGAGCCTCCCTGTCTCCTCGACGAGTCTCTCCGACCGCAGCCGCTTGACCTCGAGGAAGCCGACGGAAACCGCGGACACCACCAGCAGCGGCAGGACCGCGGGGGCGGCCCTGCGCAGGGGCCGCACGGCCACGGCAGCGAGCATCACGAGGGGCGGGAGCAGGAGCCTGGAGCCCCAGGCGACATCCTGTGCGTGCATGGGATCCATCACCGCCAGCAACGCGGCGAGCGCCGCCGCCGGCGCGATCCAGTCGCGCCCCGGCCTGCCCGCGAGCCACAGGACCGGAAGGGTGACGAGGGGGTGCTTGAGCTCCAGGAGCGACAGCAGCGGGAACCCACGCAGGGCCGGCAGCACCGCCAGCGCCGCCGAGATCCACAGCCCGGCCGCCGAGACCGCCCGCGCCCGGCGCGAATCCCCCCGCGAGACTGCCCACACGGCCCAGAGGCCCAGGCCGGCGACGACCTGCAGCAGGACGGGCTCGCCGGGAAGGCACGACAGCAGGCATGTGCGCAGGACGAAGAGCTTCCTCCAGACGATTCCCGTCCCGGCGAATCCGTAGAGGCCCTGCTCCGTGCCGCTCGCGGCGAGGTGCGTGCCCAGCCACTCCCCGGTGAGGAGCTTCTGCAGGCCGAGGAAGGCGAGCGCACAGGCGGCGGCAGCCGCCACCGGCGCCCAGGGTCTCCTCCGCCACCCGTGGACCAGCAGCAGCGGCACGAACACCAGGCACTCCTCGCGCATGAGCCCCGCGGCGAAGACCAGCGCGAGAGGCAGGACCCTCCCGCGCCCCTCCGAGACGGCCAGCCACGCCAGGGCGCAGAGGGCCATGGCCGGCAGGTGCGACCAGAAGACCTGGCTGTAGAAGAGCAGGGGCGTCCCGACGAGGAGCAGAAGCCCCGGGCCCTCCCGATCCGTCCCCGCACGGGCGCGGATGCGTGACAGGGCCGCGAGCAGCACCATGCACGACGCGGCCGGAAGCAAAAAGAGCCCAGGGCGGCCGAAGAGCCCGTACAGGGGGGTGGTGAGCAGCGGGAACAGCGGGGAGTACTGCGCGAAGAGCCTGCCGTCCCTCACGAAGCCGTAGTGGTGCGGGAGGGGCCTGAGCGACGGGGCCTCCGGGCCCAGCGCCTCCGCGCCGGGGAAGGGGACGGCGGGGGGCAGCTCGAACCGGGCTGACAGGGCCTCGACCTGCAGGAAGGCGTAGGCCTCGTCCATGATCCAGAAGCCCCCGGGCGACAGGGAGGCAACGGCCCAGAGGACCGCGGCGAGGAGCACGGGCGCCCCGAGCCGGCGGAGGGCCCCGGGCGATCTCACCCGCGGGCCTCCCTCTCGAGCTCGAGGTAGTTCTTCGTGATGACCGCCGACCTGTCGAACCCGAGTGCCTTCACGGCCTCCTCCAGGGATGCAGTGTCGGAGGCCTCCAGCTCGACGAAGGTCCCGAACCAGAGGGTGTCGAGGCAGACCTTCACCGCGCCGAGCATCCCGGTGCGCCTCGTCTTCGAGTACCTGGCCACGACCCCGTATCCCAGCGCCCCCAGGAGCGCCTCCAGCTCGCGCGGCGTGCAGTCCGCGGCCGTCTCGTGCTCGCGGCGCACCTTCACGGAGGGGTCCGGCACCGGGACCTTCACGGTCAGCACCGTAGACCCGCCCTCGTCACGGACCCTGAGCAGGATCCCCCCCGCGCCGAGGCTGCGGTCGGGCAGGTCGAGGACGGAGTTGCTCTCGGCTACGGGCTCCGAGAGCGCGACGCCGCGCTCCTCCAGGAGCCTCTCGGCGGAGGAGGGGTCTTCGAACCGGAACTTGAGCTCGCACTCCAGCATCGGGCCTCCCGTCGAAGGTGCCGGTTTGACCGTTCTGGAGCCATAAACTACATTCCCGCAGGGTGGAGGACTAGTCTAACGGTAAGGCAGCGGATTTGAAATCCGCCGGGCATTGCCCATCGGGGTTCGAATCCCCGGTCCTCCGCCACCCCCCCGGACCCCTTCGGGTTTGAAATCGTTGAAATTCGCTTTGCAACCTGCTGTCGTGCAACGCCATGAAAACGGCCCTGCACACATCCTCCACCCCCGCGCTGAAGCCACCTGATTCTGCCCCGATGGACGCGAGGGCGAGCATCCATAACCGGCCGGAGCAGCACAGTCACTGGGGTGGTGCCGGGACAGTCGTTCGAACCTGGCCGGTCTCCTGCCTTGTGGAACCTTCATCCTGGCCGGGGGCAGAATGATACACGAGCACGAGGGCCGAAAGGCAACGGAAAGCGGATGATATCCCGCATAGCAAACATGATCACGAGAATCCATATCCCCTGGAATGCCGCCTCACCGTACGTGCGGCTCTCGGCTGAACGAACCTGTGACAACAGGGAGGCGACCGCGATGCGACCTCCTGTCCAAGCCATGGCGTGTCCTTCCGCGAGATAGGCGTGATCTGCTTAGCTATCGATATCGTGTCAAACCGAGGTTATGCCGCCTTGGACGGACTGCCAGGTGAGCATTGACGGCGATTCCCGGTAGCGTTCTCTTAACGGGCAGGTTATGAGACAGGCTCGACATTCAGATGGGGGAAAGGGGGTAACGGAGGTTGTACGGACGACTCGCTATGAAACTTGTCGTGCTGCTGGCGTTCGTGATGGCATGTGGCGGTGATGTCCACAAGCCTGACGTAGTGCTCATTCTCATCGACACGGTGAGAGCGGATCATCTCGGCTGTTACGGCTACTCCAGGGATACCTCTCCCACGATAGACAGTCTAGCTGCGGCCGGAACGCGCTGGGCCAGAGTCCAGGCGCAGAGTCCGTGGACTCTCCCGGCCATGGCTACGATTATGACAGGCTTGACGCATCGCTCTCATATGGCGGGTGTCTGGGATGGGTTGTTCTACGGACTCGATCCATCCTTACCGATTCTGCCGGAGTTCTTCAAGAACGAAGGTTACGAGACCGCCGCATTCTTCAACGTGCTGTTCATGAGCGCGGACTTCGGATTCCACCGTGGGTACGATCACTACGACTGCGTGAGTTCAGTCGAGGAGGTCACGGCCAGAAACGCTCATGAGACCGTAGATGATGTCCTGCAATGGATTACAGAGAGAGAGAGAGAGAGAGAGAGAGAGAGAGACCGCTGCTGCTAGTTGTTCACTTCTATGATCCACATCTGACCTACGATCCTGACCCTCCCTTTGACACGCTCTTCGCAGATCCATCTTACGAGGGGCTGTTCGACGCGAGCTGGGGAAGCAAGACAGCAGTTGCAGAGGTCAACTCTGGTGACGTAGCGATCGATTCGGCCGGACTGACACACCTCATCGACCTCTACGACGGAGAGATCGCTTATACGGACCACGAGCTGGGGAGGCTGTTGGAGGGCCTGCGATCAGCTGGTATAGCCGACAGCGCGCTGGTGGTGGTCATGGCAGATCACGGCGAGGAATTTCTTGATCATGGAGGGTTGGGCCATGGTCACACGCTCTACCAGGAACTGCTGAATGTCCCTCTGGTAGTTTCCGGTCCGGGGATTGCCACCGGCCACGTCGAGGATGCGCTGGTCGGCCAGATCGACATCCTGCCCTCGCTGCTCACCTACTGTGGGATGGAGGTTCCGGAGTGGGTGGAAGGACAGGACATACTCCACCAAGCGCGGACGGGCCGGGTGCTCCCCTCGAGCATCGTATTGACGACCGGAGGCAGAGCCTCGGTGAGAGCGGACGACCAGAAACTCCACTGGGTTCAGAGCACGAATGCGTCGTTCCAGTTCGATCTGCTAGAAGACCCGGGCGAGAGGCACCCTCTTGCCAATGTCGACAGTGTTCTGCTGGATGAGGCTTTATTGTACTGGGCGACTCCTGCGGTCGGACATCCCCGCCCTGTATCACTGGAAGATTCGATGATCCAGGCACTACGGAATCTGGGGTACGTCAGGTAGCCATCGTAACTCATCCAGACCTGCGGGGTATCGACGACCTCTCTGCCGATGACTTCCCACGACCGCCATGCATCTGTCCTCGGCCGTGGATGAAGCCGGGGGTGTAATCGATCCAGGGAGTTCTCGTCCAGGATCGCCGTAGCAACGGCGCCGTGTCTGATGTCTGCCGAGGGCCACAGACTGGTGTGGATCGACTCCACTCCGTGCGAGAGAAGGATCGCCCAGTCAGGCATCGCGAGCAGCCCCGGGGCTTTGACCGCACCCCTCCCCGGGAGGTACATTCCGGGCATGGAAGACGCCCTGATCATCGGCAAGAAGCATCTCCTGGTGGTGGGCGACAGGCTGCTCGTCTCGCCGACCTCGTCCGGCGAGCGGACCCATACGGGGCTCTACCTGCCCGACTCCGCCGCCGACGGGAAGCACATCTCCGGGGGCTGGGTCGAGGCGGTCGGGCCGGGCTACCCGGTATCCATATCGGGAGCGGGGGACGAGGAGCCCTGGAAGCCTGCCCCCGCCGCGCGCCAGAGGTACATCGCCCTCCAGGCCAAGAAGGGCGACTACGTCATGTACATACGCAGCAGCGCATTCGAGCTTAATCTCGAGGGGAAGAAGTACTTCGTGGTTCCCTACTCCTCGGTCCTCGTCCTGCTGAGGGAGGACTGGGAGACTCCCGGACTCGACAGGGAGGAGCCACTCTAGCGGCTTCCGGCGCAGGAGGCGAATCGGAGGAGCATGCCCGACCTCGATCCACTCACCGGCATCCCGCTCAAGGATTCGGTGAAGCCCCTCGTCAGAGCCTTCCAATCCTCGGGCGACCGGTGGGCCGCGATCATGCTCGACATCGACCATTTCAAGCTGGTCAACGACATACACGGTCACTTCGCGGGCGACGAGGCCCTCAGCGGCATCGCCGCGGCGATATCGCAGATCATCGAGCAGGGCGACCACCTCTCGAGGTTCGGGGGAGACGAGTTCCTCCTCGTCCTGCGAGGCGACCGCGCGTCCGAGGCCGAGGCCGTCGCGGAGAGGATCGTCTCCAAGGTTGCCTCCCTCAAGACGAGGAAGAACCTTCGCATCACCATCTCGGCGGGGGTCTGCACCGGAACGGGCCGGGAGGGATCGCTCGAGGAGATCATCGAGCTCGCGGACCGGGCTCTCTACGAGGCCAAGGACTCCGGAAGGGGCAAGGTGGCCGTGTCCTCGTCGGAGGGCTCGCGGCCTGCCGGGGAGGCTCCCTCCTTCACCCACCTCATCGGCAGGAGGACGGAGCTCAAGAAGCTCCGCCAGCTGGCCGAGGAGACCCTGGGAGGCGGCGGGAGGGCCGTCCTGCTCACTGGCGAGGAGGGGGTCGGCAAGAGCAGGCTGGCCGAGGAGTTCCGCAGGGTCTGGGAGATGCACGGCCACAGGATCCTCCAGGCGCGTTGCACCGAGTTCTTCGAGAGCGAGCCCTACAGGATCCTGGTGCAGCCTCTGGGGGACCTCCTCGAGTCCCTCGGGAGGGATGCGGTGGAGCGGATAGCGGAGTCGGCGGGATCCCTCCACCCGGCCACGATGGAGCTCCTGCCGGGCTTCGGCGGCTGCGCCAGGGACGACGTCCAGTACTTCCGGGAGGAGCGGCTGAGGTTCCGCATACTCGAGGACGTCTCCAAGGTCCTGAATGCGGCGTCAGCCGAGACCCCCCTGCTCCTAATGGTCGAGGATGCGCAGTGGCTGAGCCATCCGGACCTCGAGCTGCTTTCCTTCGCAGTGCGCTCGTCTGCGATGTTCCCGATAGTGTCGCTCTTCGCCACGAGGACCGTCCCGGGTGCCCCCGATCCCGTACTCGAGCGGCTCCGGTCGCTCCGCTCGTCGATCCCCCTGCTCGACCTCAGGCTGAGGAACCTTGACGCCGACGAGTCGAGGGCGTTCGTCATGTTCAGCCTCCACGACCCCGGAGTCCCTTCCGAATTCCTCGAGATGATGCACCGCCAGAGCGGCGGCAACCCGCTCTTCCTGAGGGAGCTGCTGGTCTCCTTCCACGAGGACGGCACCCTCCGCACCCGGCTGGGCGAACGCACCTACAGGATCCCCGCGAGGATGCAGATCCCGTCAACACTTGCCGCGATAATGGACAGGAAGCTGGGCAGGCTCTCCGAATCCGACCTGTCCGTCCTGAAGATAGCGTCGCTCACCTCGGGGCTGTTCCCGGCGGCGCTCCTGCGCGAGATCGGAGGCGCGGACCCCCTGGCCCTGGCGGCGACCCTGGACAGGGCGATCACGGCCGGGGTCCTCTCGGAGGTCAGGCACCAGGGCGAGGAGGACCTCTTCACCTTCACGCACGACGCGATGCGCAACTTCCTCTCGGAGACGATAAGCGGCCCGCTGCGAAGGGCCCTTCACGCGGGGATCAGCTCCTTCTTCGAGAGGCTCTGCGAGGCCGGGAGGGACGACTTCCTCGCGGCCGCGGCATACCACGCCCTGCTGGGCGGGGTCGACGAGAGGGCGGCGGACCTGACCTGGGCCGCCGCGATGAAGGCCCTCGCCAGGAGGGCGAACCTGGATGCCATCCGCTGGCTGGAGAGCTTCCTCTCGACCAGCGGCGCGAAGGATCCCGCGAGGATGTACCTCGCCGAGCGGAACCTGGGCGAGCTCAAATCCATCACCGGGGACGTCATGGCCGCCTCCGCCCACCTGGAGAAGGCGCTTGGACTGGCCCCGGCCGGGGAGGGCGCCGAGGTGATGGTCCTGCAGGGGGAGAACTTCTACAGGGCCAGCATGTACACGGAGGCCAGGGGATCCTTCTCGGCCGCACTGGAGGCGACCGGGGACCCCTCCCTGCGGACGGAGATCCTCGTCTATCTGGCCTTCCTCGACTACATCGCGGGCGACTTCCCCTCCGGATTCGCGAAGCTGGACCAGGCCGGGGAGGTCCTGGCGCTCGTCCCCGGGGACGATCCCCGGGGTCACAATGCGAAGGCCAGGTACTTCACGAGACGCGGAGACTTCCTCTCGGCCACCACGCCGGGCGGCGAGGCCCTGCCCTGGTACGAGAAGGCGCTGGACCTCTACAGGATGCACGAGGACAGGATCGGCGAGGCGCTGGTCAAGAACAACATGTCCGACTACTACATCCGGACCAGCGAGTACGGCCGCGCCCTCGAGATGCTGGGCGAGGTGCTGAGGATCAACGAGCAGTACGATGACGCTCTGGGTACTGCCATAGCCTGCTTCAACATAGCGGACATATCGAGCAGGGTGAACCGGCTGGCCGACGCGGAGCACTACTTCGCCAGATACCTCCAGGTCAGCAGGAGGATACACAACGACCTGGGCGAGGGCTACGGCACCCTCGGGCTTGGTCTGCTCAGACTGAGGTGCGGCAGGACCTCCGAGGCGGTCGTCGAGCTGCGCAGGGCGGTCGAGGTCTTCGACAGGCTCGGCAGCACGGCCCTGCGCCTCGAGGCGTCGCTACGCCTCTGCGAGGCCCTCCTGAAGGACGGGTCCGTCGCCGAGGCGGGGGAGATCCTGGATGGTCTCGCCGAGCCGGGCGACGAGAGCCTTGCGGGCCTGTGGAGATACCTTAGGGGGCTCTTCCTGAAGAACCGGCCCGATCCGGACCTCGAGGGGGCCGTGGAGCTCATCGGGGCCTCCCTCTCGGGGAGGTCGACCCTCTCCGAGATCGAGTCGGCGGAGCGGAGCCTGGAGCTGGCCGGAGCACTCGGCGCGGCCGGCGACGCCGATGCCGCGGCCCGCGTCCTGGCGGACGCCGGCAGGGATCTCGAGGCACGGATCGCAGCCCTGCCCGACGAGGATGTGAGGAACTCGCTGTCCTGTGCGGGTCCGGTGGCCCGGATACTCGCAGGCGGATGCACCGGAGAATCCCCGTAGAAGCGAAAGGCCCCGCTCGCGCGGGGCCTCCGCCTGGCAACCCTCGAACTACATCCCGAACTCGTCGAAGATGAGCTTCCAGGAGCCGCCTTCCTTGACGAGCGTGAGCTCGTCCTCCTGCGTCTCGCCGTTCATGGTCATGCTGACGCGGCAGGTGGCGTTGTCGCCGTTGATGGTGGTCTCGAGCACCGCGATCTCGGCCGTGCCGATCATGTCCTTGATCATGGGCGAACTGAAGAGGGCGGCAACGAACTCCTCCGCGCTCATGTCCTGCAGCTCTTCGGGGGTGACGTTGATGCCCATCATCGGGAGCATGGCGGCAGCCATGCCGGTGGTGTCGGCCTTGATGTCCTCGAGGCCGGCGCCCATCTCGTCGATGGATGTCTGCGACAGGTAGGTGACGGCCTTGGCCCCGTCGCCGGCCTTCATCGCCTCGAAGAAGCCGTTGATGGTGGCCTCGGGGGTTGCGCCGCCGCAGGCGACTGCGAGCAGGGCGACGATCGAAACTGCCGTTGCGAACCTTCTCACTGGTAACCTCCTCATACCCCATCCAGGGGAGCCGGATACCGTCTAGGTACCCTCATGGTCGCCGCCGGAGCGGCGATTGTTGCCAGCTAACATAGTATCCCGGGAGGAAAGCCGCTAATCCCTGGAGGGGACCCGGCGCCCGACCCTACATGCTTGCCAGGTCGAACTTCCAGGCTCCGTCCTCGCGGACGAGCTGCAGGTCCTCCTCGTCGGTGTCGCCGTCGGCGGTGGTGCCGATGACCGTCACGACTGCGCGGTCCCCGTCGATCACGGTGTTCGTGACCTCGTAGGAGCTGGGGAACTCGTCCCTGATCATCTCGCTGCCGAGAATGAGGGCCGCGAGCCCCTCCGTGTCCAGCCCGGCCAGCTCCTCGGCGGTCAGGGTCGTGCCGAGCAGCATGTTGAGCATGGCGAGCTCCTCGCCGGACGGATCGTTCCTGATCTCCTCGAAGCTGCCTGTCAGCTCGTCGAGGCTGGCGCTGCTTATCAGCCCCGCCGCAGTCTCGCCGTCGCCGGACTTCACCGCGTCGAAGAACTGCTGGACAGTTGCCTCGGGGCTCCCGCCCCCGCAGGCAAGGGCGATGCAGGCTATGGGGATCGCGAACAGGAGCTTCCTCATCTCTTTCCCTCCTTCTCCCTCGTCGATGCCGGTCGGGCGACACACGCCGGCGCCCTCCGGCTGGTGCTGCGACCGGGCCGCTAGAACACGTCCTCCAGGATCGACTCCAGGAACGGAGTCCCGGAGATATGCCAGGAACCGTCCTCCCAGACCATCGAGAACTCGACCGAGCGCCCGTCCGGCCATGCCATCGAGACCTGCGCGGTCGACCCCCTCATCTCGGCATGGATCTCCTCCACCATCGAGGCCTCGTACCCCCCGAGGCCGAGCCCCGGCAGGATCAGCGAGAGGAACGACGCTAGGCTCATCGAGGCGGCGTCCGCGGGGGAGATGAAGGGGGTGACCCTCGAGAGCAGCCCCTGCGCGACCTCCGGGCGGGTGCGTGCGACCTCGCCGAACTCGGCCCACCTCGCCTCCAGGGTGCTGCCGAGACTCTCGCTGAGGGTCTCGAGCAGGGCTTCGCCGTCACCCCACTCCACGGCGCGCAGGAAGTCGTCAGCGGTGTCCACCGGCGACGCCAGGACCGGCAGCGATATCAGCGCACAGAGCAGGAAAGGCCGCACCAGATCCAGGTCCTCCCGTCTCTCGAGGCTTCGAGCGCGACCGGCTGCCCGACGGGGGCGGCGAATGCGACGACACCCTCCGCCGTCGAGGAGAACACGGTCCCCGAGGGTGTGGCAGCCACCAGCTGCGCCTCCCCGGGCATGGTCACCTCGACCGAGCTTCCGCGCCTCACGGCCCTGAACCCCCCGGCGTCCCCGAGCAGCGCGTTGCTAGCGAAGCACCTGCCGCTGCGGATGGCCTCCAGGATCGTCCGTTCAGTTGGATCATCTCCACAAGCGCAGGCTCGGTCAAGAAGTACATGCGTCAGAACCCTCCGGAAGAGCATCGGATAGGGGAAGGCCCTCGCGGGACCCAGACCGTAGGCGTGTGCGTCGGCCCCCCCCACGGCGCAGCCGCCGCATCCGAACCAGAAGTCCCTCGACTCGTCCCAGGTGCACCGGGTGTAGTCGTCCGGCCTGTCCAGCCTGGCCCGGATGTCGAGCAGGGTGATCCCGGCCTTCCAGATGGACATGTAGTTCCACACCTCGGCGCCGTCCAGCCCGTCGAGGGGACCGGACCATCCGATCGCCCTGGTCTTCGGGAGGTATCCACGCCTCTCGAAGGGATGGGCGGCTATAGCCAGCCCCCCGGCCTCCCTCACGGCGGCGAGCTGCCCGGCGGTGTCACGGGACGGCGGGATGTCGTCGATGCCGTATGCCAGGATGTGGTTCGCCCCGCGCCGGTCGTTGAGCTCCACGCCGGCCAGCACGAGGACGCCCTGATGCATCCCCCCGTGGCCGTCGTCCCTCGCGCCGAGGCTCATGTGATCGTTGATGCCGATGAAGTCGAGGCCGCACTCGCGAGCGGCCCCGGCTATCTCCGGGACGGTCCCCGTCCCGTCGGAATACCTGGTGTGGATGTGGAGGACGCCCCTCAGCTCCCTCAAGCGCCGCCCTGTCCGCCGCCCCTGCGGCGCCTGATCTCCCTGGCGAGGGCGGGGAGGATCTCGAAGAGGTCGCCGACGAAGCCGCTGGAGCAGAACTGGAAGATCGGGGCCGACTCGTCCCTGTTGATTGCCACGATGGTGTCGGAGGACTGCATACCCACCCTGTGCTGGACCGCCCCGGAGATGCCGCAGGCCAGGTATGTCCTGGGCTGGACCGTCTTGCCGGTCTGGCCGACCTGGTGCGGATAGGGGATCCAGCCCGAGTCCACGGCCGCCCTGCTCGCCCCCACGCTGCCGTCGAGAAGACCCGCGATCTCCTCGAGCAGCGAGAAGTTGTCGGGTGACTTCATGCCCCTGCCGCCCGAGACGATCACCGTGGCCTCGGCGATGTCCACAGCCCCCTCGTCGAGGACCCTGTGCCCTACCAGCCTGACTCGCGAGTCGAGCTCTCCGGGCAGGGCCTCGATGCGCACGGTCTCGCAGGACCGGCCCTCGACGGGCTCGAGGGCCTTCATCACCCGGGGGCGGACGGTGGCCATCTGGGGCCTGGTCCGCTCGCAGATGATCGTCGCCATGATGTTCCCGCCGAAGGCGGGCCGGGTCTGCAGCAGCAGGCCCTTCTCCGCGTCGATCTCGAGCCCGGTGCAGTCGGCTGTGAGCCCGGTGTCGAGCAGCTTGGCCACCCTGGGCATCAGGTCACGGCCCGTGGTGGTCGCCGCGGCGAGGACGATGGCGGGTTTCCACTCGCGGATCAGCCTGGTGAGCATCTTCGTCCACGGCTCGGTGAGGTAGTGCCCGAGCGCCGGGGATTCGACGAGCAGAATCCTGTCGGCGCCGTACGAGGCGAGGGTGCCTGCCTGTCCGCCCGCCTCCCCGGTCAGGAGAACGGCGGTTACGCTTCCGCCCTCGGCCTCGGACAGGCGCCTGGCGGCGCCCAGCAGTTCGAGTGTGCTGTGGTCGATCTCTCCGTCGCGGGTCTCGGCGACGACCATGGTTCCGGTGTAGTCCGACAGGTCGGCTCGGCCGGCCTCATCCCTCCGGATGAGTATGGCGCCGAACGGGCAGGAGGCCTCGCAGGCGCCGCAGAGGGTGCAGGCGTCCGAGACCACCGCCACGCCGTCTGAGAGGCTTATCGCGCCGAACGGGCATGCGTCGACGCAGGCGCCGCATCCCGTGCAGATGTCGGTCCTGATCTCCAGCCTCGCGGTCATCCGGCGTCCTCCCTTCCGAGGAGGATGTCGGCGAGGATCACGGCCAGCTCCTCGGGCGACCCCCTGTGGATCTCCCCTCCCCCGCGGGTCTCCGGAGTGGCTATCCTCACCACCCTCGTCGGCGATCCCTCGAGGCCGGTCTCCTCCTCGGACAGGCCGAGGTCCTCCCTTCCCCAGCGGGTGACCTGCAGCGACCTGGCCTTCATCTTGCCGCGGAGTGACGGCATCCTCGGCACGTTGGCATCCTTCAGCACTGTCAGGACGACGGGGAGTGGAGCCTCGAGAACCTCCACAGCGCCCTCGACGTAGCGCTCGGCCGTCACCCTGCCGTCGTCCACCCCCAGGATGCGCCCCGCGAAGGTGATCTGGGGCCAGTCGAGGGAGGCGGCGATGCCGGGGCCGGTCTGCGCGGTGTCGCCGTCTATGGCCTGCTTGCCCGTGATCACCATGTCGATGTCGCCCAGCTTCCTGACCGCCGCCGCGAGGGTGTGGGAGGTCGCCCAGGTGTCGGCCCCGGCGAAGGCCCTGTCGGACAGGAGAAGAGCCTCGTCGGCGCCCATCGACACGGCCTCCCTGAGGATCTCCTCGGCCTGCGGCGGCCCCATGGTCATGGCTATGACCGCGCCGCCCTTCTCGTCCCTCCAGCGGAGCCCCTCCTCGAGCGCATACGCGTCGAAGGGGTTCATGATGGAGGGGATGCCGTCGCGGATCAGGGTGTTCCTCTCGGGGTCGATCCTGACCTCGGCGGTGTCCGGCACCTGCTTCATGGCAACGACGATCCGCATCTGCTACTTCTCCCTCGAGGCGGTCTCCCTGATCAGGGCGGACGCTATGACACCGCGCTGGATCTGGTTGGTGCCCTCGTAGATCTGCGTGATCTTGGCGTCGCGCATCATCTTCTCGACGGGGTATTCCTTCATGTACCCGTAGCCGCCGAGGATCTGCACGGCATCGGTGGTCACCTTCATGGCGACGTCGCTCGCGAAGACCTTGGCCATGGCGGCCTCCTTCTCGAAGCGCTTCGCTCCCGCATCGATCATCCGCGCGACGGAGTAGGTCAGGGCCCTGGCCGCCTCCACCTGGGTGGCCATGTCGGCCAGCATGAACTGGATGCCCTGGAAGGAGTCGATGCGCTGGCCGAACTGCCTCCGCTGCGATGCGTACACCAGAGCCTCGTCGAGGGAGCCCTGCGCTATGCCGACGGCCTGTGCGGCCACGCCGGGCCTCGAGTTGTCCAGGGTCCTCATCGCGACCATGAAGCCCATGCCCTCGCGGGAGATGAGGTTCGCCGCCGGGACGCGGCAGTCCTCGAACACGAGCTCCCTGGTGGCGGAGGCCCTGATCCCCATCTTGTCCTCCTTCTTGCCGTAGACGAAACCGGGCGTCCCGTCCTCGACGATGAAGGCGGAGGCGCCCCTGGCGCCCCTGTCGGGATCGGTCATGGCGATCACGGTGTATACCTGGGCCTCG
Source organism: uncultured bacterium (assembly GCA_964603785.1). GTDB lineage: Bacteria > Fermentibacterota > Fermentibacteria > Fermentibacterales > Fermentibacteraceae > CAZRWD01. The sequence continues at coordinate 113,886 of CAZRWD010000003.1, forward strand.
CCGCCGTTGGTGATCCACTGCTTGGTCCCGTTGAGGACGTAATGGTCACCGTCGAGGACGGCCCTGGTCCTTATCCCCCCCGCATCGCTGCCCGCGTCGGGCTCGGTCAGGGCGAATGCCGCGAGGCTGTTCCCGGATGCCAGCCGCGGGAGGAAGCGTGCCTTCTGCTCCTCCGAGCCGCTCAGCAGGATGGGCATGGCGCCGAGGGCATTGGCGGCATATGTGGTCGCCACGCCCGCACACGCCTTGCTGAGCTCCTCGGCCGCCACGCAGAGAGCGAGCGAGCCCATGCCGAGACCCTCGTACTCGGACGGGATGTATATCCTGAAAAGGTCGCTCTCCGCGAGGACCTTCATTATCTCGCGCGGGAACCTGTTCTCCCTGTCCAGCTCCTCGCGGACCGGTATGATGTGCTTGCGGTTGATCTCCGCGCATAGCTCCCGTATCGCGAGAACATCCTCGGAAAGATGGTAATCCAAGCTGCTCATCCCCCTTCCCCCAGGCGACCGAGGGCGTCCTTCGCGGCCGCCGACTGGGCTTCCTTCTTGGCAGTTCCCGCGCCCCTGCCGACGATCCGGCCCCTGAGCCTCACCGTGGCGCGGAAGGTCGGCGCGTGGTCCATCCCCCCGGTTCTCACGACGCGATAGGCGGGGATGGGGATCCCCGACCGCTGGCACATCTCCTGGAGCATGCTCCTCGAATCCCTCCCGGGATCCGGGACCACTCCCCCGCCGGGACCTGTGACGACCTCCCTGGTGAACCTGCCGGCTGCCTCCAGCCCTCCGCCGAGGAACACGGCCCCCGCCAGGGCCTCAAGGGCTCCTGCGATGACGGAGTCGGGCAGGACGCCCCCTCCGAGGCCGCTGCCGGTGCGGATCAGCCGATCGAGTCCGATCGCCCTTCCCCTTGCTGCGAGAGCCCTGGTGGAGACGACGGCGTTCTTCCTCCTCGTCAGCGATCCCTCGTCCTCCAGCGGGAACTCGCGATAGAGGATATCCCTGGTGCAGAGCTCGATGACCGCGTCGCCGAGGAACTCGAGCCTCTGGTAGTCCGGGGAGCCGTCGTCCGAGGAATGCGTCAGCGCGTTGAGCAGCAGTGCGGAGTCGACCGAGCCGCAGCCCGGAAGTGCCTCCGCCGCCCCGGGGGAGGCGGCGGAGGCTCCGTCCATGCCTTCCGGCATCAGACCCGGCCCACTGCCAGGGTAACGTTGTGCCCCCCGAACCCGAAGGAGTTGCTGAGGGCGTAGCGGATCGAGGCCTCCCTGGCGCTGACGGGAACGTAGTCGAGGTCGCAGGCGGGATCAGGATTCTGGAGCGTTGCCGTCGGCGGGATCACGCCGTTGCGTATGGCCAGGACCGTGAACACGAGCTCCATCGATCCGGCGGCGCCCAGCATGTGCCCGGTGACCGACTTCGTCGAGGATACGGCTATGCGCCGGGCCCGGTCCTCGCCCATGGCCGTCTTGATGGCCTGCGTCTCGCCGGCATCGTTCAGCTCGGTCGAGGTACCGTGGGCGTTGATGTAGTCGACCTGGTCGGGCCCTATCCCAGCCTCCTCCATGGCGAGGAGCATCGACCTGGCCGAGCCCTCCCCGCCTTCGGCAGGCGCGGTGATGTGGTATGCGTCACAGGTCATGCCCGCCCCGCAGAGCTCCGCGAGTATGGGCGCATCGCGCCTGACGGCGCTGTCCCAGTCCTCGAGCACCACCACGGCGGCGCCCTCCGACATGACGAAACCGTCCCTGTCCCGGTCGAAGGGCCTGGACGCGGTGGCCGGATCGTCATTCCTCGTGGAGAGGGCCTTCAGCGAGCAGAACCCGCCCAGGCCCATCATGGTTATCGGTGCTTCGGCCCCGCCGGCGAGTATCGCGTCGGCCCTGCCGAGCCTTATGCAGTCGTAGGCGGATGCGATGGCATGACCGGAGGTGGCGCACGCCGTGACCGTGGAGTAGTTGACCCCCTTGGCGTTCAGATCGATGGCCACGCGACCGCAGGCCATGTTGGCGATCATCATCGGGCAGAAGAACGGGCTGATCCTGTCCACGCCCTTCTCCAGAGCCTTCGTGTGCTCGTTCTCGAGGGTGCCTATCCCGCCGATGCCCGTGCCGATTATGACTCCGATCCTCTCGGGGGCCATGCCGCTGTCGGCGAGACCCGCGGAGGCGTATGCCTCCCTGGAGGCGATTATCGCGAACTGGGTGTAGCGGTCGGTCCTGGAGGCCAGCTTGCGATCGAGATACCGGTCGGGATCGTAGCCCCAGACCTCGCCGGCGATCTGCGTCGTGAAGGGTGCGGGATCCAGGAGGGTTATCCGCCCGACCCCGGATCTCCCGGCAACGGCACCGGCCCAGGATCCGGCCACGTCGAGGCCTGTGGGGCTTATCGCACCAAGGCCGGTGATTGCAACTCGCCTCTTCACCTCATCCGTCCTTTTAGGGCATTGAAGTCCAGAATAAGGCTACTCCTCCGCACCGTGGCCCTTGAGGTAGCCGATGACGTCGGCGACTGTCTTCAGACCGGAGGACTCCTCGTCGGAGATCTTCAGCTTGAAGGAGTCCTCGAAATCCATCATGAGCTCCACGAGGTCGAGCGAGTCGGCCCCGAGGTCGGTCTGGAAGTTGGCCTCGGGCGTCACCTCTTCGGGTCTCACGCCCAGCTTGTTGACGATTATCTCGGTCACGCGGTTCTCGAGGGACATCAGCCTCTCCTCTCAGGTTGACAGTCCGCCATCTACTGGAAGCACGACACCGTTCACATAAGATGACCGGTCTCCGAGGAGGAACGCGACCACCTCGGCGACATCCTCGGGCGTACCCATCCTCCCCAGCGGGATGCGTTCGGCATAGCCCTTCCTGACCTCCTCGGGGAGGTTCCTCGTCATTTCGGTATCTATGAAACCCGGGGCGATGGCGTTGACCCGGATGTTCCTCGCCGAGAGCTCCCTCGCGAGGGATCTGGTGAATCCTATGAGCCCCGCCTTGCTCGCGGCGTAGTTGGCCTGCCCCGCACTGCCCGTGAGCGCCACCACGGACGACACGTTGACTATCGAGCCGGCCCTGGCCCTCATCATGTGGCGGGATACGGCCCGGGTGACGAGGAAGGCCCCGGTGAGGTTGACCCTTATCACCCTGTCCCATGCGTCGGGCTCCATCTTCATGAGCAGGGTGTCCCTGGTGATCCCGGCATTGTTCACCAGGCCCGCGAGCGGGGGCGCCTCCGAGGCGAGCCTGTCGACCGTCTCGCCTACCTGTCCGGGATCGGTGACGTCCAGGGTGCACGGCAGGAACGAGGGGCCCGCGATCGCGGCCTCTGCGGCGAGCTCGTCCGAGAGCATGTCACAGCCGGCAACCGTCCATCCGTCCGCAATCAGCCGGCGGGACACGGCCAGACCAATCCCGCGGGCGGCTCCGGTCACAATGGCCGTTCCCCGGTTCATGCGATCCACCTCCCTATGCCTCCCACTTCACGACGACGCCGCCCCAGGTGAGCCCGGCGCCGAACGCTGCGAGGACTACGGTCTTCGGGGGTAATATCAGGCCGTTCCTCATCGCCTCGTCCAGTGCGATGGGGATGGAGGCGGCCGATGTGTTGCCGTACCTGTCGATGTTCACGTAGACCTGCTCGGGCCTGAGCTCGAGGGCCCTCGCCGTGGCGTCGATTATCCTCCAGTTGGCCTGGTGGGAGATGAGCATGTCGACCGACTTCTTCTCGGTCCCGTCCATCTCCAGGGCGTTGAGGCACGAGTCCCTCATGGCGCGCACGGCGTGCTTGAAGGTCTCCGAGCCGTTCATGTAGATGACGTGCTGGTTCGCCGCGACGGTCTCGGCCGATGCCGGATGCCTCGACCCGCCTCCCGGCTGGATCAGGAGCTCGCCGAGGGAGCCGTCGCTTCCCCAGTGATATCCACCGATGAGACCGCCCGGCCCCTCGGAGGAGACGGCGGCGGCGCCCGCCCCGTCGCCGAAGAGGACGCATGTCGTCCTGTCGCTCCAGTTGGTGATCTTGGTGAGGCATTCCGCGCCCACGACGATGATCCTGTCGAACATCCCCGAGAGGATGAGGGCCTTCGCCTGGATGAGCCCGTAGATGAAGCCGGTGCAGCCCGCCTCGAAGTCCCAGGCGGGGATGCCGGACATGCCCAGGCGGTTGGCGACGATGCAGGAGGTCGAGGGGAAGGCGTAGTCGGGCGTGACGGTGCCGGTGATGAGGGCCTGGACGTCCCCCGGACCCCAGCCCGCCGCCTCCATGGCCTGCCTGACGGCCTCCAGCGAGAGGTCGGACGTGGCCGTGTCGGGATCGGTGATGTGCCTGGTCTTGATCCCCGTCCTGGTGGTGATCCACTCGTCCGTGGTGTCGACGATCCTCTCGAGGTCCTGGTTGGTCAGTATCCTGTCCGGAACCTTCCTCCCAGTGCCGACGATATAGGCGTTCCTGCTCACTGGACATCCCCCCGGGAAGCTGGCTGCAGCCCGTTTCTTATCATTGTGTTGACCCCGCTCCTGAAGAAGCTGCACGCGGCGGTCGTGGCATTCCTTATCGCCTTGGCTCCGGAATTGCCGTGAGCCACTATCGAGACGCCGTTGAGCCCGAGAAGAGGCGCGCCTCCGTATTCGGCGGAGTCCAGCTCCCTCCAGAGCTTGCTGAAGGCCGGCCTCATCAGGAGGAAGCCCGCACGGCTGTACCAGTGCCGCTTCATCTCGGTGTAGAGCGCGCCGCCGATCAGCTCGGCTATCGACTCCGTGACCTTGAGCAGGACGTTCCCGGTGAAGCCGTCGCAGATCACTACGTCGGCGTCACCCCGCAGTATCCCGTCGCCCTCGATGTTGCCCGTGAACCGGAGGCCCGACCCCTCCAGCATCCCGTACACCTCCTGCTCGACGGCCGTGCCCTTCGTGCTCTCCGAGCCGACGTTGAGGAGGGCCACACGGGGCTCCGGGACTCCGAACACCCCCCTCGAGTAGGCCGAACCCATCTGGGCGAACTGGTAGAGCTGGTCGGGCCTGCATCCGACGTTCGCACCGACGTCCAGAACGACGGCCGGGTTGCCCAGGGTGGGGAACGTGGCGGCTATGGCCGGCCTCGCGACGCCCTCGATCCTGCCGAGTGCCAGCAGGCTGGCCGCCATCATCGCCCCGGTGTTCCCGGGACTGACCATCGCATCGACGAGACCCGCCTTCTGCAGGGAGGCCATCACCATGACCGAGCTGTCGGGCTTGGTCTTGAGCGCCTCCGCCGGATGCTCCTCCATGCCGATCACCTGCGAGGCATGGCGTATCGATACGGGCCGGCCCCCGCCCCCGGCACGGTCGAGCAGGGGTGCGAGGACGGCCTCGTCACCCACCAGGACTATCGAGACCCCCTGCGTCACCTCCGGCGGGCCGTACTCCAGGAGGTCGAGCGCACCCTCGACCACTGCCGATGGGCCGCGATCGCCGCCCATGGCCTCGAGGGCCACCCTGACCTCAGAGGTCAACGGGACTCGATCCGGGCAGGACGGGTCTCGCACCTGCTATTCCGTCTTCGCCTCTGCGACCTGTCTGCCGTCGTAGAACCCGCAGTGCCGGCATACCCTGTGCGGCAGCTTGGGCTCGCCGCACTGGGGGCACGCTCCGGTCGAGCGCGGTTCCAGCTTCCAGTGTGTCCTCCGCTTGTCGCCCCTGGCGGAGGAACTGCGTCTCTTGGGAACTGGCATCTGGACTCCTCCTGACTATACCGCGCCGCTCAGCGCACGCATCCCGCGTCGGCGGCGTCGGCGTGACCGCACCGTGTCGAATTCAGGTTTGCCCCGCAGACAATGCAAATGCCGCGACAATCGTCACGGCAGAGTGTCTTCCCGGGAACGGAAAGTATTACCGCTTCTCTCACTGCGTCAAGTATCGAGACCTGTCTGCCGCTCCGGGGTATGCGGACGGCGGGCGTGTCGGCATCCAGGCTGTCGTCCATGGAATATACGGCGAACACCTCCTCGGTCACGGCGAACGAGGCATCCTCGAGGCAGCGGCTGCAGGGAATGCCGAACCTGGCGTCGAGCCTCCCCCTCACTATCACGCTGCGCTCCCTGTAGTTGACCTCGAGTTCGAGCCTCCCCGTGCCGCGTGGCCTTATCTCCTCGTCGAGGCGCCAGTCGGGAACGGTCATGTCGATCTCGAACACCCCGCGGTTGGAGCCTGTCCTGAGGCTGGTCAGATCGAGCACGAGATCCCTGGGATCGAGGATCATCGCCGGTCCGTCGTCTGCCGGACCGACTCGTCGATCCTGTCGAGGGTCTCCTCCGAGGCGGCCTCCAGGTAGATCCTCGCAAGCGGCTCCGTCCCGCTCAGCCTGACCAGCACCGAGGAGCCGTCCTCGAGGACCAGCCCCTTCCCGTCCGTGAGGTCGATCGATGCGACGGGGATGCCGCCGATGTCCGACGGGGTCCCGTCGAGGAATGCCGACGAGATCGCGGCGCGCATGGCATCCGTCAGCCGGAGGTCGAGCCTCCGGTGGTGGAGCCTGCCGAACTCCGACCACAGCGCCTCGAGCTGCGCGCCCAGTCCCGCCCCGCCGGCGGACGTCATCTCGGCCGCCAGGAGGCAGGCCAGGATGCCGTCCTTCTCGGGCACATGCCCGCCGATCGAGAGGCCCCCGCTCTCCTCGCCGGCCAGCAGGACATCCCTCTCGAGCATCATCCCGCCGAGGTGCTTGAACCCGACCGGCGTCACGACGACCTCGAGTCCGCGCGACGCGGCCACCCTGTCCATGAGGCTCCCGGTGGTGACAGACCTCACGCACGCACCCCGACCGCCCCTGTCTGCCAGGAAGGCGACCAGCAGGGCCAGGAAGTCGTGGGGCGACACGTATCGACCCTGCTCGTCGACGAGACCGAACCTGTCGGCGTCGCCGTCGGTGGCGACCCCGAGGACGGCCCCGCTCCTGCGGACCTCTCCGGAGAGCTCCTCCAGCCCGTGCTCGTTGGGCTCGGGGTGCCTCCCGGCGAACAGGGGGTCGCGAATCTCGTGGATGGTCCTCACCGATGCGCCCGAACGCTGGAGGAGGGTGTCCAGTATGCCGGCACCCGTTCCGTTGAAGGCGTCGTAGACCACCCTGAGGTCGCGGAACGGCCCTCGGGCGACATTGAAGAGGCTCTCGAGACCGTTCACGTAGGGCCCGACCAGGTCGGCCGTGGTGACGGAGCCCCGGCCCGGGGAGGGTTTCGCACCGGACTCGACGAGCGTCTCGATACGGGAGGTGACGGATCCGGGCGCGGGGCCCCCGTGATGGGGCGAGAACTTTATACCATTGTACATGAAAGGGTTATGGCTTGCGGTAAAGTTCACCACACCGCCCATGCCAAGCCGCCTCACCGCGCTCGCGAGCACGGGAGTGGGCACCGGGCGGTCCGACAGGATGACCTCCAGACCTGCTGCGGCGAAGCGCCCTGCGGCCGACTCGGCCAGCTCCGGGGAGAGGAACCTCGTGTCCCCCCCGACTATCACGCTGCCGCGCCCCTCCTCGAGGAGGTGAACGGCGATCGCGTCCACCACCGAGTCGACCCTGTCCCAGGTGAACTCGCGGGCGATGATTCCCCGCCACCCCGAGGTGCCGAAGGCTATCCTCATCTCAGCGGCCCTCCCCGAACCATGTCACCGCGCGCTGGATGTACTCGTCGTGGGGGGCGATGACCCTGTAATACGTGTCCATGTCCCACACGCGAAGCGCGATCTCGCGCATCAGGGCCAGCTCTATGTAGCCGCGGCTCGCCTCCATGTCCTCCGGGGTCCATTCGAAGCCGCCCTCGTCCAGATAGGCGCCGAAGTCGGCCAGGAGCGCGTCTCCCGGCCAGAAGTCCTCCGGCACGCCGTTCTCCAGGCTCCATGACGTGGCGAAGCGGAAGAACCAGGCACCCTCCTCGAGCCTCAGCACGAATTCCGCATCGAGCTGCATCGGCTCGATCGTGATGTCGGGCTCGATCCCCCAGTCCTCCTCGGTTCCGGGCTCGAGGAAGTCGTCCCTGAGCGTGCGGTCGATGCATCGGCCGTCCGGCGTGTAGTATCTCGCGGTCGTCAGCTTCACTGCATAATGCCCTATGCCCGGATACTCGCCGAGGTCGGAGAGGGACTGGACCGAACCCTTGCCGAAGGTCCGGGTTCCGATCACGACGGCCCTCTCGTGGTCCTGGAGGGCTCCCGCCACTATCTCGGCCGAGCTGGCGCTCCCGCCGTCCACCAGGACGACGAGGCCGCCCTGGAAGAGCCTTCCCCTCTGGGCGAAGTAGTCGTGCTCGCCGACCGCCTGCCCCCGGGTGGTTACCACCAGGGCGCCCGCGGGGAGGAAGATGTCGGAGACGTCTATCGCCGGATTGAACAGCCCGCCGGAGTTCCCCCTGAGGTCGAGGATGAGGTTCGCGGCCCCCTCCCCCTCGAGACTGCGCACGGCCTCGAGGACCTCCGCGGCGGACTCCTCGGAGAACCTCGAGAGCCTCACGTAGCCAATCCCGGGTGCGGCCATGAAGGATGCCGAGACCGACGGGTAGTCGATCACGTCGCGCTCGATGGAGAACATCAGGGTGTCGGTCACGCCCGGGCGCAGGACGGTCAGATCGACCGTCGTGCCGCGTGGCCCGCGTATGTGGGAGACGGCCTCGTCGGTCGGCATGCCCTCGGTGCTGATGCCGTCGACGGACACGATCCTGTCCCCGGATCGCATCCCGTTCCTGTGCGCGGGGGTTCCCTCGAGCGGCGAGATCACCGTCAGCCACCCGTCCCTCTGGCCGATGGTGATGCCGACGCCCTCGAACGAGCCCTCGAGCTGTATGCGCAGATCGTCGTACTGGTCGGGGGTGAGAAGCATGCTGTTGGGGTCGAGGGACATCAGCATGCCCTCCAGGGCGGCCTCCACCAGCTCGATGGAGCCCACCGAATCGACGTAGGCCGATCTGGTCATGGTGAAGACATCGATGAACAGCTCGGCGGCCGACATCCTGGCGGAGGCCGGCTCCGCGCCGGCGCCGGGGGTGAGCGAGAGGGCGAGCGGAACGAGGAGGGCGAGTGCCACTGCTGTCGCGAGCCATCCCGGAACGGGTCTGTTCACGTCGATTCCTTCCCTTCCCCCCGGATCCCGGCGGGTCCGCCCGGAAGCGCCTGCCGGAACATGAGGAGAGTCTCCCCGAGTATGGCCGAATCCTGCTCGTCCCAGGGCAGCCGGGCATCCAGCACCCGGAACCTGGGGGACGCGGATGCGAGATCCAGATACCCCTTCCTTACCCTCTCGTGGAATGCCAGTTCCTCCTGCTCTATCCTGTCGGGCGCGCCCTGCCTCCGGCCCAGACGGGCAAGCCCCACGGAGGGATCGATGTCCAGGAGGAAGGTCAGGTCCGGCTCCAGCCCGCCGGTCGCGAAGCTGCAGCAGTCCCGCACGACCTCCTCCGGAAGGCCCCTCCCGGCTGACTGGTAGGCGATCGTGGCGTCGCTGAACCTCTCGCATACGACGGTCCTCGATGCCCTGAGCGAGGGGAGCACCACATCCTCGACGTTCGCCGAGCGGGACGCGAGGTAGAGGAACAGCTCGGCGAGGGCGGGGACGCGCAGACCCGGGTCCAGGAGGAGGCTCCTGATCCCCTCGGCCACCGGAGTGCCTCCTGGCTCCCTGGTGTGCACCACCTCGAATCCGCGGGACTCGAGCGCGGCGCAGAGGGCGCGGGACCTGCTGGTCTTGCCGGCGCCCTCGACGCCCTCGAAGGTTATGAACAGCCCCCCTGGGGAGCCGGGGACGGCCTCTTCCACTAGCCCGTCGTCGCTGTGCCGTAGGAGCGGATGTACTCCTCCGTCAACTCCCTGCACTTGTCGTCGTAGTACTGCACCGGAGGCGACTTGAAGAAGTACGACGCCGGCGCCTCGATGGCTCCCGAGAGCCCGTTGTCGAGGGCCAGCTTCGCGCACCTCACGGCGTCGATGATGACGCCCGCGGAGTTGGGGCTGTCCCAGACCTCCAGCTTGCACTCGAGGTTGAGGGGGACGTCACCGAAGGAGGTGCCCTCCATGCGTATGTAGCACCACTTGCGGTCGTCGAGCCACTCGATGTAGTCGCTGGGGCCTATGTGCACGTTGCGGGGGGCCATCCCGCCGGGGATCTGCGACGTGACCGCGTTCGTCTTCGATATCTTCTTCGACTCGAGCCGCTCGCGCTCGAGCATGTTGAGGAAGTCCGTGTTGCCGCCGACGTTGAGCTGGTAGGTCCTGTCGATGCGCACGCCCCTGTCCTCGAACAGCCTCGTGAGGATCCTGTGTAGGATGGTGGCGCCCACCTGGCTCTTGATGTCGTCGCCCATTACGGGCAGGTTCTTGTCACGGAACCGCTTCTGCCAGTAGGGCTCTCGCGCTATGAACACCGGTATGGCGTTGATGAAGGCGCAGCCGGCCTCCAGCACCTGCTCGACGTACCACTTCGTGGCCTCCTCGCTGCCCACCGGGAGGTAGTTGACCACGACGTCGGTCTTGGTGTCCCTCAGGATGCCCACGATGTCGGCCGTGGGGCCGGGGGCCTTCTTGACGACGGGGGCGAGGTACTTGCCTATGCCGTCGTGCGTCATGCCGCGCTCGACCGTAACGCCGGTCCTCGGGACGTCGCAGAACTTCCAGGTGCAGTTCGGATCGGCGAAGATCGCCTCCGAGAGGTCCAGTCCGACCTTCGTCACGTTGATGTCGAAGGCGGCCGAGAACTCGACGTCCCTGACATGGTAGCCCCCGAGGTTCACGTGCATGAGCCCGGGCACCTTGTCCGCGTCGCCCGCGTTCCTGTAGTACTCGACACCCTGTACCAGGCTGCTGGCGCAGTTGCCCACGCCGACGATCGCGACCCTGACCTTCCTGTCACCCATTGGGAACCTCCACCCGGCGAAGGCTGCAGACCCCACGCGGGATCTCAGCCATTACGCCCAAAAGCAGCGACAAGCCTGTGGAGCGCCGTCAGCCAGGAGCCGGCGGAGACGATGACCAGCATCCATGCAACCGGTTGCGCACCACCGTAAACAGCCGTGACGACCAGCGCCGCGATCAGCAGCACCAGCCTCTCGGTCCTCGTGAACAGGCCCGAGGTGCAGGGAATCCCCACACCCTCGGACCTCGCCCTGGTATAGCTGACCATGAACGAACCACCCAGCGCGAGGGGCGAGAGGTAGACCACGGAGGGGCACTCCCTCGCCGCGGCACCCGTGAGGAGGGCGAAGAACATCATGAACTCGCCCACCCTGTCACAGGTGGAGTCCAGCACGGCACCCGCCCTGGTGACCATGTCCCTCCTGCGCGCCACTCCGCCGTCCAGCGCATCGGTGACACTGCCGGCCGCAAGTACGACGGCGGACGCCGCCCATGACCCGCTCCAGGCGAGCCATGCAGCGACTCCCGTCACGGCGAGCCCGGAGATCGTGATCACGGAAGGGTTCACCCCGGCCCGGGCCAGCAGATCAACAGGAGTATCGAGCAGCCGTCTGCCGGCCTGCCTCATCCGTTCCTGAGCCAAGAGTCCTCCAGATGCCAAGGGGCAACGGATTTGTGAACATAGGACCACCCCCCCGGACCGTCAATCAAAACCGGCTCCGGAGGCCGCGCCCCGCACCACCAGGGTCGCCTCCCCCCTGATCCTCCTGCCCGAGATGCCCTTCGACAGCTCCGTCAGGGTACCCCTCAGGACCTCCTCGTGGAGCTTGGTCATCTCCCTTGCAAGGCATGCCTCGCGGTCGCCCAGGACCTCCCGCAGCTCGACCAGGAACCTCTCCAGATGGTGGGGGCCGACATAGAAGACGAGCGTGTGCGGATACCGCGAGACCTCCTCGAGCCTCGCGCGCCGGTTCCCCGCCTTCCGCGGGGGGAAGCCCTCGAAGAAGAACCTGTCGACCGGCAGTCCGGAGATGACGAGGGCGCTGACGGCAGCGCAGGGGCCGGGCACCGACTCGACCCGCGAACCGGTCTCCAGGGCGAGCCTGACGGCACGGAAGCAGGGGTCGGATATCCCGGGAGTGCCTGCGTCGGTCACCAGTGCGACCCTCTTCCCGGCCTCCAGGTACTCCCGGAGGATGGGAAGCCTCTCGAGGGAGTTGAAATCGTTGTAGCTGGCCATCCTCCCTCGGAAGGAGCCCGGGAGGAGCTTCGCCGAGCGCCTGGTGTCCTCGGCGAGCACCAGGTCGGCCTCCGCGAGCGTCAGGGACATGCGGGGGGAGAGGTCCTCCATGTTGCCGATGGGGGTCGAGACGAGGGAGAGGATGCCGGGGCGGCCCCTTTCCTCAGTCATCATCCCTGTTCAGGAGCCGGCGCTGGAGGTCGCGCACCCTTCCGGCCCTCTCGGCGGTCTCCGCATGGTCGATCTCGAGGGACAGCCTGAGGACCTGCCCCTCTCCGGCCCCCTCGGGCAGGAGTCCGACGGGGAGGTGCAGCCGCGATCCGTCATCTCCGACCAGGACTGCTAGCCCCTCTTCGATTCGGTCTATCGCGAAGTGCATCGCGGTCACCTCGCGGACTCCTCCTCGGAGCGCCAGGTGCCGCCGCCGATGACCGACTGGGCGATGTTGGTGAGGTGGTCGCCCACCCGCTCGCAGTAGTCGACGAAGTCGAGCACGGCGAGCCCCGCCAGCCCGTCGCGGCAGTTGCCGACGAGCGATTCGGTGTAGCTCCCCCTGGCATCCTCGTCGATGCCGTTCAGGCGCTCCTCCAGACCCAGCACGGCCGAACCCGCGAGGCCGTCCTTGCGCTCGAGCGCCGATATCGTCTCGTCGAACATCCTGATGACGATGGACGACGCCCTCCTCGCAGACTCGAGCAGGGGCGCATCGACCATGCCCAGCCTGCCCGAGATCCTCTCTCCCGCCTCCACCACGTTGACAGCGTTGTCGGAGATCCGTTCGAGATCGTTCACGGAGTGGAGGAGCACCGGGAGCCTGAGGGAGAGCTCGTGCCCCAGGTCCTTCTCGAAGAGCTGGGTTGCGTAGAGCGTGATGGCGCTCTGCATCTCGTCCACCCGGTCCTCCATGGCCAGGATCTCCTCCGAGCGCGGCCTGCCCTCGAAGAAGCAGTCGAAGGCGCTCTTGACCGTCCTCCTGGCATACCTGGCCATGACCAGGAGCTTGCGCTCGATCTCGTCCACCGCCAGCACGGGCGTGTCGAGCAGGCTGTCGCTCAGCCTGACCTCGGACTCGTCGAGGGTGCTGGGATCCCTCCCCGGGATGATCAGCCTGCAGAGCCTGGCCAGCAGGGGGACGAGGGGAAGGAAGACCAGCGCGTTGAAGATGTTGAAGAAGGTGTGCGCGTTCGCGACCTGCCTCAGCACCTCGGAGCTAGTCGACTGGACGAACCTCAGGTACAGGCTTCCCGGTCTCGCGAGTATCAGTCCGAAATACAGGGCGCCTATCAGGTTGAACAGGGTGTGGGCCATCGCGGCCCTCCTGGCGGCGCGGTTCGTTCCGACCGCTGCGAGCTGTGCGGTGATCGTTGTCCCCACGTTGTCCCCGAGTACCAGGTAGACGGCGCCCTCGAGCGAGATGAGCCCGGCTCCCGCGAGAGTCATGCTGAGACCCACCGTGGCGCTGGAGCTCTGTATGAGGCATGTGATGAACGTGCCGGCCAGGATCCCCAGGAGAGGGGAGGTGCTGAAGGTGGTGAAGAAGTCCCTCACCGGAAGGCTTGTCTCGAGGGGCTCCAGGGATCCCTTCATGGTGTTCATGCCGAGGAGCAGCATCCCCAGTCCCAGCACGACGCGGCCCCAGAACTTGGTGGAGCTGGACCTGCCGATCATCATGGTGATCAGGCCGACGGCCAGGAGCGGGAACGCATAGGAGGTGATCCTGAAGGCTATGAGCTGGCCCGTGACGGTCGTGCCGATGTTAGCCCCCAGGATCACGCCCAGCGACTGCTGGAGGGTCATCAGCCCCGTGTTGACGAAGCTGACCATGATGACCGTCGTCGCGCTCGAGCTCTGGATTATGGCCGTCACCAGCGTGCCGGCGACGAGCCCCATGAACCTGTTGCCGGTCAGCTTGCCGAGGATGGTGCGCATCCGGTTCCCGGCCACGCGCTGAAGGCCCTCGGACATCATGCGCATGCCCAGGAGAAAGAGCGCGAGCCCGCCGATCATCTCGAACACGATCGTCCTGACGTCGATCGCCAGTTCGTCGAACAGCACGTAGCGCGTCTCGAACCCTGGATGGACGACGTCGGCCCTTATCACGACGTCCCCCATGCCCTCGGGCATCCTGAGGCTGGTGGTCGCGAGCCCGGTCTTGTCCGTGAGCACGAGAAGCCTGTAGACGCATCCGCTGATGGTGTCGGAGAGGAGTACGGTGCTGGGGCAGCCGTCCTCGGCCACCAGGCTCCCCCTGCCGGGATTCACGGAGAAGATGACCTGGGCCTCCTCGATGGGTTCCCCGGTCAGGGAGTCGGTCACCAGGACGGAGATCGGCTCGCTCAGCAGCCTTCCGACAGGGCAGGTCTGCCTGTCGCCCGAGAGGTCGACGAGAAGACCGGAACCGTCCGAAACACCGCTGATTCCCGTCAGGAGCAGAATCAGTGCGAGCCCTGGCGTCTTCATATCCGAGGGGGTTTATATAGCCCCGGCGCCGGCGCCCTGCCACTGCTCCTTGCGAAGGACACCCAGTGTGGATAGTATCCGCGCATGTCAGGAATGACGCGTTTCACCAAGGCGCTGATCTCGAGCCTCCGCCCGGCCGCGTGGATCAAGAACCTCTTCCTCTTCGCGGGCATGATCTTCGCAAGGCTCTGGAGCGTGGACGCCGCGCTGCGCACCCTGGCCGGGGCGATCGGCTTCTCCCTCCTGGCGGGAGCCGTCTACCTCCTGAACGACATAGCCGACAGGAAGAGGGACAAGGCCCATCCGGAGAAGCGCAACAGGCCCGTCGCCTCGGGCATGCTGAGCGTCCCGGCGGCGGCGGTCTCCGCGGTGGTTCTCGCCTCCGGTGTCCTGGCGGGGGCCGCGGTCCTCTCCCCCTCGTTCTTCATCGTGTGCGCGGCGTATCTCCTCCTGCAGGTCCTGTACTCCTTCAGGTTCAAGAACACCCCGATACTCGACTGCCTGATGATCGCCATGGGCTTCGTGCTGAGGGCCCTGGCCGGGGTCGAGCTCGCCGCCGATGCGGGATGGGAGATCACGATCTCCCCCTGGCTCCTCCTGTGCACCTTCTTCGTCGCGACCTTCCTCGCCTTCTCGAAGCGGCGCGCGGAGGTCGTCTCGCTCGGCGACAGCGCGCCGGACCACCGGAGGATCCTCAGGGAGTACACCCCCCGCCTGCTCGACGAGATGATAGGCATCACGACGGCGGCCAGCCTCATGTGCTACGCCATCTACACGGTGAGCGAGAGAACCGCGGAGATGGTGTCGCCGAACCTCTGGTTCACCATTCCGTTCGTCGCGTTCGGCATCTTCCGCTACCTCTACCTCGTGCACGTCAGGGGCCTGGGGGGGAGCCCGGAGAGGGTGCTCCTGTCCGATCCTCCTCTCATGGTGAACTTCGCCCTGTGGCTCGCATCGGTCATCCTCGTGCTCAGGTTCTTCCCGGCCGCCGGGCTGTGAGACGGCGGGTCGCGGGCTCCGCCCGCGCCAAGATCAACCTCGGCCTGCGGATACTCGGGAAGCGCACGGACGGGTTCCACGACATCCGCAGCATCTTCCACTCCGTCACCCTCGAGGACCGGATCCGGCTCGAGACGGGCCCGCGTGGAGGCATCTCCCTCGAGGTCGCCGGAGCGGATCTGGAGACGGGGGAGGGCAACCTTGCGTGGCGCGCCGCAGCCCTCTTCAGGCAGGCTGCGGGGCTCTCCTGCTCGGTGCAGGTCCTGCTCGAGAAGAGAATACCTGTCGCAGCCGGGCTCGGCGGGGGCAGCAGCGACGCCGCCTGCGTCCTCCGACTCATGCGCGAGGCCACGGGGATCGATCCGGGTCTCATGGATCTCGCATCCGAGCTGGGCAGCGACGTGCCGTTCCTGCTGGAGGGCGGAGCCGCACTCGCAGAGGGCCGTGGAGAGCGGCTGACACCCATCCGGCCCGGGGATTTCCATGCGGTCCTCGTGAATCCCGGCATATCCTCCTCCACCGCGACGGCCTACGCGGACTGGGATGCGTCGGAGGCATCCTTGACAAGCGGGAGAGAAGAGAGCGATCTTCGCCTCCCGGAACTTACATGGCATGAGGGTAGACCTTTCCCTGTAAGCCTCTGTAACGATTTCCTGCCGCTGCTGGCGGAGAGGTGCCCGGTCGTGGCCGAGATCTCCGGCTGGCTCGACGGACGCGCTTCCGCCTGGGGCATGTCGGGGTCCGGACCGACCTTCTACGCGCTGTTCCGAACGGCATCCGAGGCCGATGCATTCGGGGCGCGCGTGCCGGGGCGCTTCTCGCCGGTGGTGTGCAGGGCGGCGTGTGCAGCTGGGGTGTCGTCCAACTGGTAGGACACAGGATTTTGGATCCTGCAGATGGAGGTTCGAATCCTCCCGCCCCAGCCAGGTCGGGAAGGACCCGGCCCGGGCGGCGTGTCCGAGCGACGTGCCGGTGAACGGCCGGATCCGACGGGGCCTGGCAGGATTTCATCTCTCGGGGAGAAGGAAGGGGTAATAGTAATGCCTGAAGGA
The DNA here is from genome assembly GCA_964603785.1 of uncultured bacterium. Classification (GTDB taxonomy): domain Bacteria; phylum Fermentibacterota; class Fermentibacteria; order Fermentibacterales; family Fermentibacteraceae; genus CAZRWD01. The sequence continues at coordinate 130,489 of CAZRWD010000003.1, forward strand.
AACGTGCTGCATGTGAGCGAGAGGGCGACGAAGGGATCGGCCGAGGCGCGGAGGCTGCGCCGCACGGGCATGGTCCCTGTCGTTCTCTACGGCGGGTCGAAGAGCGCGGAGACCCTGCTGCAGATCGACGAGGTCGAGTTCATGAAGAAGGTGAAGGACTATTCGACGGGCGTCGTGACCCTCGTCGATCCGAAGGGGCGGAAGTCCTCCGCGATCATCAAGGAGATCCAGTGGGATCACCTCGTCGACCGCCCGATCCATGTCGACTTCTACCGGGTCTCGCTGGACCAGGTCGTCCATGTCAGGGTGCCTCTGCACCTGCAGGGAACCGCCAGGGGCGCCGTGTTCGGAGGCGTCATCGACCAGCTCGTGCACGAACTGCCCATCAAGGTGAAGGCTTCCGGAATCCCCCACGAGATCCTCCTCGACATAGCTTCCCTCGGGATCGGGGACTCCATGCACGTGAGCGACCTGACCCTGCCGGAGGGCGTGATCTGCGAGCTCCCGGTCGAGCAGACCGTGGTGCATGTCGCCCCGCCGACCGTCGAGAAGGTCAAGGCTGCCGCCGAGACCGAGGAGGAGGCGGAGGAGAAGCCCGCGGAGGAAGCAGAGTAGCTTGTCGATCAGGCTTGTCGCCTGTCTCGGCAATCCCGGGCCGAAGTATCGTCTGACCTGGCACAATGCCGGCTTCTGGACTGCGGACGTCCTCGCCGCGGAGGCAGGCGTGCGCTTCCGCAACAGCGGCCTGTTCGAAGCCGCCGAGCTCCCCGCCGGCGCGACCCTGATCAAGCCGTCGACATTCATGAACGAGAGCGGGGGGGCGGTCGCGTCCCTGATGCGCTCGAAGGGCCTGGGGCCGGATGAGATCCTGGTCGTCTGCGACGACGTCAACCTGCGCCTGGGGCGCCTCAGGCTGAGGTCGTCCGGTTCGTCCGGAGGGCACAAGGGCCTCCGCAGCATCATCGCAAGCATCGGCACCCAGGCCTTCCCCCGGCTTAGGCTCGGCGTGGGTCCTGCGCCCGAACGCGGGGATCTGGCCGACTTCGTCCTCTCCAGGGTACCCCGTGACGAGGAGGAGAAAGCCTCGACGATGGCCCACAGGGCCGCGGACTGCGTGAGCGAGGTCCTGTCACGGGGCATGGAGGCCGCACAGGAGACCTGGAACAGGGCTCCCGGGGAGCCGCCTCCGGCGGACTGACGACAGTACCGGATGACGAGGAGGGGCGGCGGGTCTTCCCGCCGCCCCTCGCGCGTCCGTGGCAGACGCGTCAGTCGATGTTCATCCCGCCCGCGGAGGCGGCGAAGGTTCCGATGAAGCGCGTCAGCTCGATCCCGGAGAAGGAGCAGCTCGAGACGAGGGCCCCATCCCGAAGGTCGACGGTCGAATAGATCCATGCGGGCTCCGTGAGGCCCGACAGGTCGACGGGCATCTCGCCCATCCAGGACATGACGGTCCTCATGTAGGCCCCGAAGTCCATTACGTAGACCATCTCCTTGTCGATGCCCGCACCGGCGATGTACTCCGAGGACCCGGCCGTCTCGCCCTGGATGCCTGCGATGATCGAAGGCAGGAGGATCGGCTGGGGCGCCATCTCGAGCAGGAGCACCCCGTCACCCTGCGCGAGCCAGACGGTGAAGTCCATGGCGGGCATCACGGGCATGCCTTCCGCGCCCTCCGGGGCGAAGGCGCCGGGGTCGACGACGGTGGAGTAGGTCAGGTAGTCGATCCCGTCGACGTTCACCATCATCGGCTCGGTGACGGTGAAACCGGGGGTCCCTGCGAAGACCGACATCGCCATGTCGAGGGACATGTCGATCCACTGGCGGACCTGCTCCATCCCCGCGCCGTCCGGCATTCCGTAGACTGCCACGAAGTGCATGGGCAGGTCGTCGAACATCGTGAAGGCCGTGTTCCTGCTGAGGCCTGCCGACAGTTCGATCATCGCGGGGTCGTACTGCATGCCCATGGCGTCCAGCAGCGCGGTCATCATGGGAACGGTCATCTCCTCGGGCAGCGAGAGGCGGACGGTCATCATGCCGCCGGCGGGGAGCATCGACAGGTAGTCCTCGGCCTCGATCGGGACGCAGGCCGCGGCCAGGCTGGATCCGGGCACGAAGGTGATCGTGCTGACGGCATCGACGTTCTCGGGGCCGAACGTGACCGTGTACTCCACCACGCCGGTCTCCCTGAGGAACAGGTCGATGATGTCGAAGTAGACGCCGATTATGCCGGCTGCCATCTCCTCCATCGGAGTGCCGCCCATGTCGGCCTGGATCTCGCCCATGATCTGGGGCCTGTACATGGCCAGCTGCGAGGAGACCATCGGCCCGAACATCGAGACGTCGAGCTTCATCCACATCTGAGCCGGCTCGAGGGTGATCTGGGAGCGGGGTGCGTTGCCCTCGATCCTGTCGATCATGGCGGAGATCTCGGTGCGCGAGCCGGCGATCAGGGCGAGGCCCCTGTAGGTGGCCACCTGGACGGTCATCTCCTCGAGGGACAGCGACTTCACGACCGCGTCGCCGACTGGGTCGGCGTCGGTCCACTCGGCACCCCACTCGGTGGTGTTCTCCCAGAAGAGGTCGGGGTCCGGGACCTGGACGGCGGCACCGATGGTCTGGGGGTTCATCCCGGCCGCGTAGAACACGATCGTTCCGTGGACGTCGATGCCCAGGCGCGCCGTGAGGGAGTCGAAGCTCTCGCACTCGAACTCGTTGAGAATCAGGTTCTCGAGGAGATCGGGGCCGGCGATGGGCATCCCCCCCTCGATGTAGTCGTCGATGGCCGTGACGACGGCCGCCGGGTCGGAGAAGGCCATCATCAGGAGCCCGCCTTCGGGCATCACGTCGAGGGGCGATGCCGGTTCCTTCCTGCCGCACGCGGAGGCCAGAAGGATCATCACAGCAACAGCAGCCAGCTTCTTCATGTCACCCTCCATCCGGGAACAACCAAAACTGCAATAGATTAACAAAATCGACACGCGTTTGTCAAAGCGGGGGGGGTACGGTAGAATATCACTCATGAAGGACCACCCCGATCTCTTCTCACAGCATCAGTCTGTCGAAACCCCCGCTGCCGTGGGCGTGCTCTTCGTGGACACCGAGACGACGGGGCCGGACCCGGCCACCGCCGAGGTGTGCGAGATCGGCGCGGTCCTCGTCACCTACGAAGGCGACCGGCAGGTCGAGGGATCGGAAAGGGTCTTCTCCCGCCTCGTCAGGCCCTCCGAGCCCATCCCCCCGGAGGCCTCGGCCGTCCATCACATCACGAACCGCATGGTCGAGAGCGCACCGGCGGTGGCCGAAGTCTCGAAGGAGCTAGAGGTTCTCGCCTCGGGAGCCGACTACTTCTGCGCGCACAACGCCTCGTTCGACCTGGACATCCTGAAGCGCCAGCTCCCCGCCCTCTTCGGGCGGTTCGGACCCGACGGGGTGCTCGACACCCTCAGGCTGGCACGGCACCTGTGGCCCCGCATCCCCTCCCATTCGCTGCAGGTCCTGAGATACCGCTTCGAGCTCGACGAGGGCCTGGATGGCGACGCTCACCGGGCGCTCTTCGACGCACAGCTGGTCAGGAGGTTGATAGATTTCGCGAGAGCCCGGGGGCTGCTTCCGGATGGCGGATGGAAGGCGCTGGTGGATTTCGCGATTACGCCCCTGGAGGTGGCCACCTTCGGCTTCGGCAAGTACCGCGGCTGCCTGGTCGAGGACATCATCGTGCAGGACCCCCAGTATGTCCGCTGGCTCCTCGGCCAGCTCTGGATCCCTTCGGACTATCCCGACCTCTACCACACCCTCCTCCGCAAGATGGGCCCCGGGGAGAGGCTGGAGGAAGGCAAGTGAACCCGCCTCCGCGGGACTCCTACATCGTCGAGGGGGGAAGGACGCTCGAGGGAGCCCTCGAAGGCTCGGGAAGCAAGAATGCAGCCCTCCCCGAGCTGGCGGCCTGCCTTCTCACCGATCAGCCCGTCACTCTCTCGAGGCTCCCCGCCATCCGTGATGCGGAGGCGATGCTGGAGATCCTCGAGTGCCTCGGCGTCGAGGTGACCCGGGATCAGGGATCGGTCACGCTCGCAGCCCGCAGCATCGATCCGGCGAGGCTCGACGAGGCCAGCGCAAGGGGCATCAGGGCATCCATCCTCCTTGCGGGACCGCTTCTGGCCCGCTGCGGAGGTCTGTCGCTGCCTCCCCCCGGAGGGGACGTCATAGGGAGGCGCAGGCTCGACACCCATTTCATGGTGCTAGAGGCCCTCGGCGCATCGATAGCCTCGGATTCCCGCACATACGATTTCGTGACCGGCGGGCTGAAGGGAGCCTCCATCCAGCTCGACGAGCCGTCCGTCACCGCGACCGAGAACGCGATGATGGCGGCGGCGGCCGCCAGCGGGACGACCGTCCTCTACAACGCCGCCTGCGAGCCGAACGTGCAGGACCTGGCGCGGCTCCTCGGCGCCATGGGGGCTCGCATCGAGGGTGCGGGCACCAACAGGCTTACCATCCAGGGGGCTGGAGGGCTCCTGGGCGGCGCGTGCCACAGGGTCGCCCTTGATCACATCGAGATAGGCAGCTTCATAGGCCTCGCGGCATGCTGCGGAGGCTGCGTCCGCATCCCCGGAGTCGATCCCGCGATCATCGGACCGACGATGAACGGACTGGGAAGGTTCGGGATCGAGGTGAGGTTCGAGGGGGACGACCTGGTGGTCCCCGCCGGGCAGCGGCTCGAGGTGGTGTGCGACTACGGCGGGCACATCCCGACGGTCTACGACGCCCCCTGGCCCGGCTTCTCGCCGGATCTCACGAGCACCGCGGTCGTCGTGGCCACGCAGGCGCGCGGCACGTGCCTCGTCTTCGAGAAGATGTTCGAGAGCCGCCTGTTCTTCGTGGACAAGCTGGTGGCCATGGGTGCATCCATCATCCTCTGCGATCCTCACAGGGTCGTGGTGTCGGGTCCGTCCAGGCTTCGTGGAACAGAAGTGTCCAGCCCGGATATCAGGGCTGGAATGGCCCTTCTCACGGCCGCGCTCTGCGCCGAGGGGACCACGCTGATAAGGAACGTCCATCAGATAGAAAGGGGTTACGAGAACCTGGTCGAGAGGCTGGGCGGACTCGGCGCGGACATCCGCCCGGGACCTCCCGCCTGACGGGTTCCCGGCTCGTATGGATAAGACGGCAACGGTTGCTCTTGTCGTGGCCGCATGCATGCTGGCCGCCTCGTGCGGGGAGAATCCCGACGAATTCGAGCCCTGGCCCGACGGCGCGCAGTTCTATGTGGGCTCGACGCTTCCCGACACGGCCCTGGCGTTTTCACCGGGCGGGAACATCCTCCTGTTCTGCTCGGCCAACTCCGGCAACCCGGGCATCTACGGGTACGATGCGCCCTCCAGCCCGTCGCTCAGAACGTTCGCCGAGTACGACGAGTTCACGGGGCCGACCGGCTGCTGGAGCGACACGACCGGCGGCGGGACGGGGAAGATCGTGTACTCGGCGGTGCACGACGACGGCTCGGGGGAGATCAGGTGGATCCCCGGGAACGAGTACCAGGTCAATCTGCTCCTGTATGACAGCCTGCCGAACATGCACCCGACCTGGTCCCCGGCCGTGGACAGCGTGGTCTATGCATCGATGCGGGATTCGCACTGGGGGCTGTGGAAGACGGCGGTCGACTCGGTGGCTCCCTTCGAGCTGTTCTGCCCGGGCGAGGACTGCGTCAGGCCCTCCTACTCGCCCTCGGGCGACTGGATACTCTTCCAGCGCATGGATGGTGACGACTGGGACGTCTGGATCGTCAGACCGGACGGGACCGATCCTCACGCGGTTGTCTCGGGTTCGTCGGACGACATGCATCCGACCTGGGCTCCTTCGGGCGGGTGGTTCGCATTCGCCTCCGACAGGACGGGCAACTTCGAGATCTGGGTGGGGAGCGTGGAGTCGGACTCGCTGACGCAGGTCACCGACGACCCTGCCGCCGACATCTATCCGGCCTGGAACCCCGAGAGCGACTGGCTCGCCTTCAGCGCCGACCGGGTCGGCGCGTCCGGCGACTTCGACATCTTCTGGATTCCCGCCCCGTTCACCCCCTGACCCCTTCGGGTTTGAAATCGTTGAAATAGCGCTCAGATATTGCTGCTATACAATCGTTTTCAAAACGGGTTGCAGGCCTTTCACGGATCTTCGAGACCGCCGAGGGCGAGATGTCCAGCAGTCTCGCGATGTCGCACGTGCCGGCCTTCGAATGCATCGATAGGAGCTCTACCAGCACCTTCCTCGAGGCCACGGCATCTCTGGACTTGGATCCGCCCTGGAGCCTGCGTCCGGCAATGTCCATCATGGTGCCCACCGCGGAGAAGCATCGCCTGATCGCAGTCCTGTCACTCCCTCGCGACCTGAAGCCCGGGCCTGGCATCCGCCTCCCGCCGCGGACGAGGCTTCTCGCGAAGTCCCTGGACCCGATCAGCGCTCCTGTGAAATCATGCCTCCTCGAGGAGCTCTCGGTCTGGCGGATGCTGACAAGCCCTCTGGCTCCTACCAGCCAGATTCCACGCTCGAGAGCGGGATCCTCCTGCTCTCCGACACCCTCGGAGAGCAGGCGTCTGTAGCCCTGCACTGAGGAATGCCTGTCCTTTCCGAACAGAGAGAGCATCCGCTCCATATCGTGCCAGGGCTTCGCCATGCCGGAGACCGTGGCCGAGTGTCCGGTGAGCGGATATGCGTCGAGTTCGTCCAGGCTGCTCAGGATCCCGGCACGGATGGGGTTGAGGTGGATGTAGCGGACGAGTTCGAGCAGGTAGTTGCCGCTCTCGACCCTGATCGAGGTGAACCTGCCCTGAAACAGGTGGCCCCTTCTCTGCAGCCTCGCGTTGTAGATCTGAGCGAATCTCAGCTGGACCAGCTGCATGAATCTCGAAAGGGTCGGAGACTGGCACATGACAAGCAGATGAAGGTGATTGGCCATCAGAGCCCAGGCCAGGATCTTGTGAGGATGCTTCTCATACGCCTTCTCGATGCACGTCTGCATCAACCTCGCCAGAGAATCGCTCTGGAACGGATAGCATGCATCCACAGCCCTGCAGATGACGTGATGGTAGCTTCCTGCGCAATCGAGTCTCGATCCGGTCTTCATACTGCGATTGTGACTCACATACGCATGTTTGTCAAAGCCCTGTAAACCAAAATAGAAACTATTGGTGCGCAAATGATTCCAGATCGCATTTCAACGATTTCAAACCCGAAGGGGTCAGGGGGGAAGAGGAGGGGGGCGCCGGGTGGCGCCCCCCTGGGAAGTCCGCGGGTCCGGAGCGGGCCTAGCCCTCGAACTCCAGCATGTCCTCGATCACCTGAAGGAGCTCGAACTCGAAGGCGGGTGCGAACTTGTTCAGGTCGAGGCCGTAGCCCGCCGTCTTGCAGGTGAACCACGAGAAGATGAAGGACTCGTCCAGGTACGCGTTCGCGGCTGCAACGCCCCTTAGCTGGACATCGTTGATGTCGATGTCCACCAGGGTCGCACGGGTCTGGCCGGCACCGAACTCGTACCCGGTGACCTCCTGCGCCAGCGCGTACACGGCGCCGCAGGCGATCAGAGGATCGCCGTTGGCTCCGCGGGCGTGCTGGAGCATGGCCCATCCGGCGAGCGCGTCGTAGGAATCCTGCGACATCGTGCCGGGGGTGTACTGGACATAGTCCATGCTGATGCTGTTGCCGACGCTTATCCAGGTTCTCTGGTCCTCGTCGCCGACAGCCACGTTGGCGTAGTCGCCCCACAGGTAGACCCAGTATCCGCCGGTTCCGTCAGGCACGATGCTGTCCACATCGCACTGTCTCTGGGAGAACTGGTTGATGCCGTAGAACATGGCAGCCGGATAGGCGTCCATGTGGTACCTGTAGGGGATGTCGGGCTGACCGTCGGGCGAGACCAGCGCGTAGATCTCCTCTCCCACCCAGATCGCGCCGGAGTCGGCCGTGAGCTCGAGTATCGGATCGAGGACCGCCGGCGGCAGGTTCGTATCCAGGCACTCGAACACGGTCCACATGGTGTCCTGCACGACGTCAGCGGCCATCACCGCGAGCGGTGCGAACCCGACGTCCTGCTGCAGAGCCATGTAGAAGTAGTTGTCGGCGATGACCCAGTAGTCGGAGAGGTTGATCGCCGTCCATCCGGCGCCCAGGTAGCCGCCGGGGTATGTCACATCGACGTCGATCGCGGCCTGGAAGTACTCCATGGCCTGATCGAAGTTGCCCGCACCATAGGCTTCCCAGCCCATGTCGCAGTAGCCTTCGGCACCCGGCGGATCCGGGAGCACCGGATTCTCGGGGTTGCAGCCGGCGAACAGCGCTAGGCTGAAGACGGCCGGGAGAACCAGCGTTCTGAGTACCTTCACGTTCTCCCTCCTTCCTACTCGCTGACGCGGAGCATCTTCTGCACCGCGCTCTGGCCGGAGGCCTCGAGCCTGCAGAAGTACACCCCGGCGCCCACGGGATTCCCCGAGTCGTCACGGCCGTCCCAGACCATCGAGTGGCTGGCCGCGGCCATTTCGCCTTCGGCGAGGTTGCGGATGACGCGCCCGGTCATGTCGTACACCCTGACCACTGCCCTGCCGGCCGTGGGAAGGCTGAAGCTGATGACCGTCTCGGCGCTGAACGGATTGGGGCTGTTGCCCGCGAGCGTGAGAGACGCGGGCAGCTCGGGCGACACGACGCCCGGAGCGGTGCCGTAGACATAGATGCCGCCGTCAGCGACGGGGGCGAACATCCTGCCGGACTGCCAGTAGCTGTCCAGCCGGGTCCATGCCGTGCCACTCCAGCGGTAGACCGATCCCCTCTGGGTGTCGGCGGGGAACGAGATCGTCCCCTGGACGTCCGACACGCTGACGGGACCCTCGAGGATCCCGCTCATCGCGGGCTCGACGGCGCTGACGGGAAGCTGTGACTGGATCGACAGACCGAGGACGTCGGTCTGGGCGATCATCACGCCCTGGCCAGGGGACATCGACCCTGCGGGGATGTCTATGCGGGCGTCGGAGACCTCGAGGACGAGCCCGTTGGACTCGACGTAGCCGATCGCCAGCTCTCTCATGGCCTCGGCCGGCAGGCCGGCGGAGTCGTAACCGGCGATCGTCATCTCGAAGTTGCCGGTGTCCCAGGCGGAGAACCTCATGTCCCAGAGAGTCTCTACGAAGGCGTACATGTAGAGGTGGGCCGTGCTGTCGGCCACGCCGCCCTCGAAGTGTGTGACGTCGACCATGGGGCCGTACCAGTCGTAGCCCTCCGGCTCCATCGTTGTACCGTCGTAGAGGCTCGAGAAGACGTCGGTGTACTGGGGATTGACGAGGTTCTGGAAGAAGGCGATCAGCACCTGCGCCGGTTCGCTGTCCTGGGTCAGGACGTAGCGGAGACCGGCTGCGCCTCCCTCGTTGTTGTTCGAGACGACCAGGTAGTTGGTGCCGCCCCCGGCGAGGGGGAAGGTGCCGTTGTAGAGGTCGTCGAGGGTCACCTCGGCGACTGCGAGGATGTCGGTGTCGTCGGTGTGGACGATGATGGCATCCCACTCGGCGTTAACCGAGGGACCGGAGCCGACTCCGTCGCCGAACTGGCCGTTGAAGAGGACTTCGGTGGCCGCGCTGTAGTCGGGGAGGAACTTGACATACTGCCCCGCCCAGATGGGCGCGGCCATGCCGACGGCGACATCAGCGATCCAGTTCCCGAAGGGATAGCTGTTGAAGATGTTCACATACGAGGCTGCCTTGGAGTTGTGGCTGAACTGGTAGGTCTCGCCCTCCGAGTAGTCGTACATGTAGATGCCGCCAGCGAAGTCGCTGCGGAGGTGGTTGACGGTGTTCGTCACCATCCAGTCCATGTACAGGGGAGAGACGACCTCGTCGAAGAGCAGGCTGTCCGCCACCGAGGGATCGATCCCGCGGCCGACGGCGTACATGCCGATGGTGTCGGCCTGGGCGATGTCGTAGCAGACGTCATCGGCCACGCGCTGCCTGAGGTACATGAACCAGAGGAACTCCTGGCCCAGGTTGCGCGCGAAGTCGTTCTGCTTGAGACCGGATCTCCAGTTCGAGAGCTCGATCATGGCAGAGGTCTCGAAGTTCTGGATGTTGCCCAGCACGCCGAACTTGTTGGGACCGAAGGCGGCGTACGTCAGGCCGTAGCACTCGTACTGGGCGATCTGCCCGAGACCCCGGGTCACCCAGAGGTCCTCGTCCGTCCTCACGCCGGTCCTTATTAGCATGGCGAGGCCGGAGGGGATGTACCAGGTGCGGAGCTTCGAGGCCGTGACCGGCTGGGACTCCAGAACGCCCGCGTTGACATAGATGATGTCGTGGTTGTTGAAGGTGCCCGAGCCGTCGATGTCCGCCGGCACGATCTCCACGTACCTGCCCACCCTCGTCGAGGGTCCGGACTGGTTCTGGAAGAAGTCGGGCATGTCGGCGAACACGATCCAGATCCTGGGATCGGCGTCGGTGTCGGGAACGGGGCCGAAGAGGCTCGTGACCGTTCCGTAGACGTCCACGCCGTCGCCCTCGAACTGGGCGGTCAGGCTGTCGATCTCGGCCTGGGTGATGATGTTCTGCCAGACCAGATCGGTGTCGGGACTAGCGGGGTTGGACCCGAGATAGGTTATGTCCTGCACCAGCCAGTAGGCGTTATCGGTGATCGCAACGCAATGGAAGTCCATCTCCACGGGATCTTCCGGGAACTCGGAAACGTCGGGGACCAGGAGCTGGACTACCTCCCCGACGTCGAGAGCGCTTGCGACACCGACCCCGAGGGCCGGCAACAGGAACACCGCCATGGTGGACAGAATGCCTGCCAGGCGGGATCCCGTCATAGCTCTCATACTCAACCTCCTCCTGACGAGCGGCAGCAACCGGCCGCTGCCGGAACGCAACTTCTTCGCGCCTTCCAGACGCTCAGATATCACCACTGTCTCCGAATCCGTCTCCGGTCGACTGGGTGCGGATGGGCTGCAGCATCTGCTGCCAGTTGGAGTAGCTGACCTCGCCATCCACGCTCGAGTAGACCTGAACGAAGTTTCCCGTGCCGTCCCTGTCGACGAAGATGAACGTGTTGTTGCCCTGCTCGTAGTAGGACCATATCTCGTGCGGCAGGACATCGACCTGGAGCGGCATCCTCTCGATATCATCGGGCGGTCCGAACCTTATCCAGACCCTCCCCCTGTCCGTCTGCCATCCTTCCCTGAACACCGTTGTGAAGGCCCTGCTGCCCGCGCAGTTCGCCTCGAAGGACTCCCGACCCCCGGGCCTCGACGACCAGTACTGCTCGTAGAAGAGAGACCTGGCCTCGTCGTCCGCCAGCCTGTCCCATACCGACCTCTCCTCCGTGGAGAGCACGAGGCCGAGCATGGGGAAGAAGGCGGACGCGTCTCCGCCCGCTGCGACGAAATCCGAGGGATCCGTCTGCACCGGGATGTCCCGTGCGATCATCAGGGGCTTCCTGGTTGTCGCCGTGTCGGATCCCGTCACCACCGAGACCTCCAGGTAGTGCAGGCCCGACGAGCGGGCCGCGGAGAGGTCGATGCTGTCGAGAAGACCGACTGTCGACACACCCTCCGGAATGCCCAGGGCATCCCACGGGCGGGCGAACAGGAGGTCTCCGGAAGCGGAGACGAGCCTGCTCTGCCTGAGGACCGTCCCTCCGTCGAGCCCGTAGAGCTCGATGTAGAGGTAGGCCCTGCTCTCCCAGGGGATGTCGAACCTTCCGTCGGCGGCCGGGAAGACCACCCAGCCACCCTTTCTCAGGGGATTCACCGAGCCCTCCTGTGCGGGCATGACGGCGTTGGCCACCTCCAGCTCGCTCAGGCTGCCCGGCGGGACGGCGGAGATCTCCCGGACCGCCTCACCCCTCAGGCCGTTCACGAGGTCGGTAACAACGACGACGAGATCGTATTCCCCCGGCGTGACCGCGAGGATGGTCCCGTTGACGATGATCCTGTCCTCGATCCACTCCACCTCCGAGATCCACTGCTGGACCGCGAGGGTGTCGCCGAGAGGGGACAGCAGGATGACATCGGTCTCCGCGAGGCTGTTCCCGTCGCCGCCCCTTGCGAGCTGCCCGACAGGCACCGACTCGTAGACCTCGAGAGCTATGGTGTCCGGAGGCGAGTACCAGAACAGCGCGGTGTCGACATGGAAGTCGACATCCCCCGCCGACGCCGTAGCCAGGCCCGACGCGGCCGACGAGACCGCGGCGAGAGCCAGCAGGGCGACCAGGCTACCTCCTCTCATATGCCCTCCTTATGTCCATCCAGGGGGTCTCCAGGTAGTAGATGCCGCTGCCGTAGCGGTCGACGAAGAGCACCGTGATGGCCGGGGAGAAGTAGGTCCAGACCTGATAGGGAAGGGTCTCCGTCTCGAAGGGCATGTCCGTGATGATGTCAGGCTCCCCGAGGAGCGCGTAGACCTGACCCATGTCCGTGGTTATGCCGGGGCTTCCCAGCGCGGAGAAGCGGGTCACGTGGTCGAGCCTCTCGAGGTAGACTTCGAGGTACTCGTTCCGGCGCGTCATGGGATTCGGGTCCCTCGACTGCCAGAACTCGGACATGACGGCCCTCCTCGCGGCTTCGGACCCTGCATCCTCGATCGCATCCAGCTCCTGCGACGTTGCGATGGGACGGACGAGCCTCGCCGTCGTACCGGCGTCATGCCCCCACACGTCCCAGTCCTCGCGTATGTCCAGAGAGAGAGCGGATGCGGCGACGACGCCGGTACCGAGGATCGCCGCGGTCAGGAGGTCGTACTCCCCGGAGGGGAGAGACGAGATGTCGGCCAGCACGTGGAAGCGGTTCTCCCCCTCGGGTTCCATCCAGCCCTCCGCTGCAGCGTTGCCGCGGCTGTCCCGCAGTATGTAGCCCGCGCGCAGCGAGTCGGGGAACTGCTCCCCCGACGGCTGGAAGACCTGCCAGGAGAAGCCGACCTCGCCCGCGACCCGGCTCGAGCCGCCGGACAGCTGCAGAGCCGAGGAGGACCAGCTGCCGGACATCCGTACGGGCATGTCCAGCCTGGCGCTCCGCGTCACCGCGGCGCCGGACTCGAGGTCGCGGAACACGAGTGTGAGGTCGTGGCTTCCCGGTTCGACACCCTCGATCACTATCGATCTGGACGATGGGAGGTCCGAAGGGACCACCGTCCCGCCATCCCGGGCGAAACCACCGCCGGACAGGCTTGCCACGATCTCGAAGGACGCGGCCTCCCGCCCGCTCTCGTGAACGAACACGAGATCGCCCTCCTCGAGCGTTGCCGTCACCGCCACGGAGCCTGGCTCCGCGTCGGTGGCGGGCACGACGGTCCAGCCGAGCTGGAGGCCCGTCACGCTCAGGAGGACGGCGGCTGCAATCGGCATCTTCACCTTCCGGACGGGGGGGAGGGACTGAAGGCCCCTCCCGCCCCCGTCTGCGCTAGAACGCGAAGCCCAGGCTGGCCCTGTGCACCATGTCCAGCCTGTTGAAGTCGGCGTATGCGTAATCCAGCATTATGGTCTTGTCGCCTACGGGTATGCGGAAACCGGCACCAGCCGTGAGGCCTTCCTCGTCGGTGTTGATCCGGTAGCCGCCCCTCACGGCGACTATCCCGTTGAACCAGTACTCGCCGCCGATGTTCACCTGCTCGACGTTGTCGTTGGGGTGGACACCGTCCACGGCGATCGTCAGGAAGTGCGGACCCTCGTCGATGACGTCCATGGCCATGCCCAGCTTGAAGGTCATGGGCAGGGAGTAGGGCAGGTACGCCTTGAGGGAGTCGGAGCCGCTGTAGTAGTTGTCGAAGTCGCCGCCCGGGGTGAGCTCGCCGCCGAAGTGCTGTATGGCCATGCCGATCCTCAGGGTCCTGAAGCCGGTGTTGTAGAGGGTCCCGAGATCGACCGCGAGGCCGGAGGCGGCAACGTCGTCCCACTCTTCGCGGACGTACTTGAACGTCACGCCGGTGCTGAAGCGGTCGGTGAGCATCCGCGAGAACGTCAGCCCCACGACCATGTCGCTGCAGGTGAACGTCTCGCCGGTGCCTCCCGGCTGCTCTACCGTTGTGACATCCATGTCGCCGGAGTTGAGGAGCCCGAACTGCAGGGCGAAGGTGCCGACTCCGGGGAACTCCCTGGAGACTACACCCGCCTCGTAGCGGATCTCCTCGAACCACTCGGTGTGCGTGAGCTGCACCTGGGTGCCCGGCACCCTGATGAGGCATGCCGGATTCCACCAGGCGGCGCTCGCGTCGTCAGCGGTGGCGACGAAGGCCCCGCCCATGGCGGCGCCCCGGGTTCCCAGCCCTATCTTGAGGAACTGGGCGCCCGCCGTGCCCACCTTGGCGAAGCTGGCGTCGGCGACTGCCGGGAAGAGCAGGAGGACGGCAGCCGCTGCGGTCAGGAATCTTCCTGTCAGTCTCATTGGCTTCCTCCTCCCTACTTGATGATCGCGAACTTGCCGAGAACGGAGTCGTCGGAGGTCTCCACGCGGTAGATGTAGAGACCGGAGACGATCTCCTGATCGTTACGGCTTATGAGGTCCCAGTACTCGGTTCCCTCGTCGCCGCCCCAGCCGCGGTGCTCGAGGGTGATCACATGGTCCCCGCCCAGGGTGTAGATGTAGATGTCGCACATGGCGGGGAGGTTGATGAAGGCGATCTGGTCGAAGTAGGTCTGCTCCCAGGATGCGGAACCGCGGTAGGGGTTGGGGACGACCGAGATCTGGCTCAGATCGGACTGGGCGCTCCAGGAGGGGACCACCGAGAGCGGGGTGCCCTCGAGGGTCTGCTTGTAGTTGGAGCGGGTGCTCTCCACGCCGGTCTCGCCGTCGTAGGCGCAGACGACGTAGAAGTAGGGGAACCCGTTGACCACGGTGTTGTCGTCGTACGAGTAGGTTCCCGTGCCGGGGATCTCGGCGATGAGCTGCCAGCCCGACGGCTGGAAGGTGGTCCTGTAGACCCTGTATCCGCCGAATGGGTTGTAGGTCTCGGCGTTGGCGCCCCACTCGAGGTGCACGCACTGGTCCTGCGCCTCGTAGAAGAGGATGGGCGAGGGCGGGAGCTTCGGCACGCCCCAGCCGCCGTCGCGGTAGTAGGCGTCCAGCATGTTGTCGGCTGCGGCACGCAGGCCGTCGAGGCCCAGCGAGACGATCCAGCCGCCTACGAAGAACAGGGAGTCGCCGTCGGCCAGCGTGCAGGGCCCCGCACTGATGAGGAACCTGTAGTCGAACACGGGGTAGCCCTGTCCCATGGGGATCTCGTCGACGATCGGCCACGGGCCGGGGTTCTCGGGCTCGAAGGCCTCGGGGGTGCTCGGGTTCCCGACCCAGTCGACGAGATAGGACGGGCCGCTGCGGCGCCCGCTCAGGTCCGGGTTCACGCCCCACATCATGTTGTACTTCTCGATGTCGCTGCCCGGATCGCTCTCCCAGTTCCACCAGGAGTGCGAGATCGGGATCGGGACGCCGTAGATGTCGATGGGTCTCTCGATGTCGCCGTTCGCCTTCTTGATCCAGAAGTCGAGCAGGCGCCAGCCGATGAAGCCGTTGCAGATGGGGATGTTGTCGGGCTCGCCCGAGTCGTCGAGGGACGAGGCCGGGCTGTCGCTGTCCCAGATGTAGCTCATGTTGCGGGGTACGACGAGGTAGGTCGTGTCGCCGACCGTGTGCTCCCAGTACTCGGGGGGCATGCCCTCCGAGAACAGCAGCAGGCCGGTGTTGGGCTCGGTCGCGAAGATCGTGTCTGCGCCCGCCACCTTCGCGATCACTGTGAAGTGATCGCTGACGCCGTTGCCGTCCACGTCGGCATCGACTATGCCGTCCGAGCCGATATAGTTGTAGTAGTACCAGATGTTGTCCTCGGGCTCGGCGTACGAGGCGTCGGGGTTCTGCTGGTAGGTGAAGAAGTCGGCCTCGCTCGCCGGGGTGCCGTCGTCGAACTGGTAGTCGAAGGAGTTGTCGGGGTCGTTGCACCAGATGGCATGGCCGTCGTAGTAGACCATGTCGTCGAGGTGGCACTCGGTGACGTCGCCCGTGGCGATGTCGCAGTCACCCCTCACGGCGGTCACGAAGCCGTCGAGAGGCACGCCGGGGTTGCCGTAGGCGCTCTGGTGGGTGACCACGTGACTGGTGACTATGAACTCGTTGTAGCCGGGCGTGCCCCAGGAGTAGTTCTCCTCGTAGACGAGAAGCCCGTAGGGGTCCACGTTCTTGGCCGGGTTCCAGTCGTCGTAGCCGTAGTGGCTCTCCTCGAGAGCGGTGGGGCCGGGAACCAGCTTCTCGAGGGGGAAGCCCTCGCTGGGCCAGAGTTCCCAGTTGCCGTAGTCGCTGCAGCTCGCCCACTTGGCGGCCGAGTCGCCCCACACCGTAACGGGGCCGTAGCAGCAGCTCCAGAAGTCGCCGCCGAAGAGGTAGCTGTTCGCCTCCCCTCCGGGCCATTCCATCGAAGGATAGACGGCCCAGGGGTCGCCGTAGTCTCCGACGTTGAGGAACGCGCTCCAGAGGCTGCCCAGGTTGTGCAGGACCCAGGCGGCTGGCGGGCGCGCATCGGTGTGATCCACGGGCTCTGCCGTCTCGCGGATGTCCCTGGCTACGGACGTGCCGGCTCCGAGAGCCAGCATGAGGACCGCGAGGAGCAGAAGCCCGGGTCTGCGGCTGGAGTTCCTCATACCCTCATTCACCTCCAATTCATCCGACTGCATTTCCATCGGCCGCCCGGGGGAGCCGGCCGTCCGGTGGATTCGAGTAACAGACATCGCACTCCTTGACATCAGCTGGTCAGCGTGAAGCGGTAGGTGAGGGTGGTCCAGACCGCGACGGGTATGCCGTTGTTCTGGGCCGGGACCCACCTTGTGCGCCACGCGGACTCCTGGGCCGCGCTGTCCAGCGACTCGACGCCGCTGGAGTTGTAGAGCTGGACTCCGCCCACGGTGCCGTCGGTCTTCACGAACACCCAGAGGGTGACGTTGCCTTCGACACCAGCCATCCTGGCCATCTCGGGATAGGCCGGCGCGGGCTGGAAGGTGCAGCTCGGAAAGACCTCCGCAGGCATGAACCTGGGCGGGCCCATCTCGCCGTCTCCCGCTCCCACGTCCTCTACCGTCTGTGCGACGGTCGAGACGCTGGACAGGCCCACCGTATCGGCGCTCAGGGAGATGGTCACGTCGGTCTGCAGCTGCTCGATCATCTCCTCGGCCGCCTGCTGCATCTCCTCCTGCTGCTGCTCGACCTCCTCCTCCTGCTCCTCCATCTCGTCCTCGTACGCCAGGTCGGCCTCGACCGCCTCCATCTCGTTGTCGGAGGTGCGCGTCGAGATCCTGCCCAGCTCGCTGGGAGGAACAAGCTCCAGAAGCACGATCAGCGCGGCGAGAGCGCCGGCGGTGCCCCAGTCGTACCAGAGTGCGGAGCGTTCCTTGAAAGCACTGTTAGCATGCGTGCTCACAGTCCATCACGCCCCTCAGTAGGAGTACTCGTCAGCGTTGAACATCACGCTGTAGAGCTCCTCGTAACGCATGGCGTTGAACAGCTCGACCATCGCCCCCATCGGGACCCTCTGGTCCACGTTGAAGATGATCACGTCGACGGCCTTGTTCTGCTCGCGCCAGAGCCTCTCGCTGAGTGTGCGCAGCTGGCCGGGGACGTCCCTCACGGGCATGTCGAAGTCCCCTATGCGCGCGACTATGTCGCTGCGGGGATCCCCGGGCTCGAGCTGCTTGATCCACACCCTCAGCGATAGCGACTGCCTCCCGACCTCGGTCATCACCTCGGGATGGGCCTGGGGGAAGCGGATGCTGAGCCCCCCCTCCTCCTTGAAGAGGGTCGTGCTCATGAAGAAGATGATCAGTATGAAGACGAGGTCCGCCATCGTGGATGTGAAGATCTTGGCGCCGGCCCTGATCCTGCGTTTTACATGCATCAGGCGCCACCCCCCGTCCGTTCCTGGATGGTTATGCCGGTACGGCTCACACCGTTACGGCGCAGCATGTCCAGCGCACGGACCATTCCGTTGTAGTCGCAGTCGGGGAAGAACTTGAGTATGACCACAAGCTCGCTCTCCCTGACCACGGTCGCTATCTCTCCCTGGACCGCGTCCGCGAGGACCAGCGTGTCGCCGAACGCGACCTGTCCGAAGAGGGGGTCGTTGTCCGACGAGATCCCGGAACCTATCAGGGACCTCATTATCCCCGGCCTCACCTGTGCGACGAGGTTCTCGCCCTCGACCGCCCTCTCGAGGCTGGCATAGGTCCCGGATGGGAGGTCCATGGCGATCAGGAGGTTCTGGAGCAGCCGGCCCTTCGTCGCCGAGAGGGCTTCGACCCTGTCGGAGGCGAGGACCCTGATCCCGGAGACCAGGGAGTCGCTCTCGAGGCTGACGTCCTCACCTGCACGGGCCCTCTGGAGGGGACCTCCGGGGGGGGCCTGGTCGATGAGGGCGACGTACTCGTCGAGACCCCACTGCTTGACGGTCATCATGAGACGGTTGGTCTCGTCGATGACCACCTCCTCCGTCTGCTCGTCCGGCTTCTTCGGAAGCCTGTAGGAAATGCCCTTCTGGACCTCGAACGTCGTGGTCACGAGGAAGAAGATCAGCAGCAGGAATGCGATGTCCGACATCGACGCTTCCGGAATGTCCGCGCCCGTGGTCGGTTTCTTCAGAATCCGCATGCGATCTCCCCTAGAGCTTCTTCAGAAGCTCCATGTCCGAGAGCGTATCGACGAGGAAGCCGCTCGCCTCCTCCATGTCGACCACGAACTTGCCGATCAGGGCGATGAACCAGTTGTAGCAGAGCTGAATCGGGATAGCTATCGCCAGACCGGTGGCGGTCGTTATCAGGGCCTCCTGGATACCGCTGGCGACCAGGCTGGCCTCGACGTTCTTCGCCGCGGCGATGGCGCCGAAGGCGTTGATCATGCCCGAGACCGTCCCGAGGAAGCCCAGCATGGGGGCGACGCTGACGACGGAGGCCATGATGATGAGCCCCTTCTCGAGGAACGCCATCTCGACCTGTGCCGAGGTCTCTATGCCCTTCTCGACGGCCTCGAGGCCCTTGTCGCGCCTCAGCAGGCCCGCGCGCAGCACGGAGGAGACGGGGCCCCTCGTGCGGTCGCAGAGGTCCTCTGCCCCCTTGTGGTCGCCCTTGCGGAGATACCCCGCGAGCTGGTCGAGGAAGGTGGCCTGGCTGATCCTGCACTTGCCGAGGGTGATGAACCTCTCGACGGCCACGGCGACGCCGATGATGGCGCAGATGAGCAGCGGCCACATGAAGATGCCGCCGGCGATGAACAGGTCCTTGAGGTCCATCGAGGCGTTCTGGGGCCTCTCTATGTCCTCCCCTTCGGGAACGGTCGGGGTCTCCCCGGCCACCGGTGGAGTCTCCGGCTGTACGGGCTCTTCCACCTGCGCGGTCGTGTCGACCGGGGCGGCGGAGGCAGAATCCGGCGCCTGAGCCCAGGATACGGCAGCCAGCAAAAGGGCCGCCATGAGGATGTTACGCATGTAGGACTACTCCTTTGTCGGCTCTTCAGGGGCGGCCCCGCCGATCGCGGAGCCGCCCCCGGGATCTTTCAGCCTTCTCCTACCACTCCAGCCCGATGCCGAATCGGATCATCCTCGGGCGGCCGTAGACGTACGGGTTGCTCAGGGAACCGCCCGGATCGTGGTCGGGTCTGCCGTCGCCGTCCTGGTCGGCGTCGTACCAGGCGATCTCGGAGATGGTGTTGATGTTGCGACGGTCGAACACGTTCATGACCCAGCAGTAGACATCGAACGTGACAGGGCCCGCCCAGATCTGGCGGTTGACCTTGATGTCTGTGTCCATCGTCCAGGGGTAGCGCCTGCCGTTGATCTCGGGAGACGCCGTGCCCTGGCTGTCCTGCGTGTAGGGGAAGCCGGAGCCGTAGCTGAACTGCAGGTTGACGCCGAACCCCTCGAGGAACGGATAGGTGCCGATCCTGGGACCCTCGCCGCGCGGGATGCGGAAGTCGACGTTGGCGTTGATGGAGTGCCTCTGATCCCAGTCGAGGTAGGACTCGCGCTTCGGGATGATCCAGCCGGCCCAGAGGTAGCTGTAGTTCTGGGTGGCGCCCGAGGACTTGCCCTTGGCGACCTGGTAGGTGTAGTTCGCGCTGGCCGAGAGGAAGCCGCTAGGGCGGCGCATTATCGTGAGCTCGGCACCGCGGACGTTGCCGTAGTCGCCGTTGATGTAGCGGTCATAGGCGTCGACGGCGCTGTAGAAGTTCTTCTCGGTGTCGATCAGGCCGGTGATGTCCTTGTAGAAGCCGGTGATGTCCATGAGCGTGAAGTCGTCGAACTGGTGCTTCACGCCCACCTCGTAGGAGATGGTCTCCTCGGGCTCGAGATCGACGTTGCCGATCAGGGGGAAGGAGCCCGACAGGTCGTAGGAGGAGCCGTAGTACATCCTGTCGAACATGGGCATCTGGAAGTAGTGCCCGTAGGTGAAGTGCAGCACGTCGCGCTCGGTGATCGGGTGCGAGAAGCCCACGCGCGGGCTCAGATGGTACTTCATGGGAACTTCGATGGGGTTCACGATGTGGTCGGGGTCGCCCGGAGAGGTTCCCGGCGTGACGGGGTTCGAGGGGTCGGCCGGGTACTCGTCGAAGTTCGGGTCGAAGTAGTCGAACCTGAGACCTGCGTTAACGATCATGCCCCGGTACTCCATCTTGTCCTGGATGTACACGGCGCCCGAGTTGGGGAACGCATGGTAGCGGTTCAGGTAGATGTTGCCACCCGAGGCCGTGTCGACGCTGTAGTCGAAGACGTCGTAGTAGCGGGCCTCGAGGCCGGCCTTGATCTGGTGCTGCGTGGTGACCTGGCTGGTGATGTCGAACCTGGCCGTGGAGGTGGTGCTCTTGGTGTCGTTCCAGGCGTAGCGGCTCGCGCCCTGACGGTAGTAGCCGTCGGTGTCGACTATCCTGGTGGGCGTGTAGAGGAGCCAGTCGGCTATCGAATAGCCGTCACCCACCCAGCCGCCCTCCGGGTCGCGGATCTTGTAGGTGAACCGGGTGAAGTACTGGTTGACCTTGAGCTCCATGAAGGTGGCGTCGCTGAGGGTCTGGGTGAGGCCGACGCCGTAGCTGGTGTTGAGCCAGAACCTCGTGGGGAGGCCGTACCTGATGTCCTGCCCCCAGGCGAGGGTGTCGCCGGTGGTCTCGTCGATGTAGGGGGTCTCGAACCTGTTCCAGTCCCACAGCGAGAAGCCCGCGATGCGGTCGAGGATGTAGCCCGTGAAGTTGAGCTTGGTGCGGGGGTTGGGCTTGACCGTGAGCTTCACGTTGGCGCTCCACTGGGTGCGCCAGTTGTTGAACTGGTACTCGTAGCGGCCCTCCTCGCCGCCGCCCGACTCCAGGAACTCGCCGGAGACGAAGAGGCGGACCTCGCCGGGGACCCTTATGCCCATGGCGGGGAGGAGGTAGCTGGTGAGGGGCTCGGGGCCGCCGACCGAACCCTCGAGGTTGAAGCGGGACTCGGAGAACGGGCCCGCGTCGCCGCGGTTGAACACCCAGGTGCGCCCGTCCTCGAAGCCGAGGGCCTGCCAGTCGTTGCCGTTGAAGCTGACCTCGCCGGTGTAGTTCGTCCCGCCCTCGCGGGTGACGATGTTGATGACGCCCGACTGGGCGTTGCCATACTCGGCCCCGAAGCCGCCGCTCATTATCGAGGTCTCGGACACGGCCGACATCGGGATGTCCGAGTTGAAGACGTTGGACGTCGGGTCGACCTGCGCCACGCCGTCGACGAGGTAGGCCACCTCGCCCGAGCGGCCGCCGCGCATGTGGAGGCCGCCGCGCTCGGTGGCGCCGGCCTGGCGGTTGATGACGTCCGTGATGCCGGCGACGGGCATGGTCCGGATCTCGTCGCGGCCGACGACCGTCATGGAGGCGGTGACGTCGCGGAGGATCATGCCCCTCTGGTCGGTGACCGTGATGACCGTGCTGCCGACCGTCTGCACGGACAGCTGGAAGTCGTAGCGCGTCGTGAGGTCGGCGCTGACCTGGATGCCGTTGGCGGTCAGGTCGCCCATGCCGACCATCCGGGCCACGAGGTTGTACTCGCCCGGTTCCAGGTTGATGATGAAGTACTCGCCGTTGGCGTCGGTCATCGCACCGTAGGGGGTACCCACGATCATGACCGTCGCGCCGACCAGCGGACTGCCGGAGGTGTCGGTGACCCTCCCGGCAATCTTGCCGGTGGTACCCGCGCCAGCAGCTAGCGCAAGGCACAGGACCAGAGCGGCAGTTATCGCCGAAGCCCTTCCAAGCACTGTTGACGCTCCTTTCCTTGACTGTGGAGTTGTTACCCTTTCCACACTTCTCATCCCGGCGGCCAGATCACCCCCTGTCGCCCCGGGAACTACGTTCTTCGCCTTTCCGGCGCTATTCCACGCCTGCCCCTCCGAAGGGCAGACTCAGCCTGTATTCCCTCTCCGAAATCGAGGATACCAGCACCTCCGACCGCTGTCAAGCATTCATCCGGAGGCCTTCTCAGCCCAGCAGGCCCCCCAGTCCGGGGATCGTGGGAAGCCATTCGAACAGTAGGAACTGCGCCTGCCCGATCAGCAGGCTGATCCTCGCCATGACGGTGTATCCGAAGCTCGCTCCGAACGCGACCATCAGTATCGTTATCCCGACCTTCGCGGCACCGCCCGTGAAGCCGGTGTGCGCCTTCGAGAAGAAGAAGTAGACGAGGCCGCACACGACTCCCGTCACCAGTATCAGGTTGTCGAGGAAGTTGGCGGCCCCCATGCCCGTGAGGGCGACGATGGTTCCCTCGACCTGTCCCAGGCAGTTCGTCTGCAGGGTGCTCACCAGGCTCAGGCCGGCCCCCGTGCCGACTATCATCGCCAGCGCGAGCCTCGACATGCCCGCGATCCTGGGCACGAGCCGCATCAGCATGAAGAGCCCGAAGGCGCCGGGGACCAGCATCCAGTAGTCGGGAGTGCCGTCGGCGGCGCCCGTCAGCTCGTCCCAGAAGTTCGGTATGAGCACGTTCTCGATGTTGTATATGACCCAGTACCCTGCGCTCATCCCCACGAAGAGGTGCTCCGCGAACTTGTAGAAGGGGTTGTCCCTGTATAGGAAGCTGTAGAGCATCAGGGTGAGGATCGCTCCGAGCCAGATCCCCGTTATCTCCCAGTTCATCTCGAGACCCCCTTCCTGCGGTTCCTGACTGTCAGGAAGGTGATGTTCCCCAGGACTATGAACCCCATGATCACGAGGTGGGCCACGGACTGCGCGGCCATCCCCGGCGTGGCGGTCCCGGGAGGAGGGTCGTCGATGCCGGCCCTTATCATGGTCTCGTAGTCGGCGGCGCCCTTGAGCCCGCCGAGGAGACCTATCATCTGGCCCGTGCCGAGATATGTGTAGAACTCGGGAGCGCTCACCGCGGTGCAGCCGCCACCGACCGGGAGGCCGAACCGGTCCCCGGCCATCATCACCCAGGCATGGATGCCGGGGTCGCCCGCCGACAGCGAGATGACCAGATCGATGTCCTTCAGGCTCTGGACGCGGCCCAGCAGGGGGATGGAGTCATAGGGCATGCCGTCCTTGTCCTGCGGATAGACGGCCCGTATGGAGCTTCCCATCCTCACGATGGAGACGCCCGCCCCGACGGTGTAGCCGAGGTTGACCCAGTCCACGTACTGCACCGCCCCGAGACTGTCCCCCACGCTCGACAGGGCGTCCTGGGACAGGCTCGCCCCCTGCGGCCAGAGGGCCGTCGCTATGATCCTGTGGCCCCGGGTGAAGACGTGCTGGGCCAGGGCGACGGCCATGGGCTGGAGCTCGGGCATCGTCGAGGGGTCGTAGTCGTAGCTTATCAGTATCGTGGATCCCCCGGGCAGGGCGTCGATGTATCCGTAGAGGTCGCTGCTCGGACCCTCGCCGACCGGGATCGGGAAGTTCATCCGGAGAGCGAGCGGAACGAAGACGGAGAGGGCCATGAGGATGTAGATCACCCTCCGGTCGACCCTGTCCAGCTTTTCCAGGAGTCGTCTCATCAGTCGGCACCTCCCAGATAGCTGCGCTCGATACCGAAGATCATCCTTAGGGAGGTCGCCACCACGCCCAGCGCGGCGCCGATCATGACGGCCCTCTGGCCCGCCATGTTGGGCACCTGCATTATCCACTCGGCCACCTCGCTGACGAGGTTGGGGTGCGCCCCGGCGGCCGCTCCCGGGAAGAGCCTCCAGATGAGGTCGCCTATGGGCACCCGGCCGAGCATGACGACGAACGCGGAGAGCAGCAGCAGGGTGGCCCGCCAGTTGGAGGAGCGGAAGGCCCGGAAGGCGGCGGAGGCCACGAAGAATGCCAGCAGGCTGAACATGGTCGCGCCCATGGGCACGATCATGTTCTGGAACAGGTAGTCGAAAGGCCTGCCCTCGACAACCCCGTACCTCAGCCCGGTGACCATCATCAGGGCGAATCCGGCCAGGACCACCGGGCTGTACTTCCAGTTCCTGACCCTGTGCCGTATCCTGGAGAAGTGCACCTGGACGAGATTGACGGCCCCGAGGAAGATCGCCGCCGAGGCCACGATCATGTACCAGTCGGTGAGCCCCTCGCCCATGGTGGAGACGGGCCTGTGGGGGATGAAGAAGTGCAGGATCATCAGGATGCCGCAGAAGAACGTCACCAGGAGCGGAAGAAGCATTCTCACGGTCCGCCTCCTACTCGACGTGGAGCAGGAACCGCAGGAAGTCGGCCAGTCTCGAGGCCGGCTCCCATGCGGTGCCCACCGACGCGGCGGCTACGCCTACCACTATGAGGAACATTATCACGAGTTTCGCCGCGTCCTGCCCCTTCAGGCTGCCCAGGAGCTTCGGCTCGCGGGACAGGTATGCGCTGGCCGCGAACAGCTCCTCGCCTATGAGCGTGTAGTCGCAGGCCGCGATGAAGAAGGGCAGCTGGCTGACCATCGCGGTGCCGGCTATCTGGATCGCGCCCACGCTGCGGCCCGTCTCGGCCAGGATGAGGCTCTCGGCGTAGAAGGTGCCCAGGAGGAAGATCGCAGCGGGCCTCTGCCTCACCATCATCCCGTCGACTCCGGCGGCGTAGCCGAACTGGTCGTCGGTCAGGTAGTTGATGTTGTCGCGGCGGAAGGCGTCGGGCCGGCCGGCCTGCAGGTAGGCCTCCTTCACGACCTCCTGGGCCACGCTCATCACGACGCTCCTGGTGTTGGGCACCAGGAGGCTGGCCCCGTACTCGGCGGTCTTCGAGGCGACCCTCCCCAGGATCACCATGCTGGCGATGGTCTGTATGTCGTCCATGTCCATGATGCCGGGGATGTAGAGTACGGGGCGTCCCATCTCGGTGGCCCTGCCGACCGCCTCGTCGACCGCGGCCAGACCGCCGATCTCCCTGATGAAGAGGCTGCGGCCGCGCTTGCCCCTCTCGATGTACAGGATGATCACGCTGGACAGGAGGACGGTGATGACGAACATCCCCACCCTCCTGCTGTGGAACCACTGGGCGCTCGGGACGGCGGACATCATGAGGCTGCGGCCGACGGGGACGCCTCCGCTCCATGCCTCGAGGACGTATCCGTACTCGACGCCGTCCTCGAGCCCGTCGTCGCTCCACGACATCGATGCGCCGGAGACCCATCCGACCTCTTCGGCCACGCCTCCGCCGGACAACCTGAGGATCCTCACGGAATCGGGCAGGGCACCATCGGTCGAATAGGTCCACGAGAGGTCCAGCATGCCTCCGACGTCGTCCGGGGCGTCTGAGGCCTCGAACGAGTCTATCCTGGCCAGCGGCGCCGGCGGGGTGACCGCAGCCCCGGTCGAGTCGACCGGGGCGGCCGCCGCCGTGCCGGACAGGATGGCCAGGAGAGGCAACATCAGCTCGCATCTCTTCATCCGCCGCCTCCAAGCCCGTGTGTCAGGGCGCGAATGCGAGGAGGGGGCCGCAGCCCCCTCCCATCCCGTGTACAGGAGCGGGAAGACCTTCGTCATTCCTCTATGAGCTCCACGTTGGCGCGGGGCACGACGGCCCGCGAGCCGTCAGCGAACTCGACCTCGAGCACCCTCACCCTGGCCTCGGTCTCGAGCAGCTGGAGCTCGGCCGGGAGGGCGGAGACCTTCCCGAGCATGCCGAAGTACGGCGCCCTGATGACCCTGACGGGAGACCCGACGTCGAGCGCTCCGTGCTCGCGGTCCGTCTCCCTGCCCTTCACCTCCGGGCCGACCGGGATCACGACCTCCGGCCGTATCACGCCGGCCCTGATCTGGGTCGCACCGTTGATGCTCGCGACCATGCCCGCACGGCTGCACAACAGGTCGAATGTGTTGCCGGCCATGTTCATCCTGCCGAAGCCCTCGGTCAGGATGAGGGTTATGCCCTTGTTCTCGTGCCCGGTGATCGCCACCCCGAGGTCGTAGCCCAGGAAGTCCTTCAGGTCCCTGTCGTCGAACCCTCCCGAGACCACCCCGCGCACGCCCGTCGAGACCGCCTTCCTGAGGGTCTCGTGGCTCACGAAGGAGCCTCCCACGAGGACCTTGCCCGCGCAGGCCGGGGTGACGAGATCGGGGGTGAGCTCCTGCTCGGGGGACTTCACGACCGGCATGATCTCGCCCCGGGTCTCGCCTCCTATCCCGAAGATGCCCTGGACGAAGGTGGCCCGCGTCTCCACGACGACGCCCTCCTCCGGGATGACCTCGACTATCCTGCCCTTCACATAGGCCTCGATGGTGACGGGTATCGGGGGCTCGCGGAGGACGGCCTGGCCCGTCACCTTGTTGAAGCTCTCGAAGGTGCCCACTATGGGCGACCTGACGGTGTTCCTGAAGAGACCGAACAGCCCCTTCGACTGGGCGAAGGGCTCGTTCTCGGCCAGCGGCTCGCCCTCGGCCTTCAGGAGGAGGGTCGGGATGTCCTCGGGCGGGACGCCCATGATGTTGGCGAGGTTGATCATCTTGACGTTGCCGGGGAGTTCGGTGCTCGCGACGACCGTTCCGGCGTCGACCTCGTCGCCCGTCCCGACCGTCACCCGGCCCTTGAGCGGCAGGCGCCTCTCCTTGCGGACTATCGTCACATCTGCGACCCGGAGCCCCGGGGTGTATGCGAAAGCCATATCCTACCTCCCCAGGGAGAGGAACTTGTCAGGGTAGGCCGAGAGGGACGACGCCCACTCCTGGAGCTTCCTGACCCTCTCGGGGTTGTTCTGCGGCAGCACGAAGGGCCTGCCCCTGCCGTCCAGCACGACGCCCACGACACCGCCCTCGAGCTCGCACTCGTGGATCCTGCCGGGGCCGGACCCGACATCGACGCCCTTGACCGGCCTGATGACCGCCCGGGCCTTCTCGCCGACCCCCAGCTGGAGGACCTGCATCTTCCCGAACTCGATCGCCGTCTCGCGAGTCTTCCCGTCGGGCATGGTGAGGGACACGGCGGCGGCCGGCTGCCCGTCCCTGCCCTGGCCGACCGGCGCCACGCAGGAGCCCAGCCTGATGAGGCAGTCCTTGTCGAACACCTCGGTGGCCGCTCTCGGGAGCACCTCCGAGAGCACTCCGAGCTGCGGCATCATGAATATCGAGTCGACGGCCAGCATGGTGACGCCCTCCGGCAGGAAGGAGTCGATCAGCAGCATGGCGGCCTGGCAGCGCCTGGGAGCGTGCGACAGGACGCCTCCCGACCCTATGAGGAGGTCCAGCGCCATCATGTCCACGAGGGTCGCGCCCGTCTGGGTCTGGTCGAAGGCGTCGCCTATCGTCCTCTCCTGGGCGACACCCTTCAGTCCGACGGCGAGGTCCCTGTGCTGCACCAGCGCCAGCCTGAGGGCCTCCCTGGCGATGGCCTGCTCCACGATCAGCTCCTCGAGGGTCTGCGGGATCGTCGTCGGCCTGATCATCTTGTTGCGAATGCGGTTGCGGAGGTCCGCCTCCTCCATCCTGAACGGGACCCAGCGCATCACGTTGTCGAGCCCGGCACTCGCCAGGACGTTGGACACGCTGTAGCTCATGCCCAGGTTGGCAGAGACCGTGCGGTTGAACACCGGCTGCCCCTCGCTGTCGAAGACGCTGAACACGTCGGTGGTCGCACCTCCGATGTCGACTCCCATGACGTGTATGCCCTCGGCCCGGGCGACCATCTCGATGAGCTTCCCCACGGCTCCCGGGGTGGGCATTATCGGGACGTTGACCCATTCGCTGTCGACGTAGCGTCCCGTCCACTGCATCAGCTTGCCGTATCCGGGGGCCTGGGCCATGACATGCTCCATGAACAGCTCATGGATGGTGTCCCTCGCCGGACCGAGGTTCTCCCTCTCCAGGACGGGCCTGATGTTGGGGACGGTCTTCAGGGCGGCCATCTCTCCGAGCTCGCTCTCGACCTCGGGCGCGGCATCCCTGTTCCCCGCATAGATGACCGGAAGCTTGTAGCCCACGCCGAACCTGGGCTTGGGGTCCGCGGCCCTTATGACCTCGGCGAGCTCTACGACGTGGTCGACCGTGCCCCCGTCGATGCCTCCGGAGAGGAGGATCATGTCGGGACGGAGCCTGCGGATGTCCGCCACCTTCTCGTGGAAGAGCCTGCCGTCGTTGGAGGCGACGACGTCCATGACTATGGCGCCGGCCCCCAGGGCGGCCCTCTGGGCGCTCTCGCCGGTCATCGACTTCACCACGCCGGCCACCGTCATCTGGAGGCCGCCGCCGGCCGAGGAGGTTGACATGTAGATGTCCGCGCCCCTGGTCGGGTCGTCACCGACGAAGATCCCGTCGCTCTTCTCGTTGAGGAACTTCCTGCCGAGAAGGTCCTCTATCTCGCCCACGGCGTTCAGGACGCCCTTGGTGACGTCCTCCGCAGGCGCCTCCACGGTGGTGGGAGCCTCTCCCCTGGTGATGAGGCGGTATTCACCATCCCTCTTCTCGATGAGGATCGCCTTCGTGGTGGTGCTGCCGCAGTCGGTCGCGATGATCCTCGTTATCTCCTTGCCGGCCAACGCACTCTCCCTTCAGGACCCTTCAGCGGCTCCTGCCGCGGAAGATCCTCTTGAGGATGCCGACGCGCCGCGGGCGGGAGAGCCTCTCGAGGCTCCTGCGCTCCGACTCGCGCGCATTCTCGTCCTCTATCGCCTTCAGGAGCTTCTCGACATTCTCCCTGTCCTCGAGCATCCTGACGAACCTGTAGTACTCGCCGGACTCCACGACGAGCGAGACCATGGGGTTGAGGAAGACCAGGAACTGGTTGCCGAGGAAGGAGAGGGGCTTGACCGACTCGAGGAAGACGATGGCCGGCACGGTCAGCTCGCGCGCCACGATCGCCCTCGCTATCCTCCCGATCAGATCGTCGAAGCACTCGGCCGGCTGGTCAGCCGCTTCGTCCGCCCACAGACCTGTCCCTGACGAACGCAATTACTTCCTCCCTGTTCTCCGGTGAGAACTGCACGGAGAGCCCCCTGAACCTGGCCAGCCTGGTCGGCCCGGGGAAGGGGCTGAGGAGCATGCCGCGCGGGTCGGTGTAGAAGCTCCTCACCTCGCTCCACCTCCGCCGCTCGGTCCCGAACACGGACCTCTTGGCCACCCCCTCCTCGTCCATGCGGTAGGAGGTGGGCAGGATGAAGCTCCACAGCGAGAGGCACAGGAGCGAGAAGCCCACCAGGCCCCACCATGCGCTCCCTCCGTAGACAGATGCGAGGACGGAGGCAGCGAGCATTATAACCGCGAGGGCCAGCGCTGCCAGTGGACGCTCCCGGGCCGGGTGGGACCGCCACTCGAGGGTCCCGGGCACCTGTGTCAGATCCTCTCCCATCCCTCGGCCAGGTCCAGATCCTTCACCGCCTTCACCTCGTCCAGCCTCAGCACCGGCGTGTTGACCGGGGCGTCGGTGACGAGGTGCGGCTTCTCGAGGACCTCGGCGGCTATCCCCGTCATGGCGGCGGCGAAGGAGTCGAGCGACTCCAGGCTCTCGGTCTCCGTCGGCTCGATCATCATCGCCTCGTGGACTATGAGGGGGAAGTAGATCGTCGGGGCATGGAAACCGTAGTCGAGCAGCCTCTTGGCCATGTCCAGCGTCTTCACGCCCCTTGCGAGCTGCCTGTCCCCCGACAGCACGAACTCGTGCATGCAGGGGCCGTGGTCGAAGGGAAGGTCGAAGTGCTCCCTGAGTATGACCTTCAGGTAGTTCGCGTTGAGGAGCGCCGTCTCGGAGACCTCCCGCAGCCCCCCGGCCCCGAGTGTCCGGATGTACGCCCAGGCGCGGACGAGCACGCCGAACTGGCCGTGGAAGGCGAGGAGCCTGCCCAGCGAGGCCGGATCGTGATCGCGGAAGGCAGCCCGCCCGTCCCCGCCCCTGACGACGACCGGGTCGGGCAGGTACCTGCCGAGGAAGTCCCTGCAGGCCACGGGGCCCGAACCGGGACCGCCCCCGCCGTGGGGGGTCGAGAAGGTCTTGTGGAGGTTCAGGTGGCAGACGTCGAACCCCATGTCCCCGGGGCGGGCTATGCCGAGGAGGGCGTTCATGTTGGCCCCGTCCATGTAGCAGAGGCCCCCGGCATCGTGCACGATCCTGGTTATCTCCCCGATCCTCGACTCGAATATCCCTAGCGTGTTGGGATTGGTTAGCATGAGGGCCGCGGTGCGGGGGCCGGCCTTGGCGGCCAGGTCCTCTAGGTCGACCTCGCCCCTCGAATCCGATTTCACGCTCACGATCCCGAAGCCCGCGAGGGTGCAGCTGGCCGGATTGGTCCCGTGGGCCGAGTCGGGCATGAGCACCTCGGTCCTGCCCTCGTCGCCCCTCTCGAGATGCCACCGCCTTATCAGCAGGAGGCCGGTCAGCTCGCCCTGGGCGCCCGCGGCCGGCTGGAGCGTGACCTGGTCGAAGCCCGTGATCTCCGCGAGGAATCCGCTGAGCTGGAGCATCAGCTCGAGGGCGCCGCGGCAGTGCGCGGCGGGCGTCAGCGGGTGGAGGCCGGAGAAGCCCTCGAGCCTGGCCAGGTCCTCGTTCAGCTTGGGATTGTACTTCATCGTGCACGAGCCGAGCGGGTAGAGCCCCTTGTCGACATGGTAGTTGCGGGTGCTGAGGTTGACGAAGTGCCTCACGGCCTGTGACTCGCTCACCTGCGGCAGCCCGACGGGCCCCTCCCTGAGGGCTCCGGTGCCGAACAGGGCGGCGGGATCGACGGACGGTACGTCCAGGGGTGGGAGGTCGATGCCCTTCCTGCCGCAGCAGCTCTTCGCGAATATCGTCTCGTGCATCTCAGCCCCTCCCTGCCGCGGAGGCCGCCGCATCGACCAGCCCGTCCATCTCGGCTCGGGTGCGCTTCTCGGTCACGGCGGTGAGGAGGGCTCCGGGACCCAGCGAGGGCACCGGCACCCCGGCGAGATAGCCGGCGGAGGCGGCGGCATCGAGAACCCGGCCGGCGCCGCAGGAGTAGTCGAGCACGAACTCCCTGAAGAAGGGGGCCTCGAACACCTTCCTGACGCCCGGCAGGGCGGCGAGCCTGTCGTGCAGGTATCGCGCCTTCGAGAGGCACTGGTGGGCGATGGCGCTGAAGCCCGCCTCTCCGGCGAGCGAGAGGTGTACCGTGGTCGCGAGGGCCATCAGGGCCTCGTTTGTGCAGATGTTGCTGGTGGCCTTCTCCCTGCGGATGTGCTGCTCCCTGGTCTGGAGG
The DNA here is from genome assembly GCA_964603785.1 of uncultured bacterium. GTDB lineage: Bacteria > Fermentibacterota > Fermentibacteria > Fermentibacterales > Fermentibacteraceae > CAZRWD01. Next base: position 162,090 of record CAZRWD010000003.1, read on the forward strand.
GTGAGCACGTAGCCCGTCTGGCCCGCCCTGTCCTCGGTCCTCCCTATGATCCTGCCCGGCATGTTGCGCACGAGCTCCTTCCTCGCGGCCATGAAGCCGGCGTAGGGCCCGCCGAACGACATGGGGATGCCGAGGCTCTGCCCCTCGCCCACCGCGATGTCGGCTCCCGCGGCTCCGGGGCTCCTGAGGACGGCTGCGGCGACGGGATCGATGCACGCGACGAGGAGGGCGCCGTGCCCGTGGCACAGAGCGGCTGCCGCGGAGACGTCCTCGACCAGCCCGAAGTAGTTCGGCTGCTGGACGAGGAGCGCGGCGGCCCCGTCGATGGCCGGGGAGACCGAGTCGAGGTCTAGCAGGCCGTCAGGGCGGACGGGGACCGGGACCGTCTCGAAGCCGCCCTGGGAGAGGTAGCTCCCGATGACCTCGAGATACCTGGGATTGAGCGATGCGGGCAGCAGCACCCTGTTCCTGCGGGTCACCCTCATGGCCATGAGGGCGGCCTCTGCCGCTGCGCTCGCCCCGTCGTACATGGAGGCGTTCGCGCAGTCCAGCCCGCAGATGCGGGCGATCATCGTCTGATACTCGTATATGCACTGCAGGGTGCCCTGGCTGACCTCCGCCTGGTACGGAGTGTACGCGGTGTAGAACTCGCTCCGGAGGAGGATGTGGTCCACCGCGGCCGGCACGAAGTGGTCGTAGGCCCCGGACCCGGCGAAGCAGACGAGCCTCGCGCCGGTGTTGGCTTCGGCCAGTGCGCGGGCTTCGCGGCCCAGTTCCAGCTCGGAGGCCGCTGCGGGGAGCGAGAGCGGACGGTCCAGCCTGACTTCGGGCGGGACCGGTTCTGCGAGGTCTGCGACCGAGCGCACCCCGATCCTGTCGAGCATGCGCTCCCTGTCCGCCCCGAGGATGGAGATGAACCTGCTCATGCCGCGGCTACTCCCCTGCCAGCTCTCCGTAGCGGGCCGCGGTCAGCAGATCCTCGAACTGCCCCGCGTCCGAGGGCTGTATCCTGACGAGCCAGCCCTCCCCGTAGCAGTCGCGGTTCACGAGGCCCGGGTCGGACTCCAGGGCGGGGTTGACCTCGACGATCCTGCCGTCGACGGGCGCATAGAAGTCCTCCGCCGTCTTGACGGCCTCGAGGACCCCCAGGCTGTCCTTCCTGCGGACCTCCCTGCCCGCCGCGGGGAGCTCCACCATCACTATCTCGCCCATCTGCTCCTGCGCATGATCGGTGACGCCCATGGCCAGGCGGCCGTCGGCCTCCCTCCTGATCCACTCGTGGCTCTCGGTGTACCTGAGGTCAGCGGGAATGGCGCTCATTCCTCGACTCCTTCCGTGGGGACCGGTCCCCTGCTACTGCCTGCGGCTGCCGGTCGTGTAGAACGGCAGCTTGACTATCGTGACGGGCACCCTCCTGCCCCTGATGTCGGCCTCGAGGGTCGTGCCCGATCTGGAGAGCTCCTTCTCCACATATGCGAGACCCACCGACGAGTTGAGAGCCGGGGCCAGCGTTCCGCTGGTGACCGTCCCGACCATCTTCTCGCCCTGGAATATCTCGGTGCCGTGGCGGATGATGCCCCTCCCCCCCACGGACAGCCCGACGAGGGTCCGGGAGACGCCCTCCTCCTTCTGCCTCTGGAGGACCTCCCTGCCTATGAACTCCTTCCCGGAGGCGAGCTTGACCACCCATCCCAGCCTGGCTTCGATGGGTGACGTCGAATGATCTATATCATTGCCGTACAATACATACCCAACCTCGAGCCTGAGGGTGTCCCGGGCTCCGAGGCCTATCGGCCGGATGCCCGAACCGGCACCGGCCTCCATGACGGCGTCCCAGACCGCTGCGGCATCCCCGCCGGCCACGTAGAACTCGAATCCGTCCTCACCCGTGTACCCGGTGCGCGCGATGAGAGCCTCCCTGCCGGCAACCCTGCCGGTCTCGTGGGCGTAGTAGGGGATCTCCTCCAGGTCGGTCTTCGTGAGGAGCGAGGCGATCTTCTGGGCATCGGGCCCCTGCACGGCCACGAGTGCGGTGTCGTCGCTCTCGTTGGTTATCTCCACGCCGCAGGACCGAGAGTGGCTGGTGACCCAGGCCCAGTCCTTCTCGATGTTGGACGCGTTGACGACCATCAGGTACTCGTCGTCGGCCAGCCTGTACACGATCAGATCGTCGACGATGCCGCCGTCGGGGTAGCACATGGCGCTGTAGAAGGCCTTGCCGGGGGCGACGTCGGCGTTGTTGGTCAGCAGGCTCTCCAGGAACTCGAGCGATCCGGGCCCCTTGACCCTGAACTCGCCCATGTGGGAGAGATCGAACACCCCCGATCCCCGCCTGACCGCCAGGTGCTCCTCGATGACGCTGCCGTAGTGGATCGGCATCAGGTAGCCGGCGAACGGCTCGATGTGGGCTCCGAGAGACACGTGCCTGTCATGGAGAGGCGTTCTCTTGTCCATCGCTTATCTTCTCCCTGGAATCGGAGTAAAACCCTGTCGAATCTACTTCCGCCCGGAGGGGTGTGCAATGCGGGCCAGGGGCGTCGATCGAAGGCGTCTTCGTGTTGCCCCGGAGGAGCATCCGTTTCCACCAGGGGATACGCGCAGCCTGGAGTCGGCGGCCAGGGCCTGGCTCCTGCGGCGGGGGGTGCCGTGCTGGACCTGCCCCGCCGGACCGGGCACCCGGGGGAGGTACGGACTCCTCCTGCACGGCGGCAGGAGGGTCCTCGTCGGACCCTGGCCCATCCCCGGATTCTCTCTCGAGGAGATGATCCAGGCCAGGTGCGACTTCCTCCTGGCGGTCTCCGGGGAGGGAGGGGATGCGCGTCCGGCGGGCTTCGTCACCCTCGCCGACATCGCGGGCACTTCACAGCCCTGGACGAGGCCGGACCTGTCGGCATCCGGCTCCAGGCCCCCCGAGGACCTCCCGGCGATGGTCGGCAGACCCTCCAGGCCTGGACCTGCCTTCCTCGCGGGTTCGCTCCGGCTTCTGCTCCTCGGGGAGCCTCCGCCCCCGCCCCCCGGCGACTGGAGCGGCCTGGAGCCCCTCCAGCCGGTTCCCGCAGCCACTCAGAGCCCGGGGCAGGATGCGGCTATCTCTTCCGATATACCCTTGTCGCCGTAGGCCTTCTTGAAGTGCGCGGCGAATTCGGCCGCGAGCTTCCGAGCCCTCTCCTCGTATGCCCCCCTGTCGGCCCAGGTGTTGGCGGGTTTCAGAACCGTGCAGTCCTCGAGCCCCGGGCACGATGTCGGGACGAGGACCTTGAACCACGGGTCGACCTCGCACTCGATCCCTTCCAGAGCCCCTGACAGGGCTGCCGAGACCATCCTCCTGGTGAGCGTGATGTCCATCCGCCTGCCCGTTCCGAACGGGCCGCCGCTCCAGCCGGTGTTCACCAGGTAGACCGTGGTGCCGTGCGAATCGAGCTTCCTTCCCAGCATGGAGGCGTAGATGTCCGGGTTCAGCGGCATGAACGGCTCGCCGAAGAACCGGGAGAAGGTGCTCCTGGGCTCCACTATGCCCGTCTCGGTGCCTGCCAGCTTGCTCGTGTAGCCCATCAGGAACCAGAGCATCGCCTGCGACCTGGTGAGCTTCGCCAGCGGGGGCAGGACGCCGTTCGCGTCGGCCGTCAGGAACAGGATGGTGCGGGGGTGGCCCGAGACGGGGGGCTCCTTCACGTTGCTCAGGAAGCTCAGCGGGAAGGAGCCTCTCGAGTTGGGCGTGTAGCGCTCGTCATCGAGGTCGAAGCTCCCGTCCGGGTAGACCATGGCGTTCTCGATTATCGCTCCGTGCTCCGCGACGGGCGCATCGTGGAAGCAGGCCCTGTGGATCTCCGGCTCCTTGGCGGGGTTCAGGTTGACCAGCTTGGCGTAGCATCCGAACTCGTAGTTGCTTATCCCGTGGTCGTTCCAGCCGTGCTCGTCGTCGCCCAGCAGCGCCCTCTCCGGATCCGCCGAGAGGGTCGTCTTCCCCGTGCCCGAGAGGCCGAGGAGGAGCGCGCTGTCCCCTCCGGCGCCCTCGTTGGCGCTGCAGTGCAGGGAGAGAATCCCCTCGAGGGGCAGGAGATAGTTCATCACGGTGAAGATCAGCTTCTTCACGCTGCCGCAGTAGGCCGAGCCGTAGACGACCCCGATCATCCTGTCGAAGTCCATCCCTATGAACATGTCGGTCGTGCGGCCGCGCGCCGGGTCGACCCTGAGGCGCCCCTCGTACCTGGCGGGGTCGAGCTTGGAGTACGGCAGCACCACCAGGGTGAAGGGTCGGGTCGCGAAGATGCTCCGCGAGAGGAGACCGGCTTCGAAGGGCCTGAACATGTTGTAGGTGAAGAGAGTGCTGAGGGCCTTGTCGGACACCGTCCTCACGTGGAGGGTGTAGGACGGGTCGGCCCCCACCAGGCGGTCGGAGACGTAGAGCGATGCGGACCTCCCCAGGGCCCCGAGCGCATCCTCCAGGACCATGTCGAAGGTCGACTCGTCGACCGGTATGCAGTTCGGGCTGGTCCAGTCGATGTTGCCCTCGCTCGAGGGCCTCCTGACCATGACGGTGTCCTTCGGGCTGCGGCCGGTCGACTCGGGAGGCGTCCAGATGGCGAGGGCACCGCAGGCCATGGGCATGGCCTCCCTGTTCCCGACCGCTTCACCAATGAGCTCGGCGCGGGGGATGTCGACCCTCACGCCCGGTCTCTTCTCGAGTAGCCCGGCTAGCCTTTCCTGGAAGCTCATCTCTCCTCCCGGTGGTCTTTGCATTGCGCAGTACAAGGCCTCTTTGCGGCGTCCGGGAAGAATAAGGCAAAGGATGGCCCCCTGCCAGTAGGGCGCCGCGTGGCGCGCCCCTGCGCCCGCGGCTATCTTCCCGCTCGGCGGGACCGGAGAGGAGGCCATCTGAAGCTCATCCTGCTCGACGTCGACATGACCCTCCTGTCCACCAGGGGGGCGGGGGTGGCCTCGCTGGAGGCCGCCATGCAGGACGTCTTCGGTAGGAGCGGGGCCTTCTCCGGCGTGGAGTTCGCGGGGAGGACCGACAGGCTCATCTGCGAGGACGGGCTCTCCCGGGCGGGCCTCGACGACGGGCCCGCCAACATGGCCCGGCTGCGCGGGGCCTACGTGAGGAGGCTCGCCATGGTGCTCTCGGGAGGGTGGCCGGCGATGCCCCTCCCCGGCGTGAGATCCCTGCTCGACGAACTCAGCGCGAGGAGCGACGCCCTTTTCGGCCTGCTGACCGGTAACTGGACGGAGGGGGCCTGGCTGAAGCTCGCAGCATGCGGGCTGGACGGCTACTTCACCTTCGGCGCCTTCGCGGAGTGCGGGAGGACCAGGACCGAGCTGGTGCCCGAAGCCCTGAGGAGGGCCGAGGCGCTGTCGGGGCGGCGTTTCCACCCGGGGGACACCTGGGTCGTCGGAGACACGCCCCATGACATCTCCTGCGCTCTCGACTGGGGACTGAGGTCCATAGCCGTCGCGACCGGGCCGTACGACCAGCCCGCGCTGTCGAGGTCCGGAGCCGAGGCCGTCCTGCCGACCCTCGAGGAGACGTCCGCCATCATGGGCATGATCTTCGGGTGTCCGTCGTGAGGAGGGGACTCTCCCCGGCGCTCGCATGGCAGCTCTACGACTGCGCGGACTCGGCTTTCGTCACGACCGTCGTGGCCGCCGTGCTCCCGGTGTACTTCGCCTCGGTCGTCTGCACGGCCGGGGAGGTCGCCTTCTCGATCGGCCCCCTTTCGGTGGGCGGAAGCCCGACCTCTCTCTGGGGCTATGCCGTCGCCCTGGCCGCAGCGGTCGTCGCGGCGGTCTCGCCCGCGGCGGGAGCCCTGGCGGACGCCACCGGGAGGAAGAAGCTGCTCCTCGCCTGCTTCGCGTCCCTGGGGGTCGCATCGGCGGCGATGCTCTCCTTCTCCGGACCGGGGATGGTGCTCTACACACTCGCCTTCCTCGTCCTGGGGGACATCGGCTTCGCGGGAGGACAGGTCTTCTACAACGCCCTTCTGATGTCAGTGGCCCCGCCCTCGAAGCGCGATTCGGTGTCGGCGGGCGGCTTCGCCGCCGGATATCTGGGCGGGGGCCTCCTGCTCCTGGTCAACGTGATGATGATCTCGAAGCCCGGCATGTTCGGCCTGGCGGACGCGGCGGCCGCCTCCAGGGCGTCCTTCGCCACGGTCGCGGCCTGGTGGGCGCTCCTCTCGGTCCCCCTGCTCGTCTTCGTCCGGGAGGATAGGACCTCCGCGAGCGGCTTCGCCGAGGGCATGCGCAGGGCCCGGGGGATGCTGAGGTCGACCATGCGCGACATCCTCCGCAGGAGGAACCTGCTCACCTTCCTCGTCGCCTTCCTCCTCTACAACGACGGCATCCAGACCGTCATCCTCATGGCCACCGTATACGGGAGGGCCGATCTCGGGCTCGAGACCGGCGACCTGATCCTGGCGCTCCTCGTCACACAGGCGGTGGGAGTTCCCGGCAGCTGGCTGTACGGGAGGGCGGCGACGAGGATCGGGGCCAGGAGGGCTATACTGGTAGGGATCGGGGCATATATTCTGATAGTCCTGTGGGCATTCCGAATGAACTCCGCGGCGGAGTTCACCGCGCTGGCGGCGCTGGTCGGCCTGGTGCAGGGCGGTCTGCAGGCGGTCAGCCGCAGCTTCTTCTCGCGGCTGGTCCCCGCGGGCATGGGAGCCGAGTACTTCGGGTTCTTCTCGGTCTCGACGAGGTTCGCGAGCATCTTCGGGCCCCTCCTGTTCGCGCTGGTGAGGGACCTGACCGGAAGCGGCAGGTCCGCCATACTCGCCGTGATCGTCCTCTTCTTGCTGGGAGGGGGTCTGATGCTCAGGGTCAGGGAGCCGGAGGAGGCATGAACCCGCTGACGGCCTCGGCCATCCTGTCCGTCGTCTCGGTGGCCGCCGAGGAGGTCTTCCTCCGCAGGAGCGGCTTCAGGCTGGCCGACCTCGAGATCTCGCCCGCGGGGCTGCCGCGGGGCGTGAGCGGCAGGCAGCGGGTCTTCCACCTCCGCTACCGGATCATCCGCATCGTCCAGTTCGCGGTCTTCGGCAGCATGTGGATACTCGCGGCCGCCAGGACCGACAGGGCCATGGTGGCATCCCCCCTCGGCCAGCTCACGACCGCCCTGCTGATGCTGCAGGTCGTCAGGGTGCTGGGGCGGAGGATACTCAGGAGCTGGGCCCTCCTGACCGTGACGGGGCTCCAGCAGGCCCTGCAGGCCGCACTCGTCCCCGTGCTCGCGGGGCTGCACCGCGGCCCGTTCCTCGTGGACCACATCCCGGGACAGGTCTACGGGATGTTCCTGACCACCGCGACCGCGGCGTCTGGCCTGGCCTTCTCGGCCTCCGTGACCTACCTCCTCAAGCTCCGGCCGGGCCGCACCCCGCGCATCCTCGGCGAGGAGCCGCCGCCCCTGGCGGCATCGGAGGGCATAGCGAGGAGGTCGGTGGCCACGGCCCTGCCCCTCCTCTCGGGCGCCCTCGCCTCGGGGGCCGTCATCGTACTCACGGGAGGCGGTGCGGGAGCCCTGAGGCTTCCCGCCGTCGCCCTCGCGGCGCTGGCTGCCGCCATCCTCTCGTTCCGCTCGTTCAGGAACAGGAATCTCCTTCACCATCCCGCCGGGATGACGGCGGCCCTCCTGCCGTACGTCCTGCTGCTCGCGGGGATCGTGTCCGGCCTTGCCTCCGTCCGTCCCTGAACACCGGGGCGCACTGCTCGTCCAGCTTCCCCTGAACGGCATCGCAGCGCTGGAGCCGACCGGCAACATCCCATATGCGGGAGGCCTCCTGGCCGCCGCGGCAGGGCTGGGTCCAGGGTCCGTCCTGGGCATGGAGGCCTGCGACACCCTGGGCGACCGGGCCCTCCTGTCCGAGATCGTCTCGAGGGGGCCCGGAACCGTCGGATTCACCCTCTACTGCTGGAATGTCGAGAGGAGCGTCCGCATGGCCCGGGCCCTGCGCGAAGCCCTTCCGGGCGTGAGGCTGGTCGCGGGGGGTCCGGAGGTCCAGCCGGACAACGGATGGCTGTCCGCGCAGGGCTGCTTCGACGTACTGGTCTCGGGCGAGGGCGAGCCCGTCTCGGGGATACTCACGGGCGGGCTTCCCGCAGCAGGCATGGTGATCTCCGGCAGCCACTCCTTCCCTCCCGGGGAGTACCCGGATCCCTGGCTGTCGGGCATCCTCGACCCGGCCGCGATGCCTTCCGTGATGGCTGAGACTGTCAGGGGGTGTGCCTCCGGCTGCATCTACTGCAGCTACAGGAGGAGCCACCCCGCGCAGCGGATCATGCCCGCCGCCCGTGCCGCCGCCCTGGCGCGCTCCCTCGCGGCGGCCGGGGCTTCGGAGATAGTCTTCATAGACCCCACGTTCAACGCGAGGGGCGACTTCGTGGAGCTCCTCCGCGGGCTCGACGGGATCGGGATCGAGTGCTTCGGCGAGATGCGCGGCGAGGGCGTCGGGCGGGATACGGCCCGGATGCTTGCTGCCGCGGGCTTCCGGTCGGTCGAGATCGGGCTCCAGACCTGGAACGGAGGAGCCCTGGAGTCCTGCGGGAGGCCATCGGACCCGGCCGCCGCGGCCATGGCGGCAGCCGTGCTGCGGGATGCCGGGATCGAGCCCGTCGTGGACATCATCATCGGCCTGCCGGGGGACACTCCCGAGGGGCCTCTGCGGGCCGCCCGGGAGCTCGTCCGGATGGGAGCGGGCGACCGCGTGCAGGTCTTCCATCTCGCGGCCCTGCCCGGAACGTCCCTGAGGGAGAGGACTGGCGAGTTCGGCCTGGAGTTCATGGACCGCCCGCCGTACTACGTCACGAGGACCCCGTGGGGGGGACCGGGCGAGATAGCCGCCCTGCGGGAGGAGATAGCGGACATCCTGGGCTACGACCTGGACCTGGGGCACAGGCCCCTCCTCTTCGAGGGATGGGGGGGCACCGAGTCCTTCGATCTCGACCGTGGCGCCCCGCCGGGGGACGCACCGCCCTCGTACAGGCACGGGGCCCTGAGGCTTGCCTGCATGGAGCCCTGGGCGGCCAGGGAGGAGATCCGCAGGCATGTCACGAGGCGGCTGCAGGCCGACCCCTTCTGCGTTCTCGATGTGATACTCGAGCCATCCCGTCCCTTTCCGCTCGACCTGCTGGACATGATCCAGGCGATTCCGTCGGAGGAGGACTACTCGACCCGCACCGCCGGGGTGCACGGCCGTGCCGGGCGGACCAGACCCGCCATACATCTCGGGGATGTGCGGGAGTTCGATCCACGGTGGCTCACGGCCGCATCCGCCTGCTGTCCGGTGGTGGTGGACGCGGCCGACCCCTCGGAGCTGCCGGCGGAGCTCCTTGCCGCCGGAGTCGGCGTGAGGCTCCCGGGGACCGCCTGGGATCTCCCCTCACTCGAGTCCCGCGTGGCGGACCCCTCCCTCGTGCACTTCGAGTCGATGCTCATGGAGAAGCTCTGGTGTCACGCCGTCCTCGACCTCTGAACGGGGTCAGGCTACTCAAGCCGTAAATACTCTGCAGACAACATGTTGAGAAAAGCAGGGTCAGGCTACTCAAGCCGTTGGCAGCGATACCAGTTTCGATCAAGAGTCACCTGCGCTTGAGTAGCCTGACCCTGCTTTTTCAACTGAAAAGTCTGACAATAGTTTACGGCTTGAGTAGCCTGACCCCGATTGCCCCCGATTGCATTGACCGATCGTTAGGCTTACCTAATGATACCGGCATGGCAATCTCCAAGAGCCAGGAGGACTACCTGCGCACCATACACGACCTCGCCAGGGGCGAGGGGAGGGCCCGGGTGGCCGACATAGCCAGGGTCCGCGGCGTCAGCATGGCAAGTGTATGCGAGGCACTGCACAAGCTGGACAGGGAGGGCCTCGTGAGCTACTCCGCGGGAGAGTCCATCTCCCTCACGGAGGAGGGCGTCAGACAGGCCGTCAGGCTCTCCTCCGTCCACGACTTCCTGCTCCGCTTCCTCCGGGAGGTGCTGGGCGTGAACAGGGAGGACGCGGAGAAGGACGCCTGCTCGATGGAGCACTCCCTGAGCGCCGACACCATCTCCCACCTGGTCGCGCTGTCCCAGTTCGCCGACTCCAGGCTCCACGGAGGCGAGAGCCTCCTCGAGGCCTTCCGCAGGAGCGAGGCGGACGGAAGCGCCGCCGCTCCCCTCCACAGGGGCAGACACGGCGGATGGAGGAGGGACGTCCAGGGTCCGACCATAGCCGACATCCCCGAAGGCGGAAGTGCGAGGGTCGTGCATCTCCACGCCTCCTGCCCGATAAGGCGGAGGCTCGCCGACATGGGCATCCTGCCGGGCGTGGAGATCGAGCTCGTCCGCAGGGCGCCCCTCGGTGGCCCCATCGAGATCGCCCTCGACGGATTCTCCCTGACCCTCAGGAGAGGCGAGGCCTCGAGGGTGGAGGTCGAGCCCCTCCCGTGAAGAGGATGAGCATCGCACTCGTTGGAAACCCGAACACGGGCAAGTCGACGATCTTCAACAGGCTGACCGGATCGTCCGCATGCGAGGGCAACTACCCCGGGGTGACCGTCGAACTGGCCTGCGGGCACAGGATGCAGGGGGACTCCAGGCTCGAGTTCATGGACCTCCCGGGGCAGTACAGCCTGTTCCCCGCCTCCCGCGACGAGTCGGTCGCCGTCAGGTACCTCCTCTCCACCCCGCCGGACGTGATCCTCAACGTGGTCGACGCCGGCAATCTCGAGAGGAACCTTCAACTGACGGTGCAGCTCGCAAGCCTGGGCATCCCGATGGTCCTGGCGCTGAACATGTACGACGAGGCGGCGGCTTCGGGGAGGGTTCCCGATCCCTCCATCCTCTCGGCCAGGCTCGGCATGCCGGTCATCAGGACCGTCGGACGCACCGGGACCGGGATCGAGGAGCTGGCGGCGGCCATCGTCTCCGCCGCGGCCTCATCCCCGCCCAGGTACCAGGGGCTCGGGCAGGACGTCGACAGGGAGGTCGACACCCTGAGCGGCATGCTTCCCGCAACCGCCGTCAGGAGTGTCGGGCTGGCCACTCTTCTGCTTGAGGGCAGCGAGGAGGCGGGTGCGGTCCTCTCGGAGACGAGCCCGGATCGATCCGATGCAGCGATGACTGCCGCGGCCTCCGCGATCCGCCGCCTCGAGAGGCTCTACGGCGACCCGGTCCAGATCGTCACGACCGGCCTCAGGCGGGGGGTCGCGGCAGGCCTCGTGATGGAGGCGGCCGGCCCGCCCCGCAGGAGGTCGACGGGTCCCAGCCTCACCAGGAGGATAGACTCCCTCCTCCTGAACCGCTTCCTGGGCGTGCCAATCTTCGCGGCCCTCATGTACGGGGCCTTCTGGATGACCTTCCGGGCCTCGGCTCCGTTCGAGGGTCTCCTGGAGGGCCTCTTCGGTGCGCTTTCGGGCCTGGCCGCCTCGGTCGTCCCCGGGGGGGCGTTCCGGTCGCTCCTCGCGGACGGCATCGTGGGCGGCGTGGGCGGGGTCCTCATGTTCGTACCTGCCATAACCATCCTCTTCCTGCTCATCTCGGTCATGGAGGACACCGGCTACATGGCCAGGGCGGCCTTCCTCACCGACGGGCTCATGCACAGGGTGGGCCTCCACGGCCGCAGCTTCATCCCCATGCTCCTGGGCTTCGGCTGCACGGTGCCCGCGGTGCTGGCCACGAGGACCCTCGACGACCGCCGTGACAGGCTTGCCACCATCTTCGTCCTGCCCCTGCTTTCCTGCGGCGCGAAGCTGCCGATATACCTGCTGGTCATCGGGGCCTTCTTCCCCGAGAACAGGGCGGCCATGCTGGTGACGGTGTATTCGGTGGGAATCCTCCTCGCACTGCTGGGCGCGAGGGTGCTCAGGAGAACCGTCCTGCGCGGCGAGGACTCCCCGTTCGTCATGGAGCTCCCGCCCTACCGCCTCCCGACCCTCACGGCTCTCGCAGGACATGTCTGGAGGCGTCTCAGGCACTACATAGCCAAGGCGGGCACCGTCATACTCGCCTTCTCGATAATCCTGTGGTTCCTCGGCTACTACCCGCGCCCCGCAGAGGGTGCCGACCCGGCGGAGGCCCTAGAGGCCTCCTTCGCCGGGAGGCTAGGCCAGTTCCTCGAGCCCGTGTTCTCGCCCCTGGGCTTCGACTGGAGGATCAGCACGGCCATGGTGGGCGCCGCCGGGGCCAAGGAGCTCTTCGTTTCGCAGATGGGAATACTCACCGCCCTCGAGGGCGGAGGCGAGGTCGACCTCCCGGAGCGGATGAGGAGCCTCTACGACCCCCGGACCGGGCTGGCGATGATGCTCTTCGCCCTCATCTCGACGCCCTGTCTGGCGACGGTCGCCATGGTCAGGCGCGAGACCGGCGGATGGAGGTGGGTGATCGCCCAGTACGCGGCGCTGACGGCTCTGGCCTGGGTGGTCGCCTTCGCGGGTCGATGGATCTCTGGGATATTCCGCCTGTTCTGATGCTCCTCGCGGCGCTGGCCTTCCTCGCGGTGAGGACGGCCAGGCGCTCGAAGAGGCGCAGGGGCGGCTGCGAGGGCTGCCCCTGGTCCGACGGATGCGGCGGCGGATCCTGCCCTACTTCTGGCGCATCCTCTTCCTGATGCTCTCGGGGACCGGCTGCTTGCGGTCGAAGGCCACGGGCCTCCTCACCGCCTGATCGCGCGAGAGCTCGAGCCCGGCGGTGCGGCCGAAGTCGAACGCCTTCAGGTTCGTCTCGCGGAACCTGCCGGGAGAGAGGGTCTCGACGGCCCTCCTCCATGTCTCGACCTTGAAGAGGCCGACCACGGCGGACATCACGCCGAGCGCGAGCATGTTGGCCACCAGCGCGCTGTCGAAGCTCCTTACCGCCTCCGACGTGAACGGGTACCTGTAGACCGTTCCGGCGGGCACCTGGTTGACGAAGGTGGAGTCGACTATCGAGACGCCGGTCTCCTTCACGCAGGGGCTGTAGAGGTAGCAGCTCTCCTGGTTCATCGCGAGCAGCACATCCAGCTCGCGGCAGTTCGGGAAGAGGATCTCGTCACGGGAGATGATCACGTCGGTCTTGCTGGATCCGCCCCTGGCCTCCGGCCCGTAGCTCTGCGTCTGGCATACGTTGAAGTCCTCGGCCATGGCCGCCTCGGCCAGGATCCTCCCCGCGAGGCCCAGCCCCTGGCCGCCGGACCCGCTCAGGCGTATCTCGGCGTATCTCATCTCTGAACCTCCGGGGCCTTCTGCCGGACCCTCCCGCAGAGGGCGGCGTAGAGCTCGGTGTACTCCGGCGCCTCGCGGTCCGAGAGAACGCCCCTCACGATCTTCCCCGCGAGGTCCTCGGGGCTCATCTTGGAGGCCTTCATCACGTTGACGGAGTTGTCCCTGAGGTCCTCCATCATCCTGACCGCATCACCCAGCCTGTTGGCCCTGCCGTAGTTGGTCGGGCAGGGCGAGAGGGCCTCGACCACGCTGAAGCCCTTCTTCTCGAGGGCCTGGCGTATGAGGCTGTCCATCTCTATCACATGGTACACGGTTGCTCGGGCCACGAAGGCGGCGCCGGCGGCCGACAGGAGCGCGCAGGTGTCGAAGCCGGGCTCTATCATGCCGTGGGGGGAGGTGGCGGTGATGGCGTTCATCGGGGTGGTCGGCGAGTGCTGCCCGCCAGTCATACCGTAGTTGAAGTTGTTCACGATTATCGATGTGATGTCGATGTTCCTGCGTGCCGCGTGGATCGCGTGGTTCCCCCCGATCGCCAGCGCGTCGCCGTCGCCCATCACCGCGATGATCCTGAGGTCAGGGTTGGCCAGCTTCACGCCCGTGGCGAACGCCAGCGCCCTCCCGTGCATCGTGTGCAGCGTGTTGAAGTCGACGTAGACGGGCATCCTCGAGGTGCAGCCGATCCCGGAGACCAGGACGATGTCGTTCTTGTTCCAGCCCAGGCTGTCCACGGCCCGGATGATCGAGCCCATCACGATGCCTATCCCGCAGCCCGGGCACCAGACGTGTGGAAACTTCTTCTTGGCGCGCAGATACTTGTACTCGTACGGCAGGATGGCGGGCATCACATCACCTCCAGTACCGCATCGACGATCTCCTCGGGGGTGATCTCGTGGCCGTCGACCCTCTGCACCGGGACCACCCTCACGCAGTCGGAGGTCAGCCTCTCGACCTCGTGTATCAGCTGCCCCTGGTTGAGCTCGGGGACGATCACGACGTCCTTGTCGTCCAGCAGCTCCTTGGCTTCGCGGTCGGGGAACGGCCAGAGGGTGACGGGACGGAACACGCCGACGTGCTTGTGCCTCTTCTCGAGCATCACCTGGGCGGCGAGGGCCGAGCGGTACACGGAGCCGTAGGCGAAGACCACCACCCTGGACCTCTCGACTTCGTGGAGCCTCACGTCCTTCAGCTCGTCCAGCCTGCGGACTATCTTGTTCTTCAGCCTCGACATCTTCTCGTTGACCTCGTCGACACGGCGGGTCGGGAAGCCCTGCCTGTCATGGGTCAGGCCGGTCACATGGAAGCGGTAGCCCGAGCCGTAGCTGGCCATGGGGGAGACGTTGGAGGCGGTCGGGTGGTAGTGCTCGTACCACTCCTTCGGCACCTCGGGGACGGGTCTCTCGGCTATCCGGACGTCCTCCTCCCTCGGGAAGGTCATCCTCTCCCTCATGTGGCCTATGACCTCGTCCGACAGGATGATCACCGGTGTCCTGAAGGACTCCGAGAGGTTGAAGGCCCGGATGGTCAGGTCGAAGCACTCGCGGACGCTAGCGGGGGCGAGCACTATCGCGGGATGGTCGCCGTGCGTGCCCCACCTGGCCTGCATGACGTCGCCCTGCGCCACCTGCGTTGGAAGCCCGGTGGATGGTCCGGCCCTCATGACGTTCACCAGCACGAAGGGTATCTCGGCCATGCATCCGAAGCCGAGGCCCTCCTGCATCAGGCTGAAGCCCGGGCCGCTCGTGGCGGTCATGGCCCTGGCCCCGGCCAGGCTGGCGCCCATGACGGAGCTGATGCTGGCGATCTCGTCCTCCATCTGGATGAACACGCCGTCCCGGAGCGGCAGGTTCCTGGCAAGTATCTCCGCAACCTCGGTGGAGGGGGTTATCGGGTATCCTCCGAAGAACCTCACACCCGACGCGAGGGCTCCGAGGGCCATGGCCTCGTTGCCCTGCACGAGCCTGGTCTCACCCCAGGGGATCATGCCTCGTCCCCCTCCTGCCGGATCTTCTCCAGCTCTTCGGTGACCGTGACTGCGAAGTCGGGGCAGCGCCTGGCGCAGAGGTAGCATCTGATGCACTGCTCGGGCCGGGCCACGAAGGCCTTGCCGTCCGGGCCCATCTCGAGCACCTGCCTGGGGCAGAAGGCGACGCAGATGCCGCACCCCTTGCACCATTCGTGGAAGATGTGGACGTACGAGCGAACCTCCTCCGGCTCGACGGCCGGGGCGGCTGCGGCGGGAGCGTCGGCCGGAGCCTGCTCCGCGGGCTCCCCGGCGTCCCCGGGACGGGGCTTTCCTTTCATGGGTTCACATCACTCCCGTGAACGGCGCGAGGACATCCTCGATGTCCGGCTTGCCTATCTCCTGCAGGTCGTAGGTCACCCTGACGGAGGGCTTGTCGATGGATATGACGCGGGCCAGGTCGATGGGCGTGGCTATCACGACCGTGTCGCAGTCCGACCTGCGTATCGTCTCCTCCAGGTCCCTCATCTGGTCGGCCCCGTAGCCCATGGCCGGGAGGACCTTCGCCTCCTCGCGGCCGGCGTAGTACTTCGCGTAGGTGTCGGCGATGGTCCCGACGGCGAAGGGCCTGGGGTCGACGAAGGACGCCGCCCCGAACCTCTCGGCGGCAACGAAGCCCGCGCCGTACTCCATGTCGCCGTGTGTGAGGGTGGGGCCGTCCTCCACCACCAGCACGCGCTGCCCCGTGATGAGGCAGGGATCGGGCACGGAGACGGGGCTGGCGGCCTCGATGATCACCGCGAGGGGGTTGGTTGCGCGCACGTTGCCGCGCACCTCGTTGACGTCCTCGGGGTAGGCGGAGTCTATCTTGTTGATGACTATGACGTCGGCAAGCCTGAGGTTGGTCTGGCCGGGGTAGTAGCTGATCTCGTCGCCGGGCCTGTGCGGGTCGACCACGGTGATGGTGAGGTCCGGGCGGAAGAAGGCGGTGTCGTTGTTGCCGCCGTCCCAGAGGATGATGTCGGCCTCCTTCTCGGCCTCGCGCAGGATGGCCTCGTAGTCGACGCCGGCGTACACTACGACGCCCCTGGCGATGTGGGGCTCGTACTCCTCCATCTCCTCGATGGTGCACCTGTGCCTCTGTAGGTCCTCTATCTCGGCGAAGCGCTGGACGCGCTGGGCCACCAGGTCACCGTAGGGCATCGGGTGGCGGACGGCCACGACCTTCCTGCCCGCGGCCCTGAGCACCTCGGCCACGCGGCGGGTTGTCTGGCTCTTCCCGCAGCCCGTGCGGACGGCGGTCACGGCTATCACCGGCTTCGAGCTCGCCAGCATCGTGCGCCCGACTCCGAGCATCGCGAAGTCGGCGCCGGCCGCGTTCACCCTGCTGGCGAGCGCCATGACCTGGTTGTCGGACACGTCGCTGTAGGCCATGACGCAGAGCTCGACGCCCCTGGAGGCTATGACGTCCTCGAGCCCGTCCTCGGCGACGATGGATATGCCGTCGGGATAGCCCGCGCCCGCGAGGGCGGCCGGGTACTTCCTGTCGTCGATGTCGGGGATCTGCGTGGCGGTGAAGGCCACGACCTCGTGCGAGGGGTCGTTCCGGAACACGGTGTTGAAGTTGTGGAAGTCACGCCCGGCGGCTCCGAGTATCACAGTTCTCTTGCCTGGCATGGCGATGGTCCTTTCCGCAAGTGAGACCGCATCTTGCAGGAAAGCAACAGCGGGCCGAAGGAGACAGGCCCGGCCTCTCCCGACGTTGCCGGCCGGCCCCGGGGCCGGCCCTTCCGAGTAAAGCGAATCATGCAACATAGGATACGGGCGTCAACACACGGACCCCGCCCGGGCCTTGACAATCGCAGCCCTGAAGGAATACTTGTGTGTTGTGCCCTGTCCCGAGTAGTGGTCCTATCACCCGAAGGGAGATGGAATGAAATCCATCCTTGTTCTCCTGGCTCTCGCGATGGGCGTCTCCTTCGCCCAGCCGCCCGACGTCATCACCATCGAGTACGATGAGTACGGCGGCTTCGGCACAGGTCCCCTGACCGCCATCGCCAACCTCTGGCCGGCGTGCACCGTCGAGGCCTTCAACGGCAACCCCGCCGGCTGGGCCGACGCGGTCGACTCCAACACCGACATCGCCATCGGCGACATGCACAACTACGCCCTGCAGGACGCAGCCGCCTACTTCTACCTCAAGGACTGGTACGAGGATCCCGCCCTCGGCCCCATGTGGTACGCGAGCTGGCAGATGTCCCAGGCCTATGACGACGCCCTGACCGCCGCGATGGGCATCACCGCGGCCAGCGCCGTCGGAATGCCCCCGATCACCCACTACGTCTGGGAGGCCGCGCACCCCGTGTTCGACGGCATCACCGACCCCTCCTACGGCGACCCCGGCTACGGCACGGGTGCCAACAGGATAACCGTCGGCGCCGCCACCCCGATCTCCGGGTGGACCAGCTCGCCCACGGCAGGCCAGGCCGCCATGTGCGTCGCCACTGACGGCGAGAGCATAATCAGCGGCTACTTCGCCTCCCTCAACCCCACCCAGGCCGTTCCCCTCTGGGAGAACATCCTCGAGTTCATGTGGGGCGACGTCGGTCTCACGCCGGCATCCTGGGGCTTCATCAAGGCCGAGTTCGGGCGCTAGTCCGACCCGACAGGATCTCATCGGGGGGAGGCTCCGGCCTCCCCCCTCTCCATCCCGGGAGGTCCGGGCACTCCGGGATCAACAAGCATGGAGGGAGTCTTCGCCATGACAGCCGTCGCCCTGGTGCTTGCAGCCCTCTCCGCCGCCGAGCCCCCGCTGTACGACCCGGGGCTCAGGGCGGCCGGACGGACTGCCGACTCGGTAGTCGCGGAAGTTCCGGGCCGGTTCGGCTTCATGGGCCTCGACCTGGAGCACAGGCGCAACTTCGTGCTCAGCGAGGGCGGCTTCTTCGACTGCGGATCCATGCCCCTGCTCCCTGTCGCCTGCGCCGTCTGCCTCAGGGCGCTGCCGACGGGGGCGGCGTTCCCGGTGGCTCCCGACGAACTGATCCTGGACGCATGGAGAGGTGATCCGGCGGCGATCGAGGCCCTTGCCTCCCGGCTCGGCAGGGCGAACACGGAGAGGTGGCTGGACGCATGCCTCCTGCAGGCGACACACCTCCCGGAGGACGGCGTGGGAATCCTGCCCTGGACATCCACGGCCTGGGACTGCGCGGTCATGCTCGCCTGGATGGACAGGTTCCTCCCGGCCAGCGGCATCCCCCACCCGGGGGCGCCCACGGTGTCGCGGCAGATCCTGGAGGCGTTTCCCGCTGACCTGGAGCCGCTGGGCTGCGAGGTCAGATCGGATGACGGCTACCGCGGGGTGTTCGCGGTCCATCTGCCGTGGGACAGGGTGCTGGGGCTCTCAATGCTGGCCGACTCCCTGACCGGAGGCCCGGAGGCCGACCAGGCCCTGGCTCTGATGATCAGGAGGCTCTGTGCGGGGAACATGGATTACACGGAGGCGTACATCCCCGGGCAGTGATCCCCTGCGGAGCCTATCCACCGCGCCGACTGCAGCCCGCCGTCCCCTCCCCGGGACGGAGGATGGCGATCATCGCCAGAGAGACCCCCGCCCCGGCCAGGAGGCCGGTTGCGGTCCTCATGAGGAAGCTGCTCTCGTAAAGGCCCAGATGCTGCATCAGCCCGTCCGCCGCCAGGGGCAGTATCAGGAGGGCCGCTGCCGGGGGACCGATCCTGCCCGACAGGCGGTCCGGGATCAGCGCCCCCAGGGCCATGCCGCTCCAGAATGCCGTGCACCTTGCGCACAGACCCGACATGCCCCACGGGAGATCGATGCACCTCGCGGGAAACCTGTGGCAGGTCGCCGACAGGAAGCGGTCCAGCAACGCGGCGGACCGTTCCGGCACCAGGCCGTGCAGCCAGGAGGCTAGCGCCATGACCAGGGCCGGACCGGCGACGAGGATGCGGACCGGGCGGTTCCTCAGCCGTCCGCCCACGTCGATCTGGTCCAGTTGAAGCGCTCGCGCACCGAACCCTCCCCCAGGAGCTCGCGGGCGGCGTAGTCCCCCATCTCGAGAGAATGATCCATGTTGTTGTAGCGGAAGAGGCCCTGGCGACCGCAGGTGACGATCCCGGGGATCCTCTCGACGGCGTCGAGGACGGCGGCGGACCGCCTGTCGTAGCCGAGGGCGTAGACGGGATAGGCGTGGGCCTGCCTCGCGACCGTGGACCCCATCACCTCGTCCCTCTCGAAGAGGCCGAGCCTCGCGCCCCCCTCGACGCAGGCGGCCTCGAGCCCGGTGCCTCCGTGCCAGAGAGCGTCGTTCTCGTCGCAGGTGAATTCGAACACGACCTGGCCGCCCTCGTCGGAGGCCGTCGGATCGAAGTTCTCGGGGATGGAGAGCCTGTTGAACCCGTAGCGGGGCTCGGGGGTGTAGATCCAGTGGTCCCGGGCCGCCGGCCTCCCGACGAGCTTCAGGGTCACGAACACGACGGCCCTGAATCGCAGTCCCGCGGCGGCCTCGCGTATCCCGTCCGGCAGGGCCGGGCCGAGGAGCCCGGCGAACTCCGGGAGGGGGATCGTGTTGATCACGCCGGCGGCCTCGAGGGTGCCGGAGGAGGTCCGCACCGTGAAGCCCCCCCGGGGGGAGGCCTCGACGGATTCAGGCGGACTGTCGGTGATGACGGTCCCCCCGCCGCCCGTGATCCTCCCGGCGAGGGCATCTGCTATCCTGCCGATCCCGCCCCTGGGATAGTGGAAGAGGCTGACGAGGCTCCGTATCTCCCTCCCGCCAGGCGCGAGCGTCGCCCTGACCAGGCCGGCGAGGCTGGGGACGGAGATCCTCTGGCTCGCCCAGTCGGAGGACATCGAGGAGGGCGGCATGCCCCAGAGCTTCTCCGTGTACGGTCCGAAGTAGATGTCGTAGAGCCTGCGCCCGAACCTGTCTACCACCCAGGTCTCGAAGCTGGCGTCGTCGGGTCCCCGCAGCGCGGAGCGGATCCTCGCCAGCGCGTAGCTGCCCAGCATGGCCGCGCCGCTCGCCGGGGGCATGCGCCTCAGCACGTCGGGAAGGCTGAGGGGATAGACGAAGTAGCGGTCCAGGAGCCTGATCCTGCTCATCCTCTCGAGCCTCAGGAGGTCGCCTCCCAGCAGCCCGGTCACCCTCTGCAGGATCCCGTCGTTCGAGGTGTGGAACCTGTGCGGCCCGTAGTCGAACCTGAACCCCCCGCAGCGGCGTGTGGCGGCCAGGCCGCCTATCTGCCCCTGCTTCTCCAGGACGACGCACCTGACACCCCTCCGGCAGAGCACGTCCGCCGCCGACAGGCCGGCGAGGCCCGCCCCGAGGACCACGACGGTGTCGCCGGCCTTCAGCGGGGCTCGTCTATCCATCGCACCCTCTGCCTCTCGTCCGGCTCGACGAGAGGCCTGGCACGCACGTATCCGACCACGGCATCGTACAGGGTTATCCCCGCAGGGACCGCCTCGAACTCCGAGAGGATCCCGTAGCCGACGTTGCCCTGCGCGAGGTAGCCGGTCGTGACGAGGACGTATCCGGCCCCCGGGTCGACCGGGAAGCCTCCTATGAGCAGCTGCTCGATCTTGGCCATGTCCGGCAGCGCCTGGTTCCTCACGGCGGTGAACCCGGCGGGCTCCATGTCCCGCCGACGCCCCTGCATCCCCGTCTCCAGGACCCGCAGGAGCTGCTCGCCGGTCAGTGTCACGAGGTAGAGGTCCTCCTCGAAGGGGATGGCCTCGTATATGATGCGCGGGGTGATCGGGCCCCTGGGAACTGCGGCCCGGATCCCGCCCCTGTTCATCAGCGCGACGTCGGCCCCCGAGGCCTCGAGCATGGCGTCCGCGACGAGCCTGCCAAGCGGGTGCTCGGCCGTCCCGCGGGGGATCTCCCGGGCAGCCTCGCCGATGACGTCGTCCATCCCGGCTTCGGCGACCGCGCGGAAACCCTCGATGAGGGCCCATGCGGCCGGGTCGGGGAGGAACTCGTCGTGCAGGAGGTTCACCAGGAGCTCGCCCCCGGGACACTCCCAGCCCACGAGGGATCGGGTCTCCGTGTCGATCCAGAGCCTCAGGTGGCAGAGTCCCGTGCCGTTGGCGTACCCCTGGACGACTATCGTGTGGGTGTAGGGGTTCACCCACGGCATGCGGAGCCCGAAGTGGGTATGCCCGGAGATGATGAGGTCGATCCCCGGCACCAGCGTGGAGAGCTCGGCGTTGTTGAGCGCGAAGTCCTTCTCGAACCCGGTGCCGGCCTGCGCCGCCGCGACGACTCTGGAGACGTATCCGTCGGGATCGGAGGGCTGCCCCAGGTGCGAGAGGATGAAGACCAGGTCGGCGCCCTCGTTGCGCACCCTCTCGATCTCGGCGCGCACCGCCTCCTCCTCCGGGAGGAAGATGTAGCCCTCGAGAAGCCCGGGATCCACCAGCCCCCAGGTATCGGTCGTGCAGAGCCCGATGAGCGCTATCCTCACGCCTTCGTACTCGAGCATCACGTGCGGGAGGACCGGCTCGGGAACGAGGCCGGTCTCCACCGAGACCAGGTTGCACCCCAGGACCGGGAAGCGCGCCTCGCGGGCGAGGGCGAGCGCGTTAGCGACCCCGTCGTCGAAGTCGTGGTTGCCCAGCGTCCAGGCCTCGTAGCCCGCGAAGTTCATCCACTCGACGACGGACATGCCCGTGTCGGAGTTGCCCACGGGCGTTCCCTGGTAGATGTCGCCCGCGTCCACGAAGAGGCAGTACATGCCTTCCGCCGCCCGTTCCCTGCGCACGGCGTCCACGTAGCCCAGGAGCCACGCGCCGCCGCCGATCCCGGGCGGGAAGTCGGGGTTGAGGAATGTCGCATTCCTGGGGGTTATCCCCCCGTGCACGTCGTTGGTGTGGATGACGTCGAGGCTGAACACCCCCCCCGAGACGGGGACGGCGGCCGCCAGGGCGAGGAGGAGCAGCCTCATCCCGCCCACCTCACAGCGAGAAGGCCCGCGAGGCCGAGATGACGATCGTCGTGCGGGTCTCCTCGATCATCAGGCTGTCGCCCGCATCGAGCGAGAGCATCGCCGGGAGGTCCTGCTGGTCCCACGAGCGCGGGGTGAACGAGCCGCCTGCATCCAGGGTCCATCCGTCCGGGAGGGTGAAGCCCATGCCCGCCGTGAAGGATGCCGCGTTCAGCGCACGGTCGACCGGCGAGCGGTCGTACCTGAAGCCGAACCTGCAGACCGGGCCGCCGGGGATGTGGTTCTCGATGCCGGCCGAGGCGTGCCATGCGTCGTCCATGCCCATGTCCACGCCGTCGAGCTCCGCCCCCGACATGGCGCGGTAGGCGACCTCGGCGGTGAACCTGCTGCGCAGGGCGTTGCCCGGAAGCCAGGATGCGCCCAGGCTCACCTCGGGCGGGAGATCGTAGTCGCCCTCGAAGCCGCCCGACCAGCCCAGGGAGAGGATCTGCTCCGCCCCGGCGCACACCGTGAGCCTGGGGGACGGCTCGAGGAGGATGGAGAGCCTGCCGGCGAACCCCGACAGTTCCGCGGACTCCGAGACCTCCTCGTCGGTGATCCCGGGATCGATCCAGTCCCTCGACCAGGTGAAGTCCCTGGAACCCGAGAGCAGGCCTCCGCCCACGCCGACCCCCAGGAGGCCGGACACCCTGAACGCCGCCGCGAGTCCGATCTCCCCGAGCATGCCGCTGGAGGTCAGCTCCTCGAACCCGACCGGCACGTAGTAGTCGTTGTTGATGGTCCTGTCGTAGTCGTAGTCGAAGGAGCCCCTCGCCCGGAAGCCCAGCCCCAGGGCCAGGCCGGGCGGCAGCCAGGACACCTCCGAGAGCGAGGCGGCGATGCCCGCCGGCAGGAGCCGGACCGTCCTGTTGAACGCGTGCTCGGCCTCTCCGATGGAGCTGCCGAACTCGTCGTACACGGTCCTGGTCCTCTTCTCAGTCTCCAGCTCGAGCGCTCCCGACAGCCCGGTCGAGAGGCCCGGACCGACCAGGAGCAGCGCGGCGGGGTTGGACAGGGCGCCCAGGGCGGTCGGGTCCATGAACCCGGCACGGCCCGTCGAGAGCGCGGCTCCCCCCCCCGAGGGGGCCCAGCCGCCGGTCGAGAGAAAGGTCTCCGGAAGGCCGGCGGCCATGACCGCCGATGTCGCAAGCACGCATAGAAGAGTCATCGAAACCCCCGGCCTACCAGCGGAAGTCCAGCTGGCAGCTGAAACCGTAACCGGTCGATCTGTCGCCGAAGTCGGTGACAGTCCCCGCGGGATCGCCCTCGTAGTGGTACTGGTCCTCGGGGTCGGGCCTGTAGAGCCCGTTCCTCGGGAAGACCGTGTCCTTCCTGAGCACCCTCAGGCGGAGCTGGAGCATGTCCGACACGGTCTGCTTGAGGGTTATGTAGAACTTGGTGCCGCGTCCGTCGAGGAAGTCTATCCCGGTGTCCTCGAACTCCCACTGGCTCATCCCGTCCGTCGTCCAGAGCGTTGTCCCGCCAAGGACCGAGAAGTCGTCGGTGAAGCGGTGCTCCCACCTCGCGCTTATGTAGCCGCCGGTCATCAGGCGGTCGTCGTCGTACCGAGGGTTGGGCGTGAGCTCGACGGCGCCGGCGCGCAGCGAGATCTCGAAGAAGTCGTCGCCCGGAGGCAGGATGAAGGTGCGGAGGGTGACCTCGTGGGTGACGGAGCTCGTCGGGACGACATCCTGCATCTTGGTCTTGTCCTGCAGCTTGTACTTGAGGCGGAACCTCACCGGGAAGACCGGCCTGTACTCGACCTCCCCCTGGAACCGGTAGTTCTCGAACCCCCATGGCACGGACCGCCAGAGGTCGAGGTACACCCTGGGGAACACGACCTGCCGGCTGACCTGGAAGCGTGACTCGAGGTACAGCCCCTCCTCGGGCTTGGGCACCGGCCAGCCGGCCAGCTCGCCCATGAGCGGGTCGTTCAGGTAGTAGGGCTTCTCGAAGATGGTGTCGTCGAAGCGCGCCTGCTCGGCGAAGCCCCTGTTGTAGGGGTTCGTGTAGCCCAGCCCGTACCGGCGCCATGCGCCCAGGATGTAGAACCAGTCGTTCTGCCAGCGGACGCTGGAGATCATCGCCGTGGCGTCGTTGTCCTGGACTGCGGCCTCGGCCTCGAACGAGAGCGGGCCCAGCACGGTCTGCCCGCTCACCGACCAGACCCCGAGACCGTCTCCGTCGGGCATGCCCTCGTACTCCGGGCAGATCCAGTTCTCGGCGTCGCCGGGTATGTCGATCTCCTGGGGATCGGGGTCGAGGGAGTCGCTCCACGAGACGGCCATGACCCCGGCCCCGAGGGCCGTGCCGTACGGCAGCAGGCCTCCCAGGTCCACGATCCCGTAGCCGCCGGCGGTGGTCTCCCTGACGGCCCCGGCCTGCCAGGTGGTCCTGAACGGGGTCAGGACGAGGGCGTTCGGGGTGCCGTCCGAGTTGACGATCGCATCCCTGGGGGCGCTCGAGAAGAACCCGAACCCGACGAGCCTGCCCGCCCTGGCCTCCATCGCCGCCCCGGTGAAGGCGAACTGCCTGGTGGAAGTCAGGTCCGGATGCAGGCCCCACGGCCTGTAGAGGGTGCGGCTCATGAACTCGTCGGTGTTGTCCAGCATGAGGCCCTGGCCCAGGGAGAGCCTGTAGTTGCCGAGTATGACCTGTCTGACAGGGCCGAGATGGGACAGCGAAGCGAAGGCCTTGGCCACGTCATAGGTGTCTCCCAGACCGCCCAGGTCGAAGTCCGACACCAGGCCGTACCCGGAGGTGGAGGAGGCCCCCCGCGACACCCTGAGACCGGCGCGGAAGCGGTCGCCCACACCGAGGCGCAGGTTCTGCTCGGTGCCGGTCACCCCCCTTGCCTCGAGGAGCTGCCCGTACTCGTCGGATATCCTGTCGTGGAGGGCGGCGCTGTCGACCGGGGAGCCGGCGTAGCTCCTGCCCCCGCTGCCGAAGTCGGACAGGGCGCTGGCGAGGCCGTCGAGCCTGGAGTCCAGCCCCTCCTCGCCCGCCCACCTGCCGGAGGCCGCATCCACCGAGACGCGGAGGGAGCCGAAGACCTCCATGCTGCTCAGGTCGAGCTCCCTGACGGCGATGAAGTCCCTCATGTTCCGGTAGCCGTAGTAGGAGAGGTTCTCCGTGCCCCTGAAGGAGGTCACCCCCGAGACGGGACCCATCTCGGCGAGCCTCCTCTCCACCGCCGCGGCGTCCACAAGGCTGACCCTGTCGAGCATCCTGAGATCCCAGTGGGTCAGGTCGTTGGCCGGGAGCGGCCTCACCAGGAGGTCCTCCCACAGGTCGACGGCCGCGTCGCCGGGGCCGTCCTCGGTGGCCAGCCTCTCCATGACGTCCAGCACCGCCGGGCTTATCCGGCCGGGCGGCGGCGGCAGGACCGAGCAGTTGCTCCTCAGCCACCCGAGCTCGACCGCCGTGAAGCCCGGTATCTCCATCACCTCGTAGATGTCGCCGATGCCGCCGGTTTCCAGGATGTAGGCATGCAGGGCCGACGCCTGGGCGTCCGTCAGGCCCTCGAGGGCCTCGAGCTCCTCCAGCCCGGCCGAGTTGAGGTCGATGCCGGGGATCGAGGGCTGCAGCAGGAGCGCGGCCGCGAGGAGGCTAGAAAGCATATCCCACCCCGGCCTGGTGCGTGAGTTCGAGGTCGGGATGCGTCTCTACCGCGTAGCTGAGCCGGATCCCCTCGACCTCGACCGCGATGCCGCCGGTGAACGAGGCCGGGGAGGACTTCACCCCCGCCATGAGGGAGACCGGGCCGACGGGGACGGACTGCCCGAACCTGATCCTGGTGCCCCTGTAGTCCCTGCTCAGCGCCACCCTCGACTCGAGACCCGCGGAAGGCCGGTAGGCCAGGCCGATGTCCAGCCGGGACTCGAATCTCTCGCCGCTCTCGCCGATGCGCGCATCGAAGACGTTCCTGGCCGAGGCGGAGAGCATCCAGCGCGAGTAGACCTCGGCCTGCAGACCGGCGTTGACGGCCCATGCCGCGGCGCTGCCGTAGCTGCTCTGCCCGTCGGCTATGTCCACGACCGCCACCACCGGCTGGATGCCGAAGGACATCCCCCGCCCGAGCCTCCCGGCCACGGTTACGGCCGCGAGCTTCTCCGAATAGTCCTCGAACCCGAACATCCTCAGGCTGAGGGAGCCCGTCAGGCCGCTCGCGAGGGCCAGCGAGCCGTCCAGCCCGTGCGTCGCGAAGTCGAACAGCGAGAAGGGGAGCCTGCTCGCGGCGCAGACCGCGGGCCCCTCCTCCCGTGCGAGGGCGGCAGGGTTCGACATCACCGAGGAGAGCCCGGTCCCGCAGACGCCCGTGCCTCCCATGGCCTGGTCCGCCACGCCCAGCTCGAGGTCCTCGAAGGCCGCGTGGCCGTGCGCGGCCAGGACCAGGAGCAGGCAGAAGGGCAGCAGTCTTCCGAAGCGTCCTTTCATCTCGCTACTCCAGACCGGCCGCGACCGTGACCGTCTCGGTGGTCACGTAGCGCCCTCCGTCGGGGGCGATGCCCTCGAGATGGATGATGTAGGGACCCATGGGGAGGTCCTCCCCCCTGTCGTCGTCCCCGTCCCACATCAGGGCGTCGCCGGCGGGACGGGAGTCGGCCAGCCGGGCGACCTCCCTGCCCGAACGGTCGAACACCTTCACCGTGAACCTCCAGCCGGACGGGCCGCCGTACTCGAGGGCGAGCACCTCCCCCCGCGACGGGGCGAACGGGGTGCCCGAGACGTCGAGGTGAAAGACGGAGGGTATCGACGGCGTGTAGACCGCCAGGTCCGACTGGTATCTGGGCAGGATCTGGTATCCCGAGTCGTAGGGCGGCTCCGAGTCGTACTGCCCGCCGATCCCGGTCAGGAAGAGCCTGACTCCGGCGGATATCCCCGAGAGGCTGATGCCGGTCGACTCGTTCACCCTCACCTGGAGAGAGGTCTGCCCGTTCCACACGCTGAAGTTCCACCCGCCGCCCGACTGGGCGGGGTCGTTGGCGACCGTCACCCATCTCTCCTCGGAGGGGTTCCCCGCACGCAGCAGCAGGCCTTCGAGCGGTTCCGCCACCCCCTGGTGCATCGCGAGGGGGAGCGGCTCGGGGGAGGGGCCCGATCCCACCAGCACGTAGTCCGAGACGGCTCCCGGGGAGATCTCGGTCAGGCCGTTGTAGAACTCGATCTCGCCCGTGATCTGCAGCGTGTCCCCGGGGCCGGCCGGGAATGCGGGCAGCTCCCAGGAGAAGACGTTGATTCCCGCGGTGGAGTCCTGGACGTAGAAGCCGGCCCCCGAGCCGGCGGAGAAGAGTGCGGGCTCGCAGGTGGCCACCGCAACGACCGTGACGACCTGGCCCAGCAGGTCGGGGATGCCGTCGGCGTCGAGGTCCGCCCTCGCCTCCTCCACGGTGATGGAGGCCGCGGGAAGGGCGGCGAGCGTCATCAGGAGAAGCGTTCTGTGCATCTGTCGTCCCCCCGCAGCGGCCGGCTCAGCGTCCGGCCGAGATCTCGGCATCGGTCAGCTCCGCGGCCCTCGAGAGGGCCTCGGAGGCGGTCATCCTTCCGTAGAGGGCTATCTCGATAGCCTCGGACAGGAACTCCCTGCCCTCGTACCATGCTGAAGTCTGTGGCTCGAACGAGGCGTAGTCCAGTTGGGCGATGACCCCGTCCAGCCCGGGATTGCTCCCGATCCTGCCGAGGGCCTCGGGCTCGAGGAGCGCGCTGCGCACCGCCGGCAGGTATCCGCTGCCCTCGAACCACCTCGCCTGCTGGCGGGGCTCGAGGAACCACTTGGCGAACTCCCAGGAGGCGGCGACCTCGCGGGGGTCCTCCGAGCGGAAGATCACGACGTTCGTCCCGGCGATGAACACCGCCCTCCTGACGTTCCCGGGAAGGGGGGCGACACCCACCGTGAAGGTGGGCAGCCCGCTCTCGGCCTTCCTCCTCATGTCGGCCTCCAGGAAGGCCAGCGAGGTGACCGAGGCCTCTATCAGCCCGACCCTCCCGGCAGAGAACTGCCGCTGGTGGTCGAACCCGGTGGCGACGTAGGCGGTCCGGTCCTCGAACACGAGGGTCTGGAGGTACTCCAGCGCACCCACGCCCTCGGGGGAGTCGAAGGCCACGGAGCCGCCGCCCGGAGCGAGAAGGGAGCCCCCGTTCTGGGCGAGCAGGCACTCGAAGGTCCATACGCTGCTGGTGAAGGCGGTGCCCCACCTGTCGCCCTCGTCCTGCAGGTCTCCGTCAGCGTTGGAGTCGAAGGCCAGGTCGCGGAGGAGCTGCCGGTGCCCGTCCCAGGTGGTGGCGGGTTCGAGGCCCAGGCTGTCGAAGAGCTCGGTGTTGTAGTAGATGAGCGGGACGCTCTTGTTGAAGGGCAGGCTGTATATGCGGTCTCCGAAGGTGTTGTCCTCCCTGAAGACCTCGTAGACGTCCGGCCACAGCCTTTCGGTGAAGTCGGGGTCGAGCGCCATCAGGGAGTCCATCGGCACTATGGCTCCGCCCCGGACGAGCTGCGCGGTCCAGGTCTCGTAGGCCTGGGCCATCGACGGCGGCTCGCCGGCCATGACGCTCGCCATGATCTTCTGGCTGAGGGCCCTGTAGTTGCCCATGGTCACGGGGACGACCTCGATGCCTGGGTGGGTCTCGTTGAACTCCGCGATCAGCGTGTCCTCGAGGACGTCGCCCAGGGGGCCGCCCATGGCGTGCCAGAACACCACCCGGACATCGCCGGGGGCCGATCCCGGCGCGCCGCAGGATGATGTGCAGGCTGCGACGGCCATGGCTGTCAGGACGGCGGGAAGGTTCCTCAGCTGTCATCCCCCCTGCGAGTGTCGAACGGGGAATATAGACGAGGGGAGGGGCGGCGGGCAGCGCCCGTAGCCGGGTCCGGGAAGGCCCGGCCGGGGATTACCTGCAGCAGCAGCCGCCCGGGCAGGAACCGGCGCCCGGTTCGTCGGAGGACGGCTTGGAGGCCTCGCAGGAGCCACCCTCCGCCGGGCAGGAGCCCTTGCGGTAGTCGGTCGAATAGAAGCCCGCGCCCTTGAAGATGAAGCCGGCGCCGACCCCTATGAGCCTGCGAACCCCTCCCCCGCACTTCGGGCAGGTCCTGGCGGGCTCGTCCGTCATGCTCTGGAAGAGCTCGAATCTATGGCCGCAGCTGTCGCACTCGTAATCGTAGGTGGGCATCTCAGCCTCCGTCATGCCGGGGGTGCGCTCACCCTCCGGTCGTTTGCCGAACTGAGTCTCCGCAGGTTACAAGTGCATATTTCTTGCCACTTTGCGCCCGTCCGTCAAGCCTTGTGCGGCAACGGGCTGTACCGTCGGGCACTCCGGCGGGGGGCCGCAGGGTGCCCCGGTGGCGCGTTCCGCCGCCTCTACCCGACCACGTCCCTCGGCCGCAGCCCCTCGTGGATGGCCGCGGCCAGCCCGGCCAGGATGATCGGCAGGAACTGCGACGCGTGGAACACCAGGGCGAGGGCTCCGGCCTCGGCCGGCGACAGGGAGGAGACCGCCGGAAGGACCACCGCCAGGGCGGCATGCACCGTGCCGGTTCCCGCCGGGGTGGGGATAAGCATCCCGAAGGCCGCCAGGATCAGGACGAGAGCCGGGTAGAACCACTCGAAGCCCAGGGACAGGGCCATGAAGGCCGGGGCCACGGAAAGCGCCAGGCAGAACCAGACGAGCAGCGACATGAGGGCCACCGAGAGGAGCTCGCGGACGCTCCTGAGGATCTCCAGCCCGTCGGCGAAAGAGAGCAGGGCCCTCTCCAGGAGGGCTGCAGGTCTCGCCAGGCCCGCGAGCCTGAACGGCATCGAGGCGAGCGCGCATGCCCGGGCGCGCCATATGCGCAGGGCGACGAGGAAAAGGAGGACCAGGACATAGCCTGCGCCTGCCAGGATCAGACCGGTTCTGACCGGGACCGCCAGCCTGTCCCACAGGCCGAACACGGCCACGAGGCTCATCGCCGTGAGCGTGAGTCCGTCGAACAGGCGGGCGAGGACGACCGTGGCGAGCGAGGAGGCCCTCGGGACGCCCGTGCGCCTCGACAGGAGCAGTGCCCTCACGAACTCCCCCACCCTGGCCGGGAGTATCGAGTTCACCATGAAGCCCGCCAGCAGGGGCGGTGCGGCGGCCGCGAAGGGTACTGGCCGGAGCGGTGCGAGCAGGAGCCTCCACCTGACTATCCTGAAGACGTAGCTCAGCGCGAGCGGGGGCAGCACCAGGAGGAGCAGGGCCCAGCGGGCGCCCGAGAGAGTGCTGCGGAGTCCGTCCAGATCGAGGCTCCTGTAGGTGAGCCACATGGCCGCGACCGCGATGGCCACGCCGAGGGCCAGCTGGAGCACGAGCCGGGATCTGCTCACCGGGCCTCCGCCCCCGCCATGGCGGCTTCCACGGCCGCACAGACCGCATGACCCGCGGACATCAGCACCTCCTGCACATGACCGGAAACGCCGGACGGCGCCACGACGGCTGCATCGGCCGCCGACGCCAGACCTGCGCCGCCCGCGCCGGTCATGGCGACGACCCTCATCCCCAGCCCACGGGCGGCCCTGACCGCCTCGAGGACGTTGGGCGAGGCCCCGCTCGTGCTGATGGCGAAGAGGACGTCTCCCGGCCTGCCCAGGGCGCGGAGCTGTCGCGAGAAGACCTGGTCGAAGGACCAGTCGTTCGAGATGGCGGTCAGGGCGGCGGGGTTGTCCGACAGGGAGACAGCCCGGAGGGGTTCCCTGTCGCGGAGGAACCTGCCGGTGAACTCGGCGGCGAAGTGCTGGGAGTCGGCGGCGCTGCCCCCGTTTCCGCAGAAGAACAGGGTCCCGCCCGACCTGAGGCTGGAGACGCAGATATCCGTCACGGGGTCGAGGCAGGCGGGGTCGAACGCCCGCAGGGCCTCGAGGGTCGATCGAACCCACCTCTCCGCGGCATCACTCATTGGAAGCCCTCCAGCGGCCCAGCGCATCGCAGAGCGCGGGCGGAACGTAGCCACCGACGGTGGACAGGGCGGAGTAGACCGGTCTCGGGGCGGGCAGCCCGAGCCCGGCCCAGGTCACCGGCTCCGCCTCGCCCCCGAGGTCGCCCGCCATTTCGACGGCCAGCGAATATGGCGTCACGACCCCCGGATTGACGACATGGAACAGCCCGGACGCCCCGTCGTCCAGCATCCTGAGCACCATCCCGACGAGGTCGGGAGCGTAGGTGGCGCAGGCCTCCTGGTCGGTGACCGCCCTGACGGAGCCCTTGCGGAGGCTCCTCGCGATCCAGGGCACGATGCCCCTTTCCCCGTGGAAGAGCCAGGATGTCCTGACGACCAGTGACGAGGGTCTTGCCAGGACGGCCTCCTCCCCGGCGAGCTTGCTCCGTGCATAGGCGTTCGCAGGCGAGACGGGGTCGGTCTCGACCCAGGGGCGGGAGGACGGACCGGTGAATACATGGTCGGTGCTGAAGGTGACCAGGACCCGGGCGGCGTCGGCCAGCTCGGCGGGGACCTCGGCATGAAGCCTGCGGGCCCGGCCGGGGTGGGTCTCGCAGAAGTCCACGTCGGTCAGGGCCGCGCAGTTCAGGACGATCTCCGCCCCGCTCGAGGCCACCAGGCGTGCAGCCGTTCCGGGCACCGCGAGATCGACCTCGGGCAGGTCGGCTCCCACGGCGCGGTCGCCCAGCCTGTTCATGAAGAGCCCGCCAAGGAGCCCCCTGCATCCGGTCACCAGGATCCCGGGGAGCTTCATCCCCGCCCCTCCGCCGTCTTCGGGTCGGCGTTCCCGAGGACCAGCGCGGGGTTGATCGAGACCATCCTCGCCCAGCTCTCGTCTCCGCACGCCCCGGCGACCTCGTCGCGCAGGGAGGAGAGGGAGGGATCTCCCCTGTGATGGCAGTCGCTCGCGAGGATCCTGCACAGACCTCTCCGGATGATCTCGATGGCGGCGTCGCGGGTGTCGCGCGACCCACGCACGAGGCTGCGCCCGCTCACCTGTCCCCACACGCCGAGTCCGGCCAGCGCCTCCAGCCTTCCCGGCTTCTCCCGGCACCATCCGTACCTCTCCGGGTGCGCCAGGACTACGCCCCTCACCCTGCCGGCGAGGGATGCGAGCCGCATCCGCGCGAGCAGCCAGGGCGTGGTCGGGGGGAGTTCGGCAAGCACCCAGTCGGTTCCCGGATAACGCTGTATCCCGGCCGCCGCCGAGGCCGACGGCATCCTGTCCAGCATCACCTCCGCCCCGCAGAGCAGCCTGAAGCCGTCGGGGAGGATCCTGCCGGCGAGGCTCACGAACTCCGCGATGCGCCTCTCCCGCCCGACCGGTGCGCGCCCGTGCCCCGTGAGCGATGCGTGGGGCGTGGCGGCGACCACGGCAGGGGGTTCGGTGGTGCGCACGAAGTCGGCCAGCAGGTCGGAGGTCTCCTCCCAGCCCGAAGGCCCGTCGTCCACCCCGGGCACAAGGTGGGCATGCAGATCCGTCAGCCGCATCGTCATCAGGTCCTCCGGAGGATGATGCGTGCCGATGATAACCCTCCCGGGGCCGGGGGGGCCATCAGTCGTCTCCGTCACGGGGCGGACACCCGGGAAAGGGCTTCTGGGGCAGGAGGACGAGGTCGGCGGCGGATCCGGGGCGGGCCCGCACCCTGACGGTGACCGATGGAGCCCCGGGGCTCCCGAACGGCTGTATCTCGAACGGAGACAGGCCGTATGCAGCGCATCCGGCCAGGAGGGCTCCGAGCGCCGCAGGCCTCTGCACGATCCGGAGCTCGCCCCGCTCCGAGAGGAGATGCGCTGCGGCCCTCAGGAAGAAGGCGGAGGTGAATCCGGCGGAGGCCCTTGCACGGTCCCGTCCCGGATCCGGCGACCTCCGGCATGAGCTGCCGCACATGAACGGAGGATTAGCCAGGACGATGTCCGCCACGCCGCGCGCCAGCGCGAATGGGACCCTCGCCACGTCGCACGCCACCGGGATAGCGTTCCCGGGGCGCGGGCGGACGGACAGCGCCTCGCAGTCCAGGTCCAGGCAGATCCAGGAGCAGTCCGGGGCGCAGCCGGGCGCCATCCTCATCGCCGAGTAGGGTCCGGACCCCAGATCGGCTATCATGCCGCCGGGGCGGCACTGCATACCCTCGACCAGGGCGGCTGTGTCCGATGTGGGGGGTTGGACCATCTCAGCGGTAGGAGGCCTTGACCACTCCCCAGGTGTACATGCCCTCGGTGTAGTCGTCGGGCCGGAAATCCTCCCAGAGGCTTATCTTCCAGTAGTTGAAGTCGTCCTCCACCAGTGTGATCTTCGCCTGCCCCAGCGCGGGGTCGCCCCACTCGGCATAGCCGCTTCCGGCCACGACCATGCTGTAGTTCCGCCAGATCACCGCGCTGTCGGTGGGGGCCGGAGGATCGGGATGCTCGGGATCCAGGGAGAAGGCGACCGAGAGGAGGCTCTCCGCGGGCAGCCCGGAGCCCTGGACCGAGGCGAAGATGTTGCCGACAGTGTTCTGCTCGGAGGTCCAGTCCCAGTCGTCGAAGGAGAAGGTTCCGCCGTACTCCGCGGTGTCCGCCGGATCCGCCAGGAAGACGAACGAGGTGTCCATGCACTCCATGTAGAGGCCTATGCTGCGGGCCTCGAGCGCGCCGTCCATGTTCAGCATGACCCTGGAGGGTGTCGTGGGGGGCTGCCAGTAGGTCTGGCCCCCACCAGGCTGCTCCGGCTCCCTGGGCTCGAAGAGCGAGCACCCCGTGGCCAGGATCCCCAGGAAGGCGGCGGTCGCGAGGCTCCTGATCTCAGAACACATAGTTGAACCCCACCGAGGCGTTCCAGTATCCGGGACGGTCGTTCGAGAACATTGTCCTGGTGATGTTCACCGTGAGGGTGCCCTCCCCGATGCCCATCCTGCTCCGAAGACCCAGGTGGTGGAGGTGCTCCTCGAGCGGGGGGGCCGAGGAGGCGAGGAAGCTGCGCTTCGAATACTCGTAGGAGTAGCTGGGGGTGACCCCCACGCTCCTGCCGATGTGGAATCCGGTGTTGAGCGTGACCGTGTTGTTGATGCTCTCCTCGGAGCGGCTGAAGAGGCCTCCGTCGAAGCTGCCCTGGTCCTGCACCCGCAGCCTGTGGCCGATGCCCAGCGTGGTGGAGTCCGGGGACATCCGCTGGAGGCTGATGCTGGAGTCCACCCTCCGGAACAGGAGGTCGCTGCCCGTCCCGGTCGATGCGGGGAACCTGAAGGTCGTGTAGTCGGCGCTCAGCTTCACCGAATGCTCGATGTCCCAGCCTCCGCCGAGGTCGTACTCGTACCCCGGGGTGAAGCTGTAGGTCGACGAGCTCTTGCTGTTCCCCGAGAGCTCGGACTTGAGGTAGACCGTCTCGAGGTTCTGTCCCTGGATGCTGGAGAGGAGCGTGAGCCGCGGTCCCACCGGGACCTCGACGTCGAGGGAGAGGACCTCCCTCAGCTCGTCCCTGTCGCTGTTGTCCTCGTAGAGGCTGTCGCCGGGGCCGGGCCAGGAGCCCATCGTGTCGTATGTGTAGAGCTCGATGCTCCTCTGGAACACGAGCCGGGAGGCTCCCGGCATGTATGTGACGGTCGAGCTGAAGTACCGGTCGTCGGTGAGGTCGTACACGTCGAAGAGGTCCGAAGTGCCGTAGGCCGTCCTCTTCCTGTCGTTCCTGTCGATGCTCCTCGACAGCTGGAACTCGGACACGAGATTCCCGGTCATCTGCCACCGCAGGTGCCCGCCCATGGTCCTCATCCTGCCCAGCCTGTCCCTCGGGTCTCCCTGGCCGAGCGTGTCGGCCTCGTTCTCCCAGTACCTCTTGTCCCAGTTCCAGCCGGTGGAGAGCTGCATGGACACGTCATCGAACAGGGGAGGGAGGGTCAGGACGACGTTGTGGCTCCAGTTCTGTTCGCGGTGGCTGTAGTTCGAGTCGCTGAAGGTCGTGAACATCCTCGCGGCCGAGGCCTGGACGCCCAGCGAACCGCCCTCGAAGAGCCCGGGGAAGGAATAGTTGACCCTGGCCGTCAGGTTGTCCCTGCCGTTGTCCGTCTGCCTGCCGAGGGTCCTGTCCTCGCCGAAGGTCAGGCTGGTGCTCAGGCGCTGGAACAGGGGCTTCTGGAAGGTCACTCCCACGGTGCGGACACCCCCCTCGTCGTGGCCCCTGATGGTGGAGTCGCCCGACACGTTCTCGTAGTCGAGGTAGTGCGAGCCCAGGCTCATGGAGACCGATGCCCAGTCGAGGGGGGTGTAGCGTATCTCCCCGGCCGTGGTGTTGTTGAGCTGGTCCTGGATCAGCTCCCCGAACCTGTCCTCCCTCATGATGCTGCGCGAGATGCTCGTCGCCAGCTCGATCCTCCCGGTCGGGCGCCAGCTCACCCATGCCCGGCCCGTCCTGTTCTCCAGGAACCTGTCGAGGTCGATGCTGCGGTCGGCCCTGAACGAGGCGTCGAGGTTGATGCTCACGGTCCGGGACAGGTTCTCGACGAAGGAGAAGGTGTTGGTGAGAGCGCTCGTCTCCTTGTACTGGTCCAGCGACATGCCGTAGCCCAGGTCGTACGCCGAGGCGGGCAGGACCATCGCCAGCAGGGGGAGGGCGAGCCGCAGGTGTCTCATCGCACGGTCAACTCCGCAATCCGGACGAAGCCCTCGGGGGGGATCCTCTCCGCCCTCTCGGTGCTATCTATACCCGCGTCCCGCAGCACGGCGCCAGCCCCCGGACGCCCGACCAGGTCGGAGAGGTTGTTCAGTATCGTCTTCCTCCTCTTCGAGAAGCCGGCGGCGACAACCCTCCTGAACTGGGGCAGCAGCTCCGCGGGGACGAGCGGGGCATCCCTCCTGTCGAGAACGAGTACCCTCGAGCGGACGGCCGGTTCCGGATGGAAGTCCCCGGGCTCCGCTTCCAGGAGGGGTCTGGGCGTGAAGTGGGGCCAGAGCCCCAGGGTGAGGCGCCCGTATGCCTTCCCGCCGGGGGAGGCCGCTATCCGTTCCGCGACCTCGGCCTGGAGCATGACGACGGCCCTGCGCACCTGGGAGAATGCCGGCTCGACCAGCCGCATGACCGATGGTGAGGAGATGCTGTAGGGAAGGTTCGAGGCCACGCAGGTGAACGGGCTTCCGGGCAGCAGCCGGGGATCGGTCCTCAGGAAGTCTCCCCTCACCACGACCAGCCCCCTCGCGGAGAGCGTCCTCCCCAGATGCCCGGCGAGCCGCTCGGAGATCTCCACGGCGGTCACCGACTCGCAGGTCTCGAGCAGGCGGACCGTCAGCGCGCCCAGCCCGGGCCCGATCTCGAGGGTCGGGCCGCTGCATTCGCCCGCCATCCTAGCGGCGAGCCGGTCGTTGACGAGGAAGCTCTGCCCCAGCCTCCTGTCGGGAGTTACTCCCAGCTCCGAGAGAAGCCTGGAGACCTCGGACGCCCTCACCCGGAACCCCTCACGGACAGCGGGAGGCCCAGACCCGCGGCAAGCGAGGCAACCGCGGGGATGTCCACGCCCTCCCAGCGCACGGCCGTCAGGCGCACCTCCCTGTCCGAAGCCTTCGCGAGCGCGACGAACGACAGCAGGTGACCCCACGCCCCGGGGCGGGAGGGTCTGCAGGTGTTCCCGTAGGAGACCTCGTCGTGCGCATTCAGGCTGATGCTGACGGAGTCGAAGAGGGAGAGGAGCCTCGAGGCCTCCCCGGTCGACATGATGCCGGTCGCGAGCCCGTTGGTGTTGAGCCGGAGCCTCCTCCAGCCCGCCTTCCTCGCGGCCCTCGCGGCGTCCTCGAGGAGGTCCGCCCTGTCGGTGGGCTCGCCGTAGCCGCAGAAGACCAGTTCCTCGAACCCGGACGGATCGAGTCGCGAGACCGAGCCCAGGACCCTCCGGGGGGAGGGGTCTCCCGACGCGTGCCTCAGGATGTACCCTCCGAGGCCCGGTGTGCGCTCGCGGATGCAGAACTCGCAGGAGTTCGAGCATCTGCCGGTCAGGTTCACGTATGCCCGTCGGCCCAGGACGTACACGACGGCCGGCCTGAGGCCCTCCTCGAGCATGAAGGCCCTGCGGGCGTTGCTCGACAGCCGCCGCGCGGCGGAGGAGGCGTCCTCCCCGGCGATCCGGGCGGCGCATCCGATCGTGTGCACGATGAGGGCCGGCTCGCAGGTGCGCCCCCTGACGGGCTCCGGGGCCATGTAGGGGCTGTCCGTCTCCGTCAGGACGCTTCCGCGGGGCAGGCCTGCCAGGATGTCCCGCAGGTCCCGCCTCCCGGCGAAGGTGAGCGCACCGGAGAAGCTCACGAACCACCCCCTGCGGACGGCCTCCCCGGCGGGTCCGGCGGGCCCCGTGTAGCAGTGCATTATCACGGGCGAGGGGTGGTCTTCGGGCAGGACCTCCATGATCCGCCGCTCCGCGCTCCTGCTGTGCAGGACCAGGGGAAGATCGAGGTCGCGCGCCAGGCCGGCGTGCATGAGGAGCAGATCGATCTGGGCGCCTTCGGGGGGGTGCGGCTCCTTCAGGTCGAGCCCGGACTCCCCGACCGCGCAGATCCCCGGCTCGAAGCAGAGCCTCTGGATGTCCGCGAACCGCTCCGCACCCGTGCCGGCCTCGGACGGGTGGAGACCGGCGCAGGCCAGGACGGACTCCGAGGAGCGCGCGATCCGCAGCGCCTCCCGGGAGGTCGCCTCGTCGACTCCGGGGCAGATCATCAGGGTCACGCCCGCATTCCGGGCGTTCTCCAGGACTTCTCGAAGCCTTCCGGCCAGGCCCGGCATGTAGAGGTGGCAGTGGGTGTCCACGGCTTCCATGCCAGGGGGGGGCGTCGCTGTCAGGCGGTCCGCCAGATCACGTCCTCCCTGGAGGGTCCGGTCGAGATCAGGCGCACGGGCGCCCCGCAGGCCGTCTCGACGAACTCGACGAACCTGCGGGCCTCTGCGGGGAGGGACTCCCAGGCCCTCTCCCCCCTGATGTCGCCGCTCCATCCGGGAAGGGTCTCGTAGACCGGCCTGACCCTGTCGAGGCCGATGACGCATGAGAGGGGGTCCGTACCCCCTGCGCCCTCCCAGGAGGTCGCGACCCTGATCACCGGCAGCCCTCCGAGCACGTCGAGCAGGGTCAGGGCGATCCAGCTCACGCCGTTGAGGAGGACGGAGTACCTCATGAGGACGAGGTCCAGCCAGCCGCAGCGCCTGGGTCTGCCGGTCGTCGCCCCGTACTCGTTGCCCCTCGTCCTGAGGTGCTCCCCCGTGGCGTCGGCGAGCTCCGAGGGGAACGGGCCGGACCCCACCCTGGTGGAGTAGGCCTTCATTATCCCGACGACCTCGGTTGCGCGCGGAGCTATCCCGAGGCCCGTGAAGGCGGCGGAGGCCGTGCAGGAGCCGGAGGTGACGAAGGGATAGGTTCCGTGGTCGGGGTCCAGGAGCGTGCCCTGGGCGCCCTCGGCGATGACCGTTCCGTCGCGGCCCAGGACGTCGCGGATGATCCCGGGGACGTCGCCGCAGAGACCGGACAGCCTCATGGACGCCTCGAGGAACCGCCCGGACTGCGACTCGAGGTCGGCGGCGGCATCTCCGTCGAGGCCCGGGACCTCGCGGATCACCGCTTCCGACAGCGCCTCGAGCCTCCCCGGGTCGAAGGTGTCCGCGAGCCTCATGCCGGTCCTGGCGAACTTCCGGGTGTAGGCGGGGCCTATGCCGCGGCCGGTCGTGCCGATCGCCGCAGCACCCCTTGCTCGCTCCTCGGCGGCCTCCAGCAGGCGGTAGGCCGGATGGACCAGATGCACCCCGGGGGAGACGGAGAGCCTTCCCTCGAGGGGCACGCCCATACGCGAGAGCGCATCGATCTCATCCAGCATGGCTGCGGGGTCCGCGACGCACCCCGGACCCACGAGACCCTTCACGCCGTCGTGGAGGAGGCCTGTCGGCACCTGGTGGAGGACCACTGGGCGGCCCTGGAACCTGACCGTGTGTCCGGCGTTCGCGCCGCCGGAGAACCTGGCGACCGCGGAAGCCCCTCCGGCGAGGAGGTCCACGACCTTGCCCTTGCCTTCGTCGCCCCAGCCGAGCCCGACAACCGTCACGAGGGGCATGCGAACCTCCGGGAGGCGGACTGCGGCCTCAGCCGGCCCGCCTTGTGCGCCTGCGCCTCCTCACCCTCTCGGGCTCGGATCCGTCACGCACGCACTCCTCCGTCACCACGAGCCTCTTCACGGACTCCCTCTCGGAGGGGAGCATGAACATGGGCTCGAGGAGGATCCTCTCCATGATGGCCCTCAGCCCGCGGGCGCCGCTCTCCGTCTTCCTGGCCTGCCTGGCGATCTCGAGCAGGGCTCCGCGCTGGAACTCGAGCTCCACGTCCTCGAGACCGAAGAAGTACTCGTACTGACGCACGAGGGCGTTCCTCGGCTCGGTCAGCACCCTCACCAGAGCCTCCTCGTCCAGGTCGTCCAGGGCGACGAGCACGGGGAGCCGCCCGACGAGCTCCGGGATGAGACCGTAGCGCACGAGATCGTGCGACTCGGCCTGCTCCAGGATGTTCGCGGCGCCGGACGCCCGTTCCCTCCCCCGGGCTTCGGGGGCGAACCCGATGCTCGAGCGGGAGAGCCTGCGCCTGAGTATCTCCTCGAGGCCGTGGAAGGACCCGCCGCAGATGAAGAGGATGTTGGAGGTGTCGATCGGGATGTTCTCCTGGTAGGGGTGCTTCCGGCCGCCCTGGGGAGGCACGTTGGCGACCGTGCCCTCCAGTATCTTCAGGAGGGCCTGCTGCACCCCCTCGCCGGAGACGTCGCGCGTGATCGACGGGTTCTCGGACTTCCGCGAGATCTTGTCGATCTCGTCGATGTAGATGATCCCCTGCTGGGCCCTCTGGACGTCCATTCCGGTCACGTGGAGCAGGCGGAGCAGGATGTTCTCGACGTCCTCCCCGACGTAGCCGGCCTCGGTGAGCGTTGTCGCGTCGGCTATCGCGAACGGCACGTCGAGTATCCTGGCCAGGGTCCGGGCCAGGAGGGTCTTGCCCACGCCCGTGGGGCCGAGCAGGAGGACGTTGCTCTTCTCTATCTCCACGCCGACCTCGGGGTCCTCGGCCGCCCTGAGCCTCTTGTAGTGGTTGTAGACGGCAACGGAGAGCACCCGCTTAGCCCTCTCCTGGCCTATGACGTACTCGTCCAGACGCTTCTTGATCTCCTCGGGGAGGGGGAGGGGTGTGTCGGGCCGGACATCCCTGGCCGCCCCGCCCTCCGATGGCTTCTCCTCGAGCAGGTCGAAGCAGTAGCGGACACACTCGTCGCAGATGCTGACCCCGGGGCCCTGGATGATCCTCGCGACCTCGCCGGCGGCCCTGTTGCAGAACGAGCACTTCCCCGTGCGTGCCACGGCCCGCTACTTCCCGGCCTTGAGGACGTTGTCCACCAGACCGTAGGCGATCGCCTCGGGGGCGTCCATCCAGAAGTTGCGGTCGGTGTCCTCCTCGATCTTCCCGATGGGCTGGCCCGTGTGATGGGAGAGGAGCTCGTTGAGCTCCCTGCGGAGCTTGATGATCTCCCTGGCCTCGATCTCGATGTCGCTGGCCTGGCCCTGCACGCCCCCCATGGGCTGGTGGAGCATCACCCGGGCGTGGGGCAGGATGTTCCTCTTGCCCTTCGTCCCGGCGGAGAGCAGCAGCGCGGCCATGCTCGCGGCGGAGCCGAGGCAGAAGGTGGCGACGTCGGGCCTTATGAACCTCATGGTGTCGTAGATGGCGAGACCGGCGGAGACTATGCCGCCCGGGCTGTTGATGTACATGCTGATGTCCCTCTCGGGGTCCTCGCCCGCCAGGAACAGGAGCTGTGCGACCACGACGCTCGCGCTCGTGTTCGTTATCGCGTCGCCGAGGAAGACTATCCTCTCCTTGAGGAGCCGGGAGTAGATGTCGTAGGACCTCTCGGTGTTGCCGACCCTCTCAACCACGAACGGAATTATCGACAAGGGGGCTCTCCCTTCGGTCGGACCCTCATGCACCATCGGCCGCGGCCCACTTCCAGTTCGCGTCCGAGTCCTCATGGACGGAAACCGGCCCGGCGGGGGCCGACTCCACAACCTTCGCCTTCGAGAGGACGTATTCCAGCGCCCTCCGGTTCCTGACCCTGTCCAGGGCCGACGAGGAGGAGGCGCCGGACGACTTCTCGGCCTCCAGCTCCCCGGGGGTCGGCACGATGCCCTCCCTGATCCCGACGGCGCGGAGCGCTATGAACTCGCGGACCTTCCGGAGGGCTATCTCGCTGATGGCCCTGTCGGTTCCCTCGTCCCGCCCGCCCTCCAGATTCCTCGCGAAGTCGCCGGCCAGGTTCTCTACCATGTAGCCGGGTGGATCGAAGGGGTTCCTCTCGAGGATGGCGTCGAGGGCCTGGCGTTCGAGCTCGTCCGCCCTGTCGCGCTCCCACCTGGCCTCCAGCCGCTTGCGCAGCAGGGCCTTGAATTCCCCGAGATCCGGGCAGTCGCCCGCCTTCCTGGCGAACTCGTCGTCGACCTCGGGCAGCAGGGGCTCTCGCACCTCCATGAGCCTGAAGGTTGTGGGCCTGCCCTTCTCCTCGGTCTCGCCGGAGCGGAACTCTATCCTGGCCGTGACGGATGCCCCTGCGGAGAGACCGGTGAGCAGGTCGTCCAGCCCGGGGCCGAGATCGGACCCGCCCAGCCTCAGGGCCATGCGCTCGGGCTCGGAGCCGGGATCGGCGTCGGGGCGCACGACCTCGAGGAGCACGAGATCGCGGTCCGCGGAGGGCCTGTCGGTCCTCCTGTAGTCGACCATCTTCCAGCGGATGCTCTCGATCATCCTTTCGACGGCCTCGTCGGGATCGAAGCGGGGGATCGACAGCTCGAGGCCCTCGTACCCCTCGGGGTTCGGGATCTCGAAGAGGTCGAAGGTGATCTCGAAGACGTAGTCCTCCCCCTCGACGGGAAGCTCGTCGCCCGGGGCGGGCCTGCTGCCGGACAGGACCCAGTCCTGCTCGTCGAGCATCCTCACGGTAAGCTGCTCGCGGATGTCCTCCGCGACCTCGGAGCGTATCAGGTTCCCGTAGCGCTGGTCGAGCACCGAGCGGGGGACCCGCCCGGGCCTGAATCCGGGCAGCCTGAGGTCCCTGTTTATCCTGCTCCTCACCCTGTCGTAGATGCCGCGCACCTCGGCGGCTCCCGCGTGGAAGCGCACCGTCCTGCTGGTTCCGGATCCGTCGAGT
This sequence comes from uncultured bacterium, assembly GCA_964603785.1. GTDB lineage: Bacteria > Fermentibacterota > Fermentibacteria > Fermentibacterales > Fermentibacteraceae > CAZRWD01. The sequence goes on from CAZRWD010000003.1 coordinate 204,350, forward strand.
ATCTCGTATTCCATCTGCGTCCGTTTCGTGAGCTGGTGCGAGAGGGGGGACTCGAACCCCCACGGGTTGCCCCACCAGATCCTAAATCTGGCGCGTCTGCCGGTTCCGCCACTCCCGCAGGCCTGCCCGAGGGTGGACAAGGCCTGATTATCGGTGACCGGGGGGCCCCGGTCAAAGAGTCACTCCCCGAGTGCCGTCCGGGCCAGCCTCGCCTCCTCGGTGCCGGGATACCGCTCGACTATCAGTGCGAGGAGCCTCGCCCTGTCGGAGGCGGCCCCGTGGGCCCCGTATATGGCCGCGGCACGGGAGAGGGCGGACGGCGCCCTCTCGGAGTCGGGGAACATCATGGCCAGGGTGGCCAGCTCCTCGATGGCCAGGTGGGGCTGGGACAGGCCCTCGTGGCAGAGGGCGGCGTAGTAGAGGGCGTCGTCCGCCAGAGGTCCCGTGGGATTGCCCTGCAGCACCGCCAGGAAGCCGGCCGAGGCGGTGGAGTAGTTGCGCTGCTGGAACTGGAGGTAGGCCTCGTCGTAGGCCGTCTGCTCCTCCACCCCCGATGTGCCCGCGGACACGGTCGACGAGTACTGCGAGCCCGGCCCCATCCTCCTGATGATGGTCTCCATCTCCTCGGTCAGAGCCGTGAGCTGGCTGACCAGCTCTCCCACCCTGGAGCCGGACTGGGCCTGGATTCCCCGGAGAAGGATCTCGTTGGCGGCCGCGGAGGCCCTCAGGGAGTCGAGGTCGGCCTCCACCCTCGCCTGACCCGCCTCCAGATCCTCCACCCTGCCCGGCATGTCTATGAACTTGCCGCCCCAGCACCCGCACAGGAGGACGAGGACGGCGGATACGGCGATTCTCCCTTTCATGCTACTCGGGTATCACTCTCATGTGGGCGCGTCTGTTCTGGGCGTAGGAGGCTTCGTCGACGCCCGTCACGAACGGCCTCTCCTTCCCGTAGCTGACATACTGGAGGCGGGATGCGGACACGCCGTAGTTGAGCAGGAAATCCCTGGCGGCCAGCGCTCTGCGCTCACCGAGGGCCAGGTTGTAGTCTATGGTGCCGCGTTCGTCGCAGTGCCCTTCGATGAGCAGCTTGAAGCCCGTGTTGGCCATCAGATAGGCGGCATTCTGCATCAGGGCCTCGGTGGCCGCCGGGGAGAGGTCGCTCGAGTCGTAGTCGAAGAAGATGTCGCGCATGCTTGCCTGGTGGGTGTCGAGCCAGTCCAGTCCCGTGCGGAGGGTATCGGTGTCCCAGATGCCGTACTCGAGGGTGTCGGGCGTGAAGACGATCGTGGTGTCGCCGTTGTCGGTGTCTCTGCGGCACCCTGCGGTGCCCGGCACGAGCGTGGCCGCCATGATCACCATGGTGGCGAGGACCGTGAGCCTGCTTCTCATCTCAGCTCCCCTTTCAGCGAGCGCCCGAGTCGCCGGGCAGGGGCGACCACGTAGGGCAGTAGCTCTCTCCGGAATCGGAGATCTTCCTGACGGCGAGGCTGTTGAGCTCCACGACGTAGATGGCCCTCGACCCGCCCCTGTTGCTGGAGAAGGCGATGTGCCTCCCGGTGGGCCCCCAGGAGGGGTCCTCGTTCAGGCTGCCGTCGAAGGTCAGCTGGCGCACGTCGCTCCCGTCGACGTTCGAGACGAAGATGTGTATCCCCCCGCCCGCCCTCGCCGCATAGGCGACCTGGTCGCCCCTGGGGGACCAGGCGGGGCTGTCGCAGTAGCCGTGGGAGTAGTTGAACCTCTGGACCCCGGCTCCGGTGATGTCCATCACGTAGAGCTGGGGAGCGCCCGACCGGTCGCTCGTGAACACGATCTGCAGACCCGTGGGGGAGACGGATGGCGAAGTCTCGATCGAGCTCCGGGAGGTGAGCCGGGTGAGCGTTCCGGAGGAGATGTCCATGTGGAAGATCTCGGCGTTCCCTTCCGCGCTGGCGGACAGGACCAGCGACGCGCCGTCGGGCGTCCAGCAGGGGGTCGTGTTGAGACCCTGCCTGGAGAGCATCCTGCGGGCCCTGGCCTCGGTCGTGCTGTAGAAGAAGAGGTCGCCGTTGTCCGACCGGAAGGAGGTGAATGCTATGGTCCCGCCGTCGGGGCTCCAGGCGGGGGTGGTGATGACGGAGGTGTCCCTGAGGAGGACGGCCGCCCCGCGGGGGTCGAATCCCTTCGCGACCAGCGAGTAGGTGTCGCTCGCACGGGTGACGAAGGCTATCCGGGTGGAGGCGATCCCGTGCTCCCCCGTGAGGGAGAACACCGCGTCGTCGGCCAGCGCGTGCACCATCGTGTACAGGTCGGTTGCCTGCGCGATGTACTCCCTCGCCAGCACGATCTCGCCCCCGGCGGTGATCTCCGCCTCCAGCCGGATCCTGTCGCCGGTGGTCGAGACATGTGCCTCGATGGTCACTTCCGCACCGCTCTCGACCTTCAGGAGGCCGGAGAAGTCGAGGTCCAGGACCAGCTGCTCGAGGGCGGGCCTTGCGTAGGTGCGGTCTCCGTCGAGCGTGACGCTCACCGGGAGGCAGTCGGCGCCGATGGGCGTCATGGGCATGAAGCCCTGCGCCGAGGCTGCGGAGAGCGTCAGAAGGAGGACGGCGGTCTGCATCCTCAACCGGTTACTCCCTTCACTGCTGACCTGACGGTCCGAGGAACTCGATCCTCAGCACGGCCGGTGATGTCCTGCCCGCCGGGAAGGGCGGTATCTGCGCGACGGTGAGCGCATGGTCCACGGCCCTGTCGAAGACCGCGTCGCCGCTGTCGCGAATTATCTCGACCGAGAACGTGCCGTCGGAGGCGACCGTGAACTCTATGCGGTAGCTCCTGGGGGGTTCCACGGAGGTGCGGAAGTTCCTCCTGATGGCGGCGAACACCCTGCCCTCGTAGGTCGCGGGGCCGGGAGAGCCTGCGCCCGGCTCGCCGGCCGCGTCGACCGTGACCCAGCCCGCTGCGGGAGGGTCGTCCGCGACGGTCTCGACCTCGACCGGATCGATCTGGTCCGCCGGATTGTCGGGCGTCTCGACTGGATTCTCCTGCACGTCCTCCACCGGGACCTCCTGGACATCCTCCACCGGGTTCTCCTGGACGTCCTCCACCGGGTTCTCCTGGACGTCCTCCACCGGGTTCTCCTGG
>CAZRWD010000004.1:0-125564 GCA_964603785.1 uncultured bacterium
ATAGACCCCGTCGGACCGCTGTGCAGCGATCGAGCCTGGATCAGGCGAGAGAGCAAATGGCGGTCCGGACGGGACTCGAACCCGCAACTTCCGGCGTGACAGGCCGGTGCTCTAACCAGTTGAACTACCGGACCGCCGAGAGAGAGCGGGATTTATATCCGCCCCTTCGGTGTTCCGTCAAGATGGGAGCGGCCGGCGACGCTCCGGCAGACATTGCTATGCATCGGAGGTGTCCTATATTCACACTCGGTTTTCGGAAGGAGGGGTGATGAGATCAGCGTTCCTCGCGGGACTGCTGCTCGTGGCGCTGTCAGTCGCGGCCGACATCGAGGTCGGCTCGGACGGCCAGTTCAGCAGCAATCCGTTCTGCGGCTCTTGATACCTCAGTCTGCGCTACCAGGTGGTAGTGCTTGACAACGAGATCGGGAGCGCGATGCAGATCCAGCAGATCCAGTGGAAGAGGTCGCCGGTCGGCGACGCCTCCGGGACGTTCAACAGCTTCAAGATCTACATGGGCTACGGGAGCTCCGACCAGCTCGGCGCCAACTACCTGAACAACTACATCGCCGGGACCAGGACCCTCGTCTTCAGCCGATCGGCCTACTCGGTGTCCGCCAGCGCCGGGCAGTGGTTCAGCACCACCCTCGACACGCCCTTCTTCTACAACGGCAGCAACAACCTGATAATCGAGTGCGAGTGGTCCAGCGCCACGCCGAACTCCATCTACATCTGGCACTGGACGGCCGGCAACAACCGCGGGATCTACGGACCCTACGGCCAGGCCACGGCCGACAACTTCGAGGACCACATCCCGCACTTCATCTTCACCGGTCTGCTCGGCCTGGAGCAGGAAACGTTCGGCTCGATCAAGACCTCTTTCGACGAGTAGACCCGGGGGCCGCCCGAGGGCGGCCCCCGGCCCATCCCGGAATGGCGGAGGAGGCTGGATGAGAACCTTGTTCGCTCTTCTTCTCCTTGCAGCCATCTCGATGGCGGTGCCCTGCCCCTTCGGGTTCCCTCCCGAGGACGCCTGCCCCGAGGTCAGCCCCAAGTGCGCCCTCTACAACGACGCTGACGGCAACGGATTCTGCGACAATCCGATCCCGCCGGCCACGGAGCCCCCGGCCGGGGACTCGTCCGCAACGCCTCCGCCGGACACCCTGGTCACGACCCCGCCGGACGACACAACCGGACCCGGCGATGCGGTGGAGGATCAGGTCACGCCGGAGGACCCGCCCGACGCGCCCGAGGTCGATCAGGGAGATCAGCCGGAGGATATGGACGGCACGGTCGATGACCTGACCGCTCCCGACACCGCATCCGCACAGGTCGAGAACGGGTCCTCCGACTCTCTCTGCGTAGTCATCTCCTGTCCGCTCGGCTATACCCCGGCACAGGCCTGTTCGTCCTCCGCACCATCCTGTGCGCTGTTCACGGACGCTGACGGCGACGGGCGATGCGACAACCCCGGCCCGCAGAGCGACTCCGTGGCGATAGGGACCGCGACCGACTCGGCCCTGACCATCCCGCCCTCCTCTCTCTCCCGCGGCTGCCCGAGGTTCCTGCCCCCCGCGGCGGCATGCCCCAACGACAGGCAGATGTGCCCGCACTGGTTCGGAAGGTGGTCGGACGATTCATGCGGCAATCCCGAGCGGGGCGCGCGGCGCTCCGCACTGATACTCGGATTCATGATCGCCCTGCTACTGGTCGCGACCATCTTCTCGAGGAAGCTCAGGGGCGGACGCAGGATCAGGCGGAAGGCCCGAACGATCCGGTTCACCATACTCGGCGTCGGTCTTCTCGTGCTGGGGTTCTTCGTGCAGGGATGCTTCTGCCCCATCGGCGCCTTCCAGTACGCGCTCATTCCCGGCGGGCTGGCATTCCTGGGCCTCGTCGGGTGGGCCGTCCTTCTGGTCCCGGTCCTGCACACCCTGTTCTTCGGAAGGATCTACTGCAGCTGGGTCTGCCCGATGGGAGCCCTGCAGGAGTTCCTCTGGAGGCTCCACATCCTCAGGCTGCCGCATCCCTCAAGGAGGCTCGACCACATCCTGCTCATCGGAAGGGCCGTCATCTTCGCGACATTCGTCACCCTGGTCGTCCTCGCGGGTGCGGGAGCTCTCCGGGTACCCTGGCCGGCGCTCTTCTGCAGCATCGATCCCTTCCACACGGTCTTCTCGGTCTTCCTCACGGGATCCTTCCTTCTCGGCATACTCGTCGTTGCACTCTCGGTCCTGTGGGGCAGGTTCTTCTGCAGATACCTCTGCTTCTACGGATTCGTGCTGGGGCTGGCATGCCGCGCCGGGCTGTGGACCCATCTGAGGAGGATCACGCGGCGCAGGGACAGCTCCTGCGCCCTACCGGACGAATCATCCCCCAACTGCGAGATTCAGCAGGACTGATAAAAGGGGGGCGGCCGTGACCGCCCCCCTCCGATGACATCCGGGCCTTCTACTCCGTACGGATCAGCCTCCGCACGATGCTCTCCCCGCCGGGGAGTCTGCAGCGCAGGACATAGATCCCGGGAGGAAGCCTGCCGCCGTCCGCCGTCGCTCCGTCCCACTGCACGACTGCGGCGCCGCCCGTCGCGGTCGCGGAAAGCTCGCTGACCAGCCGTCCGGAGAGGTCGTATACCTCCAGGGTCTGCACGGAGCCCGTCACGCCGGAGATGGATATGGTGACCGCACCCCGGAAGGGATTCGGGAAGGCGTCGAGCAGCGGCTCCGTGGGCGAGGTCCCGGGATCGGGCTCGACCCCGGTCGAACCCTCCAGCAGGATGTCGTCGACATACCATCCCTCGCGGTTGCCCGTGGCGTCGGAGCCGAAGACCAGCCTCATCCTTACCGGCCCGGCAAGGTCGGAGGGCACGGGGAAGCTCACCTGCTGCCATCCCTGGGTGCCGCTGTAGACCCCTGTACCGGCGTCGAAGGGCCCGGTGGTGCCGGAGACTATCTGCCAGGGGTATCCTCCCGTCGGATCGACATCCGTCCATTCGGTGAACTGCCCCAGCCGGACGAGCCCTCCGTCGAGGGCATATCCGGGAGCGACGGCCTCCTGGATGTCGGTCCACATCCAGAAGGTCAGCGTCCCTCCCAGGGGCGCGTTGAACCACGGGCCGGTCTCCGCGCAGTAAAGGAGGTCTGCATAGTCGCCGGAGCCGGTGCTCCCGCATTTGAAGCTGTGGGTCCCCCCGGCCGTATGGTTCCGGGTGGTGCTCACATGCCACTGGTCACCCCACCCGGTCTCGAGGGCCCCGGAGGTCCAGCCGTCCGATCCGCTCTCGCAGTCGTATGAGACGCCGCAGCCGACCGGCATGATCATCTCGATCTCGGCATCGAACCCGCCGTCCGCGGTCACGTGGAGGGTGAGCGGGTATTCCCCGGCCGGGGCGGAGAGGGCGGCGAAGATGCCGAAGTCGTCCGCGCACCATGCAGCGCCGCCGGGGGAGATCGACCCGAAGGTCTCGGTCGCGTCGGTGACGGTAAGGAGGGGCGATGCCGCCTCCATCGTCACCGTCACGCCGGTGAGCGTCTCGCCCCCCTGGTTCGAGAGCGCGACGGCGAGCTCGACCTCCTCGCCCGGTTCGAAGGCCCTGTCGCCGTCGCCCTGCGACTCCCCCGTCATGTCGTCGTCGGCCTCGAGGGCGGAGACGCACAGAGGGATCAGCGTCTCGGCCGCAAACCACTCCCAGGATGCGAGATCCTCGTCACCTGTCACGAGCCCGCAGTCACCGGGCACCACTGCGTCATCGACGGCATCCAGCACCCAGGACTGGGACGTCGATGGGACGAAGATCTCGAAATGGAGCTGTTCCTCGAAGCACTGGAAAGTCAGCTCGTAGTCGACATAGGACGGGAAGTCGGCAGTCAGGGATGCCAGGATCGTCGAAGTGAATCCTCCGGCCACCCGGCGAATCCTGGCGACGTTGGCGTCGGGGGAGACATAGGCGTAGATGCCCGAATCCCCATCCTCGAGACGCGCGATGAGGCCGAGCGCATGAGTTGCGGTGCCCTGCGAGGTGAGCAGTACATTCGTCTCGTCGGTGATCTGGGGACATGACAGCGCTGTGCAGGTCTTGCTGGTGGAGGCGCGAACCTCCCCGCTGACTGCGTACCAGGTTCCGGACTGGCAGCGCTGTGTCCAGTCGCCGATGTAGTTGTCCTCGAAATCGTAGAAGCACGATCCTGCAGCAACTGGCTGCGAGTTCAGAAGAACAGCCGGGAAGAGGAGACAGACAAGCCGTATCATCGCTGACCCCCATCCATGTGACATCTGTTTAACTAACGGTGAATTACCGGCCCGTCAATCGAATGGTCTTCCGCCCCATTGACCCGGGGCGCCTCCGGTGTGAGCTTTCCGCAGATCATCGAAAGGAGGGGCGATGGCTCTGGGGAGGGAGACCTGGAACAGCAGGACCGCGTTCCTGCTAGCGGCGATCGGGTCGGCCATCGGGCTGGGGAACGTCTGGAGGTTCCCGTACATAGCCTATGCCAACGGGGGCGGCGCCTTCCTGATCGCCTACCTCGTCTGCCTGCTCCTGGCCGGGATACCCCTGCTCATGCTGGAGTTCAGCCTCGGGCACATGACGCGGCAGGCCGCCCCGGGGGCCTTCGCGAAGATCCACCCCCGGCTCCAGTGGTTCGGCTGGATGGCGGCGGGCGTGGGCTTCGTGATCGTCTGCTACTACGCCGTGATAATGGGCTGGTGCATGAACTACGTCGCACACTCCGTCACGCTGGCCTGGGAGAGCCACGTGCCCTCCGCGGCGGGAGCCTCGCCGGTCCAGGACTTCTTCTTCAACAGGTTCCTCGGCCTGACCTCCGAACCGTGGGACATGGGCGGCTTCAGATGGCCCATCCTGATCGGCTTCTCTCTCTCCTGGATCTGGATAATCGCCTCGATCTGGAAGGGGACGAAGACGGTCGGCAAGGTCGTCTTCTACACAGTGACGATACCCTGGCTGCTCCTCGTCGTCTTCACCGTCAGGGGGATGACCCTGCCAGGGGCGGGCGAGGGTCTCAGGTTCTACCTGACCCCGGAGTGGGCGAGGCTCGCCGATCCGAAGATCTGGCTCGCGGCCATCTCTCAGATCTTCTTCAGCCTTAGCGTCGGATTCGCGATAATGATTGCGTACGGCAGCTTCCTGCCTTCGAAGACCAACATCGCCGCGAACGCCTTCATCATTGGCATCGCCGACGCACTGACGGCCTTCGTGGGCGGGCTCGCGGTCTTCTCCGCCCTGGGCCACCAGGCGCAGCAGCTCGGAGTGCCAGTGTCGGACGTGGTCAGATCGGGTCCCGGCCTGGCCTTCGTGGCATACCCGGAGATCATCAGCAGCCTTCCCCTTGCGCCGCTGTTCGGGGTGCTGTTCTTCGTCATGCTCCTGACCCTCGCCATCGACTCCGCCTTCAGCCTGGTGGAGGCGGTCACTGCGGCGGTCCGGGACAAGTGGCAGGTCTCTCACCGGAAGGCCAACCTGACCGTCGGCGTGCTCGCATTCCTCGTCGGCCTGCCGATGCTTACCGGGGCGGGACTGCACATCCTCGACATCGTGGACCACTTCATGAACTACTGGGGGCTGACCCTTGTGGTCCTCATCGAGACGATCGTCATCGGATGGGGCTTCGGGGCCGACAGGATGCGGAAGTACCTGACCCAGAACTCCAGCTTCCGTGTCGGGGGCTGGTGGGACATCTGCGTGCGGTGGCTGCTGCCGATGGGCATCATGTGGATGCTCTACAGCGAGATCAGGGAGAGGGCCGTGCCGTACGGCAGCTTCGGGCTGAGGAGCCAGGAGTTCCTCTTCGGATGGCTGGTCATCATCCTGCTGCCGATCGTTTCGGATGTCCTGGCGTCGATGCCGGGCAGGAGGCAGCAGGGTCAGTAATGGTTGGGCGGGGGCTGCTCCGACGCCGCCCCCCTGACCTCAGTCCACCGGGCTGTCGCGCCAGTCGGCCGGCAGGATGCCGAATCTGACCGCATCGGCTATGACGACTGCGGCCTGCCTGGCCACGGCGGGATCGATCATCCTGCTGCCGAGCGTCACCGCCCCCAGCCCCCTCGCATGGGCATCCTCCATCGCGAGGACCACCTTCCTGGCCTGGGCCACGGCCTCCTCGTCGGGCAGGAAGCCTCCGTTGACGACAGGCACCTGGGCGGGATGGATGCAGCCCTTGCCCACGAATCCCAGCTCCCTGGCCTCGGCGATCGAGGCTCTGAGGCCCTCCTCGTTCTTCACATCGGCGTAGACGGTATCTATCGGCTGCAGCCCGGCCGCCCTCGCTGCAAGGACCACAAGGCTCCGCGCTACGAAGCTCTCCCTGCCGTGGGAGGTAGGCCTGACTCCCAGCTCGGCCGTGAGGTCCTGCAGACCGAGGGTGAGTGCAGCGCACTCGGGCACCGCCCGTGCGATCCCGGAGGCGTCCAGGATGCCACCGGGGCTCTCGATGATCGGCATGAACCAGGGGAGCTCCTTCCGCCCGCAGGCCGAGGCCAGCTCGAGAGCCCTGTCCCTGACCCCGGCGACCCCCGCCGCGCTCTCGACCTTCGGGATCAGCACGTGCTGCACCGGCTGCGGGATGATCCAGCGGAGATCCTCGAGCCCCTCGTCGCCCTGGTTGATCCGGACCATGACCTCGGAATCCCCGAAGTCGACGGAGGCGAGAGCGTGGGCGACCAGTATGCGGGCCTCGAACTTGCGGTCCGGAGAGACGCTGTCCTCCAGGTCGAGGATCAATCCGTCCGCGCCGGACGACAGCGCCTTCGAGATGAAATCGGGCCTGTTCCCGGGCAGGTACAGCCTGGACCTCCTCGGGCGCGACCTCTCGGACGGCCTGAACGAGGTCGAGGGGGAAGGCAGCGGGAGGTCCGCCTCCAGGGCCTTCCTGGCTGCAGCCTCGAAACGGGCGGCAACCGTGAACGGTTCGGCTCCCGAATCGTCCACGGCGACCCTTCCGCCCACCCCGAGCCTGGCGGCCGTGAACCTGACGGCCCTCTCCAGCGGGGCGGACTGGGCCCCGGTCTCGATGTTGACTTCGATGCCGTCGCCGCCCGGCTCGAACGTCACCAGGCAGTCGGATCTGACGTTCGGCCCTGCATTCCCTGCTGCCGCCAGTGCGGGCATCATGCCTCCAAGGCCGGGGGCGGGACCCCGGTCAGTTCTCGAATCCGGCCAGGGGACAGGTGACGCAGTCCTCCGGCTCACAACCGATCGTGTTCAGCATGAGGAAGGTGAATCCCGAGTCGGGGTCCACGCGGAAGCTGTATCTCTCGAGGAACCCGCGGATCGCGTCGGCCCTGTCGGTGCACCAGGGTTCGTACTCGACCGCGAAGGCCCTCACCGAACCGTCCGACAACCCTTCCGAGAAGACCTCCTGCCAGGGTTCCAGCGCGGATCCGCTCCTGGGGTCCACCCACCACGGCACGAGGGCGCTGCACAGCCTCGGCAGGCGGGCAAGGGCTCCATGCGGATCATCGGCATCGCCCTCGACAAGGACCACTGCCGGGGAGGGGTGGACCGACAGGAGGGCGGCCAGCTCCGCTGCATGATCGCCGGGGACCGAGGCGAAGCCGACGACGAAGAGCGTGTCCTCCTCGAGAACCGAGTAGACCTCGCCCTGTCCGGCCCCGGTCCGCCCGGGTGACACGATCCCGTCTCCGGCGGAGAGCAGGCGCACCCCCGAACGGATGCCCGTGGTGAGGAAGTAGATGGCCACCACGAGCGCGATGACGCGCGCCGCTGTCGTGAACCACGCCTTCCTCGTCAGGAGCCCGAGGGCTGCGAAGGGCAGCATGTAGACCGTGGTGCCGGCGAAGAAGCCGGTGAACAGCAGAGCCCCCGGAATGGCTCCGTCGGACCCGAAGGCGCCCGTGACGGCGATCAGGAAGGAGGGACAGATCGACAGGCCGGTGAGGATGCCCAGGAGCAGAGGGCTCCGGGTCACCTTCAGCCATTTCGGGGCGGCGCAGCCGCCGCATGACCTGCGGACACGGGCGATCGACAGGAGCAGGTATATCGAGAAGAGGATGTAGCCGGCCGACGCTAGCGGCGCCCTCACGGCCGCGGGGAGCACCCCTCCGAGGAGCCCGAAGAGCGCGCCGAAGGCCGCGTAGGCTACGAACCTGCCGGCGTTGAGCTCGAGCAGCACCCTCAGCGACTCCATGCCGGTGCGCCTCTCCGACAGGAGGTAGGCTCCGTACACGGGGCCGCAGGATGCGAGGCAGGCTGTTCCGGTTGCGAGCCCCAGAGCCGCACCGCGTGCTATCGGCTCGAAGTTCATGTCAGGTCTCCGGGCCGTCGATCCGGGGGTCGCCGGCCCACGGTGTCAGATCTCGAGCGCGGGAGGCCAGAGCGAGAGACCCGCCTCCACCCTGGACCAGTGCTCGATGTCGTCCAGTTCCGTGCGTTCGTCCTCGAACCTCAGCCATGCGACGGCGATGGACGAGAACCTGTACTCGAGGCCGGATCCGAGGACGACACGCTGCCTTGCCGGGCCGGCTCCCGGAATGGTCGTCGGCCCTTCCCTGAGGTCGGCCGAGAGCAGGGCGGAAAGCCCCTCCACCAGGTGGACCCTGGCGGAGGCCTCGAACCTCGCGGTGCGGATGGAGGAGACCGTGTACTGCCCTCCGAGCGCCAGGGTCGAGGGAATCGACCCGGGTCTGCCGCGAGTGAGCACGAGCCTTGCCGCTCCCGAGGAGGCTGCCTGGTACCATTCCCCGTCACGACGGTCGGATGCCGAGAGGACCGACATGTTGAGGACGAGGCCGGGTCGGAGCATCCTGACGGCCCTCACGCGGCAGGTCAGCCGGCCGCCCAGGTTCTGCCCGAGATAGTCCTGCCCCGAGAAGGAGGTGTACCTGACCTCCCCCATGGCCTGGACGAGGGCCGGGAGAGTGACCGGTGCCGTACCGACGGCGGCGTCGATGCTCGACCAGTCGGTGTCGAAGGCGATGTCGTCAGAGGTGTGGCTCCTGAAGGCGCCCCCCGTCGAGACGAAGAGCCCGGAGGGGGAGGTCCAGCGGACCTCTCCTTCCGCACCCTGTCCGCTCCAGCCGAGGGCTGTGCCGTCCGCCATCTCCAGGGATCTCTCGACCATGCTGCCGCAGGCCCTGACGTCGAACCCGAGGGGCAGGCCGGCCCCTATCTCCAGTGAGGGCCGGGTGTAGCCGTTCTCGAAGGCGGTCCCCGCGGCCAGGGGCAGTACGAAGTCGAGGGCGTCGGTCGATCCGGTGTCCCACCTGATCCCGGGGCCTATCCGGACGCCTCCGAGCGTTGCCCTGGCATCGAGGAGGAGGCTGTTGCGGCCGAGGTAGCGGCGGGGCACCAGCCCTCCGCTGTCGGCATCGATGTACTTCTCGGTCAGGCGTATGCCCCATGAGCCCCCGTCGAGGTCCCCGGTCCAGACGGCAGTCCGCCTGCCGGTGTCGAAGCCCATGCTGTCCGGGGAGACCGTCACCGAGGCGTACTGCGTGAGGGTGGACGCCGAGGCGGTGAAGACCGCCGCGAGCAGTGCGAGTGCGATCGTCCTCATCAGTAGATCGCCCCCTTGGGGCACTGCTCGACGCACCTCATGCAGAGGTGGCAGAGTGCCGGGTCGATCACGGCATCGCCGTCGATGACCTCTATGGCGCCGTAGGGACACACGTCCTCGCACTCGCCGCACCCGATGCACATGTCCCCGTCGACCACCAGCTGGGTGTTGTCGACGGGAGACCTGCACCCGAGGAGGCACAGCACGGCCAGGAGGGCGATGCTAGCGAATGGCTTCATGACTGCACACCCCCTGGCACATGCCGCAGCCTATGCATCTCGAGGGATCTATGTGCGAGAATCCGTCGACGATCTCGACCGCATCGACAGGGCATATCCTGTCGCAGTCCCCGCAGCCCGTGCACCTCGTCCTGTCGACCGTGTACCTCACTCCGGCCAGGGCGGCCGCGGCGACGAGGAGCAGGACCAGCGGCAGCAGAAGGCGCTGCAGACGCACCTAGAGCGTCCCCAGGAGTTCTGCCGACCCGTCCGCATGCACGCCGTAGAGCCCCAGGACGACCGAGGACGAGGTCGGCGCGAAGATTGCGGAGACCGGGCACGAGGAAACGCACAGGCCGCAGGCGATGCACTTCTCCGGGTCGATCCAGGCCTTGCCGTCGACCATGCTTATCGCCGAGACTGGGCATTGCATGACGCAGAGCTGGCAGGCGATGCAGGGGGCGGGATCCACTGCGAAGCTGCCGGCGAGCTCGAAGCTCGTCGGGAAGCAGGCCGAGTTCCCCGCGTCCCGGGGTGCGATCCTGGCGAGGAGTGCGCCGGAGACGGGCGCATCCTCCGCGAAGTCCGACACGGAGCCCCTGATCTCGAGATGATCCCACGCACCCTGCACGGCGTCCCACGAGAGCACCGGCTTGCCGGATTCCGTGGAGAGCGAGAGCCCCGCCGAAGACACGGCGACGACAAGGATGGCGACCCCAGACAGCATCCTCACTCCTGAACCACCTCTCTCTTCAGGGACCAGAGGCCGTAGCCCTGGCACTGGATCTGGCACTGGCCGCAGTGGATGCAGAGCTCGTAGTCGATATGGATGAAACCCGTGGAGTCGAACCACACGGCGTCGACAGGGCAGCCGGGTCCGCAGGTGTCGAGGAGGATGTAGCAGGCCTCGGCACAGTCGCCGCACCAGCTGGGATCGTTGGCATAGCGCAGGTAGTACCTGTCCGGTGTGGAGATGACCGTGGAGCCGGCTCCGCCGGGGCCGAACGCCCTGACGGCGAAATGGTACGGCTGGCCGAAACGGCTGTCGGAGATGGCCTGGACCGGGCAGACCATGACGCACTGGCCGCAGGAGGTGCACAGGTCGAGGTCGATGACGGCGCGCCCGTCGACCAGGGTGATCGCATCGTGGGGACAGACGGTCTCGCAGAGGCCGCATCCGATGCAGGTGTTGCTGAAGACCTCGGGCTGGACGGTCACGTTCACGGCCATGACCGCGGAAGTGTCCGCTTCGACGGTGCTCACGAGCAGGGCCTCGTCCCAGTTGTCCGCGTCGACGGGCGAGGGGGATATCCTGATCTCGTAGTACGCCGCCTCGGAGGCTGCGTTCCAGGCAAGGCTGAACACCTTCTCGGTGCCTTCGAGGAGTTCGCCGGGCGTGTAGCCCACCTGGACCTCGAGCGTCTCCGAAAGCGCCGGAACGGGTCCGGAGGGATCCCCGGCGGCAAGGCATGCCGACAGGACAAGGAGTCCCGTCAGGGCGACCGCCGGCAGCAGTCCTATCTTCACTTCATCCTCCGCATCCTGCTCTCGCCCTCGGTAGGGCCGTTGAAAAAGCTACCACTGCAATATGTATCCCGTCGGGGCGACGGACATTTCCCTCCTGTCGGCCGGGGCCGCGAGTTGGAAGCATAAGACCGAGGGAGTTCCATGACCATTCCCCCGGTTGTGTGTACACCGGGCGGGACGGGCGGTTCCATGGCGCTGGTTTTCGTCGGGCGGTGATCACGGGGGAGGAGAGTGGTTGTGCAGACACAACCTGCAGACATGGCTCCGTTTCGCTTCGCGAGACTGCGATGGCGGAGGGGGTGGGATTCGAACCCACGGACCTCCGTAAGGAAGTCAACGGTTTTCGAGACCGCCCCGTTCAACCGCTCTGGCACCCCTCCGCACGGCCGCGAATATAGCTCGGGAGAACGGGACGGGCTACCTTGCAGGCCCTCCTGCGCCGGATGAGGCGGCTCCGGCATCCCGCACGACCTTCTCGATGTAGGGGGTGCTCATCACACGGAGCAGCGCGGCGTAGGACAGCCTGAAACGCACTACCCCCCCGACACGGTAGCTCCCGGGGCCGTCTCCGATGTTCAGCACGGTCAGGTCGCTGCTGGCACCGGCCACCTCCACCGCCGGGTCCTCGGGCACCAGGCCTCCGACATCGGTGTCGAGGTGCCCGAGGTTCACGATCGCACGGTATCCCGTACGGCCCGGGGGTGCCGACCCTTCGGGCCCGCCGAACGGGGCCACCGCCTGTGAGGTCTCCCCGAGCGGCACCAGACCCTTCTCCTTTATCTCGGAGATCTCGGCCTCGAGTGTGAAGGCGTCGTTCCTGAGCCCCTTCAGGGTGCCCCCGTCGAGGAGGTTCGTACCCAGGAAGACGGCCTCTCCTATACGGAAGTGGTTCACAGCTTTCGGAACCTTCCCCTCGAGCAGCAGAGGCAGGACGACGGTGGACCCGGCAGAGATCAGGGGCAGGGTGTGCCCGAACTTCAGCTCCAGGAGCTCGCGGTACAGGACGAGCTGCATCAGCTGATCCACCGACGGTACGGAGCCGCTCAGGCAGCCGAGGTTGGTGCCGATCCCCTTCACCTCGATGCCGGGGAGGTCGAAGACCTTCCGATAGAAGGAGACCAGGCTTCCCGGCAGGATGCCCTCCCGGAGGTCGCCAAGCTCGATCATTATCACCACCCCGTGCGTCCGGCCGAGCGCGAAGGCCCTCTCGGACAGAGCGGCTATCACCCCGATCTCGCTGTCGAGGCTGACATCGCACAGCTCCGCCACACCCCCCGCGCGCGACGGGGTGGGGATCCTCAGATACCAGCAGACTGCGGAAGGCTTGAGCTTCCTGATGGCGCGGACATTCCCGAGCCTGGACTCCCCGACAGAGGAGACCCCCGCCCCGAGGATGGCCGAGAGGGTCTCGCGATGGCCGCAGAGCACCTTCGTGACTAGCGTCCATGTCGCACCGTGCCCGGACATCCAGCCGTCGATGGTGGCGATGTTGTCCCTGAGGGCTCCCGCGTCGACAACCAGCCGGCTCAGACGTGCAGCCTCATGTCGAGGTAGGATCTCTCGAAGCCGATTCTCTCGTAGAGCCTTACGGCCGGGTTGCCGAAGTCGACGTGGAGTTTCACGTCGCCCGCGGCCTGCCGGAGCGCATGCCTGATCAGGCCCCCTCCGACGCCCCTGCCCCTGAGGGAGGGATCCACGGCCACGAACAGGAGCAGGTTCGGGGGGACGAAGCCCTCCATCCCCGTGCCCAGCATCACCAGCGCCCCGCACAGCCTGTTCCCGTTCATGGCCACGGACACGAAGCCCGCCCCGTCCTCTCCGGACAGCGCCATCTCCACACCGGAGAGCGTGTCGGCCGGGGTGTCGTTCCAGGGCTTCATGTTCTCGTCGAGGAAGTCCGCGATCAGCTTCGGTGTGAGCGGCGGGGGAAGGTCTCCTGCCCGGCGGCAGGTCAGGTGTTCGATCGGCTCCGTTCGTCGGTCGTCATCATCCACTCGATGCCCCTTTCCTGATTTACATGTTCTGCAATAAGATACGACGGGCATCCGTGAATGTCAAGTCTATTACAGCGATTCTGTCGGATAAAATGTCAGTTTCGTGCGGAGCAGCCCGTGTGGATCCAGCTCATGAGGATCGCACCGGCGGCGGCGACGTTCAGGGAGTCGATCTCCTCCGCCTGGGGGATGCCCACGCTCGCGGCCCCGGTCGCGCGGAACTCCCTGGAGATGCCGTGCGCCTCGGAGCCCAGCACTAGTGCGATCCTTCCGGGAGCCTCCACCTCCGGGAACGGGCGCCCCTTCTTGTCCGACAGCAGGATGACGTGGCCGGCAGCCTCGAGAAGAGCTATCGCACCCGCCGCGGACAGCCCCTGGATGACCGGTATGAAGGCGTTCGCGGCGGCGGCCGCCCTGGTAACCCTCGGGGTGTAGAGGCTGCAGGTGCCCTCCAGCGAGAGCACCATGTCGAACCCGAACGCGGCCGCGCTCCTTATCAGTGTTCCTGCGTTCCCGGGATCCGACACGGAGTCGAGGACCAGGATCCTCGAGCATTCCGGTGAGAGCCCCGTGGGTTCCTCCGGCACACGGCAGACCACCGCGACCCCCTGCGAGGTCACCGTATCGCTGAAGGCGGAGAACAGCCTGTCGGGCACGATGATCGTCCTGAATCGCTCGGAGGGCGGGTCGGACAGGAACGAGACGCTCTCCCCCAGGACTATCTCGAGGACGAGCCCCGGCGCGCGCGCCAGGATGTCTGCGGCGAAGCGCCTCCCCTCAACCAGGAAGGCTCCGTGCGCGGCCACTCCCTTCGCGTCGCGGAGGGCCCTGAGCCTCTTCACCGAGGGGTTGGCGGAGGACTCCACCCTCGCTGACCCTGCGGGACGCTCAGGCAGGGGAGACGCCGTGCTCGAGGATCCTGTCGATGATCTCGCCGATGCCGGCCCGCGGCGCAGACCCGATCAGGCTCCTCAGGCGCGTCAGGTCGGGTACGCGCCGGTTCATGTCCTCGAAGTCCTTCGGATACGCCTCGTCGTAGGGGACGATGACTATCTCCGAGGAGGATCCGGTCTTCCGCCTGACGAGCCTCGCGAGTTCGAGGATCGAGATCTCGTCGGTGGAGCCGATGTTGACCGCCAGCCCGATCGAGGCGGGACACTCCAGGAGGGCCAGGGTGCAGTCCACTATCTCGTCCACCAGGCTGAAGCACCTTGTCTGGGTTCCGTCGCCGAACACCGTGATCGGCCGGCCCGAGACCGCCTGTGAGAGGAACCTGGGCAGCACCATGCCGTACCTTCCGGACTGCCTCGGACCGACGGTGTTGAAGAACCTGCCGATTGTGACAGGGAGCCCCCTGTCCTTGTGATAGGCCAGGGCCAGGAACTCGTCGATGGCCTTGGAGCAGGCATAGCTCCACCGGCTGCGGCTGGTGGCCCCCAGGACGATGTCTCCATCCTCCTGGAAGGGCACGGCGTCACCCTTCCCGTAGACCTCCGAGGTCGAGGCGATGAAGGTCCGCCTCTCCTTCCTCCCCGCGGCACGGAGCACGTTCTCCGTCCCGCGCACGTTGACCTCGATGGTCTCCACCGGCTGGCGGATGATGTTCTCCACCCCCACCGCGGCCGCCAGGTGGACGACGGTCGTGCACAGGTCGACCGCCTCGGACACCAGGTCTTCGTCGCAGACCGACCCCACCGCATAGCTGAAGTCCGGATGATCGACGCATCTCTCGAGGTTCGACAGGGTGCCGGTCGAGAGGTCGTCGACCACCAGGACGCTCCTCCCGGAGGAGAGGAGACGCTCGCAGAGGTGGGAACCGATGAAGCCAGCCCCCCCCGTCACCAGGAAGTCATAGCTGCGTATCTTCAGACCGGGCATGAAGACCCCCTCAGTGAGGGACCATGCTGAGGAGCACGCCCGCCGCTATCGCGCTTCCGATGACCCCCGCCACGTTGGGGCCCATGGCGTGCATGAGGAGGTGGTTCCTGGGGTCGTACTGCTTGCCGACCATCTCGGAGACCCTGGCCGAGTCCGGCACGGCCGACACCCCCGCCGAGCCGATGAGCGGATTTATCTTGTTGTCGCCCTTGAGGAAAAGGTTCATGAACCTGGCGAAGAGGACTCCTCCGGCCGTGGCGAGGGCGAAGCTGGCGGCTCCCAGCGCGAAGATCAGTATCGACCTCGGGGTGAGGAAGAAGCGGGCCTGGGTGCTCGTCCCGACCGAGAAGCCCAGCAGTATGACCACGATGTTGTTCAGCGCGCCCTGGGCGCTGTCCGCCAGGCGCCTGGTCACCCCGCTCTCCTTCAGCAGGTTGCCGAAGAACAGCATCCCGAGGAGGGTGATGGCGCCGGGCGCAATCAGGGCGGTGATGATGAAGGCGACCACGGGGAACAGCATCTTCTCCGTGTGGGAGACCTTCCTGGCCGGCTTCATCCTGATCCTTCTCTCCGCGTCGGTCGTCAGCAGCTTCATGATGGGCGGCTGTATCACCGGGACGAGCCCCATGTAGGAGTAGGCGGCGATGGCGATCGCCCCGAGCAGGTGGGGCGCCATCTGGCTGGCGAGGAAGATGGCCGTGGGGCCGTCGGCGCCTCCGATTATCCCTATGGAGGCGGCCTCCTTCAGGTCGAATCCCAGGAGCAGGGAGCAGATCAGGGTGATGAAGATGCCTATCTGGGCGGCCGCACCCAGGAGCATTAGCCGGGGGTTGGAGAGAAGCGCGCTGAAGTCGGTCATGGCTCCTATGCCCAGGAAGATCAGCGGAGGGAACAGCCCGCTGGAGACCCCGAAGTAGAACAGCCTGAAGACGGACTGCTGGCCTCCGAGGACATCCTGGTATCCCACGGGCATCAGGGTGGGGTCGTAGGGCATGTTGCCGGCGATTATCCCGAAGCCGATGGGTATCAGGAGCAGTGGCTCGTAGTTGCGCCGGACCGCGAGCCAGATCATCGCGAGTCCGATGGCTATCATCACGACGTTGCCCGGCTCGATGCTGCCGAGGCCGGTCATCCTGAGGATGCCGGAGACCCCCGGCATGGATCCGGTGCCTGCCGCCGCCGCGAGCAGCGACGAGATCCGGGATGTGGAGATCATGTCGCCGTCAACCGCCGATCTTCATCAAAAGAGCGTTCTCGAGGACATTGTCGCCCTGCCTGACGGCAATGGCGCCGACCACCCCGCCAACCGGCGACTCGATCTCGTTCTCCATCTTCATCGCTTCCATGATGGCCACCGTCTGGCCCTCGCGGACCGTGTCGCCCTGGTTCACGAGAATCTTGAGGATGAGCCCCGGAAGGGGTGCGATGACGTCCCCCCTTCCCATGGCGGCCACGACCTCCGGCGGAGAGGTCTTGTCGGGCGCCTCGGCGGCGTTGACCACGTGCGGCCTGGTCTCCAGCCGGGGGGTCTTCGAGGCCGTCCTGTGTGGCGCCTCGATCTCCACGTGGAAGCTCTTCCCGTTCACGACCACATCCACGCGGTCGTCGACCATGCGGCCGATGCTTACGTCATAGTGCTTGCCGTTCACGGTTACCTTGTATTCAGGCATCACAGGCTCCTGTTCCGGGGACGGGTCTGGAGGTTCTGCCTTCCCAGCTGTGCTTCCGCCCGGCCCGCAAGCCGCCAGGGCCGGTATGGCTTGTCATAGAGGCCCAGGGTCAGCCTCACGCTCTCGATCTGGTCCAGGCTCGCCAGGTGTGCATGGATCGCGCAGATGGCCGCCGTCAGCTCGTCGTCGGTGGGAGGAGGCGCAGCAGGCCCCTCGCCGGGCGCGGCCGGGGACTCCGCCTCCTTCGAGACGAGCTTCCTGATGAGGGGCAGCGCGAGTGTCAGGAGCAGAAGCCCTCCGAACACCACCAGCATTCCGGTGATGCCGAGTCGCGTCCCCTCGCCTCCTGCCGGCTGCAGGGCCGCTTCGAGGGCCGCCCGGATGACCGCCGCGCTCACAGCGGAATGTTCCCGTGCTTCTTGGGCGGCATGGACTGGCGCTTCCCGGAGAGCATCTCCAGGGCGCGGATGACCCTGAACCTCGTCGTGGAGGGAACGATCACATCGTCGACATAGCCCCTCTCGGCGGCCGAGAACGGGTTGGCGAAGTGCTCCTTGTACTCCTCCACGAGCTCCTTCTTCCGCGCGACTGGGTCCTCGGCCTTGTCGAGGTCCCTGCTGAAGATGATCTCCACGGCACCCTCGGGACCCATCACGGCTATCTCGGCGCTGGGCCAGGCGTAGTTCACGTCCGCCCTGAGGTGCTTCGAGCTCATCACGTCGTAGGCTCCGCCGTATGCCTTGCGGACGATCACGGTGATCTTGGGTACCGTGGCCTCGGCGTAGGCGTAGAGCAGCTTCGCCCCGTTGCGGATGATCCCGCCGTACTCCTGCTTGGTGCCGGGCATGAAGCCGGGCACGTCGACGAGGGTCAGGAGCGGGATGTTGAACGAGTCGCAGAAGCGGACGAACCGGGCCGCCTTTATGGAGGCGTCGTTGTCCAGGACTCCCGCCAGGTAGGAGGGCTGGTTCGCGACTATTCCCAGGGACTTGCCGTTCATCCTCGCGAAGCCGACGATGATGTTGGGGGCGTACATCCTCTGTATCTCGAGGAACTCGCCTCCGTCGACGATCGCGGAGATGATCCGCCGCATCTCGTAAGGCTTGTTGGGATTGTCGGGTACGAACTCGTCCAGCCAGGCTTCGCTGCGATCGATCGGATCGGTGGGCGTCACCGGGACCGGATCCTCCATATTGTTCTGGGGCATGTAGCTGATGAGCTTGCGGACCAGCAGGAGGGCCTCCTGCTCCGTCTTGCATGTGATGCTCGCCACCCCGCTGCGGGTCGCGTGGATGTGCGCGCCGCCGAGCTGATCCACGGTCACGTCCTCGCCGGTGACCGCCTTGACGACCTTCGGCCCGGTCACGAACATGTAGCTGGTGTCCTCGACCATGATCGTGAAGTCGGTGATGGCCGGGCTGTAGACGGCCCCGCCGGCGCAGGGGCCCATGATCACGGATATCTGCGGCACGACACCGGAGTAGATCACGTTGCGGAGGAAGATCTCGCCGTAGCCGGCCAGGCTCTCGATGCCCTCCTGTATCCTCGCGCCGCCGGAGTCGTTCAGTCCGATGACCGGGGCTCCGTTCTCGGCCGCCATCTCCATGACCTTGATCACCTTCTCGGCGAAGGTCTCGGAGAGGGAGCCCCCGAAGATCGTGAAGTCGTGCGAGAAGATGTAGACGAGCCTGCCGTCGATCGTTCCGTAGCCGGTCACGACTCCGTCGCCGGGGATGTGCTTCGAGTCCAGGCCGAACTTGGTGCATCTGTGGATGACGAAGACGTCGAATTCCTCGAAGCTCCCCTCGTCGAGCAGGAGCTCTATCCTCTCCCTCGAGGTGAGCTTGCCCAGCGAGTGCTGCTTCTCGATCCTGTCGAGCCCGCCGCCCTCGCCGGCCTTCTCCCTGAGTCTGAGGAGCCTCTCGACCTTTTCCGCAGATGTCATAGGCCTTCTTCCTTCGTGCAGGATCCGTGCTCGCAGATCTCCGTGAGTACCTTGCCGCTCGACCTCGGGTGGACGAAGGCTATGAGGCTCCCGCCTGCGCCGCACCGGGGCTGTCTGTCGATCATCTCGACTCCTGCGCCGAGCATCGTCTGGACCACCGCCGAGGCATCGTCGACGGAGTAGGCGATGTGGTGGATGCCCTGACCCCTCTTCTCGAGGAACTGGGCTATCGGGCTGTCCGGAGAGGTAGGCTCGAGAAGCTCTATGCGGGCTTCCCCCACTCCGAACATCGCCACCCTCACCTTCTGCGAGGGCACCTCCTCGGTTCCCAGGTCCTCGAGGCGGAGCACGTCCCTGTAGAAGGGCGCCGAGGCCTCGATGCTCTCCACCGCGATCCCTATATGGTCGATGTGATCAATCATCGCCTTCAGCCACTGCCCTTTCTCCCGTGCGGGCCATCCGGCCGCCGAGCTCGTACGGTGTCGTCTCCCCCCGCATGACCATCTCGACGGCGCGGTCGATCCCGATCCCCTTCTCGAGCTGCTCGAGTGCGCTCCTGGCTCCCTGCTCCGCGGTCAGCCGGAGTATCGCACCCCGTATCCTCCGCCGCCTGGCGTCATCCGAAGCATGCATCGATTCGAGCATCTTTTCCAGTTCGGCGAAGAACCCGTCGAACCCCTCCCCCGTCATTGCCGAGCACTTGAAGACGGGAGGCGCGACGGCACCGGGCGGGACGAACTCGAGCCCCGCCCGCACGGTCGCCTCGAGCTGGTCGATCCCCGGCCTGTCCGCCTTGTTGAGGACGATCAGGTCGCCTATCTCCATGATGCCGGCCTTCATCATCTGGATGTCGTCCCCGAGGCCGGGAACGAGGACGAGGATGGTCACGTCGGCAACGGAGGCAACCTCGACCTCGCCCTGTCCGACCCCCACCGTCTCTAGCACCACGGGATCGAATCCGGCGGACGCCAGGACCTCCGACGCCTGCGACGCGGTTGCTGAGAGCCCGCCTATGTGACCCCTGCTGCCCATGCTCCTGATGAAGACGTCCGGATCGCAGGCGTGGCCCTGCATCCGCAGCCTGTCACCCAGGAGGGCGCCCCCGGAGAACGGGGAGGTAGGATCGACGGCTATAACGCCGGGTCTCCTCCCGGCCTTCCGCCAGCGGGTGATCAGAAGGTCCAGGATGCTGCTCTTCCCTGCTCCGGGCGGACCTGTGATGCCGACCGTGCCGGCGGTGCGCGCGGGATCGAACAGCTCGTGGAGGAGCGCCGCCGCCCCGGGACCGCCGTTCTCGACGACCGAGAGCGCACGGGCGAGGCCCCTGGCGTCGCCGTCCCTCACGAGCCGGGCCAGACTGTCAGTGCTCGGATGCTGCAAGAACACCTCCGGCTGGAGGCCGGCATCAGCCGTTGCGGGCCTCGAACTCTCTCCTGACGAACTCGATGACTTCGGAGGCCGGCGTGCCCGGGGTGAAGATGGCCCGGAATCCGGCGGACTCGAGGAGAGGGATGTCATCCTCCGGGATGACTCCGCCGCCGAAGAGGATGATGTCCGACGCCCCCCTCGCCGCGAGCCGGGCGGCAACCTCGGGGAAGAGGTGGCCGTGGGCCCCGGACAGGAGGGAGAGCCCTACGAAGTCCACATCCTCCTGGACCGCCGCGGCGGCTATGGCATCGGGCGTCTGCCTGATGCCGGTGTAGATGACCTCCATCCCGGCATCCCTCAGAGCCCTGGCGATGTACTTGGCTCCGCGGTCGTGGCCGTCGAGCCCCGGCTTGGCGATCAGGACCCTGATCTTCCTGTCATCCATTTGCACGCCTCCGGTTGCGGTTCGCGGAAGGACCAGCCTGCGGAATCAACAAAACCCCCCCGTGCAAGTCAAGCTGCCGCCTTCCCCCGGGGTTGCGCCGCCTTCAT
This sequence comes from uncultured bacterium, assembly GCA_964603785.1. Taxonomy (GTDB): domain Bacteria; phylum Fermentibacterota; class Fermentibacteria; order Fermentibacterales; family Fermentibacteraceae; genus CAZRWD01. The sequence goes on from CAZRWD010000004.1 coordinate 20,680, forward strand.
ATTGCAGGGTCGGAGCCAGGGCAGGGCGCACCCGCATACAGGTCATGCAAGGATCCGGAGGTCACAGCCCATGTACGGCAACATTGCCATCTGTTCCGGAAGGGCCAGCACCGCACTCACCGGGCGCATATGCGATCTCCTGGGCATCGAGCCCGAACCGGTCGAGTTCGTCGAGTTCTCGAACGGCAATCTCATGGTGAACTTCGTGGGCGGCACCGTGAGGGAGAAGGACGTGTTCGTCATCCAGTCCGGCGAGCGGTCGATCCTCCAGGACAGGGGCCTCTCCTACCGAACCGTGTCCGGCGACATCATCGAGCTGCTGCAGATGATCTACGCGATCAAGGACAGCGCCGGGCGCATCACGGCCGTCACTCCGTACTTCCCCTACGCCAGGAGCGACAAGAAGGACAAGCCGAGGATAGCCATCACATCCAAGATGATGTTCGACCTCATGGCGTCGGTGAGGGCGGGCAGGGTGCTGACGATGACCCTCCACTGCCCGCAGAGCCAGGGATTCAGCGACATCCCCGTGGACCAGCTCCATGCCCAGGGTACCTTCATGAAGAAGATCATGGAGCTGGGCAGGGACAACATCGCGTTCCTCGCCCCCGACTCGGGGAGCATACTCGAGAACGACGCGATGGCGGTCTACGTGTCGAGGGCCATCCGGGAGGCCGGAGGTTCGCCGAACATCGTGACGGGCTACGTCAAGAAGGTCCGCCTGGACGACTCGGAGAATCCGCACGTCAGAACCGTCGAGGGCGTCGACGACCTGACCGGACGAACGGTCATCATGTGCGACGACGAGATCCTGTCCGGCAAGAGCCTCGCACAGTCGGCCAGGACTGCGAGAGAGCGCGGCGCCACCGAGATCTTCGCCTTCGTGACCCACGGGGTACTCTCGGGACAGGCCGTCAGGCTCGTCCAGGAGAGCCACATCTCGAAGCTGTTCATAACCGATACCATCGAGTTCGACTCCGAGGCGGCCGAGAGGGTCGCCGGGGGACCTGTCACGAAGATAGAGACGCTCTCGGTGGCGCCGGTCTTCGCCGAGGCCATAAGGCGGATACACTCCGGCCAGAGCCTGAGCAGCCTCTTCCTCTAGGAGGGCCCGGGCGGCTCCCCGGACGGGGCGGACTCGGTGAAGAACGACTTGTCCTCGTCAGTCAGCTCCAGCCAGTCCTTCCTCCTGCTCACATCCGTCCCGCAGGCGCACCGCTCCGCATACCAGGAGTAGGGCGCGCCGCAGTCGGGACATGTCCATCTCTCGACCTGCAGCCGCCGCCACTCGTCCGCGCCCTTCTCCCTGATCTCGGCCAGGTTCCTCACTATCACGAGGAAGTGCGGGGGAAGAGAGCTCCCGAAGGAGGCGATCCGCCTGTACTCGGCGCAGGGGAACTCCCTGCAGTCGATGCAGAACTCGATTCCGCGCGAGGCTGCGCATGTTCTCAGGAGGCAGTTCCCGCAGTTGACGAACACGTCGGAGGACCTGCACCCGTCGCAGCGGATCTCGCCGGGCTCGACCCCGAACATCCGCGACGCGGGCCCGACATCTCCGCTGACGGCAGCCCTCAGTATCTCGCAGGCTCCGCAATAGAGGCCGCAGCAGGCGTCCAGCGCCCCGCCCGGCGAAGGGGCCGGGCTATGCGGGGAGGCCGCCCTCAGAGGGGGCCCCCCCTCTCGAGCGCGCGTTCCGGGACGCTCCGGAGGAGTCCGGCGTCATCCATCATCCTGGCGTACTCGCCGTATCTCGTCCGGGCCTCCTCCGTCTCGCCGAGGACCCAGAGCACGTCGGCCAGGTTCAGGTATGCGACAGTCCTGCCGGGAGCCAGCGCCAGGACCCTCCGGAGAAGGCCTTCGGCGGGAATCGGGTTGCCGGCCTCGGCCAGGAGGAACGCATAATCGTTCAATATCTCCAGGGCGTCCTCGAACGGGAGGTACTCCGCGAACGGACCCTCGAGGTACTCGTCCTCGGGGGGGATGGAGGAGAACCAGTCCGCCTCGACGCCCAGGGCGAAGTTCGCGTCGGTCACGGCCACCATCACCGAGCAGGCCGATCCCGTGCGCCCTTCCGAATGGAAGGAGAGGGCGAGCTCGTGGCTCCTCGCGAGGATGGCCACGCTCATCTCCTCTGGGACGAAGTACCTCCACGGGTAGAAGATCCCCGACAGGGTATCCGCCGCCTGCAGCAGCAGGCCGCGGTCGACCAGGTCCCGGGCGGCCTCGACGGCCTCTGCCGACGGATCGATGGAGCCTGTCGCGACCGGCGAGAGGTACGGCGGCCCAGAGAGCACGGAGTAGGTCGCGGTGAAGGTGAAGGCGCTCGAGGGCATCTGGGAGTAGCCCGTCACCGTCCCGGTCTCCGGGTCGAAGAACCAGTCGGCCTTCGCGGAGTTGTAGGTGCCCTCGAAGTGCACCTCGCCGAGAAGGGTCGTGTCGGGCCCCATCCCCGCCAGGAACAGCACGGGCTCCGACATGAAGGGCTCTAGCGGCACGATCGCGATGCTGTCGCAACCTTCCGGGAGGAGGGAGTCCGGAAGGCCGGCGATCACCCTTGCCGAGAAGGCGTGGGTTTCGAACAGATCGGCGAGGTCGGGGCCGGACCCCGGAAGAGAGGCCAGGATCACGAGGACGGCAAACGGCAGCTTCATGTGTACCCTCCCACTCCCGGGTTCAGCCGAACCGCTTCACGGGAAGATGGCAGCCCGGGGGCCTGCCCGTCCGCTCGCAGAAATCCTGGTGGTACTCCTCGGCGGGCCAGAATCTCCCCGCGGGAAGAACCTCGGTGACGACATCGTATCCCCTGCCGCGGAGGAGGGAGATCAGGTCGAGGGCAACCCTCCTCTGCCCTTCGCCGGTGTGGAAGATCGCAGACCTGTACTGCCTCCCCGTGTCGGGGCCCTGGCGATCCCGCTGGGTGGGGTCGTGTATCTCGAAGAACCTCCTGGCGACCGCCTCGAAGCTCGTCACCGAGGGATCGAACACCACCTCCACGGCCTCGGCATGGCCGGTGCGGTGCGATGAGACCATCCCGTAGTCGGGCGACTCCTCGACCCCGCCCGTGTAGCCGACGGTCGTCGAGAGGACGCCGGGCAGCCTCTTCAGATGGTGCTCCACCCCCCAGAAGCAGCCTCCGGCGAACAGCGCCCTCTCCTCGCGGGCGGGGGGCGACGGCTCGAAGAGGATGGAGATCGAGTTCACACAGTGGCGCGTGTCCCGGGGGGTCAGCCCCTCCCCCTCGAAGACGTGCCCGAGGTGGGCCCCGCAGGAGGCGCAAACGATCTCCGTCCGGGAACCGTCCGGATCGGGCCTCCTCGCCACGGAACCGGGGATCGAGTCGTCGAACGAAGGCCAGCCGCAGCCGGACCGGAACTTGGCCCCGGACTCGAAGAGCCCGGCCCCGCAGCGCCTGCAGACATAGGAGCCCTCCTCGAAGTGGTCCACGAACTCGCCGGTGAAGGGTGGCTCGGTGCCCTTCCGGACTATCACCCTCTCCTCCTCCGGAGTGAGGTCGCGAAAGGCGCGGCGCCCCCCGGTATCCGCGGCCGTCATCTCAGCAGGACCAGGGAGCGCTCGACAGGGGCTCCCGCGGACCCCGCGCGCACCAGGTAGAGGCCGGAGGGTGCGGGGCGGCCGTTGGTCATGGCGCCTTCCCAGTCGATTACGATCGTCCCGGCCTGGACGAAGCCGGGGGAGAGGTCGGCGACGACCCTTCCGGATATGTCGTACACCTCGAGCGTCGCCGGCCCGGCCTCCGGCAGGGCGAGGGAGAGACGGACGGTTCCGCTCGAGGGGTTCGGGAACAGCACGAGCCCGGTGCCGGCCGGCTGCATCCCGCCCTCCATGCCGGTCCCGTCGTGCTCCCAGAGCCTCACGGTCAGATCCACCAGGGTCGCCGCCCCGGCGTGCTCGTATCCGCTGAAGACCGCGTAGTAGTCCTTCTGTGCCGATGGGGTGTGGAACCAGATCGATGCTCCGGGCTGAGCGTCCTGGACCCAGTAGCCGGTGAAGGGGAGCTCGTCGAGGTAGAGCAGTAGATTCTCCTCGTCCACGAGGAAGAAGTCGAGCGATCCCTCGTACATCCGCTCCGCATACTCGCTGCGCGGGGTGGCGTAGAAGTCCCTCCCGAGCATCAGGTCCCACGGCAGGTCGTACTCGACCTCGACCAGGTACCTGGAGTCGCTGCCGGGCGTCCCCTCGGCGACCTGGAGCGACGGCACGGGGAGCGCCGTCATGTGGTTCCAGTAGTAGTGCTCCCAGCTCTGGCTGTCGTCGATGAGCTGCAGGTAGCCCGAGACCGGGTAGTTGCCGAGCCTCGAGGCGACGCTGACGTAGTAGTCCTGGCTGTCGCCCAGGACGAACGTTATGGTCCCGTCCCTGTCGGTCTCGCCCCAGGTCCCCCTGGCAAGGGATGGCGACTGCCATGCCTCGCTGGCTATCGAGACCCTGGCATTGTCCACGGGAATCCCGAGCGAGTCGGTGATCACGACCGTCAGGGTGCAGGTCTCGGTGTAGATGCCGGCGTCGTCCCAGGTCAGCCCGTCGTTGCGCCAGCTCCAGATGCACGAGCACTCCTTGGAGCCGCCGTACTCGAAGTCATAGGCGATGTAGGGGTTGTCCACCCAGTCCGGCTGCCAGGGATGCCACTCCTCCTCCCACCAGAACTCCACCCAGACGTGGTCCTCGTTGATGTCCATGGTGCAGACGGCAGGTATGAGGCATGTCCGGGCCGCTGCCGAGAGCAGGTCCTGGGTCTCCCCGCAGTTGCCGTTGTGCTCATGGGCTATGATGTTGGGCTGGATGGGCCTGTTGCCCCACGCGGCCTCGATGATCGTGCTGTAGACCCACCAGGACACGACATCCACCGCCTGGGAGGTGTCGACGGTGTTCCACGTGTTGTGCGGAAGCCCGTCCCAGAGGGAGGTGCATCCGGAGACGGCTTCCGACAGCAGCGGGAAGCCGGCGTCGTTCTGGGTGTAGAGGTACTCCCTCCAGAACATGTCGTAGACGGTTGCGTCCTGCAGGGGGACCTCGTCCGACACCTTGGGCATCACCACATACCAGTAGTAGATCTCCCTGGGTATCTCGACGGTCGTGGGAGAGCCCCCTCCCGTGAACACGTACTCCGTGGTCGAGTAGTAACCCGGGCCGGGGTGGTCGACCACCTGAACGAAGTCAAGGTCCTGGTCGACCGTGTAGACGAGCTCGGCGTTGCCAGCAAGAAGGCTCTCGTCCCAGTTCGGGTTGGCGAGGATGGTCCAGGAGAGGTGGGCTACCTGGAAGGCGACCTCGTCCCTCGTCTGGGGTTCTGCAGAGAGGATCAGGGCTGCATACCTGTCCTGGTTCGCCTCGCTCAGGAGCCCGAGGTTCCACCTGAGGTCGTCCCGCATCCAGTCCGGAGCCGAGGCGGCGGCCATCTCGGCCTGCCCGGTAAGCGTGAACGGGGCGGCGCTCACGGAGAGGTCTTCGGCCTCGTGGTCGAAGAGGACGACCAGCTCCTCGTCGAAGGGGACGAAGGCCGTCATCGAGATGGAGTCGATCCGGAAGTAGTGGGGCGGCGCCTCGACGGACGGACCTGCGGGGGTCACGAGCCTCGCCGAGGGAGCGGGACGGGTGGTCGAGACCTCGTCGACCACGCTTCCCGTACAGACCTCGAGATCGGGCAGGACTGTCGCTCCGGTCGGATCCGGAACCCGAAAGCCTGACATCAGGCTGATCAACACGAGAATTCCCTGCATCCCAGACCTTCCTGTTGCGGGACTGCTGCACTGGTCGTGAGAATACGAACAGCGCGGCCCTGCTACAAGTGCGGATGTGCAGGAAGGTCGGATCGATCCAGGCGCCGGCGGGTCTCGCTCAGGGTCTGCCTTGTGCGGGTGGCGCTATTCCCAGGACTTGATGCCGCTCACGACCGATCCGTGGGGGAACGGGTCGGACCATGTGCAGACGATGCTTCCCCGGTTGTCGGAATTGAGCACGTACTGGCCTCCGGAGGGGCATACCAGGTTCTGGGCGTCGTGGATGTAGGGCGTCAGGTCGAGCAGCGATCCGGCGAAGTGTATGTACCCGTGCTGTGCGGCATAGAGGCTCTGGGCAGTCGCCAGGTTGGCCAGGTTGACCCTGCAGGAGCCCGATTCCGCCTCGTCGCGGAGGTTCTTGAGCTTCGCGGACGCCATCGCGCTGAGCACCCCGACTATGACCAGCACCACCAGTAGCTCGACCAGGGTGAATCCCCCGTGAGCTCTTCCGCATGTCCTCTCAGGTCCCATATCCTCTCCCGGTTCGAGCTCTTCGTCACAGCCGCCGCATGTGATAACAAACGAGCCGTCCGTTTGTTCCGCGGCACCGGCCGGGGCCCGCAGGAGACGGGCCCCGGCCGGGAGTGCCGTCAGAGCCCGCAGAGGGCCGAAGTGCCCTCCCAGCCTCCACCCAGGCTCTCGTAGGAGCCGTCGATGATGCTCGTCCTCCAGAGAGCCCCCTGCCAGACGCAGTAGACGCTGTTCCCGAGCGCCGCCAGCTCCGTCGAGCCGGCGTATCCGCCGCCCAGGCTCTCGTAGTCGCCGGTGTAGGCGTCGACCTTGTAGAGCACGTCGCCCTGGATGACGTAGAGGTAGTCGTTGCTGCCGGCGACGGCCGTGGTCCCCGCGTAGGAGGAGGGGAACTCCTCGTAGTCGCCGGTCGTGGGATTCGTCCTGTACAGGGTGTCGTTCTGGATGATCATCAGGGCTCCGCCCGCCCAGGCCAGGAACTGGGTTCCCTCGTAGTAGCCGGGAACCTCGGTCCATGTGCCGTCGGCAGGGCTCACGCGGTAGAGCGTGCCGCCCTGGAATGCGTACAGCGAACCGCCGCCCGCGGTGAACGCCGTCGTCCCCGTCCAGGTCGAGGAGATCGACTCCCAGTCGCCGTTCGATGGATCGACCCTGTAGATGTCGTCGGCCTGCAGCGCGAACAGGCTGCCGCCGCATGGCGCTATGAAGTCGGCTCCGGACCATGTGGCGGAGAGGGACTCCCAGTCGCCGGTGGAGGGATCGGCCCTGTAGAGGTAGTCTCCCTGGATGGCATAGAGCCAGGCGGCCCCGGCGGTGGAGGCGGCCAGGAGCATGACCGCGATCATAAGCAGACCAGTTCTCATGGGGACCCCTTTCCCTTCATGCATGAATCCTGTTCGGGAGGAAGATTCTAAGCAAGAGGGCCGCCCCGGGCAAGTACGACCTTGATCCTGCCGAAGGATGCAGGCTCGAGCCCGGCCTCCTCGAAGAGCAGGATCATGTGCGGGATGTCCTGCATGAGCCATCCCCTCTCCGCCATGTCGTCGGGTGCCGCGAGGGCCCGCCATGCGCCGGAGTCCCAGTGCCAGGTGTACACGCCGAGCCTGCTGTCGGAATGCTGCACCTCGAGGAGAAGAGCCTCCCCCATTTCATGATGCCAGGGGGCGTCGAGATCAACTCCGAACCAGCCGTCGGGCACGGTCTCGATGTCCAGATGCTCCGCGGAGAAGACCTCGGTCCTGGTTCCCGGGACCCAGTTCTCTTCGAAGTGCTCGCCCAGCTCGTCCGCTGCGGGCACCCCGGCGCTTATCCTGACATCCTCGTAGGAGGCTCCGGGGGGATGGTAGCCGGACCGGTGCCACATTATGCCCGTCAGTTCGCCTTCGAAGGGGATCTCGGACGCGAGCACCACCGCCTGGTAGCGCAGGTCGGGGGTTCAACCGCACCAGGGCTCGTCCCCCGGCAGTTCCGCCGCTCCGATCTCGGTCTCCCAGCCCGCGGCCCGTGCGGAGAACAGGACGAGCACCGCGGATGCCAGGATCAGCGGCCCTGGATGGTCCAAGTCTCCTCGCCCTGCTGCACCATGCCCAGCCCGGCGTTCTCGAGCGCCTCGCGAAGCATCTTCAGCGTGCGGTCGAACCCGTCCAGCATGAACTGCGTCCCGGCGGGGGCGCTGGCGAGAAGTATGTTCCTGTTGAGCGCGTACCTGCCCCTGGTCAGGATGGTCTCCCCGTGAGGGAGCGACACCGGGGTGCCCTTCACGATGAGCTGCCAGAGGATGCCCTGGGAGTGGATGGGCGCCCACCTCCCGACATCGAAGCAGACCAGGCGCCTGTCGGTGAGCACGAAGTCCGCGAACACGGGGAACTTCACCTTCCCGCGGCCCTGGAGGGTCGGGATCCTTCCCTTCTTCAGCACCTGCTCGTCGGGATCGGGAACGAACTTCGCCACTTCATCACCTCTCTCCGGCGGACCGCCGGTCAGCCCGGCATCCGCCCCTGCGCCTCCCGCCTGGTCCTGAAGAAGCCGCGCATGATCCCACCGCATTCCTCCAGACTCTCGAAGCGGACCTCCGGATAGTGGTTGAGCCCCTTCATCAGGCGGATGTCGGTGACGGACCCGAAGGCTCCGAACCTCGTGTCCGGAGCTCCGAAGACCACCGTCCCGACGCGAGCCAGAACGCAGAGGCCGGCACACATGAGGCACGGCTCCAGCGTGGAGGCGAGCACGGAACCGTCCAGGCGCCAGTCTCCCAGCGTCATGGCGGCCGCCTCGATGGCCAGGTGCTCGGCGTGCGCGCAGGGGGAGCCCGTTCCGGAGGTCCGGTTGTGATCGGCGAAGATCCTGCCGTCGGAGAGCATCAGTACGGCTCCCACCGGCACCTCGCCTTCGGCCAGGGCCTTTCGCGCCTCGTCGAGCGCCAGGGAGAGGAGGCGGTGGTCGGACGAAAGCATCTCAGGATCGCTTCATCAGCATCTCGATTTCGTCCGGACTCCTGGGGATGTCACCGGACAGCACCGTGCATCCGTTCTCCCCGACGAGCACGTCGTCCTCGATGCGTATCCCGGTGGACTCGCCCGCCAGGTACAGCCCGGGCTCCACGGTGAAGACCATCCCCGGGGCGATCACCGTCTCCACGGTCGCTTCGTCGTGGGTGTCCAGACCCAGGTGGTGCCCGGTCCTGTGATAGTAGACCTGCTCCAGGGCGGACGGGTCGGGTATCGTACCCGCGCCTGCCAGCATTCCCGCGTAGACCTCGCAGACCTCGGCGTTCCACTCGGCATGTGTCCTGCCGGGCTTAAGCATCCCGATCGCACGCCTCTGGATCTCCAGGACCAGTTCCATGAGTTCGCGCTGCCTCGGGCTGTAGCGGCCCCCCACGGGGATGGTCCGAGTGATGTCCGAACTGTAGAGCCTGTTGGAGCAGCCGAAGTCCAGGAGGAGCATCTCCCCGTCCTCCAGCACGGCGTCGTTGTCGGTGTAGTGCAGGCATGTAGCCCTGCCGCCGCCGGCCGCTATCGTCGGGAAGGCGGGCTTCCCGCCCGCGGAGATCATGGCGGAGGCTATGACGGCCTCGACCTCGTACTCCCTCACCCCCGGACGGAGCATGGCGAGAACGTCACGGAACGCCCTGTCCGTGGTCCTGATCGCGCCGAGGATCATGGCGATGTCGGCCTCGTCCTTCACCATGCGCATCTCGTGGACGCGCGGGGACAGCCTTCCGTGCTCAACTCCGGGCCAGGAGTCCCGCAGGTCGATGGCGAACGAGTGCCTCGGGTCCCTCGCCCTGGACATCCCCAGGAGCGGGAAGTCCACGTGGACTCCCGAGACCGTCGAGCGGGAGATGATTCGCTCGATGGCCGCGATCCACCCCCGGTCCGTCCTCACCTCGGTGATGCCCGAGACCTCGGAGGCCTCGGCGGTGGTGAGCTTCCTGCCCCACCACTTTTCGTACTCGGGATCGAACGGGTCGACGAAGAGCGTCTCCTGGAGCTTCCCGCCGCCGGCGTCGTACATGACGAGCCAGGTGTTCTCCTGGGTGATCCCGGTCAGGTAGTAGAGGTTCCGGCTGGGAGCATACTCGTGGTTCGCGTCCGCGGATGCGTGGCAGGCCTCCGAGGGCGGTACCACTGCGATGCTCCGGTCGGGGAGCTTCTGCATGAGGCGCCTGCGCCTCTCAGTGAACAGCTGTGCCGAGAGCATCGGGACCACCTCCGTGGTTCAGGGAAGGACGAGATCCTCGAGCGATCTCTTCGGAACATGATGCAGGCCGTCTTCATCGCGCCAGTACTCGATCCCTCCGGAGCCGGCGTCCTCGATCACCACCCTCTCGGCAGGCCGGCCGAGAGCGACTGCCAGCAGGGGGGAGAGACCCGGGGGGGCGGAGGCGACCTCCGATGCCCCGCCCCTGTCGAAGCTCATCAGGATGCAGGCACCCAGACCTGCGGCACGTGCCGCCAGGCACATGTAGGCTGCTGCGATCCCGGCGTCGATCCTCGTGAAGGGCTTCTCCTCCACGGGGCAGAGTATCAGCACGAAGGCCGGCGGGCGTTCACCCGGGGCGGGGCCGTCCCACGCCTTCAGGTAGCCCGCCCACCGCAGCAGCGGGTGGAGCCGGCTCCTGCGCTCCTCGTCGTCGATGATCACGAACCGGAGCTCCTGGAGGTTGGCCGCGCAGGGGGCGAGCCTGGCCGCGTCGATGATCCCCTCGAGCATGCCCCGCCCGACGGGCTCGTCCTCGACGAACCTCCTGACCGATCTCGTCACTCTGGCGAGCTCGTTGACATCCATGGGTAAGCCTCCGGAGACGGGCCGGGGCCAGGAACGGAGGAGGGGCCGCCTCGGCGGCCCCTCCTCTGCGCGCCCGGCGGGGCCGGGCAGACCGTCAGGGTCCTCAGCCCTTGATCTCGATCTTCTTGTGGATCGCCCTCTCCTCCTTGGGGAGGGAGATCGTCAGCACCCCGTCCTTGAACTGGGCAGCGGCGTTCTCCGCCTTCACGTCGACCGGAAGGGTCACGGAGCGGACGAAGGAGCCGTAGCGCACCTCCCTGTGGTGGTACCGGGTCTCCTTCTCCTCCCTCTGCTCCTTCTTCTCGCCCTTGATGGTGAGCACTCCGTTGGCCACCTGGATGTCGATGTTCTCCCTGGTGAGGCCGGGAAGCTCCGTCCTGACCTCTATCGCGTCCTTGGTCTCCACCACATCGACGGAAGGCAGCCAGTCGAAGCCGTTCACCCCCGACGGGAAGAAGTCCTCGAGCATGCGGTTCATGTTGATCGACATGAGGTCCATGGGGCTGAGGTACCTCTCTCTGCGTCTCTCCGGCAGGTTCGCCATCTTCTCCTCCTTCCGAACTGTCCGGCGTTCTCTGCCATGAGGAGTAGCAAGGCATTTGCCACATCCGGCGTATTTCGGCGCAGTTCATTGAACCGCATGTTGATGAAGGGCGGGGAGATCCATCCCGACCTCCCCGCCCGAACCGCCGGTGGCGTGTCAGAATGACGCGCCCGTCAGCCCTTCCCGGCCGACACGCTGACGCCGTCCAGGAGGAGCGAAGGATAACGCGACCAGCCCCTGGGGTTGTGGATGCGGTCCTCCACCGAGACAACCCGCTGGAGGACGTCCCAGACGTTGCCGGCCACCATGCCGTCCCTCACCCTGCCCTCGATCCGCCCCCCCCGCACCAGCAGGCCGGGATTCATCCCCACGGAGAAGTCGCCGTTCAGGATGTTCCCGGAATGGGCGCCGAGGACTCCGAGGAGCAGGATTCCCTCGTCGATCGAGTCGATCATCCCGGCGAAGCCGGCATCCCCCGTCGCCAGGGCCGGCAGGACCGGATCCGGCACGGGCTGGGACGAGATCGCCTGGCCGGCGCGCTGACCGCTTCCCGTGGGCTCGATGCCGAGCCTGGCTGCGTAGTCGAGGTTGGTGAAGGCCGAGCGGAAGACGCCCCTGTCGAAGATGTCGAAGCGTCCTGTCGCGACGCCCTCGTCGTCGAAGGCGGCGGCCGCATGGTCTCCCTCCCTGTGGGGGTCGTCGAAGAGGGATATCCTGTCGGACACGATCCGCTCCCCGATCCTTCCCTGGAGCGGCGAGGTCCCCTGGAAGATCGTCTTCGCGCTGGCGGCGGCCCTCATCCTCCAGAGGAGCGTGTAGAGCGTCGAGGGATGGAAGAGGACCTTCATCCTGCCGGTGGGGGCGTCGACCTCGGGCAGCCCCCGGGTGTAGAGGTCCAGCACCTCCCCGACCAGCGCCGGATCCGCCGGGGCCTTCTCCAGCCCGGTGAAGGATTCGCCGACTGACGTCTCGGTGTTGGGGAAGAGGATGTGCATCCCGGCGGAGAAGACGCTCCTCCTCGACGAGACGTCGAGGCCGGACGAGTTCACGATCCTGGTGAAGCTGCGCTCCATCCCCGCACCGGCGTCGATCTGCCCGTCGGTCCTCCCCCTCGCCCGGGAGAGAAGATCGTTGCAGGCGTCTGCCAGGTCGCCGTAGCCGAGCTTCTCGACTGAGGGTCTGTAGGTGTCCAGGACGGGCATGGCGGACGGTCCGGGGAACCTGAACGAGACCTCCACCCCGCCCTCCAGCGATGCGACGGCGTTGGAGACCAGCTCGGCCCGGTCGTTGAGGTTCTGGGTATAGGCCGATCCGAGCCTGCCTCCGCGGATGATCCTGAGCGCGTAGCCGGAGTTCATCGAAGACGACACCTCGGTGACCGTCCCGTTCCGCATTCCCAGGCCCGTGGATTCCGACTCGAGGTAGAAGACCTCGGCCTGCTCGGCCGCGTCCATGGCCATGGCGAGGAGCCTCTCCATCACACACCTCCTATGACCATGGACCTGATGAGGATGTGAGGTCCGCCGTATCCCGACTTGATGTTGGTCTGACCCTTGCCGCAGCCGCCCCTCTCCGAGAGCTGGAAGTCGTCGGATGCCTCCTCGATGCTGCGGAGGGTCGTGAAGAGGTTGCCCATGATGTTGATGTCCCGGATCATCGGCCCGATGCGCCCGTTCTCCACGAGGAAGCCGTACTGCGCGCCGAAGGTGAAGTTCTCGCCGCTGGTCTGGCCGCCCTTCGCATCGAGCAGGTACAGGCCGTTCCCGAGGCTTCCCAGCAGGCTGTCGAAGGTCACTTCGCCCGGCTCTATGAAGATGGTGCCCATCCTCACTATCGGCTCGTAGCGGTAGTCCTCGGCGACGGTGTGCCCGGTCACCTCCTCGCCGAAGGCGGCGGCTGTCGCGCGGGAGTGCAGCCTTCCGGTGAGGACGCCCTGCTGCATGAGCTGGACGCGCCGCACCGGCACGCCCTCGTCGTCGTACCTGTAGCAGCCTACCTGATCGGGCATCCCCGAGTCGGCCACGATGTTGACGGCGGGGGACCCGAGCTCGGCCCCGAGGGACATCCTCGCCCTGAGGGTGGGGTTGTCCTCTATGATGTCGGCCTCGCTGAAGTGGCCGAAGGCCTCGTGGGTGAAGACCCCGGCCATGCTCGGATTGAGGATCACGTCGTAGGTGCCGGCCTTCACCGGCGCTGCATCGAGCAGCTCCAGGGCGATGCGGGACTTGTCGAGGAACACCTGCTCGCGGTCCTCCAGGCGGCGCCAGCCGTTGGCCCCGCCGACCACTATCCTCACGTTCTGGAGGAGATCGCCCCTCCTGGCCACGGCCTCGCCGCCGACGGAGATCGTCACCAGCTCCTCGTTGACTGCCGTGCCCTCGCTGTTGACGTAGTACTTGTCCCTGCAGACCTCCTGATAGGCGATGTTCGTCGAGGCTATCCCGGGCTGGTCAAGGACCAGATCGTTGTAGCGCTTCGTGATGCCTATCTTGTCGGCAAGAGGGACATCCCTGGGGTCGCCGTCGAGGGCGGCCCTGACGGCGTCCTCCACCACCGGAGCTTCGGCCAGGCGTATCTCCTTGCCGCCGTGCCTCATCATGGTCTCCGCGCCTTCGACCGCCATCCGGACCGCCCTCGGCACGTCCTCGGGCCTGGTCACGACGGAGGAGGAGAATCCGGTGCCCTTCAGCGCGCGAACGACATAGCCGTCCGCACCGCTGGCGCTCACCTCCTTGATCTCCCTGCCGCTCATCGAGACGACGGTCTGTTTCCGGGACTCGTACCGGATGTCCACGAAATCGGCCTCAGCCCCGCCTATGAAACTTCGGAGCCTCTCCAGCATGCCCCCACCTCCTGTCGAACAAATACGAACACTCAAATTTTCTTGGGCGATGATACTCCATCTCCGGTCGCATGGGAAGCCCCCCGGGGGTGTCAGTGCCGGGCGGGCCTGCCGAGACCGAGGCCGAAGAGCAGCCTGCCGGCGGCAAGGGCTGCTGCGGCCCCTGCAACTGCAACTAGCACTGCGCGAAGAGCATGAGCACCCGACGCCCCCTCCGCGGCCACCCCTCCGAAATCCGGGATGACGGTGCAGGGGTCGGGGAGGTCACCCGGGAGGACTCCCCGGGGGCCGAGGAAGGCCGTGGCAACGAGCGCGCAGGAGAGCAGCAGGGCAGGAGCCGGGGCGGTGAGCCTTGCCGCGAGGGCGGCAATCCCGACGGACCAGAGGGCTGCCGCGAGGCACACCCCTGAAGCGGCTGCAAGAGCACCTGCGTCGAAGGGCATCGCCGCGGCCACCGCCGCGCATGTCAGCGCAAGGATGAAGATCGTTATCGTCATGTGCGCGAGGACGACCTGCCAGTAGCCGTCCGACCGCCTCATGTCCAGGTGCAGCATCGAGTAGAACCATGCCGATCCCCAGGTCGCCGACATGAACCATGCGCCCACGCCGGCCGAGATCAGCGAGACTGCGAAGGCGGCGTTGACGAGTGCGGCCGTGAGTCCGCCGGCCGCGGAGGGCCCCGCGGGCATCACCGAGGGCAGGAAGACCTCGACTGCCAGGAGCGCCGCTATGACGGCAGGGACCAGCAGGTACGGGGCAAGCCTCTCCGGCTGCATCAGCCGGTCGAGCGAATCGGAGAGGATCAGCCGGTTCACCTGTCCCCCCCGAACCAGATCACCCTTCCGACAGGGCCCAGGAAAGGCCGGGCGTCCCTCGACAGGATCAGCACGGATCTGCCGGTGCCGCCGGAGCCGCCCAGGAGGATGGATGCCGCCACGGCCGCCGCGGATGTGGCCATCCCGTCCGCCGGCTCGACCGCGACCACCAGGGAGGGCTCCAGCAGGTCGGCAAGGCAGAGGGTGAGCAGCCTGCCTACCCCCGCCCCGAGGCCGGCCACCTTCCCGTGCGCCTCCGCGGAGAGCCCCCTGGCTGCGATCCAGTCCCTTATCTCCGCCTCCGTGACTCTTCTTCCCGCGAGAGCCGACGCGCGCAGCGCCAGCTGCCTGACCGGCTCCCGGGAGGGGTCCAGCGGCGGGACAGCATCCAGTATGAGCGTTCCGGCCGGAGGCCTGGAAGCGGATGGTCCGGTTCCGTGGACCAGGATTCTCCCATGGGCCGGCCTCCTCAGTCCTGCTATCGCCGATGCGAGTCGCGATCCCTCGTCGGACCGGTACCCGGTGAGGAGCACGGATTCTCCGCGCTCGACCACGAGGTCGAGGGGCGGGCATCTGTCGGTGCAGGAGCAGCCCTCGAGCCTGAGGGCGGGATGGTCCATGTACTCCCTCCGCCTGTTCCGGATGTGCATAAATAGCCCATGCGACTGACCGAGGCCACCCTGCCGGCCCTTGCGCTCATCGTCTCCGCCTGCGGGCCGAGGCCGACGGGGCTGCTCAGCTCCGACCTGGACTCGGTGACGGTCATCGTCTCCACAAGCGGACCCGCCCTGGTCGAAGGGGTCCCCGCCGCCGGACTGGACCTCTCGGACTTCACATCCATCCTCCCCGGCTCGGGCGTGGAGCGTCTGGAGATTTACTGCGCAACGGGATGCGACGAACTCGAGGCCATCTTCAGGGACGGGCTGGAGATCCCCTGCGAGGTCAGGACGGCGCCGAGGGTCAGGCTGCTGGCCGACCAGCAGGGGCTGTCCTGGACACCGCGGTACACCTGGGGGGTGTGCGAGGGCGAGCTGAGCATCGAGGCGAATGTCATCCTGCACAACAATTCCGATCAGACCTGGCGGATAGAGTCGCTCCGCATAACCGACATCGACGGCACGGAACTGGCCTCGACGAACTCGGGCTTCACGCTGACCGCCGGGGACAGGGTCATCCCCTGGTGGAGCGGACGGGGCATGTTCCTGGGAACCTATCTCTGCTATTCCTGGCCCATCCCGGCCAGATGGAATGCGATGGACGCATTCCTCGCCCCCGCTCTCGGCCCCTTGCTGCCCATCGGCACGGCCCCCGGAGAGCTCCCCCTGGTCAACGGCGACACGGTCTGGGTCCCCTCCCGGCAGCTGTCGGTGTCGGAGCGGTCCACGCAGACTCCGTCGGGATACTCGCTCTCGGCGGATATCCTGAACACCGCCGCGGATCAACTGACCGTCATGCTGGTCTATCCGGCCGTGCTGCGCAGCGGAGCGAGGTTCGAGGTTTCCGGGGAGGCCGAGCTCGTCATCCCTGCAGGCGGGACCGTCACGGTCGAGGCCTCCGCGAGGTTCCCGCTCAGGGGCTGATCCGCTTGACCGTGAGAGGCATGTGCCTTAGAGTACCCAACCTCGCGGTGCGCCCGTAGCTCAACTGGATAGAGCGTCTGGCTACGGACCAGAAGGTTGCGGGTTCGACTCCTGCCGGGCGTACCAACCCTTATACCAGCTGTAGGGATCCACAACAGCGACTGCATCCTCAGAACCGAGCCAGGGCATGGGCCTTGCGATCGAGGTCGGCATCGTGATATATAAGAACATTAGCATATTCTAATGGAGGTGTCGTGAAGCCTCTGCAGGACGATGAGCGGGACGTCCTCCGCGTTCTCCAGGCATTGGGCTCGGAGAGCAGGATGAGGATCGTCCGGCTGCTGGCGGGAAGCGGGTCGCTGTGCGTCGGCGCGCTCGCCTGTCGGCTCGAAGTGACTCAGAGCGCCGTGTCACAGCATCTGCGGATACTCGAGGAGGCCGGGCTGGTCCTGTCGGAGCGCAGGGGGATGAAGGTCCACTACTCCCTCGTCCGGCCCGTCCTTGAAGATACGATGGCGAGACTGTCCGCTTCCCTCCGGCCGGATCACGAAGCCGGGGATGACGACCAGGAATGCAAGGCAAGGAGAGGATCATGTGCGAATGCGAAGGACGATGCAGGAAGCCCGGGAATCTGAAGACCCGGCCCGGCGAGTGTTCGCCGGAACAGGTCGCGACCTGCCACGGAGATGACACCGTTCACGAATGCGAGACGAAGGAGGGTGACTGACATGAAGACCAGGATGGTGCTCCTTCTGGCCGTACTGTGCTCGGCTGGCGCTCTGGTCGTCGCCTCCGCCGTCGAAGACACAGTCCCGGTGCCTGTCCACGAGCCAGGGACGGGTTCCGACGGCTGCTGCTGCGATGGGGAGACCGAGGGCTGCACCGGCGACTGCGAAACCTGCCCGGAATGCGCCTGTGAAGACGGAGACTGCTGCTGCGATGGGGAGACCGAGGGCTGCACCGGCGACTGCGACGACTGCGATGCAGAGCCTTCCGACGTCGAGGACTGCCACGGAGGTTCCCCCCACGGACACCACTGCGGGGGATGTCACTGACAGCCCCATCGTCCGCGTCACAGGCCGCTGAAGTCAAGGGCCCGGCCTCTGCGGCGGTGCCTGCCGTAGAGGTTCGGGACCTCAGGAAGACCTTCGGAGAGGTCCACGCACTTTCAGGGGTCTCGTTCGAGGTGGGATCAGGCGAGCTGTTCGGGCTCCTTGGACCGAACGGCGCCGGGAAGACGACAACCATCAGGATACTCACGGGTCTGTCCAGATGCGACTCGGGCTCGGTGAAGGTGGCCGGGGTCGACTGCAGCAGGAATCCGCGTGCGGCACTGGGATTCATCGGCGTCGTCCCGGACGAAAGCAACCTCTACCCGGAACTGACCGGCTTCGACAACCTCGTCTTCTGCGCCTCGCTCTACGGCATCGGGAGGGCGGAAGGAAGGAAGCGGGCTCTGCACCTCCTCGACAGGTTCGGCCTTGGGGAAGCCGGCGGAAGAAGGTTCGCGGGCTACTCGAGGGGAATGAAGCGGAAGCTCACCATTGCCGCCGGGCTCATCCACCGGCCGGGAATCCTCTTCCTCGACGAGCCGACCACAGGGATCGATGTGACGAGCGCCCGTGAGATAAGACAGCTCCTGTCGCAGATGCAGGGTTCCGGAACGACAATACTCCTGACGACGCACTACATCGAGGAGGCGGAGAGGCTCTGCAGCAGGATCGCCTTCATGGTGTCGGGTAGGATCGCGAGGGTCGATACCGTGCGGAACCTGCTCGAACCCCTCCAGGGGTTGCACGCGATGGACATCTCCTTCTCGGGCGGCACCGGCAACGTTCTTGCCTCGGTCACCCGCGCACTTCCGGAGCTGGCATTCACTAGGACAGGGCCGTCATCGCTTCGCGCATCGGCTTCCGAACCATTCGGCATCGGCGCGCTGGTGCGGGCCATCGAGGCGGAGGGCGGAGAAGTGCTCGAGGCCAGGAGGGTCAGGCCCTCCCTGGAGGAGGTCTTCGTCAGGGAGACCAGCATCGGGCCGGAAGCCATGAAGCGGGAGAAGGAACGGCAGGCGAAGCAGTCATGAAGGGGCTCACAGCCTTCCTGAGCATCCTCGGCAAGGACATGCGCACCTATTACCTAAAGCCCCCGAACATCAGCTGGGGGCTCATCTTCCCCGTGGCATGGGCCGGGATGTTCCTGGTGCGATCCGGGAGGGGGCTCGAGGAGGTCCTGTCGATCCTGCCCGGCATCGTCACCGTTTCGATACTCTTCGGTACGACTTCGATGCTGGCGGTGACAGTCACGTTCGAGAAGAAGAACGCATCGTTCGACAGGCTGCTGCTGGCACCTCTCCCGCTCGAGATCATCATGCTGGCCAAGACCATGGGGGCGATACTCTTCGGCGTGGTCAACGGGATGGTTCCCCTTCTCATAGCCTCCATGATCACCAGAGTGTCGGGAGTGTCGTGGGGTCTGATGCTGACCGGCTCGTTCCTGACGGCGGTCTCCTCCACGTTCCTCGGCCTGTTCGTCGCCGTGGCGGTCAGCGAGGTGTTCGAGGCCCAGACCTTCTCGAACTTCCTGCGCTTCCCGATGATCTTCCTCTGCGGCCTCTTCATCCCCGTATCGAGCCTTCCCATCCTCCTCAGGCCCCTCTCATACATCCTGCCGGCCACGTGGGGAGCCGACCTGCTGCGCAGAGCCATCACCGGCTCCGGTGCCTTCGACGCTGCCGCCGCCCTTGCGATCCTCGCCGTCATGAGCCTGCTGCTGTATGCCTTCAGCCTGAGGAACATCAGGAGGAAGTGGATAACCTGACGGGCCTGGTCCGGACCGTCCGGATCCATCCCCGCGAGACCGGGCATTCCTGGGGCAGGACGCGCTTCGTAGATTCGAGCGATGATCCGTCGTCGATCAGGGCTGCGGAGGGGACATGAACCCGATCGATCCGATGAAGCTCTTCAAGGTGCTTCTGATATCGTTCCTGAGCGGCCTGCCGCTAGTGGTCTGGGTGTTCCTGTCCGGGACCGGACGCCTGGGGGAGTTCTCGGACACCCCGGCGTGCCGGACCGTGACGATCGTCCTGTTCATCATCACAACGATCTGGTACGTGGGCGTGACCCCCTTCCTGATCTGGCCCCGCCTGTTCAACGGCCCCGGGCCCGAATCACTGGACCACATCCTGAATAGCGGAACTCCCGCCCGTGCCGTCCTCGTGTCGATCGGATTCAGGGGCATAGGCGGCATCAGACGGCGCAGGCGCAGGAACACCTATCAGATCATGGACCTGGAGGTTACCGGTGAAGCCGGGACCTACTCCGTCCCCGGACACCTCGACCTCGTTCCGGAGTGCGTACTGCCCTTCCTCCGCGTGGGGATGGAGTTCCCTGTGAGGGTGAGCCGCGAGGACAGGACGAGGATCGCCATAGACTGGGAACCCATTCTGGAGCACTACCCGGGCACCGCCTCCCCCCGCGTGGTCCGATAGCGGCGGGATCTGGGCGGGAACTGTGGCCCCTGGTCCGTCGAAGCCTCTGACGAGCCCTCCGGCCGACCCGCCCTCCTCGTGCGGATCGCCCGGGTCGAACCCGAAGGCGGAACCCTCGCCGCGAGATGCCGAGTCGCGGGAATGGTGCGATGCGACCGTCGGTACCGCATCCCGGGGGATCCCGGGAGCTTACCCGGACCGCTCCGCATCCATATACTCGGTTCGACGGCAGGGCTCGAAGCCATGGAAACCGAAGGGAGGCGGTCGTGCCGCTTTTCGCTCCCCGGATGCTCCTGGACGGTCTTCCCGGCTCTCCGGCTCGTGCAGCGATCCTGCTCCTCCTTATCTCGCTGCCTTCCTTGCAGGCGTCGGCGGACGACGGCGGGTGGGCCGACCTCTCTCTCGGGCTCAAGCTGGGCGGTGCATTCGCACAGCATGTGGGCACGGAGGAGCGCGACTCGGAGTACGAGGTATCCAGCGGCTGGAGGACCGGATTCTCCGCAGGCGCCTTCGTCCTCTGGCCCGTCACGTCACGCTTCGGACTGCAGCAGGAGATCGTCTACGCACAGCGGGGCTCCAGACAGGACATAGAGGTGGACATCCTCGAGATCCCCACCGTGCTCCACGTGACCTACGACTTGAGCTACATCGACATCCCGGTGCTGATCCGGTACTCGCTCCTGCAATGGCAGGGCGGAGACGTCTACACCCTGGCGGGAACCGCGATGTCTCTCAGGATCGACGACAGGTACACCCTCGAGGGGGTCCTCGACGACGGGGAGGAGTCCGTCCCGCTGACCGCGGACGATGACATGTCCGAGGTCGACATGTTCGACTTCGCGATGGTGTACGGCACAGGGGCGGGGTTCGAGGCCGCGGGCCTCGACATGCTGGTCGAGTACCGCTTCATGATGAGCTGGAACACGCTGTCCATGCCGACATACGCATACGTTCCCTTCGAGGACAGCCTGATACTGGTGGACAACGAGCCGGTGCCGCTCAAGAACCAGAGTCATGCCCTGATGCTGGGCGTTCGCTTCTAGGGGGGACGGCATGAGGAGTCTCGCAGTCCTGCTGGGCCTTATCACCTGCGTGGTTCAGGCCCAGGGTTACCAGTTCTGGAACTACCTGCGGCACAGCGCTCTGCTCCCCGGTCAGACCATGACCTTCCGCGTGGAGAACCCCAGCGGTTCGGGCATCCAGAACTTCCTGCTGTACGAGGGGGCATCGGGGGTTGCCTCGACTACGATGTCCTACGTCCTCGACGGGCCGATGACGGTCACCGCAACCGTCCCCGGACCCGTCGGCTCCGCCAGGCGCTACGGCTTCCGCCATACCGCACCGGGCGGGATCGACATCCTTCCCGTATGCATAGCAACTGGGGTCGACCCCGATCCCCCGGATCTCACGCAGCTGGTCACCGACCCCGTGGGCGACGAGGTCTTCGGATACACGAACCTCGACCTGACCGAGTGTCGCACAAGCTTCTCCAGCTCGCGCATATACGCATCCCTGACCAATGCCGGGGGAGGCTTCCCCGTGAGCTCGGGGCTGGTCTTCTTCGGCTACATGTTCGCTATGGCCGATCCGGAGCTGGCGTCGCCCGACACGGTCTTCGCCATCCTGTACACGCTGAACCAGCCGGGCATCATCACTCCGGGCCTGTACAAGATCACCGGCACCGGATTCGGCGATCTCGAGAAGATCGGCGAGATCCAGTCGGAGGTCTTCCCGTCCTCGAACACGCTGCTGATATCCTGCAGCATCTCCGACCTGACCTCGGACCCCGACTTCATGGAGTGGTACGACCCGTCCGACCCCGCGGTCGGGGTGGCCGCGTTCACCCAGAGGATAACCCTCACCGGCGGAGCCCAGCTCGCCGACCAGACACAGGGCGGCGACTGCTTCCTGAGGCAGATCTCCGTCCAGCCAGGGGTCAATACTCTCCCCGGCATCTCTGGCTTCGGGATCTCGGGCTCCGGGGCGACGGCCCGTGCATCTATCGTCTACACGGATGCCGACGGTCACTGCCCGGTGCTGTCGGAGATCGAGTTCGACGGTGCCGAGACCTTCCAGATGTACCCTTCGACCCTTGTCTACTCCTCGCCCGTGACCTACCAGACCGAGCAGGGGATCGACCCGCTCGCGACCGGTGACTGGGACGTCGCGGTCATCAGCTTCAGCGACAACCAGACCGACATCGTGGAGCTGGAGGTCTTCAACACGGGCATCGAGGGCGGGGTCGAGGACGTCGTTTCGCTCTCCGTGTCCCCCTGCCCGGCATGGGGATCCGTCGGGGTCGAGGCGGTCGTCCCGGCCGGCGTCACGGGCAGGATAGCCGTGTACGATGTCAGGGGGGCCCTCGTCCGCGAACTCTGCGATGCGGCGCCGGGCGGTGGGGGATTCTCTACGACCTGGGACGGCTCCGACGGCGGCTCGCCGGCATCCCCGGGGATCTACTTCGTCAGGCTCGAGGCGGGCGTGAGCGCCGTCACCCGAAGGGTCGTGCTGCTCAGGTAGCGGGCCTGCAAGGCAGATACGTCATCTCCCGAGGCGCGCCACCCTCTTCGCCACCGCCTTCCTTATCTTCTCGAAGGAGGGCGGAGGACCCTTCTGCAGGCTCCTCCCGTCGAGGAGAACCTCGTCCACGCGCCCCCACTCCGCCACGGCCTCCCCGGACGAGGTGTCGATCTCGCGGAAGGCCACCAGATCCCCGTGCTCGTCAGCCGCCCTCTTCGCCCTCTCGTAGGTCAGGTTCTGAGCCATGCACCATCCCCGGCTGAATGCCGTGACGTTCACCTTCCCGGGCAGGGGCTCCGGCAGCTTGGAGGACTTCGGGGGCCAGCAGGGCGGTGCAGCGTCCTTCGAGAAGGGCTTCCACAGCAGAACCGCGATCCCCCTTCGTTCCACCGGCCTGTACCCGTGCTTCCTGAACCATGAAGACCTCATCCAGAACGGGAGGATGACGCCCCAGGCGGCCATGCCCTTCGCTCCGAGGCTCCGCGCGTCCTCCTCGGCGGCGGCCAGCAGGGCGGTGCCCATTCCGCGCCCCCGGAAGTCGCCCCTGCCCTGCCTGTAGCCGTGGACGTGGATGCAGTAGACGAAGTAGAGTTCCCTGCCGACGATGTGAGAGTGCTCGACCGGTCCGTACTGGATCATCCCGCCCTCGACCCCTTCGTCGTCGAGGACGAGCTTCGCCCTGAGCCCCTGTTCCCGCATGCTCCTGTCGAGCCATTCGCGGCGCTTCGGGCCTGACTCCGACGCCTCCTCCGACCAGTCCTCCAGACAGAGGCAGAAGAGGTCCCTCCTGTCGTCGGGGAGGTCGATGACCTTCATGCTTCGATCCGTGCGCAACGACACTCGCAGGACGGCCGTGCGATCAACCCTTCCCCCGGGCAGGATCGGCGCGAAGTCATGTTCGATGTCATCCCCGCTCCTTCAGCCGCAACTTTGCCACCTTGATCGCCTCTTCCGGGGCGCGCTCCAGCAGGGTTATCTCTCCGTCCGCCCGGAAGCGGGCGCCGTTCTCTATCTCCAGACCCCCCCTTATCACCACTTTAGCGCTCCTGCCGATTACAACGTCCGCGCCCCTCCTTATGACGACCGTCGGACCTCTGACCCTGTAGCTGTACAGGCTGCCGCAGTACGAGCAGCGCAGCTTCCCCTCTCCGGATTCCTCCAGATCCGGAGCCCCGCACTGGCTGCAGGCGAATGCCTTCCTCCCCGTCACGAAACCCCTTCCGCCTCCGGTGGAGCAATATGATTCTTCTGCACGGCTCCGGGCTGCAATGCCCGTCCGGGTCTGCTCGTATCGTGGAGATGTCTGGAGGTCTGCTGCTTGATGGCGATGCTGTCGAGCGAAGGCGGTCGACGGGGGTATCCGGATTCCGGGAAACCGGCTACAGCACCCCCGGGATCCTGATGGTGAACCTGCAGCGGTCGTCGCCGTTCAGCAGCGACTCCTCCACCGTCACGACGGCGGGGGACCCGAAGATGCCCTCGTAGATGCCCCTGTACCACCCGGCGCTGCAGCAGCAGTACTCGAGGGGGAGGCTGCCCCGCGTCTCCCGCGCCAGAGGGCAGAAGCAGGCGGCGATCCTTCGCTCGAGAGGGGTGCCGGCCCTGGCATAGGCCTCGGGATCGCGCGGTCTGCGTATCTCGATTATCGCGCCTTCCTCGATGAATGGGTCGCCGAAGCGTTCCGGGTTCTCCCTCATGGCCTTCACGACCTCGGCGGGGCTGCCCGTCTCGCGGTAGAGTTCAGCGAGCTTCACGATGTCCGCATCGCCGAACTCCTCGACGAAGACGCAGGACCTGTCGAGCATTATCCCGCGCCTGGCGGCGGGGTCGGGGACTTCGACCGCCAGCCTCTCCATGGCCTTCTCCGACCATCCGGCCAGCGCCTCGAGGTCGCTCCCGATCTGCTCCCAGCCGCTTGTGACCCGGCGGCCGGCCCCGCATCCGGCGCAGGCGTCGACGGATCTCTCCCACTTGTTCATCTTGTCCGACATCCAGCTCATGCGTGCCTCCCTCGCCGGGGAACATAGCATCCCGGAAGGAAGTGCGCGGTCATCGGGGCGAACCTGCCGGGCGGGGGAGCGGGCGATCCGGGGCGTCACCTCATGACGACGGCCCTTGCGGTCGAGGTCTCTGAGGCCGATGAGACCCTGATCAGGTAGATGCCGTCGGCGAGCGGCCCGCCATTCGAATCCGCGCAGATCAATGGTATCGGGAACTGCCCCGCGCCGCACGCTCCCAGGTCGAGCCTCGACACCAGCCTTCCCGACAAGTCGAAGACCTCCATGAGCAGAGATGCAGGCTCCGGCTGATGGATCGTTACAGAGGCCGTCGAGGCGCATGGGTTGGGGGAGATCGAGATGATGTCCAGTCCGTTGCCGGGTGTCGGGGACTCGCCGGTTCCCGTTCCGAGGATGTGCAGCCCCAGGCTGTGCGTGCTGCCGGCGGAGATCCCCGCGAAGTCCTGGTTCGGATCTGGAACTCCGCACTGCCCGTACTCGTCCCAACCCCAGGCGACGATGGTTCCGTCGACCTTCAACCCGAGGCTGTGGCCGATTCCCGCGTCGATCGCGACGAAATCCTGGTTCGGGGCCGGTATGGTGATCGCCCCGTGCTGGTTGCTGCCCCAGGCCACGACGCTGCTGTCGGCCTTGATGCCGAGACTGTGGTTCCCTCCCGCCGCGATGGCCACGAACCCCGTGTTCGGAGGAGGGACGTTGCACTTGTAGTAGTCGTTGCAGCCCCAGCAGACGACCGAGCCGTCGGCCTTCAGCCCCATCGCGTGATTGATCCCGGCCGCTATCGCGATGAAATCCTGGTTCGGGGAGGGGATGTCGAGCTGCCCGTGACTGTTGCTTCCCCAGGCGACGATGGTGCCGTCGGCCTTGAGCCCCATGCTGAACTGCTCGCCCGCGGCGACGGCGACGAAACCGGTGTTCGGGAGGGGGATGTTGCACTGGCCCGACCAGTTGGCCCCCCAGGCGACGATCGAGCTGTCCTCCCTAAGCGCGAGTGTGTGGAAGCCTCCGCAGGAGAGGGCTGCGAATCCGTTGTTGGGAAATGGTATATCGCACTGCCCCTGGGAGTTGCTGCCCCAGGCCACGGCGGTGCCGTTCTCCTTCAGGGCCACTGTGAAGAAGGCGCCGCCGGACACGCAGACGAAGCCTTCGTTGGGGGCGGGCACGTCGCACTGGCCGTGCCCGTTGTTGCCCCATGCCTCTATCGATCCGTCGGTCTGCGCGACGGCACTCGCGGCAGGAACGGCGAGAAGCGCTGCCGCGATGACTGTGGATCTGGCAGGGAAACCCATTACACCCCATCCCTCGAGAGAGGATCTTCACACAAGAGATGAATATTGTTCGTGACATGCCGGGTCAACCGGACAGGGATGGCGAAGCCGGATGCCTGCGGGCGGGTGGATCAGCCTTCCCGGCTCTGTCTGGACGCCTACCGGGCGGCATTGTATTGAAAACCGGAAACGGAGGTCCGCCGATGCGGCTGGCAGCTTTCTTCTCCTTCATGATCCTCTGTTCGGGCACCGCCGGCACGCTCGTGATCGGTTCGCCCCAGTCCTCCACCAACCTACCCTGGTGCTCTACCTGATACGAATCCCTGCGCTATCAGGTGATGGCGCTGGAGGAGGACCTGGGTGGGGCGATGACGATCACCGCCGTATCGTGGCAGCGCTCCGGGGAGGGGGAGGACTCCGGGACGTACGGCGATGTATCCGTACACATGGGGATATCCGGCTCGGACGACCTCACACCCTACTTCGACGCGAACTACATCCCCGGCACGAGAACTCTCGTCTTCGAAACCGACAGCCTCTACCTGGAGGCCCCACCGGGGGAATGGGTGCAGATCACGCTCGACCAGCCCTTCCAGTACCCCGGCTCGGGGAACCTCGTCATCGAGATCCAGCGCAGCGGGACCTGGGACGCCACAGTCCTGATGACGTGGAGGTGGTATTCGAAGGAGTACCGCACGGTCTCGGCCCCCGAACCCGATGCCGTCGTCGGCTACCGCGACCAGGTCTCGTCGATGCTCCTGATAGAATACCTGGAGGGCCTTGCCAGCTCGTCCTGGGGCGGGGTGAAGCGGTCGACAGGCGTCATTCCCACGGGTCGATGAAGGCCCGCTCCTCGAACCGCCCGTCGTCGGACACGCGAGCAGCGCATACTGCAATCAATTGCACAGCAATGCTCTGCGAGTCACATACAATCGACTTCATATCCGAAGGAGGCTGAGAATGCTGCTCGGAGTCTTCGTAGCCTACCTGGCCGTGGTGATGCTCCTGGGAATCTGGTCCATGAACAAGTCGAGGACGGATGCGGACTACGTCCTGGGGGGCAGGAGGCTCCCCGGCACGGCACTTGCCCTGTCGGAGAGGGCGACGGGCGAGTCCGCCTGGCTCCTCCTCGGCCTGACGGGGCACGCCTACGCCGAAGGGGTGAGCTGCATCTGGACGGCGATCGGATGCGTGCTGGGGATACTGTTCATCTGGTTCTTCATGAGCAGGAGGCTGCGCGACGAGACGGAGCGGACCGGCGCGCTGACCATCCCTGGTCTGATCAGCCGAAGGTTCCCCGGGTGCGAGAAGGCCGTGGGGCTCATGTCCTCTTCCGTCATCATCTTCTTCTTCCTCTTCTACATCGCCGCGCAGTTCTCGGGGGCGGGCACGGTCCTCCAGAGCACGTTCGGAATCGACCCGTTCTGGGGGACGGTCATAGGCGCCCTGGTGGTGACCCTGTACTGCTTCCTCGGAGGGTTCATCGCGGTGGTCGTCACCGATGTCTTCCAGTCGATACTGATGATCGTCACTCTCGTCGGCCTGCCTGTGATCGGGCTTGCAGCACTGTCCGGCAACGATCTCAGCCTGGCCGCGGCCCTCAGGGATGCCGGTCCCGCCCTGGGCACGGTGACGGCCGGCAATACGGGCTTCGCCGCGGTCCTCTTCATCCTGAGCGGTCTCAGCTGGGCTTTCGGATACACCGGACAGCCTCAGCTCCTTGCCAGGATGATGGCCATGCGGAGCGACAGGGATGTCAGGAACGCACGCTGGACCGCGGCCGGATGGACGATCCTGGCCTACTCCGGCGCCCTTCTCATCGGCATGGCGGGCTACGCCCTGGTGCAGGGCGGCGTCCTCGCGGCGCCGGCCGGCGGGGCAGAGGGCGTGCTGCCTGCGATGGCCCTCGCCCTGCTCTCGCCCCTTCTGGCGGGAGTGTGCCTCTCCGGTGCCGTGTCGGCGATGATGTCCACTGCCGACTCCGAGCTGCTCGTATGCTCGTCCTCGGCCAGCGAGGACGTCTACACCTCCCTAGCGGGACGGAGGCTCTCCCAGGGGGGGATGCTAGCGATGACCAGGCTCATGACCCTCGGGATAGGCGTCCTGGCCTTCGTGCTGGCCATCTCGATAAAGGACACGGTGTTCGGGCTTGTTTCATACGCGTGGTCGGGGCTTGGCAGCTCGTTCGGTCCGGCGCTCCTCCTGCTGCTCTTCTGGAGGAGACTCTCGAGGGCCGGTGTGATGGCCTCCCTGGTCTCGGGCACGATCGGCACGGTCGTCTGGAAGAACTGGCTGCTCGTCCCGACGGGGGTCTCGGAGAGGCTGGGGAGCTTCGTCTTCGCCATGCTGATGGCTGTCGTGTTCTCGCTCGCTGTGCCGGAGAAGGAGGGATGCCCCGCGCGGAAGCCCGTGCATCCCGAAATGTAAAACATCACACCGCAAGGCTTTACGGACCGGATTTCAACGATTTCAAACCCGATCCGGTTCCGAGGGCTAGTCGGCCGCCAGGTGCATGTACGAGACGATGGCGTCCACCGCCGCGGTCGAATGGACGCACGACTCGAACGGGGACAGCGAGTAGACGAGGAGCGAGTAGCCGTTGCGGAACGCCCCGAAGGCCCTTCCCCGGGCCGTGATGTCTCCGCTGTCGTTGATGATGTTGTAGCTGAGGGAGACTACCAGGCCTATCGACAGGGAGCCCCTCTCCCCGCTCTCCAGTCCGCCCTCGGCCCAGTTCACGGTCCCGAGGAGCAGGCGGGGCAGGGCATCGGGCGGAAGGTAGGTGGTCAGCCGCTGCTCGAGCCAGTCCGCCCTCGAGCCCGCGGGGATGTCCTCGCGCCAGTAGCGTATGTGGTATTCTGCCCCGTCCGACGAAGGGCCGCTCGTGACCGAGCCGCTCTCCTCCGTCAGCTCTCCCTCGACGGGAGGGAGGAGGGCTTCGGGCAGCCACTCGAAGACGACGCCCGGATGGTCGAGCACGTACGGCAGCTCCGCCCCAGGGGCGGGGGCCGCCGTCGAGAGCATGGAAAGCAGCGCTAGAATGGCCTGCATCTCTCCTCCTGTGTATCATTCGACGGGAGCCGATAGAATAAGCTCGTGCCGTCCCCCGTCAACGGAGGGTTCGTGAAGCCTGCCCCCGCCGCCCCCAGGGTGACGATCGTCGAGGACGACGCCGAGCTCGGCAGGCTTCTAACCGAGTACCTAACCGGCCAGGGCATGGACGTCCGCCTCCTGTCTACCGCCGAGGGCGCCGAAAGATCCATCCTCAGGTCAGGGCCGGACCTGGTCGTCCTGGACATCATGCTGCCGGGAGGCAGCGGCCTCGACCTCTGCCGGGCCCTGAGGATGACCTGGAGGGGACCCATCCTGTTCCTGACGGCACTCGGGGACGACACCGACGTGGTCGTCGGCCTCGAGCTCGGCGCGGACGACTACATCCGCAAGCCGGTCGCCCCAAGGGTCCTGCTGGCAAGGATCAGGGCCCTCCTCAGACGGGCCTCCGGCGATGACGGAGCCGAGACCGTACTGAACGGCTCCCTCCGCATCGACGTCTCGTCCAGGAAGGCGATGCTGGGGGATGCGGAGCTCGACCTGACGACGACCGAGTTCGACCTGCTGACGCTGCTGGCCAGGCGCGCCGGCAGAGTCCAGGAGCGCGCGCGGCTGGTCGAGGAGCTCCGGGGCATAGACTTCCACTCGTTCGACAGGTCCGTCGACGTGGTCGTCTCCCGGCTCAGGGCCAAGCTGTCCCTTCTCCCCGGGGGAGGGGACCTCATCCGCACGGTGCGCGGTGTGGGGTATGTCCTCGCAAGAGACGGGGACTCGTGAACAGGCTCTTCCTCCGCATCTACCTGCCCCTCGCCGCGACCATCCTCGTGGTGCTGGCGGTGGCCTTCCTCATCGCGTTCAGGCTCATACCGGAGAAGACGAGCAGTCACAACCGGGTGGTCCTCACGGAATTCAGGGACAGCCTCCTGGCCCTCGAACCGCCTTCCCCGGAGAGGATACTCGAGCTGGCCGGCCGCATGGGCATCGAGGCCGACCTTTATCCGAAGCCGGCCCCCGGATCCATGGAGCCGCCTCCGGCCCCCCGTGCGGGAAGGATCTTCCTGCCGGGCCTCCCCCGCGAGCTGCCGTTCGTGGTCGAGGTCAACCTCCTGCCCAGGGGAGGCAGTTTCGGGAGGCTGGTCTTCCTCGTCTTCGTAGGTCTCCTCGTCGTATCCACGGGGGCCGTGCTCATGCTCTCCCTCCTGCCCCTCCGCCGAAGGCTCCGCAGGCTGGAGCAGGCCGCCGCGGCGATAGGCACGGGCGACCTCTCGACGAGGGTGCCGGCTTCCGGTGACGGCGACCTGGTCGACTCGCTGGGAGAGACCTTCAACTCGATGGCGGGGAGGATCGAGGACCTGCTGGCATCGCACCGGGACCTGCTCGGCAGCGTTGCCCACGAGATCAGGACCCCCCTGGCGAGGATGCGGTTCGCCCTCGAGCTCCTCAGGGAGGGCACCGATGCAGGGGATGGGCGCATCTCACGCATGGAGGCCGACCTGGAGGCTCTCGACTCGCTCCTGGGCGAGCTGCTCGCCTACAACCGCCTCACCCGGACCGACAGCCTCTCGAGGGAGAGGTTCGACCTGGCGGACGCCGCCTCGGAGATCGCGGACTCGGAGTGCTGGACGAGGCAGGATGTCGAGACCACGGTGTCGGGATCGGCCGAGGTCCTGGCGGACAGGAGGCTCGTCTCGAGGGCCGTGGCGAATCTGGTGCGAAACGCCGTGCGGCACGCCTCGTCACGGGTCCTGGTGAGAACCGGGCGCATGCCCGGAGGGTCCTTCGTCGAGGTGTCGGACGACGGCGGCGGCTTCGACCCGGCTGTGCTGCCCCGCCTCGGCGAGCCCTTCGTGAGGCACGCAGGAAGCCCCGGCTCCGGCCTCGGGCTAGCCATGGTGACCCGGATCGCCGCCCTGCACGGGGGAAGCGTGGAATACGGAAAGGCGCAGGAGGGCGGAGCCCTCGTGCGCCTCTTCCTCCCGGGCTGACCGGCCGGGCGTCAGCCCCTGCCGCGCCTCGCCCGCCAGTCCACCAGTATCATGCTGGCTATGAATATCGACGAATAGGTGCCCACCACGAGACCCAGGCACATGGTCAGCGCGAAGTTGGCAATCTCGCCGACGCCGAAGACGAACAGGGACAGGACGGCCAGGAAGGTGGTCAGCGCGGTTATCACCGTCCGCCCGAGGGTCTCGTTCACGCTCAGGTCGACGGTCTCGTCGAAGGTCCTGCCCTTGCGCAGCCTGCGGTTCTCCCTGATGCGGTCGAAGACGACGATCGTGTCGTTGATCGAGTAGCCGATTATCGTCAGGAGAGCCGCGACGATGGTGAGCGATACCTCGATGCGCATGAAGGCGATGAACCCGAGCGCGATCAGCGTGTCGTGCACCAGTGCCGTGACTGCCGCGAAACCCCACTTCAGCTGGAACCTGTACCAGATGTAGATGATGATCGCAAGCCAGGAGAGCAGTACGGCGCTCGTGGCCTTCGATCTGAGCTCGGAACCGACCCTCGGGCCTATCTGGCGGATGTAGGAGCCGGCCTCGTCCGAGGCTTCCATCGGCGAGCAGCCCAGCGCGACGAGGGCCTCGTTGACCAGGCCCGCATCCATGGTGGAGGTCCTGACGACGAATGCGCTGCCCTCCCCCGCGTAGTCCTGCAGTCTCTGGACCTGCACGCTGGACAGCCCGGCATCGAACAGGGCCCCGCGCAGCTTCTCCACTGTCATGTCGGAAGGCCCGGCGACATTCGTCTCCAGGCCGCCGGTGAAGTCGATGGACATCCTGAACCCGCCCGAGAGGGCGAAGGCTGCGCCGCCCGCCAGGATCACGGCCAGCGAGATGACGTACATCATGCGCCTGATGCGGACGAAGCTGAAGGCCGAGTCACGGAAGAAGGCCAGCCTGCCGAGGTTGATGTCGGTCCTGGACCTGCCGCGCAGGAGCATCTCGAAGACGCTGCGGCCGAAGACCAGCGAGCAGAACAGGCTCGCCAGTATACCGATCGAGAGCGTGACGGCGAACCCCCTGATCGGACCCGTGCCGAACCTGTAGAGGATGAGGGCCGTGATCAGGGTGGTGAGGTTGGAGTCGAGGATTGTCGTGAACGCCCTCGCGAAGCCCGCCTCGACGGCGGGCCTGATCGTCTTGCCCGAGCGCCTCTCCTCGCGGATGCGCTCGAAGATCAGCACGTTCGCATCGACGGCCATGCCTATGGTGAGGACGATGCCCGCGATGCCGGGCAGGGTCAGGGTCGCCCCGAGGCCCGCCACCCCGAACTGGGCGAGGGGTCCAGGGAAGCAGAGGACGGCCAGCACGAGGATCATGTTCAGCACGAGGCCGATGGTGGCTATCACGCCGGCGGTCCCGTAGTAGACGATCATGAAGAGCGCGACGATGCAGAAGCCCACGAGGCCTGCGACGAGACCCTGGTTGAGGGAGCGCCTGCCGAGGGACGGGCCGATGGTCTGCTCCTCGGCCAGGACGAGCCTGGCGGGGAGCGAGCCGGCCTTCAGGATGAGCCTGAGGTCCCTGGCCTCCTCGACCGTGAAGCCGCCGGAGAGCCTGGTGCTGGTGCCGCTGATGCGCTCGCTGATGGTGGCGACGGAGTAGATAGTCCCGTCGAGTATGATGCTGACCCGCTCCTGGACGTTCTCGCCCGTGATCCTCTCCCAGTTCCTGGAGCCTTCGGAGTCGAACTCGAGGATCAGGTAGGGGGCGGTGCTGAGGGTCTGGCTGTCCCCCATCCGGACGGTGACGTCCGTGAGGGAGGCGCCCGTCAGGAGGTAGTGGGGACGGGACAGGGAGCTGCTGGCGTCCCAGCCGAAGGTCACGTCCCTGGGCACGAGGAAGACCGCCCTGAAGGTGCCGTCCGGGGTCTCGGCGGCCCTGCCGAGGGCGAACTGGAGGTTGGCGGCCGCGAGGATCGAATCCACCGCTGCGCGGCTGACGATGCTCTCGAAGACCTCCTGGTCGGCGCCGTCCGCGATGATCCAGTCCCCGGGGGAGATGCTCATGCTGCGCGCGACATACTCGTCGGCGCCCCTGAACAGGGCCGTGAGCGATCCCTCGGGTGCTGCGTCCGGCATGACGGGAACGGTCAGGATCGAGTCCTCGACCGCGGCCGGCTGGCCGGGCAGGCTGAAGGCAGCGGATGTGTCGGGGACAGGGAATGCGCCGGCACCCGTCGAATCCGCAGGCGTGCCCGTGCTGTCTGATGCTGCTGTCGTCGCGGAGGCCTCGGCCGCCAGCATGGCATCGATCGCGACGAGAACCGGGACGTCGGAGGGGAAGCTGACGCGGTCGTTGGGATATGCGACGAGCTTGAACTCCAGCAGGGCCTGTCTCTCCACGATCGAGCGGGCGCGCGCGGGGTCGCGGATGCCCGGGAGCTGGACCACGATCCTGTCGTCGCCCTGCCTTGTGATCGACGGCTCGGAGACGCCGAACTCGTCTATCCTGTTCCTTATGGTCTCCAGGGCCTGGTCGATGGACTCGGAGGGATCGAGGCCGCCCACCGGCTCCACGACGTAGGAGAGGTACATGCCCCCCTGGAGGTCGAGGCCCAGCTTGATGGTGCCCCTGCTCTCGGAGTAGAGGGCCCTGTAGTCCGCCAGCACGGCCTCGCCGCCCTCGAGCCTCATCTCGTCGAGAAGCGCCCGGAAGTGCGGGTTCTCGGTCTCCGGCTGGACGCTGGCCTCCGCCCGGTCGCGCTCTATCTCGGGAAGGGAGTACCACCTGATCGTCGGCCAGATCAGGACCGCAGCCACGACGAAGAGCGCGAAGGAGCTCCAGAGCCGCCAGTCGAACGAAGAACGCTTCATATCCCGGAAACCTCCTGCTGTAGCCCGGCTGACGATCCCTCTGGGCGGCCCCGGAGCGGCCGGACACCATCCTTTGAGCGGTTGCGCCTTGATCTTCCCGGACGGATTTGGAACGGGATCAATAACCGCATGAGCTTCCCGCTGTCAACGATTTGCTCAGTTGGAGCCGA
The DNA here is from genome assembly GCA_964603785.1 of uncultured bacterium. Classification (GTDB taxonomy): domain Bacteria; phylum Fermentibacterota; class Fermentibacteria; order Fermentibacterales; family Fermentibacteraceae; genus CAZRWD01. The sequence continues at coordinate 54,353 of CAZRWD010000004.1, forward strand.
CGGGCTTCAGCTCTATCCTCAGCGGGGCGCCGTCGGGATAGAGGCCCGTGAAGCGGAGGCCCCCGCCCGGCCTCTGCCTCGTCTCGAGCAGCGTGCATCCCGAGAGGGCGAAGGCCCTGGTCAGGTGGAGGTTCGCCTGGGACATGGTGTAGAAGCTGCTGTCCAGGTCCAGCACGAGCACGGTGGTGTCCCCCCTGACCTGCACCCTGGGCATGCCGCCCAGCGCGACCTCGCCGCACAGCGACTCGATGGGCGGCGGAGGCCCCTCCTCGTGCGCCCTGTCCGGAGGAGGGGGGGGCGGATCAGTCAGGAGGAGCACCGCGAACCCCGCCAGCGAGAGCAGAGCAAGCAGCAGAGCGGCAATGTTCCCTATCCGCATCGTTTCCTCCCGCCTGTTCCCCGACTGGCCCGTCGGCTATTCTCTGTCTATCTTCGGCGCCGGTCAACATCAACCGAACGGAGGTCCGGCCTGACCGGAGGAACGCTCCTGCGAGCCGCCCCTGTCGCGGCTGCGCTGATCGCCTGCAGCGGCGCATCGGCGCAGGTGATCACCCCGGGCGGTCTGTCCGGGCTCTGGGCCGTGCCCGTCACCGACTTCGTCCCCGATGGAGACCTTCACGCCTCCGTTTCGGCCGGGCTCCTCCTCCCCCCGGGAGGGGGGCACGCGGTGCCGGTGACTGCGGCCGTGTGCTACGGGCTTTCCGAGGGCCTGGAGATGGGCGCTTCGGTGCCGGTGTACGCCTCCGACGAAGCCTGGGGCGCAGGACCGGCAGGCGACATCTCCCTGGGGGTCAAGTACCTCTACGAATCGGCCCGGGGAGGGACCGGGCTCGCCTTCACCGGGAGCCTGGTGCTCCCGACGGGCGAGTCGCCCAGGGATGCGGGCTCCCGCGCATCGGCGGGTCTCTGCACCAGCACGGTGTACAGGCTGGTCAGGCTGTCCCTCGCGGCCTCCTACTTCGCGGCCGGGGGGGATGACCCGTTCTCCTCGCGGATCACGGACGGGATCGACTTCGGCTGCTGCGCCGCGAGCTATCTCGACACGAGCCTGCAGGCCTTCGGCGGCGCCCGGGGCGGAACGGGGTCTCAGCCGGAGATCGCGGCCGGGCTGGTCTACGGCCCGGCCGGCTGGCTCGAGGCGGGGCTGACAGCGTCGGTCACTCTCGAGGACGAACCGCTCCTCGGGATATCCGCATCCGTCGCGATGTCGACAGGGGCGCTCTGACAGCTCAGGCGTAGGGCGAGATCCGCCTCAGCCTATCCACTATCCCGACCAGGGTCCCGACGGCGTAGTCGATCTCGGCGTCGGTCGTGTATCTGCCCAGGCTGAAGCGCAGCGCGCTGTTGGCGAGGTTCCTGTCTATGTTCATCGCCTTCAGGACATGGCTGGGGTCCCTGCTGCCGGTGCTGCAGGCGGATCCGGAAGAGGCGCTGATGCCGCGCATGTCCAGCAGGGTGAGGATGGCCTCGCTCTCGACTCCCTTGAAGAGCACGGTGGTGGTGTTCGGCAGCCTCTCCGCCCCCGATCCCGCCACGATGGCGCCGGGGCAGCCTGCGAGGACCTCGCGCTCGAACCGGTCCCGCAGCGAGGACAATCTCGCCCTCTCCGCCTCCATGTCCGCCAGGGCGAGCCTTGCGGCCTCTCCGAACCCCGCGATCCCCGGGGCGTTGTAGGTGCCGGCACGCCTGCCCTTCTCGTGGTGCCCGCCCGTGACGAGAGGAGCGATCTCCACTCCGGGCCGGATGTAGAGGGCGCCGACTCCCTTGGGCCCGTGTATCTTGTGCGCCGAGAGGCTGAGGAGGTCGATTCCGGACGATTCGACGTCGAGCGGGATCTTCCCTGCCGCCTGCACTGCGTCCGTGTGGAAGAGGGCCCCGGCTCGCGAGGCGGCCGCGGCGCATTCCGCGACGGGCATGATGACGCCGGTCTCGTTGTTCGCGGCCATGACGGAGACGACGGCGACGTCCCCGTCGATGAAGCGCATCAGGTCCTCCATGTCGAGACGGCCGTCGCAGGTGACCCCCGCGATGCGCAGGGGGTGTCCCGCCCTCTCGAGATCCCTGGCTGTCTCCAGCACCGCGGGATGCTCGACCGCGGTGGTGACCAGGGCGGGTCTGTCGGGTCGTGCTGCGACGGCTCCCCTGAGGGCCCAGTTGTCGCTCTCGGTGCCTCCGCCGGTGAAGACGACCGAGGTGGGGTCCGATGCCCCCAGCAGCGCGGCGACCCTGCTGCGGGCCTCCTCCAGATCCTCCATGACGGCGCTGCCGAACGTGTGGAAGCTGGACGGATTGCCGAAGCGCTCGCGGAGATAGGGCATCATCGCCTCGAGGACCTCCGGGGCGAGCGGTGTCGTGGCGTTGTTGTCGAGGTAGGCCTGCATCAGGCGAATCTCACCTCCACGGGCCTGCCGGCCCGCTCCGAGACCGCCTCCGAAAGCGCCGACGCGAGCCCGTCCGGAACGTCGCCCGATGATGAGAGAAGGACCTCGGACGGTCTCGCCCTCACGATGGATATCCCGGAGAGGTCCCATCCGCCGGGGAGGGCTGCGGTTCCGGAGAGTATGTCCCTCGCGCACATCTCGACCGCGGAGGAATGCTCCCTGTAGTCCCTTATCGCCATGTGCAGGGCCTCGTGACCCATGACGGAGCAGTGGTACTTCTCCTCGGGCATCCCGCCCAGGTAGTCGGCGATGTCCCTGTTCCGTATCGCCAGGGCCTCGTCCAGCGTCTTGCCCAGGGCCATCTCGGTCAGGGCGGAGGCCGACGCGATTGCGCCCGCGCATCCGAAGGTCCTGAACCTGACGTCGGCAATGCGGTCGTCGTCGTCTACCAGGATGTCGAGGGTCATGGCGTCGCCGCAGACGGGCGACCCTACGTCGGCGTGGCCGTCGGGGCTCTCCAGCGTCCCCACGTTCCTGGGATTCTGGAAATGGTCCATCAGCTTCTCAGAGTACTTCCACATTCCCCTTGTCCTTCGTGGATATCCTGCCCTCGGCCAGGTCGGCCAGCGAGTTGCTGTCCAGGAAGTGATAGCAGCAGTTCCGGAGGACGAGCCAGAGCCTGCGGGTGATGCAGGTCTCCTCCCTGTCGCATTTCTTCCTCCCGGATCGGGAGCCGACCGCGCATCCCGGTGCGTCGTCGACGCACTCGGGTGCGAGGAAGCCGGCCTCGAGCACGCCTATGACGTCGAGAAGCGAGATCCTGGACGGGTCACGCGAGAGGACGTAGCCCCCCCCGGGACCGCGCCGCCCCTTCACGATCCCGTTCGCCCTCAGCTTGATGAAGATCTGCTCGAGATACCTCTGGGAGACCTCCTCGATGCGCGACAGCTCCGACAGCGCGACCGGCTTGCGCCATCCGAGGGCGATCATGGTCGTGAGGGCTCTCAGTCCGTAACGGCTCCTCGTCGATATGAGCATTATTCTCCCCCTGTCTTATAGGAAATTAAGATGCCCCGGGGGGGAGGTCAAGGGGCCGATCGGCCGGCACGGCTGCGCCGTGCCCTGAGTCCGTGAAGGACGAGGCCTGCGAGGAACGCCGCGGTGACGCCTCCGGCCAGCAGGACCAGCACGATCCTGCTCCCGGTCAGCAGGGGGTTGTAGGGGACGCCGTCGCCCTCGAAGGCGAGGCGGAGGTCCGTCATGAGGACGGCCCGGTCCCAGTTGCCGCGGTTGCTCAGAACGAGGACCATGTCTCCGAACCCCTCGACAGGGATGGAGACGGGCCCGCTCCCCGCCCTGCCGAGGTAGAGGGTGTCGACAGCTCCCAGCCCGGCCGTCCAGCGCTGGAAGTCGTCGGAATGGAAGAGCATCAGCTCGACCCGGAGGGTGTCCGGCTCGACGGAGAGGGAGCCGGTTATGGCCGTACCCTCCTGCTGTGCGATGTCCACGCAGAAGGAGATGCTCCTGTACTCGCCCACATCGATCTCCACCCGGCCGCTGGACAGCTCGAAAGAGCCGGCGGTGGAAAGGGTTGCGAGCAACAGGGCGATCTGCTGGTACTTTCCCACGGTTCACCTCCGCCCTATTATACGGGTCATTGCTTCCTGGACTAACGGCTCCCGGGAGGATCCGCATTGCTCAGAGGCGCGTACTACAGGGTCGTCGGCTCTCTCTTCGCCGCCCTGGGCGGCGGCTGTCCCGACGCGCTGACGGCGGTCCTCTCCGCGGTCAGGACGGCCGGTGACGCGCTGTCCCCCTCCGGCAGGCGGGAGGCATACCTCGGCCACCTCCGCCGCGCCTTCCCAGGCAGGCCACCGCACTGGTACCGGGGCGTCCTGCGACGCTTCTGGACGGTTCACCAGAGGGCGTTCCTCGGGTTGTTCGCGGCCTCCCGGCTGGATGCGCGGACCCTCGCCGGGAGGATCTCCTGGAGGGGGAGGGAGCACCTGGACAGGGCGCTCGACGAGGGCAGGGGCGTCCTGCTCCTCGCCCCCCACTTCGGCGACGAGAGAACCATGCACATTGCCATGTCGCTGGCCGGATACGACATGCATGTCCTCTCCGCCGGATACGAGGGAGCTCCGGAGGCTGTCAGGCGGGCGAGGCTCTCGACCAGTCTCGAGACCCACCATGTGGCCTTCCCCGGCGACAACCCACGCTGGATGTACCGGGCGCTGGAGGCGGGGTCCGTCGTCCAGTTCGCACCGACGGGCTACGGCGGGCCCGGAGGCTTCTGGACCAGGAGCTTCGGCGTGCCCGTGCTCGCGCCATCCACCCCGTTCAGGCTGCGGGAGGCCACGGGGTGCGCCGTTCTCCTCGCGGCGAACCACGCCCTGGCCGGGCTTCGCTGCTGCATCCGGATCCTGCCCGTCGACCTGGACGGGGGGAAGGAGAGGGCCGCGAGGCGTCTCTTCGGGATGATCACGAGGCTGGGGCTGGAGTGGCCGGGACAGTACAACTGGATGAACCTGGCGATCCGCCACCGGGAGACGAACACGATGGCCAGGCTCGGAAGGATCCCGGCGGACGAGCACGATCTCGAGAGGGAGGCGGTCAGGGCCGACGCGGACCCCGGCTCCATCAGCGATCCCCGGGCTCTTCCCCCTGCGAGGTTCTGCGCCTTCTGATACGGATGCCCGACACCCTCACGCCCATTATCAGCTCCTGCGCTCCGAGGAAGACCAGGATCAGCCCGGCGAGGACTATCGCGTTCCGCGCGGCGTCGCCTTCGGCGACGGAGGCCGCCAGCCTGCGGAGCCCGGCCATGTCCCCGCGGGCCCTCGTGACGGCTTCATGGGTCCTCCCGAGGTCACGCGCAAGGGAGTCCACCGAGATCGACACCGTGACGAGGGTCGACTCCAGCGCCGCGATCCTCCCGTCGAGGCCGTCGAGGTTCTCTAGGAGGAGGCGGGCGGCATCCGCCGCGAGCCTCAGGCGGCCGGCGGGACCCGTCAGCCTGCCCTGGCCCAGTGGTCCGAGTGCCGCGGCGAGGCCCTCGAGGTCGTCCGCCATCCCGTCCGAGAAGGCGACCATCTCTCCCGCCGAGGAGTCGAGGGATTCGAGGACGGCGCCTGTGGCCGAGAGGACCCCGGCGGTCTCCATGACGGCACCGCTCACCTGCCCGAGGAGGGTGGACGAGCCCTCGAAGTCGGCGCCGAGCACGTCGAGAACCCTCTCGGCCCCCTCCAGCCCGTCGGCGAGACCGGTTGCGGACCGGGTGACCGTCTCCCCCAGAGGCCCCGCCCTGAAGACCAGCCAGGAGCCGGTCGCGACGGAAACGAGACCGACGGCGACGATCGCGGTGCCGGCGGCCATCACGAGGAACTTCTTCAACCGCCACCTCCTGCGTGTCCCTGTTGGACGGGCATATAATGTCCGGTGTCCCCGGTTCGGGGAATCCCCGGAGCCGGAAAGGAGTCTGGAGGGTCGATGAAGAGTCTGCTGGACGGGATCGCGGGAGCCGCGGCGAAGGCCGGAGCCGTACTCATGGAGGGGCTTTCGTCGGGAGTGCAGGTCACGGCCAAGGACGGGCTCGAGCTGCTTACGGCGGCCGATCTGAAGAGCCAGGATCTCCTCCGCGAAGAGCTGGGGCGGCTGATACCCGAGGCCGGCTTCGCGGGCGAGGAGGGGGCCTGTGCGCTTCCCGCGCCACCCTTCTGGCTGGTCGACCCTCTCGACGGCACGACCAACTACGCGCACGGCTACCCGGTGTTCGCGGTATCGATAGCTCTCGTAGACGATGACGGCGTCTCGGCCGGATGCGTCCACGACCCCTCCAGGGGAGAGACCTTCCTCGCATGCCGGGGCGGCGGATCGACCCTGAACGGCTGCGGGGTGCGGACGAGCAGCGTCTCGTCGCTGCGCGACGCGCTCCTCGCAACGGGCTTCCCCTATACGCGAACCCCGGACAGCCTCGGGTTCGACATCGCACCCCTCATGCACTTCCTGGGAAGGGCACGCGGCATACGGCGATCCGGCTCGGCGGCCCTCGACCTGTCCTATGTCGCCTGCGGCAGGCTCGACGGGTACTGGGAGCAGAGCCTCAGGCCCTGGGACATGGCCGCCGGCGCCCTGCTGGTGAGGGAGGCCGGCGGCGTCTGCCTCGGATGGGACCTGTCGGAGTGGACGATCCGCTCGACCGGGGCGGTCGCCTGCCCGTCGTCGATGCGCGACGCGATGGTCGAGGGGGTGTCCCCGGGTGGGTGAGGGGGGCCTGCGTGCAGGCCCCCCTTGGATGCCGCTCCTACTGGAGCCTGACCAGGCTCAGCCTTTCGCGGGAGATCCCGTCGCTTACAACGACCAGGTAGGTCCCGGCGGGCTCCGATGCCGCGTTCCACGTGTAGGAACCCCCGAACGGGGCCTCCGCCACGATGCGGCCGCAGAGGTCGAAGATCTCGATCCTGGCATCACCGAAGCCGGCTCCCGTGATGACTGCGCTGGACTCGAAGGGGTTGGCGAGCACGGAGAGCGAGGTCCCGGTTCCCGGACCCTCCTCGACGCCCTGGGTGAGATCGATCTTGTAGATCTTGTCGGTGGTGGGATTGCTGACCCAGAGGAAGCCGAGATCGTCGAAGTCGACCCCCCGGGCCGCGTTCTCCACGATGGATCCCGGGATCATGTCCACTATCGCGCCGGCCGTGTTGTAGGCCTTCACGGGGCTGTCGGCCCCGTCGCAGGCGACCCAGATCAGCCCGCCCGCGAAGCCGATGTCGTAGATGGTCCCCGCCCCGGTCATGTTGTTGATGTAGGGTGAGGCGCTCACCGAACCGGTCCAGGAGTAGGTCTCCACGCTCCTGGAGGCTCCGTAGTTGCCCGACACGTAGAGCTTGGAGGCGTCGGCAGCGACTCCAGTCACCGACTGGAGCTGGCTGCCTCAACAGAAGCAGGTGAAGGTGTTCGACAGGACGCCTGCGGTGGTGTACTGCCAGATGTCGCCGAAGGTGCTGCCGTTGAACAGGCCGACGTGGACCATGTTGTTGCCGAACCCGAGCCCTGTGGCGCTCACGGTCGGCAAGGCCTCGATCCACCAGGAGCTCTGGACGGAGCCGGAGGTGGGGTCCATCTGGTAGACGGTGCGCGTCAGGCCGTCGACGGCCCAGAGGCTTCCGGCTCCGTAGGCGAGGCCGCTGATGTTGGTGTCTGGGGCGTCGAGGGTGAGGACCACGGTCTGGGCGCCCGACGCCGTGATGATCGCCAGAACTGCTATCAGTGCATTCTTCATGTGTCACCTCCCCTCGAGGAATCCTTGCGGACCGAAGATCGGTCCGGACGGCGTTCCGGTCAATACCTACCATGCTGATAGTTCTTGCGGCGCGTGCGGATGCAGAGGGGGCGGCGGAGATCCGCCGCCCCCCGAATCCGGCCTGTCGGCCCTAGATCCTGATCAGCCTGAGCGTCTGCGAGGAGGCGCCGTCCGTGACCCTCGCGAAGTAGGGGCCCGGAGGCACGCCGGAGGCGTCCCAGACGAACACGCCGGGGAAGGCCTCCTCCATCACGCTGCGGCCCTGCATGTCGAAGATGGTCACCACGGCACCCCTGCCGAACCCGCCTCCCTCGATGGTCACCGAGGCGGTGAAGGGGTTGGGGCCGGCTGCGAGACCTGCAGGGACCTCGGCGCCCTGACCCTCCCCTACTCCGACGCTGAGGTCGATCTTGTAGATCTTGTCGTTGTTGGGGTTGCTGACCCACATCAGGGTCGCGCTCTCGAAGTCGACTCCCCTGGCGGCGTTGCCGATGATGGAGCCGGGGATCGCGTTCACGGGCGTTCCCGCAGTGTTGAACGCCCTCACGGGGCTGTCTGCGGCATCGTTGGCCACCCATACGTACGAGCCCGAGTAGCCGATGTCATATCCGGTCCCCAGCCCCACGAAGCTGTTGATGTAGGGCGAGGCCCCGACGGTCCCGGTCCACGAGAAGGTCTCCACCGAGTAGCCGTAGTAGCTGGTGCCGAGTGCATAGAGCTTCGAGGCATCCGATCCCACTCCCGTCACCGACGAGAGCTGGCTGCCTCAACAGCTGACGGTGAACTGCGAGGAGTAGACGCCCGAGGTCGTGTAGATCTTGATGTAGCTGTTGGTGTGGGCGATGTAGAGCTGGTTGTTGCCGAACCCCAGACCCGTCGGGTGTTCGGACGACGAAGGAGCCACGTACCAGGAACCCTGCACCGCACCCGTGGACGGGTTCAGCTTGTAGAGGTAGTTCGTGGTTCCATCGACCGCCCACAGCGAGCCGCCGCCGTAGGCGAGGCCGCTGATGTTGGTGTCGGGCGCGTCGAGCGTGAGCACCACTGTCTGTGCCGAGACCGTCGCCAGGGGCAATAGCAGGAGGAGCAGAAGCAGTCTTCCGTTCAATGGACCCCCCTCCGCTGGAGCAAACCTTAGCAGCGGAGTAAGAATCGCGGAGGGCCGGACCGGTGTCAAGCCCTCCGCCTCCAGCCGGTTGCGGGTCCGGAACCGGATCAGAATCCGATGTTAACCCCGCCGTACACCGAGCTGATGTTCCCCGAGCCCGCCTCGTCGCCAAGGGCCCTGGAGTACTTGTACTCGGCGAAGAAGCCCACGGGCAGCATGGCGGGCTGGAAGGTCGCCCCGAGCACTCCGTGCACCGAGGGGTGCACCTTGTCGTAGGGGTCGATCGGCGAGCCCTGGCCGGTCTGCTCCTGCACATACTGGATCAGCAGGTCGGCGTCGCTGACGATGATGTGTGCGCCGGCCCCGCCGCCCACATAGGGCTGCACGGGCAGGTTGCCCAGGGGCAGGTTCACCTTGAGCGTTGCCGCGAGATCGAGGTCGTGGAAGCTGGCCGTGTAGTTCTGGGCGAACTCGCTGAGCTCGGGGGACTGCCATCCCCAGTTGTCCTCGAGGTACTGGAGGAGCGAGTCGGAGCTTCCTCCCAGGTCGATGCCCTCCTCCTCCTCGATGTAGTTGAAGAGGTAGTCCTCGAGGGTGATGTCCGTGCTCGTCGAGGTGTACCCGGCGCTGAACTCGATGGCGACTATGTCCATGAGGGGGAAGAGGAACTGCCCGCCGAAGATCGGGTTGTCCGCCGATCCCCCGGTCCTGGGCTCGTTGCCCTGGTAGTACCCCACCCGGCCCCCGAACTTGGCCCCCGCGAGAGCGGTGGCGGCAATGACGAGAACGATAAGCAGGTTCTTCAATCGGGCCTCCTTCCGACGATCGACAACATGGGCGCGAGCGCAATGCTCGTCAACGAAGTACACCCCGGGCGAGGGGCGGTTCCCGGGCTCCCTGGCTTGCCGGGCGCGGCCGGGCTCTCCGCCGGCCGGGCTCCGGCCCTCCGGAAACGCCCATCCGGAGAGGGATTTCCGCCTACGCGCGAAATCCGTGCAACTCGATTTTGGGAGCGTTGCGGGACAATGAGTTATGCGACGCAAGTCAACGATTTCAAACCCGAAGGGGTCCGGGGTGGGAACACTTGACCGGTGGAACCTGTCGTGCCAGTATTTCATTAGAGGTTTGGGCTTCCACGATGTGTTCTACCCTCTGAAAGGGGAGGTTGGGATGAAGTCTGTCCTTCTCGCGCTCGTGCCCTTCGTCGCGGCCATGGCCGTGGGCGACTACTCCTACAACTGGCAGTCGCTCGGCGGCGGTCCCGGCGATCCGGTCTCCTTCCAGGTCGTCGAGTCCGATCTCGACCATCTGGTTGCTGATGTGACCATCCCCGGATTCTGGCTCTATTCCTTCCCGGGCGGCGGTTCGACCTGGGACAGGATCGAGCTCCAGGGCTGCACGCCCCAGGGCGAGACCGGCTTCCCCGAGCTTCCCTCCTACCCCGTGCTCTTCGCCCTCCCGTTCGGCACCACGGCGCAGGTCAGCGTCCAGAACCTCCAGTACACGCCCTTCGAGGGCATGAGCGTCTACCCCCGCCAGCCGGCGGAGATCGACATGCCCCACGCCCCCTGGCCCTTCGAGATGAACGACAGGGCCTACTCGGGCGGCTTCCTCCAGCCGGGCGCCTGGGCGTCGGTCGACATGGACGCCATCTGGTCGGGCCTGCACACCTCCAGGCTCGTCGTGAACCCCTTCCGCTTCGATGCGGCGACGGGCGAGCTCCAGGCCGCCTCGACGATGCGCATCCGCATAGACTTCGCCGGCAGCGCCACCGCTCCGGCATACCCCGTGAATCCGGCGATGGAGAGGGCCATGGCCTCCGCGCTGGTCAACTACTCGCAGTTCAGGCCGCTGGCGCAGGTCGACGACACCCGTGACGGCGCCGAGTACATCGTCATCTGCAACAGCGCGAACCAGTCGGCGGTGGCCCCGCTCTACGAGCTGCGCAACACCCTTGGCCTCAAGGTCCAGGTCGAGGTGCTGCCCAGCCCGGCCAGCGTGGCCCAGATCTTCCAGGCCGTCACGGACAACTACGAGACGGGCGTCACCAGGTTCGTGCTCATCGCCGGCACCCACGCCGAGATGCCCTCCTACGCCTACAGCGGCCACGTCGGCGACTACTACTACGGCAACATCACGGGCGGCGACGACGTGCCTGAGCTGGCCGTCGGCCGGCTCACGGGCGACGCCACCCAGATATCCCACCAGGTCGACAAGATCATCGACGGGTACCTGAACTACTCCTTCGACGACGGCAACACCACGGGCATCATCCCCAGCATGAGCGTGCTGGCCGCCCACGAGGAGCAGTACCCGGGCAAGTACACCCAGTGCTGCAACGAGATAGCCGCATACTCGTACAGCCTCATCAACTTCACCTTCATCAAGGTGTACCCGCCAGAGGGCGGGACGGCCCAGATGGTCTCCGACGCCATCAACAACGGCAACGGGTTCGTGACCTACCGCGGCCACGGCGACGTGACCGTCTGGTCCTGGTCCCCCGGGTGGAGCGCCACCAACATCAACGCCCTGACGAACACCTTCATGCCGCCCGTGTTCAACATCGCCTGCTACTGCGGCCGGTACCAGGACGCGGGCAACTGCCTGGCCGAGGCCTGGCAGTTCGCGGCCAACGGCGCGTCGGGCAACCTCGCGGCCAACAACCCCAGCTACACCGAGGCCAACCACACCTTCATCAAGGAGATCTACAAGGCCGCCTTCGACCAGGGCACCTTCGCGGTGCAGGAGGCCATCAACGCCTCCACGGTCATCACCGTGGCCCAGCACGGCACCTACGGCCAGGCCAACGCACGGATGTACCTCTGGTTCGGCGACCCCGCGCAGGAGCTGTGGAGCTTCGACACCGGCAGCGAGCCGGGCGTGCTGAACCTCACGGGCCCTGCGGTCCTCAACCCCGGGTCGCAGACGATCACCCTGACGGTGACCGACGGCTCGGCCCCGGTCCAGGGCGCCCTCGTGACCCTGACCGACGGCGTGCAGGGGACGACCGACGCCCAGACCTTCTACGAGACCGCCCTGACGAACTCCTCGGGCCAGGTCAGCTTCACGGTCACCATTCCGGCCTCCGGCATCATCGACGCCGGCGCCTTCAAGCACGACTACATGTACGACACGCTGATGTGGACGGTGGGCGTGGGCATCGAGGAGGGCGGCTCGGGCGACATCGGAGCCTTCTGGCTCGGCATGCCGTCCCCGAACCCCGTCACCACCTCGGCCTCCTTCTCCTACTCCGTGCCCGAGTCCGGCAGGGTCCAGCTCGCGGTCTACGACGTCACCGGCCGCCTCGTCGACACCATCGTCTCCGGCGAGATCGCCGGCGGCGAGCACTCCGCGGTCTGGCAGCCCGGCCAGGTCGCGAGCGGCGTCTACTTCGTGCGCCTCACAACCCCCGCGGGGGCCGTCTCCCGCCAGGTGATGGTCATCCGGTAGCACGGCGTCATCGACAGCGGGGCGGGGCCTCCGGGCCCCGCCCCTTCCTCATCCTGCCAAGGTATTCCTCAGGGCATCGAGAAGATGTGCTTGATCGCCCCGAAGGTGGTCTGTTCGAGGCCCTGCCCGCCCGAGAGGATCATGCAGGGGAGGTCGTCCCCGAGGATCCCCACGGGGGAGGAGGATGACCAGACGTAGAGCATCCGGTCCTCTCCCGCGGTCCAGTGCCATGACCAGACGCTCCCGGGACCGGGGAGATGGAAGACTTCTATCAGCAGGTTCGCGGATCCGTCATAGGCGTAGGGGGTGTCGAGGTCGACGGAGTACCACTCGCCCGGGGAGGCGTCGATACCCAGCGACTCGGCCTGGAATACGAGCGTCCGCGTCCCCGGGAGGTAGTTGCCCTCGAAGCTGCTGCCGAGGAAGTCCTCGCCCCGGAGCCCCATGTGGATCTCCACATCCGAGAACGAGGCGGTGCCCGAGCCGACCTCGAAGCACATCCAGGAGACCTGGTCTATCAGCATCGGACCGCCAATCTCCCCGGAGAGCACCACCACCTGGTGGTGCAGGGGGTCGAATCAACCGTTCGACCAGGGGTAATCCTCGACGGACTCGGGCGAGCCGATGGAGACGGAGGCTGCTAAAGCTCCCTGGAGGACAGGCAGCACCGCCAGAACAATCAATAAAGGTCTTCTGATCATGGCCGTCACCCCCTCCTTCGAATAATAGGGGGGGGACATGAAACGGTAAACGGCCTGATCCGCGCACTGCCCCGCGCGGAGCGCCCCCCTTATGTTCCGGCTTTCCGGAGGGAGGCCCGGGAGTGGGCGGGACGGGATTCGACTGCGACAGGTACCTCGACGCACAGAAGAGGGCCATCCTCGAGAGGATCGACAGGTTCCGGGGCAGGCTCTACCTCGAGTTCGGGGGCAAGCTCCTCTACGACTTCCACGCGGCCAGGGTCCTCCCGGGCTACGACCCCAACGTCAAGCTGCGCCTTCTCGAGGGCCTGGGAGACAGCGCCGAGATCCTCCTCTGCATACACGCGGGGGACATCGAGAAGCGCAGGCTCAGGGGCGACTTCGGCATCACCTACGACAGCGACGCCCTGAAGATCATCGACACGCTGAGGGGAAGAGGCCTGTCGGTCCTCGGCGTGGTGGTCACGCGGTACCGCGGCCAGCCCTCCGCCGACGCCTTCATGAAGGGCCTGTCCCGCAGGGGGGTCAGCGTCTTCGCCCATCCTCCCACCGCCGGCTACCCCTCCGACGTCGGCACGATAGTGAGCGAGACGGGCTACGGCCGGAACCCCTACATCCCCTGCACGAGGCCGCTCGTCATCGTGACCGGCCCGGGCCCGGGCAGCGGGAAGCTCGCCACCTGCCTCTCCCAGCTCTACCACGAGCACAGGCTCGGCACCACGGCCGGGTTCGCAAAGTTCGAGTCCTTCCCCATCTGGAACCTCCCGCTCGACCACCCGGTCAACGCGGCCTACGAGGCGGCCACGGCCGACATCGCCGACTTCAACATGATCGACCCGTTCCACCTAAGGGCGACCGGCCTGGAGGCGGTGAACTACAACAGGGACGTCGAGGCCTTCCCCCTGCTGCAGATGCTCTTCCAGCGGATCACCGGGTCGGCCGACTTCTACCGCTCGCCCACGGAGATGGGCGTGAACCGCATGGCCGACGGGATAGAGGACGACGGCGCGGTGAGGGAGGCCGCCCTCCAGGAGATGCTCAGGCGCTACTTCCGCTACCGCTGCGAGTACGCAACAGGGCTGGTCGAGAGCAGCGCCGTGGAGAAGGTCGAGGCCCTCATGGAGCAGTACGGCCTGTCGCCGGACAGGCGCAGCACCGTCCTGCCGGCGCGGGGGGCAGCGGCGGCGGCGGGTGTGCGGGACCCCCAGGGGGCGGCCCTGGAGCTGCCCGACGGCAGGGTGGTCACGGGGAAGACATCCTCGCTGATGACGGCCCCGGCGGCGCTGGTGCTGAACACGGTCAAGAGCCTCGCGGGCATCCCGCAGGACATGCACCTGCTCTCCCCCGGCACGATAGACTCGATAGCTCGGCTGAAGAGCGACGTGCTGGGCACGGCCGCCCCGGAGCTCGACCTGGAGGAGGTGCTCATCGCCCTCTCGGTGAGCGCGATGACGAATCCGACGGCCGACCTCGCGATGAGGTCGCTCGCCGCCCTTCGCGGCTGCGACGCGCATCTCACGGCCATGCCCTCGCCGGGCGACGCGGCCGGGCTCAGGAAGCTGGGCGTGACCGTGACCTCGGACCCGGCGTTCCTCTCGGGCAACCTCTTCGCGGGGGACTGAGGGCTAGAAGTAGAGCCTGGCCCCTATGCCGCCGTTCAGGCCGAGCTCCGTCTCCGGCACCACGTCCATGACCGGCGCAAGCTGGACGAACATGTCGACCGGCGCGCCCTCGAAGGGGTAGCAGAGGCCCAGGGGGATCCTCAGGCCGATGACTATCTCCTCGTCGTCGTCCGGGCCTTCGTTGTCGCGGAAGTGCAGCTTGCCGCCCAGCCCGTAGGTGAACATCAGTCCGTCCAGGTCGGCGTCGGTGTCGTCGACTATGTCGAAGGCGTGCAGCACGTAGTCGGCGAAGAGGAAGACGCCCCCGTCCTCCTCGAAGGTCCACGCCGCGCCGCCCTCGAGGGCGGTGGAGCCCGAGAGCCAGCTCTTGAAGCAGACGCCGGTGGGCTCGCCCGCGATTATCCCGAGGCCGAACCCCCCGGTCTGGGCCAGGGCCGGAACGGCCCCTGCGGCCAGCAGTACCAGGATAGCGGAGAGCTTCTTCACATTCCCCTCCCGGTGTGGCTTTGGTTCAGTGCGAACGTATCACGACAGCCCCCGGCGGTCAACGCCGGGGGTTGACCCGGAGGGCTCTCGAACGCATGTATCGCCAGTCGTTTGCCGCACTCCGTGTGCGGCCGTGGTGATGCGGTCACCCGTCCGGAAGCGACGCCTGCACCAGAACCGTGCTCTCCGTTCGCCGGACGGCTTCGCATCTCGTTCCATCTCTCATCCGGGAGGACGCATTTGCGCAACTACGAGACAGCCCTGATCTTCAACGCCTCCCTCTCCGAGGGCGACCTCGAGGGAGAGGTCTCGAAGGTCGTCGAGATCATCACGAAGGCCGGGGGGACCTACTCGGCAACCCAGCGGTGGGGCAGGCGCATGCTCACCTTCCCCATCAAGAAGCAGACCGAGGGCGTCTACTTCTTCGTCAGGTGGTACGGGGGCGAGGAGGTCAGCGCGGCCATCGACTGGAACCTGAAGATCAACGAGAACTGCCTCCGATTCCTCACCATCAGGCTCGACGACAGCCGGCTCGCCGCCGAGGAGCCCGTGATGGCGGAGGAGGCCCCCGGGATGGACGAGCAGGACGCGGACGACATGGAGTCGGATGACGAGTCCGAGCAGGAATCCGAGGATTAGGCGGTCAGCATGAACATCCGCATGCCGAGCATCAACAGGGTGGTCATCTCGGGGAACCTCGTGGACGAGCCCAGGACGAACCTCCTCGAGAACGGCACGCACGTTTCGAACTTCCGCATAGCCAGCAGCCAGTCCTACCGGGGCAAAGACGGCGAGATGCAGCAGAAGACCTGCTTCGTCGACGTCGTGGCCTGGAGGCGCACGGCGGAGCTGGTGGCGGAGTACCTGCGCAAGGGCAGCCCGGTGCTCATCGAGGGAGAGCTGCAGACCAGCCAGTGGCAGGCCCAGGACGGCAGCCCGAGGAGCCGCCTGGAGATCCTCGCCCGCCGGGTGCAGTTCCTGGAGCGCCCGGGCCAGCGGGCGGAGGCGCAGCCCGCAGCCCGCGAGGAGAAGGCCCCCTACACGGCGGCGGACGAGCCGCCCGACGCGGAGCAGGAGTACGACGACATCCCCTTCTGACGGGTCCCGGACGACCGTTCCGGACGCGCCCGGCGCCTTCCCGGAGCTGAACCAGGTCCTGATGACGGGCAGGGTGCTCCAGAAGCACTCCCTCTCCATGACCAGGTCCGGGTTCTACGTGCTCGAGCTCGTCCTCGAGGCCGACCCCGGGGCCGGCGGAGGGGATGACGGGAGGTCGGTCAAGATCGATGTCGAACTCTGGGGCTCCCTGGCGCAGGAGATGGCTCCGCTGCTCGAGAAGGGCTCCGTCCTGCTGGTCGAGGGCAGGCTTGCCAGCAGGGAGTTCGAGGACAGGAACAGGATCATGAGGCACCGCATGGCCCTGAGGGCCTCGCGGGTCGAGATTGTCAGCTGAACGATCGGAGGATGCCGACTTGAACAGGAAGAAGCGCAGCACGGTAAAGGTCATCAAGAAGAAGAAGTGCAGGTTCTGCACCTCGCCGGACCTCGTCATCTCCTACAAGAACGAGAGGCTCCTCGGGAGATACGTCTCCGACAGGGGCAAGATCGTCCCCAGGAGGGTCTCGGGCAACTGCGCCAGGCACCAGAGGGCGGTCGCCAGGGCCGTGAAGGTGGCCAGGTTCCTCGCGATCGTCCCCTATGTCAGGGAGCACTTCCGGTAGGGTGAATCCCGAGGGCGGCAGGGCGCCCGGCTCGGCCGGGGCGGGCAGGGCTGTCGCGGCGGGCATCGGCTCGGCGCTGCTCGGCCTGCACTTCACCGCGGGGGCGGCGGCGGCGGCAGTCGCGAGGCGCAGCCCCGCCGGCGGCATCACCCTCATGATCCTGGCCGGGGCCGTGACATACGTCGCGGGCGGCCTGGAGGGTGTTCTGCTCACCTCGGTGGTGACGGCATGCCTCTTCCGATGCTCTGCGGCCCGGTCGACGCCGGCCGCGTGCGCGGCGGTCACCGCTTCCGCGAGCGTCCTGGCCTCCGCTGCCAGCCTCCTCGTCGAACCGGGGATCATGGGCATCACCCGTGACGCTCTCGAGGCGCTGACCCCGATCTACGCGGCTGCCGGGATACCGCAGGGCCAGATGGGCGCCGTGCTGGACACGATAGTGTACCTTTCCCCGGGAATAGGAGCTCTCCAGCTCTCGCTCGGGGCAATCATGGCAGTCGTCTTCTTCGGGACCGTCTCCAGGGGTGCGCTGGACGCCCGACGGGTCGACGTGAGGCTGGGCCTGGCCCCGGCATGGATGGTGATAGTCTGCATGGGCGCCTGCCTCCTGGGCCGCCGGGCGGGGCTGCCGCCCGATCTGGTCAGGGCGGCATGCAGCATACTCGTGTTCATGACCGCCCCGTACGGCGCGGTCGGCATCGCGGTGACGGCCGAGATGCTCAGGGGCAGGCCGTACCTCGTGTTCTTCGCGCTGATGGCGGTCGTGCTGGCCACCCCGGCGGCCGTCGCGACCCTGGTCGCCGCCGGCCTGTTCGACACCTGGTTCGACTTCAGGTCGCGGATGAGGGCGGCCCGTCAGGGGCCGGAGAGCGGCGGACCACCGGGAAACAATGATACAAGGCCCCCCGGGGGGCGAAAGGGAGAATAGGATGAAGGTTCTGCTCAAGACCGATGTGAAGGCGCTGGGAAGGGCCGGCGAGGTCGTGACCGTCTCCGACGGATATGCCAGGAACTACCTGTTCCCCAGGAATCTCGCGACCGCGGCGGGCGCCTCGGCCGCGAAGGCCGCCGAGCAGTTCAGGCAGGCCGGGAAGGCCAGGGAGGCCAGGCTGGGCGAGAAGGCCCGTGAGCTGGCCGCGAGGCTCCAGGGCGTCACATGCACGATCTCGTCGCCCGCAGACCCCGCGGGGCACCTCTACGGCAGCGTGACAGACAGGGAGATAGCCGACGCGATCTCGGCCGCGGGCGTGGAGGTGGACCGCCGGCAGATCCAGCTCGACGAGCACATCAAGTCCCTGGGGGACTTCCGCGTGCCTGTGAGGATACCGGGAGGCGAGCCCGTCGAGGTGTCCGTGAGGATCGTCGGGATCGACTGATGCTCATCCTGGCCGTCGAGACATCCTGCGATGACACGGCGGCCGCCGTCCTGGACGGGACGGAGGTCCTGGCCGAGGCGGCCATGGGGCAGACCGTGCACTCGGGCCTGGGGGGAGTGGTGCCCGAGCTGGCCTCCAGGATGCACCTGGAGGTACTCCCCGGGCTCGTGGCCGGGCTGCTCGGAAGGGCAGGGGTCGCCCTGCGCGACATCGACGCCGTAGCGGCGACCTGCGGCCCCGGGCTGGTCGGCTCGCTCCTCGTGGGGCTCTCATGGGCGAAGGCCGCGGCCTTCTCAGCCGGAAGGCCCTTCCTGGGAATCAACCACCTGGCGTCCCACCTGTTCATCCACTACGATGGCCCCTCCTCCCCGGTGCGCTTCCCGGTCGTGGCCCTCCTGGCCTCGGGAGGCCACACATCCCTGTTCCTCCTGGACTCCTGGCGCTCGACGAGGTTCCTCGGGGGCACCAGGGACGACGCTGCCGGAGAGGCGTTCGACAAGACGGCCAAGATCCTCGGCCTGGGCTACCCGGGCGGGGCTCTCCTGGACGAGCTGTCCGTGCGGGGAGATCCGCGAGCCGTGTCCCTGCCGTCGCCCCTCGACGATCCACGGGAGCCGGAGTTCAGCTTCAGCGGGCTCAAGACCGCCGTCAGGCTCCTCTGGGAGAGGGGGGCCGACCCGGCGGACCTGGCTGCGGGGTTCTCGGAGACGGTCTCCCGGATACTGGCCTCGAAGCTCCTGGCACAGGCCGGGAGGCATGGAGCCGCCTCCGTCATGACCGCCGGGGGCGTGTCCGCGAACAGCAGGCTCCGGTCGCGGCTCGCGTCGGAATGCTCGCGGATGGGGCTGGATCTGCTCATGCCCGACAGGCCGTGGGCGACCGACAACGCCGTGATGGTCGGCAGGGCTGCCGCGGCGGTCCTCGATTCCGACAGGGAAGCCTGCAGTCCCATGTCCTGCAATGCATTCGCGAGATGGTCCGGCGGCGTCCTCGAGCCGCTGTGCGTCTGATGCGGCCATCCCCTTCCGCATTGCCCGCGGTTATACTCATCCTCCCCGGGGAGGGGGAGGCAGGCCTGGCGGAGCGGCGGACATGATCAGCCCCGGCATAGACATGGTGGACATGGAGAGATTCCGCGGCGTGGTGGACAGGCGCGGCATGGCGTTCCTGGAGAGGCTCTTCACTCCCGGCGAGCTGGCCGGGCGCCCCCGCGTGGAGTCGCTCGCGGGCATGTTCGCGGCCAAGGAGGCCTTCCTGAAGGCCCTGGGCACAGGGCTGTCGGGGGGGGTCTCCTGGCACCAGGTGGAGGTCGAGAGGAGCGAAGGCCGCGCCCCGGCGATACGGCCCAGCGGGCTGGCCCGCGACATGCTGCGCGGCAGGGAGGCTTCTCTCAGCATCAGCCACACCGGATCGGCGGCAGTGGCCGTCGTGGTGATTGCGGACGGCGGACGGGACCGATGAACTGCTGGGTCACCCCCGCCGAGATGGCCGCCTTCGACAGCAGGACGGCCTCTGCGGGCACCCCGCCGGAGATCCTGATGGAAAGGGCCGGTCAGGCGGTTGCGGACACCGCCCTGCGGATGCTCGGAGGCTCCCGGGGGCCGGTAGTCGTATTCTGCGGCCCCGGCAACAACGGCGGTGACGGGTTCGTGGCCGCACGCCTCCTCAGGAGCAGGGGCGTCGACGTGAAGGCCGTGCTGGCCTCGGACTCGCCCTCCGGCATCGGGCACCTCTGCATGAGGAACCTGGTGAGGTACAGGGACGAGGGAGGGGACATCGCCTCGCTCGAGCAGCTCCGCGGGCTTCCGGAGGGCACGGCCCTGGGCATGGACGCCCTTCTGGGAACCGGGTTCCACGGACAGGCGGGAGGAGCGGTGGCTGCCTGCCTCGGGCTCCTCGCTCGCTGCCCCCGGATCCTGGCCGTGGACACGCCGACCGGGGTCGACGGTTCCTCGGGTGATGCCGACCCCCTCACTGTCCCGGCCTCCGTGACCGTCACGCTCGCCGCTCCCAAGCTGGGCCTGCTCGTGCCTCCGGGATGCGGGTTCGCGGGTGCGGTCTTCACTGCGGACATAGGCGTCGAGACTGATGACAGGATGGACAGGATGGTGCTCGACTACGAAGGGGCCGCCCGTCTGCTGCCCCCCCGCCCGGTCGACTCCCACAAGGGGACCTTCGGCAGGGTCATGCTGCTCGGCGGGTCCGAGGACATGCCCGGGGCGGCCCTGCTCATGGCCGCCGGGGCGCTGCGCGCCGGAAGCGGTCTCGTCCGGCTCTTCGTCCCCTATCCGGCCGCCCCGCTCGTCGCCGGCAGGATCCCGGAGGTCATCTGCGGCTACTTCCTTCCCGGCGACGTGACCTCGCTGCCCGACCCGTCGGGGTTCTCGTGCCTGGCGATCGGTCCGGGCATGGGCAGGGGCCCGGACACGGGCAAGATAGTCAGGCACGTGCTCTCCAACTGGCACATTCCGGCAGTGGTCGATGCGGACGCGCTGAACGTGCTCTCCGGTTCCATCGGGGAGCTGGCCCTGAGGAAGGGGCCCCTCGTGCTCACACCCCATGCCGGCGAGCTCCTGAGGCTGGCGGAGCGCGGGGACGGGAGCAGGGAGGATCTCTGGGAGATGGCCGGGGTGCTCTCGAAGGCCACCGGCGCGACCATCCTCCTCAAGGGCCGGCCGAGCGTCGTGTTCGGCCCCGACGGCCGGAGGATGCTCGTCCCGGTGGGGAACAGCGGGCTCGCCACGGGCGGCTCCGGAGACGTGCTCACGGGCATCGTGGCATCGCTCCTCGGGCAGGGGCTCGCCCCGTTCGAGGCCGCCGCCCTGGGGGCCTTCCTCCTGGGCTCCGCGGCCGACATCGCCGCAGCTCGCTCGTCGGCCAGGTCTCTGCTTCCGAGCGATGTCGCCGACACCCTCGGAACGGTCTACTCGTTCCTCGAGTCGGGGCCCCCTGCGGGGCTATCGAGGCTCGAGGGGAGGTGGAATGGCAGGCTCTGGGATATCCCGTGACGAAGCCCTGGCCATGCTCGAGGAGAGGCTCTCCAACCTCAACCTCCGCAGGCACTGCATGGCCGCCGGCGCGATAATGAGAAGCCTCGCGGAGGACCGCGGGGAGGACCCCGAGCTCTGGGAGGTCACCGGCATTCTCCATGACCTCGACTACGAGGAGACGGCCGGGGACCATTCCATGCACGGAGTCGTCACCGCCCGGACCCTCGAGGGACGGTTGCCGCGGGAGCACGTTCACGCCATACTGTCCCACAATGCCGAGAACAACGGATCCCGCAGGGAGTCCGACCTGGACCACCTGCTGGCAGCGGCGGAGTGCGTGACGGGCCTGATAACCGCAACGGCTCTCATCTATCCGGACAGGAGCCTGGCGTCGGTCGAGCCGTCGTCGGTCATCAAGAGGATGACCAAGAGCGGATTCGCACGGGCCGTGAACCGCGACGGGATTATGGAGTGCCGCCTGGCGGGCTACGATCTGGACAGGTTCATGGACCTGTCCCTGCGGGCCATGAAGTCAATATCAGGGGCCCTCGGTCTCTGACAGAAGCGGGGAGGACCGGCGAGTGGAAGTCAAGACGGTAGCAGAGAGGCTGGGCGAACTCCAGCTGCAGGTGTCGAGCATGGCCTTCGCGAGAGGTTCGAGCGGCTATGCTTCGTACCGCACCGACGATGATCCGGGCACCGCGGAGGAGAGGCTCCGGCAGGCGGCGGCCGTCTCCAGGGCCACCGGGCGCTGCAGGAAGGTGGCGCTGCACTCCCCGGCCGACGTGAGAACCGACGAGGATGCCGCGAAGATCTCCCCGCTGCTCAAGGAGTTCGCCCTCGAGTGCAGCTCCTTCTACCCGGACATGTTCACCCCCCGCAAGAGCGGCACGCTCAACCACAGGCTCATGTACGGCACCCTCACCAGCCCGCTCAACGAGATAAGGGTGGCCTCGATCAACTTCGTGATACGCTCCATGGAGCTCATGAGGGCCGTAGACTGCCGGCAGCTCGTCCTCTGGATCCCCGACGGCATCGACTCCCCGGGAGAGAAGAACCTGCCGGACATGCTGGACAGGATCCTCAACGGGCTCAGGCAGATAGGGCTGAACGTCCGCAAGAGCGAGAACCTCATGCTGGAGTTCCGCCCCTTCGACCCGTCCTTCTGCGCCATGGCCGTGGCGGACTGGGGCACGGCCGCATGGCTCTGCCGCGAGACCGATCCCTCCTGCAGGGTGATGCTCGACCTCGCGGCGCTGCTGCCGGGCGCGAGCCTCGACAGCATAGTGGTCGCCATGCTCCACCAGAAGATGCTCGGCAGCATCAGGCTCTCCGACAACCGGCTGTCGCAGGGCGCCCTCCCCGCGGGCACCCTCGACCCCGCCACCCTCTTCCGCTTCTTCGTGAACCTTCTCCAGGCCGAGGCCGCCGGGCTCTGCGCCATCCGCGGCATGACCTTCGAGATAGGCGTCTGCGCGCGCACGGGAAGCCCGGCGGAGGCCGTGCTGCGCTCGATAGAGAACATCGAGGCGGCCTACGCGGCCGCGATGCTCGTGAACCCGGCCGAGCTGGCGGAGCTGCAGGCCAGGCCCGACCTGTACCTGGCGGAGAAGCTGCTTCAGGATGCGCTGCTGACCGATGTAAGGCCGATGATCAGGGCCTGGCGCGAGCAGAACGGCATCCCCGTGGAACCCTCCGTCTCCCTCAGGGAGGCCCTGAAGAGCTGAGCCCCTCCGGGGGTCAGGCCCCGGCGATCTCCCTGCCCCTGGCGAAGGCCTCCAGGTTCGCGGCATGAGCCTTCTCCGGCAGGCGGCGGCGTATCGCCTCGAGCCAGGCCTCGTGCGGGATGTCGAGGAAGACCGAGGCGGCACCCGCCATCACGGTGTTCAGGACCCTCCTGTCCCCTATCCTGGAGGCCTCCTCGACCGCGCCCACCCTCAGGAAGTCGACCCCCCTGGCTTCGAGGCCGCTCCAGACGTCCGGGTACTCCGCCTGTCCCGTGCTCACGGTCAGGGGGACTATCTCCAGGTCGCACACGAGGGCCTTGCCTCCGGGGGCGAGAAAGTGGCTCCACCTGAGGGCCTCGAGCTTCTCCATCGACACGAGCAGGTGGGCCGTGCCCTCCTCGACCAGGGGGCTGTGGACCCGCGTCCCGTAGCGGACATGGCTCACGACGCTCCCGCCCCTCTGGGCCATCCCGTGGACTTCGCTCTTCTTCACGTCGCGGCCGGCGATCAGCGCGGCCCCGCCCAGTATCTCGCTGGCGAGGAGTATCCCCTGTCCGCCGGTGCCGCACAGGAGGACGTTCGTCACATCAGTTCCCACGTGGTTCCTCCCTCCTGTAGTCCTTGCTGAGGGCGCCCTTCGGGCAGACATCGGCGCAGAGGCGGCAGTCCGGGTAGCAGAGGAGCGGGTTGACGACCGGCCTGTCGTTCTCGAAGCTGATGGCCGGACAGCCCAGCGAGAGGCACCGGCGGCAGCTTATGCACAGCTCCGGGTCGAGCACGGCGACGGCGCTTCCGGAGGGCCTGCCGACCATCACGCAAGGCCGCCTGGTGATGACCACCGACACCCCCTCCCTGTCCATCTCCTCCCTGAGCACTGCTTCCAGGCCCTTCAGGTCGTGAGGGTCGACGACCCTGACGCTGGCGGCTCCGCACACCCGGCACAGGGCTTCCAGGTCGAGCTTCGCCGCCGGCTCACCCCTGAGGCCGCGGCCGGTGGCCGGGTGCTGCTGGCCTCCGGTCATTGCCGTTATGCCGTTGTCCATTACGATGATCGTGCCGTTCCCGCCGTTGTACACCATGTCGACGAGCCCGGTGATCCCGGAGTGCACGAAGGTCGAGTCTCCTATGGCCGCGGCGAGCCTGCCGGTGATGCCTCGCCCCACCGCCTTCTCGAGCCCGCTGAGGACCCCGATCGAAGCCCCCATGCAGATCGTGGTGTCCATCGCGTTCAACGGCGGCATCAGGCCGAGGGTGTAGCACCCGATGTCCCCCGTGGTGCTCCTCTTCAGCTTCGACAGCACCCAGAACGCCCCTCGATGGGGGCACCCGGGGCACAGGGCGGGTGGTCTCAGGGGAACGGCGGCGGGCTCTTCGACCGGGGTCTCGACGAGCCCCAGCCCCCTCCGCACGAGGGTGGGGTTCAGCTCCCCCTCCACCGGGAAGTACTTCTTCCCCTCCACTGGCTTGAGGAAGTGCGCCCTTATCTGCTCCTCGAGGAAGGGATCGCCCTCCTCCACGACGCGCACCTCGGCGACGCCCGCCATGAACCTCTCGATGAGCCCCCAGGGCAGAGGCCAGGTGAGGATCAGCCTGAGGATCGAGGCTCCGGGCAGGACCTCCTTCACATAGTTGTACGAGATGCCGGAGGTTATCACCCCGAGCGACCCGTCGCCCGGTTCGATCACATTCTGGGCCAGCGTGTCGCCGAAGGAGGAGAGGGCGAGGATCCGCTTCTCCACGCGTGAATGCATCGCCCTGGCGAAGGCCGGGATGGGTATGCGCTTCTGCACGTTCTTCTCGTAGCCCCTGACCTCCACCTCCCTCCGCGGCCCGAGCGCCACGAGTCCGTTGGAGTGGCTCACGCGGGTCGTCGTCCTGAGCATGACAGGGGTGTCGAACCGCTCGGAGATGTCCAGGGCGAGCCCGACCAGCTCCTTCGCCCCGGCGCTGTCCGAGGGCTCCAGGACCGGCACCTTCGCGGCGCGCGCGATCATCCTGTTGTCCTGCTCGTTCTGGGAGGAGTGCATCCCGGGATCGTCGGCGGAGACTATGACGAGCCCTCCGGTGACCCCCAGGTAGCTGAGGGTGAAGAAGGGATCGGCGGCCACGTTCAGGCCCACGTGCTTCATGGCGGTCAGGACCCTGGCCCCGCCGAAGCTCGCACCCGCCACAGTCTCGAGGGCGACCTTCTCGTTGGGCGCCCACTGGGCATCGATCTCGGGGTAGTGTCTGCCTATCTCCTCGAGGATCTCCGTGGAGGGGGTACCGGGGTATGCGGAGGCGAAATGGACCCCCGACTCCCAGGCGCCCCTCGCGATTGCCTCGTTCCCCGACAGGAGGATGGTCCCCTCGGTCGTCGCATTGAGCGGCTGCTTCATCGCCCGTCCTTCCGGGTTTCATTCATAGGTGCACTCCGCCTCGATCCCGTCCATGACCCTCAGCACTCCCCTCACCAGGGCCTCCAGCTCGGCCTCGCCGGGGAGCACGATCACCCTCCCCAGGTGGGAGAGGCCGTCCACGAGCGTGTCGGACATCCAGGGGTCGTGTGCCATGCCGCCGGTGACCACCAGGCAGTCCAGCTCGCCCCGGAGGACGGCGGCCATGGCCCCCGCCTCCTTTATGAACTGGTACGCCATGGCTCTCAGGACGAGGTCGGCCTCGGCGTCGCCCGCCTCCGCCCTGCGCCTGGCCTCGGCCACATGGTCGGTGCCGAGGTAGGCCAGGAGCCCTCCCTCCTTCAGGAAGGCCTTCAGCAGGTCGCGCCTGGTGCGCCCCGGCTCCATGCACATCTCCACGAGACCAGTCACGGGGAGGGATCCGGTCCTCTGAGCGCTGAAGGGGCCGCCGTCGTTGGCGTTGTTGGTGTCGATCATCCGCCCCTTCCGAATGGCGTTGACAGACACCCCGCTGCCGAGGTGCAGGACGACCATGTTGCATTCCGTGAGCGGCTTCCCCAGCTCCGTCGCGGCCTTGTAGGCGACCATGCGGATGTTGAGCGCGTGGCTGAGGCTCTTGCGGGGCAGGAGCGGGTGGCCCGACAGGCGGGCCTCCTCGATCATCTCGTCGACGCAGACGGGGTCGACGAAGTAGGCAGGGAGCCCGAGGGGCCGGGCGATGGCCGCCGCCAGGGGGGCTCCGAGGTTCGACGGATGATCGGCCTGGAGGGTCGACCCTTCGGCTATGTCCTCCAGCAGTCTGCTGTTCACGGCATAGGTGCCGGCCCTGAGAGGCTTGAAGGTCCCCCCCCGGCCCACTACGGCGCAGAGGGAGGACATGTCGAACGACCTGGCGGCCAGGGTCTCGAGGACCAGGCTCCTGCGGAGGTCGGTCTGCCCCAGGGTGGAGCCGCATGCGGCCAGCTCCTCGGGCAGGTGCCTGGCCGACTCCTCGAAGAGGGGCTCGTACTCGCGGTACACCCCGAACTTCGTCGTCGTGCCCCCGGGGTTCAGTGCCAGGATGAGCCTCTCCATCACAGCCCTCCCGCGACCACGACCCCCAGGGCGAGGGAGTTGAGCTTCGTCGAGGCCGTGTCGCTGCGCGAGAGCATCACGACCGGAGCGGAGGCTCCGGCTATCATGCCCCCCACCTCGGTGTCGGTCATGTACATGAAGGCCTTGGCGAAGATGTTGCCGCAGGACATGTCCGGGGTGACGAGGATGTCCGCGCGTCCCGCAACGGGCCCTTGGATGTTCTTGATCGCCGCGGCCTCGGGATCGACCGCCCCGTCAACGGCGAGCGGCCCCTGGACGCTGACGCCCGGGATGCCGCGCGCAGCCACCCTGGCGAAGAGGACGGTCTCCGGTATCTTCTCGTTCTCCACCTCGATGGCGGCCAGGAGGGCTACCCTGGGCTCGGCCAGCCCCAGCCCGTTCATGACCCGGGCGGCGTTCTCGACGATCTGGACGACCTCCTCCTCGCCGGGACGGATCACCATCCCTCCGTCGGTGATGGCGATCAGCCTGTCCTGCCTGGGAGCGTGGACGACGGCCACATGGCTCAGCAGCCTGCCGGTCCTCAGCCCCCTGTCCCTGTCGAGCACAGCCTTCTGGAAGATCGAGGTCTTCAGCATGCCCTTCATGAGCATCGTCGCCTGCCCGCTGCTGACGAGCGACACGGCAGTCAGGGCGGCCTCCTCCTCGTCCTCGGTGTCGATGACCTCGATGCCGGGGGGAAGCTTCAGGCCGGCGGCGGACGCAGTAGCCGCCACCGCCGCGGAAGGGCCGACCACGACCGCCTCCGCTATCCCCTCCTCCGCAGCCCTGGCGAGCGCCCCGAGGGAAGCTTCGTCGTGCCCCATGGGCACCGCCACCCGGGCTCCGCTCCGGAGGCGGGCCGCCTCCCTGATCTGTGAGAAGTTCCGGTACAAGGGCACCTCCCTTTCGGTCTGGCGGACGGGTCCGTGTTCCTGCCGCAGTTCGTTATTATGGGCAGGCCGGTCGAACCGGGCTAGTTCGAGGGAGGTGCCTGGGTATGGACGGGATCGCGGGCGGTCTTCCGGGAGCCCTTGCCATGGCGGGGGGGGTCCTCCTGGACTTCGACGGGGTGCTCGTCGACAGCGAGCCCTTCTACCTCGCTTCCTGGAGGGCCGTTCTCGAGGGCCTGGGCGACTCGGTGGAGGACGAGGAGTACTACACCCACTGGACCTCCCTGGGCGAAGGGCTCGACGGGCACCTGGCCAGGCACGGCCTCTCCGGCGTCGACACCGCGGCCGCCAGGGCGGCCCAGAGGGAGATCTATCTCTCCTACTGCGAATCGGGTGCGATCCCCGTGATGCCCGGGACCGCCGATGCCCTCGCCGGGCTCGCCTCCGGCCGTTTCCGTGACCGCCACGCCATCGCCTCCAACACCGATCCGCAGATCGTCGGGAGGATCCTCTCCCGGGCCGGCATCCCGGCCCCCCGGGTCGTCGGGGGAAGGGAGTACAGGCCCAAGCCGGCGCCGGACATCTTCCTCGCCGCCGCCCGCGCCATCGGGGTCGACCCGCGCTCCTGCCTGGTCCTCGAGGACGCCTGGAAGGGGCTCGAAGCGGCAAGGGAGGCGGGGATGAAGACGGTCCTCGTCAGGAACGAGCTCAACCGGGGCGCGGCCCTCGAGGCCGACTTCGAGATGCGCGGGATAGCAGATCTCGCGGGACTGCTCGGATGACGGTCCTGACCGCCGCAGCGGCGGCCGCGGCAGGCCTGGTCTCCTGCTTCGCCGGGGAGAGGCTCTTCAGGATCTTCGCTCTGCTCGCCGGCGCGGTGGCGGGGTTCGACGCCGGGCTGCTGCTGATGGCCCGGGCCGGTTTCGAGGGTTGGCCCGTCATCGCCGCGGCGGCGGCTTGCTCCCTGGCGGGGGCGCTCCTGTCCCTGGCTGTGCTGAGGCTGTCGGTGGCGACCGCCGCCCTGGCCGCAGGATGGATCGTCTCGAGAGGGCTCGGAGCGGCACCCGCCGTCTGTCTCTTCGCCGCGGTCGCGTCGGGGGTCCTCGGCGCGGTCCTGTCGCGTCATATAATCGCCGTGCTGACCGCCGCCACCGGAGCGGCGGCCGCGTCGTGGGGGATCTTCGAGCTCTGCGCCATGCACGGGCTCGAAGCTCCCTCCCCTCTGCCCCTCGCGCTCGCGGCCGTCCTGTTCCTGTCGGGCGCGGCGGTCCAGCTCGGACGGGCCGGACGCAGGAGAGGGCGGGGCGGCTGATGGAAACGATCCGGAGATGGAGGGTCTGATGCAGAGGTTCGTCGACTACGGCCTCGTTCTCGTCGGCGTGGCCGCCCTTTTCTCTCTGTTCAGGCTGTCGCGCCTGCTGCTGGGGCGCCTCCTCTCGTCGCTCTCGAAGGGCCGGGGCATCGAGGACGCCGACAGGATACTGCTCGTCGGGTTCCACATCCTCCTGACCGGTCTGCTGCTTCTGCCCCTGGTCACTGCCGCCCTCGCGGCATTCGACGACGCATTCCTCCCGGGAGGCATCTACGTCCACCTCTCCCTCGTGGTCATATCCATCATCCTGTTCAGCTTCACGGAGGACATCTTCGGGGGCCTCCGCACACGCAGGCGCGAGGCCGGGTGGACGACGGGCCGGCATTTCTCCAGGATCGGCCCCTCCCTCGCGGTCTTCTGGCTGCTCGGCGTGGTCTTCCTGAGCCCGCTCTTCTACTCGGGGCTCACACTGGTCCTGGCGGTCTTCTACCTTGTGGCCCTGAAGTCCCTGCCGGCCCGTTCCCGCGCCGGGGAGGCGCCGGGTCAGGGGCACCCCCGGCGGGCGGGTTGATCCCAGAAGCCCGGGAGCCCGGCGGTCCGCCCCCGAGGGTGGTCTTCCTCTGCGACGACGAGCCCTTCGAGATCCCCTCGGCAGTCGCTTCGATCGTATCGGGGCTTCCGGGCTGGGAGTGCACCATTGCGGGCCTCCCGGGACATGCGTCGTTCTCCGGCACGTGGACCAACTTCAGACGCTACTCCGCCCTCTACGGGGCTGCGGGGTTCCCGGTGAGGGCGGCCCAGATGCTCCTCCTCAGGCTCTCGGCCCGTCTGGGGCTGCCGACCGCGAGGCCCCATTCGCTGGCACGGGCGGCCGAACGCTGCTCGGCCGCGTTCATCAGGATCGGGAGCGTCAACTCCCCCGGAGGGAGGAGGATCCTCGAGGGGCTGCAGCCCGACTTCCTCGTATCGATCGCCTGCCCGCAGATCCTCCGGGGACGCGTGCTGGCGATCCCCCGCATAGCCGCCCTCAACCTCCACTCCGCCCTGCTGCCCAGGAACAGGGGCATGCTCCCCACCTTCTGGTCGCTGATGGAGGATCCGCCGCGGGCGGGAGTCACGCTACACCTGATGGAGCGCGGGCTGGACGCGGGCCCCATCCTTCTCCAGAGGGAGATCCCGGTCGACAGGAGGACCACCTCGCTCCACGCGCTCATAAGGATGTGCAAGCGGGAGGGTGCCGGGCTGGTCGTGCAGGGGCTGCGCATGATGGCCTCGGGTCCGGTCGATCTCCTCCCCAATCCCCCCGGAGAGGGATGCGTGCACTCCTTCCCGTCGGCATCCGACGTCCGTGCCTTCAGGAGGAAGGGGGGCAGGATCTGGTGACGCGCGACCTCGCGGTGGCCATGAGCTTCGATGTCGAGGAGTGGTTCCATACGGCGGTCGCGAGACGAGCGCTCGGAGAGGCCGCGGACTACCCTGGTCGGATCGGGCTCGTCATGCCGCGCATCCTGTCCTCGCTCGACCGGCATGGCGCGAAGGCGACCTTCTTCGTCCTGGGCAGCCTCCTGGAGACCAACGCCGCCCTGTGGCCCGGCCTGCTCGCGGGTGGTCACGAACTGGCCTGCCACGGATGGGATCACCGGCCTCTCTCGCAGATGGACGCCCATGGGCTCGAGCAGGACCTGGGCAGATGCCTCGGCGCCTGGGAGAGGCTGGCCCTCCCTAGACCCTCGGGCTATCGCGCCCCGTGCTTCGGGGTGGTCGCGGAGAATGCAGGCTGGGTGGCCGAGGTCCTGTCCGCGAACGGGTTCGCATATGACAGCAGCGTCTTCCCGATCGCGAGAAGCGGATACGGCATGCCCGGATCCCCCGTCGTCCCGTACCCGCTGGCGGGGGACGGCTCCGCTCTCATGGAGATGCCGGTCGCGGCGGCCGGCCCGGAGGGGAGGAGGATCCCGGCCGGGGGCGGCGCCTGGATGCGGTTCATGCCCGGCCCCGTGCACAGGGCGATCCTGCGCTCGATGTGCCGGGGCGGGATGGTTCCGGTGCTGTACAGCCATCCCTGGGAGTACGACGCGCCCTTCGGGGGCGAGGATGTCCGGTTCCCGGCCCTCTCGAGGATCAGGCAGTGCCACGGAGGGGGGCGCAGGATGATGCGCCTGCTGGAGCGGATACTGGAGGGGTTCGGCTCGGTCACCGTCCTCTCGGCGCTGACGGGCGCCCGGGAGGGCTGAGGCGGCAGTCCGGGGCCGTCATCGATCAGGCCCGGAAAAGGAAGAGGCCGGGGTCGCCCCCGGCCCCGCCTGCAGGATTGCGTCGGCCCTACGGAGCCTCGATGGCCTCGACGGGGCAGACCGAGGCGCAGGCGCCGCAGTCGATGCACTTGGCGGGATCGATCTCGTATGGATTTCCCTCGCTGATGGCCTCGACAGGGCACTCGTCCTTGCATGTGCCGCAGGCGATGCACTTGTCGGTGATCTTGTAGGCCATGCCACCCCCTTCCGCAAGGTCAGGCACTATAACCGGCCCCGGCTGGACCGTCAACGAAACCGCCCGCACTTGCGCGGTTTCCCCGGCGGATGTAATGTCAAGCACCGCATGGGGGGGCGTTGTATTGAAGGATTTCCTCGCCGAGTCCTGCTTCGCGAAGGGCTGGGAGAGCGTCGATCGCAACTTCCGGAGGATCAGCGACGCCGCCAGGGCGGTCGAATCCGGCGAGCGCTCTCCCGAGGAGATCGCCAGGGCGCTGGAGAGGCTTTCCTCCCAGGTGGACCTGTTCGCCGACCAGTGGCTTCATTTCCAGATGCGGGTGGAGGCGATGATCAGGGAGTACAACCTCCCTAAGGACCCCGACGCGGAACCGGCCGGACCGGTGCAGGGCGGGAAGGGCTAGCTAGGGAACCCCGTCCAGCCTGTCCTCCAGGGTGCGCTTCTTCCTCTCGAAGTCCATCCATCGCTCGGTGAACTCGTCCACCGTCTTCTGAAGGGCGGCGAGCTTCCTCGCGAGCACCGTCTTGGTCTCCTCGCCCAGCCCGTGCCTCTCGGCGAGCTCGAGCTCCTGTCGCAGCCGGGCCATCCGCTCCCCGATCTCCTCCCAGGCTTCCCTGAAGAGAGCCTCCGGGGCGGTGCTCCTGCTCGTCAGCCCCTGGTCATCGCTGCGCATCGAGACGGCCAGATCGTCACCCCCCGAGCTTCTCGAGGAGCCCGTCGAGCTCCTCGAGCGAGGAGTACTCTATCTCCACGCGGCCGTGGCCCCCGCCGTCCCTGATGCGCACCCTCAGGCCCAGGAAGCTCGTCAGCCTCTCCTCGAGGCTGCGCTTCTCCGGAGTGTCATGGCGGGTCTGACGCCGTCCGTTCCTCCTGCCCCTCGAGGTGCGTCTGGCATAGTCCTCGAGCTGGCGGACGCTCATCCTTCCGGAGGAGGCCATCCTTGCGGCCCTGGTCCTGGCCGGCCCTCCCGCTATGGAGAGGAGCGCCCTCCCGTGGCCCATGGAGAGGTCCCCCTCCCGGAGCATCGCCTTCACCTCCTCGGGAAGCTCGAGCAGCCTGATGAAGTTGGACACGGTCGACCTGTCCAGCCCCGTCTGGCGGCCCATCTCCTCCTGCGTCAGCGAGAAGGTGGTCGAGAGCATGCTGAAGGCCTCGGCCTTCTCGATGGGACCCAGGTCCTGTCTCTGGATGTTCTCCACGAGGGCGAGGGCCAGCATCTGGGAGTCGGTCGCCTCCCTGATGACGGCGGGAACCTCGACGAGCCCCGCCATCCGCGCCGCGCGAAGCCTTCTCTCGCCCGCCACGAGATCGAATCGCATGTCGCGCCGGCGCAGGACGAGGGGCTGCAGTATCCCCTGCTCCCTGATGGAGTCGGCGAGCGAGGCCAGATCCCTCTCGTTCCAGGTTCTCCTGGGCTGGAAGGGGTTCGGGTCGATCCTGTCGATCCGGACCATGGCTATCTGCCCCGGAGAGGGGGCGGCGAGATCCGGAAGCAGGGCCTGGAGCCCCCTCCCGAGCGCCTTCCTGGCCTCGGCGCTCATCTGGAGAGAATCTCCTCGGCCAGCAGGAGGTAGCTGCGCGCCCCCTGGGACTCGGCGTCGTAGTGGAGGGCCGGGCGGCCGTAGCTGGGGGCCTCGCTGAGCTTGACGTTCCTGGGGATCCGGGTGCGCATCAGCATCCCGCCCAGGTTTCCCTCCGCATCGGCCTCCACCTCGCGTCCGAGCTTGAGGCGCCTGTCGTACATGGTCAGGAGAACCCCCTCCACTTCGAGTCCGGGATTCCATAGCTGCTTCACGCGGCGGATCGTGTCAAGGAGGTGGCTGAGGCCCTCGAGGGCGTAGTATTCGCTCTGGAGCGTCACCAGGACGGTGTCGGCGGCCACCAGGGCGTTGAGGGTCAGGAGCCCGAGGGATGGAGGGCAGTCGATGAGGACGAAATCGAACCGGTCAAGCGCTGCGGCGCCGAGCTTCCGCGAGAGGTACCCCTCCCTGCCCGGCATGGTCGCCAGCTCGATCTCGAGGCCGGCCAGGTCCCTCGAGCCGGGTATGAGCCAGACCCCGTCGAACCCGGTCCGCATAGACGCCTCGTCGGGTGTGCACGTCCCCGCGAGGAGGGAGTAGACGTTGTCCCCCCGCCCCTGGTCGACCCCCAGGCCGCTCGTGGCATTGGCCTGAGGATCCATGTCGACGACGAGCACTTCCCTGTCGAATGCTGCGAGGCTGGCTGCCAGGTTCACGACGGTGGTGGTCTTTCCCACCCCGCCCTTCTGGTTGGCAACGGAGATCCTGCGGACCATCGGGCGGCTCCTTCGGGCGGCTACCGGCGCAGGCCGGCTGAAACGGGAATGCGATACTGCGAAAGAACGCCGGGGCGGTCAAGCGGAGGACACGGGAGGACGAGCGTCCTCTCGGGCCCGGGCTGCGCCCCTCCGCCCGGATCGTCCCTCGTCACGAGGATCCCGGACGCCCCGACTCGCGACAGGATGCAGAGCATCTCCGGCGCGGGCCGCACCGCCCGTGCTGTGTACTGCGCCTCGAGGGGAACCATGTCCTCGATCCTCCCCCGGAGGACTCTCGCGCGGCAGGACGGGAGCCGCTCCAGGGCGTACTCCAGGAACAGGTACCTCGCCCGCCTGGCCTCCACCATCACCACGTCGAAGCCGAGGAGTGCGAGGACCATGCCCGGGAATCCCGCTCCGGAGCCCACGTCCACGACCGGCCGGTCCCTGTCGAGCAGGAGTGCGTAGGACGCAGACTCCATCACGTGCCTCGTCCATATCCTGCCGGCCTCTCCGGGCCCTACGAGATTGACCCTTCGGTTCCTCTCCAGGACCATGGCGGCGAAGCGGGATGCACCCTCCTCGAAGCCTGGGGGGACGGCCAGCCCGGGGATCACGACGGCCGCCCACTCCGCCGCAGGTGGTTCAGGCTGATGTTCCACGTGGAACCGCTCTCGAAGCATGCACCAGCAGGGCGTCCAGGTCGGGCGGCCTCACGAACGGCAGGCGGGCGGCCTCGGCAAGCGTCGCGGGCCTCGCCAGCTCGAGGCCCTCCCTCGCCTCGATGCTCACGCTCTCCAGCGTCATGAAGGACGCGATGCCCTCCAGGCTGACTCCCGACATCCTGTCGATCTCGGCGAGCCTTCTCCTCGCGCGTGCGACATAGCCGCCGTACCTCTCGTCGAGGGCGGCGGTCCCGAGCACCTGCCTGTCGAAACCAGCCAGCCCGTCCATCGACGCCAGCGAATCGACGTCGAAGCCGGGCCTGCGGCAGAGCTCGGCGAGCGATCTCCCCCCGGTCCTGATCCCGGTGAGCATCCTCCGCGCCCTTCCGTACTCCTCCTCCATGGCCGCGATCCTCTCCGCGTCCCCCGGGCGGGCAATGCCGGCCGACACGGCCACCGGCATCATGCGGAGGGCGGCGTTGTCCTGCCTTATGTGCAGCCGGTTCTCCGCCCTCGACGAGAAGAGCCTGTACGGTTCCGTCAGCCCGCCCCTTGCGAGGTCGTCTATCATCACCCCTGCGAAGCTCTCCTCGCGCCGCAGTGCGAGCGGTTCGACGCCCAGCGCTGATGCGGCCGCGTTCCTTCCCGCGATGATCCCGAGGGCCGCCGCCTCCTCGTATCCCGACGTCCCGCAGATCTGACCCGCCAGAAGGAGGTTCGGCATCGTCCGGCATCTCAGGCAGCCGTCGTACTCCTCCCCCGGTATCCAGGCGTACTCGACTGCGTATCCCCAGGACACCACCACGGCCCGCGAGCAACCGGGCAGCGCCCTTATCATCTCCTCCTGAGCGGGTCTGGGAAGGCTCGTGGACATGCCGCTCACATACACCGTCCGCGCTCCCCGCCCCATCGGCTCGATGAAGACGGGGTGCTCCTCCCTGCCGGGAAACCTCACGGCCTTGTCCTCGAAGCTGGGGCAGTACCTCGGCCCCCTTCCCGCGATGGCACCCCCGAACAGGGGCGATTCGCCGAGGTTACGCCTAGCCGCATCGATCGACCCGGGCCCGGCCTTCAGGGCGTGGCATGCCACGCGAGCGCCGGCCTCCCCGCGGGACCTGGTGGAGAAGAGCCATCCGGGTCCGTCCTCTGCCTGCAGGTCCATCCCGTCGGAATCCAGGGAGGAGGCGAGGAGCCTCGGCGGCGTGCCGGTCTTGAAGCGTTCCACGTGGAACCCCAGCCCCTCCAGGCATTCGAGGAGCCTGTCGGACGAGAGGTCCCCGGCCCGGCCCCCCCTCCATCGCTCCCTTCCCCTGAAGAGCCTGCCTCCGAGGAAGGTACCGGCGGCCAGAACCAGGGCTTCGCAGACTATCCTGCGCCCGTCGGCGGTCTCGACCGCTTCTATCCGCCCCGACCGTGTCTCCAGCGAAACCGCCTCGGCCTCGACGACCTCCACCCCGGCCTCCGCCAGCGCCCTGCGGGCGTTCTCCCTGTAAGAGACCGCATCGCACTGGACCCTCGGTCCCCTCACGGCCGGCCCGCGTGACGAGTTGAGCATCCGGAACTGCACCGCGCTCGCGTCCGCGAGTTCGCCCATCACGCCTCCGAGGGCGTCTATCTCCCGGACCAGGGTTCCCTTGGCAACACCCCCGACCGCCGGGTTGCAGGACAGCTCGCCTATCCGCGACCTGTCGAGGGTGATCATCACCGCGCGGGCTCCCATCCTCGCGGAGGCGCATGCAGCCTCGATCCCTGCGTGCCCTCCCCCTATCACGGCGACCGACGGCCCGGTCCTCACTTTCCCACGCACATCCTTCCCAGGGCTCTCTCCACGGCAGGCCCGAGGGGACCCGCGGCATCGAATCCCGATTCCAGGAGCGCCGCCGCCTCCTCCAGCATCGCCGCACAGAGCGCGGCATCGCAGAGATCCAGGGCTTCCGCGGCCCGGGCCGTCATCGAGGCGACCGCGGATGCCCACGACGAGGCGAGGGCGTCGGGCGCAGCCCGGGCCAGCTCGTCGGAGAGGATGTCCATCCCCATGCCGGTGACAGCGCTCAGACACGGGTCCGGGCCCCCCGACTCGTCGCACCTGCTCGAGAACACCAGCACCAGCCCGACGGCCGCCGAGAGAGCTTCCGGGACCGGTGCGGCACCGCCCGGGCTGAGCCATACGGCCAGATCCGAGGGACCCATCATGGACAGCGAGAGGGCGAGCGCTTCGGCATCCTCGTCACCGCCACCGAATCCAGCGGTGTCGTGGATCAGGTATTCGCGCCCGTCCATCCCGACCAGCGTCGAGGCTCCGTCCCTGGTGGTTCCCGGTGACGATTTCACAAGGGCGATGTCCTTGCCTGCCAGCTTGTTGAAGAGGGTGGACTTGCCCGCGTTCACAACCCCGGTTATGAAGACGCGGAGCGGTCCCTCCGCGGCATGTGACGCGTCGAGCAGCCTTCCGGCGGCCTCTGCCGCCCTCCGGACGGCCTCCCCGGTCGCCTCCCGCCTCCCTGCCAGCGCCTCCTCGCCGAACTCGATGCAGGCCTCCACCTCCTCCCTGGCCTCCCCCAGGGCCGAGGCGGCCTCCGACGCCAGGCGTCCTAGAGCGGTCTCGTCACGGGACCCGGAGGTTCCCCAGAGTGAGGAGAGGGAGATGACGTCGAGCGGTGACAGCCGTCCCGAGAGCAGGGCCCTGCGGGTGAACTCCCCCGGCCCGGCCCTTCTCGCGCCCCCGGCGAGGAGCGCCTCCATGACGGCGCCGGTGACTGCCGTGGAGCCGTGGCAGATGAGCTCGACCATCTCCTCGCCGGTGTAGCTGGCCTTCCGCGGCCATGAGAGGACGACCGTCGAGACGCGCGGCATCCCCTCCGGAAGGGTGCAGACGTGCCTCCTCATGCCCTCGAGCCTGCCGGCGGGCAGGGAGAGGACCGTCTCCACGAGGGAGCAGCAGCCGTCTCCCGTCAGGCGTATGACGGCCAGCGCGCCTCCGGGCGGCGTGGCGAGGGCGGCGGGGATGTCGCCGTGGATCAACTGCCCCGGAGGCCCCCCGGCGCGGGCTCGCCCCTCCTGACGATCTTCTGCTCGATGATCGACAGGATGTTGTTCACGAACCAGTAGAGGGTGAGTCCGGCGGGGAACCTCATGAAGAGCCAGACGAACACGACAGGCATCAGATAGGCCATCCCCTTCTGCGAGGGGTCCGTCATCGTCAGCCTCTGCTGGTAGAACATCGCCGCGCCCATCAGCAGCGGGAGCAGTCCGATCCCGGACATCCCCAGGATCTTCGTCCCGAAGGGCAGCAGGATCTCGGGCCTGGACAGGTCCGCTATCCAGAGGACGAACGGGGCTCCCCTCATCTCTACGGCGCTCTCGAGCACC
Organism: uncultured bacterium; assembly: GCA_964603785.1. Lineage (GTDB taxonomy): Bacteria > Fermentibacterota > Fermentibacteria > Fermentibacterales > Fermentibacteraceae > CAZRWD01. Next base: position 91,691 of record CAZRWD010000004.1, read on the forward strand.
CTGTAGAGGGCGAAGAACATGGGCATCTGCAGAAGGAGGGGGAGGCACCCGCCGAGGGGATTGACCCCGTGCTCCTTGTACAGCCTGCCCATCTCCTGCCGCAGTCTTGCGGGATCGCTGGCGTACTTCTTCTGGAGCTCCTGCATCAGGGGCTGCACCCGCTGCATGCTCTTCATGGACCTGGTGCTGTGGTAGGAGAGCGGCCAGAGGAGTGCCTTCATGACCACGGAGAGGATGACTATCCTCACGCCCCAGTTGCCGATGAACGACAGGACATCCGCCACGAAGAGGTAGATGAGCCTACCGATCCAGCGTATGAACGGCCAGCCGAAGTCCACCATCGAGTCCGTGCCGCCGCCGAGATCCCGCAGCCTCCCGTACTCGACAGGTCCCGCATATACCCTGGCCGAGTCGGCGACCATCCAGACCGCGGGCGAGGAATCGCCGTCGGAGGCGAAGGCGTAGCCGTCCACCCGGTCGTCACCCGCTCCCATCAGTATGACCGCGAAATACCTCGATCTTGCGGCAACCCACCTGACCCTCCCGAGGGCCCTCTCCTCCTCGAGCGAGCCGGACTTCTCCGAATGGCTCTTCTCCGCGAACCAGGCGGCGCGGAAGTATCTCGAGGGGTCGGCGTCCTCCTCCGTCACGGGGAGCGCCCCCTCCGAGAGGGAGTAGGAGCCGCAGCCGGCCGCGAGGAACGAGTAGCTCCCGGGGGAGAAGGAGAATGTCTTGTCGACCCCGCCCGGCCCCGAGAGCGTCAGTCTCGTGGGAGAGTCCACCGTGATGGTGGATGGTCCGTCATAGGAGTACATGACGGGGCTGCCCGAGTCGTCCAGGGTGGTCAGCCATGGCACGAGCGCTAGGTTCACCGGTCCGGCGTTCTCCTCCGACAGGTCGGGCCATCGGGAGAGCGACCAGCCGGTGATCGACCCGCCGGCCGTGGAGATCACGGCGTGAACGAGCTCCTCGCCGTCCTCGTCCGGGATGATGACCGTTATGGACATCTCGGGGACGTCCTCCGAAGAGGGCTCCTCCGGCCCGGCATCCTCCGCAGCCGCCGAATCGGCCGGCGCTTCCGCGACATCCCCCGCAACGTCCGCCGTCTCGACGGAATCCGCGGGAGGCGCCTCCGGAACCGTCGCTCCTCCCGTCCTGCCTCCACGGGGTCCGAGGAACCATCCCGCGACGAGGACCAGGGACATCAGCACCGCAGCCAGCAGCAGCCTCTGCTGGTCACTCATCTTCCTCGTCACCTCCGGGAACGGGGTCGTGTCCGCCCTTGGAGAACGGGTGGCATCTCAGGAGCCTTCCGAGAAAGAGGAAGATCCCCCTCGCCAGCCCGAACCTGACGATCGCGGTCCTCCCGTATTCGCTGCAGGTGGGCGTGAATCTGCAGCTGGGAGGCAGGAGCGGCGACAGGTGTCTCCTGTAGAGGTCTATGAGTCCGACCGCCGCCCTTGCGGCGAGGCCGCTTCCGCGAACCTCGCCAGATCCTGCTCTATCAGGGACGCCCGGGCCTCCGAGAGAGCGGGGACGGCCGGCATCACCACCATGTCCATTCCCGCGGGCGGCACGTGGCGCTGTCTCATGCCCTCCCGCACCCTCCTCCGGAACCTGTTGCGCTCCGTGGCGCATCCGTACCTCCGGGAGACTGAAAACCCCAGGCGGGAGACGCCCAGGGTGTTCATGCGGTACGCGATCTTCAGCACGGATCCCCTGAACCGCCTTCCCGTGGACAGAACCGCCTGGAAGGCCCCCCGTCCGGCCAGCCGTCCGGGGCAGGTGGATGCGGCGGGATCAGGGAATGAGATTCTTCCTGTTCCTGCGTCGCCGGGCATTGAGGACCTTGCGGCCGTTCCGGCTCGCCATCCTGGCCCTGAATCCGATCTTCCTCGCGCGGGAGATCCTGCTGGGTCTGTACGTCCTCTTCATTTCCCCTTCTCCATCCGGGTCGCATGGCTCACGCCAGGGATCGTCGAGCTTGACCGGGGGTTCGCGCAGGGCGAAAATACGAGATGCGCGCCCCGGCAGCGAAGCGGGAAGCTACCCTTCAAATGGGGCTCTGTCAAGACTGTGAGGTGTCCCTGTGCCGGTTTCCCCCCGTTATCTACATTGCCTCGGACGGAGAAGCCTGTTGTCGATTCATTGTAATGCGCTGCAAGTGATTGTCGGTCGTGAAACCTGTGGACAACTCTGTGCATAAACTCTGTCGGGCATCTCTTCCAAGGCCTTAGGACTCGTGGAACACACCGCCAGCCCCGCACCGGACTCGTCGAGCCTCTGGAAGGCCTGCCTGGAGGCCGCAAGGAACTCCATACCCCTGACTTCCTTCCAGGTCTGGCTCTCCTCCTCGGCCTTCGAGGCCGTCGAGGACGGCAGGTTCGTCGTGCGGTTCCCCAACGAGTTCGTTGCCAGGTGGGCCATGAGCCACTACGGCGAGTTCCTCCAGGATTCTCTCCGGCACCTGAGCGGCGATCCCGACATCTGCCTGCAGTGCGTCGGGGACCCCGCCCCCCCCGTCCAGGCCGACCCGGTCCAGGCAGCCCAGCAGTCCCCGTCGCGATCCAACTATCTCCACCCGAACTACACCTTCGACAGGTTCGTGTCCGGCCCCAGCAACGAGCTCGCGCACGCCGGGGCAAGGGCCGTCGCGGCGAATCCCGGGACCCCCTCCTACAATCCCCTCTTCATCTACGGCGGGGTGGGCCTCGGCAAGACTCATCTCGTCCAGGCCATCGCGCACGAGTTCCGCCTGAGGTTCCCGGACAGGCGCTACGCCTATGTCTCCTCCGAGCATTTCACACACGTCTACGTCACCGCCGTCCGTGCGGGCAACGTCGACGACTTCCGCAGGCAGTACAGGGACGTCGACCTCCTCCTCATGGACGACGTCCAGTTCCTCGCCGGCAAGGAGCAGACCCAGGAGGAGTTCTTCCACAGGTTCAACGACATGTATCAGAACGGGCGCCAGATAGTGCTCACCTCCGACCGCCTCCCCGGGGAGATCCACGATCTCGAGGAGCGTCTCGTGTCCAGGTTCCAGTCCGGCCTCGTCGCCGACATACAGCCGCCCGACTACGAGACCAGGCTCGCCATCCTGGAGATGAAGGTGAGGGACGAGGGCGAGTTCTTCCCCCCGGACGTGCTCGACTTCATCGCCACGACGCACAGGAACAACGTGCGCCTCCTCGAGGGGGCCGTCCACCGCCTGGCGGCCTCCAGCCGCATAAACGGAGCCCACATCGACCTCGCACTCGCCAGGCGCGTCCTCACGGACGCCCTCGCGAACCAGGCACAGAAGCTCACGCCCGGCCTCATCACCGCGGCGGTCGCCGAGGTCTTCTCCGTCCCCCCGAACCACCTCCGGGGAAAGCAGAGGAGGAGGGACATACTGATCCCCCGGCAGGTCGCCATGCTTCTCATGCGCGAGCTGACCGACGCCTCGCTCGTGGACATCGGCCGCTTCTTCTCCGGCAGGGACCACTCCACGGTTCTCAACTCTATAGAGCGCATCAAGATGCTCGCCTCCGACGACCCCTCGCTGAGGCGGAAGATCCAGGAGCTCCGTGCCCGCTTCACCAACTGACCCCGTCCGGTCTGTGGAAGCGATGTCGGCAACCCCGTGGACAAACCCGTGGAAAACTCCGGCCTGTGGAAAACCGCCCCCCCGCTGTCCCGTTTTCCACTCCCCCGCGCACGGCGCATACCCTTGCGGTACAGCCTGCGCACTGTCTCTTCCACGCTTTCCTCAGTATAATAGTAAACACGAATCGTCCATTATTCTAAGTGTGATATGGTTGTCCCGGTCGATTCCCCGGAGGGACGGAACATGATCAAGCTCCTCGTTGCGCAGGCCGATCTCCTGAAGGGCCTGAACATGGTCGCCGCCGCCGTGCCCCCGCGCACGAACCTGCCGGCCCTGACCAACATCCTGCTCGAGGCGGGACGGGATCAGTTGAACCTTGCCGCGACGGACCTGGACACCACGATAACGACCAGCGTCCCGGCCACCGTGACGACGCCGGGCTCCGTAGCCCTCCCCGGCAGGAAGCTGCACGAGATCGTGCGCGAGCTGCCGTCGTCGGACGTGCACATGGGCGGCACCGGCAGCAGGATCTCGATAGCCTGCGGCTCCAGTTCGTTCGTCGTGAGCGGCGCCGCGAGGGACAGCTATCCCGAGCTGCCCACCAGGGGTGACTCCACCGCAGCCGTCCTGCCCCTGTCCGTGCTTTCGTCCGCCATCAGGCGCACATCCTTCGCGGTCGCCAGGGAGGACTACCGGCCGGCTCTCAACGGCGAGCTCTGGAAGCTGGGCCCCGAAGGTCTCGAGATGGTGGCCACCGACGGCCACCGGCTCGCCAGGATCCACCTCTCGGAGATAACGTCACCCGTGCGCTTCGAGGCCATCGTCGCCCCCAAGGCCCTCAGCCTGCTCCTGAGACTCGGCGAGGAGGGCGACGTCACCGTGCGCTTCCAGGGGAGCCAGATCTCCTTCGAGCTCGGCGGCACGACGATCTTCAGCAGGACTATCGAGGGTCCGTACCCGCCGTACGAGAAGGTCATCCCGACGGACAACGACAAGAGCCTCGGGATAGGGCGCGAGGACATACACGCCGCTCTCAGGCGCATGAGGATCATCGCGAACCCGGCCACCCACCAGGTGAAGCTCTCCCTCGAGGCCGGCAACGTGGTGGTCCAGGCCGAGAACACCGACGCCGGCGAGGCGAGGGAGAAGCTCGAGGGCGACTACCAGGGGGAGCCCCTCCAGGTCGGCTTCAACGCGGACTTCCTCATGGAGATCCTCCGGAACATGACGGCCGAGAGGGTCGTGTTCAGGCTGAAGAACAGCTCGTCCGCCGTGGTCCTGGAGAACGAGGCGCCGGAGCCCGGCACCTCGTACCTGTCTCTGCTCATGCCGGTCAGGCTGCCGGGAGCGCCGGTCCAGTAGGGAAAGGAAGACGGGGGGGAAAGGGGCGCCCGGGGCGTCCGGGGGTATCTGTGCCTTGAGAAGTCTGGCTTCGATCATTCACGAGATCGGGGAGAGGGGGCATGCCGTCTCCGCATCCCCGCTCGAGCGTGTGGCCGCGGAATGGGCGGGCGTGGTCGGCGCGGCCCTGGCGGGCCTCTCCCGCCCGGTCTCGCTCGAAGAGGGCGTCCTGCACGTGGAGTGCATGCACCCCGGTGCGGCCATGGAGCTTCGCATCCGTGAGGCGGAGGTCGCTGGGAGGCTGGCCGCGGCGGCCGGCGTGCGCATCTCCTCCCTGAGGACGAGAAGCGCGAGGAGGAGAGCCTGATCTTGACGGAAGTCAACGGTTCCGGTCGATACGACGCAGGGTCCATACAGGTGCTGGAGGGGCTGGAGGCCGTCAGGAAGCGCCCCAGCATGTACATCGGGTCCACCTGCCCGGCAGGGCTCCACCACCTCGTCTGGGAGGTCGTCGACAACAGCGTCGACGAGGCCCAGGCCGGGTTCTGCACGGCGATCTCGGTAAGGCTCCTGGCCGACGACGTCGTCTCCGTGACGGACAACGGCCGGGGTATCCCGATCGACCCCCATCCGAAGTTCGACAAGACGGCCCTCGAGGTCGTGATGACGAAGCTCCACGCCGGCGGGAAGTTCGACAGCGAGGCCTACAAGGTCTCCGGAGGCCTCCACGGCGTCGGGCTGAGCGTGGTGAACGCCCTATCGGAGTGGCTCGAGGTGGAGGTCTCGAAGAACGGGCGGGTCCATCACCAGCGCTACGAGAGGGGCATCCCGGCCTCGGTCCTGGAGGTCCGCGGCGAATCGTCGTCGGACGGCACCACCGTGAGGTTCCGCCCCGACTCCCAGATCTTCGAGGAGACGGAGTTCAGCTTCGACACCCTCTCGAGGAGGCTGAGGGAGCTCGCCTTCCTGAACAGGGGCCTGAGGATAGACCTGGCCGACGAGAGGCCCGAGGGCTCCGGGAAGAAACACAGCTTCTGCTACGACGGAGGCATCGTCTCGTTCGTGAGGTTCCTCAACGAGAGCCGGCACACGCTTCACCCCGACCCCATCCACTTCAGGAGGGAGACGAAGCTCGACGACGGGGGCTACCTCTCCGTCGAGAGCTCCTTCCAGTACAACACGGGCTACCAGGAGGAGGTCTTCTCCTTCGCCAACAACATCAACACGATAGACGGCGGCACCCACCTGACGGGCTTCAGGGCCGCCCTCACCCGGGTGCTGAACGACTACGCCACAGCCGCCGGGCTCTTCAGGAAGACCGACGAGGCCTTCACGGGGAACGATGTCAGGGAGGGGCTCACCGCCGTAGTGAGCGTGAAGCTGACCAACCCCCAGTTCGAGGGTCAGACCAAGACCAGGCTGGGCAACAGGGACGTGAAGGGCGCGGTCGAGGCGATCATCTACTCGGGACTCTCGCAGTACCTCGAGGAGAACCCGGCCGTTGCGAAGCGAATAGCGCAGAAGTGCCAGGAGACTAGCGCCGCGCGGCAGGCCGCCCGCAATGCGCGCGAGCTCACCAGGCGCAAGAGCGCGCTGGAGACCGCCGCGCTGCCCGGGAAGCTGGCCGACTGCACCTCGACCGACCCCGGCATCTCCGAGCTGTTCCTCGTGGAGGGAGACTCCGCGGGAGGCAGCGCCAAGCAGGGGCGCTCGAGGCACAACCAGGCCATCCTGCCGCTTCGGGGCAAGATACTGAACGTCGAGAAGGCCCCTCTCCACAGGATCTTGTCGAACAACGAGATAAAGACGATAGTGACGGCCGTTGGGACGGGGATCGGAGAGGACGACTTCGACATCGCGAGGCTCCGCTACTGGAAGATCATCATCATGACCGACGCCGACGTCGACGGAGCCCATATCAGGACTCTCCTCCTGACCTTCTTCTACCGCTACATGCCGGCCCTAATCGAGAAGGGGCACATCTTCATCGCCCAGCCGCCGCTGTTCGGGGTGCACCACGGGAAGCGGTCCTTCTACGCCTACAGCGAGAAGGAGCGGGATGCCGTCCTGGAGAGGCTGGGCACCGACAGGGCCGTGGTGCAGCGCTACAAGGGCCTCGGAGAGATGAATCCCGCGCAGCTCTGGACCACGGCGATGGATCCCGCCTCGAGAACCATCCTTCGAGTACGGATGGAGGACGCGGTCGAGGCCAGCCACACCTTCTCGGTCCTCATGGGCGACGAGGTGGAGCCGCGGAGGGAGTTCATCCAGAAGCACGCAGCGGAGGTGACGAACCTCGATGTCTGACAGACCCGACGAGGAAGCACCGGAGGTGACCCCGGAGGCAGCCCCCGAGGCCAGCGAGGCCGCCGGAGGCCGGGTGATCGCCGTGGATCTCGAGGACGAGATGAAGAAGTCCTACCTCGAGTACGCCATGAGCGTGATCGTGGCGCGCGCCCTCCCCGACGCCAGGGACGGGCTGAAGCCCGTGCACAGGAGGATCCTCTACTCGATGTACGAGCAGAGGCTGACGCACCAGCGCCCGTTCAAGAAGTCGGCCACCGTGGTCGGCGACGTCCTCGGCAAGTACCACCCCCACGGCGACAGCGCGGTCTACGACGCCCTCGTCAGGATGGCGCAGCCGTTCTCCCTCAGGCATCCCCTCATCGAGGGACAGGGCAACTTCGGCTCGGTCGACGGCGACCCTGCCGCGGCCTACAGGTATACGGAAGCCAGGATGTCCAGGCTGGGCGAGGAGATGCTCAGGGACATCGACAGCGAGACCGTGCCCTTCGCCCCCAACTTCGACCAGCGCCTCCAGGAGCCTGTCGTCCTCCCTGCGGGGGTGCCGAACCTGCTGCTGAACGGAGCCTCGGGCATTGCCGTGGGGATGGCGACGAACATCCCCCCTCACAACCTCCGCGAGCTAGTCGAGGCATGCCGGATACTGGTCCGGAACCCCGACGCCACGGTCGAGGAGGTCATGCAGGTACTCCCCGGACCCGACTTCCCGACGGGCGGCATCATCATGGGGGCCGCCGGGATCAGGCAGGCCTACCAGACCGGCCACGGCTCGATCACGGTCAGGGGGAGGGCGTCCATCGAGAAGTCCGAGAGGGGCCGGGACGCCATCACCGTCACCGAGATACCCTACCAGGTGAACAAGGCCTCGCTCATCTCGTCGATAGCCGAGCTTGTGAAGCACCGCAGGCTGACGGAGATCTCCGACATCAGGGACGAGAGCGACCGCGAGGGGATGCGGATAGTCATAGAGCTCAAGAGGGAGGCCGTGGCCGAGATCGTCCTCAACCAGCTCTACAAGCACACCGACCTCGAGACGACCTTCGGCGCCAACATGCTGGCCCTGGTCGACAACAGGCCCGTGCGCCTGTCCGTCAACGAGATGCTCCTGCATTACATCGAGCACAGGCACGACGTGATCCTGGCCCGCTCCAGGTTCGACCTGGCCAGGGCCGAGGAGAGGGCGCACATCCTCGAGGGCCTCGTACGTGCCCTGGACATGATCGACGAGGTCATCGCAGCCATCAGGGCGTCGTCCGACCAGGCGGCCGCGAGGGAGGCCCTCACGGGAGGGGTGTTCGGCTTCACCGAGAAGCAGGCCCAGGCCATCCTCGACATGCGCCTCCACAGGCTGACCTCGCTCGAGAGGTCCGAACTGGACGAGGAGCTCTCGGCGCTGCGGCTGGAGATCTCCAGGCTCTCGGCGCTCGTGCAGGACAGGTCGGCCAGGATGGACCTCGTCATGGAGGAGCTGACCGCGATCTCCGAAGCTCACGGCGAGCCCCGCAGGACGACCATCGAGCCCTCCTTCTCCTCCGACCTGGAGATGGAGGACCTGGTGCCCGACGATCCCATGGTGATAATGGTCTCGCGGGCCGGATACGTTAAGAGGCTGCCCCTGGACACCTGGAGGAGCCAGAGGAGGGGCGGCAAGGGGCTGAGCGGCGCCTCGACGCGGGAGGAGGACAGCCTGGACCAGATATTCGTCTCCTCCAACCACTCCAGCATCCTCTTCTTCACCGCCCAGGGCTACTGCCACTGGCTCAAGGTCTGGCGGATCCCGGAGGAGAGCCGGCAGAGCAAGGGCAAGGCCGTCGTGAACCTCCTCGACCTGGCGGAGGGCGACCGCCCCGTCGCGCAGGTCTGCGTGAGGGACTTCTCCCAGGGCGGCTATGTCATGATGGCCACCACGGCCGGCACCATCAAGAAGACCGCCCTGGAGGCGTACAGCCGGCCCAGGCGCAGGGGGATAAGGGCGATACGCCTCGTCGGGGGGGACAGCCTCATGAGCGCGTCGCTGGCGCCCCGGGGCGCCGAGATTCTCCTGGCCACCAGGCTCGGCAGGGCCAACAGGTTCTCCGAAGAGGACATCCGCAGTACGAGCCGCTTCACCAGCGGGGTCAGGGGCATCCGGCTCGGCGAGGGGGATTCCCTCGTGTCCATGGTCGTCCTGTCCGGGGAGGGCGGGATCCTCACGGTCACGGACAACGGCTTCGGGAAGAGGACCCCTCCGGACGATTATCCCAGGCACAGGAGGGGCGGGCTCGGGGTGATCAACATCAGGCACACGGCCAGGAACGGGCCGGTGGTGGCCGTCAGGCAGGCGGAGGACGACGAGGACCTGATACTTGTGTCCTCCCGCGGAATGGTGATAAGGTTGAAGGTGGGAGATGTCCGCCGCTGCGGGAGGAGCACACAGGGGGTCCGGCTCATGGGGCTTCCCGAGGACGACAGGATAGTCGACGCGGCGACGGTGGAGCCCGAAGGGGAGGAGCCCCGGGAAGGACAGGGGGGCTGAGACGGATCGCCAGATGAGCCCGGCCGCGGCGGTTCTGGCCAAGAAGCTCAGGCTCTGGTTCGCCGCGAACGAACCCAGGACTTCTCCGGTTCCGGAGATCCGGACCGATTCGGTCCTTCCGAGGGTTCTGCTGGACGGTTCGGAGGCCGATCCCGCCGTGGTCCGGGAGCTGGTCAGGCTCAGGGCATTCGAGAATCCCGGCTGGGAGGATGTCTGCACCGACCTCGCGGTCATCCTCGGCAAGCTCAGCGACGCCTCCAGGGTCCGCCTCGTGGAGAGCCTCTCCCTCATCTCCTCCTCACCGCCGGTGGAACCGGACCTCGCCCGCAGATGGTTCAGCGCGGTCAACACCCTGATGCCCTCCTCCTACCCCACGGCCGTGATGGAGTTCTTCCAGCTCAGCTGGATGTGGGAGCAGCTCAGGCCCGTCGCAGGCACCGACCTGGACCATGTGCTCGCCCTCTTCCACAAGGCTCTGAGGGGCATCGGCGAGGGGCCGAGATCGGCCCCGATGATCCACTTCATGCTCCAGCTGGCCGGCAGGTGGCCCGAGAGGTTCTGCTACTGGCTGGACAGGGCCTCCGTCGGAGGACCGGACGTCGTGCAGGCCCTGAAGCTGGCGGAGTCGATGATACCCGAGGCTCCGCGGCATGCGGCCGAGACCCTACTGGACTTCGCGGCGGAGATGGGCTGGAGATTCCTCGACGACGATTCGAGGCCTCTCTGGCGGGCGGTCGGACGGCTCGGCGAGATCCTATTCCGCAGGCTCAGGGGCATCGCGGTCTCGGTGCAGAACATGAGGCTCCTCTCGGGAGTCCTGGGGCAGATAGAGAGATCCGGCTCTCTCGACAGCATACTCAGCGACGTGAGGGTGCGCGTGGCCTCCCAGATGTTCGGGGAGAAGGACAGGGCCGTGGTCGAGGAGGCTCTCGAGTCCATCCCCGAGGTCCACGGAGCCCTCGAGGCGGTGGGCGAGATCGAGCTCATAGTGCAGGCGACCGCCCTGAGGGGGTCCTTCACGAGGCCGGTCGACCTGGGCGGGGCCATCGTCAGGCTGGCCGTGCTGGCGGGAGGCGGAGACCTCGACATAGACCTCCTGCTCAAGTTCCTCGAGCTCTTCGAGGGCCAGATCATGGAGGAGCAGGTCCTGGCGGCCGTCGACTTCCTCTCCGGTCTCACCACGGTCATACCCAGGCACCCCGTGGACACCTGGTTCAGGATGATCAGGCTGATAGGCCTCGACGCGGACGAGGCCGAGGTGCCCAGGAACCAGCGCAACGCCATGGTGAGGGTGATGGAGGCCCTGGCGGCGCAGACCGATCCCGACTCCGGGCTGGACAGGCTCGAGGAGGCTCTGACGATCCCCGGCATCACCCAGTTCGAGGTGTACCAGGCTTCGGCCCTGCTCCTGCGCGCGGCACCTTCGGCACCGGCGGGCATCGTCCTGTCGAAGGTGGAGCAGTGCAACCGCCTGCTGTCGCTCCTGCCGCCAGCCGACCGTGAGTGGCTGCTCGCCAACATGCCCCCCCAGTGGCTCACCGCCCTCGCATCCGAGCCGGCCGGCGGGATGAAGCCCGTCTGCGACGCGCTGGAGAAGCTCGACGCCCGTGACAGGATGCTGAGGTTCCTCGACAGGATCGTGGCGCCCCTCCTCGAGGAGGTGAGGGGACGCGACGAGGTCTTCGAGGAGTACCTCGCAGCGGCGGTTGTCGAGTACAACCGGATGCCGGCCCAGGGACAGGTGCGGGACACCGAGCACGAGCTGCTCAGGCGCATGTTCAGGACCGGGAGCCAGGCCGTGGCCGTCGAGGGGACGATCACCGACCTCCTGCGCCTGCCCGGCCTCGAGGGCGAGCGCGCAGAGAAGCTCGTCGAGATAGTGAAGTCCCTGTGCTCGGTCTTCAGCCGTCAGGCCGTCTGGCAGGAGGCGACCGACAACACGCTCGGTCACTTCCTCGAGAAGGGTGTTCCGAGGCTGGTCACCGCGCTGGTGGACTGCCCGCAGGCGCTGGACTCCCTGGGGCCGGGCAGGATGCTGGAGATGGTCGACCAGCTGATGCCCTCCTCTCCCGAGCGGGACTCCGACCCCCAGATAGCGAGATGGCAGACCCGGACCGGCGTCGTCTTCTTCGAGCAGGTGCTCCCTCTCCTCTTGGAGATCCTGTCCGACGAGCCCGCCGAGATCGAGGGGACCGCGCAGTCCATAGTCGAGCAGGCCACCAGGGCGCTGCACGGGCTGCCCGCCGGGGCCGGGTATCTGGCCGAGGTGGCGGAGAGGCTCGAGCAGAATCTCATAGACAGCTACACCAGCAGATTCATGGCCGTCGCGTCGGGCGGAGAGGCGGGCGCGGCCGCCACGCTCCCGGAGGGCTGGGCGTCCGAGATGCACGCCTCCTGGAGTGCGGGCCGCGCCGCCGAGACATCCCTGACCAGGGAGGCCACCCAGATCTCCAGGATCCTCACGAGCGACCGCAGGCTGCAGAGGATCTTCGTGCACGAGGCGAGGCGGATCTGGGACGGCCTCTCCCGCGCGGGCCTCCTTTCGCGCCCCCAGGTCCTCAGGAATCCCGTCGAGGGGCTTGCCGCGCTCACCGACCTGGCCCCCGGAGCCTTCCTCGATCTCGTGGCCGTGCTGGAACAGGGGTGGGGGGAGGTCGATCCCCAGGTCAGGGAAAGGGCCGAGAGGTACTTCGGCAGGAAGGGGGACCGCCCCGGCGAGAACGCCTGCCGGGCCTGGAGGCTCGAGACCTTCACACCGCTCGGCGCCTGCCTCGTCGACATGCTCCTGCTGGACGGGGCGCGGACGTCGAAGCTCGATGTCCTCATGACCGGCTTCCTCGAGGTGTCGGAGTTCCTGGGGACCGAGACCGGCGGGGAGGAGCTGCTGCTGGCTTTCCAGAGGTGCCTCTCGCCGGAGGATCGCCCGTCCGGGGCCAGGAAGACGGCCGATGCGCTGAGGGCGGCGGAGAAGCAGCTCTTCAGGCCGCTCTGGAGGCGGCGGGCCATGAGCCGCATAGAACTGCTCGTGGCCGGCATGGGGAACAGGGAGAAGCTGGTGGACGCCATCCTCGACCGCGTGGCCAGGGAGTCGGACATCGTGTCGCAGGTCCGGTTCCTCAGGCGCTTCGGCCAGCTCTACCTTTCGGTGGAGGAGGCCATCCTCGGCATCGGGGACAGGCGGTCCGAGCTCGGGGTGAGGGATTCCGTCTCCGACGTGTGGCTCTTCAGCGGCTCGGGCAGGGAGCCGGAGGACGCCTCCTACGCTGCGAGGGAGGCCTTCGAGGCTGCGGTGGAGGTCTTCCGCGGCCTTCGCCGCAGGATGGGGGAGGTCACCGCCGAAGAGGCCGAGGAGATCAGCGCGGAGATGCGGAGGAAGTACAGGGACAACGCCGACGTCGTCGCCACCCTCCTCCGCTGGACGCTCGACCCGGCGAGGCTGCCCCTGCTCGAGATCCTCGAGAGCAACCAGCCCCTGCTCGAGGCCGCGAGCAGGGACACCGAGCTGATCCACCTCATGGACACACTCTTCCAGGATTCACGCTTCGCCTCCGTCGTCCAGGGCGCCGCACACGATCCCGTCCTCCTGAAGGAGAAGCTGCTGGAGATCTCGGGTGGCTAGCACCGGACCCTCCGGCCGCCCCCCGAGGATGGCCCTCGTCTCGACCGGGGGGACGATCGAGATGTCCCCCGGACCGGACGGCTTCGAGATCCGCGGGGCCGAAGGGCCGCCGGGCCTCTCCGGGTGCATCCCCGACGGCTTCGAAGTCCAGCACTTCAAACTCTTCGCGCTTCCCAGCCCGCACATGACGCCCGGGCTCATGGCCGAGCTCTGCCGCTTCATAACCGGGCTCGCCTCCGAGGGCTTCGATGGCGTGGTGGTGACGCACGGCACCGACTCCCTCGAGGAGAGTGCCTTCCTCGCCGACATCTCCGTGCCCGAATCCCTCCGGGTGGTCTTCACCGCCTCGATGAGGAGCCACGCGGAACTGGGGGTGGACGGGCCGAGGAACGTCCGCGGCGCGCTGCTGACGGCTGCCAGCGACGAATTTCATAACTTCGGGGTTGCCGTCGTCCTCAACGACGAGATCCATGCCGCCGGAAGGGTCACCAAGACCTACACGAGCAACGTCTCCAGCTTCGCGTCGCCGGGGTACGGCCCTCTCGGATTCGTCGACGAGGACAGGGTCTTCATGGTCAACCGGCCGGTCCGGCGCCTGAGGGTCGCCGGGGACGGGCTTCGGCTGGATCAGCGGGTGGGCCTCGTGAGGGTGGCCGCCGGGCTGGGGGCGAGGGAGACCGGCTTCTGCGTCGCCCAGGGGGACAGGGCTGTCGTGGTGGAGGCCTTCGGCCGCGGGAACGTCCCCCCCGACGTGGCCGACGCCATCGGGGCCGCATGCGCGGCCGGCGTCACGGTTGCGGTCGTCAGCAGGTGCTACATGGGGAGGGTGCTCGGAGTCTACGGCTATCCGGGCGGTGGCGCCGACCTCGAGAGGCGCGGGGCGATAATGGCCGGCGACCTTCACGGACACAAGCTCCGCCTGCTGCTGATGGCAGCCCTCGGAGCCGGTCTGGACAGGGACGGCATCGCAGGCCTCCTGGGGGGGCAGTAGCGCCGTGGCTCTTGTTGACGCATCTCTCGGGCGGGGCATATCTTCAGCGTCCCGCTCCGGGCGCGGCCGGTAGCCGTGCCGGGCAGGGGTTTCACAATCTCGATACTCCCGCACAGCGGGAGGCCCCAGAGGCGTTTCGAGGTCTCGGGGGCCGGGCTGACGCTCTTGAAGGTCGGGATCGTGCTGGCGGTGCTCGTGGTCGCCGCGGCGGCGGTCCTCGTTTCCTCCTGGAGCGGGGCGATGGCGAGGGCGGCCATGCTGGAGGACAGGGTCGAGGTTCTCCGGGACTCGCTCTCCGGCGAGCGCTGCATCGAAGCCAGGCTGGATTCGATAGAAGCCTGCCTGGAGGAGATCCGTGAGATGAGGCGCAGGATCGAGATCCTCGCCGAGACGGCCGACCCGTCAGGGGGCTGACAAGCCCCCCGAGAGAGGAATGGACAATGGGCAGGGACGATTCCTCCAGATCTTCCTCGATGAACTCGATAGTCGGGACGGGGAGCACCTTCACGGGAACGCTCCGCATGGACGGAGGGCTGAGGGTGGACGGGACCATCGAGGGACAGGTGGACGTCACGGGCACCCTCGCCGTGGGCCACGACGGTCTGATCAGAGGCGACGTCAGCGCCACCCAGGCGGTCATCGGGGGCACGATAATCGGCACCGTGAGGGCGGAGAGGCAGATGGAGCTCCAGAGCGGCTCCAGGATCGAGGGCGACATCTTCACCCGGTCCCTCATCATCGAGGAGGGGGTCTTCTTCGAGGGGAACTGCCGGATGAGACCCGAGGGGGAGCACGAATCCTGATGTGGATTCTGTGGACAACCTCCCCCCGCTGTGTATAACCTGCTGGATGGTTGCAGCCGAACGATATGCGCCGGAAACATAAAGGTGTTTCAGAGGTGCTTTCCACAAGTCGATGAACCAGTGAGCCACTCGCCCGAAAGGTGGGATTCGCGGTGACTGACAGCCTGGAATCGCTCAGGGAGGTCGAGAGGAACGCCCGGCGGGAGGTCGACGAGGCCCTGAGGAAGGCGGCCTCCATGAAGGCCGGTCTGCCCGGGGAGATCCAGGCCCTCCGCGAGGAGAAGGCGCGCAGGCTGGCCGCCGAGCGCAGGAGGCGCGAGGAGGCCCTGAAGGAGGCCGTCTCCGCAGAACGCGACACCCTGCTCGAAGCGGCCCGCGGGAAGCTCGAAGCCGTGAAGGCCCTGGAGGCCGCGGCCGTCGACAGGGCCTTCGCCCTCCTCCACCGGCTGGTCACCGGGGAATCGGGATCCTGAGTTGGCGATCGATCCTGTAGTAAAGCGGAGGATCATCTGTCACGGAGCGTCCCGTGAAGCCGTGCTCTCCACCCTGGAGGCCCTCGGCGTATTCCATCCCTCCTCCGCACCGGGCGGGATCGAATGGCTCGTTCCGGCGTCGATGGACACGGCCGAGCTGGCCGAGAGGGTTCACAGCCTGGACACCACGATAGAGTTCCTCAGGGGCTTCCTCCCCAGGCCGAAGCTCCTGGACAGGCTGTCGGCAGCCCCCCGGTCGGTCGACCTCGAGCAACTTGCCTCCATGCCGTCCGATTCGGACCTCATCTGGCGGGCAGGGCGGGCCTGGCGCGTCGCCATGGTTCTCTCCGAGAGGCGGGGCGACCTGCGGGAGGCCCGCGAGGAGGTCGCCTTCCTCCGCGCATGGAGGGGGCTTCCGGCAGCCTTCGAGGAGATGGGGGCGCACGGATCCCTCGATCTGGTGGCCGGGACGGTTTCTGCGGCGCAGGCGCAGGCCCTCGCGGCCGTCGAGCGCGAAGAGCCCCTCGTCTCAATCCGCACCGTCGACGATGCGGTAGATCACCTCCGCGTCCTGGTGGTCATGCACCAGTCTGTCGCTGCCGGGGCTCGGCAGGCGCTCACCGCCGCCGGGTTCTCCCCGCAGGATTTCGGAACACGCCGGGGCGCGCCCGCGAAGCTCCTGAAGGCGGCCGAGACCAGGGTGAAGGCGCTGGAGCACAGGATCGAGGCCCTGGAGAGCGAGGCCGTCTCGCTCGCCGAGCTCACCGGGCGCTTCGAGATGCTGCGGGACGCCGCCGGCCTCCTGCTCGAGAGGCTCTCGGCAGCAGGCCTCGGCCTCGGAGGAGACAGGCTGTTCCTCATCGAGGGATGGGTGAGGGAGAGGGATCTCGAATCGCTCGAGCGATCGCTGGCCGTGATAGACGCCGTGCACCTCGAGCCCGCAGCAGTGGCCGAGGGGGAGGAGCCGCCGACCGCCCTCACCGAGTCCGCGGTAACGGACCCGTATGTCATGCTCACGGACATGTTCGGCAGCCCGGCACCCGCGGACCCCGACCCGACCCCCCTCATGGCTCCCTTCTACTCCCTCTTCCTGGGGATCTGCATAGGGGACGCGGGCTACGGAGCCGTCGTGGCGGCCGCTTCGGCCCTCGGCCTGGCCGCGGTGAAGAGGCGCGGAGGATCCGACAGGCTCTTCAAGATCCTCCTTCACGGAGGATTCGCCGCCATGCTCGCCGGGATCCTCCTGGGGGCCTGGTTCGGGCTGGACAGGTCACTCCTGCCCGCCTTCCTGGCAGCTCCCGCCGGGCTGCTCGACTCCCTCGTCCCGGGCGGCGGGCTCTTCGGGTCGTCCAAGCAGTTCCTGTACATGACTATGGCCCTGGGCATAGTGCAGCTGTCGGCGGGCATCGTCGTGAACTTCGTCAAGAGGTGGCGCGCAGGCGAACGGCTGACGGCCGTGCTCGAGCAGTCCGGCTGGATGCTCTCCCTGGTCGGCCTGTTCCCCTGGCTCTTCAACCACTATCTGCTCGGGGGAGTGCTCTACGACATCGAGGGACCGGTCGACGGGATGCTCCTGAACCTGCTCCTGGCCGGCGCAGTGCTGATATTCATCATGGGGGGGCGCGAGGCCCGGGGCTTCGGCAAGTTCGGCCTGGGAGCGATGGCCGCCTACGGGATAGTCAACCTGCTCGCGGACGCGCTGTCGTACTCCAGGCTGTTCGCCCTCTCTCTCTCCAGCGGGATAATCGCCTCGGTCGTGAACGACATAGCGGGAATGCTCCCCGGCACCGACATCCCGGGGCTGGGCCTGCTCATCTCGATCCCCGTGCTGCTGTTCGGGCACCTCTTCAACATCTTCATGAGCGTTCTGGGAGGATTCATCCACACGGCCAGGCTCCAGTTCGTCGAGTTCTTCGGCAAGTTCTACGAGGGGACGGGAACCCCGTTCTCGCCCCTCAGGTACAACCCCCTCTTCGTGAACATCGTTCGACGCAAGTCCTGAAGGGAGTAATCAGTGAACCAGCTGCTCGCATACTCTGGAGTCGCGCTCGCAGCGGCGCTCGCGGGGATCGGCTCGGCCGTGGGCGTGGGCATGGTCGGCCGGTCCGCGGCCGGAGTGCTCAGCGTCGACCCCAAGAAGTTCGGAAAGCTGCTCCTGCTCGTCGCCCTCCCGGGGACGCAGGGCATCTACGGCTTCGTCATCGCATTCCTGCTCCTCGGCAGGGTCCAGGCCGCTCCGGAGATGACCACCGCGTTCGCATGGCAGGCCTTCATGGCCGGCATGCCGATCGCCCTCGCGGGACTGATGTCCGCCATTCATCAGGCCAAGGTCGGCGTAGCGGGCGTCTCCCTCGCGGCGAAGCAGCCGGCCGATGCGGCGAAGGGCCTAATCCTCGCCGTCTTCGTCGAGTTCTACGCCATCCTCGGCTTCCTCGTCTCGTTCCTGATGCTGCCCTAGGGCCCGGAAGATGTCGATAGAGGCGATAGCGGAGAAGATCGGCGGAGAGGCCGCCGAGGAGGCGGCGGCGATCCTGCGGAAGGCCGGCGCGGAGAGGGACGAGGCACTTTCCGCGGAGAAGCGCAGGCTCGAGGAGGAATACGCGCGCGACCTGGACAGGCTGGCCAGGTCCGTGAAGGACCTCGAGGCGCGGCAGCTCTACCACATCCGCCGGGAGGCCGGCAGGATGATCGAGAACGAGCGCAGGGCCATGCTCGACCGGGCCATACGGGCGTCCGTCGAGAGGCTCGCCGACCTTCCCGACGACCGGTATCTCGATCTGGTCAGGGGCATCCTGCAGCGCTGCACGCTGGAGGGCAGGGTCGAGGTGCTCGTCTCCCCGCGCGACGAGGGGAGGATCACAGCGGACTTCCTCGCGGCGGCCTCCACCGGGGGGACCCGGTTCGTCCTTTCGGAGAAGCGCCACCAGGCCACGGGCGGCGTCATCATGCGCTCGGGCGGCGTCAGCCTCAACGCCACGTTCTCCACCGTCGCGGCGCTCGAGCACGATTCCCTGGTCATGGACCTCGCCTCGTCCCCGGAGCCGCCCGCCGGATGAGGAACCTCTACCTCTATGCGAACGGGAGGGTCAGCGCCCTCGAGAAGGACCTGCTCACGCCCCGGACCTGGCAGATGCTCATGTCCGCGTCCGACCAGTGGGAGGCCGCCCGTCTCCTCGCGGACACGTGGTACGGCCGTTTCCCCGGGCTGGGCCAGGGAGCCTTCGACGAGGTGTTCGAGGCGGCGCTCGAGGCTACCGAGGAGGAGCTGATAGACCTCGCGGAGGACTCCGCGCTCGTGAAGGGGATACTGCACAGGAGGGACGCCAGGAACGCCCGCCACATCTGGAAGGCGGCCCTGTGCGGGGGGCCTGCCGAGCCCGTCCTGGAGCGCCCCGGTCTGGTGGACACGGCCCTGCTCGGGGATGCGCTGGCCTCTGAGGAGGCCCGTTCGGCCCTCCCCCCCGCGTTCGCCAGGACTGCGGCCGAGCTTGCCGGGATGAAGGATCCGGACCCCCTTGCCGTGGACGAGGTCGTCGACAGGATGGCTCTGGAGGTCGAGATGGACGAGCTCCCCGGGATGGGCCCCGGATTCCGCTCGTTCCTCACCGCGAAGGTCGACGTGATGAACATCGTCTCGACGCTCCGCGTCCTGGCCGCGGGACTGGATCCGGCCCTCGCAGGGGACAGGCTCCTCGAGGGCGGCAGCAGGACGCCGGCCGAGGTGCTGCAGGCTGCGGTCGAGGAAGGGCTGCCGGAGCTGACCGCGGAGATGCCGGGTCTGGAGAGGCTCGCCCCCCATGTAAGGGAGGCCCTCTCCTCCCGCTCGTTCCTCGAGCTGGTCAGGGAGTCGGATCGCGTGATGCTGGGGATTCTCGACACGGGTTCGTTCGCTGTGTTCGGCCCCGAACCCCTCGCCGCCTTCGTGGCGAGGAGGGAGATGGAGGTCTCGCACCTGCGGATCCTGGTGGCCGCCAAGTCGGCCGGGCTCGAGAAGGCACGCCTCCAGAAGAGGCTGCCCAGAGGATGAGGGGGTAGCCGGTGTCGTCCGGAGGCGTCGTTTTCCTCGGTGATCCCGACTCCGTGATCGGGTTCCGCGCGCTCGGCGTGGACTCCGTGGTCCCCGCCGGCCCGGAGGACTCCGTGAGGGCGTTCAGGGCCGCCGTATCTTCCGGTGCGAGCGTGATAATGATAACCGAGGCCCTCCTCGATCCCCTCCGGGAGGAGCTCGACAGGACCGCTTCGAGGGCCGTGCCGGCGGTGGTGGTCCTGCCCGGGGTCTCGGGCGGGAGCGGCAGAGGCGGGGAGATCATCAGGAAGCAGATCACCAGGGCCGTGGGGGTGGATCTCATGGCCGAGGACCGATAGAACCGGACCCCGGAGGACTTCACCGATGACAAAGGGCACAATCAGGAAGGTAGCCGGCCCGCTGGTGGTGGCCGAGGGCATGGACGACGCCAGGATGTACGACGTCGTGTTCGTGTCCGACATGCGGCTGATCGGCGAGATCATCGAGATCAAGGGGGACCGGGCGTCCATCCAGGTCTACGAGGAGACCGGCGGTCTCGGCCCCGGGGATCCCGTCCACTGCACCGGGGAGCCCCTCTCCCTGGAGCTCGGCCCGGGACTCCTCGGTTCCATCTACGACGGCATCCAGAGGCCTCTCGACAAGGTCCGCGAGAAGGCCGGCGACTGGATCACGAGGGGGATCAACATCCCCGGGCTCGATCACGCGCGGAAGTGGAGCTTCACCCCCTCCGCCGCGGCGGGGTCCGCGGTCACCGGGGGGGACATCCTCGGAACGGTGCCCGAGACCGAGATCATCGAGCACCGGGTGATGGTCCCGCCCGCCCTGTCCGGCAGGCTCGAGTGGGTGGCTCCCGCCGGGGACTACACCATCGACGAGGTCATCGCCAGGGTCGAGGGCGTGCAGGGGCCCGTCGAGGTCAGGATGTTCCAGCGGTGGCCGGTCCGCCGGTCCCGTCCGTTCCGGGAGAAGGCGGCGCCCGACAAGCCCCTGGTCACGGGACAGCGTGTCATAGACGCCTTCTTCCCGGTGGGGAGGGGAGGCACGGCCTGCGTTCCCGGTCCGTTCGGGAGCGGCAAGACGGTCATACAGCACCAGCTCGCCAAGTGGGCCGATGCGGAGATAGTCGTCTACGTGGGATGCGGCGAGCGGGGCAACGAGATGACCGACGTCCTCCAGGAGTTCCCCGAGCTCATCGATCCCCGCAGCGGCAAGCCGCTGATCCTCAGGACGGTGCTGGTCGCCAACACGAGCAACATGCCGGTCGCGGCCCGCGAGGCCAGCGTGTACACCGGCATAACGATAGCCGAGTACTTCAGGGACATGGGCTACTCGGTCGCGCTCATGGCCGACTCGACCTCCAGGTGGGCCGAGGCCATGAGGGAGATGTCGGGCCGTCTCGAGGAGATGCCCGGAGAGGAGGGCTACCCGGCGTACCTCGGTACGAGGATAGCCGAGTTCTACGAGCGTGCCGGCAGGGTGAAGTGCCTGGGCTCGGAGGACAGGGACGGCGCCCTCACCGTGGTGGGGGCCGTGAGCCCCGCCGGGGGGGACCTCTCCGACCCGGTGGTCCAGGCGACCCTCCGCGTCGTGAAGGTGTTCTGGAGCCTGCAGGCCAGGCTTGCCTACATGCGCCACTTCCCGGCGATCGGGTGGCTGGAGAGCTACTCGCTCTACACGGAGAACCTGCGCGAATGGTATGCCGGGAACCTCGAGGGCGACTGGCCGTCCCTCCGGAACAGGGCCGTGGCCCTGCTCCAGGACGAGGCGAACCTCCTCGAGATCGCGAGGCTCGTGGGCGCCGAGTCCCTCTCCCCCGAGGACCAGCTGGTCCTCTTCACCAGCCGCTCCATAAGGGAGGACTTCCTCCACCAGAACGCGTTCCACGAGGTGGACACGTTCTGCTCGATGAAGAAGCAGGTGCGCCTCATGTCGCTCATCATGGACATCCACGACAGCCTCGCCTCGGCGCTGGCCGGGGGGGCGCAGCCGAGGGACCTCTTCTCTCTGCCGTTCAGGGAGGCCGTGGCGAGGGCGAGGTACCTGCCCGAGGACGACATGGGGGCCTTCGACCGGATCTTCGAATCGGCAGGCAGGGAGATCGCCGGCGCCGTGGAAGGCGCCCGGATCCCGGGGGAGGGCGTCCGATGATCAGGGAATACAGGACGACGGTCGAGATAGCGGGTCCCCTCATGCTCGTCGAGCAGGTCGAGGGGGTCACCTACGAGGAGCTTGCGGAGATCGAGCTCCCGGGCGGGGAGACCCGTCACGGCAGGGTGCTCGAGATCGACGGCACCATGGCGCTCGTCCAGATCTTCGAGGGCTCGAGCGGGGTCGATGTCGCCGGCAGCACCGTCAGGTTCCTGGGCAGAGGCGTGGAGCTCGGCGTCTCCACCTCGATGCTGGGACGGGTCTTCGACGGCCAGGGCAGGCCCAGGGCACCGTTCGACACGGCCCCGCCGGTCGTGCCGGACAGGATGGTCAACATCAACGGGGCACCCCTGAACCCGTTCGCCAGGGACTACCCGGCCGAGTTCATCCAGACCGGCTTCAGCTCCATCGACGGGATCAACACCCTCGTCCGCGGCCAGAAGCTGCCGGTCTTCAGCGGCAGCGGCCTCCCCCACTCCGTCGTCGCAGCCCAGATCGCGAGACAGGCCAGGGTGCTGGGCGAGGGGGAGAGCTTCGCAGTGGTCTTCGCGGCGCTCGGCATCACCTTCGAGGAGGCCGACTTCTTCATCAGGGACTTCAAGTCCACCGGGGCGATGGACAGGGCCGTCGTCTTCCTCAACCTTGCGAACGACCCCGCCATCGAGAGGATCGCCACGCCCAGGATGGCCCTCACGGCCGCGGAATACCTGGCCTACGAGAAGGACATGCACATCCTGGTCATCCTCACCGACATGACCAACTACTGCGACGCCCTCAGGGAGATCTCGGCCGCGCGCAAGGAGGTTCCGGGCAGGCGCGGCTACCCGGGGTATCTCTACACCGACCTGTCCACGATCTACGAGCGCGCCGGCAGGGTGAAGGACAGGAAGGGCTCCATCACCCAGATCCCCATCCTGACGATGCCGGAGGATGACAAGACGCATCCCATCCCTGACCTGACGGGCTACATCACCGAGGGGCAGCTCATCCTGAACAGGGAGCTGCACAAGCGCGGGATCTATCCCCCGATGGACGTGATGGAGTCCCTCTCCCGCCTCAAGGACAAGGGCATAGGCAGGGGGAAGACGCGTGAGGATCACGCCGACCTCTTCAACCAGCTCATGGCCGCCTACTCGGCCGGGAAGAACTCCAGGGAGCTGGCGGTCATCCTGGGCACCGCCGCCCTGAGCCCGCTCGACCAGAAGTACCTCCGTTTCGCGGAGGAGTACGAGAAGCGCTACATAAGCCAGGGAGAGGACGAGAACAGGGGCATCGAGGAGACCCTGGACCTCGGCTGGGAGCTGCTCGGGCTCCTTCCGAGGAGCGAGATGAAGAGGATCAGGCCCGAGCTGCTCGACAAGTACTGGCCCGAGGGTGAGGGGGCCTGATGGCGATCCAGGTCCGCGCCACGCGGATGGAGCTCCTGCAGCTCCGCAGGCGGACCGCCCTCGCCAGAAGGGGCCACAAGCTACTGAAGGACAAGCTCGACGAGCTGATGAGGCAGTTCAAGCTCCTCATAGCCGAATACATGGGTGCCAGGCAGAGGATCGAGTCGCAGCTGGGCGAGGCGTACAGGGAGTTCCTCTTCGCGAGGGCGTCCATGAAGCAGGGGGCTCTGTCCGACGCCCTTTCCTACCCCGGAGCCGTGGCGCGGGTGGAGGCCTCCACGCGGAAGGTGATGAACCTGACCCTGCCCGTCTTCGACGTCTCGGTCGAGGGCAGCTGGATGAACTACGGGTTCTTCGACACAACTCCCGAGCTGGATGCCGCTCTGGGGACCTACTCGAGGGTGCTGCCGGGCATCGTCAGGCTCGCCGGCCAGGAGAAGGCCATCAGCATGCTGGCGGGTGAGATAGACAGGACGCGAAGGCGGGTCAACGCGCTGGAGTACATTCTGATACCCGAGCTGGAGAGGGCCGTTTCCATGATCCGGCTGAAGCTCGACGAGATCGAGCGCGGGAACCTCACCAGGCTGATGAAGGTGAAGCGTATGGCGGAGCGGCGGAGGGAGGTCCAGGCCGCCGCCAGGGCCGCCGGATGAGCGATATTGACAAGTTGCTCGCATGACGCGATTTTGAGATAGCCCGGGTGTGCCGGGTGATGGTCGTCTAAGCTCAGCTGGCGGGAGGGTGACATGGCCGAGCAGAAGGCTGTCAAGAAAGCCGTGAAGGCAGCCCCGGAGAAGGTTGCCAAGAAGGTCGCCGCGAAGAAGACCGCTGTGAAGGCGGCGCCCGTCAAGGCCGCCAAGGAGGCTCCGGTCAAGGCCAAGAAGGTCGTCGCGAAGGCGGCGCCCGTCAAGGCCGTGAAGGCTGCCCCCGTCAAGGCGGAGAAGAAGGTCGCCGCGAAGCCCGCAGCGACCAAGACCGCGGCCGCCAAGGGAGGCTGCGGGAAGAAGAAGTAGCCGCAGACGGCCTGGCCATAGAGAAGGGGAGCCCCGTCAGTCGGGGCTCCCTCCGTTTCCGGGCATCCTGATCACGATCTCCTCCGCCCCGTCCACTCCGTGCAGGGTCGAGAGGACGGCCCGGACGACCGCCGAGAGAACCCTTTCCGGGTAGCGGGACAGAGGGATGTCACGGCCGCCGCAGGTCAGGGTCAGCCCCTGTCCGCAGCCCCCGGAACATGCCGTTCCTCCGTGGGCCGTGCCCGCCCTCAGCCCGTCCAGGAAATCCGAGAGGCCCTCCCCGTCGAGAGACGAGAGGTCCGGCAGCCCTGGCGCATCGAAGCCCCATGACGCCAGTCCCGCGGCAGGCCCCGCGCCAGCGCCCAGGATGATGGCCCCCGATCCCGGCGGAGAGGGCGCCACGAGGACCAGGTCGGCCTCGATGGCCCCGTGGAGCCCGTCCGTGTCACCCCCGGGCCTGCGGTACAGGAGCACGGCCTCGGGAGAGACCAGGGCCATTCCACAGAACGGGTGGCTGTGATAGGGATCGGGATCGCCCGACCTGTTCCAGGGGCCGATGTAACCGACCCTCCTGCCTTCTCCCGACAGCCGGACGGCGATCTCCGAGGCGCAGGCGAAGGCGTCCTCCTGAGAGCCGCCCGACAGACCCAGAACCATCTTCATCGTTCCCTCCCCCGCCCTTCGGCCTTCCTCTCGATCAGGAGGGCCACCGCCTCGTTGGCGGCCAGTGCGGCCGCAAGGGCCACCCTCGTCGAGATCGTTCCCATCGCCAGGTCGCTCGAGCCGTCCCCGACCACGGAAAGGCCGCGGAGCCTGCGCACCTTCATCGAGTCCGAACCCCCCCACCCCGCAATTCCCGAAACCGCGACCACGGGAGTGCCCGGCATGCCCGAGAGCCACTCCTCGAGCAGCATCACCTTGGACTCCGCATCGTCCAGGGCCTCCATCAGGAGATCGACCCCCTCGAACGGCCGGCAGCACTCTCCCGGGACCAGGCGCATCCTGACGGATTCGACGACCGTGTGGGCGCCGGAGCGGAGGATGTTGGCCCTCAGGGCTTCCACCTTCGGCATGCCTATCTGGTCCCTCGCATAGGCCTGTCTGTTGAGGTTCGCCTCTTCGACGGCATCGTGGTCGACCACGACCAGCCTGCCCAGCCCCGCTCTAGCCAGGAGCATCGCCGCATTCGACCCTATCCCGCCCGCCCCGGCGATTCCCGCCGAGGACCCCGCGAGGATGTCGAGCACCCCCGCCGGGTTGTCCCTGTACATGCCCCGCTCCACTGGAGACACCTCCTCCGACCATGGCAGTATTGCGAGAAACGGGGCCGGCAGGTAGGTTCCGGCATCGACAGACGGTTGAAACCATCGAGGCTGGAGGTGTGAATTGCACTCCGTGAAGCGACTCGGGGCCGATGACTCGAAGTGCATCGGCTGCGGCCAGTGCATGACGGCCTGCTCGACCCTCTTCTTCAGGGAGGACAGCAGGGAGAAGTCCTGCATAACGGTCGACCCCGCCGGCGAAGGCTGGCATGTGACCGTGTGCGACCAGAAGTGCCGCCTCTGTGTTGCGGAATGCCCCGTGGAGGCCCTCTCCGTCAACGACAGGGGAGTGGTCGTGCTGGACAGGAAGCGCTGCATAGGATGCCTCGCCTGCGTGGCGGTCTGCCCCATCGGGGCGATGAGGTTCTACCCGGGGATGCCCGGGCCCTTCAAGTGCATCGCCTGCGGCGCCTGTGCCCGGAAGTGCCCGACCGGGGCCATCGGGATAGTCACCGAGGAGGAGTCATGACGAACCCCGCGGCCGACAGGGCGGAAGAGCTTCGCGGCGGGCTGACGCTCAGGGCGGAGTACCGGTACGAGACGAGGCCGGTCGTCAGAGGCTACAACATGCGCACCCTCTACGTGAACGTCGGGACGGGCGAGATACGCGAGAAGCCCGTCTCCGAGGACATGAAGGCGAAGTTCACGGGCGGCAAGGGCTTCGGGATGAAGCTCCTGTGGGACGCCCTGAAGCCGGACACGAAGTGGGACGACCCGGAGAACGAGGTCAACATCGGCATGGGACCGATCTGCGGGAACACCAACTACCCCGGCTCGGGCAAGTCCCTCGTGGTCTCCCTCTCCCCCCTGACGGGCGTGCCCATAGACAGCAACGTCGGCGGCTACTTCGGGCCCTACCTCAAGTTCTCGGGCTTCGACGCGCTGGAGGTCCAGGGGAAGTCCGGGACGGAGACCGTCGTGTTCGTCGACGGCGACAGCGGGACGGTGAGGCTGTTCGAGGCGTCGGGCCTCTCGTCCGACAGCCATCTCCTCGCCGAGGAGATGGTCGAGGCCTTCGCACTGGACGAGGAGGACAGGCAGCACATCTCGAGCGTCTCGGCCGGCGCCGGGGCGGACCATGCCCTCGTCGGCTGCCTCAACTTCTCGTTCTACGACCGGAGGAGGAAGGTCGCCAGGCTGAAGCAGGCCGGGAGGGGCGGCATAGGCACCGTCTTCCGCAACAAGAAGATCAGGGCCCTGGTCGTCAGGTTCTCCGGGCTCGACGCGTCCTCCAACAACCCCGCCGACCTCACCATGCTCCAGAAGACGGGGGTGAAGCTGCACAGGGAGATCATCGCGCTCGACGACAAGCAGTGCAGGATGAGGGAGATCGGTACGGCGCACCTCACGGAGATCATGGACGAGTACGACCTGCTCCCGACGCACAACTTCAAGTTCGGGTCCCATCCGGAGGCCGCGAAGATCGACTCGCACCACTTCGTCCCGCTGGTCACCCACGGGCTGCCCGACGGCTGCTGGTTCGGGTGCACCATGGCCTGCGCCAAGGCGGCCGACGGGTTCGAGCTGCTGACCGGCCCCTACGCCGGCGACAGGGTGACCGTCGACGGACCCGAGTACGAGACGGTCGCCGGGTGCGGCTCCAACATAGGGGTGTTCGACGCCCGGGCCGTGCTCGAGATCAACTTCTACTGCGACACGTACGGGATCGACACCATCTCGTTCGGCACCCTCACCGCATTCTGCATGGAGTGCTGGGAGAAGGGAATCCTGAACGCCGGGCGCACCGGCGGCCTGGAGCTGACCTGGGGCAACTGGCGCGCGGCTCTCGAGATGCTTCACCAGATGGCACGCGGAGAGGGTTTCGGCCTCGTCGCCGGCATGGGCGTCAGGCGCATGAAGAGGCACTTCGCGGAGAGCTTCGGCGCCGATCCGCTCCTGCTCCAGGACATCGGCTGCGAGTGCAAGGGCCTCGAGTACTCCCAGTACGTCTCGAAGGAGTCCCTCGCGCAGCAGGGCGGCTACAGCATGGCCCTCAAGGGTCCCCAGCACGACGAGGCGTGGCTGATCTTCATGGACATGGTGAACAACCACATCCCGACATTCGAGGACAAGGCCGAGGCCCTCTACTACTTCCCGATGTTCCGCACCTGGTTCGGCCTCCAGGGGCTGTGCAAGCTGCCATGGAACGACATCGAGCCTGCCGACAACGCAACAACCTCCGAGCCCGCCAAGGTTCCCGAGCACGTCCAGAACTACGTGGACATATTCAACGCCATCACGGGCTCGAGCATCGACAAGGAGGAGCTCATCCTCCAGTCGGCCAGGGTGTACAACTTCCAGAAGGTCCTCTGCCTGCGGATGGGGCACGGCCGGCGAGCCGACGACAGGCCCCCCTACAGGATGATGGGTCCGGTCACCGTCGAGGAGTACGAGAGCCGCCACGAGCGCTACGACAAGCAGCTGCGCGAGCAGGTGGGGATCGATCCGTCGGGGATGTCCACCGTCGAGAAGGTGAAGGCCCTCAGGACCTACAGGGAGGACAGGTACGAGAAGCTCCTCGATGCCGTCTACAGGAGGAAGGGCTGGACTCCGGAGGGCATACCCAGGGTCGAGACGCTGAAGGCCCTGGGGATCGACTACCCGGAGGTCGTGGATGTCGTGAGGGCTCTGGGAGGCTGACCGCGCGATGATCGCAGTGAACGGGGAGCGGATCGAGTGGCGCGAGGGCATGACGGTGCGCGACGTGCTCAAGGCCAGGCGGTTCAGCTTCCCGCTCCTGATAGTGAGGATCGACGGGGCTCTCGTGGCCCGCGGCGACTACGACACGACCACCGTTCCCGACGACTCGGAGGTGGATGTGCTGCACCTCATGAGCGGAGGCTGAGGGCTCTCCGCGGGGACGGGTCCGCTTGTCCGGCCGGCGCGCTCGACACGCGCAGGCCGTGTATCACCAGAGTCATCGGAGGATTCCCCATGGGACAAGTGCTCCTCGTCCTCGCGGCGGTTGCCGCCGCGTCGTCCGGTACGGAGGGGCTGGACCCCTCCTTCCTGGACTTCGACCTCGACTCCCTGAACTACCTTGCCAGGAGCGCCTACAACGAAGAGAGATGGGGAGATGCCGCGGCACTCTATGTCGAGTACCTCAGGCACGACCCGTCGAACTCCGGAGAGATCTACAACGCTGCATGCTGCTTCGGCCTGATGGGAGAGGACACCCTCGCGATCCGTTATCTCGTGGCGGCCGTCAGAGCCGGCTTCTCAGACCCGGGTTTCGCGGCGGTCGATCCCGACTTCGACGGGGTCAGGGACTCCGGTGTGTTCGAGGCCGGACTGGACAGCCTGCTGGCGGTCTTCGAGGAGAGGGAGGCGAGGAGGGGCTCCCTGGTCTTCGTCGAGACCCCGGCCCTCGTCCCCGTGAGGGTCCTGCTTCCCGGGGGGATGGACCCGGGGACGCCGGTTCCCCTCTTGGTGGGCCTGCACGGATACGGATCGAGCGCCGAAAGGTTCACCGGGCTGTACCAGAGGCTGGATGACCCCGGCTTCATCTATGCGGTCCCCGAGTCTCCCTATCCCATGTCGGGCGGGCGTGAGATCGGGTACTCCTGGAACACCTGGTCGGCTGCGGACAGCACCGTCGCGGCAGGATCATGGGATTCGTCCATCGCCCTCGTGCGGGCCGTCGTCGAGCGGATGACGGAGTCATACCCGGTTTCGTCCGCATGGCTGCTGGGATTCTCGCAGGGCTGCGCCCTGGCCTACGGGGCGGGGTTGAGGAATCCCGACCTCGTCGACGGCATGATCTGCTTCGGAGGCTGGCTGGACACGACCGGCATCCCGGCCGCCGGCCTCGAGCTCGCGGCGGCGAGCCAGCACGTCTTCATCGCCCACGGGATCCTGGACAGGATGGTCGAGCCCGAGGCCGGTCGCGAGGCCTTCTCTCTGCTGTCCGGCCTCGGTTTCGACGTCGTGCTTCGCGAGTTCGAAGGGTCCCACACCGTCGCGGAGGGGACGCTCGGGGAGGCCGTCGACTGGATGACGGAGCGTGACGCCGGGCTCTAGGTCGCCTCGCCCATGTCGCTGCCCCTCGCAAGGAACCATGCCGTTCCCAGCGCTCCGCACAGGGCCGCGACCAGGAAGTTGAGCGAGGGAGAGACCTCCCAGAGGAAGGCCCCCCCGAAGGCCGCGAGCGACACGATCACGTCCCGCACCAGGTAGTACGCGCCGAACATGCCGGCCTTCCGGTCCTCCGGGGCCAGGTCCATGATCAGGGCCTTCCTCGTCGGCTCGCCGAACTCCTTCAGCCCCCTCACGAAGAAGGCGAAGGCCAGCGCCGGGAAGGTCCTGGAGTGGAGGAGCACCAGGGGGAACGCCGTGAAGAAGACGAAGGTGATCGCCACGAACGGCTTCTTCCTCCCCCTGTCCGCCAGCCAGGCCACGGGTATGTACACGAGCATCGCGGTCACCATCTCGATGGTGGTCAGGGCGCCGAAGCCCAGACCCGAGACCGCGCCCGTGTTCCTCATGCACCAGAGCACGACGAACGCGTAGGGTATCTGCTCGCAGAACCTCACGAGTATGTCCGAGACGAGCAGGTTTCGGAGCGCTGGTGACATCCGGGGGATGAGCCCGACAGGGCTCGGATGCCTCTTCCTCTCCCCGGAGTCCGGTCTTATCAGGCTCTGCTGGAGCACCGCGGCGAGCCCCGCGAGGGCCAGCGCGACGATGAACGCCGCCCTCACGCCGGAACGATCGCCCATGGAGTCGATGAAGAGCCCGCCGATCACCGGACCCAGGGCCATCGGGATCCTGCGGACGAGAGAGTGGACGGAGACCCCCATGGTCCGGCGGGACCTGGGGAGCACCTCCGCGACTATTCCCATGGTTGCCGGAAGGGAGATGGCCGTCCAGCTCAGGAACAGGGCCGAGGCCGCTATCACCGCCTGCCACGAGGGCGCCAGGATCACGATGACGAATCCGGCCATGGCGACGGCGTTGAAGACCAGGAGGGACCTCCTCGCCCCCATCCTCTCCGCCAGCCATCCCCCGGGGAGGGAGTAGAGGGCGGAGAGGAGGTTGTCCATCCCTCCCAGGAGACCCACGGAAAGGGCGCCGCCCCCGAGGGCGGTCAGGTAGACGGGGAGGAAGCGCTCCGCCATCTTCTCGCCCAGCCCCACGAGGACCACCATGACGAGCACCCCGGCGATGGACCGTTCCAGTCCGAGGAACAGGAGAAGCCTCCCAGCCCGGGTCATCCCTGCAGGATCCTCCCTCTGCGGAAGGGGGGCGGGTCGGCCCGCCCCCCGGCACTCGATGGGTTCTCGGGATCAGTCGTCCCGGAAGGGTCTCCTCGCGGGACCGCGGTCCTTCTCCTGGGAGAAGTCGACCCTCACGGCACGGCCGTCGATCATGGCCCCGTTCATCGCGTCCTTCGCACGGGCCGCCTCGTCCTCGGTTGCGAAGGTCACGAAACCGAAGCCCCTGGAGCGGCCGGTCTCCTTGTCCAGGACGACCCGCGCCTCCCTGACCTCGCCGTGCGCGGCGAAGGCGTCGCGCAGGGTCAGGTCCGTCGTCGCCCACGCAAGCCCACCGACGAAAAGCTTGTTGCCCATCAGCACCTTCCTCCCGGGGTGACCCCGCAGGATGTGAAAGACCGGTCCCGCGGGCTCCCGGCGATCCTGGCGGAGGAGACGGGACAGGCCTGCACTCCGCACCTGCCGGCGGGTGCAACCAGCGTGTCATGCCTGGAGGATCGTCCGGGCCTGCGGAGGAGACTCGCAGAACTGGCGGAAGGGGCGGCAAGTACGCAGCGGTTGATAAGACCTGGCTCTCTTTCCGAACCGGGGAACGACCGGGACAAGCCCGAGAACCACACCGCCCGGGGCACATGCCTCGAGCAGCATGATTCTCGCACAGGCACTTGCATGCGTCAAGAGCGCGGGAGGAGCCTTCCGGCCCCTCCCGCCGACATGGGGCGTCAGCCCTCCCTGCCCTCCTGGAGCAGGCGCTCGGCCGTATCCACATCGATCTCGCCGCTTCGGAGGCGGGCGAGCACCTTCATCGGATCGGGCCCCCGGGGGGGGCGCTCGAGAAGGAGGAAGACCTCCTCCATCCGCTGGCGCGCCGTGGGGTAGGAGACTCCCAGGGCCCTCTGTACGTCACGCAGGTTTCCCCTCGAGAGGAGGAAGATGTCGAACAGCTCCCTGCCGTCCGGCGGCAGCGAGCAGACCCTGCAGGGCTCGAAGGCCCCGGTGACCTCCGCTCCGCAGCCCGGGCACTCGAGCCTCGTCACGACGAGGCTGCCGCCGCAGGAGGGGCATCTGGGGGGCAGGGGGGCGCTACCCACGGGGAGCCCTCTTCAGCGTGATCCCGCCGCCATGGGTACGGACCTTGAGGACCGCTCCCGGGCCCTCCGTCCGGAGCCTGTCGCCCGAGGGGGTGGATTCGGGTCTGCCTCCGAGGTCCCCCGTGATCTTCCCGCCTGTCGTCTTGAGATCGACCGGGACCGGGTCCTCTCCGGCCATGTCGATCGATACGCCGCCGCCCATGGCGGATACCGAGGATGCATCCGCGAGCGGGTCGCACAGGATTATGGACACGCTTCCCCCCATCGACTTGACGTTGAACGGCCCGTGGACCCCGCCCATCTCGACGCTTCCGCCCATTGCCCTGAGCGTCATCGGGATGTCCGGGCCGCTCACGGCGATCTCCCCGCCCATCGTGGAGGCCTCCAGGGAGCCCGTCGCATCGGGCAGGCGGAGGCGGAGGTCTCCGCCCTTCCAGAGGATCGTCACCCCCGAGTCCCGCGTGAAGACCCGCACCTTCTCGCCTGACTCGATAGAGGCCATGTCGCCGTCGGCCCTCTCCACCGAGAGGCTGCCTCCGCGGCAGTGCCGCCTTCCGGCGTTCCTGACGACGACCGCCGCTCCCCCGGGAACCTCGAAGGTGCCTGATTCGACCGGGATCTCGTTGCCCTGTTCGGGGTCCAGATCCAGTTCCTCCTCGAGGCAGCGGGACTCGTGCAGCTCCTCCATGGCTTCGTGTATGGCCGGCCCTATGCCGGATAGGGCCTCCTGGATGGTATCCATGACGGTGATCTTCGCCCTCCTCAGGTGCCGCTGGTGCTGCTGAGGGCGGTCGCCCTGCGCTGCGGCGCCCTGCTCCACCGCCTTGAGGAGACGCTCAGCTCCGTCCACATCGATGATCCCCTCGGACAGCATCCGGAGGATCTCCTTTCTCTCTTCGCTCATTTCAGCACGTCCTTTCTTCCATTAAGGCACCTGTCGTTGCCAGAATGATAAAAGAAGTTGTTCTTTTGTCAAGTCAGGCCGGCTTGCTCCAGCGGCCGGCCGATGACCGGAGGCTTCCTTCCCCGCGCTCAGGGGGGCCCGCCCACTCATGCGTGACGTCCCGCCTGATTATCTTCGGCCATCCGTCGGGAGGTTCCGGTGGCAGATCTCTTCCTCGCCATAGCCTGCAGCACTTCGATCGGAGCCGTGATCCGCCTGAGCGAGGGGCGGAGGCTGGACAGGGCCACCGTGACCCTTGCCAACTACATCACCGCGCTTGTCCTGTGCATCGTGCTGCCCGGCTCCTCCGAACCCGCCCTGCAGGCTCTGGCGGCTCTTCCCCGGGAGCTCTCCTCCCTCGCATCCGCCTTTCCGTCGTCATCCTGGCCGCTGATCTCCGGGATCCCCTCCGGAGTCCTCTATCTCCTGGGCATCCTCTGGTACCAGAAGAGCGTGCGGGAGTGCGGCGTGGGGCTTGCGGGAGGAGTCGGCAAGCTCGGGGTCGTTCTCCCCGTCGTGGCGTCGGCCCTGTTCTGGGACGGCTTCCCCGGGGGCATCAGGCTCGCCGGAGTCGCCACTGCGGTCGCGGCGACGGCGCTCGGCATCAACGGACACGGGAGGTCGCTCAGGCTGCCCCTTCTCCTCTTCTTCCTCTTCGGAGGGCTGGCCGACTTCTCGGGCAGGGTCTTCCAGCGCTTCTCCCCCGGAGGCGGAGAGGGTACCTTCCTGATCTTCGTCTTCGCCTCGGCGGCCGCCGGGACCCTCGTCGCGATGCATCCACGCCCCTCCGCGGCCTCCGTCGGGGCGGGCGCCGTTCTGGGGATCCCCAACGCCCTGACCTCCTGGTTCCTCATAAGGTCGCTGCGAACCGTCCCTGCTCCCGTGGCGTTCAGCGCATTCGGCGCCGGGACGATATTCTGCCTCGGCCTTCTGGGCTGGCTCGCCTTCGGAGAGCGCACGTCCGGCCGCGAGCGGGTGTCGATCGGGCTCGCCGCGGTCGCCGTGGTGCTGCTGAACGCGTGACCCCGGGCGGTCCTGTGCCCGCGATGCGAGGGCTTCCGCCTGCTCGGGCCGCATCCTAACGGGGGCGGCGA
>CAZRWD010000004.1:125664-195367 GCA_964603785.1 uncultured bacterium
GCCCGCGATGCGAGGGCTTCCGCCTGCTCGGGCCGCATCCTAACGGGGGCGGCGAGACGCGGTACGGGTAGATGTATTTGAAGTACACGGACATGAGAGCATCGAGGGGGCCGCAGACGGGGGGAGCGACCTACCCGGATCCCGATTTGCATCTTGTTGGCGATCCATGATATGCGAAGCGGATTTCAACGATTTCAAACCCGAAGGGGTCCGGGCGTTGACTTGGGGAACTACAAGTGCGAGTTTTACGATGATTCTCCGTAGTGGCTTCCGTTTCTTTTCTCGTTACGAGGGAGGTTCGCCTTGAAGCTTGTTCTCTCCTTACTGCTCGTCGTCGCGGCGACCGGCATGTCCGCACGGGTCGAGAGCCCGGAGCAGGCCGCGGATCTGGTCGTGAGCGAGCTGCTCGGGGGCGACTGCGTGGGCAGGATCGTGCAGTACATCCCCGAGGCGCTCCCTGCCGGTCACGGCATCGACGGCTGGCACGACACGATCGACATGCCCTTCGACGGCTACTTCGTTCTGGTCGACGACATGGCCCTGGCCAACTGGGAGCACCCCTGCCGCTGGGTCTTCGTGAATCCCGAGGGCCGCATGGAGATCGTCGACATGCTCACCCCCCCGATGGCACTCGACAGGATGATCATCGAGTTCTCCGACCTCCCCGTCCCCGACGAGGAGGAGCCGATGGACCTCCTCGAGTGGTTCACCCCCAATCCCAGGTACACGGACGATCCCGCCCACACCTACGCCTGGATCATCTCGGGCGGCGCCAACCAGAGCAACAACCACATCCGCTACTACGGCGACGTCCAGTTCCTCTACATGACGCTGGTCTACGACTACGGCTACACCAACGACCACATCGTCATCTGCTTCGCGGACGGGCTCAACCCCGCCCCCGACCAGTCGGGCGGCCTGAACTCCAACCCCGACCTCGACCTCGACGGTGACACCGACTTCGACTACGACGCCACCACGGCCGGCATCACCAGCGGCTGGACCGACATCAAGGCCATGGTCGGCCCCGACGACCACCTGCTGATCTTCACGACCGACCACGGCGGCAGCGGCAAGCTGATGGGCTACGACCTGCCCCCCGAGGCCACGCTGAACCTCTGGGGCTCGACCTGGAACGACGACACCTACGACGCCTGGATAGACGAGTCCGACGCCGCCTCGATGCATGTCGTGATGGAGCAGTGCTTCTCCGGGGGCTTCCTGCTCGAGACCGTCCCGACCACGGGCGGCCAGCCCAGGACCTTCGCCTCGGCCGCCAACGGGTACGAGTCCTCGTGGGCCGGAGCCACCTATCCCCAGTACGACGAGTGGTGCTACTGGTGGACGGGCGCGATGCACGGCTCCGTGCCGCCCGCCGGCTCCTACCCCGGCGGCGCCCTGCCTGGCGACCCCGATCTCAACAGCGACGGCTACGTCAGCTATGGAGAGGCCTTCGACCGCTCCCTGGCCTGGGACTCCTATGCGGTCAGCGGCCAGGAGCACCCGCAGTACGACGACGACCCCACCAGCTGCGGCGACCTCTACTATCTCGGCGGCGTGATCCCGACCTCGGTGGTCGAGGACGGCATAGTCCTCCCGGCCAGCGGCAACCTCGCGATCGCCTCCAACCCGTTCAGCGGCGCTGCGGTGTTCAGCTTCGACCTGGCCGTCCAGGCGCCCGTCGACCTGGCGGTCATGGACCTGGCAGGCCGGCGCGTGGCCACGCTCGCCGGTGGAGTGATGGCCGGCGGCCAGCACTCCGTCCCCTGGGACGCCGAGGTTCCGTCGGGCGTCTACATCGTCCGCTTCACGACCCAGGACCTCGTGGAGACCCTCCGCGTGGTCAAGTTCTAGCGGATGCCCTGATGCGAAGGGGGCGGGCCCTCGGGCCCGCCCCCCTGCGTTCTGCCGGGCGCCCGGCTAGATGCCGGCGAGGATCTCCCCGAGGGCGGCCGCGTAATCGGCGGGAGTGGGGAGGAGGCCGACGATGCGGTCGATCTCCGTTCCGTCGGCGGTGGTGATCACCACGCAGGGGATGGCGCTCACGCCGTAGACCTGGGCCAGCCGCCCCCCCTCGGCGCCGTCCACGTCCGCCTTGGCGAGTACGAAGCCCCCGAGGACCTCCTGCATCTCCGGCGCGGTGAAGTACTCCGAGGCCAGGGTCCTGCAGGGTCCGCACCAGTCGGCGTAGAGGTCGAGCAGGATGGGCCTGCCGCTCTCCTCAGATGCCGCCGATGCCGCCGCGAAGTCGTCCTCGATCCAGTCTCCGCCTCCGTGTTCCTGTCCCGCGGAGCACGACTGCAGGCCACCTGCCAGCACGAGGAGCGACGCGGTCAGTGTGAAGGTTAATCCCCTTGTCATCGGCTGCTCTCCCTTCGTTGCTTCCAGTTGATTACACGAGGCGCGGCATGTCGGTTCCCGGCATGGCCCGGCGGCGGGTCGGGCGGTATATCCGCCCCGGGCGGAACCGGAAAGGCGGCGGCGATGCGACCAGTGACACCCCTCATCACCGTGGACGCGATCATCGAGATGGACGACGGAGGTCTCGTGCTCGTCGAGAGAAGGCACTTCCCCGGCGGCTGGGCCATCCCCGGGGGCTTCGTCGATCCCGGCGAGAGCCTTGCGGAGGCGGTACGCAGGGAGGCGATGGAGGAGACATCCCTCGAAGTGACGGTGCTCGAGCTCTTCCATGTCTATTCGAGACCCTGGCGGGATCCGCGGGGCGACACAGTTAGCGTGATCTACCACTGCAGGGCGTCGGGCAGGCCGGTGGGAGCCGACGACGCCCTGACGGCCGGCGTGTTCGCCCCCGGGGACATCCCCTGGGACCGCATGGCCTTCGATCATGGGAAGGTTCTGTCGCAGTTCCTCGAGTGGAGGAGATCCGGTAAGAGGCCCCCCGTCGACGAGTGACGGAGCTCAGAGGACCCTGAACTCGATGCGCCTGTTCTGGGCCTTCCCGTCGGCGGTGCTGTTGGATGCCACCGGACGGGCCTCCCCGTAGCCGACGGTGGTCAGCATGGCCGTCGGGACGCCGCGGCGGACCAGGTAGTCCCTCACCGCCGCGGCGCGCCTCTCGCTGAGCTGCTGGTTCGACGACTCGCTCCCGTCCGAGTCCGTATGGCCGCTGATCTCCACCCTCGCTGTCTGGTTGGCCATCAGGAGGTCGGCCACTCCGTCGAGGATGGTGTACGAATCGGTCTTCAGGTTCGCGCTGCCCGAGTCGAAGTGTATGTTGGCGAAGCTCATGACCTGTCCGGTCTCGAGCGCCCGGGTGAGCGTGACGGAAGTGCTCGTCGACCCGCCCGCGGCTATCTGGACCTGTACGGTTCCCCTCCCGTGGCCCTGTGACTGCACCGAGAGGGTCCACGTGCCCTGCGGCAGGTCCATGACGAACCTGCCGTCGCTGTCCGCCGACACGGTGACGCCCGCACCCTCCGCTGTGACCTGGGCGGAGATCGGTGCACCGGTCTCCGAGTCGAAGACCATGCCCGTCACGGTTCCCGTGGGGGGGCCGGCCGCCTGGAGGCGGAAGTCCAGGGCGGCGCTTCGGCCCTCCTCGAGGACGACCGTCGAGGACACGGGCCGGTAGCCGTCGGCTCCGGCGGTCACCACGCATATCCCCGGCCGGGCCTGGATGGAGTAGAAGCCCGTGAGCGAGTCGGAGCGGACCGATCCGCCTCCGCCGAGGCTGATGGTGGCGCCCAGGGGCGCTCCCGAGGAGGCGTCTGTGACGACGCCCGCGATGATCCCCCCGGAGGAGGGGCCGCCCGGGCCGGTGCCCGGATCCCACCCCATGTTGAGCATGAAGCCGATCTCGCAGGGCACGCCTCCGGGGACCTCGATCGGGTCGCCGCCATAGACGTCCCTGGCGAACCTGTTGTGTCCGGTGAGGCCGATCTGCACCCCGAGGTCCAGGAAGGTGCCGCTCTCCTCGCGGACCCTCATGCCGACGACCGCCCACGCAGGCATCTCGTACGCGGGGTCGGAGCCCCGGCTCAGGAAGGCCCTCGCCGCGATCTCCGCGAAGAAGTCGACTATGCCGACGTCCCTCTGGACGCCCGCCCCCGCGTCGATGGCGGTGTCGCTCTGGCGGAGGGTCCCCAGGATCGGGTCCTCGACCTCCTGGTTCAGGAAGGCGAAGCCCAGGTTGCCCATGGCCTCGACGTAGGGGGTCTCCCACGTGAACAGGCCCAGGAGGCCGCCTGCGAAGCCGCCCCTGCCCACATACGGGCGCCTGGTCTGGTGCATGATCTCGTCGTCCTGCCAGAAGCCGTCGTAGTCGGCGGCCGTGTCCGGCAGGGCCGGTGCGAGCGGGATGGCGAGCCAGAGGGCTCCGCCGTAGGTCATGTCCTCCCGGAGGACCCTGGAGTACTTGCCCGAGACCGTGAGGTCGGTGAAGTCCCATACGGCGTCCAGCGTGCCGACATAGTCGCCGCGCGGGAACGACTGGTCGTAGAGCCACACTGCGGCCTGCCCGGCGATGGTGATCGCCGCCTCGATGTTCTCGTAGATCCCGAAGCCGATCTGCAGCTGGGCGTCGCCGTAGTGCTCGGAGTCGTTGATGACAATGACTGTGTCGATGTCGGGGTTGATGGGAGGGGCGAATGTGATCTCATGGCTGACGTTCGCCCTCTGGTAGGTGAAGAAGAGCGATGTCGAGTAGGTGGAGGGGGTCACTCCCCTCGCATCGACGATGCGGTACAGCCCCCTGAGCCCCAGGAGCCCCGGCAGGGCCCACGAGGCCCCCGTGAGGGAGACGGTGAGCAGGATGACGGTCTTGAGAGCTTTCAAGCCTACCCTTCCGGCAGACCAAAAGGGGCGGCCCCTGGGGGCCGCCCCCTTCCGGTCCGATGCGTCAGTCCACCGACAGGACCGTGAACTCGATGCGCCTGTTCTGCGCCTTGTTGGCCGCAGAGGTGTTGGGGACGACGGGCGAGCTCTCGCCGTAGCCCATCGTCGTGAGCATCCTGGCGGGCACTCCGTGGTTCACGAGGTAGTTGAACACGGATGCGGCCCGCTGCTCGCTGAGGGTCTGGTTGTACGACTCGCTGCCGTCGGAGTCTGTGTGACCGCCTATCTGTACCCTGGCGTTGGGGTTGTCCAGCAGGGTCGTCACTATGTC
Source organism: uncultured bacterium (assembly GCA_964603785.1). GTDB lineage: Bacteria > Fermentibacterota > Fermentibacteria > Fermentibacterales > Fermentibacteraceae > CAZRWD01. Next base: position 130,790 of record CAZRWD010000004.1, read on the forward strand.
GTCGAGCACCGCGTAGGACTCCGGCTTGATGGTGGCGCTGGCGACGTCGAAGTAGATGTTCGTGAACCTGAGGACCTGGCCCTGCACGAGTGCGGGCCTGAGCTCGAAGCTCACGACGATCGTCTGGTCTGCGGGGACGACCACGGGCTGGGACTTGGGCAGGAAGCCCTCGGCCGCGACCTTTATCGTCCAGGTGCCCGCGGGTACCTCGAGCTGATAGACACCCTCCGCGTTGCAGACCGTCGAGAGCGGGACCGGGGCGCCTTCGATGCTGACGGTGGCCACTATCGGTGATCCGTCATCCGCGGAGGTGACGGTGCCGGTGACCATCCCGCCCTGCGCCTCGGGAAGCAGCGAGAAGTCCTTCACCACGTTCTGGCCGGGCTCGATGATGATGGTGGCGGTTCCGGGGATGTAGCCCGGGGCCTGGACGTTCATCGGGATGCTGCCGCCGGCCGTCATGAGGGTGTAGAAGCCCGTGGCCGGGTCTGTGGTGATGTTCGGGATGGTCGTGCCCGGGAAGCTGATCTCGGCCTCGATGGGCGAGTTGTCGACCGAGCTGGTGACCATGCCCGAGATCCTGCCCTCGGTCGGGGCATGCTCCTCGGGGATGAGATCGCTCGAGAATGCGAGGGCGAACCCCACGCCCCAGTCGTTGGCAGAGCCGAAGGGCAGGGGGGTGCGCTCCTCGCGATCCTCCATGGTGACCGGGCCGCCCTGGTAGAGGGAGTGGCCCAGGTCGCTCTGCTCGGCGATGAAGTCCGTCATGCCGAGGTCGAAGGTCACGTCCATGAACGCGCCGCTCCTGGTTATGAACCTGATGCCGGGGCTGAGGTAGGCGGTGCTGTTCTGGCCGGTCCTGTCGATGCACTCGCGCAGCGAGTACTCGAGGAAGATGATCGCGAACTGGGTCGGGAACTCGATCCCGGCGCCGAAGTCCAGGACGTTGTCCTCGACGTTGAGGTGCACCTCGACGCTGTCGCTGAAGGTCACCTGCGTCGAGTCGTAGGAGTAGCGGAAGTCGATCATGTCGAAGGTCTGCTTGTAGTGCGACCAGCCGACGTTGGTGTGCAGACGGACGGGGCTGGAGGGCCAGATGTTCCTCATGTCGAACGAGATGAGTGCGCCCACGCCGTAGGAGGTGTGACCCGTCGAGAGCGTGGGCCTGCGGATGTCGTACATCGGCATGTCGTCGAACCAGCGCCCGCAGTAGTCCTCGGACACGACGGTCTCGTTGGTGCCCGGGGCGAAGGCCCACCAGTTCTGCAGGCCGAGCCAGATCAGCTCGTTGTCGGGCGTCGGCGTGAAGCCGAGCTTCATGCCGACGGTGGCGTCGCCGATACCGTGCACGCCGTCCCAGCGACCGGCGATGAAGCCCCTGGGCTGGACCAGGTCGCGCTCGAGGTAGTTGACCGTGTAGGTCAGGCGCGCACCCAGCTCGAGGAAGTCGGCAAGGCCGTAGGCCACCACGAAGTGAGCGTCGGCGTAGTGCTCCTTGTCGCTCACGTCGAGCGTGTCGTCGTACGGCGGGTAGAAGGGGCTGTATGTCCGGAACACCATGTCATCGATGTCGTCCGTGCTCGCCCAGTAGCGGCTCATGATGCCGAAGGCGATCCCGCCCTGCTCGATCGGCCTGGCATCGACGACCCTGTTGATCCCCCTGTACCCCATGAACGAGGGGAGCGCCCAGGCCGACTGGACCGCCAGGAGCAGGGCGACGACGAGGAACAGAGACGCCTTCTTCATGTTTCCCTCCCTTTTTGTGCATGGACCACTATGAGTATATATGAGAACCCATGAGCGGCTTGCTGTCAATGGCGCCCCGGGGGAAGGGGTGTTCTGTTGTCCTCCAGTAGGATACTGATCCGAGGCATCGTGCAGGGAGTCGGATTCCGCTGGTGGGCTCGCCGCAGGGCCGAGGCCCTGGGGCTCTCCGGGACCGTCGAGAACCTTCCCGACGGGTCGGTGGAGGCGGTCGTGTCCGGCTCCGAGGACGCCATCGAGAGCTTCGCCGAGATGTGCCGCACGGGTCCGGCGCACGCCAGGGTCGACTCTGTGTCCGTCACCCCGCCGTCCGGCAGGGGGGGAACAGCCGCGGAACACCGCCCCGGGTGAACCGCTGGAGGTAGCAATGCTCGTCAGGCATCTACTGATCGTCGCTCTGGCGGTCTCCATGGCTTCCGCCTGGGATCCGCTCTACTACGAGAACCTATCGTCGGTCCTCCCGTCGATGGACAGCGACGGGGACGTCGCGATAGGGTTCTTCAGCGCCGGCGGCTACTGGGCCACCGATTCGACGGGGGAGAGCCAGTCATACGACTTCGAGACCGCCCTCTCGGTGATAAGGCTGGTGGCTTCGGGCAGGTACGGCCTGACCAGCAGCCACACGGTGGGGGTGCTCGTCCCCGCCTTCTTCCAGGTCGCGGGGGACGGCGATTCAACGGGCGCGGGCATCGCCGACCCGTGGCTGACCCTCGACGGCTGGCTCTCGAGGACCCCCATGCTCATCGGCAGACTCGGGCTCAGGATCCCCCTGAAGGGGTATCTCGAGTCCGGCGACTACAGCGAGAGCGACCCCCATCTCGCCCTCGACGGGGCGCTGACCGTCGAGACGCCCCTGTCGGGCCCCGGGACGGTCCTCAGGGGAACGGGCGGGCTCAGGTACAGTTTCGGGGCATGGAGCGCCCTGCCCGCCTTCCCCAGGGACTCGGCCGAGACGCGCCCGCCGGTCGAGCTGCGCATGACGGGGTTCGTCGTAATGAAGGCCAACCCCGAGCTCGAGCTGAGGATCGGCGGCGAGTTCGCCACCAGGGGTGACGTCGATGCCGAGATCGGGGGGGAGTGGCAGAACCTCGAGAACACATCCCGTCGGAGCCTCGACCTGCGGGCGGGATTCGACGTTTCCAACGCGAGCCTCTCGCTGTCGGGCGACATCTACTACAGGCTCTCGGGCGGGAACGTGAACAGGGAGTGGGGAATAGTCCTGAGCGGCCTCGGCCTCGACTTCACGGACCTGTTCGGGATCGGCTCGGGAGGGAGGTAGTGGCGGGATCGAGGCTGCTGCCTGCGCTCCTGGCAGTCTGCGCGGCTCTCGCACTGACGGCGGGACCGTCCAGCCCGGGAGCCGCTCTCCGCGCATCCGCCACCGGCTATTGCGACGCGCTGGTCCGCGGGGATGTCGAGACTGCGCACGGCTTCCTCTCGGACAGCCTGGGCGGCCTGGTGTCCCCGGAAGCGCTCTCGCTCGCGATGCCGCCCGCCTCCTCGGGGTCGGCCGCGGTTTCGAGGCACGAGGCCAGGGGCTGGCCGGTCTCGCTGCCCCTCGAGGGCGGGGGGTCGAGAACCGTCTGGATGTGCAGGGCCGGATCCGGCTGGAGGGTCTGCGGGGACACCTGGCTCGACGGGCTCATCGGGTCCGCTTCGGTCCTCTGCCGTGACTACGCGCTCTCCGTCGTCTTGCCCTCCGTCATGCGGGGCGCCCCCGCCGACTCCTTCCACTGCCCGTTCTCGGGGGGGAGCTACTCCGTGGATCCCGCGACCGGGATGCTGGTCTGTCCCGCCGGTCACCTCGGGGCCGGGATAGACGCCGCAGGCGACGCCTGTTCGCTGAGGAGGGAGGAGGCCGCCCGCGAGGTCGTCCTGTGGATGGATCGCGGCAATCCGCTTCCCGGGAGCTTCCAGGACCTCTGGGAGGCGAGCGGCGGGGAGCTGGGCATGCCCGGCGGATACCGCTGCCCCGATGACGGATACTCCTTCTACCGGATCACCGCTTCAGGGGTTTCGTGCCCCTATCACGGAGAACTGACATCTTTCGACGGGCGCTGACCCCCGCCCCGCCGGCCGACGGGAGAGAGATGACCCCCCCTGAAAACCTGATCGAAGACGGGAAGCGGCTGGTCGCCCTCTGCGGGGATCTGGCCCGCGCAGGCAGCGTGGCGGTGGACACGGAGTTCCACGGGGAGCGCAGGTTCTGGCCCGAGCTCTTCCTGGTGCAGGTGGCCGACGGAGAAGGCGCCTGGGTCATCGACCCCCTGGCCGTTCCCGATCTCGGGCCGTTCGCCGCTCTCATGGCCGACGAGTCGGTGACGAAGATCATGCACTCCGCCAGGAACGACGTGTCGGTCCTGCGGAGGGCTCTGGGGACGGAGTTCCGCAACGTCTTCGACACCCAGCTCGCCGCCGCGTTCCTGGGATACGGCGAGCAGTGCAGCCTGAACAACCTGCTCCAGGAGGCCTGCGGCATCAAGGCCGGCAAGGCCTTCGGCCTGAGTGACTGGTCGAGGCGGCCCCTTGCCGAGGAGCAGCTCGAATACGCCCTCGACGACGTCCGGTACCTGGTCAGGCTGCACGGCAAGCTGCATGCGGACCTCGTCAGGCGCAGGAGGCTCGAATGGTACCGTCTGGAGGCGGAGGCGATCGTCCGCCCCGACAGCTACGAAGTCTCCACCGAGGAGGTCTACAGGAGGGCCAGGTCCGCCGGCAAGCTGAAGAGGAACAGCCTCCCGGTGCTCTGGAGGCTGGTCGCATGGCGCGAGGGTCGGGCCCGTGAGCTCGACCGCCCGCGCGCGCACATAGCCTCGGACTCTCTCCTCGCCAGGCTTGCCCTCATGTCCCCGCGGTCCATGGACTCGCTGGAGCGCCTCCGGGGAGTGCCCTCGGGATTCGCCGGCAGGTGGGGGGCGGAGGTGCTCGAGGTCGTGAGGGATGCCGTCGAGAACCCCCCCGGCGACCTCCCCCAGATCCCCACCAGGAAGTCGGACGGCACCGCGGCCGCCCGCGCGGACATACTGCGCATCTTCGTCAAGCAGAAGGCGCATCAGCTGAGGATCGCACCCTCGCTCCTGCTCCCCCGCGACACCCTCGAAGGCCTGGCAGCCCTCAAGCCCTCGGACATCCCGTCCGCCCTGGCCGCGGGTGCGATAACCGGCTGGAGGATGGAGGTGCTCGGAGACGAGATAGTCTCCCTCCTCACTGGCCGGCTGGCCCTCAGCCTGGGTTCGTCGCCCTCGGGGGGCCTGCGTTTCGTGAGGGTCGACTGATCCGGTGTCCTTGACCATGGCCGGCCTGCTGGAGATTCTAGCCGGAGAAGCATCATCCCCCCCCGGGGGGTTCGGGGTGCCCGCACTCGCGGGCTTTCGACGGGAGGAGACGAAGTGAGGATTCTACTTGCCGTTCTGGCGGCCTGGATGCTGCTCGCGACCGGGTGCGGCGGCGGGCTCGGGCCGGGGTCGGAGGCGGAGGGCCGGATCGCGCGCGGAGACGAAGCTCTCGAGGAAGTGGTCGAAGACGCCGGGGACGTCCTCTTCGAGGCGGGGAGGCCGGTCGACGGCGGCTCGCCGTGTGCGGTGCTGCCGCTCTCGGGCGGGAGGAGCCTGGCGATCGAGGCCGAGAGCGACGATTTCGACATGGTTGCTCTGGTCGTCGATCGAGAGGGCTCGCTCGTCGCCCTGTCGGACGACTGGGAGGACGGGACCGATTCGTGGCTCGTGGTGAAGGATGTGCCGCGAGGCGCCAGACTGGTCCTGTTCGCGCTGGACGGGTCGACCGGGGAGTATTCGGTGGTGGTGGAGGAGGCGGATTCCGGGAGCATCGAGGAATACGCCGCCTCCGACCTGGCCGGTGGATCCGTCAGGGGAGAGCTGGTCGACGACAAGGACGACGATCTCCTCGAGGACGAGCTCGAGGACGAGCTGGACGCCTGGATCTACGCCTCGGGGTACGGGACCGCCCGGGTCCATCCGTTCGAGGTCGACGAGGAGGGGCTCGTGAGCCTGTCGCTCCAGTCGGACCACTTCGACCCGATCCTCGCCCTCGTCAGGGTGGAGGACGACCAGTACGACTACGTGGCCCACAACGACGACTATGCCGGAGGCCTCGGATCGAGGATAGACATGGTCCTCGAGGAGGGGCGCTACCTCGCGGTGGTGCTGCCCTACTCCCCCTCGGAGACCGGCAGGTACACCATCACCATGGAGACCTACCGGGACGACGCGATGGTGCCCCACACCACCATCGCCCTGGAGCCGGGCGAGTGGTACACGGGTTCTATCGTCGCGGGAAGCGCGCTGGCCTTCTCCGTATGGCCGGAGATCGTCTCCGAGGCGCCGTACGACCTCATGATCACCGCGGCCACGCCCTGCGCCAGCTTCGAGTTCGAGATCTCCGGCGGGTCCGGGGCTCTGTACGAGGTCGAGGCGGCCTCCGAGTTCGTGGATACCTACATGTGCCTGCTCAGGCGCGATTCGGACGGCGTTTCGTACATCGAGAGCAACGACGACTGGAACGGGTCCGATTCGAGGATCATGACCGTCCTGTCACCGGGGACCTACGCGGTTCTCGTCGCAAGCTACTCGGGAACGGACACGGGGGAGGTCGCGTTCCGCTACGGGCCGGCCGACTTCGAGCCTGTCGGGCTCCTGCCCGGCAGCCCTGTCGACGCCCTTGTCTCCTGGGACGCCCCCGAGCTCTACTTCTCGTTCGAGGCGGTCGCCGGTAGGACCTATACGGTGAATGCCACTAGCGCCGAGATCGATCCCTACGTCGAGGCCATACTCGTCGACGGAACGATCCTGTCCGACGACGACAGCGGGGGCTATCCCAACTCCAGGCTCACCATCGACCCCCTGCCGTCGCAGTCGGGGCCCGTGCTCCTGACCGTGAGGGACTACGGCGGCAGCACGACCGGCGCCGTCAGGGTGGACATGGCCGAGCAGAGGCGCACGGAGGCCGAGATCTTCGCGATGTACGACTGAGAGATCCGCGCAGGCCGGGCGGCCCGGAACAGCCGGGCCGTCCGGCCGCCGGCGCGCTCACTCCAGTTCGAGGATGTACAGCCGGGACCAGTCCGAGGGATTGGCGCTGAATGCGAGGAATCCCTCCCCCCCGGGGACTATCTGCCAGAAGTCCGTGTCGGGATGGTCTATCTCGACGGTGTAGAGAAGATCTCCGGCCTGGTCGAAGACGTCGAAGACCGCCCCCTCGCTCCAGCCCCTCGTGACCCAGAGATTGTCCTCCGGGTCGACGGCGAGGCTCCCTATCGAGAACTTGTAGGGATCGGGCTCCCACGCGAACATCCCCGGAGGGGCCCCGGAAGCGGCCATCCTGGCCTCCACGAAAGCCCTCTCCTCCGCTATCTCCTCCTCGGTCTTCTCCACATGCCCGAAGGCCCTCTCGATAGTCATCGCCAGGGGTCCGCCGGGCTCGTAGCACTCGATGGTGTAGGACTCCGGAGTCATGGGCGCCCTGTAGACCCGTCCCGATCCGGAGACCGCGAAGGTGAACATGTTGTCCGAGAAGCTGGAGGCCATGTCCGCCGGGTCGAACGGGGCCATCTCGGAGTAGTAGACCACGGCGGGCTCGATCGAGTCCCCCTCCCATCTGGACAGCGTGAAGCCCATGAACATGCCCTGCTCGTTCTGCTCGAACTCGGGCTTGAAGCCCACGTAGGCCGCCGAGTCGACCGCCGCCAGGGCCACGGGCGGGGTCGGGAAGAAACCCTCGATCGAGCCCGCGTAGGCTCCGGTCGAGTCGAAGATGCTCAGCCTCTGGGCCATGGCGTCGCTGACCATCAGGCCTCCGTCATCCCGGAAGCTCATGGCGGATGGGAGCAGGAACTCGCCGGGGCCGCTCCCCTGCCTTCCCAGGCTCCTCAGGAAAGTCCCGTCCGTCGAGAAGAACAGGATCGCGCACTTCTTCATGTCCAGCACGGCTATCTCGCCCGAGGGGGTCCATGCCGCGGAGGCTATCTGACCGAAGACGTAGTTGCTGTCACCCATCTCGATCCCGATGCTGTCGACCGGATGGAGGACCCTCAGCGGGACCCCCTCGGCCCATTCGGGCTCGAAGGGCGCGGCGGCCTCCTCCTCGGGGGTTCCGCCGCATGCCGCGAGGAGCAGAAGGCACGCCATGGCCATCTCGTTGATTCTCATCTTGTTCCGCCTCTCAGATGTTGAAGTAGAGGAAATGCTCCAGGGGGTGCGGGTTCCCCCTGAACATCAACGCCTCGTGCCTCTTCACATCGATGTACGCATCTATGAGGTCGGGCTGGAACACCTCGCCCTCCTCCAGGAAGGCCCTGTCCTCGGACAGGCTGTCCAGCGCCTCCCCGAGGGACTCCGGGAGTACGGACAGGCCGCTCGTGTCGTAGCCCGGGGCGAACACGTTGTCGTCGAGCGGGCCGTACCCGAGAGCCTCGGGCTTCATGTCCCTGCGGATCCCGTCCACCGCGGCCATGAGCACGGCCGCCATGCAGAGGTAGGGGTTCCCGGACGCGTCCGGCACCCTGTACTCGAATCTCATCGACTCGGGGGTCCTGGCATACGCGGGCACCCTGACCGCGGCGCTGCGGTTCGCGCCCGAGAAGAACCTGTAGACCGGGGCCTCCTGGTTCGGGACGAGCCTGTGGTAGCTGTTCACCGAGGGGTTGGTGAAGGCGCAGAGGGCCCTCGCGTGGTGCAGGATGCCCGCGATGGCGCTCCTGGCCGTGTCGCTCAGGCTGCAGTAGCCGCCTTCGCAGAAGAACACGCGCTCCTCCCCGTTGAGGAGGAAGAGGTGCAGGTGCATCCCGCTTCCCGGCTCGCCGTGCATGGGCTTGGGCATGAAGGTGGCCGCCAGGTTGTGTCTGAGCGCCACGTTCCTGATGACGTGCTTGCTTATCATCACGTTGTCAGCCGCGCTGAGGAACGGGGCGAAGGTGACCTCGATCTCGACCTGTCCGAGTCGGCCCACCTCGTGGTGGTGGTACTTCACCTGTATCCCGGCGGCCTGCATCAGCCCGGCCATCTCGGCCCTGACGTCGTGCAGGCTGTCGACCGGGAACATCCTGTGATACGCGCTCTCCGTCTGGTGGAAGAGGCCCAGGGACTCGGCCGATCCTGCGTTGTGGGGGCCCTCGATGCTCGAGAGCTCGTATCCCGTGCGGCAGTTCTCGTTGTGGATGGAGGCCCTGTCGAAGAGGTAGAACTCGAACTCGGGAGCCCAGAAGCTCTCGGTCGCGAGCCCCGAGTTCCTGAGGTACTCCTGGGCCTTCCTCGCGACCCCGCGGGGATCCCTGGAGAAGGGCCTCCCGGACTCCGGGTGCAGGATGTCGGCGATCATGCAGAGAGTGGGCTTCCGGGTGAACGGATCCTCGAAGACCCTCCTGGGGTCGGGCACCAGGGCGAGGTCGCCGGCCTCGGTCGAGGTCATGGCGGCGAGGGTCGATCCGTCGAATCCCACGCCCCTGGAGAAGGTGTCCTTGCTTATGCTCCGGGCCGGCAGCGTCACGTGACGCCAGCAGCCCAGGATGTCCGAGAACCTTATGTCGACTTCCTCGAACTCGCCCTCGGAGAGCTTGCCGAGGAGCACCTGGAGAATGCTGGACCCTGTCAACTCCTGTTACCTCCGTGTTCGTCGGAAAGCCTGTCCATCTCCTTCTCGAGCCTCGAACAGACATCCTCCGGGCTGACGGTTCCCGGGAGCCTCCTGCCGTGTCTGAACAGGATGATCCCGGCAGGGGAGCCTGTCACGGCGATGTCCGCCTCCCGCGCCTCGCCGGGGCCGTTGACCTCGCATCCCATGACCGCGACCGTGAAGTCCCCCCGCATTCCGCGCATCCTGAGCGATAATGACTCCGCGAGCGATGCGACGTCGATTCTGGCCCTCGAGCAGGTGGGGCAGCTGACTATCCTCGGGTGTATCCGCGCGATGCCCAGGGAGGACAGTATCTCCCAGGCGGCACAGGTCTCGGCCTCGGGCGGGCCGGAGAGGGAGACCCTGATCGTGTCTCCGATTCCCCTCGAGAGCAGCAGCGAGAGCGCGACGGCGCTCCTGACGGCCCCCTCGAACGGCGGGCCGGCCTCCGTCACGCCCAGATGGAGAGGCCAGGGAGTCTCTCTGGCGGCGAGCAGGTTCGCCTCCACGGTGAGCATGGGATCGGACGCCTTCAGCGAGAGGACTATGTCCTGGAAGCCGGTCTCCTCGAGCATCGCGGCGTGTCTGGAGGCGGCAGCCAGCATCGCGTCGGCCCCGCCGCCCATCCGCTCCCTGATGTCCCCGGGCAGGCTTCCCGAATTGATGCCTATCCTTATGGGCACTCCCCTGGAGAGGGCCTTCTCGGCTATCCGCCAGACATCCCCGCGCCTCCTGATGTTGCCCGGGTTGAGCCTGAGCTTGGCCACGCCCGCATCCAGGGCCGCGAGGGCGAGGTCCGCCCTGAAATGAATGTCGGCGACGACAGGGACGGGAGATGCCGCGACTATCCGGGGAAGTGCGGCGGCCGCCTCGTCATCGGGCACGGAGACCCTGACGATGGCCGCCCCCGACGCGGCGAGAGCTTCTATCTGGGCCGATGTCGCGGCATGGTCGGCAGTCCTGGTGCTGGTCATCGACTGGACGGTGACGGGAGAGCCGCCCCCGATCGGGACACCGCCGACGGACACCTTCCTGGAGCGCCTGCGGCGGATCCTCATGCCGGTTCCGCGGCCACCCAGCGCGGTCTTCCTGAGAGGTCGGCGCCGGTTCGCACCGAGGCCCAGCCGCCGGAGCCCTCCATCTCCGCGGCCATCGTCTCCACCCCGCCGGGAGAGGCTTCCAGGACCAGGACCCCCCCGGGGACGAGCATCGCTGCCGCCTCCCCCGCCAGACGCCTCACCAGATCGAGCCCATCCTCTCCGCCGTCGAGGGACCGCTCCGGGTCGCCGTCCCGCACCTCGGGCTCGAGGAGCGGGATCTCCCGCGAGGGTATGTATGGAAGATTGGCCACGATGCCGTCAAATCCGGGCCTGAAGGCGGATGCCGAGTCGGATGCGGCAAGGGCCAGGTTGCGGGTGCCGTGCATCCTCCTGTTCCCGGCGGCCAGGCGGAGGGCTTCGATCGACACGTCGGAGCCTATCACGAAGGCATCCGGATAGCGCAGGGCCAGGGTCACGGCTATGACCCCCGATCCGGTCCCGACGTCGAGTAGCATGCGGGGACGGGGTCCGAGGAGGGCGATGAAGGCTTCCGTGACCGTCTCCGTCTCCGGTCTCGGCACGAGGGCCGAGGGGCCGGCCGAGAACCTCCTGCCCATGAACCAGGCCTCTCCGGTGAGGTGCTGCAGGGGCGTCCTCGCGGCCCGTCTGCGGGCGAGGGCCGACAGGTCCGCCTCCTTGTCGGGACCCATCTCCGAGCCCATGGCCAGCACGAGTTCGTGCCTGGCCATCCCGAGGACGTGCCTCGCGAGAAGCTCCGCCTCCAGTCCCGGGTCCCCGCAGCCGCCGGCCGCGAGCAGGGCGCGGGCGGATGCCAGGGCCTCGCGGACGGTCATCCGGCGCCCGGACCGGACCTCACGGCAAGGAGCCTCTTCTGCTCGTCCTCCGTGAGCGCCTCGACGATCTCCTCGAGACAGCCGGCCATCACCAGGTCGAGGTTGTGGAGCGTCAGGTGGATCCTGTGGTCGGTGACCCTGGACTGTGGGAAGTTGTAGGTGCGGATCTTGGCGCTCCTGTCGCCCGAGCCGACCATGGACCTCCTGGCGGAGGCCCTCTCCGACTCGGCCTCCTCCTGTCTCAGGGCGAGGAGCCTCGACGCGAGGACCTTCATCGCCTTCGCCCTGTTCTTGTGCTGGCTCTTCTCGTCCTGGCAGGTCACCACGAGACCCGTGGGCAGGTGGGTGAGCCGGACCGCCGAGTCGGTCGTGTTGACGCTCTGCCCGCCGGGGCCCGTGGAGCGGTAGACGTCGAGCTTCACGTCCTCGGGCCTTATCTCCGCCTCGACCTCCTCGGCCTCGGGGAGAACTGCGACGGTGCAGGCGGAGGTGTGGATCCTGCCCTGGGCCTCGGTCTCGGGCACCCTCTGGACGCGGTGGACCCCCGCCTCGAACTTCATCCCGGCATAGACCTCCGGGCCCGAGAGGGAGAAGGTGATCTCCTTGAAGCCGCCCCTCTCGGAGGGCCTTGTCCCGAGCACCTCGACCCTCCAGCCCCTCCTGGAGGCATAGGCGTCGTACATCCTGAACATGTCGGCGGCGAAGAGCGCGGCCTCCTCGCCCCCCGTCCCGGCCCTGATCTCGACGATGACGTTCCTGCCCTCGTTCTCGTCCCTCGGCAGGAGCATCCTGCGGAGCCTCTCCTCCAGCGCCGTCCTCTTCGCGAGCGCTTCGGGGCGCTCGTCCCTGGCCATCTGCGCGAGCTCGGGGTCGTCTCCCTCGAGGGCCTCGTCGAGCTCCGCCAGGAGGGAGTCGAGCCGCGAGATCTCCTCCATGACCTCGAGGATCCTGACGAGTGACGCCCTCTCGGAGGAGAGCGCCTTCAGGCGGGAGGGGCTCCTGAGGGACTCGGGGAGGCAGAGGTCCCTGTCGATGGCCTCGAGGCGGGCCCTGACGGGGGTGATCTCATCCATCGGAGCCCTCCAGCCTCACCGATCCGCCCGGATCCTCTCCGATCGCCACCTTCAGCGCGGCGACCGCCACCTCGACCTCTCTCCTGCCGGCCCTGCCGGTCGTGAGCCTCTGGAGGGCCAGGCCGGGCCAGGCCATGGCCCGGGCGAGGGGGGAGTCGTCCATCCTGCGGTCCACGAGCCTGAGGACCTCGTAGGAGATGCCCATCACCACGGGGATGAGGGGTAGGTGGTAGAGCGTGCGCCAGTGTGCGGGCAGCGCCGACCCGGTTGCGTAGCCCACCGCGGTGTCCACCAGGGTGTAGAACGCCACCGAGAGGAGCATCAGGAGGAGAAGGAAGCTCGTGCCGCACCTGGGGTGGCGCGGGCTCTCCGCGAGCGCCGCATCGACAAGGTCCTCCGAGCCGCGCTCCCAGGCATGGATGGTCTGGTGCTCGGCGCCGTGGTAGGTGAAGATCCTCCTTATCGAGGGGATGCGCGAGATCACGACGACATAGCCTATGAAGGCGGCCATCCGGACGAGGCCCGCCAGCAGGTTGATCGCGAGGTTCTCCCTTCCTCCGGGAAGGACAAGGAGTGCCAGGCGGAGGGGCATCCACCCGAAGATCCCTACGGTGACGATGATTGTGAATGCGGTCGCGACGAAGCCCGAGACGGCCTTCTCCATCCTGCGCGTGCCGGGGTCGGGCGGGGAGGCGACGTCCGCGGACCAGTTGAGGGCGGAGATCCCCAGCCGGAGAGTGTCGACGAGGGTGGCCGAGCCCCGGAGGAACGGCTTCCTCCAGACCGGCGACCTGTCGGAGAGAGTCCCCCCGCGCAGGACCCTGGCGACGATGGAGCCGTCGGGAGCCCTGACGGCTACTGCGGCCCTCTTCGAGGACCTCATCATGACGCCCTCGATAACGGCCTGCCCGCCGGCCTTCTCGAGGCAGCCCCGGTTGTCCGTCATGTAACTCCCAGCGATGCGGACGGCCGTCGGCGGTCCGCGTCGCCCGGATCAGGCCTACTTGCCCGTGGTTTCCTTGCGGGCGTACTTGCGGACGTACTTGTCGACCATGCCCGCGGAGTCGATGAGCTTCTGCCTGCCCGTGTAGTAGGGGTGGCAGTTCGAGCAGATGTCGAACTTGACGTCGCCCGCGGTCGACCTGGTGCGGATGGTGTTCCCGCAGGCGCAGGAGAAGACCGCCTCTTCGTACTTCGGGTGGATGTCCTTCTTCACTTCCCTCTCCTAGCTGTTACGATGCGCCCGCGGCAGTCTAGCCCGACATGCTCGCCATGGCGTCGAGGAACCTCTTGTTCGACTTGTGCTGGGATATCTGCTTCTTCAGGAGGTCCATGGCCTCTATGGGGTTCAGGTCGACGAGGATCTTCCTCATGATCCAGACCTTGCTGAGCGTCTCGTCGTCCAGGAGGAGCTCCTCGCGCCGGGTTCCCGACTTGGTGATGTCGATGGCGGGGAAGACCCTCCTGTCGGCCAGCCTCCTGTCGAGGATGATCTCGCTGTTGCCGGTGCCCTTGAACTCCTCGAAGATGACCTCGTCCATCCTGCTCCCCGTGTCGACCAGCGCGGTCCCCACTATCGTGAGGCTTCCTCCCTCCTCGATGTTCCGGGCCGCTCCGAAGAACCTCTTGGGGCGCTGGAGCGCGTTGGAGTCCACGCCGCCGGAGAGGATCTTGCCCGAGTGCGGGATGACCGTGTTGTTGGCGCGTGCGAGCCTGGTTATCGAGTCGAGGAGTATTACGACGTCATGGCCGCTCTCGACCAGCCGCCTGGCCTTCTCGAGAACGATGTCCGCCACCTGGACGTGGCGCTTGGGGGCCTCGTCGAAGGTCGAGCTGATGACCTCGCCCCTCACGTTGCGCTTCATGTCGGTGACCTCTTCGGGCCTCTCGTCGATGAGCAGGACTATCAGGATGACCTCGGGATGGTTGGTGGCTATGCTGTTGGCCAGGTGCTGCAGGAGGATGGTCTTGCCGGCCCTCGGGGGGGAGACGATCAGGGCCCTCTGCCCCATCCCGAGCGGGGTCAGCAGGTCCATTATCCGGCCGCACATCTCCTCGGAATGGGTCTCCAGGATGAACCTGCGCTCGGGGTAGTAGGGGGTGAGGTCGTCGAAGCTGCGCCTGGTGCGCGCGACCTCGGGGCTCCTGAAGTTGACGGTCTCGACCCTGAGCAGGGCCAGGTACTTCTCGCCCTCCTTGGGCTGCCTCACCTGGCCGGATATGGTGTCCCCCGTGCGCAAACCGAAACGCTTGATCTGCGAGGGCGATACGTATATGTCGTTGGTGCCCGGGAGATAGTTCGAGACTGCGGACCGCAGGAAGCCGTAGCCTTCGGGAAGGGTCTCCAGGACCCCCGTGGCGAACTCGAGGCCGTTCCTCTCCGTCTGCCCCTCAAGGAGCTTCTGGATGAGGTCCTTCTTGCGGGAGCCCGAGAGCCCCTTGATCCCCATGGTCTTGGCCAGGGCCATGAGTTCCACCAGGGTCTTGCCCTCTAGGTCGGCAAGGGTCGGCCCGTCGAGCGGTCTTTCCACCATAATCCCTCTACTCGGTTCAGGTTGCTTGAGATCGGGGGCATTGGAGCCTGCCCGCGTAAAAAACCGGTATGCGCCCAGTGATATCCGTTCCAAGGAGCACGTTCGGATGATCAGATCGGTATGCAGACAATACATTGGAACGACGGGCGCCCTCGTCAACCCCTGCGCCCGCCCGGGGGCGGCACGGGACGGAGCCCCTCCAGTTCGTCATGTTCACGGATCGGTGACGGAGGATCGATGAGACTTGCCGGACTGGTCACACATGCCGCTCTAGCAGCGGTCCTGGCCCTGTCGTGCCTCGGTCTGCTCGACCCCGGGGGCAGGCCCGGGCCGCAGGCCTGGGTCCCGGCTGCAGCCCTGCTCATGATCTCGGCCGCCGCGGCGGTCCGTGCGCTCCGCGTCCCCGCCAGGGGCCGCGCCCGTCCCGCCGTCACAGCCATGGTCGTAGTCTCCGTCCAGCTGACGGGAGGCTTCGGAGGCCCCCTCGGGGGGGCCTACTTCCTTCTGCTGGCCTGGCTCGCGGCCCCCCCCGGCGATGCCCCCGCATTCGAGGCGGGCCTGCTGCTCGGAGTGGTGGAGGCCCTGTCGGGTACCCTCGGCAGGGGCGGAGACGTCTCCGCCATGCTGGAAGGCCTGGCCCCGTCACTCGTACCCCTCGTGACCCTTCCCGTCTTCGCCTTCGCGGCGGAGAACCTGTCCGGAGGAGCCGGACCGGCCCGTGCCGTCCAGGCCGGGATGGACCCGGGACGCGGAGGGCTGCATCCCGCCCCGCACGGCGTGCTCGGGGTGCTCCACAGGCTGCTGGACGCACGCGCCACCTGCCTGCTGCAGGAGGACGACGGGGGCGGATGGACCGTGGTCTCGACGATCGGGGGCGGGGACGGATTCGTTCCCGGGACGCTCCCTCCGGACCATCCGGTGGTCCGGGCCGCCTCGGAGGCCCCTTGGGCCGGCAGGATGGGCTCCGGGGCTGACGGTCTCCCCTTCTATCCAGGGGAGGACGCTCCCCCCCGGGCCGTGGTCGCATGTCCGACGGGGCCGCCGGGCGCCTCCCGGATGATCGCGCTGATGGTGTGGGGGCCGGGAGCGGAGCCGCCACCGGGGGCTGCGGATGCGCTGTGCGAGGCGTGTCTCGCCGTCGGATCCGGTCCGGGGAGCGAAACCGCGGGATCGGCCTGGGGCGAAGCCGGCAAGCTGGCCGATGCGGTGGCATCGGCACGGAGCATGAGCGCGGCTGTCCATGCCGTCTGCACCGAGCTGTCCGGAGCCGCTGACGATCTCGTGGTGACGGTCGCTCTCGTCTCCGGGGACGGGGTCTCCCTGGACGTCTACGAATCGGCGGGGCGGGGGGTGCAGGGCCGTGCCGGGCGTACCTTCGACTGCGAGGGCACCGTCGCAGGCTGGACCGTCAGGACCGGCAGGGCCGTGAGGAGGACGGGTCTCGGGAGCGGCAGCAGGCCCGTTCTGACCCTTTCGGCCTCCGACCCCGCCAGCTCGAGCTTCGGGAGCTGCTCCACGGCCCCTCTCACGGCCGGCGGGAAGTGCATCGGTCTGGTGCTTCTCGAGAGCGCCTCCCCGGAGGGGCCCGGCGATCCTGCCGAGTCGATCCTGGCTGCCGCGGCATCCATCCTCGGAGTGGCCATCGAGCGCATACTGCTGAGGGAGCAGAAGAGGGAGCTCCAGGGCATGGACGGGCTGACCGGCCTGCCCCGGCTCACCGAGCTGATGGACTTCGTCACCAGGTACGCCAGGGAGGTGCAGAGGTTCGGGCGGGACGTGAGCCTGTTCCATGTCTCCCTCGAGTCCCTGCCCGAGGTCAACGCCTCCGCGGGCTACGCGGCCGGGGACGCCCTCCTCCGCAGCTGCGGCAGGCACCTCGGGGACATCTGCGGCACGGAGGGCTTCGTGGCCAGGATATCCGGCGGCAGGTTCGGCCTGTGCATGCCCGGCATGGACCAGGCAGCCGCCGAGGCCTTCGCGGAGGGGCTCGTGAGAGGGTTCGACGGCTGGTCCGTCCGTCTGGGCGAGGTCGAGGTCCACCCGAGGATCTCCGTCGGCGGAGCCTCCACAAGGAGCGAGAGGCGCATCTCCTCGCTCGCCGGGGAGGCCGCCCGGGCTCTCCTCCGGGCGCGGGCCGGATCCGGACGCTTCCATGTGGTCGAGCTGACCGCCTCGGGGCAGGGAGTCACGGAGTGAGGAGGCTGCTGCGGGTTATCCCGCCCGTCGTGCTGATGGCCGGGATCTGGATCATGAGCGACGAGCCCTCTCCGGGCATGCTCCCCCCGTTCTTCGAGCACCAGGACAAGGTCGTCCACTTCCTCGTCTTCGCCCTGCTCGGGGCGGCCCTCGCACCCTGCAGGGGGTTCCTCCGGGGCTCGTGGGGGGCCCTGCTAGTCATCGGCCTGCTCTGGGCCGGACTCGACGAGATCCACCAGTCATGGGTCCCGGGCAGGGACTGCTCCGCGGCCGACTTCCTCGCGGATGCGGCCGGTCTGCCCGCAGGCATGGCCGTTTTCGAGAGAATCCGCTCCGGGACTGGCCGCGGGGGGAAAAGGGAGGTTATGTTCCGCGCGCCGGATGGTGGAAGTGCTTGACACCCGGCCGGCAATGGGGTACGATCCTGCTGATCGGGGGTCGTTTTTTCCAGAATATCAGGTTCCTCAAGTACGAAACCTGCATACGGTCGAGAGGAGGTCCCGGGTATGCTTAGAACCAGGGCAATCTGGTTTTGCCTTGTCGTCCTGAGCCTTGCCGTCCTGCTGACCGCCTGCGGTCCCAGCCAGGAGCAGATCAGGGCGAGGGACGAGGCCAGGGCGGCGGCTCTTGCCGCCGAGGCCAGGGCAGCCAGCCTGGAAGCCGAGTACTATGAGCTGCAGGAGGAGATCCCGCAGAAAGAGGCGCAGGTCGTCGAGCTCCAGCAGGAGCTCGCGGAGCTCCAGGCCGAGTACGAGGCTCTCGGCGGCCGTTAAAGGAAGGGAGGATAGCCAACAATGAAGCGCAACGGTTTCGTTCTGCTTCTTGCCGCAGTGCTGGTCCTCGCTTCCAGCGCAGCCGCAAGAACCTGGTCCGCCGGTGAGCTCTCCCAGTATTCGCACCAGGAAATCGATGCCATGGGCAACGACAACCTGGCTCTCCAGATCGCGTACTGGGAGTGGGTGAAGGCCGAGGCCGACGCGAAGATCGCCGAGTGGGAGCCCCAGGTTCTCCCTCTGCGCGCGCAGGCCGCCGCGCTCGATCAGCAGATCGCCCAGCTCCAGAGCCAGATCAACACCCTCAGGGCCGACATCGAGAGACTCCGCAACTCCGGCGTCTCCCACCTCATCGTCGAGGGCGAGTGCCTCTGGACCATCGCCTCCTACCACTACTACTACAACGACGGCACCAAGTGGCCCATGATCTACGAGCGCAACCGCGACAAGATCAGCGACCCCGACCTGATCTATGCCGGTGACACGATCATCGTGCCGGTGCCCATGGTTTCCAGCTACACGGTTCGCGAGGGCGACTTCCTGGGCAAGATCGCGGGCTACGGCGTGGTCTACGGCGACAGGGGCATGTGGCCCCAGCTGTACGAGGCCAACCGCGGCCAGATCAGCGATCCCAACCTCATCTACCCCGGCCAGGTCCTCACCATCCCCAGGACCGGGGCAAGGCCCGGCGGACGTTAGAGCATCCTGTCGGACGGAAGCTCCCCCCTCCCGGGGGAGCTTCCTTTTTCGGATCGGAATCCTGCTGAGCAAATGACGGACAGCGGAACCACCCGCATCGAGCTGGCGACATCCGAGGCCGGCGAGGTATTCGGCCCCGGAGACTCCTATCTCAGGCTGATCTGCAGCAGGCTGGGCGTGACCGCGGCCTACAGGGACGGGTTCCTCGTGTTCAACGGGCCCTCCGAGGCGGCGGAGAGGGCCGCGCGCGTCGCGTCGAAGCTGCTGGAGGAGTTGCGCATCGCCGGGACCGTCCGGGAGATGACCCTCTATACCGCGCTGGACTTCCCGCAGCCCTCCGAGTCGGACCTGGACCTGCCGGTGCCCGGGAAGGCCGGGAGGGTGCAGCCGAGGACGCCCGGCCAGGCCGACTACATAAGGGCCATCAGGCAGAGCGAGATCGTGTTCAGCATCGGGCCCGCCGGGACCGGGAAGACCTTCCTCGCCGTGGCGGCCGCCGTGGCGGCTCTGCGCGACGGCCTGGTGGAGCGGATAGTGATCACCCGCCCGGCCGTCGAGGCCGGCGAGAACCTGGGCTTCCTCCCGGGCGACCTCCAGCAGAAGATCGACCCCTACCTGAAACCCATCTACGACGCCCTGAACGACACGATCTCCCCCGCGCGCCTCAGACGCAGCCTCGACAACGGAGTCATCGAGGTGGCCCCGCTGGCGTACATGCGCGGCAGGACCCTCAACGACGCGTTCGTGATCCTCGACGAGGCCCAGAACACCACCCTCACGCAGCTCAAGATGTTCCTGACGAGGCTCGGCTTCAGGTCGAGGGCCGTGATCACCGGGGACATCACCCAGATCGACCTCAGGCCCGCATCCTCCTCCGGGCTGGTCAGGGTGCGGCCGATACTGGACTCCGTGGAGGGGATAGCCTTCGTATACCTGGCGGAGAGGGATGTCGTTAGGCATCCCCTGGTCCAGAGGATTATATCCGCATTCTCCAGGGCGGAGACCGTCGGTCGCGGGGAGGAGCCCGAGGGATGAGGAAGGATCCGAGGGTTCTCGCCGGGTTGTCCGGGCTGGCGGTCATCTCCGGCGTCTACCTGGCCCTGCTGTCCCCGTCGCTCGCCATGACGGACTTCGAGGTCCAGCAGGGGCAGCTGGTGAGCGAGGCCGTGACAGCCCCCTTCGGCTTCGAGGTCCCGCTCTCCGGCGACGAGATGGACGCCCTCCACGATCAGACGGCCATAGCCGTCCCCTTCTACCTCTTCTACTCGGATGCCGTGTGGCCCGCCCTCGCGCCCAGGCTCGAGTCCAGCCTCGGCATCTGCACCGATCTGCGCTATTTCGACAGCACCTTTGCAGACAACGCCATACGCGATCTCTCCGTCTTCTACGACAAGGGGGTCTTCGACCTCGACGAGGTGAGGCGCCTCTACGCGGGCGATCTCGCGGTCCTGAGGCGCGGCGACGATTCGGGCTCCGTCACGCAGATCGCCGGCCTGAACATCCACAGCCTGACGGAGGTGTCGGCCGCCTTCTCCTCGACCCTGCGGGGTGGCGGCCTCCCGGCGGGCATGGCCGACACGATAGCCTCCTCGCTGACCCCGAACGTGCTCCCCGACGAACCCAGGCGCGAGTCCGCCATCCTGGAGCAGCTCTCGGTCATCAACCCTGTGGACACGGTCCTGGCGGCCGGGGACACGATCATCCCCGCGGGCGGGATCGTGACGGAGCGGACCGTGAGGTACATCGAGGCCCTCAGGTCCGCCCAGGCCCAGGGCGTGGCCGGCAGGAGGTTCCGCTATACGCTGGGCAGACTGCTCCTCCTGGCGGGCATACTCGCGCTCGCCGTCCTGTACACCAGGGACTCCATGCCGGAGGCCTGGAAGTCGACCTCGCGGCTGCTCCTGCTCTGCACCACATGGTCGGTCACCGTCGCCGCCACCGGCCTTTCCTGGCTGGTGCTCGGCCAGCTCTACAGCGGGTCGTTCGCCACCTTCGCCACATTCGGGGCGGTCCACACGAGCGTGTTCTTCCGCAGGCGCGACGCGGCGGTCTACACCTTCCTGTTCGCCATGCTCTCGGCCCTCGGACAGCCGCATCCCTACTGCAGCATGATGGTGACCTCGGTCTCGGGCGTGCTCGCCGCCTACCTCGTCTGGGACCTCCGCAGGCGCAGCAGCATCCCGAAGAGCATCCTCTTCTCCGCCCTCGGCGGGACGCTGGCTCTGGTCCTCTGCAGGCTGCTCGACATCGGCCTGGCAGGAACGCCCCTGTGGACGAGCGCTCTGGAGACCCTCCTGTCCCCAGTCGCCGGGATCGGCGCGGCCACCGCCCTTCTCTTCTCGTTCGAGAAGATCTTCGGTGTCAGCACGCTGCTCTCGATAGAGGAGGTCAGGAACAGGAACCACCCGCTCCTCCTCGAGCTCAGCAAGTGGGCCATGGGAACATGGCAGCACTCGCAGCACGTGGCCGATCTCGCGTCGGAGGCCGCCCGTGCCATAGACGCGAACTCGGGGCTCGCGGAGGCCGGAGGGCTCTTCCACGACATCGGCAAGGTCCGTGACCCCAGGCATTTCATAGAGAACCTCGCCCCGGGCTCCCCCAATCCGCACGACGAGCTCCACCCGGTCGAGAGCGTCAGGAAGGTGATCGCCCACGTGGCGGAGGGGAGGCGCCTGGCCAGGAAGTTCAGGGTCCCTCCCCCCGTGGCCGACATCATCGGGGAGCATCACGGGACGACCATCATGAAGGTCTTCCTCGAGAAGGCCAGGAACCAGGCCGCGGACGGGGCGGAGGTCGATCCCGACGACTTCCGATACCCCGGGCCGAGACCGCGCAGCCGCGAGGCGGCCATCGTGATGCTGGCCGACGCCGTCGAGTCGGCCACGAAGAACCTGGACGCCTCGAGCGCCGACTCCCTGCCCGAGATAATCCGTGAGATAATCGAGGACCGTGACTCGGATGGACAGCTCGATGACTGCCATATCACCAGGGGCAACCTCAGGACGATCCAGGAGGCCTTCCTGAAGGTCCTGAGGGGCAGGTTCCACGAAAGGGTGAAGGACTATCCGCATGGATCAGGAACCGAGCGTTGAGGCGCTCGTCGAAGACCCCGGCATCGACACCGCCGAGCTCCTCGGGATCATCTCTCCCCAGGTGAGGGGGCCCGTGGAGGTGGTCCTCGCCGACCCCGGCTGCATGCGCATTCTGAACCGGGACTACCGCCACGTCGACAGACCCACGGATGTCCTGACATTCGACCTGTCCGAGGGCGGAGAAGGGCCCGAGGGCGTGATCTATGTCGACGCCAGGCTGAATCCCCCCCTCGAAGCTCTGCTGGAGAGGATCTTCCACGGATATCTCCACCTGGCCGGCATGAGGCACGACACGCCGGATGAACACGAGGCCATGGACGCCCGGGTCGCCGGCATGGTGGCCGCGGCGACAGAGGCTGTCTCGAGATGAGCCTCCCCGTCGTCATCCTTCTCGGGGGAGCCATGCTCACCGCATGCTCGAACGCTCTGCGTGCGGCCCTTCCGGCCATACTGCCCGAGCGCAGGGACGCATCCGAGCGCAGGTCGGCGGCCATCTCCCTCCTGCGGGTCCTCTGGCTGGCCCGTCTCGGGGGCCTGGTCACCACCGGGGCCGGCGGGGTCCTGACGGCCCTGGGGCAGGACCTGCTGCCCCCCCTGCCATTCCTGCTCGGGGTCTGCGCCCTCGTCCTCCTGGTCGTCGAGCTCCTCCCCTCCAGGTTCGGACACACCAGGCCGGAGGCCGCATCCCGCTTCCTCGCCCTGCCCCTGCTCGTCCTCCGGGCGGTGTTCTCGATACCCGCGAGGCTCTTCCTGGGCCCTGTCGAGGGGGGGGACGGCGAGGGGGTCGAATGGGCCTTCACGCCTCCCGACTTCATGTGGCTCGAGCAGAGGGAGAGGGGCGACCAGCACGACGTGGGCCAGGAGCGCGAGCTGATGGAGGGCATCGTGGACTTCGCGGACAAGATAGTGCGCGAGGTCATGGTCCCCAGGATAGACATGGTGGCGATGGAGCTCCGTGACGACCTGCCCTCGGTGCTGAGGGAGGCCCTCGAGGCGGGGCATTCGAGGTTCCCGGTGTACAGGGAGAGGATAGACGACATCGTGGGCGTCCTCTATGTGAAGGACCTGCTCGGGGTGCTGGCGTCCCCCGGCGAACCCTTCCGCATGGACAGGGTGCTCCGCCAGGCCTACTTCGTGCCCGAGTACAAGAGGATAGACTCCCTCTTCCGCGAGTTCCAGTCGCACCGGATCCACATGGCCATCGTGGTCGACGAGTACGGCGGGACGGCTGGGATCGTGACGATGGAGGACCTCGTCGAGGAGGTCTTCGGCGAGATACTGGACGAGTTCGACGACTCCGAGGCCCCGATGATCCAGTCGCTCGGCTCGGATGCCTTCCGGGTCGACGCCATGCTCCCGATCGACGACCTGAACGAGCTGCTCGACTCGTCATTCGAGTCGGGTGACTACGACACCGTCGGCGGGCTGGTCTTCAGCGCGATCGGCAAGATCCCCAGGCCCGGCGAGCATGTCAGCCTGGCCGGCCTTCGGTTCACCGTCGAGAAGGTGAGGGCGCAGAGGATCCTCCTCGTGAAGATAGCCAGGGAGCACGAGGACGGAGGGGCCGTCTCCGGTTGAGGACCACCACCCCGGCCGTCGTCCTCCGGCGGGTTCGATGGAGCGAGAGCTCTCTGATACTGACTCTCTACTCGATCGATCTCGGCAGGATCTCCGCGATCGCCAAGGGCGCGCTCCGTCCGGGCAGCCGGTTCCACGGGTCGCTCGAGCTCTTCGGCTTCCTGGAGGCCACCATCACCCTGCGCGAGGGCAGGGAGCTGGAGACCCTAGTGGAGGCCTCCGTCATCGACCCGGGAGGCAGCCTCAGGGGTGATCCGCTGGCCTTCGCCCATGCCTGCCTGATCGCCGAATGGGTCACGGGCCTCCTCGAGGGCCCGGAATCCTCGGCGGAGGTCTACCATCTGCTGTCCAGGGTCTTCGCCATGCTCCCGGCCGCCAGGTCGAAGTGGGCGGTGACCTGTGCGGCGGTGGAGTGCCTGCTGAGGCTCTCCGGCCTCGGGATGGAGGTCGACCGCTGCACCAGGTGCGGGGAGCCCTCACCGGGCGCCGCAGGATGGACACATGCGGGCGGAGGTCTCGTCTGCCCGGGCTGTCGCGCGGTGGATGACATCGAGGTGGCGCCGGGTGTGCTGGAGTTCATAAGGACCTGCAGGAGGACCGGCATCGACGGGGCTGCGAGGACCGGCCTCTGGAAGGGCGGCTACCGGTCCTGCCACGATCTCATGAGAGACTTCGCCCAGGCTCACAACCAGTCCGGGCTGAGACTGCGCTCCCTAGCGGTACTGGAGGATCTGGAAGATGGCAAATGCTGAAGAGCTGATGAAGAAGCTGGTCTCGCTGTGCAAGCGCCTGGGTTTCGTCTTCCAGTCCGGGGAGGTGTACGGCGGGCTGCAGTCCGCATGGGACTACGGACCGCTGGGGGTGGAGCTCAAGAGGAACATCGAGGCGAGCTGGTGGAATGCGATGGTGCGCACCCGCTCCGACATCTTCGGCGTGGACACCGCCATCATCACGCACCCGGAGGTATGGCGCGCCTCGGGGCATGTGGAGAACTTCCACGATCCGCTCGTCGACTGCCTGAAGTGCCGCTCCCGTTTCAGGGCGGACCAGGTCGGGGATGCCTGCCCCTCCTGCGGAGGCGCCCTGACGGCCCCGCGCGACTTCAGCCTGATGTTCCGGACCCAGATGGGCGCCGTGGACGACGAGGCCGCCCAGGTGTACCTCAGGCCCGAGACCTGCCAGTCGATCTACGTCAACTTCAGGAACATCGTGAACGCATCCAGGCCGTCCCTGCCATTCGGCATCGCGCAGATAGGCAAGGCCTTCAGGAACGAGATCACCGCGCGGAACTTCGTGTTCCGGTCGCGCGAGTTCGAGCAGATGGAGATGGAGTTCTTCTGCAGGCCCGGGGAGGCGGACCGCTGGATGGAGTACTGGGTGGCCGAACGCCTCGCCTGGTACGGCACCCTCGGGATCAGGAGCGGGAACCTCCGCCTGAGACCGCACGCCGCGGAGGAGCTGGCCCACTACGCAAGGGCCTGCACGGACATCGAGTACACCTTCCCCTTCGCCCCCGACGGATTCGGGGAGCTCGAGGGCGTCGCCAACAGGACCGACTACGACCTGAAGGCGCACATGGCCGCCAGCGGTCAGGATCTCTCCTACATCGACCAGGCGAACAACGAGAAGCTCGTCCCGTGGACCGTGGAGACATCCGGCGGAGTAGGCAGGACCTTCCTCGCCGTCCTCCTCGACGCCTACCACGAGGATGTGATAGAGGGAAGGGAGCGGGTGGTCATGAAGCTCTCCCCCGCGCTCGCCCCCGTGAAGGCGGCCGTCCTCCCCCTGTCCCGGAGCCTGGAGGACATGGCCAGGCCTGTCGCCGACCTGCTGCGCCCCCACTGGCCCGTCAACTTCGATGTGACCGGCTCGATAGGCAAGCGCTACAGGAGGATGGACGAGATAGGAACCCCCTACTGCATCACGTGGGACTTCGACTCCGAGAGCGACGGGGCCGTTACGATACGGGAGAGGGACTCTCTCGAGCAGGTGCGCGTCCCGGTCGACAGGCTGGTGGACACTCTCCGGGGCTTCCTCACCGGCGGTTTCCGGCCGTGAGAGCCTCGGCCAGGTGGGCGAATGCTCCGAGGAGCGCTCCCATGCCCTTCGGCACGGATTCGGAGGCCCGCCAGGCGGCGAGGATCCTCCCTCCACCGGCGAGGCCAACCCTTATGAACAGGTAGCGGGAGTCCGCCGAGAGCATCTCGCGCAGCACTCCGGGGGCGTCATCCTCTATGTCCCGCAGCCCCGAGAGTATCTCCGGCGGGCCGAAGGAGACCGGATCCCCTCCCGGGGCATCCATCATCAGGTACTCGCACCGCAGGGCGTTCCGTATCTCGTCGGCGATCCGTCCGACCTGGACCACGGGTTCCGAGGCGAGTCTCAGAGCGGCCCGGCCGATCTGCAGGTCCCAGCCGGGGTCGCCCGTCTCGAGGATCGACATGGCAGGCTTGCCGGAGAATGTGCTGGACATGGACGGGTTCCACAGGGTCGACCTGTCCCTGCCGTTGTCCTTGCTCTCGTAGAGGGCGACGTCCGCCCTCCTGAGGAGCAGCTCCGCGGCCTCCCCGTGGATCGGGGCCACGGATATGCCGATGCTGACCGTGACCGGCCTTCGGTCGGGTCTGAGGACCTCGGCCGACACCCTCCGCCTTATCCTCTCGGCGATGGTGAGCGCGTTCCTCTCGGAGGCGCCGGGCAGGATCACGCCGAACTCCTCTCCGCCAAGCCGTCCCACCACGTCGTTGGGCCTCACGGTGGCCGTCACGCATTCCACGAACCTGCGCAGGAGGAGGTCTCCCTCCCTGTGTCCGAAGCCGTCGTTGACCGCCTTGAAGAAGTCCAGGTCGAGCATCAGGATCGCCAGGGGCCTCTGCCGCGAGATCGAACCCGACGACAGCAGGTCCTTGAGCCTGGCGAACCACATGGCTGCGATCCTCGCTCCCGTCATGCTGTCGTGCTGGGTCTGCCTCTCGAGCTCGCGCAGCGCGATGGATGCGCCGATCTGCTTCGCGAAGCAGAGGAACACCTTCTGCCTCTCGCCGGAGAGGGTGTCGAACGGGGAGTCCGTCTCGACTACGAGGTAGTGGCCCTCATGGGGCGTCTCGGAGGCTGCCCTGCGGTCGACCCCGGGGTATGAGGGAGTCCTCCCCAGCTCGACGGCGTGTATGAACCGGCTCCCGAAGATGTCCCGTCCGAAGCAGTCGAGGACGGCCGGGCCGCTGCGCGAGCTGCCCGCGACCTCCTCCATCCTCCGCGTCGGGGGGAGGCCTGTTCCGAAGCCGCGGCTCTCCATGGTCTCCCACCTGCTGTTCTCCGTGTGCAGGACGGAGATGCGCATCGCGGAGGAGAACAGCGTCAGAGTCTCGAGACCCCATCCGACGTCGGATCTGACGGCTGGCTCTCCGCCGACCTGCTCGAGTCCGGGGAACGACACTCCCTCCCTGCGAAGAAGTTCGAGCGCGCCGTCGCGGATCTCGCGGAGGTCTCCGGCCGGATCGAGTCCGCAGACCCTTCCGAGGCCGGCCCTCCTGGCCTTCAGCCGGTCGAGCGAGGCGAAGCCCCAGGCGGAGGCGGTGTCCAGCCCGGCCTCGACGTGCCTGTCCAGCTCCTCCGTGAGCAGGGCGGCCTCGACCTCCCGTAGCCTCGAGCGGGGAAGGTCCAGGACGCTCCTGGCCTGGAGGATCAGCCAGACGAGGAGCAGCCTGTCCAGCTGTCTCGCGGCGATCTGGGCGGTCCAGAGCACGCGCTCCGCCTCCGCGTGCCGGCCCGTCTGCATGGCGTTGATGCACAGCCGCCAGGCCGGGATCACCTCCTCCATGGTGGGGCGGTACTTGTCGGCCAGGACCGCTCCGATTGCCCTCGCTGCCTGCTCCGCGCCCCGCGCCCAGGCTTCGAGGGCCAGGTAGATGCCCGCCGGTATGCGGTCGAAGGAGGGGTTCTCCCTGATGGACGAAGCTATTGTCTCCGCGGCCCTCCCGGGATCGCCCCCGCCTTCGAGCGCCTCCAGGAGGGCCAGCGTGCCGGGGATGAATTCGTCGGCCTCCGGGGGGCGGACGCCCCTACCGCACTGGTAGGCCATGAACGCCCTGTACCAGGACAGGTAGGCGGACTCCGAGGAGGACGGATCCCTTCCCAGGCGGGAGTACTCCTCCATGAGACGGGCGGCCGACCCGAAGTCCAGCATCCTCACCGACAGCGCCGCGAGCCTGCTCAGGGCGAAAGCGCTGTACTGAACGTTCTCGGCTGCGACCGCCCTGTCGTGGACCGTCTTCATGCTGGCGATCATGCTCCGAATGGAATAGCCCGGGAGCCGCTCCTCGCAGACTATCAGATAGGACAGGATCTCCGAGACCGAGGCGGCGTCCTTCCTGTTCTCCGCCAGGAGGAGCGCCCGCTCGAGTGACTCGGCTGCACGGGAGAGCTCCCCTGCATGGAGATAGACGCGCCCCCTGCACATCTCGAGGACCTGCCTGGCCTCCGGCTCCCCCGCCACGGGCTCCTCCCCGGCCTGGTCCAGCCATGCGAAGGCCTCCGGTATCCGTGCGGAGAGGGCGAACGCCACGGCCGTCCAGGCCCTGATCATCATCCTGCTCTGCGCCGTCATCCCCCCGGGCATCTCCCTGAGGGATGCGGCGAGGCGGGAGGCCAGCTCGAGCTGGGCGTCCAGGGCGGAGAACACCCTGACCGCGAGCGAGGTGATCATGGGCGCCACCGGACTGCACGCCTGCCCGCCGAAGCAGTCCTCCAGCAGCAGATCGAGGATGCGCCTGGCCCTGCCGGGTTCGCCCTCGCGGAAGTCGAGCTCGGCGAGACGCGTCAGCGCTATCGTCCCCAGAGCCGTTCCGCGCTCCCTCTCGGCCCACGACTCGAGGAAGGGCCTGAGCGCCTCTCCGTCGAGCCCCTCCAGCCTGGACGGCTCTATCGCCAGGAGGATCGTCTCGGCCTCGGAGGACGAGTAGGTGTCGGATGGGAGGCCGGCGATCCTTCCGGCCAGAGAGGCGGTGAGGTCGAGCTCCCCCGACTCCCGGGAGAGCATCAGCGCGTCATAGAGGATCTTGCCCAGGGGGCCCGGGTCCTCGCCCGCGAACAGGGCCGCCGCCAGCAGCTCGGAGAGAGTGGCTGCGGGGCTGGCGAGCGAGTAGGTGACCAGGCGCTCCTCCCACTCGGCGGTGTCGCCGCCCTCGAGCAGGATGCTCCTGGGAAGGGCGGGACCCGCGGTCCACTCGGGCCTGTGCTTCTCGCCGGTCCTCACGACGAGCCCCTCCTTCTCGAGCTTCTCGAGCGATCCGGCCGTAGTGCCCGGATCCTCCTCCAGCACGAATGCGATGGCCGCCGCGCCGAGAGCTGATGCGGCATGAGCGAGGAGCGCCAGTATCTCCCTCTCGACGGCGCCCTTCCCGAGAAGCTCCTGGAGCCCGTCCTCCCCGCGCCTCGAGGCCGGGGCCGCCTGGAACTCCCATTCCGCACCATGCCTTGCGAGCGTCCCCTGCCCCGAGAGCATGCGGATGACCGACAGGACGTCCTCGGGCCTGCGTGCGCCGGTCTCCCGGAGGTGTTCGAGCAGGCCCTCCGGAGGGGCCTCTGCCGCCAGGAACAGGGGAAGAGTCTCTTCGAGCGTCATGGACACGGCCTCGGCGGACACCTCGTGGACCGTCGGGAGATGCATCCCTCCGGGGAGGGAGGCCCTGCGGTCCGTCCTCACCATCACGGCCCAGGCGGAGGTCGCGTCCCCGAGGGCGGAGACGAGTTCCCCGAGCTCGCCCAGCCTCGTGGAGCGGAGGCGTATCTCGACGCAGAGCGGCCGACCGCCGGAGAACGCCGCCAGAGCCCCGCCCAGATCCGTTCCGGAGCTCCCCGCGGCGGGGGAGAGGCTGGCCAGGATGGAATCCCCGGCCGTCAGCTCCGAGGATGTCCTGGCCTCGATGGTCAGCCATCCGGAGTTCTCGAGGTCGGCGAGCATCTCACGGCACAGCTGGTGCGTGGTCCTGGGATCGCCTCCATGCATGAGGAAGAGAGCCCCGCCGCCCTCGCGCATGGTGTCCGGCAGCTTCTGCTGCAGCCCGGTAAGGATGCGGTCGAGGCCGTACACCCTGATGGGCGGCCGGTACTGGCGCGCTATCAGGGGATCGGCGACCCTGCCCGACAGGGGCGGGACCGGTTCCCACTCCGGCCCTCCGCCGTCGCCCGGCGGCAGGTCGAGCATCTGCAGCCTTCGCGGGCTGTCCCCGGTCGACACCATCAGGCCGGGCTCCGCGCATATCCCGGAGAGCCCCTGCATGGAGAGATAGAGCATCGTCTCCGCGAACTGCTGGAGTAGCGGCGGAGCCAGGTCGCGGATGCTGTCCGGGGCGTGCTCTCCGGCCAGGTAGGAGCGAACGGTGATCGCCCCGTCTCCCGGGTGGATCCTCTGGAAGAGATAGGGCCTGAGGAGCGAAGGGCAGAAGAGGCCGCGGTGCATCCTCCAGCGGGCATAGGCGCCGTCGGCTTCGGATCCCGAGAGGATGCTCACCACGCAGGGCCTCCCGGACTCCTGAAGGTCGCCCGCCAGGTGGTCCACCCTGCCCTCACGCTCCAGCAGCGGTCTCCTCAGCTCGAATCGACCGTTGACGACCAAGGGGAGCGGCCTCCTTGCGCTGGCTGCGGGTTGCCCGGGTTGCTCAGGAGATTATCTTACAACCCCGTTGCAGTATCCGCCAGGACCCGCGTCCTGGCGATCAGGAAGGGAACGAAGTGGCTCCAGGCAGACGATACGATCCGACCGCGGCCGAGAAGCGCTGGCAGGAATACTGGAGGGACGGCGGCATCTACAGGTTCGACCCCGGCTCGGGGAAGCCCCTCTTCACGATAGATACACCGCCGCCCACGGTGTCCGGCATGATCCACATGGGGCACGTCTTCAGCTACGTCCAGGCGGAGACCGTCGCGAGGTACCACAGGATGAGGGGGGAGGAGGTCTTCTATCCCTTCTGCTTCGACGACAACGGCCTCCCCAGCGAGAGGTTCACCGAGTCGTCGCTTGGGATAAGGGCGTCGGAGATGTCCCGCCGCGCCTTCGTGGAACGCTGCCTCGAGGTCGCGAAGGGGGCCGAGGAGGGCTTCCGCGACCTGTGGACGAGACTCGGCTTCTCCTGCGACTGGGACGAGCTGTACACGACGATCGACCCCTGGGTCCAGCGGATCAGTCAGAGATCGTTCCTCGACCTGCATGCCCGCGGGAGGGTCTACAGGCGCTCGATGCCCACCCTCTGGTGTCCCGAGTGCGCGACCGCGGTGGCGCAGGCGGAGACGGAGGACCGCGACCTCGAGTCGGTCTTCCATGACATCCTGTTCCCGCTTCCGGGCGGCGGTGTCATCCCGGTCGCCACCACGAGGCCGGAGCTGGTGCCCGCCTGCGTGGCCGTCTTCGTCAATCCCGAGGACGACCGCTGGAGGCACCTCGCCGGCGGATCGGCCCTCGTCCCGCTCTTCGACAGGGAGGTGCCCATCCTCTCCGACGAGGCCGTGGCCTCCGACAAGGGCAGCGGGATCGTCATGTGCTGCACTTTCGGCGACACCACGGACATCCTCTGGTGGGAGAAGTACAGGCTGGAGGAGAGGATCGTCCTCGACCGGAACGGCCGGATGAACTCGCTGGCGGGGTTCCTCGAGGGCCTGACCGCAGCCGGGGCCCGCGAGATCATGGCGTCGAGGCTCGAGGAGGCCGGCCTGCGCACGGGCGGGAGGCGGATCGTCCATGCGGTGAATGCTCACGAGCGCTGCGGGACGCCGCTCGAGTACCTGGTGACCCTCCAGTGGTTCATCCGCGTGCTCGACCTGAAGGACGAGCTCCTCGAGCGGGGCCGTCAGGTCGAGTGGCATCCGCCGATGTTCAGGGTCAGGTTCGACCACTGGGTCGAGAACCTGAGGTGGGACTGGTGCATCAGCAGGCAGAGGTACTTCGGGGTGCCCTTCCCGGTCTGGTACTGCCGGTCCTGCGGGGAGACTGTGTTCGCCTCCCCGTCGCAGCTCCCCGTCGATCCGCTGGAGGATCGTCCCGAGGGTGCCTGTCCGGGATGCGGAGGGACGGATCTGGATCCCGAGGCCGACGTCATGGACACCTGGGCGACTAGCTCGCTCACACCGCAGATCAACGCCCGGTGGGGGGAGGACGGCGACAGATCGGGGACCATCCTGCCGATGACCCTCAGGCCCCAGGCGCACGACATCATCCGCACCTGGGCCTTCTACACGATGGTCAAGGCTCATCTGCACCAGGGCGGCATCCCGTGGAGGCACGTCATGGTGAGCGGGCATGCGCTGAACCCCAACCGCGAGAAGATGTCGAAGAGCAGGGGCAACGTCGCCGGAGATCCTCTCGCGGCGCTCGAGCGCTACTCGGCGGACGAGCTCCGCTACTGGGCCTGCAGCAGCAGACTCGGGTCCGACGTGATGTTCAGCGAGGAGGTGCTGGGCCTCGGCAGGCGGTTGGTGACCAAGCTCTGGAACGCCGTGGGCTTCGCCTCCCGGTTCCTCGAGGGCTACGATCCGTCGAGACGGGTCTCGCATCACCCGTTCGACAGGTGGATCCTGTCCGGGGCATCGACCGTTGCAGCCGAAGCCACGAGGGGCTTCGACGAGTTCGAGTACTCGGTGTGCATGAGGGAGGCGGAGTCGTTCTTCTGGGGGGCCTTCTGCGACAACTATCTCGAGATAGTCAAGGGAAGGCTCTACGGGGAGGATGGTGCGGCCGCCGATGCCGCGCGCGACGCGCTCTACAGGGTGCTCTACTGCTGCCTGCGGCTTTTCGCGCCGGTGCTCGTCCACATTACGGAGGAGCTGTACCAGGAGGTGTTCCGACGCTTCGAGGGGCATGCCAGCATCCATCTGGCCCCATGGCCGGAGCCCTTCGAGCGGGACGAGGCCGCCGCCGCCGGAGGGGACGCGTGTCTGTCCGTCATCGAGGCCGCCCGTCGCTACAAGAGCGAGAAGAGTCTGGGGATGGCCACGCCCCTCGCCTGCATCAGGGTCGAGGGTCCGGCAGGGGAGCTGGAGAGGATGAAGCCCTTCGAGAGGGACCTGTTGAACGTGACGCGCGCCGCGATGATCGAATGGGCTCCCGGCGGGGGGGCCGTCACGACCGTCGTGACGGGGAATCCGGAGGTGGCTGGGTGAGGCCTTCGTGGGACGAGTACTTCCTGAAGCTGGCGATGCTGGCCTCCGAGAGGGCGACATGCCCGAGGATGCACTGCGGGTGCGTGCTGGTGAAGGACAGGTATGTGCTGAGCACGGGGTACAACGGATCGCTCCCGGGCTCGCCGCACTGCGAGGATGTCGGCTGCCTGGTGGTCGACAACCACTGCGTCAGGACCAACCATGCCGAGATGAACGCCATCTGCCAGGCGGCCAGCCATGGAGCCTCGCTCTGCGGCTGCACGGCGTATGTGACGAACATGCCCTGCACCACATGCGCGAAGGCCCTGATAGCGGCCGGGACCAGCCGGGTCGTGGTCTTCTCGGACTACCACAACACGCTGGCCGAGCAGTTCTTCTCCGAGGCGGGCGTCATCCTGGACCGGAGGCCCATGCCCGGCAAGAGCATCGTCTACGACCTGGACTCCTATTCCTCCGCCCGCCCCCTCCCGGGGTCGTAGTCATGCCCCCGAGCCACCCCAGCGCGCGCGGACGAACCTCTCCAGCCTCCCGAAGACCAGCCGGTCGGTCAGGAGACCCAGCAGGACTATCACCAGTATGACTGCGACGACCTGGTTCATGTCGTTCAGCTCGCGGCCCATCATCAGCATGTAGCCCAGGCCCGGCACCGAGTAGATGAGCTCTCCGGCCATCAGGGAGCGCCAGGCGAAGGACCATCCCAGCTTCATCCCCGTGACGATCGTCGGCAGGGCGGAGGGCAGGATCACCGACCGGTAGAGCCGCAGTCCGCCTGCCCCCAGGTTGCGGGCCGCCCTTATGAAGACCGGAGGGGTGTTGCGGATCCCGTCCTCGGCAGCCTGGGCGATCGACAGAAATGCGCCCATGACGACGACGAACAGGATCGCCCTCTCCGAGAGCCCGAACCAGAGTATCGAGAGAGGAAGCCAGCAGATGCTCGGCAGGGTCTGGAGCCCCAGCACGAGCATGCCGAAGGTGTTCTTCACGATTCTGGACCGCGCGACGAGGAATCCCGTCGAGGTCCCGGCGCAGAGGGCGATCGCGTAGCCCGTGGCGAGCCTCCTGAGGCTGCCTGCGACGGCGGTTGCGAGGGTCCCCCTCTCGATTCCGCGCACTATCGCCGAGAAGACGCCGGGGAGCGTGGGGAGGATGTACGAGGGCCAGATCTCCAGATGTCCCAGGAGCAGCCACATCGCGGCCATCAGTGCGATGAAGACCGCTCTCTGGAGGTTCACGGGGACGGATCGCGCGAACTCGCCGACAATCCTGATGCGGTTCATGCGTCGATGCTCGCCAGGACCTGGGCCGAGAGCGGCACTATCCCCGGGTCCTCCATGTGGCGCGGCCTGGGCAGGTCGACCTCGAACTCGGCCGTGATCCTCCCGGGCGCCCTGGACATCACGAGAACCCTGTCCCCCAGGACGACCGCCTCGCGCACGTTGTGGGTTACGAAAACCGCGGTCTTGGGTGAATCCATCCAGAGGAGCTGCAGCTCCTCGTGGAGCCTTGCCCTGGTTATCGCATCCAGCGCCCCGAACGGCTCGTCCAGGAGCAGGACCGAGGGATCCACGGCGAGGGCGCGCGCCAGCGCCACCCTCTGCTTCATGCCTCCGGACAGCTCGTGCACCCACGACTGCGCGAAGGCCGACAGGTGTACCATTTCGAGCAGCGAATCCGACCTCTCACGCCTCTCCCGCGCCGGGACCCCCCTCACCAGGAGGCCGAACTCGACATTGGCCCGCACCGACAACCAGGGGAAGAGGGCCGCATCCTGGAAGATCAGGACGCTTCGCGGGTCGGGACCCTCGACGGGGATGCCGGCTGCCAGGACCTCTCCCCCCGTTGGCCTCTCCAGTCCGGCCAGGATCTGGAGGACCGTGGTCTTGCCGCAGCCCGACGGCCCCACGAGGCAGACGAACTCGCCCCTCCTCACGAAGAGGTCGATGCCCCCGAGGGCGTCGACGACCCTGCCGGGACGGCTGAAGCTGCGGAAGACCCCCCTCAGCTCAAGGTCCAACGGGATACTCCGCCGGCGGGACGCTCCTCGAGGAGAGCACGGCCTCCAGTGGTCCCGGGTCGTAGATGCCTTCCAGGTCGGGCTCCTCGTCGAGGAAACCCACCGTCCAGGCTGCCCTGGCCGACGAAGACAGCGTCGAGAGCAGGGGGTCCCATGTCGGCTCCATCCTGCCGAACGCCCCGGAGATCGTCGCGGGGTCCAGGTCCGAGCCCGTGAGCCTTCCGAGCTCCGAACACAGGAGGCCGGCGGCCTCGTCGGGGTTCTCCCTCTCCCAGAGGGTGACCGAGACGTGCGCGTCCACCATGCGCCGGACGATGTCCGGATCCTCCTCGAGGAAGCTCGTGGAGACGATCAGCAGGGCCGTCGTGAACTCCCCGTCCGGCCAGAGGCTCCTCTCGTCGACGAGCAGGGTGCCGCCGCACTCGTTCAGGAGCCTGGTGGCCCACGGCTCGGGGACCCACGCCCCGTCGATCTGCCCCTGTCTGAACATGTCGAGGATCTGGGGGTTGGGAGCGGGGATGATCTCGACGTCTCCTCCGGCGTCGGCCGTCCAGAGGCCGTTGGAGGAGAGGTAGACGCGGAGGGCTACATCCTGCGTGTTGCCCAGCTGCGGCGTGGCGAGACGCAGGCCTGCCAGCCCGGCGGGCGCCTGAACGTCCAGGCCTCCCCTCACGACGAGGGATGCCCCTCCGCTGGTGGCTCCGGCAATCACGCGCAGAGCCTCCCCTCCGGAGCGGACGAAGCCGTTCACGGCCGGGTTGGGTCCTATGTACGCCATGTCCACCTCGCCGGCGTAGATGGCCTCGATGACCGAGGGGCCGGCGTTGAAGAGGATCGGGACGAGCTCCACCGAATCGCCGAGCGCGGACTGGAAGTCGCCGCGCGCGATACCGAC
Organism: uncultured bacterium; assembly: GCA_964603785.1. GTDB lineage: Bacteria > Fermentibacterota > Fermentibacteria > Fermentibacterales > Fermentibacteraceae > CAZRWD01. The sequence continues at coordinate 166,081 of CAZRWD010000004.1, forward strand.
CACCGCCTGCGAATGCGTGATGTTCGGGAAGTAGCCCAGCCTCACCCTTGCCCCGCGGCTGTCCCCGCCGCAGGAGGAATGCACCAGGCAGGCGGCCGCGGCAGCCGGCAGCAGGAGCATCCGGAGGTTTCCGCCCGGTATCAATGCTGTGTCTCCGCGCTTCGCCTCCCGACCCTCGATATCAGCACCGTGCCGTCGGTGAGGAGGACCCATCTCAGCCTGTCCTCCGAGGTCAGGTGGAGCCTGTCCACTATCTCCTTGGGCACGGTCGTCCTCCTGCGGCTCTCCCGTATGGTCACGGCCGTCTCGGTCACGAATGCGACATCGTCCAGATCGACCTGCACCGCACACCTCCATGCGAGTTCGGAACCAATGATAAACCAATATCTATTGGTGTCAATCCAAAGTGAAGCCTGCGCATCCCCGACTAGACCGCGGGCCCCGCATCAATCATTTATTCCTCCGGAGGTGGAAGATGCCAGCATTCCCCTGCGTGCACGATCCGGGAAGCATTGAGCTCCTGCTGAGATACGTGAGGAACTCGCAGAAGCCCGTCATGGCGGGCGTGGACTACCTGAGGGAGGCAGGCTTCCGGAGGGAGGGCGATCCCGCCCTGTCCCAGCTGCTCTTCTTCCTCGGTCTCACCGACGGCGAGGGGCGCACCACCCCTTCGTGGGAGGCCTTCAGGACCGGTCCTCGGGATGGCGCGGACATCCTCGCCAGGGCCGTGAGAAAGGGCTATTCCCTGCTATTCGAGAGGTTCCCCGATCCCTGGGCGAGGGACTCGTCGGACCTGCTGCCCGTCCTACGCGGCGTAACCGCCGCCTCGGACATGGACCTGGCCTTCATGGTGCTGACCTTCAAGGTCCTGTGCGACCTGGCCGGTCCGGACACGCTTTCGTCCCTGCCGCCCGAGGAGGCGGCCGTCGAGCCCCCCGTCGCCCCCGGACCCGTCCAGGGACCGGAGACCGTGGAGGAGCAGCCGGCCGTCCCGCCGGACCAGCTGCTGGGCGTCCTCTCCCTGGGACACAGGATCAGGACGGTCTCTGCCGAGGTGGTGCAGGCGGGCGACGGGACGAAGAAGCTCCGGATCGTGACCGAGATCGAGGTCAGCGGCGATCCCGGGCTATCCCTGCTGGCAGCCGATCTGGTGAGGGTCGCCAGGCTCGCCGAGGATCAGAGGGACACCTCCAGCTGAGCACCCGCCTCGGTCCTGCAGGACCCCGGGGTCTCCTCCAGACCTTCGCCGATCGATTCCTCCCCCGGCTTGTCCATGTGGGAAACCCTCGCCCTGAGGCATGATCCCCCGCCGAGGTCGACGGATGCCGATGCCTGGAGGAGGAAGCCCGAGCCCCAGACCGCAACCGATCCGAACTCGCCGGGGAACCTCAGCTCGCCGCAGTAGACACGCGAGTCCCACCCGTCCGTGGAGAATCCCGTGGCCCTGAAGGCCAGTTCGAGTCCGTCGGCCGGGCTGATCCGCAGACCTGCCCCGGCCGAGGACCCTTCCGACGAGGCCGCGCCCTCCCGGCTGCCCGTGACCTGTGCATCCAGCGAGAAGACCGCGTCCCCGGACGGGTGCCAGTCGGTCCCGGCCCGGACGCGGAAGGATCCGCCCTCGGGGCGGGTGACGGCACGGCCTCCGAGAGCGGCCTCGAAGCCTCCTCCGAATCGTCTCGTCAGGGAGACTCCGCCCTCCGCCCCGGAGCCCTCCTCCTCGAGCACCGCCGCCGCGGAGAGCTCCACGGTCCAGCCCCTCGAGGGATGCCACCGCGCGGCCGCCCCGGCGCCCGCATCGCACTCCGCGCCGAAGGGGATCGAGGACCTGCGCGACGGGAACGAGGACGGCAGCCGGAACAGCCCGGCGGTGAAGCGCAGACCGGGGAGCTCCTCCCAGGCGCAGGCCCAGAAGCCGGGGATCAGGGAGCTCCCGTCCGACCCCGCGGCAGCCTCCGCTGATACGCCCGTCGAACCGAACCGGAGGGTGGCATCCGCCCCGGCCCTGAACCAGTCCTCGCGTGAGTCGCGGGCGGCTGCAGCCGTCACCCCGAAACCGCTCCACTCGACCCGGAGCGCGGCCAGGTCCTCCTCCACGGAGCCGGCCGCGGCAATCTCGGAAGGTGTCCTGTGCAGCCCATCCCCGGACGGGTCGAGCAGGCTGCGCGAGACGAGAGCCGCGAAATCGACCCCTCCGGCTCCGAACCAGCAGCCCGCCCCGGTCATGGAGCAGCCGTCGACGCCCCCCGGGCTGGTCGCGGGCTCGATCCGCATCCGGAACACGGGAGGCTTCGCCTGAACCCCCCCGTCCGCCCAGCCGGACGGATGCGACAGGACCAGCCCCGAGCCCAGGGTGGTGCGGAGCCAGCCCCCTGCAGCGCCCGAGGAGCCGCCCAGCTCCAGTGAGGCTCCCGCCGCCGCGAGGTCGCACCACTCCTCGCCCCTGTCCTTCTCGATCATGACTATGGCGCGGAAGGGCCCGGCGAGGAGGCGCGTGCGGGTGTAGAGGTCGTACCTGTCACCCCGGTAGGCCGCGGTCGTGATCCCCTCGCAGTCGGGGAAGCGCGCGCCGAACCTCGTGAGCAGGTCCCCCCCCGTCGAGAGGAGCATGGCGGGGAGAAGCAGGGCGGCAGGGGTCAGCGCACCACCAGCCATGGTCGCATGGACTCGAGGAGCGCGGGCCCTATCCCCGGCACCTCGACGAGCTGGTCGACCGAGCGGAACGGACCGTTCTCGAGCCGCCACGCCACGATCGCCTCGGCTCTCGCGGGACCGATGCCGGGGACCAGGACCAGGTCCTCCACCCCCGCCTCGTTCAGGTCCAGCGGCATCTCGACGGGCGGTTCGGAAGGCTCTTCCGCGAGCGCGACGGGAGGGTGGACCGCCGCGGCCCTGCCCAGTACGATGCCGGCGGAATGCGTCGAACCGAGATCGGGATGCTCAGAGAGACCGTACTGGAACTCGAGGGGCCCCGTCCCCAGCGCGATGGACACGCCGAAGCGCGGGGGCCCGGACAGGATGTCCACTCCCACGGCCAGGACGGAGGAGGGGGAGTAGCGCAGGGTGAATGCGGCCTCCGGGTCGAGGCCCTCCTGGAACGACAGCCCCGCTGCTGCCGAGAGCCTCTCCAGCGGGACGACCCCCGCCGAGACCGAGATGGTCCTGGGAACCACGGGATCCCCCGTGTCGCCCAGCCCGGATCTGACGAAGCCCCCGGCGGAGGCCCCGACCAGGACGCCCCGCAGCGGCCGTGCGACGAGTCCCGCATCTGCGGAGAAGCCTCCGGCGGATCCGAAGCCCCGGATGGACAGCCTGTGCCATGACAGGGAAAGTCCGCCGACGAGATGGGACATCAGCCGGGCGGACACGCCTCCCTTGAATGTCCATTCGTCGTAGCTGTCGTCTCCTGAGGCCAGGACGGCGGTCTGGAAGCACATCCCCCCCCTCGGCACGGAGGCTGCCAGGGCGGCCCTGTCCAGGCTGCGCAGCCCAAACGGCCTCGCGGCGGCAAAGGATGCCGAGGGGCCCTCGAGGAGGCCCGGCGAGGCGGGATTCGCGCAGAGGGAGAGGGCGCACCTGGGGAACAGCGCGGATGCAGCCCCGCCTGCGAGCCATGGTGACTGGGGAACCGGCTCGAAGGCCGCCCGTGCGGCCGGTGCCGGCAGCAGGAATGCATACATCAGCAGTAGGCGTGCTCCATTTCTCATACGGCACACTACAACAACAGTCCTCCGGGAACAAGTGGCCGTTGACAGCGAGCCGCTCTTGCGCGAGACTAATCTGCCTGGGAAGGAGCGTCAGTTGCATGAAGACCCGGCCCGTCTGGAGGGGCTGCATCGACCTGTAGATGACGGGCGAAGGGGACCCGCGCTCGCCGAGCCCGCCCTCAGGGTTCTGCGGAAGCGTTTCCCCGGCTCGCCCGACCCGCTGGCCGAGTGGCTGCCGTCCGAGCCTCTGTGGATGGAGTGCCTCCCGGACCTGGAGGTCCTCGAGGACGAGCTCCTGAAGCTGCGGCGCTCGGGCGGCAAGATCGTCCTGTACGGGCACGACGACATGGACGGCATGACCGGTCTCTTCGTCGGGAAGCGCCTGCTCTCGATGAAGGGCTTCGAGGTGGTGCCCGTCATCCCCGACCGTGCCGTGGAGGACTACGGCATACTGCCGTCGCGCCTCGAGGGGCTCCTCGGCAGGGGGGACCTGCTTCTCACCGTCGACTCGGGATGCTCCTCGGTCGCGGGCGTGAGGTGGGCCATAGAGAAGGGCGCCAGGGTCGTCGTCACCGACCACCACACCCTGAACCCCCCGCTGCCTCCCGCGCACGGGCTCATCGATCCCCAGAGAACCGGTTTCCCGGGAACGGTCCTGGCCGGTTGCGGAGTCCTCTTCGCCTCACTCTGCGAGCTCTTCGACGACGTGCGCGACGATGCGCAGGCACTGGCGGCGGTTGCCCTGGGAACCGTCTCCGACAGGGTTCCCCTGCTCGCCTGGAACAGGTATCTCGTACACAGGTTCTCGGTTCTCGACGAATCGGAGCTGACGCAGGGGCTGAGGCTCCTGGCCCGCACCTGGCCGAACAGGACGGGTCACTGGAGCGCCTCGTCCGTCAGGCAGCAGATAACCTCGGTCATCGGAAAGGGCCTGAACTCCGGCATAGGGAGGATCCTGGAGTTCATGGAGAGCGAGGACGGAGAGAGCTGCCTGGCCGCCTGGAGCGAGATGTCGGCCCAGAGCGATTCCAGGTCGCAGATGGTCTCGGAGGTGCTGTCCAGGGCCATGAACGAGAAGGACCCCGAGGCCGACGCCTTCGGCATGGTGCTGGTCTTCCTGGGCGACACGCAGCCCGGGATGGGCGGGACCCTCGCGAGCAAGCTGTGCCGGATATTCAGGAGGGGCACGATAGTGGTCGGCAGGCGACCGGACGGGATGCTGGTCGGCGAGGCCAGATCGCTGGGCGACTGGAACATGGCGGGATTCCTCGTGAGTCTCGGGAAGGTCTTCACCAGCGCGGGCGGCCATGCGCGGGCGGCCGGATTCAGCGCTGAGGCCATGAGCTGGCCCGAGCTGCGGAACCATCTCGTCTCGCACATGTCCACCTATCCCACCAATCCGGTGCCCGAGCCCCATGTCGACTTCGAGAGCGAGACGCTCCCCGCCGCCGCGGACCTGGTCACCCTGGCCCCCTTCGGCCCCGACTTCCCCCCCCCCGCCGTGAAGGTCGGCGGGATGCGGTATCTCCTCCAGATAGGCCCGACCGGACCCGCCTGGTGCATCTCCGAGGAGAGCGGCGAGTGAGGCCCGAACGGGAGGGGTTCCCGGAGTGACGCACCTCGTCACGGGAGCGGCGGGCTTCATCGGCAGCACCCTGGTCGACAGGCTCCTCGCGGACCGCTGCCGCGTCATCGGTATCGACTGCTTCAGGGACTACTACCCGGAGAGCCGCAAGAGGGCCAACATCGCGGGAGCCGTGCGCCACCCGCGCTTCTCCCTCCTCGAGGCCGACCTCTCCAACTGCGGGTTCGACGGGCTGGACTCCCTGGCCGGCGGCGAGGATCTGACCGTCTACCACCTGGCGGCGCAGCCCGGCGTCCGGAACTCCTGGGGCGAGGGCTTCGAGAGCTATCTGAGGGACAACATCCTGGCCACGCAGAGGCTCCTTGGCTGGATCGCCTCCAGGGAGGCCCCGACCAGCCTGGTCTTCGCCTCCTCCTCCTCGGTGTACGGGGACTCGCCCGACATCCCCTTCGAGGAGTGCCGCAGCAGGACCGCGCCGGTCTCCCCCTACGGGCTGACCAAGCTCGCCGCCGAGGGGCTGGTATCCCTCTACTCGGCGAGCCACGGCTTCCCCGCCGCCGCCCTCCGCTTCTTCTCGGTGTACGGCCCCAGGCAGAGGCCGGACATGGCGTTCCACAGGTTCCTGCTCGCGGTCCTGCGCGGGGAGCCCGTGGAGATGCTCGGCGACGGAGGGCAGACCCGTGACTTCACCTTCGTCGACGATGTCGTGGAGGGGGTGGTCCGGGTGGCCGCGTCAGGCGCCTCGGGCGTGTTCAACATCGGGGGAGGGCACAGGATAACTCTTTGCGAGGCAATCGAGTGTATAGAGCGAGTGACCGGGGTGAAGGCCGGGATCGTCCGACTGCCCGCCGTCCGTGGAGATGCGAGGGACACCCTGGCGGACACCGCGCGACTTGCCGCCGGAACCGGCTGGTCCCCGTCCACGACACTCGAGGACGGCATCCGCGCCGAGCTTGCGTGGGTGCGCAGCTCCTACGGGCTGTAGACCCGGTCTCCAGGCCCCTATTCGACTATGTCCGCGTCGTCCCTCGGCTCGATCTTGAACTCGTCGAACCCGAAGAAGAGAACGCCGGTGATGCTCGCAAGAGTCGATCCCGTCTGCGGATCGTAGGTGTAGTCCCCCATGTCGTCAATCCGGCATGCCCCCGAGCCGTCGGTGACGGACCACTCCCCGTAGCCCAGGCTGTCGCTCGCCACCGTCAGCCCCTGCACCATCACCAGGACGCCCTCCCACTGCTCGGGCGCCGAGGAGGTCGAGAGAGCGGAGGTGGACAGGACCTCGGCACCAGGCAGGGCGTGCCCGGTCTCGTGGATGACGGTCGAGGTGATGTAGCCGATCTCCGTGAGGCCGTAGTACTCCTGCACCGTGCCGGTGACTGTCACGCTGTCACCCCTGGCGAAGCCGGCCACGTCGGAGTCGTACAGGACCAGGCCGCTCCACTGCCCGCCGCCCGCATCCTGCAGGACGCTGTAGGCCTGGGAGGAGGAGTAGTACTCGTCGCCGCCCACCGTCACTATGCCGGTCACGCTTACGATCTGGCCGAGGTAGGGCGACGAGGCCTGCTGCCCCTGGACCTCGTAGCAGGAGAGGACGTCGCCCGGCCCGCCGCCTCCGCCCACCGTGATGTCGTTGTCGTCCCTGGGCTCGAGCTTCCATTCGCTGTAGCTGTACCAGACGACGCCCGTCGCCGTGGTCAGGGTGTCGCCCACGACCGGCGTGTATCCGTAGGAGCCGAGGTCGTCGATGATGCAGGGTCCCGAGCCGTCGTCCGCGTCGAACTGCCCGAAGGACCCGACTGCCGTGACCACCGCGTCGGAGATCTCGACCAGGACGGCCTCCCACTCCTCCGCGCCGCCCGCGTCGGTCAGATCCGCCGTCATCACCGGCGAGGGATCGGGAAGGGCGGCGCCGGTCCCGAGGAGGTCGATCGAGGTGATGTAGCCCAGCTCGGTAAGGCCGTAGTACTCCTGTACGGTGCCGGTGATCGCGATGCTGTCGCCCCTTGCGAGCCATCCCACGCTGTCGCCGTAGAGCACGAGGCCGCTCCAGGCTCCGCCCTCGGGGTCTGAGATGACGGCATAGGGCGATGTGGATGTGTAGAACTCGTCGCCGCCCACCGTGACCACGCCCATCACGGTCACGATCTCGCCCTCGTAGGGGGAGCTCCCCGCCTGCCCCTGGATCTCCTGGCAGGTCAGCCAGGGGCTCGCGCCACCGGAGTCTGCCACGGTGGCGGGAGTCTCGTTGCTCCAGCTCTCGAGGTTCTCTGTGTCGCGCGTCATCAGCGCGTAGTAGTACGTCTCCCCCCAGTCGAGCCCGGTGTCGCTGAAGGTGGTGTCCGAGGCGTCTGTGACGACCGCGACGACGACCGCCCCTGTCGGGTTCGTCTCGATGCCGGGATTGGGCGAGCGATAGAGCCTGTATTCGTCGAAGTCGGAATCGGGGCACTCGGTCCAGGACAGCGCCACCTGGTTGAGGGTGGCCGACGGCGAGGCCGTGAGGGTGGAAGCGGTGGGCTCCGATCCAGGCCCCGAAGGGCCCTGCTCGTCGTCTCCGCACGAGGCCGCCAGCAGCGCGACCGCCGCGACCGCAAGCAGAGCTGGTCTCTTCATCTGTCCTGCCTCCTTCGTTCGATTCCTGTAATGCTAGTGCAATCGCTGCATCAGGTCCGCATGAAGGGCCCGGGGTCAGAACCGGGCCGTGAGCCCCGCGAGCAACGGCCAGCCGAACTCGTCCCTCCTGATCGACAGGTCCAGGGAGTACGCGCCCGACGAGACGTGGGTGTAGGAGAAGCCGCCGAACGGCCCGCCCGCCTCCTCCTCGCCCGGGACGAGCTCCCATCCGGCCGAGATCGACAGGGGGTGCATCACGATCTCGGCTGCCGCCGAATACCTCCCGGCGGTGCTGAGGCCGTGGCAGCCGCCGCAGGTCAGTTCCAGGAAGCCTGCCGGCTCGAACCGGACGCCTCCGCATATCTCGACCGGCATGTCCTTCTGGATGCCGTTCCAGGACGGGGCCAGGCCCGCGTTCATGACCGCCGCACCGGCGGCGAGCCTGTCCGAGACCTGCAGGGCCGCGCCGGCGGAGAAGGCGAAGCCGGAGGCGCCGGCCGATCCCGCGCTTTCCCATAACGGTCCGGCCGAGAGACCCGCGCGGAGGCCCGTCGTGATGTCGAAGGCGCATGCCGCCGTCAGGGAACCGGACGACCAGCCGTACTCGCCATCGGGCAGGCCCTGCTCGTCCCGTCCCTGCAGCCCGCCCCTGCCGAGCCAGTGGACCGCCATGCCTCCCGTCACGCCCCCGGGCAGACCGAAGGCCGCAGCCGCCCCGACAGTCGAGGCCCCGAGGTTGGTCGTGCCTCCGGAGGCGGAGATCCCCAGCTCCAGGAGGGCGGGGTTGGAGGTGCACGCCCATGGCCCGGCGGCCGTCGCTCCCGCCGCGCAGCCCAGCCTGGCCGATGCGGCGAAGGGATCGAGGGAAAGGAACAGCGCATCGGCCGAGCCGGTGGAGGCCGAGGCCTGCGCGGTGCACAGGATGATCAGCGCGTGACCGAGAAGTACTCGATGCACCGTCCGCCCCCGGGTTTCTCGAGGACGGCCGCATAGAGGCCGGGCGAGGCGAGCGAGCCGTCATCTGTTGAGAGGTCCCAGTCCAGCGTCTGGTCGGTGGTTTCCATCGTTCTCACGGTTTCGCCCAGGAGGTTCACAATCCTGATCGAGGAGGTGCCGGACTGCCCGGCGCAGTCCCAGGAGAGGACCGCATGGCTCGAGGCGGGGCTCGGGTACACGAGCAGGCCGGTGCCCGGGGTCGCTCCTCCGCCCTCCTCGGGAAAGGAGTTCAGATACAGGGTCGAGCCGTCGGTCGAGATGAAGAAGGTGCCGTCCGTGTCGGTCCTGAAAATGTCTATCCCGCGGCTCATGAGCCTCGCGATGATCTCTCCGTGGGGATGGCCGTAGGGGTTCCCCGCCCCCACCTCTATCGCGGCCCAGTCCGGATCGACCGCGGCGAGCCACTGCGTGGAGGTCGATGTGGTCGAGCCGTGGTGGCCGACCTTGAGCACCCGGGCTTCGACCGTCTCGATCTCGCCGGAGGAGAGCGCCGCCAGGACTACGGACTCGCCGCCCTCGGTCTCGAGGTCTCCCGTCAGGAGGAAGGCCGTCTGACCGTAGGAGATCCTGAGCACTATGCTCGCGTTGTTCATGTTGCCGGGATCCAGCGGGTCGGCCGGGTGCAGCACCTCGACCACGAGCTCCTGGCCCCAGTCGAGGATGTCGCCCCGCCTGGGAACGACGTACTGGGCCCCGCTCTGCTCGACCGCAGCCAGGAACTCCTCGTACAGGGCCGATGAGGAGTATGGCCAGCCGCTGTCCCAGACTGTCGCGACGGGCAGAGCCCCGAGGACCGAGACGAGGCCCCCGATGTGGTCGGAGTGCGGATGGGTGGCGACAAGGCCGTCCAGGTCCATGACGCCGAGGCTGTCGAGGAGGGGGATTATCCTGGCCTCGCCGCAGTCCCACGACGGGTTCGAGCCCCTGTCGCCTCCGTCGACCAGATAGCTCCGTCCCCCGGGCGTGAGGACGAGGATGGCGTCACCTGAGTACTCGTCATATCCCGGGTCGATGAAGAAGATGGTCAGAGGATCGGCGGATGCGGCCCCGGCAAGAGTCAGGGCGGCGGACAGGAACAGGACCGGTCTACTGGACAAATGCCTTGATGAAGGCCCAGGTGTTGTCGGCGAAGGAATTCTCGAAGACGCTGTTGATGGCTCCCGGAGTGCCGTCGTCCCCGGAGCCGTAGGGTGTCGTGGACTGCCCCCAGCTCGAGCTGATCCCGGCCATCCAGCCCGGGTTTATCCTCTCGCAGGACGAGCCGGGCACCACGGGCCATCCGGCGCCGTACGAGAGGCTCTCCACGGTCTGTCCCTCCGGGTTGACCAGCGAGAGGATGCCGGCGGAAGGCATGCCGAAGCCCGAATAGACGAAGTCCGGCGTGTAGCCGCCGTTTCTCGCGGTGTCCGACGAGGACCCCAGGACGTAGTACGCGCCCGGCGGCAGGAGGTACGTGGTCAGGGTGACGGTCGCCCCGGCCTGGTTCTGGATGCGCCAGCCGCAGAGGTTAACGTAGCTGTCGGAGCGGTTGTAGATCTCGATCCACTCGCCCTCGGCCTCCGAGGAGGAGGCCATCGGGGTGGACATGAACTCGTTGAGGATGACCGGCGAGGAAGAGTGCACATCGTCCGACGGGGGTGCGGGAAGACCCAGCAGGGCCGGGATCAGGAGAAACGACATCATCGGCGGACACCTCCACACCCTTGTATAGGCCCGTACCGGCGGCGGGTCAATCCTCCTCCATCGCCCGGAGAAGCTCCTCTATCTCGCGGAGGGCCTCGCGCCGCTGCTCCTCGAGCTGGCGCAGGGCCTCCTCGTCCCTCGCACCCCTCAGGCGCTCGACCGGCTCGAGCGTGGTCCTGTTGAAGAACGGACCGAAGAACGCCTCGACGCCGATCGTGAACTTGGGAGACTGCATGGGATCGGTCATGTCACGCTCGGAGCTCCTGAAGACCTGTTCGAGCTCTCCCACCGCCCCCCGTACATGGACGCTCCTGTTGATCGCGTAATGGCCGCCCAGGTTCAGGTCCCGGCCGTCCCACTCGAGCGCCACGGAGACGGAGGGGTGTGGATGCGTCTCCACCGCGAAGAAGAGGCCGGGTATGGGTGAGGCTATGCCGTCGTCGTCGAGCTCCTGTACGAAGCGCCCGGTTCCCCAGCCCAGGTTCAGCATCAGGGGCACGCGGGCCAGGTAGTCCAGGTTCTTGGTGATCACGACGTAGCCCGAGAGGTTCTGGTCGTGGGGGTATGGAGCGAGCCCGCTGTCGCCCTCGAAGAAGTCGTAGTTCTTCTCGCCCGTCAGGTTCTCTATGCCCAGCGCGATGCCGGGCCTGGTGATGGATTCGCGCAGCGCGAGCACGCGGAACTGCCCCGAGATGCCTCCGGCGCCGAGATAGGTCACGCCCAGCTGCACCCTGTCGAGCAGCCCGAACTCGACGTGGCCTCCCAGGGAGAAGTCGGACTCGCTGGTGCTGTCGGCGTTCTCGTAGCTGTAGGCGCTGAAGCCCAGCCCCGCGGCCACCTCGGTGTGACGGAGGAGGGTGGCGGTGGGCGCGTCCAGGAGACCGGCCCTGGCGAACGGAAGCGAACCTGCCGTGGCGGCTAGCGCGACGGTCGCGAGGATGACAAGCGCAACTCTCATCTGACCTCCGTTTCGCCCCCGAAGATAACCCCGGTCCCGCTCCCGGGCAAAGCTCCTAGAGGCGGACCAGCAGGGCCGACGCCCTGAGCCCGCCCGATTCCGTCTCCAGTATGTAGGTCCCGGCGGGCACGGGAGTTCCCCCCGGGCCGTTCCCGTCCCATGTCAGGGTCGACATCCCCCGGGGGAGGCCGATGCCGTCGGCCGGCGTCGCGACGAGCCTTCCAGTCGGATCGTAGATCCTTGCCTGGAGGGTCCCCTCCCCGGGCATCCCTATCGCGAGAGTGAGCGGACCGGAGGAGGGATTGGGATGCAGCGCGACTGTCAGGACTGATGGCGGGCCGTCCCCTCCCGGGGTGCCGGTGTCGCATCTCCATGCCCGTATGTCGGTTCCCGTCCCGCAGACCACGAGCACCCCGGATGATCCCAGGACCGGGCCGCCGATGTTCACGTTCGTGACCTGGGTCTCCCAGAGCGGCTGGAGGTCGGCCGTCCAGGCGTACAGCCTGCCTCCGCCGAAGCCTCCGTTGGAGAAGAAGATCCTCCCTTCGGCGTCGATGGCCAGCCTGCAGGCCGAGTAGCCGGATATCACCCCGGTCTGCTGGAGTATCGCGCCGTCGTCGGGATCGACCCTGGCCAGCCTCGGCCCGGGGATGACGAAGTACACCGAACCGTCCGGTCCCACGCCGAACTCCGGCGCGCACGCATTCGCCGCCGGGACGTGCCACTTCTCTACGAAGCCCGAGCCCGTGTCCTCGAAGGCGTAGAGGAAGTCGACCGCCGGGTTGTCCTGGCTGCGGTTGAAGTACACGGTGCCGTCCGGGCCGGCCATCGGCGTGCACTGAGCCGTGAAGCCGGGCATCACCGGTCCCGTGTACAGCTCGGCTCCCGTCCCGAGGTCGTAGCGGACGAACGCATGGCCGCCCGGGACGGCGTCGACGACATAGAACGACGATCCGTGGATGCACCCCCCGCACTGACCGCTCACCGATCCGGTCCGGGGCGAGTGCCACACGGTGCTGCCGTCGCCGGAGTCGATCCTCCAGATGTCCCGGAAGGATGCTACTACCGGGTCTCCGTCAGGGGCGAATACCACCCCGTCGTAGGGTCCGGCGTCGATCTCGTCATCGGATGTCCAGACTACCTGCCCGTCCTCCGCGTCCAGGGCGTAGAGCCTCGCGGAGACCGAGGCTCCGTTGCCCGAACGCGCCGCGAACACGAGCCCGTCGGACGCGCCTGCGATCCAGGTGATCCAGTCGCCGGTCGAGTAAGGTATGTCGACAGCCCACAGCTCCTGCCCCGTCAGCAGGTCCATGCAGACGACCGGAGAGTCCCCCGGGGTGCCGGGCCAGGCGGCCTGCCTGACCAGGAAGAGCCTGTCGCCCATCGTCACGGGCTGCCACGAGATGATGGAGGACCTGCCTCCCGACCAGAGCGGATCGGCTTCTCCGGGTCCCGTCTCCTGAGAGAGGCAGAACCTGCCTGCGTTGCCTCCTGAGTTCGTCCAGTCCGCCGCCTGCAGCGGCAACGCAACGGCTGGAAGGGCAAGGAGCAGCATCATCCTCATCCCGACCTCCCGATCTCGTGGAGCGCCTCCATGACGGTTTCGCCGAATGTCCGCCTGGTCCTGCGGTACTCCTCCACCGAAGCAAGGGTCCTGCGGCTCGATTCCGCGAGTGATGCACGGTCCTCCAGCAGCGAGAAGACCCTTCCCGCGCTGCCGTCCGGATCGCTGCGGTCGAGCACGGCCTGCGGTCCGTCCATGCCTATCCCCGCGAGGCTCTCGGAGGTCGCGGCGACGGGCATGCCCCACGACAGCGCGTCCAGGACCTTCATCTTCAATCCCGAGCCGAGTGTGATGGGACAGACGTAGAGGTCGCTCTCCAAATGGAGCCGCGCGAGTTCCTCATCGCTCACGAAGCCCAGCAGGTCGAGTCCGCCTCCCTGCCGTGCCCCCGGCCCGAAAGGCTCGCCGGGGGCCGCCCCCGCCACGGAGAGGGTGATCCTGTCGTCCATCGAGCGAAGCCTGGGCAGCAGGTCGGCTGCCAGCCACTGCAGGGCGTCGAGGTTCGGGAAGTACCTGGGAGAGCCCACGAACAGGAGCCGCCTGCCCCCCGGTGATCCTGTCCATGCCCTCTGCCTGCGTGGTATCTCCTCCTCCGAGAGCAGGATGCGCCTGCCGGGATAACGCCGGGCATACCAGTCGCGGTCCCCGGTGGATATGCAGATCAGTGCGCCCGCGCTGTCGAGCAACCTGCGCTCGTAGCCGCGGGTCTTGAGGTACTCGAAGAGGAAGAAGAAGCGGAGGGGGCTGAACCAGCGCTGGAAGAGCATCTGGTCGTACACGACCTTCTGCTCCACGTTCTGGCTGGCGTAGACCACGGGGAACCAGCTCCTCACCTCCCGGGGAACGATCTCCCAGCCCGACATCTGGTCGAGGATTATGGCCGAGGCTCCGTCCTCGATCAGCGAACGGATGTAGTCTATGGCCTCGGCGTTCCTCCTGAGGCGGCAGACGCGGGGCCTGTCGGAGAACAGGAAGGACAGGAAGCCCTTGATGCGGGCGGGGAGACCCTCCCCCACATGCGGCAGGGCCCTTCCGAACACGGCCGTCTTGATCCCGAGGTCGCTGAAATGACGGGCCTGCGCCTCCCTGTCACCGTCCGCATCGATCATGACCAGCTCGAGCTCCACGCCCGCAGTCGAGGCCAGCTCCATTATATGGTTGTGGAAGGCGATCTTGCCGCCCTTGTCTGCCGGCCACGGGACCTCGGTGACTATGTGTATCAGTCTCATTCGGTGCCGTCCATGAGATGCCTCGGCAAACCTCCCCGTGCCGTCGAACCCCATTCATATCCCACTGCGCCGCCATCCTCAAGGTCGGTGTCCGGAGCCCCGGAGAACGACGAGGGGGCGGGTCTCCCCGCCCCCTCCCCGACGGACCCGTCGCCCGGCTACTCGGTGCCGCGGCCCAGGATGATGAACTCCGCCCTGCGGTTGAGAGCCCTGTTCGCCTCGGAGTCGTTGGGGACCGCAGGCTGCTCCTCGCCGTAGCTTACGGTGGAGAGCCTGGAGTCGGAGACCCCCCTCGAGATGAGATATGCGCGGACGGTCTCCGCCCTGCGCTCGGAGAGGTCCCTGTTGTACCCGGGCTCGCCGATCGCGTCGGCATGGCCGGTGATCCTCACCGCGACCGACGGATTGGCCGTGAGGAACCCGGCGATCACGTCGAGGGCGGACTTCGCATCGGGCGTGAGGACGTCCCTGTCGAACTCGAAGTAGACGTTCTCGAACTCCATCATCATCTGGAGGTCGAAGTCCTGGGACACCTCTCCGCCGCCCGGCACCTGGAGGTCGGCCGACTCGCCGGAGTATCCCGCGGCGGATGCCGTGAGAGTGGCGGGACCGGCCGGGATCTCGATCGAGTAGCGGCCGTCGGAACCGGTCTGGACCTGGATGGAGCCCCTCGAGACCGTGCCCGACAGGGGGTCGCCTGTCGATGCGTCGCGTACGGTTCCCGTGACGATGCCCGTCTCGTGGATGGGCTGCAATGCGAAATCGACGGCATGAACGCCGCCGCGGGATAGCTGGACGGCCTGGGAGGCCGAGAGGTAGCCGTCGGCCGTTGCGGTCAGCGTCGCGTCACCTGCCGGGAGCTCCGTGGCGTAGCGGCCGTCGGACCCCGCCGTGGAAGCCTCCACGCCGCGGTCGTTCGCGACCGTTCCGGGGAGGTTCTCGCCGGTCTCGGCGTCGTAGACCCTCCCGGAGACCCTGGCCGGCTCGGCGCGGAAGGTCCCGGTGTAGGCGACATCGATCCCGATGCCCAGCTCGGGGGCGTAGCCCTCGGGGAACGGGGCGTAGTTGGAGCGGTCGGTGTCCGTGGGCTCGCCGCCGGCCTGGTAGAGGCCGTGCCCGAGGTCGGACCAGTTCGGTGCGAACGAGGAGAGGGCGAAGGAGGCGCGGAGGTCCCAGGTGAAGCCCGACTCGCCGCCGAAGCGGATGCCGGGGGAGACCTGGATGCAGTCGTCGTAGTCCTCCCCGTCGCCGTCCTCGAAGTCGCGCTTCATGAAGTGGCGCCACTCGGCCTCGGCCATGAGAGTGGTCGTCTCACCGAGCGGGTACTCCATCCCGGCCACCGCTCGGAAGACCGGGTCCTCCACGTCCATGTCGACGTCGACCTGGTCGGTGGCGACATGGCCCGCCGTCCAGCGGGCGTCGGTGAACTGGAAGTTCTGCCTGAACCAGTGGTAGCCGATGTTGGCGTGGAGGACCACCGGATCGAGCTTCCAGGAGGCGAGCAGGTCCATGCCGAGATTGTAGCTGCCCG
Source organism: uncultured bacterium (assembly GCA_964603785.1). Lineage (GTDB taxonomy): Bacteria > Fermentibacterota > Fermentibacteria > Fermentibacterales > Fermentibacteraceae > CAZRWD01. The sequence continues at coordinate 181,944 of CAZRWD010000004.1, forward strand.
AGTTGATCATCGGGCGGCGCATCTCGAACATGCCCTGGCCCTCCTCCCAGATGCCGTCCCAGCCGTCGCCGTTCACGACGAAGGAGCTGTAGCCCCCGTCGTGGATCGAGAAGCCGGCCGAAGGCATGAGGGAGAACCAGAGATTCTCCGCGTCGGGGTTGATGCCGTACTTCAGGGAGATCCTGGCCTCGCTGAAGCCGTCGTCCCCCTCCCATTCGCCGGAGAACCCGGCATGGTCGTCGCCGCGCCCGAGCTGGTTCACGAGGTAGGAGACCGCGGCTCCCAGCTCGAACCTGTCGCCCAGGCCGAACCCGGCGGTGATGTGTGCCGTTCCGTCGTACTCTGTGTCGGTTATCTCGACGGCTTCGCCGGCCACAACGCCGTCACGCTCGTCGGACGAGATGCCCAGATGGGTGAGGAGGCCGACCGAGTAGCGGCCGGCTCCGAGGGTGCGCGCGTCGGTGGTCCAGTAGAGCCCGCGAAGGCCGGTCGCTGCGGGGGCCGCTGAAGCCGCCGCCCCCATGACCATCGCCAGAAGAACCAGTAGTAACGTCAGTCTCATGTTCCCTCCCGGGAAGGCGACGGCCGGAAACTCCTCCGAGATCCGGACAGCCGCGAGTGTAAGCTCTTGACTTACAAGAGTATGGGTCGACCAGGAACCGAATGGGTCTCCGAAGGTCAACCTTTAAATATAGCGAATTGAAGGGGCCCGGTCAGCGGCGCTGATCGCAGATCGGGACCAGCCAGGCGCGGCCGTTCCCGTATGCCGGAAGGGCGAGGGCACCACAACCGGGGAGTGCGACGAGGATTCCGCCGCCGAGGAGCCCATCCGCGGCCACTGTGTCCCGGGATGTCACCCGAAGGGTGGATGAGTCTATTTCCCCGTGTTCCAGGGTCTCCCCTCCGTCGCGCGAGAAGAGCCAGGAGCCGTCAGTCAGCACGCAGGCGCGGGAGAGCCCGGTTCCCGTCACGAACTCGTGCATGCCCCCGTAGGTATCGAGCAGGAACGGATCGGGGTCACCCCGGAGGATCAGGCCGAGGTCCCCCAGCCAGCCCTCGACGACCCGGCCCTCCCCGGGGTCGCCCCAGGATCCCGTCACCCCCTTCGCGGACCAGTCCCCGAACCAGACGCTCGTGGTCAGGCCCTCGAAGGACTCCAGCACCGCGAAGCGGCCTCCCGAGGGGGATGGAAGGTACTCGACCGAGGGGGAGGGGGTGAACGCCCGGTCCAGGCCCTCGATCGGGACCAGGACCGCCCTCCCGGATTCGACGTCGATGCAGTTGACGGGCTCCGCAGGGAAGAATCCGCCGGATGCCTCCACCAGGTCCCCGTAGGCTCCTGCCCCGAGGTATCCGCACATGATGCAGTTCCCCGCCACGAGCCTGGAGTCGGAGGTGAACATCGCGACCACATCATCGCCGCCCACGGGGTACTGTCCGAGCGCCGCGGGAATGGCTTCCGACCCGTCGGGCCCGCACAGGACGAAGAGGATCGCGTCCCTGTTCGCCCCGCCGTGCTCGAACTCGCGCGGGACCCAGACGGTCTGCATCAGCATCACGTGCCGGCCGTCCGGCGAGACATCCATGCCCAGCAGACCACCGTAGTGCCAGCCGTCCTCGTCGGGATGCCAGCCGGTGTCCCATGGCCTGGTCTCGAGGGTCTCCGTATCGATGACCGCGAAGTATGGGCCGGCGTGCTCGGCGATCGCGCAGAGGACGGAGGAGTCGTCCAGTGCATCCGCGAAGATGACCGACTCGTGGAGCAGGACCGGGCGGGAACCGGCCGCCGCCTCGATAATGAAGGACAGGAGCAGGATCAGGGGGCCCTCCCTTCAGAAGCCGTTGGTGCTCGTCTTCTCCTGCGGCTCGATGACCGCGCGCTCCATCGCCGGCTCCGCCACATCGACCACCTTCCAGCCGGGGGGCAGGCCGAACCCGGCCAGGGGGAGCACCCTGAAGACATCGGTCCGACGCTTCGGAGAGTGCCGCGAGATGATGCAGAAGGACTCGCCCCGGAGCCCGGCCAGCTTCGCGGCCTGCGATCTGGCCTCGTCGAGCCCGGTCAGCAGGGGTGTCTTGCGCATGCTGGAACCTTCCTTCCGGGGACAAGATAACCCATTTCCGCCCGGAAGGGTGGCTGCAGGAACGGACCGTTCGCTCGCTCTGCTACTGCGCGGTGACCTCAGCCAGCCTCTCCACCGTACCCTCCTCCACCCGCCCGCAGGTGTCCGGCACGGCGTGACGCGGTGAGAAGAGGCTGTCGTAGACCCGCTCCCAGTCATACAGCTCGAGGACACGGGCGCGCGACGCCCGTCGCATCTCCAGGTATGCCTGCGGATCGTCCCTCATCATGACGAGCATCCGCCTGGCGAGCAGCACCCAGCTGTCCGGGTCGCCCACCCTGGCCACGAAGCCCGTGATGCCGTCCGCGATTATCTCGCGGGGTCCGCCGATCGAGGAGACTATTGCGGGGAGTCCGCAGGCCTGGGCCTCGAGGACGGACATCCCGAAGGTGTCGGTGTCGCTGGGGAAGAGGAAGAGATCCGAGGCCGAGTACAGGGCCGGGAGGTCGCCGTGCGGAATCCTTCCCGCGAAGCGCAGTCCAGGGACATCCCGCGATCTGCGTCTCAGCTCTTCGAGATAGGGGCCGTCTCCTGCGAGGACGAAGGCGGCTCCCGGGAATTCCGCCAGGAGCGACCGGAAGGTCGTGATTGCCAGGTCGAGGTTCTTCTCCCGCGATATCCTCCCGGTGTAGACCAGCACCGGACCCGCATGGCCGCCGTGAATGGCCGCCGTCCTGCCGGGATCGTCCGCGGGGGCGAACTGCGCCGTGTCGATACCCCTGTCGAACTTCACCATCCGCCGGGTGTCGTAGCCCCTGGAGGCGAGTATCGAGATGTACTCCCCCGTGGGGACCCTGATCTCGTCGAAGCAGCTGTAGAACCATCTGATGTAGCCCTCGATGATGTCGCTCACCGATTCGTCGGAGACGATCCTGGTGGCCTGGGCTGCGTAGTCTGTGTGGAAGAAGCCCGTGGCCTTCAGGCTCATGAGCTTCGCCACCAGGAGGCCCGCCAGGCCCACCGGACCGGGTGTGGAGATGAAGATCTCGTCCGGCTCGTACTGCGCGACCAGGTCGAGCGTCTTGAGCACCGACGGCACCTTCAGAAGGTACTTCTCGTACCCCGGCAGGCTGAACGACTCGATGAACGGCAGGCTCACCACGTTGCGGGCATCCACCTGCGCCCTCTCCTCCTCCGTGAGGGCCGTGACCAGCCTGACTCCGGGATTCCTCGTCGCGGCCATGCGGGATACCTTGTCCAGGGTCACGGATACGCCGTTGAGATCGGTGAACGTGTCGGTGAACCACATGACCCTGCGCTCCGACCCCGTCATGGTCATCGGGGCGTACTCCCTGCGCAGCCCGTCCAGGAGGCTCTTGTTGGCGAACATGTCCTTCACGGCGGTGAAGAAGGGCACTGAAAGGAAGATGCCGGGCACGGAGGCGGAGGAGTTCGTTACGAAGCCCACCAGGTCTCCGTCGATCACATCCCTCTTTATCGACCTGACGAGCGACTGCATGAACTCGTCCGCGAGATCCGCTATCCTGGCGTAGAGGATTTCCAGCCTCAGGTCCATGGGGCCGTCCCGGTGCCTCCTGATGTCCTCCATCAGATTGCTGACCAGCCTGTACAGGTTCGCCCTCGATCCACCCGTCGAGGCGAGCCGCCTCAGGAAGAGCTTCTCCTTCAGCCTGAAGTCCCGCTTCTCGAAGATCAGCTCGGTGAGCGCCGACACCAGGCTCCTCGAGGACCCGCTGCTCTTCTGCCGGGAGAACTCCCAGGCGATCTTGTAGACGGTGAAGACGAGCGACTGGTAGTTGTTGCTCCGCCCCTCCGGTGTCGTTTCCCTGGCCCTGATCGCCTCCAGGAACTCCCGCGGGCTCCCGGCCTCGGCCACCGTGCAGGTCTGACCGACGAACAGGCCTGCGTGATCGTCGGAACCCGCCGTCAGCCCCTTCCTCCAGGGATCCTGCGACAGCGGGGCCACACCGTGCCTTCGCCGCAGGGAAAGCAGCCGCTCCTCGTCGAGCGCGGCCAGCACCTGCATCCATGTCCTGTTGTTCGCCCTGTTCCTGCCGCCGTTCAGACCCTCGAAGACGTCGAACAGGAGCAGGAGCTTCTCCAGGTGGTCCATGCCGAGCATGCCGTTGACCTGATACGTTGCGTGGGCGACGGAGTGGGGGAGGTTCCTCTCGTTCAGGTAGGCCCTCGTCTGGTAGATGTCGGAGCGGATGCGCTGGATCTCCTCGAACTCGTCATGGTCCAGACCGTAGACGAGGAGGTGGACCTTGCACCCGTCCTCGGGGAAGTAGGTGGTGAACTCCACCCCGGTGAAGGTCTCGTCGGGGTACTTCCCGCAGAGGAGCAGCGATCCCTCTATCCTGTTGTGATCGGTGATGGTGACGAAGTCCATCCCCCTCTCCCGGGCCATCTGGTAGATGGACTCCGGGTCGGTGTAGGACTCCTTCGCCCCCAGCCTCTGCAGGAACCACTCGGAGGGGTGCTCCGAATACCTGGAATGCACGTGAAGATCGGCTCTGGCCATCCTTCTCCGCCCTTCCTCCACGCCATGGACGACTGCGGCGCGCACGGTTCGGCCCGTCCGGCGGGATCCCCCGCCGGACCGCCGCCCCGACCGGTATCAGAGCATCGATGTGTTAAGACTCGTGGAAGATGGCGCTCTCGGGCGAAGAATCGACGAAGGGGTCAGACCTCGGGGGGGTGTTCTGTGGTGGAGGAGCCGGCAGGGTCCTCTCGATGCATTCCGTACCACTCGCGCTCGAAGCCGGGGATCGTCATCCGCCTCCCGGAAAGCTGCCAGCGCAGGAGCTGCGGGATGAGCGGGAAGTAGTGCCAGTCCCCGTACATGTCGAACTTGCGCAGGTCCGCGATCGCCCTCGCCCGCGTCAGGCGCACGAGTCTCCGTCCCGTCCGCCTGCCGTGGCGCTTGAGCCGCAGCAGGAAGTCGACGTCCTCCGCGTACCTGCATGCCTCGTCGTAGCCCCCGATCGCCACGAAATCGCTCCTGGCGCAGAATGTGGGACCGGTGTCCATGGTCAGGGCCAGGATCATGGGGTAGAGCACCGCATAGGTGGCTGCGAGACCGAGGCTCATCCTCGGCAGCACCACTCCCGTCGCGCCCCCCACGAACCTGTTCGAGCGCATGGCGTCTCGGACCGCCCCGAACGTGCCGGGATGGATCCTGATGTCCGCGTCGACGAATACGAGGACCTCCCCGGAAGCCGCCGCCGCGCCGGCGTTGCGCACCGCGGCGATGCACCGGACCGGCGTGGCCGCGAGGATGCAGCCCCTTCCGGCTGCCAGCGCCGCCGTCCCGTCATCCGAGCAGTTGTCGGAGACTATCACCTCCACCGTGCCGTCGTACACGCCCCTGGCGGCGTCGACCGTGTCCAGGAGCCTCGGCAGGCGCCGCTCCTCGTTCCGCGCAGGGATCACGACGGATATCCTCATGGTCGGATAGGTCCTCCGGGCATCGGTCGAGGCGTAGCGTCACGCATCGCCGGAGCCCTGACGGAACAGCTCCTTGGAGAGGCGATGGGCTTCCGACATCGCGTCCCGGACCATGTCCTCGATGTCCATGGTCCTACGGGCGGAGGCGACGCGGAGCAACCGGTCGCGCGAAAGCGCGCCGGACTCGGCCACCCTCATGACCGCCTCCCAGCTGCAGATGGAGCGGATGATGCGCCCTACCGCCCCGCGCACGTCGTCATAGGGCCGCGGCTGGATGTCGTGCTCCACCCAGCCGTCGTAGCCCGAGTCCGAGAGGAGCTGCGCCACCGCCAGGGTGGCCGCGTCGGGGCCCACTCCGTAGTCGATGTCGTACTTCCCCGCTCCGCCCAGCCTCGCCCCGTCCGCCCCCTGGCTGTTGGCGTGGACATGCACGACCGCACCATCGAGCAGCGCGGCCGCATAGTCCTGGACCAGCTCCATCCCCGACATCTGGGTGTGGCCGAACTCGTTCACCAGGCCGAAGGCGGAGACGTCGAGCCCCGATGCCCTCAGCCTGCCCCTCAGCGCGAGCACCTCCGCCGAGCCCTGGTAGAGAAGGGCGGGATGCCCCTCGCTGGGCTTGGGCTCCACCCCCATCCTCACCCCGGCCCCGCCGGCGAGGGACCGGGCCAGGAGGTCGGCTATCGCATCGTCGGCCCATCTCAGCATGTCCGATACTATCACCGTGGGGATCTCGTATCCGAGCGATCCGACCCAGATGTCGAAGACCGCCGGCCGCTCCGGATGGTGCGCGGGAGCCAGGGGGCCCTGGAGCAGGTCCAGCGCCCTGCGGAAGAAGTCCAGTGCCGAGGCCCTCTCGAGGGGATCGGGGGAGCCCAGCGAGCCGTATGCGAAGCGCCCGTGGGCCCCGGGGGAGAGCATCGACAGGAAAAGGCCGTTCTCGCGCAGGGAAAGGGCGAGGTCCGCCGCCGAATCCTCGTCGACCTCTCCGTCGTAGTGCATCGCAACCCCCAGGATCGTGCCCTCCGGTGCGGAGGGTGCGACATGGCGGGCGACGAACTCCGCGAAGCCGGTCGGAGACATGCCTCCGAGCTCCGGTCTGACATCCGGCGGGACATACCCTCCCCTGCCCGGATGCAGCGACCACCTGCAGACCGACTGGAAACGCCGGGGACGGCTGCCGGTGGTCACTCCGCCTGGTACCTCACGGCGAGCGACTCGAACTCATCGCGGTACAGCAGGAACTCGAAGTCGAGCAGGGACTCGTCCCAGCCCTCGCCGGGGGCGGCGTCGGGTCCGGGCGCGGGGAGCCAGCGAACCGTCCCGTCAGGGTCCACCCCCCTGGCCATGAACACGAACTCCTCGCCCGCCGCGAACATGCCGTTCGTCTGCTCCCTGCCGTCCCTGATCCCGACGCGGAAGGTGGTGAAGACGTGTCCGTCCTCCTCGAGCACGCCGAGGGCGTCGAAGAGGTACCCGGTCAGGGGCGCCTCGATCGCGTGGACCTCGCAGACGGAGATCCCCGAGACCCCGTGAGCCTCCAGGGCGGCCACCGCGAACGATATGGCACGGGCGGCATCGATCCGCTCCGTCCCTTCCAGGATCGGGGCGCTGGTGACGAGGCTGCGAAGCGGCGAGGCCCGGTGCACGGAGCCGCCGGGGAGGTCTCCTGCTTGTGCTGCCGTGACCGCAGCGAGAAACGCCGCTGCGAGGAGTGCCGCTTTCATGATCATCCCTCCACGTGCCGGTCGACCGGTATGCCGTACTGCTCGAGTATCGTGCCGCCCGTCCGAGCGGCCTCCTCCCTGTCGATCACGATCAGGTCTCCGAGGTTCGTGCGAAGCTCCAGGAAGTCCCCGGTCGACGAGTCCACTAGCCTGACCAGGTGGGCGAAGTCCGAGACCTTCTGTCCGTCGACCTCCTCCACGATCACGTTGTACTGGTCCTGGTAGCCCGAGTTGACGTCCGCCGGGAGGGTGTAGGCGAGTATTGCCAGCCCCGTCCGGTCGCCGCTGCGGAGGTTCCCGTACATGTAGGGGTCGAGCAGATAGGTCGGGGCGGCGTTGAACCAGTCGCTCCCCCAGGTCTCCAGGTAGTTCTCCGTGAGCGGCATGAACACGAGCCCGCCGTAGACGAGGTACTCCAGGTCCCTGTCATAGATCTTGTTCGGGATCAGGCAGATGTCGTCGAAGGTCATGTCGAGGGTCATCTCGACCGTCGCGGGGGAGCCGTCCCGGACGATCTCGAGGGGCACGGACTCCCCGATCTGCCTCCTGGAGAACAGGTGGTCCAGGGAGGTCCTGACCCCGGGCTGGAGCTCGATCGTCCCGTCCCCGGCGACCTCGTAACCGTCGATGCCGAGGATCACGTCCCCCTCGGACAGCGTCCGGGAGGCGGGGGAGTCCCAGGCGAGCCCCGTGACGAGCACCCCCGTCTGCTCCTCCTCCAGACCGAACCTCTCGGTGATCGCCTGGTTGGTGATCTGCTGGAACTCGAACCCCGCAGAGGGGAAGCCTTCGTACGCGCCGTCTTCTATGTCCTCGAGGAAGTGCCGGATCACTGGCACCGGGATGATGTATCCCATGTTCTCCGCCTGGGTGTTCGTCTGCATGGCCACCCCGATGATCCGGTCGTCGGCTATGGCCGGTCCGCCGCTGTTGCCCGGGTTGATCGCCGCGTCGATCTGGACGGCCAGGAGAGGCAGGCCGCTGTGGATGTAGTGCCAGGTCTCGATGCGCGAGACCACGCCCTGGGTGGTGCTCAGGGCGTCACCCCCCTCGGGGTAGCCGAAGACGGTGACCTGGTCCCTGGCGCTGGGGAGGTCCCCCAGCTCGAGCGGCGTGATGCCCTCGAAGAAGGCGGGGTTGTCGACGGTGATGAGAGCCAGGTCGGCCTCGTGGGAGACCGCGACCACGCGGGCACCGTACCGCTTCGGGTCCCCCTCCCTGCGCACCTGCAGGAATGTCACGTCGCTGACGACATGGGCGTTGGTGAGGATGAGGTCGCCCGCGATGATGCAGCCCGATCCCGACACCTCGTACGGGGCCGTGTCCAGCCAGGGGCAGTAGTAGTAGGGCTCCACCACGGTGGAGTAGATCTTCACGACGGCCCTGTCCACGTCCACGGCCCCGGCGCATCCCTGGACAAGGACGAAGAAGGGCAGCAGCGACATACGGATCTTCATCGACATCCTCCGGTCGTGTTCACCCATGGTGCCGGCCGGGGCCGGCGTGTCCCGCATCCATCTTCAATGATGCCCCCGGCCGCCCGGCCGTGCAAGCCGCCCGTCCCGGGCGGGCTGTGGGGGACGCCGCCTCCATTGCCTATAATCGCGCGAGCAAAGGAGGAGCCATGCCGGATGTCAGACTGGTCCTGTCCATCCCGCAGGGTGCGATAACGGCGACATCGCTCGGGATAGAGGGCTTCGCCCGTCATCGCAGCCCCGGTTCGGGAAAGCACTTCAAGGGTCGCAACCTTCTCGTGGATCTCGGCCTGGAGAACGGCCGCCCGGCCTTCGATTACCTCGAGGAGGGCGGCTGGCGCGACGCGCGCGGCGACACCCTCAGGGCCCTGGAGGCCGCCGCAGGCGGGAAGCGCACGAAGACCGCGCTCTCGAACAACGCCTTCTCCTGCACTCCGGTCACCGCCTACCGCAGCGTCTTCCTGGTCAAGACGGGCGGCGAGGTCATGGAGATGGCCGGGGCGAGGAAGCTCCACGAGTTCAAGTCGCACGTCTGCCACGAGGAGATGTCGCCATCCGAGGTGGCCGCGGCCGCCGGCAGCCCCGACAACCTTCAGAGGAGGCCGCACCTGTACATGGTGATGTGCCCCATCCAGCTCCTACTGCTCTCCAACCTCACCCCCGTGGAGTATGCCTGGTACGCCACGCACAGGCCGGGCAAGGTGTTCCGGCAGGTCGTGTTCACCGAGATCGAGACCGACCAGCTCCAACTGGCCGCGGAGAGCCGCTACAGGGATGCGCGCCTCGAGCTGGAGGCGTCGCCCGACAAGAAGACGAAGACCATAGTCGGAGACGACTGCATCAACGAGATCCCGTTCCACGCCTGGCTCGGCTACGACCGGAGGGAGGACGGCGGCATCTACTCCGCGGACAGGGACCACACCGACCTGTGGCCCTTCCCGGCGGAGATCCCCGGTCTCTGGGAGCACGCCATAGGCTGACGGACGATCCTAGGATCCGCCGGAGGCGGGGGCTCGCCCCCGCCTCCCTCGTCTCACGGTTCCCGCTCGCAGCACTCTGTTGGTGTCGGTGCATGCCCGGCCGGCCCTACCTGCAGAGGGCGAACCCCGTCTCCCCTCCGGATCCGATCGAGTAGTAGCGCGCATCGGCCGGCGGAGTGTCCAGGAGGTTCCAGCAGTCTCCTCCCCAGGCTACGATGGTGCCGTCCGACTTCAGCCCGAAGCTCGTCACATGACCTGCCGCAACCGCCACGAAGCCGCTGTTCGGAGAGGGGATTTCGCACTGGCCGAAATCATTCCATCCCCAGGCCTCTATCGTGCCGTCCTCCCGCAGCCCGAGGCTGTGGGCGTCGCCGGCCGCGATTGCCGTGAAGCCCTGGTTGGGTCCGGGCACCTCGCACTGCCCGTACTCGTTCCAGCCCCAGGCGATCATCGAGCCGTCCTCCCTGAGGCCGAGGTTGTGGCTGGCCCCGGCGGCTATCGCGACGATGCCGGTGTTCCGGTCGGGCGGGGTGCACTGGCCGAAGGCGTTCTGGCCGCCCCAGCAGACGACGGATCCGTCCTCCCTCAGGGCGACGCTGTGGCTGAAGCCCGTGGCGATCGAGACGAACCCGGAGTTCGGCGAGGGGACGGGCATGTTGAAGATGTCCTGCTCTCCGCTCGGAAGGGGGTCCGTCAGCCGGCCGAAGTCTCCCCCCCAGCAGACGACGGAGCCGTCCTCCCTCAGAGCCAGGCTGTGGTTGTAGGCCGCGGCCACTGCGACGAAGCCGGCGTTCGGAGAAGGCACCTCGCACTGGCCCACGATGTTGCCGCCCCAGGCGACAATGGTCCCGTCCTCCCCGAGGCCCAGGAGGTGGTCGTTTCCCCCGGCGGCCGAGACGAAACCCTCGTTGTCTCCGGGAATCGTTCCCAGTGCGTGTTCGGCCAGGTCCCCCCAGAGCACCAGGGAGCCGCCCCTTCTGCCGCAGGAGGTCTGCAGCAGGAGCAGCGCCGGAAGGATCGCCGCGATCACGGGCGAAGGGAATCTGCTCATCGGATGCCTCCCTCGTGATGGTCCCTCGTTCGTCCCCCACCCCGGGTCCGCCCGTATTCCGGAGGCCGGCGCCCGCCCGGGTTCACGGGCCGCCCGGCGATCCTGCCGACCCGCGTGCGGACGCCGCCACGGCAAGGATTCGGGAGAGCTCTCCCCGGCGCTGCATGTAGGGGACACCGAAGAACCCCGCGCCCGGGATCGAGATGCTGTCCTCGCCCGGGGAGTGGATCCACACCCCCTCCCTGCCGGGAGTATTGCTGTCGAGGTATGTGAAGCGGTCTCGCCCGTCCGGAAGGGACTCCCGGCCGGTTACTATCCAGGAGTGCGCGTCGTACCTCGAGTTCTTCAGCTTGACCCAGGCGAGCCCCCTCGAGGAGACCTCGCCGCGTATCCCGTCCACCAGGCGGTTCATCGCATCCGGGGCGATCCGGGTCCGCCCCGCCAGCCCGTTCATCCACTGGAAGCGGAGGATCCCGTCGCAGAGCTGCATGCGCTCGAGGAACCGCTGCAGCACAGGGCGGTTCTCCAGGCTGAACTCCCGCAGGTTCGCGTATCCCGGTATGCGGACCACCCGGTCCGCCGCCATCACGGCTGCGATCATCGATCGTGCCCCGCGCGCATCCGGCCGTTCTCCTCCCGGGTCGAACCATGCGAGGTAAAGGGCGGCCCTGGTGAACCTGGAGTGCCACCAGCAGACGCCCATGCCAAGGATGCCCCCCTCGTTGCCGAATGCGATGAGGTTGGGGTTCGGTCCCTCGGGAGGGTTCGCAGCCAGGGCCCGGACGTACCCGAGCCTTCCGGCGTTCTCCCGGAACTCCTCCGGGCTGGTGGCCGCAGGCCTCCACACCAGCGGCGAGGTGGCCCCTTCAGGACTCGATCCCGTCGGCATCTGCAGGGCTCCTCCTTCCCCACGGAGGGATGACGCTCGATCGAGGATGATACGAAGGGGATGCCCTCCCCGCCGTACTCAGCCGGAGCGCTTCCTGAGACTGGTGATCGCGTTCTCGCAGGCCTTCACCAGCGCGTAGTTCGTGGGAGCCGGGGTCAGCAGCGGGTGCGTGCCCATCTGGAAGGAGACGAGCTCGAAGACCGTCACCTGCTTCTGTATGGCCAGGCTGACCAGGTTGATGAGCTCTCCCACCGACTTCCCGCCGTACATCTCCGCGCCGATGATCCTGCCCGCCTCGGGTGTGACTATTAGCTTCACGATCATCTTCCTCGCCCCGGGCAGGGAGTCGGGGTGCCTGTCGGCCACCTCGAACTTCCCTGTCACGAACTCGATGTTCGCCCTGGCGGCGGTCTGCTCGATGGCTCCTGCCGAGGCGAAGGCGTATCCGTCGAACTCGGTCGAGAAGGCCGAGATGGTCCCCGCGAAGTTCCTGAGCAGGCGGATCGAGAACAGGTTGTAACCGAGTATCCTGGCCTCGGCGGTAGCGGTCGAGGCGAGCATGATGTTGTCGGGGTTGCCCGTGATGAAGCCCGTGGTGCTGGAGCAGTCTCCCACGGCGAAGACGTCCTTCGCGGACGTCCTCATGTACCTGTCGACCTTGATGGTCCTGTTGGCCGTGATCTCGAGCCCTGCGGCCGCGGCCAGCTCGGTCCTCGGCGTGTAGCCGATCGCGCATATCACGAGATCGGCCCGGATCTCCTCGCCGTTGTCGAGGAGAACCGACTCCACCCTATCGGTCCCCCTGAACTCCATGACCTTCCGGCCGCAGCGCAGCGCTACCCCGGCATTCTCGAGATGCCTGTCGGCCAGGGCCGCGAAGTCCTCCGAGAACGCCCTGTTGAGGCAGTGGGGCTCCATCTCCACTATCGTGACCGTCCTGCCCTCGTGCCTCGCGAGCTGCTCAGCCACCTCGGCGCCTATGAACCCTCCGCCCACCACCACCACATCGACTGCATCCCGGGCCTTCGCCAGAAGGGTCTTCATGTAGCCGAAGCTCTTCCTGACGTACTCGATGTGCTCGAGATCGTGCCCCTTGATGAATCCCGGCACCGTCGGGATCGAGCCGGTCGCGAACACAAGCCTTTCCCAGGCAAGCATTTCGCCCGATGCCGTCTTCAGCGTCTTCTTCTCGACGTCCACCTCGACGACCGCATCGACCAGCACTTCGCCCCCGGCCTGGACGAATCCCGCCGGGCTCATCCTGTTCTTCGAGATGTCGTCCAGATCGTGGAACAGGTAGGGGATCCCGCAGGGGACAAGCCCCTCCTCCTCCTCCCTGATCATCATGAAGGTCTTGCCGGGATTCTCCTTCCTGCCTGTGATCCCGGTGATTATCCCCGACGGTCCCGCTCCGATGATGATGACGTCGTATGATTTCATCTACCGCTCCTCCATGATGTAAATGGTTGACGGAATGGGAATTGCTCGAAACCTGACCTTCCAGTATCGCCCATGTCGGGCGGAAGTGCAATGCCGGAGGCCCTGGGCTCCTGGCTCGAACCGGATACATGCCCATGTGGAACAGGGTATTACCGCCCAGGTAGGCGAACGGAGGGGTGTGGGTCCGCGGTGGCCTGTCGAGTGCCGAGCACCAGGGCTGGTGCGGTGGCGGTGCCTCCAGGTCGGCTGCACTCAGATGAACAGGTTCTTGATCTCCGCCCAGGTCTCCATCTGGAGGGCGGTGCCCGAGCTGTCGGCGATGAAGACG